>NZ_CANMRQ010000001.1 GCF_947500325.1 uncultured Lacinutrix sp.
GCAAAAGCAGCTTTTGAATTAGATAACTTAGTACAGGTAATGAATAAATATCCTGATATGGTAATTTATGCAACCTCACACACAGATATTAGAGCAACAAATAGATATAACGATGCTTTATCAGACAGAAGAGCAAAAACAACAGTACAATACATTATCTCTAAAGGTATAGATGCTACAAGAATATCTGGAGCAGGAAAAGGAGAAAATGAATTAGTGGTAGACTGTGGTGATAATTGTACAGAAGAAGAACACCAACTTAATCGTAGAAGTGAATTTGTAATTATGAGTGGTGGCCCTAATACGAATAACTAGAACACACTAAACTTAGAAATAAATAACCAACCAAAACAAAAAAGCCGCAACTTATGTTGCGGCTTTTTTAATACTCTAAAGTCATAAGATAAAATAGTAACTTCGTAACATGAATTTATCATATTGGGAAATAAAAACTTGGTTATATAACATTGACTATACTATCGTTGGTAGTGGTATAGTAGGTTTAAACTGCGCTTTAAGTTTAAGACAACGCTTTCCTAAAGCTAAAATTCTTGTCCTAGAAAAAGGTATTCTTCCACAAGGAGCAAGTACAAAAAATGCAGGTTTTGCATGCTTTGGTAGTCTTAGTGAAATTGTAAAGGATCTTAATTCCCACTCGGAAGAAGAAGTCTTTCATCTTGTAAAAAATCGTATAGAAGGTCTCAATTTATTAAGAGAAACTCTTGGTGATAAGACCATAGATTATCAAAATAACGGTGGTTACGAGTTGTTTTTAAAGAAAAACGAATCTTTATTTAGTAATTGTTTAGACAAAAAAAACGCTGTTAACACATTACTTCAGCCTTTATTTAAACAAGATATTTTCAAATTGCAGGATAATCTTTTTGGTTTTAAAACTATAAAAGAGCAATCTATATTTAATTCTTTTGAAGGCCAAATAGATACTGGAAAAATGATGAATGCTTTACTTAATAAAGTACAAGCGCAAAACATTAAAATATTAAATAATATAACAGTTGAAGCATTTTTAAATGAAGGACACTCTGTAAAACTAAAAACAAATGCATTTGAATTATCGACTTCAAAATTATTAATAGCTACAAATGGTTTTGCTAAACAATTATTAAATGAAATTGTTGAACCAGCAAGAGCACAAGTATTAATTACAAAGCCAATTAAAAACTTACATATTAAAGGCACTTTTCATTTAGATGAAGGCTATTATTATTTTAGAAATATTAATAATCAAATATTATTTGGAGGCGGAAGGCATTTAGCTTTTAAAACCGAAAACACAACAAATTTTGGTGAAACAGAGCTCATTCAGAATACATTAGAAATGCTTCTAAAAACAACCATCTTACCAGAAACCTCTTTCGAAATAGAGCATCGTTGGAGTGGTATTATGGGTGTTGGAAAACAGAAAAAACCAATAGTAAAACAAATAGACGACAATGTCTTTTGCGGTGTACGATTAGGTGGTATGGGAGTTGCTATAGGTAGTCTGGTTGGAAAACAATTAGCAGATTTAATATAATAAATTATGAAAAAGCTCTTTCGTTTTTTATTAAAATCTTGCTTTTGGAGCATTGTGTTTTCTATAAGCTTAGTAGTATTATTTAAATACATCCCTGTACCAATTACACCTTTAATGGTTATTCGCTATTACCAAGACGATGCTAATCGTAAGCTTTGGAAACATGATTGGACTCCAATAGAAAAAATCTCTAAAAACTTACAGTTAGCTGTTATTTCTAGTGAAGATCAAAAATTTATATCTCATAGTGGTTTCGACATAGAAGCTATAGAAAAAGCGTACGAGAATAATAAAAAAGGGAAACGTATAAAAGGCGCAAGTACTATTAGCCAACAAACGGCCAAAAATGTGTTTTTATGGCCAGAACGCAGTTGGCTTCGTAAAGGATTAGAAACGTATTTCACTTTTTTAATTGAGAAAATATGGAGTAAAGAACGCATTTTGGAAGTCTATTTAAATAGCATAGAAATGGGAAACGGCATATATGGTGCTGAAGCTGCTACACAGTATTGGTTTAAAAAATCTTCAGCTAGTCTAACAGAATATGAAGCAGCTGCAATTGCTGCTATATTACCAAATCCAAAACAATACAAGGCTAATCCTGCATCTTCATATATTCAGAAAAGAAAGACATGGATTGTTAGACAAATGCATTTTTACGGAAAACTAGAATTTAAAGCTCAAAAATGAATTTAAAGGAAGAATTATATAATCAATGTTTAGTATTTATAGACAATCGGCTTATAACGGTTCAAAATACAATGCAAGAAATTCAAGAGTCTTTGCTTTCAGAAACAAAAAGCTCTGCTGGAGACAAACATGAAACTGGTAGAGCTATGTTACAACTGGAGCGTGAAAAGGCCGGAAATCAGTTAGCAGAAATTAATAAAACAAAAGCTAACTTAGTAAAAATAAATATAGAAACTACTTCACAAAAAATACACCTTGGCAGCATTGTCTATACAACGCAAGCGAATTATTTTATTGCAATAAGTGCTGGTATACTAACAGTTAAAAATGAAGTGTTTTATGCTATCTCTCCAAGTACTCCAATTGCTCAACTACTATTATCTAAAACAAAAGGAGATAAAATAACCTTTAGAACAAATAACTTTAGCATTACTAAAGTTATTTAGAATATAATTATCTTTAAAAGATGATAAAGACTAAAAGTATATTCTTCTTTTTTACATTTTTATTTTTGATAGCAAACTATAGTTATTCCCAAAGTAATAATGATGTTAATACACATGTTACCGTAGATTTTAAAATTAGAAACCTAGGGTTTAATGTAGATGGCTATTTTAAAGATACCAAAATGAATGTTCTATTTAACAAAAATGATTTAGCAAATAGTTCAATTTCTGGCAAAGTATCTGTAAAATCGATAAATACTGATATAGAAAAAAGAGACGAACATTTAAAACAAGAGGACTATTTTGATGCTAAAAAGTATCCATATATTTTATTTAAATCTTCAAAAATCATATTTAAATCTGGAGACACTTATAATGTTACTGGAGAATTAACCATAAAAAATACTACTAAAGAAATCACCATTCCTTTTAAGATAAAAAACACAACATCTGGTCTTGAATTATCAACTTACTTTGAAATTAACAGACGAGATTATAAAGTAGGTGGTAGTAGTTTTGCTCTTTCTAACACAGCAAAAATATCGATTACCTATCTTAAAAAATAAATGTCTTGAATACTGAAGACTCATACTTTGATGTTATAATAGTTGGTGGTGGTTTAGCTGGATTATCTTCAGCAATTCACTTATCAAAATTTAAGATTAAGGTATTAGTCATTGAAAAAAACACCTATCCAAAACATAAAGTCTGTGGCGAGTATATTTCTAATGAAGTATTGCCCTATTTAAAATTTCTAGATATTGATGTTTTTAAATATGATGCTCATAAAATCAACTCATTTGAATTAACAACAATAAAAAATAAAATAATAAAAGTAAGGCTACCACTTGGTGGTTTTGGTATTAGTAGATATTGTTTAGATAATATACTAGCAAAAAAAGTATTAGAAAGTAATGTTGAAATATTAAAAGACGCTGTTGAAGATATTACATTTATTAATAAAACATTTTCAGTAAAAACAAAAAGCGACACAACATATAAAGCTAAACTAGTTATTGGTGCTTATGGAAAACGTGCCAATCTTGATACAAAATTAAATCGTCAATTTATAAAAGAGAAATCACCCTTTCTAGCTGTAAAAATACATGCTACTGGAAACTTCCCTGATAATCTAGTAGCATTACATAATTTTAAAGGCGGTTATTGTGGTGTTTCAAAAGTTGAAAATAATAAAATCAACATCTGTTATATTACTAACTATAATACTTTCAAAAAACACAAAAACATTCAAGCATTTCAAAAAGAAATTCTTTATAAAAACGAGCATTTAAAATCTATTTTCAAAAACTCCACGTCGGTTTTTGATGTCCCTTTAACAATAAGTCAGATTTCTTTTTTAAATAAAAAACCTGTAGAAAACCATGTGCTTATGTGTGGTGACACGGCAGGAATGATTCATCCGCTAGCAGGAAACGGCATGAGCATGGCTATTAGAAGTGCCCAAATAGTTTCATCCTTAATAATTGATTACCTTGATGGTAATATAAAATCAAGATATTTATTAGAAAAGCAGTACTCAATGCTTTGGAATAAAGAGTTTAAGAACAGAATAAATACTGGGAAATTTATTGCCTATTTGTTTAGCTTAAATATAGTATCGGAAATAATTGTACTAATATTAAAGCCATTTCCAAAAGTATTGCAGTACATTATTAAACGTACGCATGGCAAAATCATGACTACATCATGAGTTTATTAGTGAATACAAAATATAGGACTAATGCAACAGAAATTATGGATGATTTCTCAATTAGCGGTACTATTTTACGAGACACTTTAAATAAAATCGATAATATTAATGCTTTTTTAGGTGGTAATAATGTTACTATTAATGGGCTTAAAAAGCTATTAAAAAACCATCCAAAAGAAAAACCAATAACCATTATAGATTTAGGTTCTGGTAGTGGTGATATATTAAGAAACGTAGCAAAACTGGGCAAAAGAGAAGGCTATGCTTTTAATTTAATTGGCATAGATGCCAATAAAGATACTACTGCTTATGCCAACGAATTGTCTATTAACTATCCAGAAATTCAATTTCTAGATTATAATATTTTTTCAGAAACATTTAAATCATTAGAATTTGACATCGTATTGTCAACCTTATTTTTACACCATTTTAAAGAAAATGAATTACATTCACTCTTATCTTATTTAATAAAAAAAGCAACAATAGGAATAGTTGTTAACGATTTACAAAGACATAAACTAGCCTATTATTTATTTAAATTACTATGCATACCTATAACAAACAAAATGGTTATTGAAGATGGATTAACTTCTATATTAAGAGGTTTTAAACGTAAAGAATTAGAATCTATTTCGACAAAAATAAATGCCAATTATGCAATAAAATGGAAATGGGCTTTTCGTTTTCAATGGATTCTTAAAAGAAAATAAATGAGTGTAAAAATAACAGCAGTAGCAAAACAATTACCTCAATATACTAGAGAAACTAAAGATATTATACCATATTTAAATAATTGGTTATCTGGGCAAGACGATCGTTTTAAAAGAAAGGTAATAAAGCTTTTTGAAAATGCAGGCGTAGAAAGACGTTACTCTATTATGGACGCTAAAGACGTTTTTACTAAAACATCATTTGAAGAGAAAAACGACATTTATTCTCGAGAAACCATTAAGCTAGCTGAAAAATCCCTAATAAAAGCACTAGATAAAGCAAAACTACAACCAACAGATATAGACTATATTATTACGGTAAGCTGTACAGGTATTATGATTCCATCTGTAGATGCTTATTTAATAAATAGATTAAAAATGAAGCGTGATATTGTGAGACTACCTGTTACAGAAATGGGCTGTGCAGCTGGAGTTTCAGGAATTATTTACGCTAAGAATTTCTTAAAAGCAAACCCTAATAAACGTGCAGCCGTTATTGCTGTAGAATCTCCAACAGCGACGTTTCAACTAGATGATTTTTCTATGGTAAATATTGTAAGTGCCGCTATTTTTGGAGATGGTGCTTCTAGCGTTATACTATCATCGTATAAAAGCGATAATGGACCAAAAATTATAGATGAAGCAATGTACCATTTTTACAATGCAGAGACTATGATGGGTTTTAAATTAGTAAATACTGGCTTACAAATGATTTTAGATAAAGCTGTACCAGAAACTATTGCTGAACATTTTCCAAAAATAGTCCACCCTTTTTTAGAAAAAAACAATCTTACAATAGAAGCTATAAATCATCTTATTTTTCATCCTGGCGGTAAAAAAATTGTACAAACTGTAGAAGCTCTTTTTGGAGTTTTAGGTAAAAACATTGACGATACAAAAGAAGTTCTTAAATTGTATGGAAATATGAGTAGCGCTACTGTTTTATATGTTTTAGAGCGTTTTATGGACAAACAATTACCAAAAGGAGATAAAGGATTAATGTTAAGTTTTGGCCCAGGTTTTTCTGCACAACGCATACTTTTAGAATGGTAAAATCTCGATTAACTTTACACTGTTAAAGCTCTGGACTAAACAGGAACTAAATATCATATTGAGCTAGCAGGAACTTTAAACAATCGAAGTGTCATTAAAATAAATATTTGAATAAAGTAATGAAAGAATTTCAAGATAAAAACTATTGGGCAATTATTTTAGGCGGTTCTAGCGGATTAGGTTTAGCTACTGCAAAAAAATTGGCAAAGCACGGTATGAATATTTGTGTTGTCCATCGTAATGCCAGAGCACATTCTGAAATATTTAATGCAGAATTTGATAAAATTAAAGCTGAAGGCATACTATTTAAATCTTATAACATTGATGCTTTTAAAGTTGAAAAACGAAACCGAATTATTTCAGAATTAAAAGAGGTTTTAGGAACTAAAGGTAAAGTAAGAACACTTATTCATAGTGTTGCTAAAGGCAATTTGAAACCTATGGTAGATACCGAAAACCCAACTCTTACTAACGACGATTTTCATTTAACACTTAACGCAATGGCTATTAGTTTGTACGATTGGACTAAAGCGGTTTTTGAGGCCCAATTATTTGCGGAAGATGCAAGAGTACTCTGTTTTACAAGTGAAGGAAGTTCAAGAGCATGGAAAAGTTATGCTGCCGTTTCTGCCGCAAAAGTAACCTTAGAAGCCCTTTCAAGAAATATAGCACTAGAGTTTGCTCCTTTTGGTATTAGAGCAAATTGTATACAAGCTGGTGTTACAGACACCTTATCTTTTCGAATGATCCCTGGAAGCGATAAACTTAAAGAACATGCATTATCGCGAAGTCCCTTTAATCGTTTAACACAGCCTGAAGATGTTGCTAATGCTGTGTATTTATTAAATAAAGATGAAGCCAGCTGGATTAACGGTTGTGTAATTCCTGTTGATGGCGGCGAACATATTAGTTAAACATGACTGGAAAACAAATCATAAAACTATTACCTTATCAACAACCTTTTCTATTCGTTGACGAGCTAACGACTATCTCAAACGAAAGTATTACTGGGCATTACACCTTTAAAAAAGATGAGTATTTTTACCAAGGTCATTTTAAAGATAATCCTATTACACCTGGTGTTATTTTAACAGAATGTATGGCACAAATTGGTGTTGTTTGTTTAGGAGTTTTCATGCTAAAAGATGAACTTTCTGAAGTTAATCTTCCACAAATAGTATTAACGTCTAGTCAAATAGATTTCTTTTTACCGGTTTATCCAGAAGAAAAAGTAACAGTTATTTCTGAAAAAGAAGTCTTTCGTTTTAATAAATTGAAATGCAACGTAAAGCTTTTTAATGAAAGAAAAGAATTGGTTTGTCGTGGAAAAATTTCCGGAATGATGAAGATAGGACAAAGCGATATATAATAGTTAATTTGTCACACTGAGTTTGTTGAAGTGTTATATTAAAAATAATTAATAAGATTCCCGCTTTCGCGGGAAATGCTATGAAAAATAGAGTCGTCATCACAGGTTTAGGAGTTGTAGCACCAAATGGTGTTGAAATCGATGCGTTTTTAAAAGCCATTAAAAATGGAGATTCTGGTATTACGTTTCATCAAAATTTAAAAGATTTAGAATTCTCCTGTTGCATTGGTGGTATTCCAGAAATTTCTGAAGAAAAAAAACTAAACTATCTAACACCTTTACAACTTCGCAATTTTAACAGTAATGGTATTTTATACGGCTGTATTGCAGGAATAGACGCTTGGAAAGATGCTGGATTAAGCATAGATAAAGACAGTGAGTTAGATTTTAATAGTGGAACTATATTTGGCACCGGAACATCCGGAGTAGAAAAATTTAGAGAAGCTATTTACAAACTAGACGATAAACAAGTGAAGCGTTTAGGAAGCACCGTTGTTGTTCAAACTATGGCCAGCGGGATTAGTGCATTTTTAGGAGGAATATTGGGTTTAGGTAATCAAGTGACAACGAATTCTTCTGCCTGTACAACAGGCACCGAAGCTATCTTAATGGGTTATGAACGCATAAAAAACGGACACGCAAAACGTATGCTGGTTGGTAGTTGTAGTGACGATGGCCCATACATTTGG
Organism: uncultured Lacinutrix sp.; assembly: GCF_947500325.1. Taxonomy (GTDB): domain Bacteria; phylum Bacteroidota; class Bacteroidia; order Flavobacteriales; family Flavobacteriaceae; genus Lacinutrix. Next base: position 8,206 of record NZ_CANMRQ010000001.1, read on the forward strand.
GGCGGATTTGATACTATGCGAGTCATGACCTATAAACATAATAATACTCCAAAAAAAGGCTCCAGACCAATGAGTGTTTCTGCTAGTGGATTTGTTCCTGGAAGTGGCGCAGGTGCTTTAGTTTTAGAAAGTTTAGAAAGTGCTTTAGATCGTAAAGCTACCATTTATGCCGAAATTATTGGAGGTAATATAAACTCTGGCGGACAACGCAATAATGGTACCATGACAGCGCCAAATCCAGAAGCTGTACAACATTGCATAAAAAACGCTATTAAAGATGCTCAAATTAAAGCTAAAGATATAGATACTATAAATGGGCATTTAACTGCTACATCAAAAGATACTTTAGAAATTGAAAATTGGTCAAAAGCTTTAAACCTAAACAGAAACGATTTTCCATACATAAATTCATTAAAATCTATGGTTGGTCACTGTTTAGCAGCAGCCGGTAGTATTGAAAGCGTAGCTACAGTATTGCAAATTAAAAATCAGTTTTTGTTTCCCAATATAAATTGTGAAGATTTACATCCTGGAATTTCGGCATTAATTTCTGAAGAAAAAGTAGTTAAACAATTAATGCATACAACAATAAACATAGCAGCAAAAGCTAGTTTTGGTTTTGGTGATGTTAATGCTTGTGTTATCTTTAAAAAGTATAATTGAGATGTCATGCTGAGCGCAGTCGAAGCATCTCAACAAAAAATAAGTTTAATTAAAAAGATTTCCACTTTCGCGGAAAGTAAACATGACAAAAGACCAATTAATAGCCAAACTAAAAAGTATTGTAGAACCCTATATACAGAACGAAGAAGCATTTAATAATTTATCGGAAAACACAGATTTTATTAATGACTTAAAAATAAACTCTGCTAATTTAGTTGATGTTGTATTAGATGTTGAAGATGAGTTTGATATTCGTATAGAAAACGATGATATGGAAAAAATGATATCTGTAAAAACAGCAATGGACATTATTAATGAAAAATTGAATGCTAAATGATTGGCAACGACATTGTCGATTTAAACTATGCCGCTAAACATTCTCCCTATAGTAATAGTAAAAGATACCAACGTTTTCTAGATAAAGTTTTCACTAAAAAAGAACAACTACTTATTTTTAATGCTGAAGATAAACACCAAATGGTTTGGCTGCTTTGGAGTATGAAAGAAGCTGCCTATAAAGTAAATGTACAACAGTTTGGGAAGCAGTTTTATAACCCAAAACGCATTGATTGCAAATTGCTTAATGACAAAAAAGGGCAAGTTATTATTGATGAAAACCTATATTTTACTGAGTCAATAATTACTGATGATTTTAGTCACTCTATTGCGACCTTAGAAGGTGAAACTGACTTTAAAAGCGAATGGTTTAAAGTTGAAAAATTGGATTATAAAACACAAAGTAAAATGCTAAAATATTCTTTTCTAAAATTAATATCTGAAACCAAAGGATTTAATATTCAAACTTTGAGCATTAAAAAAACAGAGGTAGGTATTCCTAAATTATTTAATGAATCTAAAAAACTGTGTATTGATTTTTCTTTGTCACATTGTGGCGAGTTTTCCGGGTTTGTTTTTTAATAAAAAATCAATAATAAATGTGAGAAGTCAATCAAACAAATCAACTAGCTAATAAATTGCCCTTTAAATTTTATTAGAATTCTACTTTGTTATTTTTCCTTCTATTTTTAGTAACTACTCTAAACATGAATAAGTTTTCTGTCAATTAAAGCTTAACATCACTACTTTCTGTTAAATTATTATAGCACTGCTGATGGCTTCCGTTTTCCCTTAATGAGGATTAAACACTGTTCTTAGCCGATTAGACTTACTTACAATTTAGTTTAACAGATACAAACTGAATAGGAAAACCCTTCTGAATTTTCATAATAGCAATTAATCTTATACGTTGTTAGGAGGCATTTATTAAGTGATTATTTTTAAGATATCCTTTTTAGTAACCTTTCTTTTTAGTTTCTTTTTTAATTTTCTATTTACTCTTTTGGCAATTCCAATTTTAGTATAACGTATTTATAAAAGTTGGCAAATAAAACGTAGATAGAAAATCCGCAATGACTTTCGTAAACTGGCTAAAACCAACAATTAATTTTATACGGTGTTGTAAAACGTTTTTTTGTCGTCTATTTATTTCAAATAATTAACGAAATTTTTTTCAGTTTTTTTTCCAACTAATCTTTTGTTTTTATAGAAAAGAGTTATTTTTTTTCTTGAAGGAAGCGTTCTGACAACTTTGACTATCTTCCTCTTTGAGAATTTAGTTTTTCTATTCCTTGGTGTATATCTTCTATATTTTACAACATAGTTTTTCCAATATTTCATTTCAGACATATGTGAAACTCTGTCATTTTTTTCAAGTCTTAAATAATTATAATTTGTACTTGACAAACTACTTCTACCACCTAAATTCAAATTTTTTATTCTTTTCTTTTTTGGTTTTCCCTCAACTTTAAATTTATGGTCGTTAAACATTTTTCTCCCAACTTTTTTACCTATCAATTTACCTCCTTGATAGAAATAAAAGGTTAAAGCACCTGAAGAACTTTTAGTAGCGTAAACTTTAATTAAATGATCAGTAAACGAAACAGTTCCATTTAGGTTTCTGTATAATCTATCTGTTCTTTTTACGTATTCTTCCCAGTAAGCTTTCTCTGTAATAGTTTTAATATATTCTTTCTTATTCTGATTATTTCTATTTTGCGCTATTGAACTCGTGGCATTTAATAAAAAAATAAAAAGTAAAAAATAGATGATCTTTTTCATAGTAATTTAGTTATAATGGTTTCTAGTTAATTTTTTAGAAGTTTCTTCGTCAGAACTTATTCTAATGTTATATTGTTCAATCATTTTTTTACTGAAGGTTGTAAATACTTGACAAGTATAAATACCTATTGAGATATCATAAGCACATGAGTTTGTATTTTTACCATGATTTGCCTTTCCAACTAGAATAGTTTGTTGTTTACCATTAGTCCTATTTGTTAAAACTATTTTACGAGAATAATAATTTGGATTTAAAAAACAAATGGAACCAACATTACTATTTGTCTCACTCTCAATTTCTTCCTCTTCTATTTCATCATATTCCTCTAAATCAGTTGATTCTTCATTAGAATCTTTGTTTTTTACATTTTCTGCGGTTTTATTTAAAGTTGCAACAGCAATATTACCAAGAGCTTTCCAAAATTTTCCTTTTTTCTTTTTTGACTTAATCTCCTCTTCAACTTCCTCAATAATTTCATCATCATCTTCTTCTGTCGTTTTAACAGCTATATTCTTGTTATTTTCTAATTTTTCTGAAGTTTCTTTAATCACTTTTTTAACATCAGACATTTTAATTTTAATTATTGAACCATTATCCATTTCCACAGTTAAACTTTCATTAACTATCATTTCTGTAATTACCCCTTTAAGAATACTCCCATTATTTAAGTGAACAACATCAATTTGTTTACTTTGTGCTGCCAAAAATATCGGTATGCAGATAGTTAAAATGTAAATTAATTTTTTCATAATATTTCTAATGCTGCCTAACTATTAATAAAAAGAAAACTTAATGCTAAGAATAGTAGGTATATTTTTTTCATTTTATTGAAATTTATTTGAAACAAATCTCAATAGAAACATATGAATTGACAACAACCACTTCGGTTGTTTTTACTTATTTATCTGATAATCAACAAATAAGTCGTTAAAAATTTTAACAGAATGACTTTTAGTCATCTGAGTATCGATACTTATATCTATAAATATCTTAAGTGCTTCGTAGAGTTTTACGATTCGAGTTTTTGCACCACTTAAGCTTAGGTTGATACTTTTAGCTATTTCATTATAACTTTTACCTTTTACAAGTTCAAGATAAACTACTAATAGGTCATTATTAATACCTGTTTGCTCTTTAATAAATTTGTGAAATTTAGAATCTTCAATACCCTCAATATCTTGAGGTCTGTTTTCAAGATTTTGTACCATTTCTCGTAAACGCTTTCCTCTATTTAATTCTTGATTGTATTTATATTGTTCTATTTTTAATTGTTTTTGACGCTTATGAAGATAATACACTAACAATAAAGAGAATAATGCAACAATTGAAACAATGTATATTAATTGATCTTTTTTATTACTTTCTTTGGCTAATAGTTCGGCTTGTTTAGCTTTATCTGTTCTAAGTTGTAAATTTTCTTTTTCTTTTTCAAAGGTTTCAAATTCAATTTTATCAATAGTCGATTTTAGTTTAGTTTTAGCTCTATTTACACTGTCAACTAAACGCTTGAATAGTCTTGCCTCTTTATTATTGTTTTTCTTAATATCTATTAAAAACCCTAAACTTTCTATTTTAGAATCTGCACTATTTAATTTATTTGCAATTTTATAAGCTGCTTCTGCTTTTATTTTTGCTTGGTTGTAATTATTTAGTTTTAAATGCAGTTTCGTTAAGTGAATGTTACTAGCATAAGCGTCTATATAATAATTAAGCTTAAGCTTTTCATTTTTAATAGAATCAATTTTATTAATTGCATTTTTATTATTTAAGAGTCCTTTTGTAAATGCTTTATTGTCTTCAATTTTTAATTTAAGTTTTGGCTTTAAACTATCTTTTAAGGCTAAGTCAAAAAACTGTAATGCTTTATTATAGTTTTTTTTCTTTTGAGACATGACTCCAAAACTATTGTATGTATTAGCACTATCTTTTTTGTTTTTTGCTATTTTCAATGCATCGGAATACCATTTTTTTGCTGACTCATAATCCCCTAAATTATTAGAACAAATACCTAATTGCATGTATAATTTATAGCTAAGTTCTTGGTTTTTTGCACCTATTAATTTTAATCCATCTACCGCTAATTTTTCCGCAGTATAAAAATCCCCATTAATTCTAGTGATATCTGATAAATTTTTAAGGGACTTTACGACATTTAAAGTGTCTTTAATAGATAAAAAATACTTTTTAGAATTATAAAAATTAACATATGCAGAATCTTTAATCTCAATATTGTTATAATTTAACCCTAGTTTGTAATAGGCTTTGGCAATGTAAAGCGTGTCTTTTATAGCTTTAGCGTTTTTTAATAATTTATAAGCTTCAAGAATTGCATTTTTTTCATCATCAGCACTATAAAAAATAGCAACTTTACGCGATTGGTATTTTAACTTTTTAGAAGCATTTTCATTACTAAGCAATGCTTGGTTAATATAATTTAATTGCTGTTTTATATGCAGGCTATCGTTCTTACTTAAAATATATAAAGAGTCCGTCGAAATATTAGATTTTTTTTGAGCAAAAAGAGGAGTAATACTTAAAATAAAAAACAATAAAAAAAAGGGGAATGTTTTTTCCATTCCCCTAAAATACTAAATTTAATCGTCGTCTTTTTCTTTTTCAGACTCAATAGACTCTTCTCCATTGGTACTTTGTTCTGTTAGATTTTTATCATCTTCCATGTTCTGCGGTGTGCAATTATATAAACTAACACTCATTAAAATTATGGCTACTGCCAACACTGCTTTTTTCATCTCTTTTAAGTTTTAGAGGTTAAACAAATGTTATCCAGTTGCCGATCGGCTTTTATGTGAGTAGTATATTAAAACAGGATAGTAGCATCTCACATTGCTGTGCTTTAATACACTATTATGATGTAAATTTAAGATGGAGTTAAATGAAAAAAGTTCCAATAATGGAACTTTGATAAAAAAGATGAAAAAAATAAATTACAGTAAGCCCAATTCTTGTAGTTTTAAAACCAATTCTTTTTGATTACTAACATCTAGCAACTGGCTTAACTTGTCTATTCTTTTTTTTATACCTCTATAACTGTATGCTTTGCCTTTTTTAAAAACTTGATTTTTCCAACTTTCTATGCTTTGGTTGGTTGGTAATAATTTAATAATCTGCATATCTACATCATCTAGTTTTAAATCATAGGTTACTCGCTTATTCAGTAATTGTTGCACTTCTTTACTATAATAGGTGTTGCCTTCTAATACTTCCTTTATAGCAAATAATAATTCTTTATTACTAGTACTAGTTTTAAGAACGTAACTTTTGGTTTTATAACTATTAATTACTGTATGTATGCGCTGCATATCATTATGAGAGCTATAAACAATAGTAGGTAATGTAATTTGTTTTGCCTTTAAAGCAGAAAGCACTTGAATACCATCTTTAAGCTGTGCATTAAAAGGTTCTATTGTAAAAGTTAAATCTAATATTAATAGAGAGTATGGCTGTGTTAATAAGCTTTTTTTTATTAGAGTAAAACCTTCGTCGCAAGTAGAGGCTATTGTTATTTTCGCTAATGGAAACTCTCGAAGAATTTTACGCTCTAAGTTTTCAAATACGTCTTCGTGATCTTCAATAATTAAAAAATTAGAATTCATACTATTATATAATAACAAATTGAATGGCAATAATAGTTCCTCTATTTTTTTCGCTTATTATTTTTAAATCACCATTGATATCTTTAACTCTAACTTTCATGTTTCTAAAACCGCTTCCTATATTTGTACTTTTTTTATCAAAACCAATACCATCATCTTTAATATTAACACTAATATTTTTAATGTTTTTATTAAAATGGACATCTATATTATTCGCTTTAGCATAATTACTGCTATTAGAAACTGCTTCTCTAATTACTAAAAACAAATTGTATTTAATAGGTTGTGCTATTTTTTTCCAATCAATATTTTCTATACCAGATATATTAATTCTAGTGTTTTCTGTTTGGTATGTAGCAGCTAAAGTCGTTAACTGTTCTTGAAAAGGACTTTCCTGAAAAGACATTACACTTAATTCTTTAGAAATTTTTTTGATGTTATCTTTAATTTGTGTGGTTTGTCTCGCTAAATCACCATCTCCCTTTTTTGTTAACTTATATGCAATTGCCTCTAGTTTTTTTGAAATACTATCATGCAATTCTTTACCTATTTCATCCTGCTCATTCTGTCTAGCTTTTATAATATTAAGTTTTGCATTATATAAAAGTTCTGCTTTTTTATTTCTAGCATATTTATAAAATAAAATTATACCAAAAAGCAATAGCGTTAAAATAAATAACAATAGTAAATTTTGATTTTTTCGTTTTTCAGCTAAAATGATTTTTTCTGCCGTATCTGCTCTAAGTTTTTGGTTTTGTTTCTCTGTTTTTTCTGTTTGGAACTTTGTTTCAAACTCTAAATACTTACTATTTAGCACAGTATAGTAGATACTATCTTTTAGTTTTATAATACGGTCTATGGTTTCTCTTATGTCTTTTTCACTGTTTATTTTTAGATTAGCATCTATAGCCTTTTTGCTTCCTTTTAAATATTCTAAATAAGCATTTTCTTTTTCTAATTGAATACGTTTATCTATGATACTATCTCTTTCTTTTAAAAACGCTTCGGTATTATTAATTGATTCATTTTTGCCATTTAATTTTGCTAACTGATTCGTTTTCTCAATTTCTGCTTTTAATTTATTTGCTGTTTCAAAACTACTATAAAGACCTAAACTTATAAATGCATGTTTCTTTGCTTTATCAAGTTTTCCTGTATATAAGTATATTTTAGCCAAATTCGAATTAGCCAAAACTACATTTTTATTTAATTGGTTTGCTTCTGAAAATTTAATAATGTCCTTATACTTTTTCTCTGCATCATTATATTTTTTTTGAAGCTCATTAAGTTGTGCTAAACAAATTAAAGTTTCAATAATAGTAACACTGTCTTTACTTTTTTTAGCATAAGTCATTGCTATATCTAAATATTTTTTTGCTTTCTTTTTGTTTTTTTCTTGAATAAAAATGCGTCCTAAATTAGAATTAGTAGCATTCAATAAATAATTATTATTCGTTAACTCTGCCGTTTCTATAGCTTTTAAGCCAAATACAACCGCGCTATCCATTTGGTTTTTGGTATAAAATACTGAAGATTTATAATTGTATTTTTTTACTAAAAGAGTATTTGTTTTTAATTTATCTGCAATTTCATCTCCTTTCCCATAATAAATTTGTGCCGAGTCTAAAAGAGTAAGGTTTTGAAAAGCATAACCTATTTTATAAAAAGCTTTACCTCTTTCTTGTTCCGAAATTTGAGGGTTTGCTGCTACATTTCTTAGTAGCTTAATACTAGAAAAATACAACCCATTATTAGCTAGACTATCTGATGTTTTAATTTGTTTATAAAAATAAGCGTCTTTTTCTTTACAAGAATTTAGTCCGAATATTAAAAATAGAAAAATTAGAATTCGTATCATTTACAAGAAATTTAGAGTACTTCTAAAATATAGCAATAGTAACTAATAATCTGCTTATTAATAGAGAAAATAAGAGTTTAAAAAACAACATATATATTAAAAAAGAGCCATAAATTCTTCTAAACTGTTTTTTTTGACATAAGAACGAATTAACGATATTTACAATCTAAACAACTTTCGCTATGCTTAAAAACATCTTATTTAAAATCATCAAATTTTCTAAAAACTTATTTTTTATTAAACGATTAGTGGCTCTAGCTATACTTGCTTTTATTATTTATATGTTTAGTGGCGATTTACTATTTATGTCTAAAGCTAAAAAATTAGAACCTGTAAAAGCAAAAAATATTTTAAATACTAAAGAAACACAAAAATACATGTTGCTTTCAGATTATAAAATAGATTGTAACTATCCATTTATGGTAAAAAAGGTATTTAAAAAAGATAAAATAAGTCACTTTTATTTGCCGCTTGTTAGTCTAGATAAGCCAAAAGAGATTATTGCTCTAATTAGTGAAAATGCAATAAAAGATAGTACAATATTAAAAACAGAAAGTTATGCTGCTAAAGTGAATTTAGCGCAAAACTATTTTGAAAAAGACATCGAGACTAAATTGTTAAATGGAGAAAAAGAGTTTTACATAAAAAACGGTTTTCAATTTTCAGATACTTTTATGCAGTTAAAAATAGATGCGCCACCAACAGCTTTTGGTAGATATTTAATAGCTGTTATTATAGCTTCACTTTTATTCTTACTACTTTTAATATCATTCATTCCTAATAAAATTTTAAGTAAATGGTTTAATCAGTATACTGGAATTGATTATAGTTTTGGAAATAAAACCATTAAAAAAATCGTAAAAAATGTTGAGTATGGTAAATACAATACTGCATTAGAACAAATAAAAGCGTTAACAGCAGACCAAAAAACGCAAGCCATAGATGCTTTAGCTTTAATGCTAAAAGAGAAGCAGATGCAAAAGTGGAAAAAAGCTGAAGGTAATTCTGCTTTTTTCAAATTAGTTGATGGCAGCAGACAGATCTATGACGCATGGGAAAAACGCGGTTACGCTTATGCAACTGAAACAGATGAAGATAGTGCTTTAGGTTTTCTTGAATTACTTGAAAAAGGAAAAAGAACACTTAGTCAAGTACAAGGTTTTTTAAAGGTCGATGCCAATAATTTATTAATAAGCGTTAATAAAGGCTTAAGTGAAAAAGAAGTTTGTAAAAGAGCGTTTCAAGACTGTATATCTGCCGAGCCTAAACATACTATGGCACATTTAAATTATTTAGATGTAATATTACCTAAATGGCTTGGAAGTGAAGAAGAAGTCGATGCTTTTATTATAGAACATTCTAAAAAATCTACTTTTTTAGAATGTATATTAAAGGCAAAATGGCTTCATGAGAAAGTAAATTATAACGAAGAAGAAAATTATACAAACGAGATTGAATCTTATTTAAATACCTTCGAGCCTCAAATACATCAATTAAAAACCGATAGTCCAAATAAATATATTCTTTATAATTACTTATACTTTTTAGCAGATGAAGTTGGAAATAAAAAACTATCTAAACGCTACGAGAAAAAATTAAAAGAGTATTTGTCACCAACACTATATTCTCCCTTACGTTCTGCTGAAGAGATAAAACGTAAGTTAGGTTAATAGCTTATTTAACTTTCTTTATAATTAGTTCAAAATAGTATAAAGTATTGCCTTACTAAGGAAAATTATTAATGCACAGTATAAATAAATATCAGATTATTCTGTAACATTTATATCTACAGTGACACATATCTATAGTTAGCATTAATAATGATAGTAAAATTAAAAACTTTACCAATATTGTTTCTACATAACTGCTATTAAAAATCTATAATCTAAAAACACTAAATCTATTGAGAGCTATTATTGACATTGCTTTTTCTTCTGTAAATATTATACTAAGCCTGTTAGTTATTTTATTAATACTATACTGGCTATTTACAATGATTTCTGGAATTGATTTCGATTTAGATATCGACGTAGATGTAGATATTGATGTTGATGCAGATGTTGACGTAGATATTGATACTGCTACTTCTATTACAGACCTTGCTAATGCAGAAATTAATAAAGAGGATGTTCTTAAATACAATAGAAAAAACCTAGAATGGTGGCAAATAGTATTACTCTATTTTAACTTTGTAGGCTTACCATTTATGTTCACATTTACATGCTGGATTTTTATATGGTGGTTATGTACTGTAATTTCTACAAGCATTACAGAATCGTATAACACTAGTTTTGGTTATACATTACTTTTAATAGGTATCGTTCCCTCGTTATTTTTAACTAAAATTTTTACAACACCATTTAAAGGCTTTTTTAAGAATTTGAATCCCGATGGAGATTTACCAATAAATTTAGCAGGTAGAAAAGGAGTTATGCTATCAAAAATTTCTGGTGATAAAATGGGATCTGCAGAAGTTGTAGCGAAAGGAAACCCCATGTCTGTCTATGCAAAATCATTTGGAGGTGAAACAATTAATTATAAACAAACTATTATTGTTGTTAAACAGTCTGATGACAAAAATTTTTACTGGGTTTTCCCTTATGTAGAAGATGAAGAAAATCCCACTAGACTAGATGAAACCAATTAAAAAACATTATAAACATTAACTTAAATAAAAACTAAATAGTAATTTATGGAAAACGTCACGCAATTTATTGGAATAGGAATAGGGCTTATTCTTTTTTTAATCGTAATTTATTTTGCAATTATTGCCCTATTTTATAAAAAAGTCCCTCAAGGAGAAGCTTTAGTAAGAACGGGATTTAAAGGTACAAAAGTAGCAACAGATAAAGGTTTGTATGTAGTCCCTGTATTTCATAAAGTAGAAATCATGGATATTTCTGTAAAGAAAATTCAAATTGAGCGTATTGCAGAAAATGGCTTATTATGTAAAGATAACATGCGTGCCGATATTAAAGTGGCTTTTTTTGTACGCGTAAATAATGAAGTAGATTTTATTAAAAAAGTAGCACAAACAGTAGGTTGTGAACGTGCTTCAGATATTTCAACTTTAGAAGAACTTTTCGAGGCTAAATTCTCTGAAGCTCTAAAAACGGTTGGAAAAAAATTCAACTTTGTAGAGTTATATGAAGCGCGTAGAGAATTTCGTGATGAAATTGTTGATATTATTGGTACCGATCTTAATGGTTATACACTTGAAGATTGTGCCATCGATTATTTAGAGCAAACCGCTGTTCAATTTTTAAAGTCTGATAATATTCTTGATGCAGAAGGTATCAAAAAAATTACCGAATTGACTGCTGAACAAAACATGAAAGCAAACCTTATTAAGCGTGATGAAGAAAAAGTAATTCGTAAGCAAGATGTAGAAGCACGTGAAGCTATTTTAGAGTTAGATAAACAATTAGCCGAAAAAGAAGAACAACAAAAAAGAGAGATTGCAAACATAAAAGCACGTGAAGGAGCAGAAACATTAAAAGTTGCCGAAGAAGAACGCCTAAAATCTGAAAGTGCTAGAATAGCTACTGAAGAAAAAGTAAAAGTAGCCGAAGAGAATATGGCACGTCAAATTATAGTCGCTGCTAAAAACAAGCAACGTACAGATGCCGTAGAAACAGAACGTGTAGAAAAAGACAGAATGTTAGAAGCTACAGAAAGAGAACGCATAGTTACTTTAGCTCAAATTGAAAAAGAAAAGGTCGTTGAAGTTGAAAAGAAAAACATTCAAGATGTTATTCGCGATAGAGTAATGCTGGAAAAAGGTGTTATAGAAGAGCAAGAAAACATGAAGGATATTCAAGCTTTTAAAACAGCCGATAGAGATAAACAAGTAAAAATAACGGTTGCAGAAGCTAATGCACAGGAAGACTTAATAAAAACTATAAAAGCTGCGGAAGCCGAAAAAGAAGCAGCAAAACAAAAAGCAGAAGAAATAAATATAGAAGCAGAAGCAAAGAAACAAGCCAGTCAAAAAGAAGCAGAAGCAAGAAAAACATTGGCAGAAGCTACAGCTAAGGAAGAAGCTACAAAAGGTTTATCTGAAGCTCAAGTATTACATGCTAAAGCTGAGGCTAATGAGCGTCAAGGTAAAGTAGAGGCTTTAATTATTGAGGAAAAAGCAAAAGCTGAGGCAGCAGGTATTTTAGCAAAAGCGGAAGCTATAAAAGAACAAGGTATCGCAGAAGCAGAAGTAATAAAAGAGCAGGCTTTAGCAGAAGCTATAGGTATTGAAGAAAAAGCTAATGCCATGAAAAAACTAGATGGTGTAGGTAAAGAGCATGAAGAATTCAAACTACGTTTAGATAAAGAATTACAAGTAGATTTAGCCGAAATTAATATTCAAAAAGAGATTGCAGATGCTCAAGCAAATGTAATTGGAGAAGCACTTAAAGCAGCTAATATTGATATTGTTGGTGGAGAAACCATGTTCTTCGATCAAATTATTGGACAAATCACTAAATCTAAAGGTATAGATCGTTTGGTGAATCATTCAGATAATATTACTCAGGTAAAAGATGCTATTCTGGGAAGTGACGATGTTAAGGGTAATCTTTTAGATAAAGTAAAAGAGTTTGCAACTAAATATGGGATCACTTCAGAAGATATTAAAAACCTAACTGTAGCTAACTTATTAATAGATTTAAAATCTAAAACTACAGATGCTAGTGAATCAAATCTATTTGATAATCTTGCAAACCTTGCAAAAGGATTAGGCTTATCTGATAAAAAATTAGGGTAATTATATATAATTCACTTGCTTGTTTAAGTAACAGGTGAGTGAATTAAATCTTTTAATAATTAGTGTCAAAATTTAAGGTCATTTTAATTGTTATTCTATCTGCAATAGTAATCTATTTAGTAGATAATATATTCTTAAAAGAAGAATACCTAAAGGGAGTTGTTATAGAAAAAAGGTACCAAGATAAAATGATTATTACTGGGACAAGTAATAATACTCGAACAGGACATTCTGTTGTAAATACTCCAACTTATGATCCTAATGGCTATAGATTAATTATTAAAGATAAAAATGATAATCAAATAGTGATAAGGAGTAACTCTGATATTTATACCAAAGCTTACAAAGGTGACTCTGTAAAATATCGTGTATCAAAAGGGCTTTTTTCTAGAAAAATATGGAAAGCTTCCATTGTTGAAATAATACCAAATTTTGAATACAGAAAACAATTTTTAAATAAAAAACTATCACCACTAGAAAAGCTCCTTAAAACAAAAGGTGATTTTAACAAAAAAGAATATGACAAGTAATTTCCCTAAAAGGAAAAACTATGGAAAAAACTAATATAGATAACAACATTCAGCTAGACGGCGGCACCTATGAGATTATTCAAGGGCGTTTACAAAAACAAAAAAGTGAACTGCTTTCAAGGCTTTCTCAATTAAACGATGCTCGTAAAAACGTTTTTGGTAGTGTTGAAACCAAGCTTATTGCTAACAACCGTATTAATACAGAAAATAACTGTATAGCAAGAGATATTGTTACCATAGGTGATACCTGTTTTTTTGGATATAATGTACACTTTGGGTTGCGAACCGATATCACACTTGCAGATGTGTTTAGTGTGTATACATACGATAACGACCATTTTACCATTCAGTCTTTAGGCCTAATAGAAGACCCTACGTTTATAAACGATTTTACTAATTTATATAAGTATTATAGAAATACCATTTTCTCAAAATTTGCCATAGTTGGCAATTACTTACATATGGTATTTCAGTTAAGCGACAGTATTACTGATATAAAAACCTTTAAATGGCTTATCAACGATGGTGCACTTCAGTATATTGATAACCGTAGCGAACATGAATTTAAATTCCCTAATCAGCATGAATTTAATTGGGTAGAATCTACCAGAGATAATCATGTGTATGGAAAACACTCGCACATATCAATATTAGACAAAGTTTTTGTAGAAACCATTGGTGGAGATTTAACTATTAAAATAGAAGATAATACAGATGATGGTAAAGGCATTTACGATGAATCTGTACTACATCCAGACCAAACCCTAGATGATGGACAATATAAGTACGCAGACCTAGGTAATTTAATAGCTCTAGAAATTAAACCCTTTCAAGAGCAATCAAGATATTTTGTATACAATCATAAAATACAAGAAGTAAAAAAAATAGATAGTATTGGAGATGCCTGTATACTATTACCAGACGATCAAGGTATTATTTTTGCAGATGGTTATTACTTACAATCTGGTGATTTTAAGTTATTTGATAATAGTGTTTCTAACGTTAAATTCAAAAAAAAGGTAAGCTCTCCTAATGGTGAAGATTTCCTATATGTGTTTTACGAAAGTAAAAAAGGCTTGTATGTATTGATGTCTTATAATGTTATAGACCAGCAAGTAAAAACACCTATTATTTGTAACGGTTACACTATTCTTAATGATGGAGAATTATGCTACTTTAAAACCGAAGACGAACAAACAAAACACCATGTTATTCAAATATGGCAAACACCATTTATTAAAGGCGATGTTATTCCTTCAGAACATACAGACAGTCTATTATATAAAATAGGAAATAAAGATATTGTAAAAGCAATGGCAGAATGCCAAGCTTTAATAACACTTTTAAATAAAGAAGATAGTTACGACGGCTTATATGATGATATTGCTAAATCCTCAAGCGATATTTTAAATAGTTACTATTGGATAACAGAACCAGAAACATTTCTTGTTAACCAACCCTTAACAGAATTAAATGAAGCAGCCAATGCAGCTATTGATGAATTTGAAAAAGTAGTACAACTACGTAAAACAGCTGCAAATATTACTAAAGATACACAAGCTAAAGCAGATGGTGTTTTTGGAAAAATTAAAAGTAGTACGTTTAAATCTATTGAAGATTTTGTACTTGTTTTATCACAGTTACGAACACTTAGAGGAGAAGTTATTGGTTTAAATGACATTCGCTATGTCGATACTGCATTTATAAGTGCATTAGAAGCCGAAATTATAGCGCAAAACGATAAAATTTCTGAACGTTGCGTACAGTTTTTACTAAATGATAAAGCACTTCTACCTTACCATAATCGTGTTGCTGAAAAAGAGACAGAATTAGAAGGCATAAAGAAAGTTGTTGCAGCTAAAAAATTAGAAGAAGAAGTCAATCAAATTGCTGCCGATTTAGAAATGCTCATCGATATCGTTTCTAATTTAGAAATTGAAGATGCCTCGCATTCCACACAAATTATTGATAATATTTCATTGATTTTTGCAACCATTAATCAACTAAAGGCAGGCTTAAAAAACAAGTTAAAGTCCTTAGGTGAAAAAGAAGCTTCTGCAGAGTTTGCTTCACAATTAAAGCTAGTAGATCAAAGCATTATCAATTACTTAGATATTGCTGCTACACCAGAAAAAACAGATGAGCTCTTAAATAAAGTCTCTGTACAATTAGAAGATTTAGAAGCTAGGTTTGCAGATTTTGAAGATTTCATTACTCAAATTATTGAAAAAAGAGAAGAAGTATATAATGCTTTCGAAGCCAGAAAAAATAGTCTAGTTGAAGCCAGAAACAAAAAAACAATAACTTTAGAAGCAGCTGCAAATCGCATTCTTAAAGGTGTTACTAAAAAAGCACTAAGCTTTAAAACTACAGCTGAAATTAACGGTTATTTTGCATCCGATTTAATGATTAATAAGCTTCGCGATATTATCACTAATCTTAAGGATTTAGATGATGCAGGGAAAGCTGAAGCTATTGAAACAGGATTAAAAGTAGCTAAAGAAGATGCGGTTAGAAAATTAAAAGATACCCAAGATTTATACGAAGATGGCGAAAATATTATCAAACTTGGTAAGCACAGGTTTGGCGTTAATAAACAACCATTAGATCTTACCATTGTTTATAAAGATAATACTTTAAAGTACCATCTAACTGGTACAGATTTTTATCAGTCTATTGAAAATGATACTTTAATTAAGTCTCAAAAATATTGGAATCAAGAATTGGTATCAGAGAATAAAGAGATCTATAGATCTTCATATCTTGCCTATAAACTATTTATAAATGCCTCTAATAATCTAAAGCAACTAAGCGATACAGAATTACTTAAACTTGTAAAAAGTGAAAGTAGTAAAAACTATTCCGAAGGTTATATTAAAGGAGTTCATGATGAAGATGCTACCAAAATTTTAAAAACGTTAGTTAGCAAACATCATGATTTAGGATTATTGCGTTATCAATCTATAGTGAGAGCATTTGGGCAATTTTTTTGGAACACTTTAGACAATGAAAACAGAGCGTCTTGGAATCAAAAAATAAAAGCTTCAGGTGAAGTGCTATCTGCTTTTCCAGATAGCAAAGAATATGAAATTTTTGTAGAGATCTTAAGTCAAGAATTGCAAGATTCTGTGTTTTATGATGTCATTTCTAAACACTATAAAGGGCAAAAAAATACACTTGAATTTGAAACAGCATCCTATTTATTTGATGAATTACAAAACAACGATACGTTTTGTAGTAGCAAAACAGCCCAAGAGTTATTTGATAACTTTACAAAAGCCTTAAAAAATAAAAAAGCAATTACCGCTTTTAAAACCTCTCTTAAAACCGCTTTAGGAGATAAAAATATTACAATCAATGCGGTGCAATTAGCTGTACAATGGGTAAGCTCTTTTATAAAATCACAGGCTCCAGAGTATATAGATTACATTTATGAAGTTGTTGCACTTATGCTATTTAAAAGTGACACAAAACTAGAAACTATTCAAGTAAATGCTACTTTAATTATTAAAGATTTAAAAGGAAGTCATACCACAATTAGTGAAGGCGATTTTCAATTTAATTACCATAATTTTATAAATCAATTACAACACTTTGCTTCTGTAGAAGTACCAGCATATAATGCCTATCGTGAAGCAAAACACACAGTTACCGAAACTCTAAAAGAAGAACTAAAATTGGAAGAGTTTAAACCTAGAGTACTCTCTTCTTTTGTGAGGAATAAGCTTATAGATCAAGTGTATTTACCTTTGTTTGGCGATAATTTATCCAAACAATTAGGAAGTGTAGGTGATAACAAGCGTACAGATCGTATGGGTATGCTATTGCTTATATCGCCTCCTGGTTATGGTAAAACAACCTTAATGGAATATATGGCAAATCGTTTAGGACTCATATTTATGAAAATAAATGGTCCAGCAATAGGTCATGACGTCACTTCTGTAGACCCGCTAACAGCAAAAAATTCTGCAGCCCGAGAAGAATTGAACAAGCTTAATCTTGCTTTTGAAATGGGTAATAATGTGATGTTATATTTAGATGACATACAACATTGTAACCCAGAGTTTTTACAAAAATTTATATCACTTGCAGATGGTACACGTAAAATAGAAGGGATTTATAATGGTAAACCAAAAACTTACGATTTACGTAGTAAGAAGTTTTGTGTGATTATGGCAGGGAATCCATATACAGAAAGTGGTGATAAGTTTCAAATTCCTGATATGTTAGCAAACCGTGCCGATATTTATAATTTAGGTGATATTATTGGAGATACAGCAGATTTATTTAAGCTAAGCTTAATTGAAAACTCACTAACTTCTAATCCTATTCTTCATCAATTGAGTAGCAAATATTTTGAAGATATTTATCAATTAATAGAAGTTGTAGAATCTGGAAATCCTGCTAATTTAGAACTTAAAGGCAACCATACCAAACAAGAAGTTCAAGATTATTTGGCAGTATTAGATAAAGTAGTTGCCATTCGCAATACGGTATTAAAGGTAAACGAAACTTATATTAAATCTGCTGCTATGGATGATAGTTACCGTATAGAACCTTCATTTAAATTGCAAGGATCTTATCGTGATATGAACAAATTGGTGGCCAAAATAGTGCCAATAATGAATGATAAAGAGCTACAAACTCTTTTGCTATCACATTATGAAAACGAATCGCAAACCCTTACCAGTGCTGCCGAAGCCAATTTATTAAAATATAAGGAGCTTACAAGTTCTATAGATACTATTGAAATTGAGCGTTGGCAAACCATTAAAGATACGTTTGTAAAAAACAATAAGCTTAAAGGTTTTGGAAATGAAAATGAAATGGCGCAAGTACTAAATCAAATGATGCAATTTAGCGAGCATTTAGAAGGGATCCAGAATGTTTTAAAGAAAGGTTTAAAATAAAAACGTCTGTTCGAGTGATTTTGAGTTATTGAAATTCACTCGAATTGACGAATTTTATCTAAGTTAAGATAATCAGATTTGTTTTTTAATAGACCTGTTAGGTTAGATTACTCTATGATATTTTATTTTGATTCAACTATATACTACTGAAGTATTCGTTATATGATTTTCTATAATATGTGCGCCTAAATTTAACCAAAGTTCTGCTCTATCTAAAACCCAAGCATCTGCACTTACAACAATGTGATTGCTTTCTGCTAAGATTTTATCTGGATTGTTTTCTAAAATAATGTCCCAATTAAAACTATGTTTTATGGCGATGTCTCTAAGTATGGTTTTAAGACGACCACTATTAGACACAGGTCTATCAAACACCCAAATAACCTCATTTTCTTTTAAAAGATTACCCACTATAAGCAATGCGTTTTCTGTTTGTTGTACGCGTTTATAGGTACCATGAACACCAGACAAATCTCTATATGCAGCATCTAATCCTTTAAATAAGTAAGCACCAGAAAGTGCACTTTCTAAAATAATAAGCAAATTAAACCCATCTATAATAATGGTTTCAGAAGTTATATTCTTAAAAGGGATGACGTGGTTTTCTCGTCTTTCTATTTGTTGTTGCGAAGCACTCATACCTCTAACGGCTTGTTGTTGCCTTACGTTTAAACGATGCTTATTTCCAACGAGTTGCAATGATGATTTCTCGGCATAACCCCTAGAGAGCAAATAGTGCATATCTATTATAGCTTCTTTTAGTTTTTCTGAATTTTTTCTGAACCAAATAAGACATCATCATTACTGTCTTTTCCTCTGTTTCTATAAATAGTCATACAAATTACCTCCAGAAGGGTTTCTTTTTAGGTTTTAAATCCGCAACGTTTCCTGAAAAATATTTAACCTGAAAAACATTTGTATCTTCATATTGTACCTCCATAAGTTCTACTGGAAAAATACAACAATTTGTTTCTGAATTTACAACTTTTAAACACCTAAGTTTATAATTATTCGTCCTATTTATTTTTGCTCTATTAGCAATTTTTACAATTAGACTAATAAGCTGTTTATGGTTACTTATTATTAATGGATTAAAACATATAAGATATAAAAATTCGGCTAAAGCTTCATTTTTATCTTTAGATTTAAATAAGTTAGTATTATCATGGAAATAAAAATACCATTTCAAAGGATTGTTATCAATAGCAATATTTTTTTCAATTATAATCGGATCAAGTATAGAGTTATTATAAATACTAATTATTGCATTATTTTTTAAATGTAATAACTGATTTTGCTCAACCTTATGTCTTTTTAAATTCCGATTTAACTTTTTATATCTCCATTGAATAATTATACATAAATCTAATAATTCAATAGGCAAGTTATAATTATTATTCTTTTTATTCTCTTTTAATTTATGAGATAAAAATTGAAATAAAATATCACTACAAGTAGATGTTTTCATGGTATTAATTTTAAAAAGAGAGCAAGCAGGATTTGAACCTACAACCTCGGGTTTGCAACCCGCTATTTTTCCAGTTAAACTATTACTCCCCTATTTATATAAGTTGGATGCATGAGACTTGAACTCACAACCTCCTGCTTGAGAGGCAGGCGCTCTTCCAATTGAGCTAGCATCCAATAAAAATCACGTAAGTAGGACTCGAACCTACAAATTTAGAAATGTTGCCTAATGTTTTTCCAATTAAACTATTACGTGTTTTAAAAAAGTAAAGAACGTATGAGATTCGAACTCACAACCTCAGGATTGTATGTCAAGCGCTCTTCCAGTTGAGCTAACGTTCTTTACAATACTTTACCAATTTTCTTCTCTATAATTCTTTAAAAGTTTACCAACAAATATATTATTATTAGTTAAAGATTCAATTATAGGATGAATAACTCTTGATGCTCCGTCTACAGGATCTAAAGGTGGAATATAACCTTGTTCATATTGCTTTTCTCTTAGCGATTCTATGGCTCCAGTTGATACCCAACCTACATCTACAGCATTCATGTAGATATTATAATCTTCATATTGTTTCGCTGAAGTTCTGGTTAACATATTTAAAGCAGCTTTTGTCATATTTGTATGTGGATGAAAAACCGTTTTATTAGCATAACTAAATTGACCTTCAGATGACGTGACATTAATAATAAATTTTTGTTCAAATCTTGATGCTTTGATAAGTGGTGTTAATTCTTTTATTAAAAAGTAAGGTGATATTTGATTAATTAAATTAACTTCTACTAATTCATACATAGAAATTTCATCTAAAGTTGAATTCCAACTATTTTTAGTACTCAAGTCTACAGGCTGACCAAATCGATTAAGCTTCAAATCTATATCCTTTACAGATGCTAATGCTTTATCTTTTTGCATTAATGGTGTTTTGTTTTCAATAAGCTTTTGAGGCTCATTAAAATTTGACAATAGCATTTGCTCTTTTTTAATTATTGGAATATAATATTGATCCGAATATTTAATAGTTTGAGCAGCATTATTTATTAATATATCTAAACTTTCATAATTAGATTTGTAATACTCTATAAATAATTCTACAGATTTTAAGTGTTTTAAATCTAGTCCATAAACTATTAAGTTTTTACTCCAAGTTTCATAATCCTTTTCTTCTTTAAATAGGTTCAAAGCAGAAGCAGGAAAACGTGTTGTCACCAAAACATTAGCATTACATCTTAAAAAACGCAATGCAGTGGCATAACCAATTTTAACACGACCACCAGTAATAATTACATTTCTAGATGTTAAATCAGCCTTTTTAAAGCGATTTTCATAATTTATTTCTGAACAATCTGGACACAATCTACTATAAAAAGAATGAACTTGATTATAAGATTTATTACACGAGTAACAGTTTTTAGGAATATTAATAGTTTGATAAAATTGTTCTTTTTGCTTTAAACCATCATACTCCGAAACATTGTTTAATGCATTTTGAGCAATTTTAGAATTTTTCAGAATTTCTAAATCATGTCCTTTTTTAAATTTATAACTAGATGATCTATTCTGCTTTTTAGCTCTTTTATGAATTTTTGAAATCAAAGCCCCAAATTTTTGGTTATCTGGATTATCAAGAGGATTCTCTTTTAACTCAGTCAATACCTTTAGACAAGATTCCCATTCTTTAGATGTGAAATTATATTGGTCCATAATTATATTTACAAAAAAGGTTCTAAAAAACCTATTAGCGATTTATCGTATTTGGACCATCGTATACCATGGCCACTTTTTATTCTTATTTCAAAAACAATTTCATGTTTGTAATGATAAAACGTATTCCACCATGTATGATTATCTATTATATTATTTATAATGCCTTTTACTTTATCTAATTTTTGTTGTGGAGAACCTTTAATTTCTCCCCAAAAGGAATCTTCTGTTCTATCAATATGTTTTTCCCAAGCACGAACACCAACACTAATTTGCTTATTATAATGACTCAAGCTATTGTCTAGCATCTCTTTTTTGGTCATTGGCAAACCTTCTACAGTTTTTATTGTTGCGGGCGTTTGTCGTTGCCCCATTAATAAAAGAACATGCTCAAAAGACACGCTTTGTATTGTACTGCAAATTATGTTTTTATTTATTACGTCGGAGACAAAATCTCGTTTATTAATTTCTGAAATTGCATGTTTAAAAAATGAAAAAGAACCTTCTAAATTAGGAGCTATTTCTTCTGAAAAATAAGGGAATTGTACATTTTTTGACACACCATATTTATGAAAATTAATACAGTTCTTTGAAAAAACACGTAGATAGTCTTCATGAAAAAACATAGAATTAACTGTTAACCAATCTTTTGAAAAAAGATCTTTTGAATCTAATAGTAGTTGTGTTAATAGAGTTGCTTTCACTTTTTTATATTATAAAAGTTATTTCTCATTTCATAAACGAGTTTATTTACTAAATCTAAATCAGGTCTATCTATTAATTGAGAATTATCATAAATAGCATCAAGTTCTTCTTTCATAGTTTCTGCGCGAGACACTAAATCGTCGTATTCAAATTCAGCATTTTTTATTGATAACAAAAAGTCTCTATCTGTTCTTCGAACATTAATTTCATTATGTAATCCTATTTCTTTAGCCATATGTAATAACCTAAACGTATGCATCATGTTTTTTGCATCATAGTTTTTACTGTGAGAAATATTACTTTTATAACGTTCTTCATTTCTTTTTGCTACCCAATCCCAATATTCTTTATATTTTTTGCAATAGGTTGAATACCCATCTACATTAAAATATAAAACGGCAATAGGTTTTTCAGATTTTGGTACAGAACTTAAACACACTTCATTTCCGTTTTCTCTAACTATACCATTATAATTTAATTCTTCATTATAAAATAGATTATAACAATCTTTCATATGAGCTAGATTTACTAATCCACAATGTTTTGGATCTAAATTCTTTTTCTTTACAAAATCTTTAAACACTATAGATTCCTTTTCTTCTCTTACATAACAAAAATCTTCCACAGACTTTCTTTCTTTTTCAACAGGGTTTACAATTTTCTTGTTTAATCCTCTTGCTTTTTTTATTTGAGTAAATGCATAATTAGCAAAGGTGTTCTTACAAAGTTTAGATACAAAATCTTTCTTTTTAATAGTATCAAATATTGGATCCTTATAAAGTATGCACTCCTTAGGAACATTTAATAGTTCCATAATATTTGGATTATTTTTAGAGAGTAATTCAATAAACTTTCCTAATTCATAATAAGCGATATCGTTCGTTTCATTATTAATTTGACCTATATAATTAAGCGAGTAAAATTGTGCTTTTGGTAAAATAAAAACACCTCTTATATCAGTATCAGAAGTGGCAGTATCTAAGCCATAAGCTCTACTGCCACTAATACTTTCTAATATTATCGATCCTGATTTTTTTAATTCTTCTATTGTCATTGTATTTCTTTTAAGAAGAATGCATTAAATTCTTCAGGATTCGGCTTTTTATTAATTAAGTCGTTTTTAATACTATTATTTTCTGTAACAATATCTCTAACTAATGTAATTAAAGTGTTGCTAACAGGTTCTGTACTTTTTTCAATATGTTTACTTTTTAAATGAATTAAATCATTTAATATAGTATGGTATTTCTCATCAATTATTGGGTACAATTCCGTGAACAAAACTGGCGGAATAGTTTCGTTTTTATAAACCCAATTAGCACACAAAGCAGTTCTTATGGCGTAGAAAAAACTTTTTAGCGTCATTTTATCTGTATCTAGTGTTTCTTCAAAACGGTAGCTCATACTATGGTAATGATAAAAACCAGATACAGGATTAAAGTTGTTTTCTGCCAAAGTTCTAATTTCTTTTAAAAAATCGCCATTCGCTCTATACACAATAGGAGAAAATAACCAGCCTAAAAAAGACGCATTAGATTTTGCTAATAATTTTAAAGCTTTGCGAAATTCCCAACCAGAGCCATCAAGATCGTCTTCTGTCATGAACTCAATAGTATCTTTTTGTTCCCAAAGGTTTAAATACCACTCTTTTTTATGTTTATATACAAAACGGATATCGTAATCTGAATCTGGTGACTCAAATCCCCAAGCTCTACTTCCAGATTCTACCGCAAATAGTATGTCTATATTTTTGTCTTTCTCTATTTCAGAAAGTTTTTCTAGTATTTTAGTTTTCATTTTTCTTTAAATTTTTAAGATCTAGCATAATAGCTTCTCTATTAAATCCATCCAACTGTTTTTCGTAACATTTATCTAAGATATTTTTAAATTTTTTAGATGGCTTTAATCCTAAATCGATTAAATCTCTACCTAAAACTACAGGTTCAATTTTTCTTTCTCCAAACTTTTTAAATAGCTCAAAGCATTTTTCGGAAGTTTCATGTCTATCTAAAATAACATTCCTTCCTGTTCTACCTGCAGAATCTGCTTTACTTTGCCAGCCTAAGATATCCAGTCTACACTTATTATGTAATCGTTTCCATGCAGCATCTTTTGCTTGAGAACGAAATAACTGACCAGGCATCATATGTAAACCTACAATTGTTTTTACTTTATTAATTAAATCTTTATCATTAGTTAAACGCATTAAAAAAGCTTCAGCTATTTTAATACCCGCAACGTCATGTCCATGAGCTTTTAAATCTGGAGTTGTTGTAGAAGGTTTTCCAACATCATGTAATAATGCTCCAAACATATAAGCAAGCTTCCATTTTTCAGGAATTAAATGTCTTAATTTAGCAGCATTGTCCAGAACCATTTTTGTATGAATCCATACATCGCCTTCAGGGTGCCATACTGGGTTCTGAGGACAACCGATTAAATCCTTTAATTCAGGAAAGTGTATTAACCATCTTGAATCTTTTAAAAAATCTAGACCTATTGATGGTTTATCTGCTTTTAATAATAATTTTTCCCACTCAACAAAAACACGTTCTCTAGGCAATTCAGAAAATGTATTTACCATTGATTGACATAAAGTCATTGTTCTTTTTTCTACTTCTCTTCCCTTTCTTGGCAATAATTGCATAATACGCAAGACTCTTAATGGGTCTTCAATAAAAGTATTTTTATCTGTTGCTTTTATTATTCCTTTTTTTAAATCCTCTATACCATTAAAAGGATCAACAATTCTGCCATTATGTAAATTTAAATACATACTGTTAATTGTTAAATCTCTTCTTTTTCCGGCTTCTTTAGGTGTCATTTCTTGATCTAATTCAATTTCAAATCCTTTATGTCCAATTCCAATTTTATTTTCTCGTCTTGGAATAGAAATATCTATTTCTATATTATCTATTGTTGTTTTAATGACACCAAATGATTTCCCTACTAAATTACATGGTATATTTAATTCTTCAATTAAAACAACTAATTGAGGATAAGACAAACCGTAAACTTCAATGTCGATATCTTTTAGAGGTAATTTTTTTATACTATCTATAACTGCTCCTCCAATTAACATTGCAATTCCGCCTTGTTCTTCTATTTCTTTTAATAAGTTTTTAAAGTTTTCTTCTTTAAAGACTTTATTTCTAAGGCTTTCAATATTCTTCATAATTTTTTCGCTGTTAAATAATCTAAGATTTCTATATATACTTATTTTCAATAATAGAGTGAGCAATAGATAATGTACTCGCTAAATCTTCATCTTTTGTATTAAAGAATTCTTTTTCAATTCTAAATAGTATAATGTCTTTATAAAACCAATATGTTAAATCACTAATAATTTCTTTGCTTATATAGTATTGCAAACCATTAACTATAGATTCTGCTATAAATAGAGTACTATTAGAAGACTCCTTATTTTTCCATATGCTTAAAGCTTTATTTAACCCTGTATATTTAGAAACAATATTTAATACACAACCTATTTGATGAAAAGTTGCATTTTCATTTGTAATTACATCTTCCCAAAGTTTAAGCAAGTAGTTATCAATAGTAATAATTTCATTTCTATCCCAAGTCTCCCATTCGCTATAATTCAACTTTTCAAATGTTGTGAAATCATCTAATGTATCACTATTTGGGTCTTGCATTAACTCTAATATTCTAGGCAAAAAATGCTTGAAATCTTCTACATGTCCAAAAGTTGATATTGCAGAACGAGAGAAATGTCCAATATCATCATCATTTAAATCTTTTAAAGGTTTAGATAACAACACCCTTATTTCTTCATCTGTAACACAACAGTCACAACTTCTATCTCTTAAATCTCCCTTAATTGAGTATTTACTAAAAGTATTATAAAGTTGATTTGTTAATTTTTCAAGTTGCGGTTTCATTTAATCTATGGTTTATTTCAATCCTTATTTTCGGATTAAAAATATTTGCATTACAAATGTCGAAACCTAATACGCGGTCTTTTTGCGTAGTTTATTTTTTAAGTAGGCCAACTTTAAGTTATTCTATTTCATTTTTTAAATTATTAATAGACCTTCTTAACAATGAAAAAAAACTTTCAAGATCTTTATTCCTCTTCACATAATATTTAAAAGAATTGTAATGTTGTTTTGTAATTATATCTCCATCAATAATTTTCACTAAACATGGAAACCCTTTGGTTTGAGTATCTTTAGCCAAGTATTCTAATAAAGGATCGTTGAAAGTATATGTTTCAATCTTTAGGCAGTCAATTTTGAAATTATTTTCCTTAAAATAATTATTGAAGTTAAATTGATTGTATTCTTTATATAAAAGGAATATTTCACCATTTTTTTTACCTAATATATTTTTTAACTTTTCTTTTCTTTTTTTCCTATCTATAGAACTTGTTACTATTAAATAGGGGATAAAAATTAATGCTAAAACAGTGAGTATAGGGATAAAAATAGCAAAAACTAAAATGATTAGAATTGATAGGAAAAAGCCTGCTGGTTGATATTCTCTAGGGTGCATTTTTTTAGGTTTTGTAAAAACAGACCAACCTAAGTTAGCCTGTTTTCTATTTCTAAGACTTATTTTTATTTCTTTTATTTTGTCTTCTCCTAATCTTCCAAGGTGCATTTTTCTGCCAATCGCCAGCCATAATACAACCATAAGGCATCACCTCATCAATCACTTTACCTAAATTAAACTCATCCATTTGTGCTCTCACTGCTTTCGCATTTTTATAAGCACTAGGTAACTCGGTAATGTCAATTTCCTTAGAGAAAAACCTAATATCTAAACCTTTGGTTTCTTCATTAAAAATATCCATAGTTGTACCTGTTTTACTTTTTCTATGTTGCGTTCTACTCACATTTCTACCTGCGCCGTGTGGTGCAAAACCTAAATTGGTTTTAGTGGTATCGCCTTCTACAATTAACACTGGTTCACTCATATTTAAAGGAATCAATCTTGGACCTGTAATATCTGGCATAAACTTCTTATCTAATGGCGTTGCTCCTTTAGCATGGTAAAATAAATCGCCATCTTTAAAGACAAAGTTATGCTCGTTCCAATACCTGTTTTCAATATCGATTTCTAAAGTCTCGGCAACAACATTATGGATTACTTCGTGATTGGTTTTTGTCCATTGTCTTATTACTTGCAAAGCATCCCAATACGCTTGACCTTCTTCAGTTTCAAAAGGAATCCACGCATTTTGCTTTTTCGTTTCTGGTGATAATTCTTTTCTAAAACGTTCGGCTATTTTCATACCTTTTGTATATAGTCTAGCACCTGGACCTCTTGAACCATGATGTGTTACCAGCATAGTATTTCCTGTTTTTTTAGATTGTCCAACAAATAAAAAATGGTTACCATCACCTTGCGTTCCCAAATGCGATCTCGCAGCTTGAATCATGTTGCCATCATTTAAAAAGTAATTCGCTTCAAAAGCTTCTAATAAGGCCTTTGGAAATCTAAACTGCGAATTTCTATCTCTTCCTCCAGGACCAAAATGTGTGTTAGCATGCGCAGCATCTAAAATAGCTTTTGGGTCTGCTTTACCAAAATCAGTCAACATCACCGAACAGCAAATATCTGCACTATGCATTCCTGGATGAATCGCATTTTTTGCAACTGCAACACCACCAACAGGAATGGTTCCATCTGGACCTGCTGGACAGGCATCTGGCATAATAGCACCATCAACTAATGTTGGTGTTCTCATTAAGGTTTGCATAGAGTTAACCACCTTATCTACATTCTCTTTTTCCTCTTCATTTTCAGCTTTAATATTTATTGAAAAATCAATTGATTTTGCGTGTAATGCTATTGGATCTGGCGATTTAAATTGCTCTAAATACAATGCCATTGCTTCTCCTTCTAATTCATTTTCATTAATATATACTATGGCTTCTTTCATCCATTTTCCTTGTCTATAACCTAATGCGATTAAATCGTGTCCTGTTACTTTTGTTTTCATGTTTTCTAATTTCTTAATTACACTACAAATATTATAGCGTATTGCGCAATGTTATTGCGCAGTTTTTTTATTTCAAAAGATTATACTCATTAGTTGGGAATTCATGTAAAACCCATTTTTCCTTATAAGCTTCTGGGTTCATTTTATTTAAAATTTTAATCAAAACTTCACGTACCTGATTAATATATTTAGCTACGGTAGTTTTTCCTTCTAATTGTATTTGGTAATTATCAGTATTAATCATATTCCAACTATACCAATCTGGATACCATTTTAACTGATATATAATTAAATTATCTTTTCGTGTTAATTCTAATATAAATTCCCCTGGCTCATCCATAAAGACAACCTTTGCATAATCCTTTGTTTGTATATTAATTGCTGATTCCGCTAGTTCTTTTAATGAATCATGTAAATAAGAAACCACAAAATCAATAGATTTTTCTAAATCACCAATTCTTCCTTTAGCCCAACCAGCATCTAATACATCGTATTCAATAAAAAACATCTCTTTTATTTTTATAAAACCCAAAAGTTCTTTACTTGACTTGCAGGTTTTTCATTAATATACATCATAGCATCTTTCATCCATTTTCCTAGTCTATACTAGGGAGATTAAATCGTGTCCTGTTACTTTTGTTTTCATTGTTATTTTACTTTAACATTTTCAACCTTAATTGCTACATAATCATAAGTATAGCATTCGTTTACTATAGTTGCTATCCCAATTTTGCAATTAGGACAAATTTGGTTTAAAAAATCAACTGGCTCATATCCACAACAACCAAAATAGTTTTTTATTAATTTGTGGTTTATTAGTTTCGAATCTCGCCAGTTTATTAATATTCTATCGTTATGAGAGATTGATACATCTTCATGTCCTTCACTCCAAAATCCTCTTTCTATAATTTCTTCATCTTCTTCAAAAAGAGATAAGTCTAGTTTAATTTTCTTTAATTGATTTGTAAGAGATGCATCACAATTTTTACATGTTATAATAATTTTTTCCATTATTTCTTAATTACACTACAAATATTATAGTGTATTGCGTAATCATTTTGCGTAGATAATTTATTTTAAAGAAAAATAATTATGTAAAGCTTTAAAAATGGATTTTACATTGGTATTTGGGTAGAACCCAGAACTGTTTATGCAATTAACTTCAACTATTTTCCATCCATTATTGGTTAAGCCTATATCCATAACAAAAGCATCAGCGATATTAAAAACAGCTATCATTTCTTTTGCAAAGGCAATGCCTTCAGGCGCTACATTTAATTCAAATAATACGTTTTCATTAAACTTATAATAACCAGCATCTACTATTTGTTTACCAACAATCCAAAGTCTAGCTTCCTTTAAAATTTCTTGTGGCTTTGAAATTTGGATAAGTGTATTTTTATTCAAATTTTCTGAAGCTTGACTTTCCAAAGCTTCGTATACATAATCAGACCAAGATGATTGATTAAAAACTTTACCCGTAAAAACCTTTGCATCTCTATAAGGCTTAATAAATAGCTTAGAATTAGCTTTCCAATTAATCTTATCGGTCAATTTTAGAACTTGAAAATTATAATTAAGTGTATTACTCTTATAGTGTTTAGAGTAAATTTCAAATAAGTGATTATTGCCATAAAATGAATTGGGCGACCAATCTTTATATTGTAGCGCCAAACGTGCTAATCGTACTGAACCATAAACGAATATATCCTTACGGTTTGTTTTTAGTTCTAAATGTTTAGTTTCTTTTAGAACCTCAATAGTTTCATAAGGATAGTTTAACGTATCTAATGCTTCATATACTCTATCATGATCTGGATCTGAGTATATATTTGATTGAATTAAAAAATACATGTTTTAAATATTAATTATTTTTAAATTAAGCCTACAAAACTAATTTTGTAGGCTATTTAAAGAGGCTTCATTCTAGCTAAAGAGCTTTAAGAAACTATCTTTTTCTAAATTCTCCAAAGAGAAATCAAAGTCTGCTTCATCTTTATAATCTGTAATCTCTGCACCTAAAGTTCTAACCAAATTATCAAATGATAACGGTTCGTTCCATTGCTGGTACAAGGCTTTAGTTGCTAATTTTGATACTTCAGAATTACCAGAAACTCTGGTGTGACCTGCACCAAAATTTAATAACACAAAGCATTGCTTATCTTTTTTTGGAAGTAACATTCCTAAAATGGTTTGCTTCTGTACAGATTCACATTTAACATCTGCAAACAAATTGTTTGGATTCATCATATAATCTTTAGAGATTTTATCACCTTTACCAATAACAATTTTGTAACCACAATCTGTAGTCCCTGAGAACACGTTGTTTTGAACCAAAGTTGGTACATTTAAACCTTTATTAGCATACAAATACTCTACAGCTCCATTTGGAGCAGACGTAATATCTCCTGAATACATTAGGTTACCCTGTTGTTGGTTATATGTAGCATTCCAACCAATTTTACCAGCAATATTTAAACCAGATAAATCTAAGTCTCGCGCTCCCCATGCATCTTCCCAATAAATACCTACTGCCAATTTTTTACCATAAAAACGTGTCCCAGTAGGAATATTTCCTACATACATTTTTTCTGATGTTGGCAAAGCATAGGTAATGTCCTCAGGAAAAAATAAACGCTTACCAGATAAATTAAAACGTTGTTTTAAATAGTTAAGTAAGAACTCATAATTTTCCTTAAACACTGTGTTTTCTATAACTGTACCCTTGTATTTACTAGCCTTACTTTTCTTTAAAAGATTAGCAAGGATATTATTTCTACTTACAACAGAAGTAGTATCAGATTTCACAAATGATTTACCGTTTCTAATTCTGTATAAAAAGGCATCTTGCCCTTGTTTTCTTGAATAGCAAGCAGACAAAGCCTTAAATAATGCAAAAGGCGTTGCGTTATCTAACCAATGTACATCTTTATCAGTTATCAATGTATTTGTAACATCATTTAACGGATTAGATACTAAAGGTTTGTGATACGTTTTAGATAGCTTACTAATTTTATTAATCGTTTTTGGAGCTTTGTTTTTAAATGCCAAAAACAAAGGTTTAAATCGATTAAATATCTCAGCAAGTTTTTCTAATCCAAAACTGTTAAACGCTTGTGTTGGATTGTATGAACTGTTTTTTATCAATTCAATTAACTCATCATTTTTGATTAATAAAGTAGAATCTGTAGCTCTATAGATAATGTATCTAAAAAACTCAACAGGATGCTCTGGATAAATATTATAATACTCTGCCAATTTTACAATCGCCTCTTTATTTCTAATATTTTCTTTACCAGTAAATGTGTAACCTAATTCATCTACCAATACAATGATTAATTCGTCTACAGTATCTTCTTTTAAAGCCATACCAGATTTTAATAAAGCTAAACATTTTTGCTTCATTATATCTGCAGAATATGCATTTATAACTTTATAGTTGAGCTTTACATTTGGAATATTTAAAATTTCTTCTGGAATATAAATGTCATCATTAAAGTCACTTCCATAGGTTGACATATAGTGTTCTATTTGTCCTGCACACAATTCATATCTAGAGCTATTTTTTATTTTACTCCATGATTTGTGAAACGTTTTATTTAGATCATTACCATTTAATTTTTCAGCTTTAAAAAAAGTAATGATTCTGTCTTTTGCCCAAAGTGCATTTGGAGCTATGATATAGCCTTCATCTGAGATGTATGGCTTTTCGTTTGATGTTTTCGCTACTACAGCGTTAAATAATTTTAATGTATTCATGTTATTAATATTTAAATAAGTGAGGTGTATGGTTTTGATTATCGGTCAATGAAATAGGAACACCTTTTACCTATTATTTTTTTAAAGACGAAGAGTAATTATCTTGTACCCTTTCGGGCAGCAAGTCGTAAATTTATAGGAACTCTATATGTCTTTTATGACGAAGCGTAAATTAACCTCAAGCTCTTTCGAGCTCTGGAATCGAACCAGATTATAGGAACGCTTTGTGTCTTTTACTAACGGAAAGTAATTTCTCCAATGAATGTTATAGGAACTTTCTGTGTCAGTAATTTAATTGTAGTCCAGGTGGGACTCGAACCCACGACACACGGATTATGAATCTATACAGGAACTTTTTTTTGCTGAAGGCGAAAAGTATTTTCGTTGCTCTACCTTCTGAGCTACTGGACTATTTTTTTATTATGTTAAAGAACGTTGTACCTCTTACCAGATTCGAACTGGTACTTTCACATAACGTGAACAGATTGACTCTAAATGCGCTTCCCTACTATAATTTCGGTGCTTCTGCAAATTCTATTCGATAGCAAGCTTGTCACTAACGACATATTCAATCACTCCGTGGCTACGATTAAAAGTCTTTTACCACAGCTCTTCCTTTTAAGCTAAAGAGGCCTAATATTTTAAAAAGCGTTCTGAGAATACCTCCGCTTATAAACAAGCTTTCCTAGAATTATAGTTTACACTTTCTCTAGTTTTCCACGTGCTTCTTATTGCTTAGAGAATTACGTACTTGTTCGATGCCTTAATACATTACAACTGTTCGGCAACTTAGACTTGACTTGCATAGTGACTTTTGTCACGCTTTGCAATTACAAGGGTTGGCTCCCTCACCATTTATAAGCGTCCTCTTTTGAGGCGGCTTATTAGAATGTTCACCGCAAGACAAAGGTTTGCGACCTCCATCTCCCCATATATTACAATGGGTTTAGGCAACTACTAACTGCTGTAATGTTCGAAGTCTTTTGCTTTTTACTCACCAACTGAGCAGTATCAAATTATGGTTTAGATACTAGGAATCGAACCTAGAAATAAAGTTTTGACCTTGGAAAAGGGCTTCGAAAATGGCTTCGTAGATTTTAGCCTACAAAATACCAACCTTTTCCATGCGTGTTTCCCAACACACCGTATGTTTAGCTACCGAATAGTTTCCTATCGGGTACCTATAATACTGCAATACGCTCCGTTAAATTGGATGATCTATACGTAACCTATTACTACAACTTTTCCTGTTAATGTCTCCATTTCAAGCCTAATTAAATGTTAGCTATAAACCCTTATTTACCTCAGCGGTTGCCCCTTGTAAATAGAAATTTATGTTAGTTGCTTGCTTACCTGTACTATACTCAAAAGAATACAGTCTCCATTTGCAGTGTCTGCAAATAGATTTATCCTTGTTACCAAGTTTATCTATGGACGATAAGCCGCCCCATTATTTATAATAAATAATGATTTCTTTATATATAGAAGCTATAAATTTTCAGCTTCTTTTAATTTCAATGAACGTTTTTATTAAACTCCACCAGCTTCAAAATCTGGTGGAGTACTACTTATAAAGTCTGATTCCAAAAGACTTTTAATTAATTACTCTGCAAATATTTTACACTATTACGCAATGTTTTTGCGTAGTTAAAATGATTTATGAAATTTTCAATAAAGCTGTAAAATTTCTTGCCTAATAAGCTTAGCAGAGCATTGATTAAGTTGTTTTGTTAATCGTTTTTGTTCTACTTTTTCAAGCAATTGAAACGATGTTCCAAATTCTTTTGTGAAATCTTCAAAAGCATCTTTAGAAAGAAAACCAATTAATTTACCAATTTGGCAACTGTCTAAATTACTTTCTTTACTCATTACATTTGCCAAACGGTTTGGGTTGATATAACGCTCTAATTCAACCTGTAATAGATTAGCTTCTTTAGAAAGCTCAATTTGTAATACTGTTTTAGAATTGGCTTTGCTTTTTTCACTCCATTTCGCATTTTTATTTTTAATAATAACTCGATTTCCATTTGGTAAAAAATGAGGCTCTACAGGTTTAATAACTACACCTTCACAAATATTATCTTTAATTTCAGGTAGTTTTAACCATTTAGGAATTTTGCTTTCAAATGTATTTGAATACTCTAATGATTCTTTTAATTGACCTCTAAATAATGTTTTTGCATAGAAAAACCCATGTGCTTCTAATAATTGATTTACTTCAATTACATTTAGATAATATGACTGGTTAAGCATAATATCAAAAGCATAAAACCCATTATATGGTGCATAAAACACTCCTTTTTGAACCTTCATAGCTCCTCTCGCTTGTTCTATATCTGGATAACTCCCGCCAAATAATTCACCAAATACAGTAATAGATTTTGTATCTGAATATTTCTTTTTTATTGCTTCGAAAAGTAATAGCATTTTAGTGTAATACATCTCTTTAATTAAGGTATGATTGTAAAATGAATCTGAATCTTTTAAAAGACTTGTACGTTTTGCTGATTTTAAATCTTTACCATTAGTAATTAAACTAAAATTTGCTCCATGCACTTTTTCCTGTACAACAAAATCATTATTGTTTACGGTAGCTATTGCTACACGTTCTATGAATTCTGTTCTATATGAGTTTTCAATTGAATTGTATTTTTTAAATTCCATGTTTTTGTGATTTTTAGGGTTAACAATTATTTTGAAATTCTACTTGGTTTCACCCAAAACCAAGTAGAATTGATTAAGTAGGAATATCTCTTTTTTAGAGGCGTTTTTAAACAACCTTATCTGCACAAGATGAACTTGCAAAAGCATAAGGCTTAGCTTTAAAAACGAATCCCATTCCTAAAATGTAGCCCATAGCATCTTTAAGAGCCACATTAGATTCAAACTTAGGATCTGTATTAATATCTGCGTGAACCTCTAAAGCAACATTATATTTATCTAGTATATCACAAATAGCATATGCTACTTCTACAGACATAGTTACTTCTTTAAGCATACGTTCTTTAATACCAATTTGTTTTGTGCCTTTATAGTTTCTCATAAACATAAAACCTCCTTTTCCTTCACGAAGCACTACAATAACTGTCGCATATTCTACGTGAGAGTTGTAGGCTTGAGAATCTGAACCTACACAAACCTTTAGACGATGTCCAGCCTTTTGCTCTCTTATAATGGCATCTTCTAGAATACCAGTAATAGGTTGATCAAAGAATTCACCACTAAAGCTTCTCCATTTTTGCTGTTCATTTTTCATAATATTGACCGCGAAAGCGGTTATCTTTTTAGTTAAATAATTATGTTGTGGAATAAACTGGATTAGCTCGCTAATTTTTATTTTTTTAGCTGTGCTCGTGAATGCAAAAGCATTTTAAACCAGTATCTTCCGGGCTTAACTCAATGAATTTTATTTCATTAAATAAGATTCGTTGAATTCGTAAACTCATTTCTACCGGACGTATAGACCTACCCTTCGACTCCGCTCAGGACATGCTTTGCTATTATTCCTTTTTTGGGGTGATTTCGGGACTCGAACCCTATTCTTCTCATTCACAGTGAGACATTTTACCTGTTAAACTAAAACCACCATTTTTAATTCCCATGAAAATGGGAATCTTAGTTCTGACAAAAGGATTTGAACCTTTATCCACAAACGTATCAGGTTTGCACTTTACCAATTAAGCTATGTCAGAATGTTGTTAACCCAATAGGACTCGAACCTATACCTCAAGAGTCAAAGTCTTGAATGCTGCCATTACACCACAGGTTAATTTTGTAAGCTTAATAGGACTCGAACCCATATTCCCAGAGTCGTATTCTGGAGTGTTATCCAATTACACCATAAGCTTATTTGTATCCTACCTCGGACTCGAACCGAGAAATCACAGCGCTTAAAACTGATGCCTTTTCCAATTTGGCCAGTAGGACATTAGTACAGGAAGAGAGATTTGAACTCTCAAAATCTTGTTTCTAAAACAAGCGCGTATGCCAGTTCCGCCATTCCTGCATTAGTTGAGATGTCAGGAATCGAACCTGAACCTTTCGCCTTATGAGAGCGATGCTCTACCTAGTTAAGCTACATCTCAATTTGTTGAGGCAATAGGGATCGAACCTATGACTGTCACGATGTAAGCGTGATGCTCTTCCGCTGAGCTATACCTCAATTTGTACTCTATAAGGGAATCGAACCCTTGTCTTCCGATAGAAAGTCGGATGCACTAACCACTATGCTAATAGAGCATTTTGCGGTTCATACGAGAGTCGAACTCGTATCTCCCGAGAGACAGTCGGGAAGGATAGCCATTACCCCAATGAACCTTTAAAAATTGAAGCTGAAATCGAAGTCGAACCTGAACTTATATAGCTTCGTTTTTATCTTCATTTTGTACATCTACCTGGATTAGTTCGTATCACACATATTTTTTTAAATGAGTGAGCTAAATCTTTAGTGCTATCCATTACACCATAAATGCTAATTGTGGAAGTAGTAGGACTCGAACCTACATGCTCCGAAGAGACCAGATTTACAGTCTGGCGAGCCAACCAATTGCTCAATACTTCCAATTTTGAGACAAGGATGAGATTGTTACACGTTCTCATCAAGTCACAAATTGAATGTCACATTTTTAAACAGGTTTAAAATGTTTTCATCATTGAGACAAGGATGAGATTCGAACTCATAAAAAACAGTTTTGCAGACTGTTACTTTAACCATTCAGCCACCTTGTCTTTGCGATAGTGATAGGATTCGAACCTATAACCAAGGACTTAACAGATCCACGCTCTGCCATTGAGCTACACTATCATTTTGAGGAGTTACGGAGACTTGCACTCCATTCTGCACATTGCAAACGTGCTGTTTTGGCTTGGTAAACTATAACCCCATAATTTTTTGCGGAGAGCAAAGGAATCGAACCTTCACCGCCATAAAGCGGACTTGTTTAGCAGACAAGCGCAACAAACCAGTATTTGCCTACTCTCCATTTATTTATATCGTCTAAGAGACAGGATTCGAACCTGCAACCTCTCGCTTCCAAAGCGAGTAAACTATCCATCGTTCTCCTCTTAGTTTTGCGGAAGGAGTGGGAATCGAACCCACACGAGTCGTTATCTCCGAACAGTTTTCAAAACTGTGGCCACCACCTATTGGCTTGCCCTTCCATTTTTTTGTTGACGTAGTGAGAGTCGAACTCACATAACCTCGATTAAAAGTCGAGTGCTTTAGCCAGTTAAGCTACACGTCACTATTTTATTTCAATGAACACCATAAAAAAAGCACCTCATTTTTATGGAAGGTGCTTTCTTTAAATCTATAAATACATCAACTCATGTATCTATAACCTTCCTATTATATTTTATAAATCTCTCATCACAACTAGATGCGACCATATTATGCTTCGGCGAGCGAAACCAGAGATTTTGTTTAATTATATGTTGTAAATAATTTTCCATTATTGTTTTATTTGTTTTTGACGATGCAAAGATGAAACGCTTTTTTGAATTACACAAGAAAAATTTCATTTTAATTTACTGATAATCAATTAATTATGTTGTTTTTAGGCAATAGAATTCCTGTCCGTTTTTTAACGGATATTCAACATGTTATACAATAGTCTGTCTCCCAATTGTTTTGCTGTTTCAATGCTCTATTTTAATCTTTTTACTGTTCTATAATCATTTCAAAAAAAATTAAAAAAAAACGTCCAACTTTTAGGTTGGACGCTTAATATTCTATTTTTATTAGAGTTTAAATCATAATCTACTCTTTAAAAAAGATACAAAACGTCCTTCTTGGGGATTCAGTAAAATAACTGCTCCTCTATAATCGCATTCACTAAAGCGCGATATTGCTTGTTTATGTATTTCTTGTTTTATCATAATTATTTCCCACGAAAGTGGGAATCTGTTTTATTTACACTACAAATATAATTGCAGTAAGACGCAATCTTTTTACGTAGTTAAAATTATTTTTTTGTTTTTAAATGAATCTCTCCTCTTTTTGGATTAAAAATCATTTGTTGAACAGTAATATCCATTTTTACATTACCATCTGAAAGAATATCAAAATGATCTTGAATTGATTCTGGCGATTTAAACTTAATCATTTCGTTCACCCTTTTGTGCCTACCAGATGCTGTTAATTGCAAGGTGTCATTAGTTTGTTTATTTTCAGTTAACGATAAATATTCGTTAGTTACAATTAAGCTGTTACCCGCAGCTTTTCTTATAGAAAAAGTTGTTGGGGTTCGTTCTATAACTACATTTTCATCTTTATTTACGCCCACAACCATTAATAAACAATCTGAGGCAATAGTTGTTTCAGAAAGCATTACAACCGCTTCATCAAATGTTTTTGCTTTTTCTAAAACATCCCTAATTAAAAACGTAATAGGAATAGCAAACTGAGGCGATTCATTACTTAATACAGCATTTAAAGTTATTGAAAATAATCTTGGTTTTACTCCTGATAACGCTCCAATAAAACCTGGCCAACTTACTAAAGAATATTGAGTTTCATTATCCTTCTTAAAGTCAAATATTTTAGTAAACTTTCCCAGCATATTATTCTCTGACCACCAATCTAGATTTCTAGCATGAAGCTTTTCATTTTGATTAGTAACACAAAACGAAGTACAACCAAAAACAAACTTTAATGCATCGTAATATAAGTTTGTAATTAATATTTCATTTTCTGAAAAATCACTATATCTTGAAACAGATTTAATTTCTTCTTGATACTCTTTATTAATAAATAGTGTTTTATAGGTTTCTATATAGTCTTGGAAAATACCAGCACTACTCAAATCTTCTAAATAGTATTTGAAAAGACTATTCATCTCTTTCCTATAGTCTTTAAGCCAATGCCACCTTTCTGATGGCTTAGCATTTAAATTTATTATAATTCGTTCCATTTTAATTCCTTTTTCTAATAAGTAAAATCACAGGTTTAGTTTTGCTGTTGCAAACACCAATGTAAAATTTTTGCAATATTTTTTGCGTCATCTACACCTCGGTGATGCGTCCCTTCTAGAGGTATTTTTAAAATATTAAGAGCGCCTTTCATCCCTACTTTTTTATTTAAATCTTTTACCCAACTAAAATGAGTTTTTACATTAATATGTTTTTGAGATAATGGGTATTCCACACCTCGCAACTTACATTGTTTTTTCATCATATTTAAATCGTAAGCGCCATAGCTTGCCCAAGTGTAATGATTAGCACTGTAATCTTCTCTTAATTTTACACAAGCTTCTTTAAAAGTAATACCTTCTTTATCTAAAAGATCTTGAGTTATTGTTGTTAGCTCTGTACAAAACGAACTTACCTTAGAGCGTTCTGGCTTAATTAATATCCCTTCACTTTTTGTAATACTTCCTGTAATTATGTCTAAAACACAAATACCTATTTCTATTATTTCATTTACTTGACCATTTGGAATTTCCCCATTCCAACACGTAGCCTCTAAATCTATTATAATTATATTTTTATTGTAATTCATTATCTTATTTTTAAAAGTAGACAAACCTAAGCATGCCTACTTTTCTTTATTTATTGAGATGCATATATTTTATCTCTCCTATCTATTTCGCCTAAGGGACTTCCTTTGAAGGTTAAAATATTTACAAACCCATTATCTTTTGTAATTAAAGAGTCTTTTTCTTTAACAGCTCCAATAGCTTTATTTCCATAATCGCCAGTTAATTTTTTGGTTGCAGGATCTAAATCTCCCCAAAGTATATCTGGCTTACCATTATCTATTGGTTCAACGAAATAAGTAATCCCAGTAATTTTAGAACTTACTATAAATCGTCCTGTTCTATCTGTTCTTGTAAGGAATCGCTTTAGTAATTCTTGTCGTTTCATAAAGGTTTGTTTTTTATTGTGAACTCCTACCTTCGCAGGAATCACAAATAGTTATTTCTTTTTTTTCTTCTTCTTTTTGGATGTTTTCTTCTTATTAGGTTTCATTTTAGTTTTCACTCTTGATATTTCTGAGTTGATATAGCTTATAAAACCATCATTATATCCAAATTGTTTTGCTTTTTTTAGCGCTTTAATTGCTTTTTTGTAGTCTTGTGTTATTTCAAAAAGCTGGCCTTGATTTTTCCAAATAACCCCTTTATCAATACCTTTTACTGTTAAAGCAAAATCAATTAATTTTTGAGCTTCATCAAAATCGTCATTATCCAATAACACTTGAATATATCTTGGATAAACACGTTGATAATCCATTTTGTTTGCTAATGCTTCTGCATAATATTGCTTCGCCTTTTCATAATCTCCAAACTGTTCTGCTTGTAAACGCGCCATGAGATACAATGCGTAAGCATTATTACTTTCGTAAGACAAGGCATAGTTTAGATTCTCTACAGTTTCTTCTAACTCATATGGATAAGCATCAATAGCTTTTAGCACGTAATTATTTAATAAATTAGTTTCCATTGTTTTAGTTATTTAATTCATTGCGTAAATCATTTTTTAATGCGCAACGTTGTTTTTTATATTTTTTTACAACTGTATTCTTTTTAAAATTTGAGCCTTTAAAAACTTGTATAGGATTACCTCTTTCTAATTTTAAATGGTTTCCCCATTGGTTTTTAATACTCATTTGTAAAGCTTCTAATTGTATTGCGCTTACTTTTTCTTGCAAGCGTATTTTTGCTATTTTTTTATTTTGATGTTGTGAGCGGCTATCCATAACTAATACTTGTGTTTTAGTTAGTTTATGAATAGCCCTAATAGCGGAGCTCACTTTATTTACATGCTGTCCTCCAGGTCCAGAACTACGAGTTGCTTGATATGTAATATCTTTGTCATGAATTTGAAATTCTTGACTTTGTTCTATCTCATATAAACCCACAAACCAATTTTTACGTTTATGATTTGGCCTAAAAGCCGAAACGCCTATCCACTGTATTGTTCCTTTCCATTGACTTAAAAACACCTCTAGGTTTTCTCCTTTTAATTGAACAGTAACCGACTGCAATGTCAAATTCTCTATTCCTTTTTCCCTTTGTAATATTTTATAATCAATAGCATTGCGTTTTACAGCTTCTAAAAATTGCTTTAAAACTTGAGCCACAACCCAACAACATTCTGCTGGTCCTCGACCTGAGGTTATTTGTATTATTTTAGTATTCATTTTTATATACTTTTTCTAAAGGATTTTTAGACAGTAATACATTACCAACAGGATTTTCACCTTTCGCAATTAATTGTAACGCTGCTTTTACTGCCCAGCATTTATCGCTAGAATGAATGTTAGAGTAGAAGCTTAATAACGTTTTTGGCTCAACTAATGTCCAACCATTTACTTTTATAACTTCTACTGTCGCAGATTCAAAAAAATCTATAGTTACTCTTACTTGTTTTCCTGTTTCTAGCCAATC
The DNA here is from genome assembly GCF_947500325.1 of uncultured Lacinutrix sp. Taxonomy (GTDB): domain Bacteria; phylum Bacteroidota; class Bacteroidia; order Flavobacteriales; family Flavobacteriaceae; genus Lacinutrix. Next base: position 49,655 of record NZ_CANMRQ010000001.1, read on the forward strand.
TATTTTCTCGTAACGTCTAAAATTTTCGTTACTTGGCATATGGTCATATCGTGTCCACACTTTTTCGAAACCATTGGCTGCTAGTACTACCATCACTTCTGCAACATCTTTTGGATGTACAAAAATGTCTATATCCTTATGATCATGCGCATGTTTGTATTCTGTATGGTCTTCTGGTGACATAAAATGCCATGCCCAACCTCCTGAAATAATAATCCATGCTTTTAATTTATTTAAAATGTCCAAACCCTTTTCTATTCTATAGTTTGGCCATTGCTCTCCGTATCTTTTTATGTTATGATTTGCTCCCATAATTCCTTTGTTTTTAAAGCAAAAATTTACCTAGCCATTCTCACTATTTTTGGTGTAAACTTGCCAACAACCTCAACTAATTCTAATTGATTTTGCATCACTTTTTCAATGTTTTTATATGCCATTGGCGCCTCGTCAATACCGCCTCCAATTAAAGAGACGTCATGCTTTTGCAATTCTTTTTTTATTGCACTTTGCGTTAATGTCATTTTACATTGTCGTCTTGACAATAAACGTCCTGCACCGTGAGATGCCGATTGTAAACTCTCTGTATTACCTAATCCTCTAACTATAAATCCTGGCGCCGTCATAGATCCAGGAATAATACCTAGCTCTCCTTTTTTTGCTGGTGTCGCTCCTTTTCTATGTACTATACATTCTTGACCATTTACGTCTTGTTTCCAAGCGAAATTGTGATGATTTTCTATTTTGGCAATTGGTCTTTCTCCTAATAATTTACCTATGCGTTTATGAATATCATCATGGCAAGCTTTTGCATAATCTCCAGCCAAATTCATAGCTAGCCAATATTCTTGTCCGTCGTGAGTATTTAAATCTAACCATGCTAAATGCTGTACATGTTTTGGTAACGGACATTGCTTTGTTGCCAAATATGTATAATGCTTAGCGATGTTAGCACCCAAACCTCTTGAACCACTATGTGATAAAACACCTAAGTATTCTCCTATTGGTAAATCCCATTCGTTATTTACATCTAGAATACTTACTTGACCAAATTCGACAAAATGATTGCCGCCACCCGAAGTTCCTAATTGCTTATAAGCTTTATCTTTTAAGCGTTTTACTAACGGAATCGTTTTAAACTCTTCACGTTCAAAAACTGGATCATCATGTTTTATTTTGTGCGTTTCGTACATCCCAAATTTGGTGTGCTCCGACAAAATATTTTCCAATTGATGCTTCTTTCCTTTTAAATAAGAGGCTTTAACGGGATATATAGTTAAACACATTCTGCACCCAATATCTACGCCTACACCATAAGGAATAACAGCATCTTTTGTTGCTAATACGCCTCCAATTGGCAATCCATATCCTACATGTGCATCTGGCATTAAAGCACCAGCAACTGCAATTGGTAGTTTTAAAGCATCGAATAATTGATACTTTGCTTTATCGTCGATTTCATTGTCTCCATAGATTTGAAATGGTGCGCGATGTGTATTTAATACTTGCTTTTTTACCACTACAGGATCTAATAAACTTTCGGCTATTTTACCCCAAACACCATCACCTTTATAAGCCTCAGGATTTAATAATACTTTCTTTGCTTCTATTAATATTTTTTCTTTTTTTATTCTTTTCTGGTAACGATTAATTTGACCTAAAGTCACATTAATACTATTGTTTTTCGGAAAGCCTAACTTGATTAAGTCTTTCCCGCTTAATTTCTTTCCCATTGTTTTAGTTTTTAATGAGAAGGTGAAAATTAAATCACCTTCTCTTTTTTAATTCATCATTGTTTTCAAAATGAAATACATAATCCAAAAGATTATTTTCAATACCAAAGTAGAATCATAATTTTGCTTCTCAGTCATTTGTCTACGTTCAACTAGCCTAGCATATGCTTGCTGTTGACCATGAGCTTGGTATGGTCTTTCGTATTCCATCTCTTTTTTTCGCCTAACTTGTGAATTGTTAATCCAGTGATTTATTAATTCAACAGATTTACTGTCAGGATCTTGATTACACTTTGCTTTAGCTTGAACAATTGTATAGCTTGGTAATTCTATTTCTAAAGTAACCAAGCGTTTCATTGGTTTACCTTCAATTTCTTGTCTTAAAGAAAAAATTGAACACCTTCCTTCATCACAATCGTCATCGTATTCAGAAACACAGTGTTGCATTTCATTTCCTTCATCATAAAGCTCCCCTGAACTTAAAAGCTCTTCAGTTTTATAAATAACTTTTTTATTATCTAAAGTTTCTTCAAAGTATAAAGGCTTAATTCCTGATGAGCTCCAAGAAAATTCCTCCCCTTTTTCTTTTAAGTAAACACTACGATGCCATTCTTGCGTTTGATTCAACAATGAGCTGAATGTTCTATTTTTCATTGAAAGCGACTGATTATCACGATATTTATATGCTAAATAATCAACAACTTCATCTAATTCATTAACATTTAAATTTTCTTCTTTTGAAAAAAACTGAACAACTGATGCCCAAAAACATTCTTGCTCTTCTCTTATAATTGATAACCTTGAAAATGCAATCATTTTAGAGGTTTTTGTTGAAGCTCCATAACCTAATGCTTGTGCGTAACGTAAAGCTTCATTAACCGACAAAAATGAAGGAGCATTTCTAAACTCATGCGCCATTTTATCTGTTAGCTTTATTGGCATATTAGATAAGCTTTTTACACTTTTTCCTTTTCCCAACTGAACGTACCAAAACATGTGTTTTTTTTCACTTATATAAAATGAGTTTTCTAAAAACGTTGGTGTTACATATAATGCAAAACAGTGTTTTATTACTGCGCTTAGTTGTTTTTCTTCTTGCAAACATTCGTTTTGCCAATCTTCAATATTTCTTACTATTTTATTACCAAAACCACTTATATTATGAAGAACACTAACACTGTTATAATTTCTTAATAATGCATAACACTTTTGGTTGTACAAGTGAATTAATAACCTCTTAAAAGTTTCTCTTTTCCATGTGTATTTTCTCTTGCTGGTTTTAGAAAAAAATTCACGAAGCATTGATTCTATAGAGCCTTTATAACGAGTAGGCTTATTATTTTCGTTATATATTTTTTCAACTAATTTTATATAACTCCCTTTATGTAAGTGTTTGTTCTCTACATTCTTATTTGTTTTCATTTTAAAGTTCTTTACTAGATTATTTTCTATGTAAAGCCACTCAAATTTTTAATACACATTGTTAAATTGTATGCATTTATAATCATATCTTAATTTGGCTTTTACTATTTAATGAGAAGCTGCATTTTATATTAGCTTTCGTTTCAACATCCCTTAAAAGGGTTCACTTCGAACAATTGATATCCGGAATTTTTAAGCCTAAACTACTTTTGAAAAAAAGGCATACAAAAAAGTCCGAAACTTTTGGCTTCGGACTCTTTGTATGATAAAAATAGATCTCTATTTATCTGGAAAGAAGTCTCGAAGCGAGTATACTAAAGAACCTAGTTCTTCAATTATACTTTTGTTTACATTGGTATTAAACATTTTACTTCGTTTTAATATTTATTTTGTTGCAGTATTGCGGTGCAAATATAGAATGTAATTTTTGAAAAATCCAAATAAAAAATAAAATTAATTTGCTGAAAATCAATTAGTTAAATTGATTTTAGGCAATAGAATTCCTGCCCGAATTTCTTCAGATATGTAATTCCTTGACAGTGTGCTATGTAATTAATCAATACACAATTTTTAGGCATTTACAGGTTTTTATTTTTTTTATAAAAAAAAAGCGTCCAAATTAAATTATTTGGACGCTTTCACTATTTTTTATTTATATATACCTACTAAATATATCTACAATAGCGCAATTTTGCGTCCTTATTATGTGATTTAAATAGATTCATATAGGTGTGTTTATTTTTTTATGCTGTACAAATATGTGAATTTTATTTGAAATATTCACAATAAGTATAAATGTATTTATTTTCTATTCCAAGATCTTATTAATGTATTTGAAACCCAAAAGATCTAATGCTTTTAACTTATCTAAAGTTATCTTATCAAGAAAAGAAAGTATTACCTCTCCATTTTTTAATCGAATGTGAGTAATAAACTCAGAAACATCTATTACATCTCCAAACATTTCAGATTTAAATTTTATAAAAGATTCCTCATTCTCGAAAACATAGATATCTACATCCGAAAGAAAAGTAATTAGGCCATATTTTAAACTAAATTTTTTTTCTTTAAAAAGACCAACTTTGCTTACATAGATTTCACTTGGGTTTGCTTTAAATTTTTGTAACCATATTTCATTTTGAATTACATCTTTATTTAAGACAAAAGCCTCTTCTATAAAACTTAAGTCTATATTAACAGACTCTTTAGATATTTCATAAACTGTATTCTCTAAAGGAATTTCTTTTTCCCAGTCTAAACAGTAAGTATTAAGAGGAATTCTTGATGTGTTTGAAGGTATTAACGCTTCGGCTTCTCCAGTATAACTAGCTTCTAATTGAAATTCGGAATTAAACTTTATATTATGTAAAAAGGAAAACAATGTTTTTAGCGTTTTTGGAACAGATATTAAATTTTGAGGATTTCCTACTAAAGGCTTTAGTTTCATTGCTTTATTGTCTAACCAATTAACACAAAACTCTGTTCCCAAATCGATACTTGTGTTAAAGTTTGTATTTAAAACAGCTTCAGAAGCTGTGCCTCTTGTTGTTTTAAGTTGAAATGCTCCTAAATCAATTCCATCAGAAAGATTCATATAAAAACATGTTTCACCTAAAGGTTTTATAGCAAAACCAGCACTTAGCTCAATATCTTCATATAACTTAGTACCAATACTAACATCTAAAGATTTTCCATCGAATTTAAAATCCATAGACATTCCTTTTGTTAATTCAATAGAATTATTGAGACTTAGACCATCTTTAGTAGCAATTATTTTACCTGAAAGTATTTTTTTTTCTGTTTTATCTTGTTGAGCATAATTACTAAGAAGGCTACATGAAATAAAGAAAAGAGTAAATAATGATTTCATATTATATTGTTTTTTAATGAGTTAAATCAAAAATAAATGTTTTACTATATTCATATTATCCCCAGTATCGGGTATTTTAGTCTCTTTTATTTAAGTTTCACTTTTATTTTTTAATATTTACTACGCAAATTATTTACGTTGTAAGTATTATTTTTAAATTTTGTAATAAAGAGAATTAACATGGCAGTAAATAAAAACGCATTAATTCGTTATAAAACTATAGATAAATGTCTTCAAAATAATTTTAGACAATGGACACTTAATGACTTAATAGAAGCTGTATCTGATGCGCTTTACGAATACGAAGGCAAAGATATAGATGTAAGTAAACGTACAGTGCAATTAGACCTTCAAATGATGCGTAGCGATAAACTAGGTTATAATGCTCCTATTGTGGTTTATAATAGAAAATATTATAAGTACGATGATGACAATTATAGTATTACAAATAGCCCTATTTCTAATCAAGATTTAACAAAATTATCTGAAGCTGTTTCTTTTTTAAAACAATTCCAAGGATTTTCCCATTTTAAAGAACTAGGAAGCATGGTTCAAAAACTAGAAGACCATGTATACACCCAAAAAACACAAGAAAAATCGTTAATTGATTTTGAAAAAAATGAAAACTTGAAAGGTCTAGAGTTTCTAGATGAATTATATCAATTTATTCTTAAAAAACAAGCTATTGAAATTACATACCAGTCTTTTAAAGCAAGACAAGAAAATACATTTACATATTATCCTTATTTATTAAAAGAATATAGAAATCGATGGTTTGTTATTGGTAAAAGAAAGAAAAATGAAGGCATAATGAACTTAGCTTTAGACCGCATTATTTCAATTAATAAAAGCTCTAAAACTTATACAATTGACAGCTCTTTTGATTCTAAAACATACTATAAAGATGTTATAGGCGTATCTGTAAGTCCAAATATGGCTGCAGAAGATGTTGTGTTTTATGTTAACCATAAACACGCTCCTTATGTTATTACAAAACCTTTTCATAAATCTCAAAAAATTATAGATCGTGATAATTATGGTGTTACTTTCTCTATGCAAGTGCAACTTAATTTTGAATTAGAAAAGGAAATTTTAGGGCTTGGGGAATCTATTAAAATTATAGCTCCAGAGCGTTTAAAACGGAATATTAAAGAACGTTTATATGATGCTATTGACACTTATGAAACAGAGATTAGTGATAAAAATTTACGAACTATAGCAAAACGATTAGAATATAAAGGGTTCGGTATTTTAAATCACATATATTCAAAGCGTGATATTAGAAAACTTAAAGCACGATTTGATAGTTATATAAAACAGAACAATGAACAAGCTTATGGTATGCGAGAAGTCTTATTAAAAATGCCTGAACTTAAGGGTATTCTTTTTAATAAAAACTTTAGAAAACTTATTAAGTCTATTGATAAAAATGTGTTTTTAACTAAAGCTATTTATTTTGACAAATCTCCAAATGAAAATTGGTATGTTAATTGGCACCAAGATGTCCCTATTAATGTTAGTAAAAAAATAGAAACTAATAATTTCTCGTCTTGGACAAATAAAAAAGGTGTTATTAGTGTTTGTCCTCCGCAAAAAATTTCTCAGAATACTTTTTCTATGCGCATTCATTTAGATGATACCTCCATAAAAAATGGAGCCTTAAAGGTTATTCCTGGTTCGCATAACAAGCGTTTAAAAGACGATGAGATACAATTAATAAGCTCAAATTCAATACCTTTTATATGTGAAGTTGCTTCAGGTGGTGTTCAATTATTAAAACCGTTACTTCTTCACGCTTCTTCTAAAACTACTACTCAAAAAAGGCGCCGTGTACTACATTTAGAATTTTCTTCTATTGCGTTACCAAATGGCTTAGAATATGCTGAAAAAGAAGTGTTATAATCTCTATTTAGAGTGTTTCTTATATATAATTAATGTCTATGACATTGGTAATATCTCTATTACTTTTCCATAAACATTTTTTGTCCATCCATTAATTCTACCGTGATTATTACCAATTAATAATCCCCGTTTGTTATTTTTCCCTTTTACAAGGTGTGTAAAACAATTGCCTCTCACTTTACAGTAAACAATATCTCCTGTTTCACAATCTTCCCATTGAATAGGTTTAAGCTTAACAGGTTGCTTTGACTTAAGTCGTGGTAGCATAGAATTTCCTGGTTCTTTTGAAATAATGGTCTCGCCATTTTGTAGTTTTTGAATTTTCCAATTCATAATATTTAATTTTAAATGTTATATAAGCCACTATTGACTTATATATCCTTCAAAATTGTTTCAAAAGCATTTTTCAATGAACTAATGCAAAGATATATAAATTATTGTATTTACTTTATAAAGACTTCTTCTCCTTTTTTAATTGCAGAATGGTGCTCGAAAAAAATAACCTCATCATTTAAACTCGCTTCAATTAAGTAGTAATTACCTTTAAAATAACATTGTACTACCTTTACTTTTAAATTAGAATGCGCTACTATTTTTAGTTGATAAGAATACACAATCTCATTATTTATAATATTAAATTCTCCAAAAAAAGAAGCTATTAAAGGAGTCTCTGGATTGCTATATAATTCTTGAGGCGTATTATTTGCAACTATCATGTTATTATCTAAAACAAGCATCTTATCTGCATAACCTAACACATCTTCTTTATCGTGTGTTGCTACAATGCAGGTAATTTTTTTCTTTTTTAAGTAGCTAAAAATATTACGCCTTAAGGACTGTTTCTTAAAATTATCTATATGACTAAATGGCTCATCAAGTAATAAAATTTCTGGCTGCTTAGCTAATGCTCTTGCTAATGCTACACGTTGTTTTTGTCCCCCAGAAAGGAGTTTTACTTTTGTTTTAGTAAAAGACTGTAATTCTACTACATCTAATAATTCTGCAACACGCTGTTTTTTTTCTTCTGGATAAAAATTAGATAGAAATTGACCTATATTTTCTTCAACCGATATATAAGGCTCTAATTCAAATTCTTGAGCAACATATTTCATAAAGTCATAACCAACAACAAGATTGAATTTAGGTCCTAGTATGTCTTCGTCTTTCCATAAGACCTGACCTTTATTTAAATCGTATTCACCGCGAAGCACTTTTAATAGTGTGCTTTTTCCAGAGCCACTTTCTCCAATAATAGCTATATATTCTCCAGCTTCAGCTTTAAAGGAAATATCTTTTAAGACAGTTTTCTTTTTATAACTAAAGTGAATGTTTTTTACTTGAAGCATGAACAAAAACAGGTTGCCAAAAATCTAGTGCAATGTCATATTGAGCTTGTCGAAACATTTAGTCTTCACTACTAACTAAAATAGGTTTCGACAGGCTTAACCTGACAAATTAAAATTATCATGATTTTTGGTAATCTTTAAAATTTAATAGTTAAAAATAAAATTAGTCTTTAAACTCGTCTTTCATTTTACTTGGTAAAACATCAAACCCCATATTATATAGTGTAAAGCCGTAAATATCTGCAGCTTGTTCAATGGTTTTACTTACTGGTGTTCCTGCACCATGTCCTGCATCTGTTTCTATACGAATAAGTGTTGGATTATTTCCTGCTTGTTTGCTTTGTAACTCTGCTGCAAATTTAAAGCTATGCGCTGGCACTACACGATCATCATGATCTCCAGTAGTTACCATAGTTGCAGGATATTCTACACCTTTTTTTACATTGTGAAGAGGTGAATACCCTTTTAGGTAATCGAACATTTCCTTACTATCTTCTGCGGTACCATAATCGTAAGCCCAGCCAGCCCCTGCAGTAAACGTATGATAACGTAACATATCTAACACACCAACTGCTGGTAAAGCAACCTTCATTAAATCTGGACGCTGTGTCATAGTTGCTCCTACCAGTAAACCACCATTAGATCCTCCTCGAATTGCTAAATAATCACTAGATGTGTACTTCTTTTCTATTAAGTATTCTGCAGCTGCTATAAAATCGTCAAATACATTCTGCTTTTTTAATTGCGTTCCTGCATCATGCCATTTTTTACCATATTCACCACCACCACGAAGGTTTGGAACTGCAAAAATACCACCTTGTTCCATCCATACAGCATTAGTGATACTAAAACCAGGTGTTAAACTAATATTAAACCCTCCGTAACCATAAAGAATTGTTGGATTTTTTCCATTAAGCTCTGTCCCTTTTTTATATGTAATAATCATAGGTACTTTTGTGCCATCTTTAGAACTATAAAAGACTTGTTTACTTTCATAATCTTCCGGATTAAAATCAATATCTGGTTTACGAAAAAGTTCTGAAGTTCCTTCTGCAATATTATATTTATATATATTTCCTGGTGTTACATAATTAGTAAACGAATAATACAATTCCTTATCTTCTTTTTTAGCTCCAAAACGTCCTACACTTCCAACACCTGGTAATTTAACCTCACGTATTAATTTACCATCATAATCATATTGTAATGTTTTTGATACAGCGTCTACCATATATTCTGCAAAAAAATTACCTCCTGCCGTAGATGCGCTTAAAACATTTTCGGTTTCTGGAATTAGATCTTTCCAATTCTCAGGCGTTGGACTTGATGCATCAACAGTCACAATTTTTTTATTTGGCGCATCTAAATTAGTCACCAAATAAAGTTTACTCCCTGCATTTTCTATAATATTAGTATCGCTATTTGTATGATCCAATATTGTAACTAAAGGACTATCTGGGTTTGTTAAGTCTTTAATAAATAATTTATTCCCAGAGGTAGAAACACTAGCAGAAATCATTAAATAATTATCATCTTCTGTTACTCTTGCTCCAGCATATCTATGTTTTTCTTCAGGCTTAGCTCCAAAAATAATTTTATCTTCTTTTTGAGATGTTCCTAATTTATGGTAATATACTTTATGTTGATCCGTCTTTGCTGATAATTCACTTCCTTTAGGTTTATCGTAACTTGAATAATAAAACCCTTCGTTTTTATACCAAGACATACCACTAAATTTAACATCTACAATAGTGTCTTCTATAATTTCTTTAGTTTCTGTATTCATTACTAAAATTTTACGCCAATCACTTCCTCCTTCAGAAATTGCGTATGCTAACGTTTTTCCATCTTTAGAAAAGCTTGCGCCTCCAAGTGAAATTGTTCCATCCTCTTTAAACGTATTAGGGTCTAAAAAAACTGTTGCTGTCTTAGAATCTTCTCCTGTTTTATACCTATAGATTACATATTGATTTTGAAGACCATTATTTTTATAAAAGTAAGTATAATCACCTTCTTTAAAAGGAGATCCTATTTTTTCATAATTCCATAATTTTTCTAATCTAGATTTCAACTCTTCACGAAAAGGTATGTTATCTAAATAGCCATATGTTGCTTTATTTTGATCTTTCACCCAAGCTTGAGTTGCTTCACTTCTATCATCTTCTAACCATCGATAAGGGTCTTTTACTTCTGTTCCAAAGTAATTAGTAATAGTATCTACTGTATTTGTTTTAGGGTAGTTTACTGTAACTTCCTTTCGAGAAGTTTGCTCTTCTTTGCAAGACATAATTATTGAAAGTGTTAAAAAGCAAAATGCTATTTTTTTCATATTCTTAAGTTTAAGACATAAAAATAAACAAAAAAGCTCTTGTGATAATACACAAGAGCTTTTTTAAGTTTATTTTAAAATTTACTTTTTTATAAATTTCTGTGTTTTCACACTTCTATTTGCTGAAATTTGAAGGATATAATTTCCAGACTGTAATTTAGAAATATCAATACTATTAGAATTAAAATTCCCATTGGCAACCATTCTTCCGACCATATCAAATATTGAATATTTAGTGTTATCAAACAAGTAGTCTGTTCCATTTAAATTTAATACTGTAGTTGCTGGGTTAGGGTATAGAATTAAATCTTCAACAGAAAACGCTGCAACACTTAAAGGACTTGATCCTTCGACAACTTCAAGAGGTTCATTAATATTAGGATTCTCTATAAAATCTGTCATTCCAGATGGCCAGTGTATTGTTATAGATGTTATTGCTGTATCTGCCCCAATACCAAAATGAGCATTTAGAGTGTTCATAAATCTAAATCCATCACCACTTCTTACATCTCTAATTTGAGTTCCAGAAGCTGTTTCTAATATAATTCTTGCCCCAATGCCATCTAAATTACTTGCCGTACCTACAGTATTAATCTTAATCCAGTTATTTGAGTTGGTATTGTTTGTATATAGCGTTCCTGTTTCAGAAAAATTATCTATAAATCCATCATTATTTAAGTCACCAAATGAGCCTCTTGCTGCAACAACGTTTTCATAAGATGTAAATGTTAAATCTCCATTTCCAAATAATATATTACCATTAGAAGCAATGTCTAGGTTTCCATCATTATCAAAATCGAAAGTCACATTTTCAATACCTGTCGCAGTTAAAGAAGAAACACCTGAAGTTCCTGTAACTTCGGTAAATGTAACCGATACTAGATCTCCATTTGTATCTAAAACTAAATCATTACGCATTAATTTATGAGTACCAGAACTTGCACCTACAAAAACATCCATATCACCATCATTATCAAAATCTCCCCAAGCAGAAGACCAAGTTTGCATTGGGTCTGCAAGGTTTAAAGCTACTCCATTTTCTGTAAAACTAGTAGTGATTCCGTTAGCATCAAGTCCATTATTGGTATGCATTTGGTTTGTTCTTCGCGCAACTTCACCGCCACATTTTGCTATAAACATATCTTGATCTCTATCGTTATCATAATCTATCCAAATAGACCCATAGTTTCCTCCAGAAACATAATCTCCTAAATTATAAGGAGCACCAGCATTAGTTGTTTGGTGGAATGTTAAATTCCCACTACCATCATTTATATAATACACATTTGGAGCAACATCATGGCAAACAAAAGCATCTAGATTACCATCATTATTAATATCTATAAAGTTAGAACGTTGAGAAAACACATTTTGAGATCCCGAAATTTCTGTAAAAGATGTTCCTGTTGCATTATCGGCTTTCATAAAAGTCACCCCAGAACCAGCACCGTAAAGTAAATCGGTATATCCATTACCATCCCAATCTGCTGCAGCTAAACTCCATGATGGTGTGAAATCTGCATTAGTAGTCGTAATATTTTTAACAGCAAATCCACCTCCAACTTGTTGTTCTTGAATATGGATATTTGTAGAATTAACAGCCACAATATCATCTAAATGATCTCCATTCATATCTACTACTGCTCTTATAGTTCCAGTAGTAGTAATTGGAGATTGTGTAAAAGAAATTGGAGCAGGAATAGAAGCTGTTTCAAATTGTCTTGCAGCTCCCCATGTACTATAGCCATCATCAACACCACAATAGCTTCTTACATATACATCATAGCTAGTTCCTGCTATTAATCCCGTAACGTTATATGTCGTTGTAGTTACTACTGTTCCAGTATCAGTATCTAAAGGTTGAGGCTGACCAGTTAATTGCACTATAATTTCCCAAGACGTTTCACTACCACCAGCGGTCCAATCTATAGTAGCTGTATTTTGTGTAATATTCGTCACGATAGTGTTTGTTGGTCCTGCACATGAAGTATTATAAATACTAACATTATCAATAAGCCAATACCATGCCCAAACATCATTATCATTATAAATAAAACGTACTTGCATATTTGCATTCTTATATGCAGTAATATCTATTTGTTGTATATCTGGATTATTAAAAGCTCCAGCATCAGCAGTTTGATTTAAAATCTCTACCCAGTTAGTTCCATCGTAAACTTCAACAATAGCGACATCTGCTCCAAAATTATTAAAAAACTGATGGAATTCTAAATATAATGCAGTAGCTCCAGAAGTATCAACAATTGGACTTGTTAATGTCTCAAATAAAATTGTTCCATCTCCAACACCATCACTATCTACAATAGCTGCATTTGTACCGTTTAAAGCATTTCCATTTTTCATACCAGACGTCCAAGAATCTCCAGTTGCCTCGCCGGCATCAGTAATGATCCAACTACTAGGAATAGTAGTATCAAAGTTTTCACTTAAATATGTTTGTGCTTTTACAGTTAATGCAAAAACAAAACACAATGTTAATAATGTAATTTTTTTCATAGCTTTATTGGTTTTTTTTTAGTTATTGGCAAGGCTGAGTTAAAGACTCGATCCATTCTTCAACTAATCTAATACCTTGTGTATGTTTTAATGTCCTCCCTATAAGAGGCATTCTATATTCTTCTAATGTTGAACTCATTCTAAAAAAAGCAACAGATTCATTTGGGCTATTGGGTTTTATAATATGTGTCAAACTACTATTTACATTAGTATCTGGTTCTACACAAACACCCATATTTATTAAATCATCATTCTCATTAAATGCAAAACGCATAGGTCTATATTCACAATAACTTTCTTCACTATGACAATGTGCACAATTAATATCTATATATGACCTAGCTCTGAGATCTAGAGACAGACTAGTATCTTTCCAATTTACTGTTGCAATAATATTTGAAGGGTAATTAGGTTCTAGATAATCCATCTCAACCCATTTTTGCATTTGATTTTTTAGACCGTCACTATATTGTAAGTCTTTAAATATATTTTGTGGTTTGGGACCAATTGGAACTGGCGTTCCAAATTTATTATGACATGTAAAGCATTCTGCTGCTGCAGGTACTCTATAATTTACATTTTTAATCTCGTTGTCTTGAATCCACTCTATATTAACAACACTTCCTTCACTAGTTAAAGTTGCTTCAGATTGTGCTTCATTCCAAAGGTACTCTGCGAATATCCATTGATCTGCTTTTTTAATCATTAAGCGTGTCTCTATTATTCTTTTAGTGTTATTGGGTTGAATATTTTCAAAATAGAAATTTTTAATGAGTACCGTTCCTATTGGAAAATTAAAAGGCAAATGATCACTAACATATGTGGCCTTAACATTTTCAGGCATCCATACAAATCGTTTTTTCTTAGCATAATCACTAAATAAACTTGAGTTTAATTCATACGGTAATACTCCAAAAACAGGTTCTAAATCTTTAAGTTCCTCTTTAAAGAAATTATATTCTGATAACGTTTGATAAGGTACATTTTCAATATTAAAAATCACAGGAGATTCCTGTTCCTCTTGATTAGGAATCGTTTCATAATTTTCTTCTTTAGTACAGGAAGATATACTAAAAAAAAAGAGGGAAATTATTAAAAATAGAGCGTAGTTTTTTACCATAAATTCAATTCAATTCTACTAATATATAGAATTCTTTAAATTCTGGCAATTAAAGCGCTGAAATTAACGCTTTTAGCTATAAAACGACTAAACTAAATTATTATCGACTAAATATTCGGCTATTTGTACCGTATTGGTTGCTGCTCCTTTTCTAAGATTATCACTTACTATCCACATATTTAATGTATTGGTTTGAGAACCATCACGACGAATACGCCCTACAAACACATCATCTTTACCATTAGCATATAAAGGCATTGGATAGGTATTTACATCTACATTATCTTGTACTGTAACACCGTCTGTTTCACTAAGCATTTGTCTCACCTCACTAAGATCAAAATCATTTTCGAATTCAACATTTACGGCTTCACTATGTCCTCCGGCAGTTGGAATTCTAACAGCTGTTGCAGTAACAGCAATAGTTTTATCATCAAGAATTTTTTGAGTCTCTCGAACTAACTTCATCTCTTCTTTTGTGTAACCGTTCTCTTCAAAAACATCACAATGTGGAATGGCATTTTTATTGATAGGGTATGGATAAGCCATTTCTCCTTTTATTCCTGCTAATTCGTTTTCAAGCTGTTTAACAGCTTTTACTCCTGTTCCAGAAATAGATTGATATGTAGAAACAACTATACGTTTTATTTTATATTTATTATGTAAAGGAGCTAAAGCCATTACCATTTGAATGGTAGAGCAATTTGGGTTTGCTATAATTTTATCATCTTTAGAAAGTTCTTTTGCATTTATTTCTGGAACAACCAATTTTTTTGAATGATCCATTCTCCAAGCTGAAGAATTATCAATTACCGTAGTTCCAGCTTCAGCAAATTTAGGCGCCCATTCTAAAGACGTATTTCCTCCCGCTGAAAACAAAGCTACATCGGGTTTCATATTTACAGCGCTTTCAAGACTTACTATTGTATGTTCTTGATTTTTAAAGGTTACTTTTTTTCCAACAGATCTTTCTGAAGCTACTGGAATAAACTCAGAAATTTTAAAATTACGTTCTTCTAATACTTTACGCATTACTTCGCCAACCATTCCTGTGACACCGACTACAGCTAATTTCATTTATATTATAATTTAAGTACTACAAAGCTATTATATTTCTTTATAGGTAGTATATAAAAACATATTATTTTTTCATAAAAAATTAGTGTAAAAAAAACCGGTTTTGCAATTACAAAACCGGTTTTTAAAATATTTCTTAAAAATTAGATTACTTTTTTAAAGCATCTCTAATTTCCATTAGTAATTCATTGTCTGTTGGTCCAGCTGGCGGAGCATCTGGTGCCGGTTTTTTAGTTTTGTTATATGCTTTAACAATCATAAACATTACTAATCCTACAACAATTAAACTAATTATAGTGTCAATCCATGCTCCATATTCTACTGCAGCAACTCCAGCTTCTTTAGCAGCTTCTAGAGTTTTATATTCTACATCTCCTGGAGTCCAAAATTTGTCAGAAAAACTTACTCCACCAGTGACTAGACCAATAAGTGGCATAGCTATTTTAGAAACGAAACCGTTTATTACAGCTCCAATAGCTCCCGCCATAATTACAGCAACCGCGAAATCAATCACATTTCCTGTCATAATAAAATCCTTAAATTCTTTAAGCATAATTTTAATTTTTAAGTTAGTTGATATTAATTGTTTTCAATTTAGTTAAAATTTTAACATAAACAGAAATAAAACAGTAATGAAACACAAAAACTATCGATAAAACACTCTTTTTATTCGTTGAGATGTATTAGTGAGTAACTCATAAGAAATAGAGTGAATAGAACTGGCTAAATTTTCAGCTGTATGATGTGGCCCAAAAACGATAACCTCGTCTCCTTCTTGACACGAAATATTTGTAATATCTACCATAATCATATCCATACAAACATTACCAATAATATGAGCTTTTTTTCCATTTATAAAAACAAACCCTTTTTTATTACCATATTGTCTACTAATTCCATCTGCATGACCAATTGGTAAAGTTGCTGTTTTAGTTAAATTCGTAGCTATAAAAGCACGATTATAGCCTAAACTATCTCCTTTTTTTAATGTATGAATTTGAGAAATTATAGTTTTTAAAGTCGCTATGGGCTTAAGGCTTCTATTAAATTTAGCATCGTTACCAAAACCATATAATGCAATACCACTACGAACCATATTAAAATGTGCGTCTGGGTAATTGAAAATACCTGAAGTATTACTTTGATGTAGTACTGGCTCGTATCCTAAAATATTAGACATCTTTTTTGCAATGGTTTTAAATTGCTTAATTTGATTGAGAGTAAACGCTCTTTCATTCTCATCCTCACTTGCTGCTAAATGAGAAAAAAGAGATTCTACTTTTATAGATTCGGCGAGTATTAGTTGAGTAGAAACACTATTAATTTCAGTTTCATTTAAACCAAGTCTATTTAAACCAGTATTAAATTTTAAGTGAATAGGATAGTCTTTTTGTTTATTTTCTTTAGCAATAGCTATAAAATTTTCCATTACACGCAAAGAGTAGATGCTGGGTTCTAAGCGGCGTTTAATTAGAGTTTTAAAATTTTTAGGTTGCGGATGCAAAACTAGAATAGGTGTTTGAATTCCTGCTTCTCTAAGTGCAACACCTTCATCTGTATAAGCAACAGCGAAATAATCTACACCTAAGCTTTCAAGATATTTTGCAATTTCTACAGCATCACTACCGTAAGCAAATGCTTTTACTACTGCCAGAAATTTGGTGTCACTTTTAAGTTTAGATTTAACGAATTCAAAATTATGCTTTAATGCCTTTAAATCTATCTCAAGAATCGTTTCCTCTGCTTTAGGCATTTTTATTTTTAGGTTTTATTTCTTCCGCATCATTCACTTTCATTGTTTTTATTTTTTCACGCATAGTAGCTTTGTAATATGCAGCGCGGCTTAACGGTTCGTATTCTTCGGTTTCTCCTAACAATACTAAATCTTCACTTTTATTTTTTCTATAACTAAATTGAGCCAGGTTTCCTGTGCGAGTACATACAGCATGTACTTTAGTAACATACTCTGCAGTTGCCATTAAATTAGGCATTGGACCAAAAGGGTTTCCTTTAAAATCCATATCTAATCCAGCAACAATAACTCTAATACCTTTATTAGCCAAGTCATTACAGACACGAACAATTTCATCATCAAAAAATTGGGCTTCATCAATACCAACAACATCACAGCCATCTGCTAAAATAGGAATGTTAGCAGCTGCTGGAACTGGGGTTGATCTAATTTCATTAGCATCATGGGAAACAACCATTTCATCGTCATAACGCACATCTATTGCTGGTTTAAAAATCTCTACTTTTTGCTTTGCAAACTGAGCACGTTTGAGTCTGCGAATCAATTCTTCGGTTTTACCAGAGAACATTGAACCGCAAATCACTTCAATCCAACCAAATTGTTCTTTTTGATTTACTGTATTTTCAAGAAACATTTCGTAATTTTAACACACCAACAAGAAGTATTTCTCGTTGCTATAAAGGTGGTTCAAATTTATTAAAAATCAAAAGCCTAAATTGCATTAAATTCAAATAATTATAAAATTTTAATCTATGAAGAAGAAGTTAGAATCAGAATTGATGAGCATTGCCCATAAGATTCTTAAACTAAAAGGAAAAGAAGATGTTAATAAAATGCATGCTGAAGTTGCTGCGCTTTATGAGAAACTTACTGTTTTAAAATTTGCTCAAGAGAATTTTGAAGATGATTTACCTACTATAGGAAATGACTCATCTTTTTTTGGTATGCTAGATACAGCATTTAATAATACTGTTAGTGATAATATAGAAGTTGACAATAAAACTTATGTAAATCTAGATGAGCGAGAAGAAGAAGACATCATGGAACCCGTAATGGAAAAAATAAAAGACATGGTTGCCCAAATGCCTCAAGAAACACAAGAAGTTGATGCTATTTTTGAACAAGTAAACGCAGATTCTAAGCCTTATAAAAATGACTTTGAGGAGATTACTGCAAACTATAGTGAAACTCCTGTTTTTGAAAAAGCTAATGATATTAAGGCTGAAAATGAAAAAAAATCCCTTAATGATAAATTAAAATCTGGAGGAATTAATATTGGACTTAACGATAAGTTAGCTTTTATTAAGCATCTTTTTGATGGTAAAAGCGAAGATTATGATCGTGTAATTTCTCAACTTAATACTATTGAAAGTTTTGATGCTGCAGATCATTTTATTAAAACTAAGGTTAAACCAGATTATAATTTTTGGTTACAAAAAGAAGAATATTCTGAACGTCTTATGGAAATAATAGAATCTAAATTTAATTAATGGATATAAAAAAAATAATCTACTGGATTACAACACTAGGTGTTTGTGGCATGTTCTTATTTTCTGCAACCATGTATTTTACCAAATATGATATGGTAAAAGGCTTTTTTGAAATGCTTAACTATCCCACTTACATTATATATCCGCTGGCAATATTAAAAGTTTTAGGTATCGCTATGATTTTATGGCGTAAAAGCAATTGGTTGACTGAATGGGCATATGCTGGCTTCTTTTTCGATGCCATTTTAGCCACTGCAGCTCATGAAAATGCTGGTCATGGTTTTGGACTATCTCATATTGCTATCCCTGTTATTTTGGTGTCTTATTTTTTAGGTAAAACTGTTAGAAAATAATGAGCAAACTCTATATTGTTCCAACGCCAATTGGAAATCTCGAAGATATAACACTTAGAGCCATAACTGTTTTAAAAGAAGTAGACTATATTTTAGCCGAAGACACTAGAACTTCGGGGAAATTGCTAAAACATTTTGAAATTAATACGCCTATGCAAAGTCACCATATGCATAATGAACATAAAACGGTCACACGATTAGTAGAACGTTTAAAAGGAGGCGAAACTATTGCTCTTATTAGTGATGCAGGAACACCTGCTATTTCAGACCCTGGATTTTTATTAACTCGTACTTGTGTTGAAAATAACATTGAGGTTAATTGTTTACCTGGAGCAACAGCTTTTGTTCCTGCGCTAGTAAATTCTGGTTTACCTAACGATAAATTTATTTTTGAAGGCTTTTTACCAGTAAAAAAAGGGAGACAAACCCGATTACTACTTTTAGCAGAAGAAACTCGCACTATGATTTTTTATGAAAGCCCTCATAAACTTATTAAAACCTTAGGGCATTTCTGTGAATATTTTGGGGAAGATAGACCTGTTTCAGTATCAAGAGAACTCACCAAATTATATGAAGAAACTATTCGAGGCACAGCAAAAGAAGTACTAGAACATTACACTAATAAACCTCCAAAAGGAGAGATCGTAATTGTGGTTGGTGGAAAAAAGTAAAACATAAAGTATATTTAATTACTTTTAAAAAAATCAATCAAAAATGTTCAAAAAACAAATCTATTTTTTACTCATTTCAATCCTTCTAGTTAACTGCAAATCAACTAAAACAACTCAAGAAGTTAAATCTCTATCTTCAAAAAACATAAATTATTTTGACATACTTAATAATGAATTTACAGGTAATTTAGCTTATGAAACTACTGCCTTTGTTGAAAAATACTGGAGAGTTGTTGGTAACACTGGCTTCAATAAAAGCATTAATTTTATAGCAGAGCATCTTGAAAAAGCAGGCTATGTTAACGAAGACAATGCAACGCCTAACGATATTCTAACTTATAGAATAGAAAAACGCCCACTTAAAAAACCAACTTGGGAACCTGTTTCTGCTTTAGTAACAATAGAAGGTGAAAACAAAACTTTGTTACAACAAACAACTAATAGTAATATGGTTGCCTTAAATTCTTATAGCACTACTAAAGAAGGTGTTACAGCAGAAGTTGTTCATATTAAAAATATAATAAATTTAAAAAACACGGATGTAAAAGGGAAAATAATCTTTGTTGAATCTCATCCAGCTGGAGCTTTTCAAACAGGAGTAATAAAAGGAGGTGCTGTTGGTATTTTATCTTATAGTAACCCAAATTATTTGCAACCAGAAAAAAACACAACATCTATACAGTTTAGATCAATTCCTTTAAATGAAGATGTTAAGGGTTGGGCAATAGCTATGTCTTATGCATCAAAAGAACATTTAAAAAAAGCTTTAAATAAAGGTAAAGTGACTTTAAATGTGAAAATAGAAACAAAAATATATCAATCTGAGGAACTAACTATTGTCGCAGATATAAAAGGTAGCAAATCACCTAATGAGCGTCTAGTTTTTAGTGCTCATGTACAAGAACCTGGTGCAAATGATAATGCGACAGGAGTTGGCGTCGCTTTAGAAATGGCTTCAATAAGTGCTCGATTAATTAAAGAAAATAAATGGTCACCAAATAGAACGTTGACATTTCTTTGGGGAGATGAAATTATCTCTACTAGGCGTTATGTGCAAGAAAATAAAGCACGAGCAAAAGATATTAAATGGGGTATTAGCCTAGATATGGTTGGCGAAAACACAGATATCACTGGAGGTTCTTTTTTAATCGAAAAAATGCCAGACCCAAGTGCAATATGGACCAGAGGAAATGACAAACATACAGAATGGGGAGGAAGTAAAATGAGTTTAGAACAAATGAAACCTCACTATTTAAATGATTTTTTAATCCATAAATTTAAAGAACAGGGCGAAAGAGCTAATTGGATTGTGAATACAAACCCTTTTGAAGGAGGAAGTGATCACGTTCCTTTTTTAAGTGCAAATATTCCAAGTGTACTTTTCTGGCATTTCACAGATCAATTTTATCACACAGATAATGACCGTATAGATAAAGTTTCGAAAACGACTCTAAAAAATGTTGGAACAGCTTCTCTGGTATCTGCATATACGCTTTTAAACTCAGATGAAAACTTAGCTAAAGACACTATTAAACAGATTGAAAATTCGGCAATAGAAAGATTAAACGAAGAATTAGTACAAAGCAAAATAGCATTAGAAAAAGGAGACAAGTTAAAAACCCAAGTCTCAATAATTAAAGCATGGAAAGATTGGTATATAAAAGCCATAGAAACTACAAAAGACATGGTTGATAATACCTCAACAATACAACAAGACATTATTAATTCTCAAAATAATATTAAAGCAAGAGCAATAACCATAATTAATAGTTTAAAAAATTAAGATGCAAACCTTACTTCATAATATTAGTCAATGTACAATTTGCTCTAAGCATTTGCCTCTAGGACCACGACCAGTTGTTACCGCTCATACAGATTCTAAAATTATAATTATTGGTCAAGCTCCTGGAACTAAAGTTCATAATTCTGGAATTCCTTGGGACGACCAAAGTGGAAAAAAATTACGTCAATGGCTTAATGTTAGTGATGAGGATTTTTACAACACTAAAAATTTTGCTATAATTCCAATGGGCTTTTGCTATCCAGGTAAAGGTAAGACTGGAGATTTACCTCCAAGACCAGAATGCGCTCCAGAATGGCATAATTTATTATTAGAAAAAATGCCAAAAGTAGAATTGATTCTATTAATTGGTGCTTATGCTCAAAAATATTATTTAAAAGAGACCGCTAAAAAAACACTTACTGAAACTGTTGGTGATTATAAATCCTATTTACCAAAATACTTCCCTATTCCTCATCCATCTCCAACCAATAGATTTTGGAGAAGTAGAAACCCATGGTTTGAAGAACTAATTGTTCCTGAATTACAAAAAACAATTAAAACTATTTTATAAAAAAACCTCACCATTTCTGGTAAGGTTCTATATTCTAAAATTAAAATAATGTAAACTTATTAAACGTGTTTACCTACTTCAAAACCATGTTTTCCAAGATATTGGTTTCCACTATCAATAGCATCACCTTCTAACGTTGTACCCATAGAATCATTCCATCTATTTAAGTAACCAAAAAGAGAAATAACACCTAACATTTCTACTATTTCTCCTTCATCCCAATGTTCATGTAAACGTGTTTTAATATCTTCATCAACTGCATTAGGCACCATAGAGGCAGCTAAAGAAAAATCTAAGGCAGCACGTTCTGCTTCACTAAAAGCAGAATGCGTTCTATATTCCCAAATGTTATCTAATTGCTCTTGTTCTGCGCCATAACGTTCAGCAGCACGAATAGCATGTGCTTGGCAATAACGACAACCCGTACTATTACTACTTACCCAAGCAATCATTCGCTTAAGAGCAGAAGTTACTCGTCCTTCGTTAGCCATTACAGCCATGTTTAAATTTATAAATGCCTGCGAAATAGCAGGACGACGTTGCATTGTTAATACCGAATTTGGGCAAAACCCTAAGGTTTCATTAAAAAAATCTGCAAGTTTTTTTGTTTCTAAATCATGCTCTGCATGTAAAGGTGTCACTAAAGGCATATGTTTGTTTTTTATGTAGTATTTTTGGATGCATCAATTAACAAAAAAATCTTTAATTATGTCGCATAAAGTTACAACAGTTTGGAAAGAAAAAATGGTTTTCGAAAGTGATAATCCTAGTGGTTATACGTTTAATTTAGGTCAGTCGGAAGAAAACAACGACCCTTACAAACCTTTAAGACCAAAAGCTGCAATGTTATCTTCTTTAGCTGCTTGCTCTGGTTTAGATGTTGTCTCTATTGCTGAAAAAATGAAAGTCTCTTTTAATGATTTTAAAATTGATATTGAAGGACAACTTACTGAGGAACACCCAAAAACGTATCATACTGTAACTGTAGATTATCATTTTTATGGTAACGATTTAGATGAGAAAAAAATTAATAAAGCAGTAAATTTATCTATAGAAAAATATTGTGGTGTTATGGAAATGTTTCGTCAATTTGCAGATATAAAAACGACTACACATTTTCATAATAATTAATATTTATGAATTTTGACTTTAATAAAGATTATGTTTTGGAGAACGATATGGTTTTACTAAAACCGCTACATGAAAGTCATATTCCTAAATTATTAAACATTGCTAATGAACCAAATATTTGGGATTATTCCTTTATAAAAGGAGATGGATTACAAAATTTAACGAATTATATACTGTCTACATTACAAGCAAGAAAAAATAAAAGAGAATATCCTTTTCTTGTTATTGATAAGAGAATAAATGCTGTTGCTGGTTGTACACGATTCTGTGATATAAATTTAATATTAAACAACACAAGACTTGGTTACACTTGGTATGGAAAACGATTTCAAGGTACTGGTTTAAACAAAAATTGTAAATATTTGTTGTTTGAATTTGCGTTTAATGTTATGAAAATGGAACGAATAGGTCTTGGTGCCTATATTGAAAACAAAAGAAGTATTGCGGCCATGAAAAGTGTTGGGTGTGTTCAAGAAGGCAAGTACAGAAAAGCACTACCAAGTCCTACAGGAACAGGAAGAACCGATGCTATTTTATTAAGTATCTTAAAAGAAGAATGGATAGCATCAAAAAAAGAAGCACTTAAACGAAAATTAATATAGTAAATGCGTTGGACTCTAAAACCAAAACCAAACCTTGATACCGTTAAGTTCTTACAACAAGCTTTACAGGTTGACGAATCTATCGCATCGCTTTTAGTTCAAAGAGGTATTGAAACTTTTGAACAAGCAAAAGATTTTTTTAGACCTAGTTTAAACGATTTACATGATCCTTTTTTAATGAAGGATATGGATAAAGCTGTTGCACGAATAGAAACAGCAATACAAAACAATGAAAACATCCTAGTCTATGGCGACTACGATGTTGATGGCACAACGGCAGTTTCACTAATGTCTTCTTATTTATTAAGTAGCTATTCTAACGTTGCCACCTATATTCCTGACCGTTATAATGAAGGCTATGGTATTTCATATATGGGTATAGATTTTGCTCATGACAATGAGTTTTCTTTAATTATTGCATTAGATTGTGGTATAAAAGCCATAGATAAAGTTGCTTATGCTAAAGAAAAAAATATCGATTTTATAATCTGTGATCACCACAGACCTGGAGACAATATACCAAATGCCATTGCTGTTTTAGATCCTAAACAAAATGATTGCAATTACCCATATAATGAATTATGCGGTTGTGGTGTTGGTTTTAAATTAATTCAAGCATTAGCTTCTAAAAAAGGGGAAACTATAGAAGATGTTATTAAATATCTTGACTTAGTAGCAACTGCTATTGGCGCAGATATTGTTCCTATTACTGGAGAAAACAGAATTCTGGCCTATTATGGTTTACAGGTTATTAATGAAAAACCAAGAGCTGGATTTAAAGCTATTATCAATCAAATTAAAAAAGAAACGCTTACTATTACTGATGTTGTTTTTATTATTGCTCCTAGAATAAATGCAGCTGGACGAATGAAACATGGACAATATGCTGTTGATTTATTAACAGAAACCAATATTCAAACAGCAGAAGTTTATGCAAAAGAAATAGAAGATTTTAATACCGATAGAAAAGATGCAGATAAGCAAATAACCATTGAAGCGTTACAACAAATTCAAGACAATAAAGAAGAAGAACAATACACATCTGTAGTTTATCAAGAGAATTGGCATAAAGGTGTTATAGGCATTGTAGCAAGTAGACTTATTGAAACCTATTATAGACCAACTTTAGTATTCACTAAAAGCGGAGATAAATTAGCTGCATCTGCAAGATCTGTTAAAGGCTTTGATGTTTATAATGCTTTAGAAGCTTGCTCAGAACACATAGAACAATTTGGAGGCCATAAATACGCTGCAGGCTTAACATTAAAAGTAGAAAACTACGAAGCTTTCAAGCATAAATTTGAAGCTGTTGTTGAGGCTACAATTGATAAAAAATTATTAACTCCAGAAATTACTATAGATACTCAAATAGAACTTAATACTATTACTCCAAAATTCTATAGAATTTTAAGTCAGTTTGCTCCTTTTGGCCCAGGAAATATGGCTCCAGTTTTTATGAGTGATAATCTTAAAGATACCGGTTATGGTAAATGTGTTGGAGAAGATGATAAACACCTACGTATTACTGTAAAGCAACCTAATAGCAATAAAATAGTTTGCATTGGATTTGGTTTAGGGAATAAATTAAATATTATTAAAAGAGAAGATTCTTTTATGGCAGCCTATTCAATTGATGAAAACCATTGGCAAGGTAATGTAAGCCTACAACTAAAGTTAAGAGATATAAAAGAATAATTTATATTCTTATGCGTTTCTTTTAATATGAAATATAAGATTACGCTATTTTTTATTTTTCTTATTACGGTTACAAACTCACAAAATTTAGTAAAAAACCCAAGCTTTGAAGACTATAAAAAATGCCCTACAGAATTAGGAGCTTTCCATGATAATGTTATGTGTTGGTCATGTTCAAATTATGGCTCAACAGATTACTTTAATAACTGTAATAACGATTTAGGTTACTTTAATTATGTAGGCAATCAAACCCCAAGAACAGGGAAAGGTTATGCCGGGATATATGCTTATGCTCCTAATAGTTATAGAGAGTATATTCAAACAAAATTTATTAATAAACTAGTAAAAGGAACAGAATATATAATCACTTTTTATGTTAGTCTTTCAGATTGTTCTTCACATGCCGTAAATACATTTGGAATATTATTTACCGAAACGAAATTAGATCATGCTAGTTCAAATTTTATTCACTTAAAATATTTAAATCGAGACAAAATTAAATATAATTTTATTTCCGTTATGGATAATACGTTCTATTCTAATACTCAAGAATGGATTAAAATATCGACCATTTATAAAGCAAAAGGTTATGAAAACTATTTGTCTATTGGCAATTTTGATGTGAACAGAAAAATAGTAATAACAAATGTCTGGCCAAGTGCAGAAAGACAATTTGCATATTACTATATAGATGATATCAGTATTATAGATTATTCAAATATTTTAAAAGAAAAAACAATTGAAATAGATAAAGAAAAGAAGGTAGAAGAAGACATTTTATTAGAAACTGAAAAAATCCATGTATTTAAAAATGTATTATTCGATTTTAATAAATCAACATTATTAAAAGACTCCGTTGAAGATTTAGATAAACTATACCTTCATTTATCTAAAAACTCAAATCTATTTGTAGAAATTTATGGGCATACAGATAATATTGGTTTACAAAGACGAAATCAAGAATTATCTACCAAACGCGCAAAAGCTGTTTCAGATTACTTAATTTTGAAAGGACTAAATAGTAGTCGTATACAATGGTTTGGTTTTGGAAGCACAAAACCAATATTAAAAAATAATTCTGAAGAAAATAGAGCACAAAATAGACGTGTAGAATTTAAGTTAATTTCTAAATGAGTAAAACCAAAAACGATCCATACGCAGCATTGCGTTTTAAAGAGTTTAATATTTTTTTACTCATGCGTTTTTTATTGGTTTTTGGTTGGTCTATGCAATTTATTGTAATAGAATGGCAAGTATATGCACTTACTAAAAGCCCTCTAGCATTAGGTATTATTGGTCTTTGTGAATTTTTACCTGCTTTTCTAATAGCTCCTTTTGCGGGATATATTGTTGATAAAAAAGAAAAAAGGAATTTGTTCGCACTTTGTATTGCTCTATTTTCTTTAATAAGTTTTGGGCTGTTTTGGCTAACATCAAATTATGTAGAAACCTCATGGCCAACAAATACGGTTTTATATGGTATTTATAGCTTAGTTTTTTTTGGTGGTGTTTTGAGAGCTTTTTTTGGACCTACTATTTTTTCACTCATCGCACTTTTGGTACCTAAAAAGATATATCCTAATGCAGCTACATGGAGTAGTAGTACATGGAAAGGCGCTAATGTTTTTGGTGCCCTGTGTGGCGGTTTTTTAATTGCATGGATTGGTGTTAATTATACACTTGGTATTATCTTTTTATTAGTAATGTTAGCATTATTACTGGTGTTTCAAATAGCCAAAAAACCTATTTTAAATAAAGGAAATAATGAATCTGTGAAAGAAAGTTTAAAAGCTGGACTTAATTTTGTGTTTAATGATAAGGTAATTTTAGGTGCTTTAACCTTAGATATGATTGCCGTTTTATTTGGAGGTGCAGTTGCAATTTTCGCTGTATTTGCAACAGATATTTTGGATGCAGGACCTAAAGGATTTGGTATATTAAATGCAGCATTATCTTCTGGAAGTATAATAACAATGTTAGCTACAACATATATACCTATTACAAAAAGTACTGGGAAGAAATTACTTGTTTCAGTTTTTGGGTTTGGTGTTTTTATGATAATTTTCGGTGCGTCAAAATTGTTATGGCTTAGTGTTATAGCGTTATTCTTTTCTGGTGTTTTTGATGGAATTTCAATGGTGGTTCGTCAAACCATACTACAACTTAAAACACCTGATGAAATGAGAGGTCGTGTTGGCGCCGTAAATTCTATGTTTGTTGGGTCTTCTAATGAACTTGGAGCTCTTGAGAGTGGTATAGCTGCAAGACTATTTGGTGCACCTTTAGCGGTTATTCTTGGTGGTTCTATAACACTTATTATTGTGGCAATAATTGGTGCAAAAAATCAACCTTTACGTGATCTTGATTTGACAAAAGATATCGAGGATGATCAAGATCAATAAATTACTCTCTAATTTCGTCTAATTTAATAATTAAATCATTTAATATTGAAGCATTACTATCGCTTAATGGTAATTGATTTGCGTTTAATAAATTTGGATTTTCTACAGTGTTTGTACTTAAATCATAAAACGCTTCATTAATACCTCCAAGATTAATATACTTATGAGTAGCGTTTCTTATTGCATAATTATTACTTCCAGCATCAGTATTAATTTCGGTATAAACATAATCTCTTGTATTGGTATTAGACGTTGTTAAAAGCGTTTTAAAGCTTTTACTATCATTTATTTCTGAAACAGTATTACCAGTTAATTCTGATATGGTTGCAAATAAATCTGTAGTATTAATTAAGGCATCTTCGGTATCATTTATACGCATTACATCCTTTCCAGAAATTATCATTGGTACATTAACACCGCCTTGATAAACAGTTCCTTTTGCTCTTGGAGAAGGATATTCTTGAACCACTTGATTTGGTGTACCATTATCACCAATAAAAATAATTATAGTATTCTCTTTTTCTTCCTGTGACATAGCGTTTAGCAATCTACCCATTTCTGTATCCATAGCCTCAATCATTGCCATATAATATGGTAATGGATTTGCGTCTATACTTGCTTGATCTGTTGGTAAAGCGCCTTGTGAATGTAGTTCGCTAGGAGGTAAATGAAATGGAGTATGTGGCGCATTATATGCAAGCCACAAAAACCATGGTTGCGATTGATTACTAATCCAATCTATGGCAAGATCTGTAAATTTTGTAGTTGTATATTCAGTAGAAGAATTTGTTTGTCCATTTTCTGTTAAATTCCAATTGGTATAAGATTGTACGCCTCCATTTAAAAGACCAGCATAATAATTAACACCCATATTAGTTGGGTGATTGGCATTTGTAGACAAATGCCATTTACCAATAACGGCATGATTATATAAATTTCCTGTTGTATTATCTATATAACTTTGCAAAGACGTTTCAGATGTTGATAATTCATCATTTACACTTAATACACCTGTTCTATAGCCATATTTTCCAGTAATAATACTTGATCTTGTTGGTGTACATACTGGATAAGACCATAGGTTATTAAACCTAATTCCAGTATTTATCATGCTTTCTAAATTTGGCATGTTAGGCTTTATGCTTCCAATATTGTATCCTGGAGTTGCATCTAAACCCATATCATCTGCTATAATAAGTAAAATATTGGGCTTACTTTGTGTTGTATTATTTTCAGATGGAGCAATTACAGTATTGTCTGATTTGCAAGAAAAAAATACTATAGTTAAAAGTAGAATAAATTGTAATTGAATAGGTCTCATAAATTTGGATATATAAGCTTAGACTATAAAATTCTCATTTCGTTTAATTCAATTATAATTAGTTTTTATTTTTATTTTCCGCGCTTAAAAAATCAAAAATTAATTCATTTATAAGTTGTGGTTTTTCTTCTTGTATAAAATGTCTTGCGTCTATTAAATGAACATTTTTATCATATATATTTAAATCATTTATTACTTTCTCTTCTTGTAACTCCCAAAATAAAAATGAATCCATTTTACCCCAAACTACTAGTACAGGAACATCAACAGACAGTAACGTTTCTTTATAATTAGGTAATGCATTACAAGTCTGTGTGAAAAAATAATACATACCATGTGTTTTTCCTTCTTTTAAAGGTTTTTTATAACCTTCTATATCTGCCTTATTAAGGGTATTCTTTTTTAGTCCAGAATTAAAAAGCCCTTTAAGCATTGTATTTGCTGTAATGTTATTTCTATAAGCCCACATTGCTGTTTTGGCAAAAAATCCTTTTTTAAATCGAATTGGTGGATTAAAACCTTCTTGATAAATAATAGTATTTAAAACGACTAGTTTTTCAATTCTATTAGGTTGTTTTTTTAGTAATTCCCATGTCCAAAGACCTCCTGCATCATGAGTAACATGAGTCCAGTTTTTAATCTTTAATTCATCCATTAAAGCTATAAGACGTTCAGCATGTTTTTCTTCAGAATAGATATTATAGCCTTTAGGAGAATCACTACTACCAAAGCCCAGCATATCTGGTACAATTACACGATAAGATTTAGACAACTCATCAATCATTTTCCTATACAACCATCCTGAAGTTGGAACACCATGAAGTAAAACAATAACATCTCCATAGCCTTTATCTATATACTTAATAGCACCTTCTTGAGAAAAAAATGTTTTTTGCCTTTCTCTATATATATGATATGTCATTTGATTATTTCTTATAATTTTTGATTGGTATGGCTTACATGAAAAGAAAACGCCTTGAAAAACTAATAGCAATAGTAATTTCCTCATAATGAGAAGTTTTTTTTAAAGATAATAGAAAATCTAATAAAATTACTATGAAACTAAATTTCTATTATCTTTGTTTGAGCTATACGTCTTTCTATAATATCTAAACATCAATGAAGAAAATTCTAATTTTTATCCTTGTCGTTATCATTCTAATATTTGCCTATTCGGAATATAAAGAATACCAACGTTTTCACCCCAAAAATGCAAACATAATAGCATCTAACACTATTGATTTAGACTACCATAATAAAGAAACTATTTTTAATTATTATAGAGCTTTAGAAAATGCTAATAACTATATGCAAATGCAATGGAGTGTTAATGGTATAGATGTTAGAAGCCCTGAAGATGATAATGAGGAAACGAATTTAGCTGTATCTAAATATGGCGAAAAAGTAGCTAAACTAAATTACTTTAAAAATATTCTTGAGCGCTCTAAAAAACTTAAAAGTGAAGGTTATAGTAATAAGGATATTAAGAGTTTTGAAACCCAAGGTTTAACTACTAAAGCGTATACGCTTAAAATAAATAAAGAGAAATATAAACAAATGATTCTTGAAATGATGCCCGAAAAAGCATTGTTTTCTGGAGAGCGCAATCAATTTGTATATGAAATACAGAAGTTATTAGTAAAAAAAGGATATGATATCCCTATTGATGGCGTCTATAAAAATGTGACTTCTGATGCTTTGATGTTATTTGAAGAAAAAAACAACTTATTTACAGATGGAAAAATTGATTTAATCTCCTTAAATTTATTACTGAAGTAATTTTTTAATATTACCAAATAGTTAATTATAATTTTATTTGAATTTTTTTCATCATTTGAAAACCGAATCACTTCTTAAAAACACAGCTTTAATTCTTGGTCTTTTTTGTGTGTTAATTTCTATGACTTCCTTTAGTCGATTAGAATTTTATTTTAAACCATTATTTCACCTTGTTTTATTACTTAGTTATTCTATTTTTTCTAAAAAAATAAAGCCTATAGTGTACGTTTTCTTTTTAAGTGCAATGGTTGCAGAATATATGGCTAGTTCTAATTTTTATTTGAATTTTTTTTGGATTCTATTAAGCTTTTCAATATGCTTTATTAGTGGTATTATTCTGTTATTCCCGTTCTTAAAAAAAGGCAATCTAAAATTTAAAGGCACTAATCTTATATTTATTTTAATAGTTATTGCTGGTTTAAGCTATATAATACTTTCCATATATGTTAAATCTATTAAAGCGCTTAATAGTGAAGGTTTTTTCACTTTTGTAACTATTATATTTTCTGCTTTTATATTGTCCTGTTTTTACATCACTTCCACATATAACCATCCTAAAAGTATTCTTTTATTCTTAACTGGTATAGGTTATGGAATAACTTGTATTGCAAGTTTAATCATGTTTACATTTAATATAGACAACGTTCTATTAATAGGGTTTATAAATTTAAGTGAAACGACAGCGCAATTTTGTTTTGCTTATTTTATGATTGATTATAATGAGGTATTAGACAATAAAGATTTATTAGATAAAATCTAGCTTATTAAAGTTCATATTTTTTTAAATCTAAAGTATCTCCATCAAAAACGCCATACGTATAATACGAAATCCAATCTCCGAGATTAACATACTTAGAATTATTCTTTAGTTCTATATCTAGAGGAAGATGTCTGTGCCCAAACACAAAAAAGTCTCTGTGTTTACTTTCCAATTTTCGTTTACAATATTGAACGAGCCATTCTTTATCTTCACCTAAAAATTTAGCATCTTCATCTCCTGAAATCAACTTATTTTTAACAGAAAGGTATTGTGCTAATCGTACTCCTAAATCTGGATGCAGCCATCTAAAAAACCATTTAGCAATTGGGT
Source organism: uncultured Lacinutrix sp. (assembly GCF_947500325.1). Lineage (GTDB taxonomy): Bacteria > Bacteroidota > Bacteroidia > Flavobacteriales > Flavobacteriaceae > Lacinutrix. Next base: position 81,609 of record NZ_CANMRQ010000001.1, read on the forward strand.
TTGTAAACACTTTTTTCATGCGCTTATATCCTTTATCTCCGGGTCCTAAACCATCACCATGACCAATAAAAAAGGTTTTATTATTAAAAGTATATTCTTGAGGTTTATGATATACAGGAATATTTAGTTCTTCTTCAAAGTAACCATTCATCCATAAATCATGATTACCAACAAAGTAATAAATTGGAATTCCAGAGTCGCTTATTTCTGCTAATTTCCCTAATGTTCTTGTAAATCCTTTTGGTACAACCATTTTATACTCTGCCCAAAAATCAAATAAATCTCCAAGCAAGAAAATAGCTGCAGCATCTTCTTTAACCATATCCAACCAAGCTACAAATTTTTTCTCTCGAGGAAACGATTGTTCTTGTGTTGGCGCACCTAGATGATTATCTGAAGCAAAATATATTTTCTTTCCTTTTGGAATTTGCATGGGTAAATATAATTAATTCCTTTACTAATAAGAATTAGTTTTCACTCGCATACCATTCGGCATACGAACTTTCTGTCTCTTGTAATTTTAATGAATGTAGCTGTACATTATTAGGTAAGCGCTTTTTTATTTTTGCGGCAAAATCAATAACCATCATTTCACTTGTTGGTTGGTAATTCACCAATAACACATTATGACCTCTATCTTGAAGTTCTTTAGCCAATTCAACATGAGGTGTGTTTTTATTAAAAACGGTTGCGTGATCGAAAACATCTACAATCTCCTCTTTTACTATTTTCTTAAGGTCTGAAAAATCAATAACCATCCCAAACTTTACATTTGAATTATCAGTTATTGGTTGCCCAAAAACAGTTACAGATAATTTATAACTATGCCCATGAACATTCTTACACTTACCGTCATAACCATATAATGCATGACCAGTTTCAAAAGAAAACTGTTTAGTAATGCGTATATTTCCCATTATCTACGATTTCTGTTTCTATTAATAATATATATTACAACAAGTGCAACACCTAGTAAAAGAAATAATCCATTTCCACCTAAAAATTTAAGAATATCCATATTGTATTGTTTAAAAAACTATGCTTCAAAGTTAATCCTTTTGTGATAGTGGTAAAAATTCTTTTCTGAATTTTATAATTAATGGGATGCCTCTAGCTATTATCCAGGCTGTAAATGCAATAAAAACACCATATAACTTAAAATCATAGCTATCTAAAACATATAATACAGGTAGAAAAACAATTAATGTTGACAATAATAAAAGGTTTCTGAGATCTTTCATTTTACCAAGCCCTTTAAAAACACCATCAAAAATAAAAGCCAGCGCACAAAGTGGTTGCATAAGTAATACTATCCAAAACACATTATAGAATTGTTTAAGTACTTCTGGTTCTTTAATAAAGATTTTGCCTATAGGATAATATAGAATCGCACCTAAAACACTTATAATTGTGCCAATAATAATTCCATATTTTATTAATTTATTACTTAGCGTTATCATTTTGCTATATTCCTTTCCGCCATATAATTTTCCAGATAAAATATTACCAGCACTAGCATAACCGTCTATTAAAAAAGCACCTAAAAACCATAAGTTAATTGCAATAGTGTAAGCTGCTATATAGTCTTTACCATAACCTGTCGCAAACCTAGTAGCAAAATACAAAGCAGCATTTAAAGCTAGTGTTCTAACAATTAAGTTGCCTATCATAATTAAAAACCGTTTAATCTCTTTATTGAAAGGAAAACTAATTTTTAAAGGAATGTTCGTTTTTTTAATAAGATAATATGCCGAAAGTATTGCCATTAAAAGTTGTGCAAAAACACTAGCATAAGCTGCGCCTTTAATATGCATTGCTGGAATAATATTAGTAATACCATATACTAAGATATAATCTAAAAAGATATTTGCAATAGCTCCAACAATAGCAATTATCATTGGGTAAAACGTATTTTGCAAACCCCTAAAAGCCCCAAAAACAGCAATTGTAAACAATGTAAAAGGGAAACCAAAAACACGAATTTTATAATACTCTATTGAATAATCTAGAATTAGACCCGAAGCATTATAAAGTTTAAAAATATTATATGCAAAAGGGTAGGTACAAATAATGATTAATATACTTAATGAAGTGATTATAAATATTGCTTGAGCTGGTAGATTTTTTACTTCTTCCAATTTATTTGCTCCTAAATATTGAGAAACAATAGAAGAAATAGCACTTCTTGTTTGTCCAAACACCCATATTAACATTGATAAAAACGTAGAAACTATGCCTACAGCAGCAAGGGATTCTGTTGCATTTAAATCTATATTTCCTACAATGGCAGCGTCGGTAAGTGACAAAATAGGTTCTGATACTCCTGAAATTAATGCAGGAATTGCCAATGTATTTATATGTTTTAGACTAATGTTTGTACTCAAAATATAAAAGGATTTTTTGCTAGACTAAGGTCGGAAACTTTTATTATAAAAAGCTGTATTTTTGTAGCCTAAATCATTTTAAAAAATTTACTATGAAAAATATTTTAGTTCCTGTTGGCTCATCAAAAAATGCAAAAAGTCATTTACAATATGCCGTAGATTTTGCTAAAGCTACTGGAGCAAAATTATATGTAGTACAAGTTTATAACGTTTATACAAAGGCTGGGACTATGATTAAAATAGACCATATTTTAGAACGTGAAAGTAAAGCCTTTTTAGATAATCATATTGCTGAGATAGATAATAAAGGAGTTAATATTGTAACTAAAACTTTTAAAGGGAAATTAATTGATACGATAGAACTAGTAAGTAAGTCTTTAAATATTGATTTAATTATTTTGGAACCAAGAACCAATTCTATTAAAGATGAAGTTTACTTAGGGAAAACTTCTGGTAAAATTATAAAACAAACAAATATTCCTGCTTTAATTGTTCCTGAAAACTATGTTTTTAGTAATATTAATAGTGTTCTATTAGCCATAAAATCTGGTAAAATTAAAAAAGATGCTGTTTTAGAGCCTTTAAAACAAGTGAAACAAGATTTTAATGCTATTGTAAATGTATTGCTTGTTAAAACTCCTTTTTACAATGAAGGTGATTTTGATATAAATACAGATTTAAAAGATCTAACTGCAAATATTACCAAAACAGAAAACGCGACAACTTACCAAGGTGTTTTAGAACATTATAAGGAACAAAACCCTGATTTATTATGCGTTGTAAGACGCCAAAGAGGTTTTTTTACAAAGCTTTGGGAGAAAAATGTTGTCTTAAAAAAAGAGTTTCATATAACTCAATTTCCTGTTTTAGTACTTAGTGGGCTAAAATAGAACTAATACTCTTATCTACAACTTTATTTAAAGCCAAGGGTAAATGGTTTTCATTCCATGGTTCTTTTGCACTAAAAACATGGTCACTATTTTCTATTGGAAATAATTTACTATTACTATTCCATAAGTGTAATGATTCCGCTTCATTATATTTAACAGATGGGTCATCTTTTGCATGGATAATTAAATGAGGAATAGATAATTTTCTTTCTGCTTGTTCTATATTTAATCGTTCTTCATTAGTTTTAAAGTCCTCATAAAATTGATAATTATGAGGCATTTGCTGTTTTGTTCTTCCATTTAAAACATATTTAACGCCTTCTTTTTTCCACTCTTCAAGGTTACCAATTGTAGCTGTTCTCTTTGCAAAATCGCATACACTTGCTAATGTTATAAGTTTAGTAATTCTTGAATCTTCAGACGCTTTTAAAATAGTAATGCCACCACCACGTGAATGTCCAATAAGTGTAACATTGTTAAAATCTATTTCGTTTTTAAATTCGTAGTTCTCCGCTAAAAAGTAATCTAAAACAAACTCTAAATCATCTAGTTCTTTAGTATAGTTGTTTTCGGCAAAAGCTTCTAAATCCGGGAAATTAATTGGATTCTCGACTGTACCACCATTATGCGAAAAATTGAATTTCACAAAAAATAGATTCGCATTCATAAAAGCTTCTGCCAGTAAATTCCATGCACCCCAATCTTTAAAGCCTTTATAGCCATGACAAAAAATTACTAAGGGTTTTGGAGTTTTATTTTCATTAAAAAAAACATCGAAAACAATAGGTTTTTGGTTCTTTCTAGTTAAAACATTGTTTTTACTAATCATTTTATCTCTTTTTCTATAAAATTAATTTCTGGATTACATATCTCTATAATTAGTTTTTTTAGCTCTTCAAAATAATTATTTAGAGTGTCTTGAGTAATTAAAGTATTTTTATTTCCACCTCGGGGTTTTTCTTTTTTTGTAAATTTTAAAAACCCTGCATTTAAATTCTTAAAAGAAATAACACCTGCTTCTACCGGTAAACTAATTATATTCTTCTGATGCATCATATAGGCATAAGCTAATATTTGAAAGCTTTTACTGTATTTTTTATAATCTGTAGAGATGTCTTCCCAGTTAATAATTTCAACTTGGTTTTGTAATACTTTTCCAGTTTTATAATCTATAATTCTTGTTATACCATTATATTCATCTACACGATCTACAGTTCCATTTATATTAATTTCAAAATCTAATTCTGGAATAGATAAAGGCAATTCTGTCTTATCTTCTAATGCAATAATTTTAATCGTATTTCCTTGTTTTAGATCTTCTATTTCCATTTTTAAAAAATTCTCAACATAGCGTTTTGCTATTTCAAAAATGATAAGGTTTTTACCTTTGGTCATATCTCCATCCTTATATGCACATTCAAAAAAATGCTTAATCGTAGTTTCTACTTGAGGTTTCATACTCTCAATAGCCTCTACTTTTAAAATTTGTCCCAAAAATGGCTTGTACAAGGCCTCTAAAGTATCGTGAACCACAGTTCCCATTGTATTAGCTGCAACTGTTTCTTCTACCTCGTCTAAATCTTTAACTCCAAGTAGTTTTTGATAATAAAAGTCTAAAGGGTTTCGAATATAATTAGTTAAAGATGATGGAGAAAACCCCTGTTTTGCTATAGTTTTAAGCTTTTGTATTACTGAAGTTGTTTTTTCTATTTCATTTAATTTATTCTCAATACGTGGTACTTTAGGAGTTACAATTTTATGTTCAATTTGATGTATTCCTTCTAATTCTAATTGATTGATAAAACGACTTTTTTCTCCTCCAGTTAAAACATCTGCTTCTGTATTATATAATATATAAACATTTTTTGCTCGTTGTAATAACCTATAAAAATGATAAGTATAAACTGCATCTTTTTCTTTATAGGTAGGTAAATTATTTTCTAGTTTTACATCAAAAGGAATAAAAGAATTATTAGTCTTTCCTGAGGGTAAGACACCTTCATTTACAGAAGAAATTATAACTGTTTCAAAATCTAATACGCGAGATTCTAACATACCCATTACTTGTAGACCTTGCAATGGTTCTCCTTGAAAATCTAAAGTTTCAGAAGATAACAACTCTTTATATATACTAAATAATGCAGAAATATCATTTATATGCTTATAGTTCTCATTAAGGCGTAACAATTCATTAAAAAGAGTATTGAATCGAAATAAATACTCCAGCGATAATGTATTAGCTTCTTTATCTCCCGAAAGGTTTTCTTTTATTTTTTTTATAATCTTAAAACAATTTTCAAGACTAATTCTAGCATTGTTATGCCAATTGCCAAATAGTATATCTATAACGCTATTGTTATGCGATTTTAAGTCTGAAATAGATAAATAGGCTAGGTTATTTTTTTGAATAGTTTCTATAAGCTTAGAAGCGTGATTTATTGATTCATTATCAAATAATGGTCGAATAAATTGATGAGACAAAACACTAATAACATCTTTATAGTAAAACGTTATTGATCCTTTTTTGTGAATAGAAAATAATCTTTCAAATAAAGAAGCTAATGGTATCGAACTTAATGGAAATCCCATAGTAACATTCAGTTTCTCTATATTAGATGGAATAGAGTTTAATACAGGTATTAACATGTTTTCATCTCCTAAAACAACTGCAGTACTCTTTAATTTAGGGTTCTTATCACTAATTTTTTTTAATATTAATCCTATTGTCTTTGCCTGACCTATATTTTTTGGTATACCATAAATTTGAATGTTTTTTTGAGAGGCATAGTGGTTAGTTATCCAATTATATGGCTCTTTTGCAAAATATTTCCAATTATTCTTATGTTGTCTAGTAAACAATCCTGCATCATGAATTGTGTTATTAAAAAAAGTTGCATCTATATCCCAATACACCTCACCAAGATCATTTTTTAACAACTCTTGAATTATAGTTTCTTCTGCAGTATTAAGTGCATTAAAACCTAAAAAAACATGCTGTTTCGTTGTATTGCTATTACAATAATTTTGAATGTTTTCTACGGCTTCTCTATAAATTAATCCCTGATAACCAACTTTGTTCTTAATTAATACTTCTGTATAATCTTTGTAATAAAATTTTAGCTTATCCCAAAATTTGAGGTAATTCTTAACAATTTCGGTTTTATCATTATCTAGAGACCAATGATCTAATTCTTTAATTGCTGCTAAATAATTAAATATTTTATCTTGCTGTATTAGATACCTATCTATTTCATTAAAATCTTGTAGAAGTATTTGTGCCCATTTACAAAAACTTTCAAAAGGCTCTCTTTCTTTCTTTGGAGTTAAATTAATATAAGTGTTATAAAACTCAAAAAGAAGCTCTGTATTGGTTATAGATTTTAATTGAGCTAGTTCTTCAACAAACTCTTCAATACTAAGAACTATAGGTGCAAAAATTGTCTTATTTAGCACAGTAGCAAGTTCTTTTTTTAAAAAAATGCCTGCTCGCCTACTTGGTAATATAAATACTAAATCGGATACGTTTTTATTCTTCTTATTTAGATCTTCTAATACATCGAAAATAAAACTATTCATTGTATAAAAATAAAAAACGCCTCGGTATAACCGAGGCGTTTTTATAAAAACTTATTTAAAAGTATTGAGAAACTTATTTTCTAAGTTTAACCTCAGTACGTCTGTTGTTTTTTCTACCTGCACTTGTTGCATTACTATCGATTGGGTAATCTTCACCAAATCCATAAGCAGTTAATCTTGCAGTGTTAATTCCATTTTCTACTAAGTAATCTTTTACAGCATTAGCTCTTCTTTCAGATAATGACTGGTTAGAAGACTTACTGCCTTGACTATCTGTATGACCTTCAATTGTAAAGTTAGACTCTGGGTATTCTTTTAAGATTGCAGTAATGTTCTTTAACACTTCATACGTTTGTTGCTTGAAAGAAGATTTTCCAGAATCAAATAAGATTGTCTTAGCGTAGCTTTGTAACTTCTCAATAACTTCTTGAGTTGGTTGAACAACAACTTCAGGACATCCATTGTTAGCAACTGTTCCTACTTCTTTAGGACATTTATCAACGTTATCTGTTACACCATCACCATCTGTATCTCCCCAAGGACATCCTTGGTTTGCAGCTGGACCAGCTTCATTAGGACATTTGTCTTTTGCATCAGCGATACCATCAGCATCAGCATCTGGACAACCTCTTAAGTTTTTAAGACCTTTAACAGTAGGACAATCATCACTACCATCAACAACACCATCACCATCAGTATCAGGACATCCATTAAATTCTGCTAAACCAGCAACATTTGGACAATCATCTTTACTATCTTCGATACCATCAGCATCAGCATCTGGACAACCGTTGAAAGCTTCTAAACCAAATACTTCTGGACAAGCATCATTTTTGTCGTATATACCATCTCCATCAGAATCTTTTCCTCCAAATCTAACTGATACACCAGCAGAATGTTGGAAATGCTTTGTTAAGTAATCACTAAAAGAGTGCTTATATTTACTTTCAACAAAAACACCAATATTTTCATTAAACCAGTAAGTTGCACCAAGAGCTGCATTTAAAGTTCCAGCTCCTACATTATTAGTTCCACCTACTCCGTTGTCATTATATCGTCCTTCTTCAATCCATGTATATCCACCACCGATACCAAATGTTGGCTCGAAAGTTTTACACTTGATTAAGCTTCCTAAATTATATCTAACTAATGCATCTAATGCATAGTAGCTTAAATCTCCAACTCTTACACTTGGTGTAGTATCACCAAATTGTCCCCATTTAGTTATTCTATTAATAGAACCTCCAACTTCAACACTAAAGTTATCTGATATGTATTTAGATGCCGAAATTGTAGATAAAGAAGGAAGAATATTCCAGTGATCTTCAACATTAAAGAATTCGTCAAAGTAATCTCCCTGAGGAGCATCTTCTCCAACTGGATAAACGTCAACCGCGTTTATACCAAATTTAATAGCCCAAGGATTGTCTTGGTCTTGTGCATTTACATTATTGAAACTTACAATAAGTACTAATGCGAATAATAATCTGCTAAGATTTTTCATATTCAAAAAGTTTAATTTTTAAGTGTTAATTAGAAGCAAAAATAAGTTGTTAAATCTTTTTAACAAAGACAAATATATAAAAATATTGGTTATTGACATAAAATGTCAAAATTATTAAGCCTTTTATATTATTTCTAAAGTCTTACCAACTTTTGTAAAGGCCTCAATAGCTTTATCTAAATGTTCTTTTTCATGAGCAGCAGATAACTGTACTCTTATTCTAGCTTTATCCTTTGGTACTACAGGAAAAAAGAACCCTATAACATAAATTCCTTCCTGTAAAAGCATATTTGCCATTGTTTGAGATAATTTTGCATCATAAAGCATTACTGGTACTATAGCTGAATCTCCATCTATAACATCAAATCCGGCTGATTTCATACCTTTTTTAAAGTAATTTGTATTACTTTCTAGCTTATCTCGTAAAGATGTATCATTTTTAAGCATATCAAAAACCTTAATTGATGCTCCCACAATAGCTGGCGCTAAAGAGTTTGAAAATAAATAAGGTCTAGAACGCTGACGTAATATATCTATAACCTCTTTTTTTGCTGTTGTATAACCTCCCATGGCGCCACCAAGAGCTTTTCCTAAAGTTCCAGTAATAATATCTATACGTCCTAAAACACCTTTTTCTTCAAGTGTTCCTATTCCTGTTTCTCCTATAAAACCTGTAGCATGACACTCATCTATCATAACTAACGCATCGTATTTATCTGCTAAATCACATATCTTATCTAAAGGAGCAACTAAACCGTCCATTGAAAACACACCATCTGTTACTATTATTTTAAAACGTGCTCCATTTTCATTAGCAGCTATAAGTTGTTGTTCTAAATCTGCCATATCATTATTTTGATAACGATAACGTGCCGCCTTACATAAACGCACACCATCAATAATAGAAGCATGATTTAAAGAATCTGAAATAATAGCATCTTCTTTACTAAGTAAAGGTTCGAAAACACCTCCATTAGCATCAAAAGCAGCAGCATATAATATAGTATCTTCTGTACCGTAAAAATCTGCGATTTTTTGTTCAAGCTCTTTATGTATGTCTTGTGTTCCACAAATAAATCTTACCGAAGACATACCAAAACCATGAGTATTCATTGTATCTTGCGCAGCTTTAATCACTTCTGGATGCGATGACAGTCCCAAATAATTGTTTGCACAGAAATTTAAAACGGTTTCTCCTGTATTTAATGTAATCTCTGCTCCTTGTGGTGATGTTATAATACGCTCTTCTTTATATAGCCCATTACTTTTTATGCTTTGTATTTCTTCTTGTAAGTATTCTTTTATTTTACCGTACATATTTTTCTTTAATTAGTTGGTTTTACAAATCTAAGAATGTTTAAACTAATTATAATTTTTAATAGTAATATCTTTATTAATATATATTAATATTTTTTTAGACACTTTAAATTCCATCTCTTCCAAAACATCATGATAGTCTTGAAGTTGATGTTGGTATTTAGGATTATGCAATCCTGTTTTATAATCAATAATTACAACTTCATTTTCATTATTAATAATTAAACGGTCTGGTCTATAAATTTTGCCTGTCTTAGAAATAATATCGCGTTCATTATATACCGTATTACTTTCGGAATAATACTTTTTTAAATCTGGATGGTTTATTATTTGAAGTATTGAAACCCGAAGCGCATCTGCTTGTTCATTATTAATTACTCCAGAAGTTATAAAATCATTAATAGCAAAATCAACATCATTTTCTGTTTTAATATGCTCCATAATATCATGTAAAAGATTTCCTTTCTCAATGGCTTGCTCTTGATTTGTATCCCATAAATAGCCTGAATTTGTTATAACTTTAATATTATGATCTTGTTTAGCTGTAGATATAAATTCTTCTAATTCTATTGTTTCATTTTTATTATTTACTGCTTTAGTTATTGATCGCTTTTGAGAACCAAAACTATATTCCATTTTCGAATTATCCCAATGATTACTTTGCATCAAATAATTAATTAGCATTCCTGAATATGTATTAGGCTTAACAAAACCTTTAGAATCAATGTCTTTTTTACCTATAACATATAATTGTTCTATTGGGCGAGTTAAAGCAACATATAATAAATTAACATTATCTAGTTCTAATTCTGCTTGATGTCTTTTATAAATATAATTTCCAACATCTCCATATAGCTCAAAATCTTTATTATAATTTAAAAGTGTATGCGTAAAACCTTTATACTTCTCAGCATCTAGTGCAATCCATTCTTTAGGTTCAATTTCTCTATAAATATCTAAATCTGCATACGGAAATATAACAACAGGAAATTCTAACCCTTTAGATTTATGAATCGTCATTATTTGAATAGCGTCTTGATTTTGAGGCGACACAATACTTAAACTATCTTTCTTTTTCTCGAAATAGTCCAAAAATGATAAAACATCTGAAATATTTTTTTGAGAATACTCTAAAACCAAATCAAGATAAAATTGAATATAAGCATTAGAACTGTCTACTAATTTAAATTCGCGAACAATGGTTTCAACAACATCATAAAGTGCTTGCTGGATTATTATTTTTGAATTGATAAAGATTCCGAAAGACTCAAAACTTTTAAATAATTCAGTAAGCTCTATTTTTATATGGTTTTGAAAATACTCATGCTTATCTTTTATAGAATACTTTTGAGCTAGAAAATCTAAAATAGAAAGTCTAGATTCACTATCATTTGGATTGACTAATAGTATTAAAAGATTATTTACAAAATTAACTTCCGGTGAGTTACTAATTAGCATTGTTTCGCTAGAAGTAATTTTTAATCCTTTACTACTTAAAAATTCAGCAATAGCAATACCTTCTTTTTTCTTTCTAACTAGAATACAAATGTCTTTTAATGTATAACCATTTTCTAGACAAGAGTTAACACTTTCAAGAACCTCATTAGTGTATAAATCATTTCTATTTTCACCAGTATCAAAATCAATAAACTTAAGGTTAACATAGCCTTTCTCTTCTATAAAAAAATCTTGACTAGCATGTTTATATAAATTAGAATAATCTAGATTCATAAACACTGTAGTAGATAAGAACTCAAAAAAACGATTATTAAAATCTACTATGTTCTCGAAACTACGATAGTTTGCAGGCAAGTTTTCAAGTTGTTTTTCTACATGAAATGGGTTGTCCTCATTAAATAAACCTATAAATTGTTCTGCTTTTCCGCCTCGCCATCTATAAATAGCTTGTTTGGCATCACCAACCAACATTGCTGTCCCTTGTTCTCCTTTTATATTTTGCCCAGACAATGTATTCTCTACTAAAGGAATTAAGTTTCCCCATTGCATTTGCGATGTATCTTGAAATTCATCTATAAAATAATGTCGAAATTTTTCTCCCATTCGCTCATAAATAAAAGGAGTAGGTTGTCCACTAATTTCTTTACTTATAATGTTATTAAATTCTGAAATAAGCATTTTATTCTGTTCTTCTTTTAAAATGTTTAGCTCTTTATTAATAACATTTAATACAGAAAGCGGTGTTAGGTTTTTATAAAAAGCATTTAAAAACTTATAATTAAAAACAGCACGTTTAGTGTTATGGTATGCTTTTTCTATTTGCGGTAAGATAGACTCAATAATACTAGCTTTAGTTTCATCTAAAGTTTTATTATAAACCTTTATTCTCTCAGAAATATTATTCTCTAATTGATTATCGTATAATCTTGTAAAGTTTAATTCTCTAGCCTTTTTAAAATGATTGGGTAAAGTCCCTCGTGTAAAATCTGTAAAATCTAATCCGTTTTTTGTTATTAATTCTAAAACGCTTGTTGCACTATTGATAATATTTTTTTTAGAAGTCTCGATTTCGGAAATCAAAAGTTTTTTCAACTCTTTAAAATCATCTAAGGTTTTATCTTCTATAGTTTTTATAAACTCTAAGTCGTTTTCTTTAATAAGCAAATTTGCAATGCTATTAAAGTCTTTAGAGACATCCCAACTTTTATCATCATCTGCTTTTTCAATAGCAAAATCGACTAGAATTTTAGTTAGTCGTTTATCACTTCCTGCTTTGGCTATTAAACTATCTACTGCTTCATTTAATAATGATTTCACGTCTAATTCAACTTCAAAATTTAGTGGCAACTTTAAATCGTAAGCAAAGGTTCTAATTAGGCGATGATTGAATCCATCTATTGTAGAAATATCAAATGCTGCATAATTATGCATTATAGTATTTAATATGATTTTTGATCTTTTATGTAAAGTATCATCTTCAATAGGTAACTCTTCACAAATAGCTTTAAACATACTATTTGGAGTTTCTAAAATTTCTATATCTGAAAACAGTTTTAACATTTCTATAATCCTAGCTTTCATTTCACCTACGGCTTTATTTGTAAATGTGATAGCTAAAATGTGTTTAAACTGATAATTACTGGTAGAAGCAAATAGTATTTTGAGGTATTCTTTTACAAGTGTAAAGGTTTTTCCACTTCCGGCAGAAGCATCATAAACCCGAAAAGAATGTTGGTTTGGCATACTATTTTACAATTTTGACACAAGATAAAAACAATCAATCATTTGATAAGCATTTATTATTTTTAAATGAATGGTTTTATGTGTAAATTTGAATAGAATTTTTTTAATAATAAAAACACAGAATTATGGCTTTCGAATTACCGAAATTAAAATATGCATACGACGCTTTAGAACCAAATATAGATGCGCGTACAATGGAAATACACCATTCTAAACACCATAATGGTTATACCTCTAAATTAAATGCTGCAATTGAAGGCACAGATTTAAATGGAAAAACTATTGAAGATATATTAACTAATCTTGATATGGATAATAAGGCTGTTAGAAATAATGGTGGTGGATTCTACAACCACTCTTTATTTTGGGAAGTAATGAATCCAGAAGGAAAAGGGCGTTTATCTGGTGAATTAAAAGATGCTATTGAAGCAGCTTATGGTTCTTTTGATGCTTTTAAAGATGCATTTAGTAAAGCTGCAGCAACTCAATTTGGATCTGGTTGGGCTTGGCTATGTGTTCATAAAGGAGGAAAAGTAGAAGTTTGTTCTACACCAAACCAAGACAATCCATTAATGCCAGGAGGAACTTGTGGAGGAACACCAATCTTAGGCTTAGATGTATGGGAGCATGCTTATTATTTAAACTATCAAAATAGAAGACCTGATTATATTGAAGCTTTCTTTAATGTAATTAACTGGAATGAAGTAGAAAGACGTTATGCTGAAGCAAAATAGTCAAAAACAATAATATATTAAAAAAGCAGATTCGTTTGAATCTGCTTTTTTTTATACACTTAAAATTTAATTTGCTGGGTTTCTTTTAAAATAAAAAAGGTGAACGAGAGTTCACCTTTTTTGCCCCAAATCTACCATGAACTTAACCTACTTATGTTATGGTAAGCTCAAATATAACGAGAACAAATTTGATTTATTGTTTTTTTAGACAAAAAGCATAAAAATCTGATAAAGTGTGTTTTATCGATGCGATAGAATAATTTAAGACTGTATTAGATGAAAAGCACTGTTGAAAATAGAGATTAAAAAACAATATAAAATAAAAAAGGTGAACGAGAGTTCACCTTTTTTGCCCCAAATCTACCATGAACTTAACCTACTTATGTTATGGTGATTTAAATTTATAGTAATTTAATTTTCCTAGGAAATCTTTTAGACTAAAAGCACCTATTTCTGTTTAAGTGATTAATTACTAGTTAATAAGCTCGCTCTTTATTTCCTTCATAAAAATTAATAAAAGCTCTATTAACTACTCTATTACCTCCAACTGTTGGATAATTTCCAGTAAAATACCAGTCTCCTAAATTATCTGGACACGCCATATGAAGGTTTTCTACTGGTTGAAAAATAATTTCAACTTCTGCATTTACAGATTCATCACTCAATAACTCAGAAATTTTTGCCGAAATTTGCTCTGGTGTAAATTGATCATAAATTTCTTTCACAAAATTCTTAACATCCTTATCTGCCAAGTCAACTTGCTTCTTACATTTAGCATATACTTCTTCCACTAAATGATATTTATTATTATCTTTCAATAAAGCCAATGCAGCATTAAAAGCAACTAATGTTTCCAAATTAGCCATATCTATACCATAACAATCTGGGTAACGTATTTGCGGTGCAGAAGATACAACAACAATCTTTTTAGGATGTAGCCTATCCATCATTTTAATAATACTCTTTTTTAAGGTTGTCCCGCGAACAATACTATCATCTATAATAACTAAATTATCTGTTGGTTTTATAACGCCGTATGTAACATCATAAACGTGCGCTACTAAATCATCACGACTACTATCTTCTGTTATAAATGTCCTTAGCTTAACATCTTTAATTGCAATTTTTTCTATACGAGGTCTTTCTTTTAAAATATCTATTACCTGTTCTTTAGATAATTTTCCATTTCCATCTAAAATTGCTTGTGTTTTTCGCTCATTTAAATACTCTTCAACAGTTTCTATCATTCCAAAGAATGATGTTTCTGCCGTATTTGGTATATATGAAAAAACACTATTTGCAGTATCATTGCCTATAGCTTTTAATACTTCTGGCATTAACAATCTACCAAGCATTTTTCGTTCTTGATATATTTCTGCATCACTACCTCTAGAAAAATAAATACGCTCAAAAGAACAAGCTTTTCGTTCTAATGGCTCTAATATTTTCTTAATAGAAACTGAGCCTGATTTTTTAGTAATTATTGCATGACCTGGATCTAATTCCTTAACATCATCGAATGCTACATTAAAAACCGTTTGAATTACTGGACGCTCTGAAGCAACAACAACCACTTCATCATCTTTGTAATAATATACTGGGCGAATACCTGCTGGATCACGTAATACAAAAGAATCTCCATGACCTAAAAGACCTGCCATTGCGTATCCGCCATCCCAATTTTTTGCTGCTCTTCTTAAAATCTTTCCAACTTTTAAACGCTTAGCTATTAATGGAGAACATTCGTTTTTATTATAGCCTTCTTTTTTTAAATCTTTATAAATTTTACTCACTGCGTCATCAAGAAAATGCCCTATTTTCTCCATGATTGTAATTGTATCTGTATACTCTTTTGGATGTTGACCAAGTTCAACTAAATTGCTAAATAACTCTTTAACATTAGTCATGTTAAAGTTACCTGCTAAAATTAAATTTCTATGCTGCCAGTTATTTTGTCTTAAAAACGGATGTACACTTTCTACACTATTTTTTCCAAAAGTTCCATAACGTACATGACCTAAAAGAACTTCTCCAATATATGGTATGTTCTGTTTTTGCAATGCTACATCATCATTATATTCTGGATGCGCAGTAAGCTCATTATTAATACGTTCATTAATTTGAGCAAAAATATCTTGAATGGGTTGCTGTTCTATAGAACGTACTCTACTTATATAACGTTCTCCTGGTTTAGTATCTAATTTAATACTAGCAAAACCAGCACCGTCTTGACCACGATTGTGCTGTTTTTCCATCATTAAATACATTTTGTTTACACCGTAAAATGCACTTCCATATTTTTCTTTATAATACTCTAATGGTTTTAAAAGTCTAATATGTGCAATACCGCACTCGTGTTTTAAAGCATCACTCATTGTTGTTGTTGTTGTGTTGTGAGTTGTTTGTTAAATATATATTCTAAATAAAAAACGCGCTCAAAATTTGAGCGCGTCTTTTTATGTTAATTCAATTTCGAATTGTGTTAAATCCTTGAACTGCTGTAAGCGTTTATGTACTTCACTACTTGTTAGACTCTCCATTCGCTCTGTACCAAATTTCTCTACACAGAAAGACGCCAATGTTGAACCATAAATTACTGCGTTTTTCATATTCTCAAAAGATGTATCTCCTGTTTTTGCCAAATACCCTGCAAAACCACCAGCAAATGTATCTCCTGCTCCTGTTGGATCAAAAACCGCTTCTAAAGGTAATGCCGGAGCATAGAATACACTATCATCATGAAATAATAAGGCACCATGTTCTCCTTTTTTAATTACCACATATTTTGGACCCATTTCGTGAATTTTTCTAGCCGCAACCACTAAAGAGTATTCCCCTGTTAATTGTCTTGCTTCTTCATCATTAATGGTAATAACATCAACATTTTTAATAACTGAAAGTAAATCGTCTAAAGCAATGTCCATCCAGAAATTCATAGTATCTAAAATTGCTAACTTAGGTTTTTTAGACATTTGATTTAATACACCTTGCTGTACTATTGGGTGTAAGTTTCCTAACATTACAATGTCTGCATCTTTATAATCTTCTGGAACTATTGGGTTAAAATGCTCTAATACATTTAACTCTGTTGCTAAAGTATCACGAGAATTCATATCGTTATGATATTTTCCACTCCAAAAGAAAGTCTTACCATCTTTTACAATTTCTACACCATCAATATTTAAATTCTTACTTGTTAAAAGATCTAAATGTTCTTGTGGGAAATCACCACCAACTACAGATACTAAAGCTGCATCTACATTAAAATTTGAAGCAGATAAACCAATATATGTTGCTGCTCCTCCTAATATCTTATCTGTTTTTCCAAAAGGTGTTTCAATAGCATCAAATGCTACAGTACCTACCACTACTAATTTGCTCATAAAGCGTTTTAAAATTTAGTGCAAATATACAGTCTTTAATTACAATCTCAAGTTTTTTTATTCTTGTGATACAATACTAGAATGAGATTGTTTAATTGTCGCTTTTAATTCTGAAAATGTTTTAAATGGCCCTTTAATTAAAAGACTGTTTACAACAAAAGCAGGAAGATTCCCTTCTGGATCTAAAAACAATTGCTGTGTTACTATAGTTTTAGCACCCTTTTCTTCTAAAAGCCAATATCCCATTACTGTTTTAATTCTTATAGTCTTTTCTTTTAAGGGTAATGCATTGGGTAAACTTTCTAATGTGAGTTTTATCTTTTTATTAGA
Source organism: uncultured Lacinutrix sp. (assembly GCF_947500325.1). Taxonomy (GTDB): domain Bacteria; phylum Bacteroidota; class Bacteroidia; order Flavobacteriales; family Flavobacteriaceae; genus Lacinutrix. The sequence continues at coordinate 98,928 of NZ_CANMRQ010000001.1, forward strand.
CAATTTTTCTACTGTTAAAAGCGTAATAATATCTCTGTCTTTTATTGGCCATGGTAATTGTTTATGTGCATAAAAAACATGTTCACTATCTGATATTGATTTCACATAATAGCTAACACCTGCTTCGCAATTAGTAGTATAATCTGGAGCTTCAAGTAATTCTGCTAATACATTATCTATTCTTGTTTCAATTATTGTTGTTGCCTTATATTCATCAAAATTGATATTCTCAATAGCACGCGTATAAATTTGTATGTTGTTTTCGTTTTTTTTTAGTTTCCATTCGTTTTGAGAAAAACTTAGTAATGGAATTAATAACAAATAAACTAAAGGTGTTTTCAACATAACAATTCTTTTTTTTAATTGTTTTAGTTGTTAGATTTTACGATTCATTACAACACCACATGTTAAATAGACATTATTTTCGGCCAAAATCTGCTGGGATTTCTCCCCAAGCTTTAGTTTCCCATTTTACAATAGTAGTTTTATATTCATTCTCTTTTAACCAAGTCACAGCACGATCTACCAAATCATATACTGGTTTGTTTTTTTTATTCCGTTCTAATTTAGAATTACAAGTTTGTTTTCGCACCCAACTCATAGCTGTTCTAGAATCTGTATATATAATACGATTACTATTATGTTTTTTTAGATAACTTAAACCATGAACTAAAGCTAGAAACTCTCCTAAATTATTTGTTCCTTCTGGAAAAGGACCTTGAATGAATAATTGTTTTTTTGTTTTAGTATCTACACCTCTATATTCCATAATACCTGGATTACCACTAGAAGCTGCATCAACTGCTATAGAATTATAATTAGGCTGTCCTATTTTTTTTAATTGCTCGTCTGTAAGCTCACTCGTAAATGTTTTATTCTTACCAACATAATCAAAATAGTTTCCTTTAAGGGCTTTTTTAGCAGCATCAAATGTACTAAAAGACTTGTATTGCGCACCTTCAAAATCTTTTATTTGAGCCTTACAATCATTCCAAGATTCAAAAACACCTGTATGATGCCCTTTCCAAACTGTATAATATTTTTTCTTCTTTTTACTCATTTAAAAGTCTTTCAACCACTATAGGAAAATGTTTCATTTCTAATTCATGAATCTTAGCAGCAACATCTTCAGCAGAATCTGAAGGTTTTACCTCACATTTGGCTTGAAAAATGATAGCGCCTTCATCATAATGTTCATTTACATAATGAATAGTAATACCCGTTTCAGTTTCTTTATTATTTACTACTGCCTTATGAACATGCATTCCATACATGCCTTTTCCACCAAATTTTGGTAATAGAGCAGGATGTACATTTATAACTTTATTTGGGAAATGTTTAAGAATGTTTTCCGGAAATTTCCATAGAAAACCAGCTAGAACAATTATGTCTGGATTAGTACTCTTTAAAATATTAAGCACATCTTCTGTTTCAGTAAAAGCTATTTTATTAAATGATAATGCGCTAATTCTTAGCTTTTTACACCTATCCAAAACTTTGGCATGCGGATTGTTAGTAAGAACTTGAATAACAGACGCATTGTCCCTATTTTGAAAAAACTTAATTAAATTTTCAGCATTACTTCCGCTTCCGGACGCAAAAATTACTACACGTTTCATTTTCTAGTTTCAATGTTAAATCTTCAAACAAAAAAAAGAATAATTATTAACAATTATAGGCTAAAACACAATTTCTTGAATAGAAATTATTAAATTACAATCACATTTTTTCTGTAAAGGTGTGTTTTAAAATAAAGTTTTTTATTTTTGCCTCTTAATTAAAACTAAAAAAATTAAAATTATGTCAGACATTGCATCAAGAGTAAAAGCGATAATCGTAGACAAATTAGGTGTTGATGAGAACGAAGTTGTAACTGAAGCTAGCTTCACTAACGATTTAGGAGCAGATTCATTAGACACTGTTGAATTAATTATGGAATTCGAAAAAGAATTCGATATTCAAATTCCAGACGATCAAGCTGAAAACATTGCAACAGTTGGTCAAGCTGTATCATACATTGAAGCTGCAAAATAAGCACTAATATTTATGGAACTTAAGCGAGTTGTAGTTACAGGCCTAGGCGCTCTTACACCAATAGGGAATACCAAAGAAGAATACTGGAATGCTCTAATAAAAGGTAAAAGCGGTGCTGCGCCTATTACATATTTTGATACTGAAAAGTTTAAAACAAAATTCGCTTGTGAGTTAAAAAACTTTGACGTGAACGATTTCATACATAGGAAAGAGTCACGTAGAATGGACAGGTTTACGCAGTACGCAATGGTCGCATCTGATGAGGCTATTGCGGATGCTAACCTAAATTTAGATACCGTTAACAAACTTAGAGTTGGCGTTATTTGGGGAGCAGGAATTGGTGGTTTAGAAACATTCCAGAACGAAGTATTAAACTTTGCTGATGGAGACGGAAGTCCAAGGTTTAACCCTTTCTTTATCCCTAAAATGATTGCAGATATAGCACCAGGAAACATATCTATTAAAAATGGATTTATGGGGCCTAATTATACTACAGTATCTGCTTGTGCATCATCTGCTAATGCGATGATTGATGCTTTAAACTATATTCGTTTAGGTCATTGTGATGTTATTGTTACTGGTGGAAGTGAAGCTGCAGTAACTATTGCAGGAATGGGTGGGTTTAATGCCATGCACGCTTTATCTACTAGAAATGATAGTCCTGAAACAGCTTCAAGACCTTTTGACTCTACAAGAGATGGTTTTGTTTTAGGAGAAGGAGCAGGAGCAATTATTCTAGAAGAATATGAGCATGCTAAAGCAAGAGGTGCTAAAATATATGCAGAAGTTGTTGGTGGTGGTTTATCTAGTGATGCTCACCATATGACAGCTCCACATCCAGAAGGAATAGGTGTTATAGCAGTAATGAAAAACTGTTTAGAAAATGCTGGATTAAAACCTGAAGATGTAGATCATATTAACACACACGGTACATCAACGCCTTTAGGCGATGTTGCTGAGTTAAAAGCTATAACAGAAGTTTTTGGAGATCACGCAAAAAACATCAATATAAATTCTACTAAATCAATGACTGGTCACTTGTTAGGTGCTGCTGGAGCAATTGAATCTATTGCCTCTATTTTAGCAATGGAACACGGTATGATTCCACCTACAATTAATCATGAAAATATTGATGAGAATATAGATCCTAATTTAAACTTAACACTAAACACGCCTCAAAAACGCGATATAAAAGTCGCAATGAGTAATACTTTTGGCTTTGGTGGACATAATGCTTGTGTATTATTTAAAAAATTAGACTAAACCTCGAATGAAACGCATTCGAAACATATTCAACTCCCGTAAAAAAGAAAACGGGGTTTTTTTTACTACCATTTCAGAAATAATAGGCTATAAACCTAAAACAGTTAAGCATTTTAAAACTGCTTTCACACATCGTTCAATGAACATTAAAAACAGTAATGGTCATGTTGTTAATTATGAACGTTTAGAGTTTTTAGGTGATGCTATGTTAAGTGCTGTAATTGCTCATCATTTGTACGAAGAAGTCCCTAGTGGTGATGAAGGTTACTTAACTAAAATGCGTTCTAAAGTGGTAAGTAGAGAGCATTTAAATGAACTAGGAAAAGATCTTCAATTAATTAAATTAGTAGAAAGTAAAATACCTAAAGGTCAATTTGGAGATAATATTCATGGTAATTTATTTGAATCTTTAGTTGGTGCTATTTATTTAGATGGAGGTTATAAAGCCTGTGAAAAATTCATTTACAAGCGGGTTATTATTCCTTTTGTAGATATCGCTCAATTAGAAGGTAAAGTTATAAGTTATAAAAGCTTGCTAATAGAATGGTGCCAAAAAGAAAAGAAAACTTTCGACTATAATGTTTATGAAGATACTGGTAATGATAATATTCGTCATTTTTCAGTTAAACTTTCAATAGATCAAAAAATTGTAGCTAAAGGAAGAGCAACTTCAAAAAAGAAAGCAGAAGAAAAAGCATCTAAGCGCGCTTTTTTCGTTTTTCAAAATCAAATATCTAAAGCTTTTTTATAAGCTTGAATTTTCGTTTTCGTTTTCTAAAGAAAACCTTTTCTAACTATAACGATTTCGTATTAATTTATTCTTAAGATTACCCCAAATTAGCTGTTTTCGTCCATATTAAATACTATATTTACAATTAATTCTGTTGTGAACATGGCAATTAAAAAACTCGTTTTAGATGATTTTTTTGAAGAAGAAGACTTCTCGCTTATTGGAATTCATTGCACTATTGAAGATTATCGCTTAGCTTTTTTACTTAATAAAGTTTTAGATATTAAACTTTCTAGGCAAGACAGTGATATCGATAACAACAATCGAAAAACAACTTTTTCTTTATTTGAATGGGAAGATAGCGCACAGTTTAAAACATGGAATTTAGTATCTAATACTTGCAAAGTATTATCTAACCAGATAAACGAAAACAGTTTAGATTCTCTTTTTAGTTTTAATGAAACGATAACTAAAATTCATCATTTAGTTCCTGAGTATAGTAAAGCTAATTATCTACTTAAAATTAATAATGCGCTTAATAAAAAAAAAGAAAAGCTCATTTTAAACAAAATACTAAACATAGATCAAGTCATTACGGCATATAGTATTGCAACAAATGAACTAAAATCTAAAGACCAATTAATATTTAACTAATGTTAAAAAGAAAAAAAACCAAAATTGTAGCGACCTTAGGTCCTGCAACTAGTAGCAAAGAAGTGCTTAAAGGCATGCTTGACGAAGGTGCTAATGTATTTAGAATTAATTTTTCTCATGCAGAATACGAAGATGTAAAAGAGCGTGTACAAATGATTCGTGAACTTAATGACGAATTTGGTTATAATGCTTCAATTCTTGCCGATTTACAAGGACCTAAACTACGTGTAGGTGTTATGAAAGGGGAAGTTATTGTAAACCCAGGAGATGAAATTATTTTTGCAACTGGAGAACGTTTTGAAGGCACAAAAAAACGCGTCTATATGACCTATGATAATTTTCCTCAAGATGCAAAAAAAGGAGAACGCATTCTTTTAGATGATGGAAAATTAATATTTGAGGTTATTTCTACAGATAAGAAAAGTGAAGTAAAAGCAAAAGTTATTCAAGGCGGACCTTTAAAATCTAAAAAAGGGGTAAATCTTCCAAATACAAATATTTCTCAGCCAGCTTTAACAGAAAAAGATATTGAAGATGCTAAATTTGCTTGTGAATTAAAAGTCGATTGGTTAGCATTATCTTTTGTACGTCACGCTGAAGATTTAATGGTACTTCAAGAACTTATTAAAGAATATAGTGATCACAAAATTCCAATTATTGCTAAAATTGAAAAACCTGAAGGCGTTGCTAATATCGATAAGATTGTTGCATACTGTGATGGTTTAATGGTAGCAAGAGGTGACTTAGGGGTAGAAATACCAGCTGAAGAAGTTCCATTAGTACAAAAGCAATTAGTATTACGCGCCAAACGTGCAAGAATTCCAGTAATTATTGCTACACAAATGATGGAAACTATGATTGATAGTCTTACACCTACTCGAGCAGAAGTTAATGATGTTGCCAATTCTGTAATGGATGGTGCAGATGCAGTAATGTTATCTGGAGAAACTAGTGTAGGTAAATATCCCGTACAGGTTATTAAGCAAATGGCAAACATTATTCGTAGTGTTGAAGATAGTGACCTAATTCATGTCCCGGAAGCTCCACCACATATACGTACTAAACGCTACATTACAAAATCGATTTGTTATCACGCTGCACATATGGCGAACGAAATTGATGCTAAAGGAATTTCAACACTAACAAATAGTGGTTATACAGCATTTCAAATTTCTGCATGGAGACCAAGCGCTCATATATTAGTATTTACATCTAATAAACGAATTCTAACACAACTAAACTTACTTTGGGGAGTTAAAGCATTCTTTTACGACAAATTTGTAAGTACAGATGAAACTATAGAAGACGTTAATAAAATGGCTCAAGAAATGGGTTATCTAGAAAAAGGAGATATGCTAGTAAGTCTTGCTGCAATGCCTATTCAAGAAAAAGGAATGGTTAATACATTACGAGTTACTGAGATATAAATAGAAAATAATAAAAAAGTCTGCTATTTAAATAGCTGGCTTTTTTATTAAAATTTAAATTGTAATTGTACGCTTATACTTTTTTTATCGACCTTTTTAGTCGTTTTTTCAGTATTTAAATTAGATAAAGAAATACCCAATAATCGTACAGAATTATTTAGCTTTTCTTGATACAATAAATCTTTAGCTGTTTCTAAAATAATATCCTTATCACTTATAAAATAAGGTAAAGTTTTACTTCTTGTCTGTAATGTGAAATCACTATATTTTATTTTAAGCGTTACTGTTTTACCTGCTACTTTGCTCTTAGCTAATCTACGAGAAACTTCGTCTGCAATATGCCGTAATTTTTCAAGCATAAAAATCTCTGATGACAAGTTTTCATTAAACGTGCGTTCTGCTGCTAAACTTTTTCTTACACGATTTGGTTTTACTTCGCTATTTTGTATGCCTCTAACAATATAATAATAGTACTTACCAGATTTTCCAAAGTTTCCTTCTAGGAATTCTAATGTTTTTGACTTTAAATCAATACCAGTAAAAATACCTTTTTGATACATTTTTTCGGCTGTGACTTTGCCAATACCATAAAATTTTCTAATATCTAATTGTTCTAAAAACTCTAAAACCTCTTCTGGATTTACTGTTTTTTGACCATTTGGTTTATTATAATCGCTGGCTACTTTAGCTATAAATTTATTTATTGAAATACCCGCAGATGCCGTCAATCCTACTTCATTAAAAATGCGTGCTCTAATTTCTTCAGCTATAAGCGAAGCACTAGGGTTTCCTTTCTTATTTTCTGTTACATCCAAATATGCCTCGTCTAATGATAATGGTTCGACTAAATCGGTGTAATCATGAAAAATAGCTCTAACCTTCTTCGAAATTTCATTATAACGCTCAAACCTTGGACGTACGAATAGTAACTCTGGACACAAACGTCTTGCTTTAACTCCACTCATAGCACTTCTTACACCAAACTTACGTGCTTCATAACTAGCTGCACTAACAACTCCTCTTGTTCCACTACCGCCAACAGCTAAAGGTTTACCTTTAAGTTCTGGATTGTCCATTTGTTCAACAGAAGCATAAAAAGCGTCCATATCTACATGAATAATCTTTCTTGTTGGTAAATCGTTTTGCATGCTGTAAATTTAGACATTATATGTCTTTATTATAAAAGTTTTACGGTTAAACTAAAAGGCATATTGAACACTATGACACATAATTTATGATTGAAATCGAGCGCAAATTCTTAGTAGATTCTAATGACTTTAAATCTGAGGCGTTTAAAAATACACGAATAATTCAAGGTTTTTTAAGCACAGATAAAAAACGAACCGTTCGTATTAGGCTTAAAGGAAATATAGGCTATATAACTATTAAAGGCATTTCCTCTAAAAATGGTTTATCCCGTTTTGAATGGGAAAAAGAAATTTCTAAAACTGAAACAGAAGCACTTTTAAAACTTTGCAAAAAAGGAATGATAGACAAAGTACGTTATGAAGTTAAAGTAGGCAATCACACTTTTGAAATCGATGAGTTTTATGGAGACAATAAAGGTTTAGTTATAGCCGAAGTAGAACTAACTTCAGAAAATGAAAGTTTCTCAAAACCTAATTGGCTAGGGAAAGAAGTTACTGGAGATAATAAATATTATAATTCACAATTAAGTAAAACACCATATAATAAATGGTAAATAATTCTTTTAAATTATGAAAAAAACACTTTTATTTTTATTGATTATACTTTCTGCATGCAAAACTGAAACCAAAGAAGTTCTTGTTGAAGAAGGTATTGTAAATCAACAAAGCTCAAAAAAAACACTTGAAGACTTAAAAACTAATCATTTTGAAGTTTTTGATTATGTTGACGAGAAAACAAAAGATACGGTAATTATGCAAAAATATTTTATTGCCTTCCTAAAATCTGGAGCCAATACAAGCCAAAACAAAGAAGAAACTGAAAAATTACAAAAAGAACATTTAGCACATTTGGGAAAGATGTACGATTTAGGTTATGCAGATATTTCAGGTCCATTTGGTGATGATGGAGCTATACGAGGCATAACTATTTACAACGTCCCTACATTAAAAATGGCAGATAGTTTAGCTAATTCTGATCCTATGGTTAAAGCTGGAAGATTAGAAATAGAAATTCATTCATGGTGGGCAGCAAAAGGTTATGGCTTAAGATAACCTGAAAGGCTATTGCTCTCGTTGTCTTTTTTGTAAAATTATAATTAATTACCTGATACGTTTATAGTCGATGTAGAGAAAAATTCTGACGTTATTTGTGATGACCATGTACCAGATTGACCACTAAAAGCATATAATGTATTTACATCACTATCAAACATAATAAAGTTTCCATTAGAGCTCTGTATTGTTGATGTAGAGAAAAATTCTGACGTTATTTGTGACGACCAATTCCCTGTACTATTACTATATGCATAAAGTGTATTTGTGTCACTATCGAATGCTAAATAATTATTATTTGATGTTTGTATTGTAGAAGTAGAAAAAAACTCTGAGGTAGTTTGTGTAGACCAAACACCAGTATTTCCATTATAGGAATAAAGACTATTAAGATCGCTATCAAACATAATAAAGTTTCCATTTGATGTTTGTATTGTAGAGGCAGAAAAGAACTCTGAAGTTATTTGAGATGACCAAGATCCTGTATTTCCATTAAAAGCATATAATGTATTTGCATCGCTATCTAACATAATAAAATTCCCTTTTGAAGCTTGTATTGTTGACGAAGAGAAAAATTCTGTCACTATTTGTGTAGACCAAGTTCCTGTATTACCACTATATCCATATAGAGTATTAATATCACTATCTAACATAACAAAAGAGCTAGAAGAAATAACATTATTAATTGGGATTTGTATATCTGTTACACCATTAATATTTGCATCTAAAGCAGATGTGCTTTTAGCATATAATGCATATGGCACGCTTAATAATTTATTAGCTCCAAAAATGGTATAATTTGTTCCTCCCATGGTATCTATTTCAGATTTAATATAAAAAGAATTACTTCCCCAATCTATAGCTGAAAAAACATCTGTAGTTGATCCAGCTCCAATATTTAAACTAAACAAACCATTATCATCTGTTGTTATTGAATGGGTTTCAGAATATACAACTGTTCCTGTCTCAGATCCTTGTAAAATACTAATTCGTATACTAATGGTTTCATTTTGTATTAATACATTAGACGAATTTTTAATAATAGCCTGGTAATTAAACATTTCTGGAACTTGAGAAAAAATAGTACTTGAAAACATAATAAATACTATACAAAGATATGTGTGTTTCATTTATAAGATTTTAATAAACAAAACTAAAGAATAAAAAAAAACACCACAGTAAATGTGGTGTTTTTATAATAATAAAGTTAAAAAGTTATTCTACTATAATTTTCTTAGTAATTGTTTTAGAACCATCATTAATATTTAATAAATACATTCCAGATTCAACATTACCAAGGTTAATTGCTTTGTTAAACTCTCCAGAAGTATTACTATATGAGTTTTTAATAATAGAACGACCTCTAATATCAAATACTGCAACATCTATATTACTTGAAGTAGTATTAAACTTAACATTAAACGCTCCGTTATTAGGATTTGGATATATACTTAAATTATTAAGTTCAAATTCATTAACACTTAAAGCCTCTAAAACATTTACAGAGTAATCCTCTACTTGTCCCCAAAAAGCAGTCTCGCATGGCGTAAGACTATCTACGTTAGCTATTTGTTCATTTTTCATCATGATTCTCATAGTAGTCGATCCTAGAACTGCATCAGTAGGTACCATTATAGTATAAGGAGAGTCACTAGTTGCAACATCAACAACATTTATTGCCGTTCCTAAATTATATTTTTCATCTGCATCAAAAGTACAGCTTTGATCCCAATCAATCCAAGCACTTATAACATATGGAAAATCACCATTAGAATTTACATGTACTGTCATATCATGAGACGAACCTCTTTCAACATCAGTAGAAATAGCCGTAAAATCTTGATAAGGATCATCTGCACTTGCCGCTAAAGTAACATTATTAATAGTATTAAATATAACTCTAGTAATTCTATCATCATCAGCGTTAGAAGCAGAAGATGCACAAACACCATTAGTAAGCGTTAACATTACTGTTTCTGTCTTTACTACAGATGGTGAAGTTGCAGTAACTGTAATTGTATAATCTCCTGGTGTAGCTCCAGTAAGTCCTGTAACATCCATAGTAAATGCTCCATCTGTACTTAAAGTTGAAGGAGTAAATGTAACTGTTGATCCTGCAGGTTGACCTGCCGCTGTTAATGTTGTCGTTTCAGAAAAACCATTTGATGTTATATAATTAAAATCGTAACTCACAGCATCTATATTACATGCAGATTGAGCTCCTGTATTACTAATTATATTAAAATCTGGAGTAGTTGTATCTGAAAGTGGAAAAACATCAGTAATAGCATAAAATATATTATCAGCAGCTTCTACTAAAATTCTTGAACTATTATTTAGAGGAATACTAGGAACTGTAATTGAAGCAGTTCCATTATTAGGAACTCCAGTTGCTAATGTTGTATCAAAGTTATTTCCTCCATCTGCAGAAAATAAGATATTAACTGTTTGACAATTTATTGTAACATTATCTGTTTGACCAACAGTCCATATAACTGTTTGTGTACTTCCTGGTCCCCAACTTGTTGGTGTAACTACTGTAAAAGGAGCAACGTTTTCTACAGTAACTACCATTTCATCTGATTGCGTATTTCCTGCTACAGGAGCATTATCTCTAACTGTAAATAAGAAGCTCATTGTTCTTGCAACAGATGGAACAACTTCCCAAGTTGATGCTAAAGAACCTCCTAACACAGTAGCAAAATCAGGAAAGTATCTTTCTGGAACTGTTTTAGGATCTAATGATCTAAAAGTTGGCCCTCCAGTATTAGTAGCTTGAGGTGGCATTGGAGCTGGAGTAGTATCATTTTGCTCCCAAGAATACGTTAATGAATTTCCTGCATCTGCATCTGTTCCAACACCAGTAAGTTTAAATGCCGTAGATGGAGGAATAGAATAATCCGCTCCTGCACTAGCAGTTGGTGCTGTATTTCCACTTGCAGATAACACAGGACAACTACTACTGTTTCCAACAGATATATTTAACCACATTTCTTTAATATTTTCACCATGAAAATAATCATCACTATTGTTTTGTACGTTTGGAGCACAAATACCTGCATAACCCATTATAGATGATGCACTTCCTGGCTCAACAGACACAGCTGATCTTTGACAATTATTATTTTGTGTATGATTTCCACCAAATTGATGACCTAATTCATGAGCTACAAAATCAACATCGAAAGCATCTCCTATTGGAGCTCCCAAACCGGTTACTCCACCAGCTTTAATATTTGTACATGGTGAATTCAAATACGCAACACCACCGCCGCCAGTACTAAAAACGTGACCTATATCGTAGTTAGCAGTACCTATATTAGTATCACATACTGTCTGGTTTTCTCCTAACATTGTACCTCCATTATTATTAGTATATGGATCTGTAGCTCCATTTAAAAATATAATAGATGTGTTATCTACCATAATCATGGTTAATCCTAAATCTCTTTCATATATACCATTATTACGATTTATAGTAACATTCATAGCTGCCATTACTGCTGCTGTTGTTCCTCCATGGAATGCAGCATACTCACCAGTACAAGCAAGAGCTAGTCTGTAAGTACGTAATTGTCCATCATCAGCGTTTCTTAACGCTCTATATTCTTCATCAGATACACCGCTCTTTTCAAGAACCGACTCTGTTTCACATACAAAGTTTTCTGTATTATTATCTCCTTCAGAATTTATAAACGAAATATATGTTTTTAAATCATTTGAATACGGTTCTATAAAAACTGTTTTCTTTTCAGATAAAATCATACCGCTTAAACCTTTTTCAGGAGAAATAGTTAAACGAAGCATTGCTGAAGGATTTTCTATACCAACACCAACATATGACTTGATTTCAGGAAATTGAGCTTCTAAACTAGGCTCCATAACTGATACTTCACTGATTCTAAAAGATTCTAACTTACCATCAGCATTTGGAAACAAAGCCGTTAAATTTGAAACTTTAGCAAATGCATCTCTTTTAGGTGCATTAACTAAAATATTCGATAATTGTTCTACATTAACATTAAAAAATGTAGATTTTTGAGGAATTTCCTTGTAAAATTGAACATCGTTAGCACTTATTTTGTTAGCGCTTACTTGAGACCAAATTGCAGATTGTTTTTGAGCATATAAGCTTAAAGAAAACATAACTACAAAAAACAAGAAAAAACTTTTAAAGTATTTTTTTTTCATGATAAAAATTTTTTATTTTAAGAACTAAAGATAAATTGATATTATTAAACCTACAAGGTTTGGTAGTTAAAATTCTCAAAGTATATTATTCAATATGAAACACATATATTTATTTAGTGTATTATTAGCTTTTATAGCTACAAATGTATCATGTAAAGCCAGTAAAAAAAAAGATTTAAAAACTAACTCAAAATCTGTTATGGTTAATTGCCCAAAAGACGGTATTTGTACCTTTGAAGTATTAAAAAACAAATCATTACAAGTAGAAAAAGATGATATAGGTTCTCTGTATCCTATTTTATTGGATGGAAAAACTAATGTTTTAAAGTTTGAATATAAAAGAAACGAAATTCCAAATACGCAAGATGGTAATTATAGTGAATTAATTTATGTTGAACTACCACAAAAAATTGAAAACATTAAACTTAATGATACTAATTTAAACAGTGCAAAAGTTTTATTTGCAAGGTTATGTTTTTGTAGAGGCCAAACCGGTTACTATAAGGTGTCTAAGGGCCAATTAGAAATTAATAAAAATGATGATGATAGCTTTAATTTTAAACTTAATTTTAAAATAGATGAAGTCCCTCAAATTATTACTGTAATAGAAGAATCATTTAAGTTATAAAACAAAAAAGCGACTTAAAATAAGTCGCTTTTTTTTTATTCTTCAATTTCTTTTTCCATCACAAAATCTTCCATAAATTTAGTGGTGTAATTTCCTGATAAATAATCTGGGTGATCCATTAATTGTCTATGGAAAGGTATTGTTGTTTTTATACCTTCTATTACAAACTCATCTAAAGCACGTTTCATTTTATTAATGGCTTCTTCTCTAGTTTGAGCTGTAGTAATTAACTTAGCGATCATAGAATCATAATTTGGCGGAATTGAATATCCTGCATATACATGCGTATCTAAACGCACGCCATGACCACCTGGCGCATGTAATGTTGTAATTCTTCCTGGTGATGGTCTAAAATCATTAAAAGGATCTTCAGCATTAATTCTACACTCTATAGAATGCAACTTAGGTGTATAATTTTTACCTGAAATAGGTACACCTGCTGCCACTAGAATCTGCTCACGAATTAAATCGAAATCAATTACCTGTTCAGTTATTGGGTGTTCAACTTGAATACGTGTATTCATTTCCATAAAGTAGAAATTTCTATGCTTGTCTACTAAAAATTCTACTGTCCCAGCGCCTTCATACTTTATATATTCAGAGGCTTTCACTGCTGCTTCACCCATTTTCTTACGTAAAGCTGTTGTCATAAATGGAGATGGCACTTCTTCTGTTAATTTTTGGTGACGTCTTTGTACAGAACAATCTCTTTCAGAAAGGTGACATGCTTTCCCATTAGAGTCCCCAACAATTTGAATTTCAATATGACGTGGTTCTTCAATAAGTTTTTCCATGTACATATCATCATTTCCAAAAGCAGCTTTAGATTCTTGTCTTGCAGATTCCCATGCTTCTTGTAAATCTTCAGGCTTCCATACAGCACGCATTCCTTTTCCACCACCACCAGCAGATGCTTTAAGCATTACTGGATAACCGGTTTCCTTTGCTACTTCTATACAATCTTCAAAGGTTTCAATAACACCTTCGCTTCCTGGAACACAAGGTACTCCTGCAGCTATCATTGTTGATTTTGCATTAGCTTTATCTCCCATTCTATCAATCATTTCTGGCGAAGCCCCAATGAATTTGATTTCATGTTCAGCACAGATTTTTGAAAACTTAGCGTTTTCAGATAAAAACCCATAACCTGGATGTATTGCATCTGCGTTTGTAATTTCTGCTGCTGCAATAATGTTGGACATTTTTAAATAAGATTCGCTACTTGGTGCTGGACCAATACAAACCGCTTCGTCTGCAAATTTAACGTGAAGACTTTCGGCATCAGCAGTAGAATATACAGCTACTGTTTTAATACCCATTTCTTTACAAGTACGAATAACACGAAGTGCTATCTCTCCTCTATTTGCAATTAGTATTTTTTTAAACATAAATTCTTCAAATTTTCAATATTCAAAAAACAAACTCCAAAAGATATTCTATTAGAATTTGGAATTAAAAATTGTGATTTATATTAAGACGGATCCACTAAAAATAATGGTTGATCAAACTCTACAGGAGAAGCATCATCTACTAAAATTTTAACAACTTTTCCTGACACTTCAGATTCAATCTCATTAAATAATTTCATTGCTTCAATTATACAAAGCACATCTCCTTCTGCAATATTTTGCCCAACCTCAACAAATAAAGGTTTGTCTGGAGATGGTTTTCTATAAAAAGTACCAATAATTGGTGATTTTACAGTTATATATTTAGAATCGTCATTCTCAGCCGCTGGTGCTGGAGCTGCAGCCGCTGGTGCCGGAGTTGCTGCTGCAGGTGCTTGCATTTGCATTTGTGGCATTTGTGCCATAGGCATTTGCTGAACAATTGTAGTCTCTTCCGATCCTGTTTTTATTGTTATCTTAACATCATCTGTTTCTAATTTAACCTCACTTGCTCCTGATTTGGCTACAAATTTGATTAAGTTTTGAATGTCTTTTAAATCCATAATTACAGTTATTAAGTTTTTTAGTTAGTTTATTATGAGTTATAGGCCCATTTTAAATAAATAGATCCCCATGTGAAGCCACCTCCAAAGGCAGCAAAAATTATATTATCACCTTTTTTAAGTTGTGATTCATAGTCATTAAGTAATAACGGTAGAGTAGCAGAAGTCGTATTACCATACTTCTCTATATTCATCATTACTTTATTTTCATCTAATTCTATACGGTTTGCAGTAGCATCAATAATACGCTTATTAGCTTGATGTGCAGCTAACCATGCAATATCATCTTTCGATAAATTATTACGTTCTAATATTTTAACAGCAACATCTGCCATATTAAATACAGCGTTTTTGAATACTGTTTTTCCGTCTTGAAAAACAAAATTCTCTTTTCTTTCTATACTTTCTGCTGTTACAGGGTATGAAGAACCACTTGATTTAACTTGTAAAAATTCTCTACCCGCTCCATTACTTCTTAAATATTCATCTTGAAGCCCTAAACCATCTTCATTAGGCTCAAATAACACAGCTCCAGCTCCATCTCCAAAGATGATGCATGTTGCTCTATCTTCATAATTAATCATTGAAGAGTTTTTGTCTGCTCCTATTAATAAAACGTTTTTGTAACGACCAGATTCAATATACTTTGCAGCTGTAGACATACCAAATAAGAAACTTGAACATGCTGCTTCTAAATCAAAAGAAAAAGCATTAGTAGCTCCTATTTGAGTTGCTGTATATGCTGCTGTAGAAGCTGCTTGCATATCAGGAGTGGCTGTAGCAACTATAACTAGTTCTATATCTTCAGGGTTAATTCCTTTTTTATTAATAAGGTCTTGGGCAGCTTTAATGGCCATATAAGATGTCCCTTTGCCTTCTCCTTTAAGAATGCGACGTTCTTTGATACCAGTTCGTGTGGTAATCCATTCATCGTTTGTATCAACCATAGTTTCAAGTATCTTGTTGGTTAATACATATTCTGGCACATAAGCACCTACAGCTGTGATTGCTGCTGAGATTTTACTCATACTTTTTAAGTTAATTCGACCAAAAACGACCCAAAATTGTGCAAAAACGGCAAAATTCTGATGAATTTAATCATTTTTCGTCAATATTGCGCAAATTAAGTTCTTTTTAACGCATAGAAAAATTTATAACAAAAAAAACGCCCACAAGTGAGCGTTTTCTATATGCATGCATAGCAAATTATGCAATATTTTCTTCTGCTACAGCATTGTCAATTAAAACTTGACCTCTGTAATAAAGTTTTCCTTCAAACCAATGAGCTCTATGATATAAATGAGGCTCACCCGTTGTTGGACAAGTTGCAACTTGTGGCGCAGTTGCTTTATAATGAGTTCTTCTCTTATCTCTTCTTGTTTTAGAGATTTTTCTTTTAGGATGTGCCATTTTATTTTTTTATTTATCCGTTAATAGTTTCTTTAATGTATTCCATCGAGGATCTATTTCCTCTTGGTCTTCCTTTATATCCTTAATTTTAGGACTTAATTCTTCTAATTTTTTAAGTATTTCTGAATCTAATGTTCCGTCTTCAACACCTGGATGAATGCGTTTAGTTGGCATTGCTAATACAATTAATTCATAAACATATTGTTGTATATTAATCTCGTACTCACCATGAGGTATAATTAATATATCTATGTTTTCATCATTAAATTCTTCGCCAAATTTCACGACCAAATCAAATTCGTTTTCAATTGGTTGATTATATGGCTCATTAGTAACATCACAGTTAACATTAACTGTTCCAGAGACTTCAAAATGTAGTTCTAAAAGTGTTGCTTTTTTTTCTAATTCTACATCAACTTTTAAATTACTACTATTAAAGTCTTCATACTCAAAATATTCAAAGAACTTATTATCAATTTCGTAATCAAAATGATGTTTTCCTACTTTTAAACCTACAAATGGAATTGTAAACTCTTTCAATGGCTTCATTATCACATCTATTTTGAGCCTGCAAATATACAAATTTTTATTAATCTGGCAGACTTATCAACATTTTTTTGTTTACTTCTTTTTTAAATTTACTTTCTATCGTCAAAACGTTTTCTTTTACTAATAGCTAAAGGGTTTTTATTTAACTCTTCATACTCTTCTCTATTTCTAAAAATAGTAACAGCCGTAAATAACGCTTCTTTAAAAGAGCCAAGATCTGCAATTCCTTTACCAGCTATTTCGTATGCAGTACCATGATCTGGAGACGTTCTAATTCTATCTAAGCCAGCCGTATAATTAACACCTTGACCAAAAGACAATGTTTTAAATGGTATTAAACCTTGATCATGGTAAGAGGCAATAATTGCATCAAAGCTTTTATAATTGTTAGATCCAAAAAAACTGTCTGCTGCGTAAGGCCCAAAAACGAGTTTACCACTTTCCTTAATTTTTTTAAGGGTTGGTCTCATAACGGTATCGTCTTCTGTACCAATAACTCCATTATCTCCAGTATGTGGATTAATACCTAAGACTGCTATTTTTGGTTTATTAATTCTAAAATCCTTTTTTAATGAATTATATACTGTTTCAATTTTCTTATTTATTAAATCTGAAGAAATATGACTAGAAACGTCTTTCACAGGAACATGATCTGTTAACAAACCTACTCTTAAAGTATTTGTTACCATAAACATCAAACTTTCACCTTCCAACTCTTGAGCCAAATAATCTGTATGGCCAGGAAATTTAAATGCTTCAGATTGAATATTACTCTTATTAATTGGAGCTGTTAACAATACGTCTATTTGTTTTTCTTTTAATGCTTTTGTAGCTCTTGTTAAAGATTTTATTGCGTACTCTCCTATTTTAGAGTCTTCTTTTCCAAAATTGATAAATACATCTTCCTTCCAACAATTTAATATATTTACCTTCTTATCTGTAGCTTGATTTATATTTTGTATACCATTTAAACTCATGTTTAGTTTAAAATGGTTTTTAACAAAAGTCATTGTTTTCATTGAAGCAAATATTACTGGAGTACAAAACTCTAGCATTCTTTGGTCTTCAAAAATTTTTAATACGACTTCTGATCCTATTCCGTTTAAATCTCCTATAGAAATTCCAACTTTTATATTTTCTACTCTACTCATTAAAAATGATAACTATTGTTCGTAATTTTACGTCCACAAATTTAACGAAATAATACACTTTAAAGTATGTTTACTGGAATTATTGAAACAATAGGTATAGTTAAAGATTTAAAAAAAGAGTCAGAAAACATCCATATAACGATTGAAAGTTCAATTACTCACGAATTAAAAATTGATCAAAGTATCGCACATAATGGTGTTTGTTTAACTGTTGTAAAAATTGAAGACTCTCAATATGTAGTTACTGCAATAAAAGAGACCTTGAATAAAACCAATATAGGTAATCTTAAAATAAATGATTCTGTTAATTTAGAACGTGCAATGAAACTTGGAGACAGGCTTGATGGACATTTAGTTCAAGGTCATATAGATGAAACCGCTATTTGCCTTAAGGTTGAAGAAACTGCTGGTAGTTGGCTATACACCTTTGCATACAATAGTGATTCAAATAATATTACTATTGAAAAAGGATCTATTACTGTTAATGGTGTAAGCTTAACCGTTGTTAATTCTAAAAGAAATGAGTTTAGTGTCGCAATTATTCCTTACACTTTTGAGCATACAAACTTTAATAGTTTTGCAAAAAACACAATTGTAAATTTAGAATTTGATGTAATAGGTAAATATGTTAGCAAACTTAATCAAGTAAATACTTAAGCTACTCTTTTTCTTTTTTGATACATTTTATAAGCCCCATATAAAACTCCCAAAATAATAAGCATGACAATTCCGCCATCAATTGGTGTTCCCGGTGGTGTAGGAGGACCTGAAGGCGTAGGTGGATCTTGTGCTGAGCATACAAAACTTATTAATACAAATAAGATTGAGGCAAATGTTTTATTATTTTGTATCATAATCAGGGCGTAAATGTATAAAAAAAACTTTCTCCGCAAAACTTTTCAACACTTTTTTCTTTAAAAAAAACCCATGAACGGTAAATTTTATTCGACAAAATACCAAAAATCATTAAAAACTGACTCTTTTTAGTATTCGAATTATTCATAGAAAAAGCTCTCTTTTTTACATAGTTAGAACATAAATTATACCACAAACAAATAATATTCAATATTTTAAATAATTTAGATTAAAGCAAGAAAGACCATATATCATTAATTAAGTCATTTTTAAATTTTATTGCCTCATTTAGTTTTATGTCTCTACTTATTATTTAAATTACATATCCATTTAAAATAAAATGAAAGATATATATATAGTAGCATTTGATCAAGGTACAACCAGTACAAGAACCATTATTTTTAATCAAAAAGGCCAAATAAAAGCCCTTGCACAAAAAGAATTAACTCAACATTATCCTCAATCTGGTTGGGTAGAGCATAATCCTTTAGATATTTATAATGATCAATTAGAAACTTTTAATCAAGCTGTTTTAAAATCTGCAATAAATATTAAAGATATTACAGCTATAGGGATAACTAATCAACGAGAAACTACTGTTGTTTGGGATAGAGAAACTGGAGAACCTATATACAACGCTATTGTATGGCTAGATAAACGAACCACACCAATTTGTGATGATTTAAAAGAAAAAGGGCTTACAAATTATATTCGCGAACATACAGGACTAATTGTTGACTCTTACTTTTCGGCAACAAAATTAAAATGGATTTTAGATAACATAGAAGGTGCTCGAGCAAAAGCTGAAGCTGGTAAGTTATGCTTTGGAACTATTGATAGTTGGTTAATTTATAAATTTACTAATGGAAAAAAACACGTTACCGATCACACCAACGCTTCTAGAACAATGCTGTACGACATTAAAAATTTGTGTTGGGATAAAACGTTGTTAGAAGCTTTAGATATTCCTCTATCTATATTACCAAAAGTTCAACAATCGTCTTCAGATTTTGGAACTATTACTTTTAAACAAACTCACATTCCTATCTATGGTGTTGCGGGCGATCAACAAGCCTCTCTTTTTGGCCAAGGAGGCTTTAAGTCTGGAATTGCTAAAAACACTTATGGTACTGGCTGTTTTATGCTACTTAATATTGGGAAAAAACAAATCACCTCAAAAAACGGATTACTAACAACTTTAACATGTAGTTTAGACTCAGAACCCATAAAATATGCTTTAGAAGGTAGTGTTTTTGCTGCAGGTGCTTCAATACAATGGTTACGAGATAAAATGCAACTTATTAAAAAAGCTTCTGAAACTGAAGCTATTTGTAAAAGCATTCCTGCGTTAGAAGATATCTATGTTGTTCCTGCATTTGCTGGTTTAGGCGCACCATATTGGGATGAAAAAGCAAAAGGTAGCATCTATGGTATGACTTTAGATACAGACAAAAATCAAATTATTAAAGCAACTGTTGAATCATTAGCATACCAAACCAAAGATCTTATTAATGCCATGATTAAAGATAGTGGTAAAGAAATAAAAACTTTAAAAGTTGATGGTGGCGCTAGCTCAAATAATTACTTGATGCAATTTCAAAGCGACATTTTAAATATTACTGTAGACAGACCTAAAATGATTGAAGTCACTGCTTTTGGAGTTGCTCTTTTAGCAGGAATTAAAGCAGGAATTTGGAATAAAAACAATTTTGAAACCATTAGAGAAGTAGATACTATTTTTACTTCTAAAATGAAACCCAAAACTAGAAAGAAAAAATATAAAGGTTGGCTACAAGCAGTAGAAAGAACAAAAAGTTTTAGTAGAAAGAAAACAAAAACGACTTCTATACGGTTTTCTGTTTTAGATCGTGAAAAACAACTTAAAAGACTCATCTCCAAAACTTTTGATTTAATTATAATTGGCGGAGGTATTACTGGAGCTGGTATTGCTTTAGATGCATCTTCTCGTGGATTAAGTGTTTGTTTAGTTGAAAAAAACGACTTTGCCTCTGGCACTAGTAATAAATCTACAAAACTAATTCATGGTGGATTACGTTATTTAAAACAACTAGAAATTGGATTAGTAAGAGAATCAGGTACAGAACGCGCTATAGTGCATAAATTGGCACCGCATTTGGTTGTGCCAGAAAAAATGTTATTACCTCTTATAGAAGGAGGAACTTATGGTAAAATGATGACCTCTATTGGCTTAAAAGTATACGATATGCTCGCAAATGTTGGAGGAGATGACAGCCGAAAAATGCTTAACAAACAAGAGACTTTAGATAAAGAACCTCTTTTAGATAATACTATGGTTTTAGGTAGCGGTTATTATGCTGAATATAGAACTGATGACGCTAGATTAACAGTTGAAATATTAAAAAAAGCAACAGAATTTGGCGCTACAATTATAAATTACTGCGAAATGGAATCTTTTGTCTATAATAGCAATTCTAAAATTGAAAGTTTAAATTGTATCGATCACAATACTGGTAAAAGACTAAATATTACAGCTCGCAATTATGTCTCTGCCGCTGGCCCATGGGTAGATTTATTACGTAAAAAAGACCATTCGATTAATAATAAATATTTACACTTAACCAAAGGTGTTCACATTGTATTTCCACACAAAAAACTACCTATTAAACAATCTGTTTATTTTGATGTAGAAGATGGCAGAATGATTTTTGCCATTCCACGAGGTCGCTCTACTTATGTAGGTACTACAGATACAAATTATTCAGGAGATTTAGAACGCGTAATTGCAACAAAAGCTGATGCTAATTATTTATTAAAAGCAATAAATCATACGTTTCCAGATGTTAAGTTATCAATAAAAGATATAGAGTCTAATTGGGCAGGATTACGACCATTAATTCATGAAGAAGAAAAAGACCCTTCAGAACTATCTAGAAAAGATGAAATTTTTATTTCAGAAAGTGGCCTTATTTCAATTGCTGGTGGAAAATTAACTGGGTATCGTAAAATGGCGCATCGTGTTATTGATGCTGTATTAAAAACTGTTCCCGAAAAAAGAAAAAAACAACTTAAAAAATCATCTACCGAAAGTATCCTATTAGTTAATCCTTCATTGCAATCCTCAAAAGAAGTTAAAATTTATCAAAAAAAAATAGAAAAACAACTATCTAAAATGGGAGCTAATGAGCCTTATTATGCTTGGCATTTATGTAGCACTTTCGGAAAAAAGGCAGATAATATTATTAAAAAAGCTAGCTTCTTTATTGATGGCTCAATTCAAGAACGCTTAATTAGAGCCGAATTATGGTATTGCATCCATCATGAAATGACTAATAGTCTAGCAGATTTCTTTGTAAGACGAACTGGGCGCTTGTATTTTAATATTGAAAGTATTCGCAACCACCAAAATATCATTTTAAAAGATTGTATTAATTATCTAGATTGGGACAGTATTCGTGTTTTAAAAGAAAAAGAAACTATGCAACAATTATTAGATGATGCGATGACTTATTATGATTTAGAGTTTGAGTAAAATTAGGTATTAGTAAAATTGTTATAGACTTTATATAAATTTCTTTAGCTTTTTTTACATACAAACATTCGTTATAAAAGTCATAAAATAAATTACTAAACGCACTATTTTTGTACTTTACGTTTTTATTTCTCCTAAATGTTTAACCTTGATTTTTTTTTAAAAACAAAATATATAAAAGCCTCGTCTTTAACTAATGCTATTTTTGTTTGCCTTATAATTTCAATTTTTTGTGGTTGTCTGGTTTTAATTAGTCATTATCAAATTTTAGTGAAATCACGTTTCGAAATTCAAAACGAACTTATTTCTAGAAACGAATCTGCCTTTACTCATTTTTTAAATAACATTGAAACTATTAAAGATGATAGCGAAACAGTATTAGATATTTTTGATGATAATATCTTTTCTTTTGCAAAAAAAAAGAATTGGGGATTCTACTCTATTTTAAGCTGTAAAAGTGTTTTTAAAAATGATACAGTTTACAAAACGGCTTTAATAGGAAAGAAAAGTGAAAAAAATATAGCTTTATATGTAACAGACTATGATAAGCCTTTAAAATTATCTGGAGATATTACATTTTTAGGAGATATTAAAGTCCCTAATTCCCGTATAGAACAAGCCTATATTAATGGCGTTTCTGGCAACAAAGTCAAGATTAAAGGTAAACAATTAAAATCTCAAGATAAATTACCGAAAATTGATAAAGAGATTTTGATTAATCTTAATAATTATTCTACAGAAACTATAAAAAACGAAACTACAGTTTTTGTAAATAGCTTTAGTAACAAAACCATTGTAATTAATTTTGAAGAGCTTAAAAAATTAGATAAGGCAACTTTAAAAGGAAACATAATTTTAACGTCAAACAAAAGCATAACTATAGACAATTCATTAGCTATAAACGATATTTTAATAGTAGCTCCAAAAGTATATGTAAAAAAAGGGTTTAATGGAAATGCACAGATTATTGCAAAAACAGAAGTGGATATAGAAGAAGACGTTTCACTAACCTACCCTTCTAGTATTTATGTAAAAAATGATATAGATTCGGTTAATGTTTCTATAAAAAAAAACACGATCATTGCTGGTGGCATTGTTATTAATGGAAATACTTATAAAGGCTCCTTAAAAAGAAGTTTAACTATTGCCGAAGGTTCTAAAATAATAGGTAATGTATATTGCTATGGAAAAACACAATTAAAAGGAACTATAATAGGTTCTATATATAGTGATCGTTTTTTTTTAAAAACGGCATCTTCAAATTATGAGAACACTATTTTAAACGCTAGCATAAATAGGGATAGTTTACCTAAAAGCTTTGTAGAATTACCATTGTTTAAAACTAATATTGATAAAGCTAATTATGAAGTCCTTAAAACGTTTTAAAACTCTTAAAGCATCTTCAATTATGGAGTCTGTAATTGCAATTGCAATTATTTCTATTTGCGCATTGGTAGCTTTAATGATATACGTAAACGTTGTTAAACAAAATAGCTCTGCATCTTATTATGAAGCCATACACAAAGTCAACTATTTAAAAAATGAAGCATTCCTTAATAAAGATTATCAAGACAATAGTTATATTTTTAAAGGCTATAAAATAGAAAAGACAGTAATATTAAATAAGGACGAAAAGACTGCCCAATTAAAATGGAAAGTGGTTGTTGGCAGTAAAACTAAGATTTTTAATAGTTTAATTTCATATAATGAAGACTTATAAATTACAAGCGTATACTCTTATAGAAGCTTTAATTACTATTGTGTTGTCTAGTATTATTGTTGTAGTTAGCTATACTCTTGTTTCAACAATCTCTAAACAATTGCATATTTTAAAACAAGAAAATGAAGAAGAGCTAGAGTATAACTTAATGAATTCTGCACTATTAAATGATTTTAATACTGCCGAAAATGCTACTTTTGAAAACACTTTTTTAGAATTACATTATTATAACAATAATATTATAAAATATAATTTTAAGAATGATAATATTATTAGAACTACTAAAGTAAAGACAGATACATTTAAAATAAAAACAATTAGTTATTCGTTTGAAGAAACAAAGTCTAACTCAAGCGTTTTAAAATTAAAACTAAAGTTGTTTAATGTTAGTTTAGATGCCAACTATTATGCAAACATCTCTCTTTCTAATTTAATTAATAAGAAGTATTTTAATGAAGATTGATACTAGTTTATATAAAGAGCCTTCTGGTAAGAAAAAACAATCTATTGATTTAGATGGATTCTTACCTAAACGTTTTTTTAATCGATTTTCAGACAAGCAAAAGGAAGAGTTTTATAGAGAGTTTTCTACTTTAATAAAATCTGGTGTAGACTTCAATCAAGCATTACACATCTTAACTAGTCAACAAAAATCTAAGTTTTTAAGTGACTTATATGGCAGTATTAATAAATCTGTAGTAAAAGGAAAAACACTTTTCGAAACATTAAAAACAAGCTCCTATTTTTCACCTTACGAATATTACAGCATAAAGATTGGAGAAGAAACAAGACGTTTACCAGAAATATTTGATCAACTGCAACTCTTTTTTTCAAGAAAAAAAAGAATGAAACGACAAATTGTTTCTGTTTTAGCATACCCCATTTTTGTTTTGTGCTTTACTTTTGCAGTGCTTTATTTTATGCTAAATTTTGTAGTCCCAATGTTCTCTTCTGTATTTCAACAATTTGGAAAAGAACTTCCTAAAATAACACAATTTGTAGTTAAATTATCCAACCATTTTAATAGTGTTTTTTTAATTGTCTTAGGCCTAATATTTAGTTTTATTATTATGCATAAAACATTAAACAATAATGATAGATATAAAAGTATTATTTCAACTATAATACTTAAAATACCTTTTTTTGGTGCTTTAATGAAAAAAATCTATTTAGCTCGTTTTTGCCAATCATTAAGTTTATTACTCTCCGCTAGAACACCTTTAATAACTGCTTTAGAGTTAACAGAGAAAATGATTTCTTTTTACCCATTAAAAAAAGCTATTTCAGAATCTAGAAAAGATGTGTTAAAAGGCGAAACTTTTGCTAATAGCTTAAGTAAACACTCTTTTTTTAATTCTAAAATAATATCATTAACATCTATAGGAGAAGACATTAATGAACTTGACAAGATGTATGATGGGCTGTCTAATCAATATAATGATGATATTGAGCACTCTACAAAAATGATAGGCACTATTTTAGAACCTGTAATGGTCATTTTAATTGGCGCAATTGTTGGGTTTATTATGGTTGCTATGTATTCTCCAATTTTTGATTTAAGTAAAGTTATTCAAAACTAAAAATGTTCAACCAAAAGTAATATATTTGCCTGTTATTGCTATAATTAACTAATTCTAATGCTATGAAAATCTCAAATAAAAAAAGATACCGACTAAAGGCATATTCTCTTCAAGAAATATTAGTTGTGCTGTGTATTATTGGAATTTTAATTTATTTGGTATTGCCAAATCAAACCTCTGTTGTTACTAGTGCAAAAGCTATTGAAGCTCAAAATATGTTGAGTATGATTCATAGTTTAGAAAAAAACCATTTTTATAGACACTCTAAATACTCTACAAGCTTTGAAGATATTGGTTTTGAACATGATATAACAATAGACAACGGTGGTCCTGCTGTTTATAAGATTCAAATAATAGAAGCGTCATTAAATACTTATAAAGCCACAGCCACTTCACTTCAAGATTTTGATGGCGATGGTATTTATAATACTTGGCAAATAGATCAAAATAGGTCGCTTAAAGAAATTATAAAAGACTAATTTGACTCCTATTTTATTATCTATATTGTTAACCTTGATACTACTAATTACTACATATCAAGATTTTGTTTCGCGTTCCATCCATGTAGCGCTTCCTGTTATTGTATTTATAATAGCACTAGTATTAAATTACTTGTCTTTAAATCTAACTATTTATGACACCTTGTATAATGTGTTATTTATAACAATAAATATAATAAGTCTAGTGCTTTATTTTTCAATAAAATCTAAACAGTTAACTAACCCAATAGACAATGCCATAGGTATAGGAGATATTGTCTTGTTTTTCGCAATTACACCATTATTTAAAACAACGTCATTTATTTTATTCTTTATTATTAGTTTACTATTAACTCTAATTATACACAATGTTATTAATCTATTTAAAGATGTAAAAACTATCCCGTTAGCTGGATATTTAGCTGGTTTTTTAGCTGGTTTTTTAGCTATTAATATTATTATTAAAAACGTTTTTAAAATTAATATACTTTTTAATGGATAATATTAACACAAAACATATCGAGTTAACTGTAAGTCAACAACAATCTATTAGTAGTGATATAGCAAATCACTTTAATATAATTCCAAAGACAATAAGTGATTCTCAATTGAGTTTTTACATTGATAACACAAAAGAGAAAGACTTTAACTCTATAAAAGAAGAACTTAAACTGCTATTTAATAAGACTATAGATTTAGAACCTATAGAAGTGGCTGTTATAAAAAAAGCACTCTCTGTTTACTATAGAAAACATAACGACAAGCCACGAACTGTCTCTTATGAAAATGATTTTTTAGAAACTTTAATTTTTGAAGCTAAAGCTATTAACGCGAGTGACATACATATAGAAATTTATGAAGAAGACGTTAGAGTAAGATTGAGAATTGATGGGCAATTAATTGAAAAAAACCATATAAAAAAAGATTCTTATTTAGAATTAATTAATCAAATAAAAATTAAATCCAACCTAGATATTACAGAAAAAAGACTTCCTCAAGATGGTAGAATAGAATATGATGATTTTGATATAAGAGTTTCTATTTTACCAACTCATCATGGAGAAAAAGTAGTTATGAGAATTTTAGGTCGAGATGCATCGCACTTAGACATTAATCAACTTGGTTTAGAAAAAGAAGATGCTATATTGTATCTAGAAGCAGTAAAAAAAACAAATGGTATTGTTTTAATTAGTGGGCCTACTGGTTCTGGTAAAACAACAACTTTATACGGTACTTTAAAATATCTAAACGATATTAAACGAAATATTGTTACTGTAGAAGATCCAATAGAATATACGTTAAAAGGGATAAATCAAGTACAATTAAAAGAAGGTATTGGCTTAACCTTTTCTGCCGCATTACGCTCTTTCTTAAGGCAAGATCCAGATATTATTATGTTAGGTGAAATTAGAGATGCAGAAACAGCCCAAATGGCTATAAGAGCATCGTTAACTGGCCATTTAGTATTATCTACAATACACACCAATTCTGCAATAGGAACAATCTCAAGATTAGTAGACATGGGTGTCCCTCCTTTTTTAATTGCTGAAACAATAAATGTATCTGTAGCACAACGATTAGTAAGAACTCTTTGTAAATCTTGTAAAACAGAAGCTAATTTTAATTATGAAGATTTACCACAATCTTTTACGACATCTCATAACATAAAAACACATCAAGTTGCAGCAGGTTGTGAAGAGTGCTATTATACAGGTTATAAAGGAAGAAGAGCTATTTATGAAGTACTTCCTGTAAATAAAAGTGTTATAGAATCAATTAAAAACAACACTATAGAACAATCTAATTTTATTGAAGGTAAAAAATTATCTGACAAAGCATTTAATTTATTAATTAAAGGTGAAACGTCTTTAGATGAAATTTACCCAATACTTATTAATTCTTAACAGACTATGAATAAAAAAATAATACTACTACTCCTTTTTACACTAGTATTTAGTTTTGGGTATTCCCAAACATCTAACACTAGTGCTTTTGAGAGTAAGTTAGAAGCTTTAGCTAAAACTAAAACAGGTTTAAATGATGTTGTAAGAATTGATTTGTCTGGATTAACACTTTACGATTTTTTAATTACAATTGCAGAAGAACACAAACTAAATGTAAGTGCAGATGCGACATTAAATCAACAAGTTAGCAGTAATTTTTTCGATATAAATGTTAAAGATGTTTTTCTGTTTTTAGTGAAGAAATATAATTTAGAAGCAGATGTTACAAATAGTATTATTGTTTTTAATCAAAAAAAGGAAATAGAAAAGGTAGAAAAACCTAAACCTCTTAAAAAAATAGATGTTAGCTATAATAATAAAAACAATTTTTTATCTATTAAATTAAAAAACGATTCTCTTCCAAGAGTTGCGCAAGCAATTACAGATGCTTCACAAAAAAACATAATATTATCGCCAGAAGTTAAAGGAGAAAAGGTGTCTTCTTATATCTTAAACAGGCCATTTAAACAAGTAATAGAAATGATGGCTAAATCTAATGGTTTAGTATTAACCGAAGATGAAAATGACAATTATTATTTAGAAAAAGATACTGCTCCCAAACCAGATAAAACATCTAGACCAAAAACGGGATCTAGTAGAAAAAATAGAGGGCAAACATCAAAATATTCTAAAGGAACTACTGGAAGTTTTTCTATTGAAACAGATGATCAAGGCTTTTTAAATATTAAAGCATACGAAGCAGATGCTTCAGATATGATTAATGCTGCTTCAGAAAAATTGAATACAAATTATTTCATGTATAATACTCCAGAAGGCATTAAAACAACATTAGTTGCTAATGGTATTGCGTTTGACGATTTATTGAATCACCTTTTTAAAGGAGAAAAATATACTTATAAAAAAGAAGAAGGTTTATATCTTATTGGAGAACATACAACCGAAGGCTTAAGAACTACTGAGTTAGTACAATTAGAAAATAGATCTATAGAATCTGTTCAGGCTTCATTACCAAAATCGGTAATTGAAAACTTAGAAGTTAAAGAGTTTATTGAGTTAAATGGTTTTGTTGTTGCAGGATCTAAAAATCATATTCTAGAATTTAAAGAATACCTTAGAGAAATAGATCGCGTTGTTCCTGTTATTCAAATTGAGGTTATTATAGTTCAATACCAAAAAGCCTATGAGGTACAAACGGGCTTAAAAGCAGGAATCGACAATCAACAAAGAACCACTTCTGGAGTACTATTTCCTACAACAGAAGCAGAGCTTAATGCAACTTCTGTTAATGGTTTAATTGATGCCTTTAATGGTTTAGGAATTGTAAATTTAGGTAAAGTCGCAGAAAGCTTTTATCTAAACTTAAAACTACTAGAAAACAATTCTTTAATTAAATTATCTTCTACACCAAGATTAGTAACGTTAAACGGGCATGAAGCAAATTCTTCTATTGGAGAAACCAGCTATTATTTTGAACAAAATAATAGCTTACAACCTATAGGTAATAATAATCAAATTTTACAAAGTGGTACTTGGAAAAGTACCGAAGCAAATTTAAGTGTTAACATTACACCTTTCGTTTCTAAAGACGAAAATGTAACATTAAATATTTCTGTAGAAAAAAGCGCCTTTTTAGGAAGAGCTGGAGAAAATGCGCCTCCTGGAAAATCAACTCAAAAATTTGAATCTATTGTAAGAGTTAAAAATAATGAAATGGTCTTATTAGGAGGACTAGATGAATTAGAGAATGAAAACTCAGGTACTGGAACACCTTTTTTCTCAAGAATACCAGTTATTAAATGGTTTTTTAGTAGTAGAACTAAGCGAAAAGAAAAATCCAAACTACATATTTTTATTAAACCTACAGTAACTTACTAATGCTAAATAATGTAAATAACATATTTAAAAGTAAAAACAAGTATTATTTACTTGGTATTTGTGTGGACCAAAATGTAAGTCTATTTCAACTTTTAATAGTTACATACAATAATGGTGTTTTAGATATTGAAGACCGTTATTTATCAAACAGCTTAGAGTCCCTTTTTAAAGAGAAGTATAAAAAAAAGTACCCTGTAATATTATATACTGAAAGCGCAGATGTTGTTAATAAGAAAGTTGTTTATGAAACTGGTTATAGATCTAACATTCTATTCAAAGCTAATTTAGAAGACTTTTATTTTTATGAGTACACACAGCATAAAGACATCTTTGTTTCTGTTGTAAGAAAAGATTATATCAATCAATTAATAACAGATTTAGAACATTTTAACCTAACAGTAATACACTTATCTTTTGGCCCATTTGTTTTAGCAAATGTATTTCCAATTCTAACAGAGGAGAAGTCTCTTGCATCTTTTAAACATGTTTTAAATATATCAAATAAAAGTATTTTAGATTTTTCTAAAACTGAAAATGAAGTTTCATATAAAATAAACGAAGATGCTTTTAATCAAAAAGAACTGCCTTTAATAGCCTCTTTTTTCGATTTTAAATTCCCTATAGAATCTATTAATTTTGAAAATGATTTTCTGTCTAAAAATAAAGAAGATTACAAATACAAAGTATGGCTTAAAAACTTTGGGACAGCAGCTATAGTACTTTTATTGCTATCTATTGTTGTTAGTCATAATTTATTAGACACTTACTTAACCAAATTAGGCGAAAAGCAATCGTTGTATGTGTTTTCTAACCAAAAAATAGAACAGTTAAATAACCAAAAAGAAGAGCTTAAATTAAAAGAGTCCATATTACAATCTAGTAGCCTTTTTAATAAAAGTTACGTTACAAAATACTATGCAGATATAGGAAATTCTACACCTTTGGAAGTAACCTTAAAGACTATAGATTTTTTACCAATAGACAAGAAAATTAGAACCAATGAAAAGGTTATCTATTCAAACAAAACAATTGTTATAAATGGAGAAACCAATAATGATAATGCCTTTAATAATTGGATAGAGAAGTTACGAAAAATTAAATGGGTTAAGAAAATAGAAATTATAGATTACAAACAAGAGAAAAAAAATAATAACACATTTATATTAAATATTAAATTTTAATGTTTAACAATTTAACATACAAACAAAAGTTTATTGCTGCATTAGCCTTGTTCTTGCTTTTGGTAATGGCATCCTATAAAAAAACATTTAAACATGTAATAGAGGCCAAAAAAGAACTAGCAAATGTAGAATCTAAGTTGTTAAATTCTGAAAATATACATAGTGAGTTATATGCTATAAAAAACGACATTCGTGTATTAGACAACATTATTGGCGGTCATACAGATAATCCAGAAGATGTTCAGCGAAAGTTATTAAATTTCATAGCTAACATAGATATTAATATTGTTGAAATAGGAGATGTTCACGAATTTCAAGACGACAAATATTTAATCTATACAAACCAAATAGAATTAGAAGGCAGTTACAACGATTTAATTAATGCACTTTATACCATTGAAAAAGATTTTAAAGATTCAAGAGTAGCCAGTGTAAAAATATATTCTAAAAAAGATTATAGAACCAATACAAATAAATTGTATTTAAAATTAATACTACAAAATTATGCAGGAAAGAAATAAAATAACAGCAATACTATTACTTGTCATTTTTGCAATATTTTCATGCGATGATGTCTTAGAAGAAGACATTACAGATGATGTAATACAAATAACAAATCCATTAAACGGAAGTGTAATTGTTGGTAATACTGTTGGTTTTTCATGGCAAGCTGTTGATGGCGCAGATAATTATAGAATTCAAATACTTGAAAATTCTCAAACCACAATCTTAGACTCTTTAATTTCATCAACAACATTTAACTATGTACTTAATGAAGGAAGCTACCAATGGAGAGTTAAAGGAGAGAACTTTGCTTATCAAACAGCTTATTCTTTTCCAGCAAGTTTTGATGTAGAAGTTTCTGAAGATTTAACGACCCAAACAGTAGTCTTACAAACACCATCTGCTAATTTATATACAAATACTAATACATTTATTTTTACATGGGACAATTTACCATCGGCCAATAGTTATACTATAGAAATTCTTAAAAACATCAGTGGATTACAAACTGTATTCCAAGAATCTGGAATAACCAATAACACGATTACTGTAGATGCTACAGTTTTTAGTGATGATGCAGAATATGTATGGCGCGTAAAAGCCGTAAACGCTACTTCGCAAACAAATACTGTAGAACGCGCTTTCTTTATAGATCGAGTAACTCCTAACCAACCAACATTAGTAACGCCTTTAGATTTTGAAACAGCAACTATAGGTACTGTAACTTTTAACTGGCTTAATGGTACAGACTCAGGTAACGTTCAATCACAAATAACCAACACTTTTGAAATCGCTTCAGATTTAAATTTTAACACTACCATATATTCTACTAGCACAACAAACAACTCATCACAATTTGAGTTTACTGCAATAGGAACTTATTATTGGCGTGTAAAAGCTACAGATTTAGCAACTAATAGCAGTGAATATAGCATTGTTAGAACTATTGAAATTCAATAAAAGTGAATAAAAAAACTATAAATAGCATATTAATTATTCTTCTACTCTTAATTTGGGGTAGTGTTATTTATAAATACTTTGGTAAGACTAGTACTCTTGTTACAGAACAAGTAGTTAATAGTAACCATTTAAAACCAAACTTAAATTATAATATAGATAAAGATACATTTAAACTAAGTTTAGAACCTAGAGATCCTTTTAAAGCTTCAAAAAATAAAAAAACTATTGTAAATGCCTCTAATTCTAAGAAAAGACAGCCTATTAATAAAACAAAAAAGGCAAATGTTCCATGGCCTATAATAGAATATTACGGCTTTGTAAAAGGAAAACAGAACAGCACAAAAAAAGTATTGCTAAAAATTAATAGTAAACTATATAGAAAGCGAGAGAAAGAAACTATAGAAGCATTAACGATAAGAAAAGCGTATAGTGACTCAATACTAATAAGTTATAATAAAGAACACAAAACCTTTAAAAGAAAATAATGAATACGTTTAAAGTACTAACAATTATAAACTCGCTAATAACACTTAGCTTATTAGTTGTTGCAATACTCTATTATTTAAACTCTAAGGAAGAAAAAACAGAAACATTTGTTTATGTAGATAACACTATCCTTTTTAATGAGTTTAATATGACTAAAGATATTAGGACTATTGAAGACAATAAAATAAAGGCTATAAAAATTACTATGGATAGTATTTATAACTTATATAAAGACTTAAATAAAACAACAAAAAAAGCTAAGGCACTAGAATTAGAGTTAAATTCTAAAAATCAAACTTTAAAGCTAATACAAGACAACTATACTAATAATCTTAGTCAAAAAGTTTGGAGTAGACTAAATACTTATGTTAGCCAATATGCTAAAGAAAATAATTTCAAAATTCTTTTTGGCACAAGTGGTAATGGTAATATAATGTATGCAAGAGAAGAAATAAATATAACCTCAAGTATTTTAACTTTTTGCAACAAAAAATACGAAGGAAATTAATTTTTTCACTCTCAAATTAAAAAACATAAATAAATAACTAATAAACAGAGTATTACGAATTTAAAAAAAGTTAAACTACATGTCTATATTTATAAATATAGACATGTTTTAATAGTTAAGTTTAGTTAATTTATCTACTTTTGACTTAGAAAATATTAAATACAATTTTCATTCGCTATTATTAATATACAGTCTCAAAATTTGTGAACAAAACCGTCAAAAATCTATTTCTATTATTCTTAGCGTCTCTTTTATTCTCGTGTAATAATACTAACACTGTTGAAGATTATAAAGCTTTTAATATACAACAACAGGGTTGGAAATCTAAACGTATTAATCAATTTATTGGAGACATAAATTATACTGCAACAGAAGTTCCTTTAAAATACTATTTATATAAAAATTTAGGTAAGAATTCTCAAAAAATAGATTCTATTTATACAGCAAATCAAAAAGAGCGCGTTATAGAAATAGAGTTTCAACATGTAGATAAAAAAGATCTTTTATTGCAAGATTTTACTAATAAAAATTATGAAGAATCTGTAAAATATATGGCTTTTACCATAGTAAAAGATTTTACGGTAGTAACATCTTCTAATGATACCATAAAATGCTCAGGTATAAATTTTGAACGTAATTTTAAAATAGCCCCATTTAAAAGAGCATTATTATATTTTAATAACATTAACCCAGACGATACCATAAAATTAATATACCAAGATCAATTGTTTGGTAATGGTATTATAAAATTCAACTTTAAAGAAATACCATTAAAATTATAAATTAATTATGAAAAATTGCATTCTACTTATCTTCTTATTCTTTGTTAGTGTACAACTTTATGCACAAAATCTTTTTCCTGATAATGGAAATGTTTTAATAAAAGGAAGTTATATTCAAATTGAAAGACCAAATACTTCGGGAGGCTGGGCACGAGGCACATTCTTTTACCAATATAATAATCTAACTACTCGCCTTGGCGGCTACGGTTTAAATGGGATGGGAGCTAACCCGTCTTTTTTGTATTTAGCGCATGGTCATTCTCCATGGTCATCAGGTTTAGGTTTATATATAAAACCAGATGGTAAAACAGGTATTGGTACAAATGTACCTGATGCGAAATTAGCAGTCAATGGCATAGTTTCTATAGGAGAACCAACTATTGGTAGTCGCTTTAAGATCTGGGCAGGTGGATCTGGTAATACTAACCATATGAGAATAGGTACCGATTATGCTCATACTGGAGATGCTGTTGTAGAGTTATATCAATATTATACTGGAGGCAGTGAACAAAAACCTGGTAAACTTATTGTAAATGGTAATCTTGGGGTAGGTACTGCTACACCTGTTGCGAAACTAGACGTTAATGGTAATATTAGAGCTCAGGAAAGTATTGGTTTTGGTCAAACTGGAATGAGAATGAATGGGACAGACACTATAGAAATAGGTAATTTAGAAGAGGAAGATATTTATACCGCTATTAAAGGTTATGGAGAAACAGAAATATTATTACATGATGAAATAATATCTTTTAATGCAAATGCATCAAACGAAGTAATGAGGATGATTTATGGCAACGTTGGTATAGGTATTACAGATCCTGTAGCTACAAGTGAAAGTGTTTCTCAAAAAACACGTTTACACGTAAAAGCAGATAACGCTACTGGAGATGTAGAAGTTGCAAGGTTTCAAGGTGGAAATGATGCAGATAATACAGCAGCTGTAGTTAGAATTAATCATTCTAATGATAGAGGGTTATACTTAAAAGGAGGTAGGCGAATAGGAGATCAATCATATGCAGAATTAGGAATAATAGGAACTTCTGGTAATCTAGAATCTTCTTCAATTGCTTTTAACGATATTGGTAATGTTGGTATAGGTACTACAACACCTTCGGAAAAATTAGAAGTTAATGGAAATGTAATGGCAAATGAGTACTTCAAGTTTTCAGGTAATGAATCTGGAATAAAAACTGGAAATGATCAATCTGTTTTTGTTGGTGACATTGGCGATAATGATGTAACAACATATATTGTTGGATTTGGATCTGGTACCAATGCTTCATCAGTAATAGAAGTTGGAGATTCTGAAATTTCCTTTAAAAATGGTCAAAACCAGATTATGCATATAAATGACATAAACGTTGGTATAGGAACTACAGCACCAGACGAAAAATTAACTGTTAAAGGTAAAATACACACAGAAGAAGTAAGAGTAGATTTAAATGTTCCTGGACCAGATTATGTTTTCGAGAAATATTTTAATGGGGCTTCTTCATTAAACCCAAGCTATAATATGCCAACACTTAAAGAGGTTGAGGCTTTTACTAAAGCAAACAACCACTTACCAGAAGTACCTTCTTCTCAAGAAATGCAAGAAAACGGTGTAGAGTTAAAAGCAATGAATTTAAAATTACTTCAAAAAATAGAAGAGCTTACATTATATACCATAGAGCAACAAAAAGAGTTAGACGCTCAAAAAGAAAAAAATACTGCTTTAGAAAGTAGATTAGAAAAAATAGAAGCTTTTATAAAAAGCGCTAAAAACTAAAACGGTTAATCTTTCTGTATTCTCCATCACAAATTCCTTCTAAATGAAAAATATTAGAACTAGTAAAGTTTCAAAAGTGATTGCATGCTATTTAGCTTTGCAATTAATATTAACTACCATACAACCCTTTAGTTTACATGCCTTAACTAGTGGGCCATCGCAGCCAGAGTTTAACTCTTTTACACCTATTGGTACTAGTGATATGGTTAATTTATCGTCTGGAGACTTTAACTATAACATCCCTATTATGGATGTTGGTGGTTACCCATTAAACTTAGCCTACGATTCAGGTATTACTATGGATCAAGAAGCCTCATGGGTTGGTTTAGGGTGGAATTTAAACGTAGGGCAAATTAATAGACAAGTTCGTGGTATTCCAGATGATTTTAATGGAGATAAAATGTCTTACGAAAATAATATTAAGGACAATAAAACAGTAGGGGCAACTGTACAATTTCATCCAGCTGCTATAGGTTTTGATTTTGGAAGTGCTCTAAGTCTTAGTTCTGGTTTTGGTGTAGATTATAATAACTATACTGGTTGGTCATACTCTTCAACCAATGGTGCTAGCTTTAAAATTTCAGACAATATCACCGTTGGTATGAACATGAGTAACTCAAGTACTAATGGCGCTACCATATCTCCTAGTTTAAGCTTAGCTTCTAATAAATTTGGAGACGATAAATATAGCCTAGGAGGATCAATAGGAACTAGCTTTAATTCTAGACAAGGTTTAACATCTCTTACTATTTCACCGTCTTTAAACAAATCTTTTGAAAAAGGTGGTACTAAAAAAGATAAAACAAAAGTAACAGGAGAGGTTAATCAATCTTATGGAGGATTAGGAACAGGAACAAAATCATTTGGAACCACATCTTTCACACCAACAAAAAGAAGTGCTTATGTAAACAGAAACTCTGCCGCTAATGCTGCAATAGGATTTGAAATTTTTGGAGGAGAAGGACAAGGAGAAGTTTATATATATGGTTCAGAGCAAGCCATGGCAAACGAAGAAAGATATAAACAGGAAAAAGCTTTTGGTTTTAATTTTACTGATAATGCATCAAAACACGATATTTTAGATTTTAATAGAGAGAATGATAGGATTATTAGCAAACATATTAATGCGCTTCCAGTAACTAATTATACCTATGATTTATATTCTATAAATGGTCAAGGCATATCTGGTATGTACCAACCTTATAGAAGCCAAGTAGGTTATGTATACGATAAACATGTAAAAGACATTAGTAAAGACAATCACTTAGGTATCGAAATTGGTCCAGGTGGCTATGTACATATAGGTATTGAGTTTAAATCTTCGCCATCTAATTCTTCTACAGGTTTATGGGAAGATGGAAATAATGCAAGAACAAATTTTATTCAAAGTAATAATAACAATGTAGATTATGAGAAAGTTTACTACAAATCAATTGGAGAACTTAATGTAGATAATGAAATTAATTTATTATCTAATGTTCTAGGAGGAGAAGAACCTATAAAATTAGGGCTTACAGGTAGTAATCTTAATAAAAAGACTATTGCAGACAAATACTACTTTGGTACTAATGAGGCTTTAAACACAGGGCAAAACTTCCCTTCTAATAATAAAATTAATAGAACAAAACGATTACTTAGAAATCAAACTATAAAAACAGTTTCTAAAAAAGAGTCTGATATTTTCTATAAAAATTATGATAATGCTCCTAAAGTTTATAATGATGCAAAAGACCACCATAATGTAGAAACTAGAATTCTTCAACCAGATGGTAGTACTTATGTTTTTGGACAGCCCGTTTATAACACTAAAAAGCAAGAAGTTACTTTTAATGCTTCAGGAAGAAATTATATAAATAATGGCAATATTGATAGCTCAAGCGAATTAATAAATTACTATGGCTCAGATAATTCGTCTAATAATGGCAGAGGTCAAGATAATTATTTTAATAGAGTAACAACGCCTGCTTACGTACATACTTATCTAATTTCAGAAGTTTTATCTTCAGATTATCAAGACCTTACCGGCAATGGACCATCAGACGATGACCTTGGTGCTTATACTAAATTTCATTATGATGACGCTGTAAATTATAATTGGAGAGTACCATTTCAAGCTAACTCTGCAACATCTAATAAAGGATTAAATTCTTTAGAGAATGACGATATGGGTAATTACATCTATGGAGAAAAAGAACAAATCTATATTAATAAAATAGAAACAAAAACACATGTAGCTGTTTTTAATTTAACTGATAGAAATGATGGTTACGGTGTTATTGGCCATAATGGAGGATTATCTCAAGACTCTAAAATGAAAAAAATAAATACGATTTCATTATATAGTAAACCAGAGTATGAAAAATACCAAACAGAATTAGAAGATAACGATCCAGATAATGACCCAACCATAAATCAACTATCTCCTATTAAAGTCGCTCATTTTGAATACGATTATTCATTATGTAAAAATGTCCCTAATAATGATCCAAATGATGATGACTTAGATTTTAACGAAGATGATTTTGATGGCGATTTGGGAGGAAAACTAACACTCAAAAGTATTTATTTTACCTATAGAAATTCTAATATGGGTAAGTATACACCGTATATCTTTAACTATTCAGATCACAACCCAAACTATCATATAAAAGGATACGATATGTGGGGTAATTATAAAGATCCATCACAAACAGGTTTAAACTTTGGTGACGAACCTACAACATCAGAGTTTCCTTATGTAGACCAAAGCGATAGAGTTGCACAAGACATTAACGCTTCTGCTTGGACTATGAATTCTATAAACTTACCCTCTGGAGGGAAAATACAATTAGATTACGAAGCAGACGATTATGCATGGGTTCAAAATAAGCAAACCATGCAAATGTTTAAAGTAAGAGGTGTTGGATACCATGGCAATCCATTAGACCCTAACGATAGTATATTAACTAACGATTTGCTTTATAATGGAGACATAGCTGCAAATTATCTTTATGTAGAGTTACCTGGAAAGTTTGAAGAGTACACCAATGGTACTTTTACTACTGGAGAACAGTTCCAAGAAAAATACCTCTCGAATATTAAAAACAAACCTATCTTTTTTAAGTTTCTATTAAATATGGTAGTCAGTGATATTCAAAAATCTGATTTTGTCTCTGGGTATTGCAAAATAGACACAGAATTACTGTCTAATAGTAAAGTATTTTCAAATAACAGTAAGGTGTATGCTTCAATTCCTATAAAAAAAGTACATCTAAACAAAAGCGAGTATGATTCAAGTGGTGAAAACCCAATGTCTAAAGCAGGTTGGTATTATGGAAGGCAACACATAAATAGAATTGTTTATGGTCAAGAAGAAGAAGAAAATTTTGATGTCTTAGAACTTGCCGAAATAATTGTTAATCAAATTGGTGCTATGTTCTCTTTATTTCAAGGACCAAATAGAGAATTAAGGAATAACTATTGTGCTCAAAAATTTAGTAACTCTAAGTCATGGGTAAGACTACAATGCCCAGATAGTTTAAAAATTGGTGGAGGCGCTAGAGTTTCTAAAATACAAATGTTTGATAAATGGGACGAAATGACGGGTAATACAGGTAGTGACAGCAATCTATATGCCATGTCTTACGGTCAAGAATACGATTACACATTAGATGGAGAAAATACCACAAGTGGTGTCGCTGCATATGAGCCTTTTGGTGGTAATGAAAATCCTTTTATAGAGCCTTTTTACGACGATGTTAATAGCGATAAAATATTAGCGCCAGAAGAACAAAACTATATAGAAAAACCTTTTGGAGCTTCATTTTTTCCTTCTCCAACGGTAACTTATAGTAAAGTGACTGTTTCTAACTTAAAAAGAGGTGCTTATAATAATTTAGAAATAGGCAAAAACGGAACAGGAAAAGTTGTTAACGAATTTTATACCACAAAAAACTTCCCTACCATTACTAAACACACCGTTTTAGGAGACCCAAATGAGGTTAATTATCCTTCTACAGGAGTATCTATAATACAGTCTATGTTTGGTTTAAATTTTGTGACTAAAAAGCGTTTATCTATGTCGCAAGGGTTTACAGTAATAACCAATGATATGAATGGTAAACCTAAATCTCAAAAAGTATATAGCGAATCTGCAACGAGTTCAGACCCTGCTATTTCTGGAGTAGATTATATCTATAACGAGAATGGTAATGGAGAACTTATAAATGAGGTTAATACCATAAACGAAAATGGAGAAGTAGAAACAAATACTATTGGCGTGGACTACAGTGTTGTCAATGATTTTAGGCAATCTAAAAGCACCTCTACAACCTATGGTGGCGATATTAATTTAGCTGTGGTTCCCGTTCTAGGTTTCCCAGTTCCTCTTGCAAGCGGCACGCCTCAATTTGCGTTGCATGATAATGAGTTACGTACGGCTAGTACCACAAAAGTAATACACAAAACAAGCTTTTTAGTAGAGAAAAAAGCATTCGATTTAGGTGCAGAAGTATCAACAGTAAATAAAGCTTGGGATGCCGAAACTGGTCAAGTAATATTAACAGAAACCTCTAATGAGTATAATGATAAATATTATAACCTAAGTTATCCAGCCTATTGGGGATACAAAGGTATGGGTAGTGCCTCAAAGAATATTAACCTAAGATCTCTGGTCTCTCAAAGTGGTTCTAATCCAAATAAATACATACTTGATAATGGCATAAATGCTTCACTGTTTTTACATGATGGAGATGAAGTTGTAATTAATGATGATTATAGCGATACAAATAATGATGGTAACAATAAAGGCTGGGTTACAGAAGTAGATAATAATACCTTTAGTATTATTAATAAATCTGGAATTTATATTACAGGAGTTAATGAAATTAAAGTGATACGTTCTGGTTATAAAAATTTACAATCGGGTACTATGGCTAGCATTACATTAATGAACAATCCTATTGAAAGCACTGCAGGTAATTTACAAGATATTACAGCAACATCTTTACAAGCTTCAACATGGGATGCCCAACGAATTGTAAATGCTTCTGCCGTTAAATATGACGATTTGTGGGCTGCAGAATGTGACTGCGATTTACCAAAAATCGAACAATACGATGGTAATGGTAATCCTATTTTTGATTATTTATCTGGAAAAGGGTTTAATCCTTACCTCTATAATATTAAAGGTAATTGGAGAGCTAAAGAATCTTATGCGTATTTAACAGGCAGGTATAATGGTGATAATGAATATAACCCAAGAAACTCAGGGTTCTTTAAAAATTTTGATGCCTTTTACAAACCAGATGGTACAGGTAATTGGCCTATAAGTT
Source organism: uncultured Lacinutrix sp. (assembly GCF_947500325.1). Classification (GTDB taxonomy): domain Bacteria; phylum Bacteroidota; class Bacteroidia; order Flavobacteriales; family Flavobacteriaceae; genus Lacinutrix. Next base: position 140,602 of record NZ_CANMRQ010000001.1, read on the forward strand.
CTACTAAATGGACTTCTGCTTCTCAAGTAACTAAATATAGTGCCTATGGTGCAGAATTAGAAAATAAAGATGCACTTAATAGATACTCGGCTGCACAATACGATTATAACAATAAATTTCCTGTAGCAGTAGCTTCAAATTCTCAATATAAAGAAATGGGGTATAATGGTTTTGAAGGAGATATAAATTTAAACAGATCTTGTTTAATAAGTATTTTTTCTGGCCCACCAACTAACCCATATGGTTCAGTATATAATGATTCTCATTTTCAGTTTAATGGTAGCTTACCAAGTGGGTTTAACTCTTCAGTAGGAACACATGTCTCTAATGATGAAGCGCATACAGGTAATTTTAGTTTAAAACTAACTCCAAAAAACAATAACCCAGATGATGGGAGTCATGATAGCTATCTACATAAAATAATCTCTTATAATAATTATGAAACTTCGTTTAGCCCAGAATTTGGTGAAAAATATTTCTTCAGTGCTTGGGTAAAAGTTAATGATACCCAAAACTCACAACCTTTAACTTATGAAGATGTATATGCGAAAGTTCAGCTTGTTAATAGCTCGGGAGTTGTTATTATTTCTTCATCATTTTTACCTAAAGGAGATATTATTGGTGGTTGGCAACGTATTACTGGCGTTATAGATATCCCTAATAATTCTTCAACTATATCTATTGGTTTAATTAACGATAATATAGATAAAACAGCTTATGTAGACGATGTAAGAATGCATCCATATAATAGTAGTATGAAGTCTTTTGTTTACGATCAAGAAAATTATAGGCTAATGGCAGAGTTAGATGATAATAACTATGCTACATTCTACGAATACGATAACGAAGGCGGTTTGGTTAGAGTTAAAAAAGAAACCGAAAAAGGGATTATGACTATTCAAGAAACGAGGTCTGGTAATAAAATAAGCAACTAGATTTATGAGATATATTATAATACTATTAGTCTTTCTCTGCAACATAAACACTATAGTTGCGCAAGACTTTCAAGATATAATAGATAAGGTGACTAATAAATATGAAAACACCAAATCGTACGAATCTAAAGTAAAATATACATTATACGAAGACAGTATTTCTAAAGTTGTTAAAGATCAATTATATGGTAAATTGTATAAAGACGAAGATAATTACCATTTAAAAATAAAAACGTCTGAAATAGTGAAGGCTAAAGATTTTTATCTAAAAATAAGCCATTCAGAAAAAATGCTTCAGTATTCTAAAACAAATAAAGGGGTAGAAAACAATACTGACCAAACACCTTTTATAACATTAATTGATCAATTTGAAGATAAACAAATAAAGGATAAAGGTGAATTATGGGAATTAGTTTTCACTAAAAAGAAGAAAGCTTCACCATACAATAAAATCATTATTCATATTTCTAAAAAAGGATATAACGTAGTAAAACAAGTCTATTATTTAAGTGCTTCTTATGAGAAGAAATACGACTCTAATGCTACAAATACTAAAAAAGAAAGATTAGAAATAATAGAAGTCTCTTTTAAAGAAAACCCTAAAAGAGATAATAGCGTTTTCAACCTAAGTAAATACCTCATAAATAAAGATAATAAATACACTTTATCAAGCTATTTAGAAGGTTATAAAATAATATTTTAATATATCATTATTAAAAGTAAAACTATGATTAAGCAAACCATAAAACTTTTTATTGCAACATGTTGCTGTTTCTTTTTAAGTCTAAAAATTAGCGCCCAAACAGAAGTAGCAAATGCGTCTTTAACACCATCAGAAATGATTATTGGTGCTACTAGCGAAATAATGAGCCCAAATGCTACATTACCAAACAGTATTGTAGAAAATCCTACTATAAATATTTCTTTAGAAATTTTAGACGATGTCGTAATAACTCCTTCTATATGGTTTACATATGAAACCAAAATTAGAATAGATCTAATAAATGTAACATCTGGGCAAATTGATGATACTTTATATAGAAATTTTAAAATTGAATATAGCCCATTTGGTGATATAGGTAATTATGTAGATTTAGATTTAAAACAAATTAAAGGCCATCAAAAAGTAGCAATCCGTATAGATGAAATTTTAGTAACTAATAAGGAGAATGGCAACAGTTTAGGAGTTACAAATCCTGGGAATGTTATATTAAAATTAGAATATACAGCTAATAGATATAAAGCATTATCAAACACGCTTCCTGTACTTAATCATGAATATATTAAGTTTAATGGAGTCAATGAAGTAGTAACTAATGCTCAAGAAGCAGAACAATTAAATATTTCTTGGCTACCTATTGATGGCGCTATTAAATACCAATTAGAATGGTCATGGATTGACAGTTTTTCAGGATCAGGAAGTACTATACTATTACAACCGCAAAATGTTCCATTAAAACCTAAAACTTTCGAGAGAAATAGTGCCAGAGTTACTATTAAAAATAATGCTTTTAAAATTCCTTTAGTATATGCCAATGGTTTTTTAGTATACAGGGTAAGAGCTATAGGTAATAGATACAATGATTATAATAACGACAATGATTTTTCTAAAGTATCAAAATACTTTTATGGTCAGTGGACAGATGGCTATAATGAAACAACAGTATCACAATGGAACTACGCCGTAACATCTCAACATCAAGGTAATAAAAACTGGCAATTTCAAGCTTCTTTCGCCGAAGAAGGAAAGAAAAAAGAAGTGGTTAGTTATTTTGATGGTACGTTAAGAAATAGGCAAACTGTTACTAAAATAAATACAGATGGTTACTCTATAGTTGGAGAAGTAATCTATGATAACCAAGGTAGACCTGCTATAGAAGTTTTACCAACTCCAGATATTAATAGTGCTTTAGATTATAAAAAGGATTTTAATTTAAATACTCAAAACAAAACCTATTCGCATTACGATTTCGATTGGTCAGATCCTAATGCTTTAGTTTGCGAAACTGGAGTAACGCTATCTGGTATGTCTAAAACTAAAGGCGCTAGTTTGTATTATTCTGGGGAAAACACGCCTTTTGTAACGACAGAAAAAGATAAATACATCCCAGATGCTAATAATTATCCTTTTTCTCAAATACAATACACAGATGATAATACAGGAAGAATAAAAAGAAAATCTGGTGTAGGATTAACGCATCAAATTGGTAGTGGTCATGAAATGAAATATTATTATGGAACACCAAATCAAAACGAACTTAATAGACTTTTTGGTTACAAAGTAGGTTATAATAAATTTTATAAAAAAAATACTGTAATAGATCCAAATAAACAAGTAAGTGTAAGTTATCTCGATCCGCAAGGTAGAACAATTGCTACTGCATTATCTGGTAATAAACCTGCTAATATTGATCCTTTAGAAGAACATAATACAGGAAATCACAATCCAATTACTGTAGATTTATTAAACAAAAGTAACCTTGATGACCCAGATACCAATAATGATAACAACTTAAAATTCTCTACAGGCCACTTTGGTAGTTTTCAAGATGGTTTACAATACTCTGGTAATCGATTTGTAAATAAAAGTGATGCTGTTTTTAGTTTTAATTATAAAGCAGAGTTAGACATATTAGAAAAAGAATGCGGTACTATAGAGTCAACAGAATCTTTAGTTTATCCTTTTGTTTACGATTTAAATATAAACTTAACTAATGAGTGTGGTGATCCTGTAGCAATATCAGAATTAGAAACAACAACACAATTACCATTAATAGATGGACAGCCAGCAACTACAGATAATCAATTAACAAGTTTTACTACACAATTAGGAACAATTACTAATACAGCAGGCAGTATTCAAACTTTAGAGTTTACTACAAATTCTGGAGCTTTAAGTATTGGTAATTATACTATAAACAAAACTATTACAATTAATGAAGAGGCTCTAAATACATATGTAGAAAGCTATATGAATAGCGCTTGTATTTTACCTCTTGACTATTTTAATTTAAACTTAATTGATAATGATTGTGTTTTAAGTCCTGAAGATTGTGAAAGCTTTTTAAATAATACTAATTATTATGATGTAAGCGATAATGATAATGACACCAATACAGAATTTGATGATCAAGAAAGTTATGCTGCATACAAAATAGGTCTAATTCAAACAGATTTAGCGACTAATGGATACCCTGCATTAACTCCAGCAGAAATTGAAGCTTATACTGGAGCCTATATAGAGTTGTATATTGCTAAAAGAGAAACCTGTGCAGACTTAAATGCCTTAGATGAGAATCCAGATGCACCAGGAGAATATACCTTTACAATAGACTGTTACATCACGAACTTGAGATTACTCCAAGATTTTGCTCCAGGAGAGCAATATGCTGTTTTTCAAGATGAAGATGAAAACATTGGTTTAGACCCGTTTAGTATTTATGTAGAAGATGTTAATAATTCTTTTTTAACCAATGCTTCTGGTTTAACAACACCTATCTGGAAAAACCCAAAAAGTTTATACGATAATGGTATCGACTTTTATTTAACAGATGCAGGCGAAGAAATCGATTTTATAGAAGTGACACCTTTATATGATGATAATGGTGATTTTGCTCTTGACGATGCTGGCGAATTTACGTTTAACATTCCTATTGATGACCTTAGCTTTAATCAAAATATAACTTACAATGGTATTACCTATAACATAAAGTATTTAGATGGTAATGGAAACCCTAATGTAAACGAAAATGGTGTTCTAAAAGTATTACCTAATCACGTTACTAATGCTAAAGATTTTAAAGACAATTGGAATCCTAGTTGGGCACAATCTCTTTTATATTATCACCCAGAAATTGGGTATTCTACTTTCTTTTCAGAAATATGTTCGCAACTAAAGTCAACAGGACTTAACTACCCTGGAGCAGAAAACCTAAGTTCTTCTGCTTACGACGATTTTTTAAACCAATTAAATTATACTGTTCAAGCTGGACAAGATGCTATTCAAATTCAAGGCAATATCGCATTAGAAAATTTATTAACCAATACAGATTGGTTAGTGGAACACGATCCATTCTTTAAAAATCTTTATCAAAACATAACTGGTACTAACTTATTAGGTGCTAATGCTAGTTATAGTATTTTTAATGCTAACCCAAATATTGATAATTCTCATACTGCCCAAACTATAAGTGTCCCAAACCCTAATGGAGGCACAATGCCAATAACTATAGCTAACGAGCAAGAAGCGCGTTATGAAATAATGAAATATGCTTTAGAGTATAATGCAGATGGACAAGGCATACCTATATGGCAAATAGCCTATAGAATGGTTATGTGTGGAGACGCTTTATTATTTGATTGTACAGTAGATAGTTACCCAAATACTTTAAACGATGTTATAGCAGCTTTATCTCCAGAAGACCTAGAAGAATTTGTTAATAATTATATAGCAATATACCTTAGTACAAAAAGTAAATTACAATTTGTATTCTCTAATATTTATGCACAACAGTTAAATTTTTATAATGGTTGTATTGAAGATTTAAACAACAACCCATTAACTGTTTTAAGCTCATATCCTCAAGGGTTTGTAAATATTTTATCTAATTATTATAACTTTAATCAACCCAATCCTGTTGTTCCTGCTGGTGTATGTTATACAGGAGCAGCTAACCAATTTGAAGGCAAAAAAAGAAGGTTTTTACCTTTCGATGTTGTTTCAGAAGATGATAATACAGATGAAGATGCTTCAGATATTGTAGAAGACACAGATTTATTATACTGGGAAGCAACTGGTAATTGTCCAAATGCTTTAGATTTAAATCTTTTCATAAATGGGTTGTTTACAGACCAACTTGGTAATCTTCCAGATGCTTCAAATCCATATACCAACGCGCAATACCTATTTGCAGATTTATATACTGCTTTAGGAGGTGAAATTATTGAAAATAATGCTACAGAACCAATTATGGGTGCTAATGGCATACAAATTTATACAGATAGTAGTACTAATACAGAGTTAATAATTAATGTTGGAGATCAAAACGATTTAGATAGTAATACTAATAATGGTGCTACTTGCCCAATTACAATCTACGCAGACCCTAGTAGCACACTTAATTGGAGTAACTACGGCGCTAACTTATGGTATATCACTAATGTGCAAAACTTAGTTTTTACAGGAGACGATGCTGCTACTGGAGATCAAAAGTTTTCATTTTTAGCAACAGTTAATAATAATGGAGAGACAATAGAGGTCGTCTTTAATGGTCAATCTTGTGCAAATATTGGTTACTGTGGTACAGATACTACACAAGCGGGAAGTTCAGATTACGACTATATAGATCCTAATGTTGATATTAATTTACCAGATGGTGGCGATTGTCTTAATAAAGGTAAAGTAGAAACAGGTATTAAAAATGTTTTTAATGAGTTACATGAAAATAATCTATTATTTTCTAGTACACCTACAACTTTAAGCACTTATAATTCATACACATCTAGTTATTTACCAGAGTTTTTTCAAGAAATAAATGCGCCTATTTTATATAAATACGATAATCAATCTTTTACGTTTTATTACGATCAAGGTGGTTTTGATACAAATATTATTAAAATCCCAACAGGGTTGCTTCCTGCTCTATCTCTTAATTATATACATAGTGTTTCTATAAATCCAGTAATGGACTCTCTTTTAGGTAATGAAGCTACAGTTGGCTATGCTTATAATAATGGTACTATAACCTATAACCAAAGTAGTTTTACTGTTAGTGCTCCAATAAACGTTACTGAAACTAAATCTATTGATTTTAACTGTTGTACAGATTCTGCAGATAGTACAACTGGTTTTATTGCACTATTAAATCATTTAATAAGTATAGAACCAAATGTACCTAATGGATATCAACCTCAAGAATTACTAGATTTATTCCCTTTTATAGCTTTAGAAGCTAACAATATAGGTATTTACGATTTTGAAATTACACAATATGTAACAGGGTTTAATACTTCTGCTCCTGTTTTAAAATTCTCATTTAATGATGATGGTGAATTTGATGTCATGTTACTTTCTTATCCGGAGTTTACTCAAGAACCAATAAGCATATCGGGTTTAAATTTTGATTCTTCAGCTCAAGATTCTTATCCTATTTGGAATTTAGACTTACCAGGGTATAATTTTGCTGGAGTAGAATCAGATTATATAAGACTATCTAAAATATTTTACAAGAATATAGATTTTAATGGTTGCGAAGACTGTATTCCAGTTCCAATTCCTAGTGTAAGTGGTACACAAGCATGGCAAACTTATATAACAACTGTTGGTTTAGATCAAGATAGTAATGGTATTAGTGATACCATTCCTGGATATGCATTACCAGAATGGTTAACAGAAGCCTATTTTACAGACTTAGGTTTTAAGTATTCTATAGAAGCCTACAATCAATACATTACAGATTTACAAATAATTGCTAATGGAGGCATAGACAGTGATTATTTTATTTCTTTAGAGCAATTTGGGACTAATGCATTAGGATTGGGTCACCCGCAAACGTCTGATGCTGTTACACAGTATGCTAATTATATAAGTATTGTTACCCAAAACAATGTAGAACCGTTAGGATGGTTAGCTTATGTAAGTCAAATATACATGAAAGAAACAGGTGTTTGTCCTGGAGCACAAATACAAATAGACTCACCAACTATAGATGATATAGATCCTTGTAACGCGTTTTTGGAAAATATTCAATTATCGTATGCAAACGATTTACACCAACAATACTTAGAAAATGTAAGACAAGATTTTATTAATGAGTATTTAAATAAAGCAATGACTACTCTAGTCGAGAATTTAGATTTAAATTACGACGATAAAGAGTATCAATACACCTTATACTACTACGACCAAGCAGGTAATTTAATGCAAACGGTTTCTCCAGAAGGTATAGATAGACTTAATACTACAGCAGATGCTTCTATTAATCCTGCAATTAATCTTGCTAGAGACGAAAATATAGTTTCTGTAGCACCAGTACATAGATTAGAAACACGTTATAAATATAACTCTCTTAATCAATTAGTATTTCAAAATACGCCAGATGGAGGAGAAACACGATTTGCTTACGATGTTCTTGGTAGAATTGTAGCCTCACAAAATGCAAAACAGTTAGTAAATAAAAGTTTTAGTTATACAAAATACGATGCCTTAGGTAGAATAATAGAAGCCGGAGAAATGGCCGAAGCTGCTGGTTATTTTATTACAGATGAAGGGATATTAATGAAAACAGCTACTATGGCTGCAGAGGTAAATGCAAATAACTACCCAGAAAATATTAGTACTGCCAGAAGTGAAGTTACTAAAACACTGTATGACGATATGTTAACAGGTAAAGAAGCTTTATTTGAAAACTATACTTATAACCATAGAAATAGAGTAACAGCAGTATTATATTTTAATAAATACTCAGATCAAGTAGACCTTTTAAAATACGATAATGCACTCTTCTATAATTACGATGTACATGGTAATGTAAAAGAGTTAGTTACAGATATAGCAAACGAAGACTTAATAGATTTAAATCAACGTGTTAAAAAAGTACAGTATGAGTACGATCTAATAAGTGGTAATGTTAACCAAGTTACCTATCAAAAAAATAATAACGATCAATTTATACACCGTTATAATTATGATGCAGATAATAGAATTACAACCGTTACAACATCTACAGATGGTGTAATTTGGGAACAAGAAGCAGCGTACGATTATTATAAACATGGCCCTTTAGCTAGAAGTGTTATTGGAGATAAAAAAGTTCAAGGTTTAGATTATGTATACTCGCTTCAAGGTTGGTTAAAAGGAGTTAATGGAGACGTTTTAGACCCAACTAAAGATGTAGGTAAAGATGCTTTTAGTAATACAGTAGCAAGAGATGCTTTTGCCTATACGCTTTCGTATTTTGATAATGATTATAATGCATTAGCTCAAGATCCATTTAACGCTAGTACTAATCATTATACAGGTATTAGTGGTTCTCAATTATTTAATGGTAACATAAGAGGTATGACTACTGCCCTTTTAGGTAAAGACGAAGTAGCACTAACTATAGCCTATAATAATTATAAGTACGACCAGCTAAACAGAATAAAGGCCATGCAAAGCATGGAAGGCCCAGCTTCTGGATCTGGTATATCTAAAAGTATAGACCCAATACAATCTAGCTATACTTACGATAAAAACGGAAACTTAGAAAGTTTAAATAGATCGGCTAGAGGTGAACGTGGTGGCGTCTTGGATATGGATAAATTCACTTACGATTATCAATTAGATGCTAATAATAATAAAGTATCTAACAAACTATTCGCTGTACAAGATGATCGCTCTTTAGATCCTAATTTTGCTACAGATATAGATAGTGGGCAATCGTTTGGAAATTATAAATACGACCAAATAGGACAGTTAACAAGCGACGAACAAGAAGGCATAGAAAATATAGAATGGCGTGTAGATGGTAAAGTAAAACAAATTACAAAAAGTAATGGTTTAACTATAGCTTTCGAGTATGATGGTTTAGGTAACCGTATTGCAAAACAAACCACTAGTACAAGTAATACAGATTTAAATAAAACCACCTATTATATTAGAGACGCACAGGGTAATGTATTAAGTGTGTATACTCTAAACGATGCTAGAGATGGAGATAGTACAGCCTCTGTTTTTGAGGTAGACATTGTATTAGAAAGCGATATTATAGATACCATAGAAGGTACTACTGCTGCACAAAACAGTATTACAGTTGCTGGCGGTATAAACAGTTATGTTGTAGAAACTAATGGACAACAAGAATTAGTAGCAAGTAACGTTATAGTTTTAAAACCTGGTTTTACTGCAAAAGCAGGTAATAACGGTTCTACGCTTAGTAATTTTGTTGCTAAAATAGAAGCTGTAGATGCACCATCAGATCTTACATATAAATTATCTGAGCAGCATATATATGGTAGTTCTAGATTAGGTTTACAACAACCAGAAAAAAACCTAATAGCAAATGTAGCAGGTAGACAAGCAGGAGAAGCTAATACTGTGTCTTACGAGAGAAATGTAGGAGACAAAAGGTACGAGCTTAGTAACCATTTAGGTAATGTTCTAGAAGTTATTACAGATAGAAAACTATTATCGCGATCTAGCCTGTTTACTCCAGACGTAGTGGCTTATAATGATTACTATCCGTTTGGTATGCTGCTGCCTAATCGTAATGGTAGCAGTGATTCTTACCGTTATGGCTTCCAAGGGCAGGAGAAAGATGATGAAGTTAAGGGTGAAGGAAATTCTATTAACTTTAAATTTAGAATGCATGATCCGCGAGTGGGAAGGTTTTTTGCTACCGATCCATTATCTCCTCAATATCCTTGGTATACACCTTATCAATTTGCTGGTAATAAAGTAATAGCTTGGAGAGAATTAGAAGGGCTTGAAGAAGACAACGTAAATGACGAAATTGAAGAAAAGGATTCTAATTGGTTTACAAGAGGAATGGCTATTCTTTTTGTTAAGGCATCTCATGCTGGTAATGAATTTGAAAAAACTGAACTAGGAGCTACACTTAATTATATTAGAAATGATGGAGAATATGTAAACCCAGATGATTTGTCTGGAGAAGAAAAGCTTATTAATGGGTTGACTGGGTTTGGAAATATGGTTGAAGCTACAACACTTCCATTAGCACCATTAGCAGCTACCCGCAATGGTGCAGGATTTTTAAAATCAAAATATAAAAAAGAGAAACCTTCTTTAAGACCTGTTAATAATAAGGTGGTTGATAATCTAGCAACATCTAAAGTAAAAGTAAAAGTAAAATTGCCTAAAATTGAGGTTCCAGAAAAACCTTTAACTCCTCCAGTAAAATTGGTGCCTTCTACAAAAAGAGAAGTAGTTGAAGCGTTTCTAAAAAATGATTTAGGAAAAACTGGAATTGAAGCACTAGGTGTTTTAAATACAATTAACTTTAAAAAAGGTGTAAAAAAGGTTATTTTAAATACTGGAGATAGAATATGGAGATTTGTTACTCCTGGAAGAGAGAACGCTCCAGACCAGCATTTTTTCACTGATGCTTACGGAGCTGACTCTGGTCCTGCAGGTGTTGGACTAACAAGTGGAAATAAAATCTTAATTGAATACAAAGTCACCTCTCCAACTACAGTACTACAAACAAAGATTAAAGGAACAAATCAAACTCAATTCATTTCAAAAAACCTAATAGAAAATGCAGAAGAAGTTGCCAGAGAATAATATGAAACTCATAAAAACTATAGATTATATTAAAATCTTACTTTCTAAAAAAATGGAAAATAAAATAGAAGGGATAGATTTGCTATTATCTCTTCTATTAAATGTAATTGTATTTGAAACCAAAAAGAACGGAGTAATGTCTAATAAAACTGGTGAAGCGCTTATACAAATAACTTCTTTTCAATCAATTGAATATTATTATCATGGTGGTTATTTAGAATTAGATTCAGAATTAAAAAAACTTGCATATATTCTAAGTGATTACAATGAGAAGCTTAGAAAAAACGAATTGGATGTAGTTGGAAGTAAACCTGAAAATTGGGCAAATTATTTTGAAGAGCGTATAAGGGTTTTGTTGAATAATTGGGAATAGAGCCCCCTTAGCTAGCGCTCGTCTGTGACGAGTGACCCCAGCTAGCGCTCGTCTATGACGAGTGACTTATAGGAAACCTAAATCAAATTGAGTATGATTCTGGCAAAAAGAATTTTGGTATTAAGCATAGTTTTATTAGGTTTTAATTGTAACAATCAAAGTGGTTTTTCTTTTAAAAAACTTAATTTTAATACTAATTTATCAAAATTAGACTTCTCAAATAATGATTTGAGGTATGGGTTAGTTAATAATTGTGAGTTAGATTTCCCAGCTAGCGCTCGTCTGTGACGAGTGACGGCATGAGTAAACCCGATAGCGCGGATTTGCAATCCGTGCTCATTATCCTTTATAACAATAACTAGAATACATTCAATACTAAAACAGCTAACTCATTATCTAAACTTGCATAATTTCTTGCAGAGCTAAAGATATAATCTTCAGGGTTAGCTACTATTTTATCTTTTACAGGGTTATTATGTATATAGTTTAATTTTTGCTGTATAAATTTATTAGAACTACATATTTCTGCATGATAACCATCTTGCCAAACTTTATAGTTTTGTTCTCGTTTTAAATGACTACAAGCCTCTTTAAAATAACCCAACATCCATTCTCCCCAGCTAGCGCTCGTCTGTGACGAGTGCCGTATCGAGTAAACAGGGAAATAATAATGAATAAATAGAAAAGCTTTTACAGAGATGTAAAGGCTTTTTTTTTGCTTTAAGAAACGTGCCTTTTTGGTTTTAAAATCCCAGCTAGCGCTCGTCTGTGACGAGTGACTTAATACTATTTACAAACTATTATTTTATAAATTAAAATGAGAAGGATAATTTTAGGATATATATTTTACTTGCTTGGAATACTTTTTGGGTTTAGTGTAGTTGGAAATATTTTTAGATTCCTAACAGGAAGCTTTTCTAAGACTACAATAGGAATAATAGAAGATTTACTTGCAATATTAATAGCAGGGTTTTTAGCCTATATATTTATTAAATATGGAAATAAGTTTCTTAAGAAAAAACCAGAAGATAACATTAACCAAATAGGAAATAATTCTTAGCTAGCGCTCGTCTGTGACGAGTGAACACAACAGTAGGTAAACAAATTATAAATAAAGTCTTTACAGGAATGTAAAGACTTTATTATGCCAAAAAGCCTGTATTATCTATTTCTAAAACGGTATTATCATCTTGGTAATTTCTTGCACTTGAATATTTCCAATCTATAACATTGGTTACAAAACCACTTTCTACAGGGTTATTATGAATATAATCTATCTTTTGTTTGATTACTTTTTCGCTCCATAATTCTATGGGCTTGTTATGATGTTGCCAAAATTGATAAGTAGATATATTACCTTGCTTTTTTCCAGCACGTTTAAACATCCATAATAGCCATTCTTTTCTACTTTCCTGTGGATTGTTTTCTATAGCCTCTATTACTTTTTTTGAAGTATGCTTTTTAAAATCTCGCAACAACTCCATAGGTTTTTCATTACTAGACCTAAATATAAAATGAATATGGCTTGGCATAAAACAATAACAATACAGCTCCATACTTTTCTCTTTTCTGCAATAATTTACACTTTCTGCCAGCACATCAAGGTACACTTGCCTTGTAAATACATCTATCCAATTAACTGTGGCAAAACTTACAAAGTATAAACCTCTCTTATTATGAAACTTATATTTCCTACTCATATAACTAAAATACAAAAAGCTTCTACATTGCTGTAAAAGCTTTCTTTTATTTGTTGTTTGTTTACTCATGCCGTCACTCGTCACAGACGAGCGCTAGCTGGGGGCTTTGTTTTTATTTTACTTGATACTATTCATTTCAACCCAAACATCGTTAACTTTTTTATGGCTATTCCTGCAAATTTTAGCCTCAGGAGTTCTAGCCAAAGCACCACAAATACTGCATCTATTTATAAATATATCCTGTTGATGTTCTTTTAAAAGTCTATTTATAGTGTCTTGATAAAACTTAATTTTATCCTTTTTCCTCCATTTAACTTTTTTGAAAAAAGATTTTTTTTTAGAATCTTCGATAATTGAATTCCAAATATCAACTTCATCTTCTGTCAATAAATTTCCATAATAATTGAATAAGTACCTTTTTAGTTCTAAATCATATTCATTACACATAATTATACCTAATCTTTTTTATTGTTCTTATTATGTTGAGAAATACTTATTTCCTCAGTTCTTATTGTTTTGCCAGTTTCAACGTCAATTTCCATTATCATAGCTCGCTCTCTTTTTGTAGATCCTTCTCCTGTACGCATGAACTCTAAAACTAAAGTTTTTACACCTTTTTCTTTGGCTTTTTGAATCATTTCAGATTTAAATAATACAACTTCTCTTCCCATTTTTCCAACTAACCCTTTATCTGACCAAGTGAGAGAACCTTTTCTAAACATATATATATCTTTAATTAGCATTGTTGTCTTACTTACAGCCATTTTTGCATTAAACATAACTGACTGCCCAAAAAAGGACTTACTTTTTATTTCATGACTTATTCTTGAGAAATTTTTCATTCCTCGAACAAATTTCAATAAGTGGGACTTTGGTTGAGCTTTAGAATCAAGATTTCTACTTCTAGGTGTCCTACGCATATTTCTAGTATTGCCTCTAAAAGCAGCTCCATTTGCAATACCTTGTAAAATTTCACCCTTAACAAAATCATCTTCAAAATCATCATAGGTTGTATTTAATGCATCAGCCTTATTATCATAAGTTTCTGTGTAGTCTTGTTTAGACATCACACCTTGAAACTCAACTACAACTAAAATTTCTGGTCTGTAATGTACTATATGCTTCTCATATTCATTGACTTCAGTGTCAAATGAAAAAGTTTTCCAGTTCCATGTCTTTTCGATGATATCGTTAACTGTTTCGAGTTCTATTTTACAATCACCATTCTCATCTAAAGTAAATACATAGTGGTATTCCTCTAACCCGTCTAAATCAATTGCCCAAATAGGCTTATTTCCTGCGAATTGATAGGGTGTGTAGTAAGGGAAACCTTTAAACAATGGGTCTGTACTCAAGAATTTGCCAACTCTTGGGTCATAAATTCTAAATCCATAATCTACTTGTAACCCACGACCTTTTACTTCATTATCATTCTCCTTACCATTAAAGCCGTATCTATAAGTATCAGAGCTTCCATTACGGTAAGGTAATAGCATACCAAACGGATAGTAATCAAATACACCGTAATCTCAATACAGTAAGAACGTTCAATACCTAAAGATAAAACAAAAAAAAACAAAAATTAGTCTTTTTAGCCTTATTTTTACATTCTAATATTTACTATTTTTAGGAACCTATCATGAAAGTAAAAGACCCTATTATTCCCCTTTTTATTCAGTTTATAAAAGATAGTACTACAGGAAAGCGCTTAAAAAAAAATGGTGAGCGTATTTCTCCTCAATCTATTAAAAATTACCAGTATGCTTTAAATAATTTGGTTAAGTTTGAAGCAGACACCGGTTTTGAGTTACGTATTTGTAATGCTTCGAAATTAAATTCTAGAGAACTCGCTTCAGAAAAAAACTATTGGAAAAAATTCTATAAAAAATTTACAGAGTATTTATATAAAAATGGCTGTTACGATAATTATGTAGGTGCTAATATTAAGTATATAAGAACCTTTTTTAACTATTTAAAAAATGAAAAAGACTACCCTACAGGCGATTTTCAGCGTTTATTTTATGTAAGAAAAGAAGAGGTAGATATATTAGTCTTATCACCAGAGCAATTAAAATATTTAATTCACGACCAAGCGTTTTCTAAAAGTTTAACACCTGCCATGCGCCGTATTAAAGATGTGTTTGTTTTTGGCTGTACTACTGGCTTACGTTTTAGTGATATTTTTAGTTTAACCAACAAGAATTTTGAAAAGCAAAATAACGACTGGTACTTAAAAATTAAATCTCAAAAAACAAAAACATATAGTTTTATAAAACTGCCAAATTATGCGGTAGATATCTACAAGCAATACAAACCTAAGTCTTCTAGAGTGTCTATATTTGGTACTATTAGCCTTTTTATTTTTAATAGAAGCTTAAAACATATTGGTGAAAAAGCGGGTTTTACTAATGCTATTCACATGACGCGTGAACGCCAAGGTAAAACCAAAGCCACAACAAAAAGTACACTGCGTTTTTGCGATAAAATGAGCTCTCACATGATGCGTAGAACAGCCATTACTACATTGCTAATTCTTGGTATGCCAGAACATTTAGTACGTAAAATTAGTGGCCACAGTAGTTCTAGTAGCTCGTTTAACCGTTATGTGCATTATGCGCAAGTGTATGTTGATAAGGAAATAGATAAGGTGCATAGTAAACTAGAAAACTACTAGTTTTTTGCCTTTGTAGCCTTTTTGTCTTTCTTCTTAAATAAGCGTTTAAAAAAACCGTCTTTTTTAGGATCCTTCTTTTTAGTGGTTTTAGCCTTTGTGGTTTTGCCTTTTTTAGAGGTTTTTGCTTTAGAGTTCTCTTTTTTCTTAAACAAGCGCTTAAAAAATCCTTCTTTTTTATCGTTTGTTTCTGGTACTAATACTGCTCCTTTTTTATAAAAAACAGTGTCTTTAGTTTTAGTATTTACCCAAGAACCAGCTTTTTTGTTGTGCTTAAAATTACCTTTTTCTAAGATATTACCTAAAGAATCGCGAGAGATAAAATCGCCATGCTTTTGGCCATTTTTCCATTCTTGTCTTTCTTTTAATTGCCCATTTTCGTACCAAGTTTGCCAAACGCCATTTTTAAGACCAAGGTTAAAGTTACCTTGCTCTGCTAATTGGTTAGATTTATAAAATTTAGTAAAACTAGAATGTAATACATAACCACCAGCACTAGACATAGAATGGTGTACCGCAGCAGATTTGTACCAATAATACATTTTATCGCTATCAAAAGACTTTATCTTTTTTAAACTAACATAACATTCTATATCATGATCGCCATCTCTAATTACTTTTTTTTGCAAATCGTTATTTACAGAAAAAAGCGTACTTAATAGTACAGTTAAAAAGCTAAAAGATAATAGACTAAACGATTTAAGCATCTTGATTTTAATTTTCACCAAAGATAATTAAATTACTAATCTTGATTTTAAAAGCGTGAAAAACTTTAAAGAAAGTAGTTTATATACAAGTGGTTGTATTATAAAACAAAAAACCCTTCAAAAAAGAAGGGTTTTAAGTGTGGTCCCACTTGGGCTCGAACCAAGGACCACCTGATTATGAGTCAGGTGCTCTAACCAACTGAGCTATGGGACCAAAATTGGTGTGCAAATCTAATATTATTTTTAAAACTCTACAAGATTTTATTTCTTTAAATTACTCTTTATTTCTTGACATAGTTCAATTAAAACACCATTTGATGATTTTGGGTGTAAAAAAGCAACTAATTTATTGTCTGCTCCTTGTTTTGGTGTTTCGTTTAAAACGATAAAACCTTCTTGTTTTAATCTCTTAATTTCGGCTTCAATATCGTCTACATCAAAAGCAATATGATGTATGCCTTCTCCCTTTTTTGCTATAAACTTAGCTATTGGGCTATCGTCTTTTGTAGCTTCTAATAACTCTATTTTATTCTCACCAACTTGAAAAAAAGAAGTATTAACACCTTCACTAGCAACTTCTTCAATTTTATAATGTGGTTCGCCAAAAAGTTTTGCAAACAAATCGTTAGAGTCTTTTAAACTTTTTACTGCTATGCCTATGTGTTCTATTTTATTCATAGTTTATGTTCCGAGAAAGCGGAATTCTTTTTTATTATCACGTTTTATTTATAAAAACCTTTAAATAAGGTATGTATTTTGCTTTCAAAAATACTACAATAGTATTTATTATTTAAATAAGCGTATTTTTGCAATCTATTCTTGCGAAAACGCAACAAACAAAATGAAAACAGAAGAAAGTCAAAGACAAAAAAAAATAGGATCGGTTTTACAACGTGATCTGGTAGATATATTACAAACTGCTGCTACGCAAGGCGGTATGCGCGGTGTTATTATTTCGGTAAGTAAAGTATCGGTTACGGTAGATTTATCTGTCGCAAAAGTGTATTTAAGTATTTTTCCTAACGATAAAGCAAAGGAATTAGTAGAAGGCATAAAGTCTAATCAACCTTTTATTCGCCATGAACTG
Organism: uncultured Lacinutrix sp.; assembly: GCF_947500325.1. GTDB lineage: Bacteria > Bacteroidota > Bacteroidia > Flavobacteriales > Flavobacteriaceae > Lacinutrix. Next base: position 158,357 of record NZ_CANMRQ010000001.1, read on the forward strand.
GCAAAACGTACCAAAAACCAATTGCGCCGTATGCCACAATTGTACTTTTTTGTTGACGATTCTTTAGAGCATATTGATAAAATTGAACAGTCTTTAAAAGGAAAAGATAACCCATTAACAGATCCAGACCTTTTAGGGAAACGTAAAAAATCTTAACCGCTTGAGTTTTCCTCTATACATTGCAAAACGTTATATACGTTCTAAAAGTAGTAATAATGCTATTAATTTTATTACTTATATAGCAATGGTAGGTATTATTTTAGGTTCTGCTTCCCTATTTATTGTACTCTCTGGTTTTTCTGGTTTAAAAGATTTTACTTTAGAATTCACTACTGTTATAGATCCCGATTTAAGAGCAGAAACTACCGTTGGTAAATCTTTTCTTTTTTCGCCTACTATTGAACAGGAATTAAACGCTATTAATGGTATTGCTTTTTATTCTAAAATTATAGAAGAACGCGTTATAGGTTCTTTTGATGGTGCTAAACAAGCCTTTTATATTAAAGGTGTTGATGAAAATTATACCAAAGTAAATACTGTAGATTCTATTGTTAAATATGGTAGTTGGCTAACCCCAAAAACGAGTCAAGTTGTTGTTGGTTTCGATGTGTCTAGTAATTTAAGTTTAGGCGTTTTAGATTATGGTAAGCGTTTATATTTAGGCGTACCAAAACCTGGAACAGGACAAGTAAGCAGTGTAGATCAAGCATTTAATCAAGTAGAAGCTGTAAACGTTGGTATTTTTGCTGTAAATGAAAAACTAGATGCTAGCCATATTTTTTCTTCTATAGAACTAGCGCAAGACTTATTGGCTTATGAGCCCAACCAAATATCTCATATTGAATTTAAACTTAAAGAGGATGCCGATGAAGCTACTGTAAAAGCTCAAATTCAAAATGTTTTAGGTAACACTATTACTGTTAAAAATAAAGCGCAACTTAATGATGCTTTATATAAAATGCTAAATACAGAGCATCTTGCTGTATACCTTATTTTTACATTGGTATTAATTATTGCCTTTTTTAATGTGGTTGGTTCTCTAATTATGATGATGCTTGACAAAAAGAAAAGCTTAAACACATTATTTAATATTGGTGCTACCATAAAAGATATTAGAAAAATATTCTTTCTTCAAGGTGCATTAATGAGTATAGTTGGTGGTGTTATTGGCTTATTAGTAAGTACACTCTTAGTGTTATTTCAACTATATGGGCCAGAAAACATGAAGGTGATGATTACTTCTACTTTAGCCTATCCTGTGACTTTTCAAATAAAAAATATTTTTATAGTATTTGTTACTATTACCGTATTAGGTATTGTAGCGTCTAAAATAGCCTCTGTTCGTATTACAAAAAGTATGGTAAAAACGAGTTAATACTACTCTGTAAATTGGTAATCTCCAAATTTCTCTAACACCTCATCGAAAGCAGCAAATACATCTTGAGAATGATCACTTGTTACCATTTTCATTCTGTACTCTTTAAAATGAGGAATGCCTTTAAAATAGTTAGTATAATGCCTTCTGGTTTCGAAAACACCAAGAATTTCTCCTTTCCAGTCTATAGCCATTTGCAAATGTCTACGTGCAGCTTCTACTCTTTCTGCCAAAGTAATTGGTGCTAAATGCTCCCCTGTTTCAAAAAAGTGTTTTACTTGTTTAAAAAACCAAGGGTTTCCAATAGTAGCACGGCCAATCATACAACCATCTAACCCATAATCGTCACGCATTTCCATAGCGCGTTCTGGTGATGTTACATCGCCATTTCCAAATATTGGAATATGCATTCTTGGGTTGTTTTTAACTTGAGCAATAGGTTTCCAATCGGCATCACCTTTATACATTTGCGCTCTGGTTCTCCCGTGAATAGCAATGGCTTTACAACCTACATCTTGTAATCGCTCTGCAACCTCAACAATTTTTATAGAATCGTGATCCCAACCTAAACGGGTTTTAACAGTTACAGGAATATCTGTGCGCTTTACCATTTCGGCAGTGAGTTTCTCCATTAAACAGATATCTTTTAAAATACCTGCTCCAGCTCCTTTACTTACTACTTTCTTTACTGGGCAACCAAAATTAATATCTATAATATCTGGCTTAGAGGCAGATACTATATCTATAGTTTCTAGCATACTATCCATATTAGCTCCAAAAATTTGAATCCCAACTGGACGTTCTTTCTCGTAGATATCTAATTTCATAACACTTTTAGCAGCATTACGAATTAAACCTTCACTAGATACAAACTCGGTATACACAACATCTGCTCCTTGTTCTTTGCATAAAGCTCTAAATGGTGGATCGCTCACATCTTCCATTGGTGCTAAAAGCAATGGGAAATCTGGAAGTTCTATGTTGTCTATTTTTACCAAAATGTTCGATTTTGCTGCAAAATTAATGCTTTTTAAACAAACGTACTATTCTCTTAATAATTATTGTATTTTTAACTCATATATAATTTTTATGGGTATTAAAAGTCACTTCCTTTTATATTTTCTCTTTCTTTTATTTCTACCATTAAACATGGCAAGTCAAAATGAAAAAATTAAATTAAAAACATACAAAACAAAGAACTATTCTATAAAGTACCCTAAAAGTTGGTACAAGTATAATTGGCATGGTTCTATAAATTTTTCACCTAAAGAAATTAGAAAAAAAGATATTAATCCATATAATAATCATATTTATATTATTAAGCTTGACCGTGAATTATCAAACTCTAAAACACTTGAAGAAATAGTAGAATACACTAAAGGGGTTATTGTTTCTCATACAGATAAGGTTAATCATGTTTTAAAAAAATATAAAACAAAAAATGGAATTATGTACTCTTTAGAATTAGCTTCAGTTTATAGAAACTATAATAAAACAGAAATACATCATTTTTATAAAATAAAAGGTATAGCTTACGATATAATCTTTTCTTTCGATGTTAATTATTATAAGCAATATCTAGATGAAGGTATGTCTATTCTCAATTCAATCGAATTTAAATAATTATATTTTGCAAATCCCTTTTGAACCAACTCTATTTGGTTACAACATAAACATACATCTTGTTTTAGAGTACTTAGCCTTTTTTCTTGCCTTTAGGTATTATGTGTTTTTAAGAAAGCGCTCTAACGATGTCATTTCTGGTAGCAATAGATTATCTATTATTTTAGGAGCAGCCATTGGTGCTCTACTTGGTTCTCGTATTATTGGCTTATTAGAAAACCCCTTTGTAGAGTGGTCTCAAGCAAACCTTATTAACTTGTTAAACACTAAAACCATAATGGGCGGATTATTTGGAGGATTACTTGGTGTTGAATTAGCAAAAAAACAAATTGGAGAAAAACAATCGTCTGGCGACTTGTTCGTATTTCCTATTATCTTAGGCATTTTTATTGGCCGTATTGGTTGCTTTTTATTAGGTGTTAAAGAATTTACTTATGGCAGTGAAACGACTTCTATTTTTGGAATGAATTTAGGAGATGATGTATTACGACACCCAACTTCTTTGTATGAACTAGTTTTCTTGGTTATTTTGTTTATTAGTCTAAAACACATTCAGAAAAACTCTACTTTAAAAAACGGAGCTCTTTTTAAATGGTTTATGATTCTCTATTTTGGTTTTCGCTTTTTTATAGAATTTATAAAACCTAATGTATTTTACATTTTAGGATTAAGTAGCATTCAAATATTATGTGTAATTTGTTGGCTATACTATTACAAATTCATCTTTCAAAAACTCAATAATGCCAGTTAGAAAATATACTTATTACGATTTTACTTTAAGTCTTTGCCCAGAATGCTTAAAACGTGTAGATGCTAAAATTGTTTTTGAAAACGATAAGGTATATATGCTAAAACGTTGTAACGAACATGGTAATAGTAAAGTCTTAATTGCTGATGATATTGACTATTATAAAAACATTAGAAACTACAATAAACCTAGTGAGACACCATATACGTTTAATACCAAAACCCATTATGGTTGTCCTTACGATTGTGGTTTGTGTCCCGATCATGAGCAGCATTCTTGTTTAACAGTTGTAGAAGTAACAGACCGTTGTAATTTAACATGTCCTACTTGTTATGCTGGTTCGTCGCCAACCTATGGAAGGCATCGAACATTAGAAGAGGTTAAGGCCATGTTAGATACCATTGTTGCCAATGAAAAAGAACCAGATGTTGTTCAAATTTCTGGTGGTGAACCCACTATTCACCCTCAGTTTTGGGACATTATGGACTATGCAAAAACGTTACCTATTCGCCATTTAATGCTAAACACTAATGGGATTAAAATTGCTAAGGATATCGCTTTCGCGGAAAGACTAAAAACTTACGCTCCAGATTTTGAAGTGTATTTACAATTCGACTCGTTTGAAAACAGTGTATTACGTGAACTACGTGGTGCAGATTTAAACGATATAAGAGTACAGGCAATTGCTAATTTAAATGCTGTAAACCTCTCAACAACACTAGTTGTAACACTTCAAAAAGGTTTAAACGATCATGAAATAGGAAAAATTATAGATTACGCTTTACAACAAAAATGTGTTCGTGGTGTAACGCTACAACCAACACAAATTGCTGGGAGATTAGATAATTTTAACCCAGAAACAGACCGTATGACTTTAACCGAAGTACGGCGAAAAATAATGGAACAAACTACTGTCTTTAATAGTGATGATCTTATTCCTGTACCTTGTAATCCAGATGCCTTAGTAATGGGTTATGCGCTAAAACTAGATGATGCTGTTTTTCCATTAACACGTTATATTAACCCAACCGATTTGTTAGACAATAGTAAAAACACGATTATTTACGAGCAAGATGAGCAATTACATGGAAAAATGATTGAACTCTTTAGCACTGGAAACTCAGTTGAAGTAGCAGAAGAAAATTTAAAATCTATTATGTGTTGCTTACCCAATATTGATGCTCCTAATTTAGGTTACGATAATCTTTTTCGTGTTATTATCATGCAGTTTATAGATGCCTATAATTTTGATGTACGAGCAATTAAAAAATCATGTGTACATATAGTAGATAAAGACAATAAAATTATCCCTTTTGAAACTATGAATTTGTTTTATCGTGATGATAAAAAAGAACAGTTAGAAAAACTTAGAAACGAAGTAATATGACACTATTATTTTTAGAGGGTGGAAATTACATGGGATTGTTTATACTTATCCTTGTCGTTATGCTTTTACCTGCTATTATTATGACTCTCATAGGTTTTGGACTTAAAAAATCTAAACCCAAAACTGCTAAAATATTATTTATAATTTCTGTAACTTACATTATAATTTGCTTAGGTATTTGTGGTAGTATGATGACTTAAATATTAGAATATGGTTTTTTTAGAGGGACATATGAATCTTGATGGGTTATTTGCCATGATTGCACTTATTATGGTTGGGCCAGCTATTTTACTATTTATTATTGCAGTTGTTTTAAGATTAAAAGATAAAAATAAAGCGTCGAAAATATCTTGGATACTTGGTGTTGTTTACTTACTTATTAGTTTTGGAATTTGCGGAGCATTGATCGCTGGCAATTAATCGTTTTAAAACCCATAAACCATAGCAGCCTAAAAATAATTCTGCTACAGTTCCAAAAACATAACCAAATGTAGGGATACCATCTATTAGAATACTAACTATTCTACCAAAGCCTAAACCTAGCATAAAAATAATATTTGTTAGTATTGCTATTTTAAAATATTGAGCTTTTATAATACCCAAAAGCCATAAAAAAGAAAAACCTAAATACAGTCCCATAATAGCTTTATAAAAATTCTTTTCATCTGTAGTTTCTAAAAACATATCGAAACTTAAATCCGGCCTAAAGCCATAAATAAAAGCTACAAGAACGACAATTATTATTGAAATAATTAGGTGTATTTTATTTATAAAGTCGTTTTGAGATTGTATCATGATTTCAATTAGAAAGCAACCTTAATCTCAACGACTTCTTCTCCTCTCTTTACAATAACATTAGTAGTATCTCCTTTTTTATAAGATGATAAAGCCTTCATATAAGTCGTCATGTCTATAACATCAATATTACCCATTTTAACTACAATATCTCCTTTTTGTATACCTGCATTGGTAGCTGGAGTGCCTTCTCGTGTACCATCAATTCTCATGCCTTTTCCATCAAACAAATAATCTGGAGTAACGCCCAGACCTACCTCAAACTTTGGTACAGAATCACTTTCGTTTTTAGTAGCTCTAAAAGGTAATTTTCCATTATTATCAAGGTCTGTTATAATTTCAAAAATATAATTAGAAATGGTTTGCATGCCTTCATAATTTAACTTTTCTATGTCATCGCTTGGCTTATGATAGTCTTCATGCTGTCCTGTAAAAAAATGCAACACTGGAATATCTGCATTATAAAAACTGGTATGATCACTTGGACCAACGCCCGATTCTTTTTGCACTAATTTAAACTTAGAATTATTAGAGGTTACAGTTTGTTTTAAAATTGGTGAAGTTCCTACTCCGTATACAGCTAAAGTACTATCTGCTTTTAGTCTTCCTACCATATCCATATTAATCATATAATTGGCTTTCTTAGTATCTATAGTTGGGTGTTTTACAAAATAATTAGACCCTAATAATCCCATTTCTTCTCCAGAGAAAGCCATAAATAAATAGTTATTATTTATATTCTTAGTTTTTAATTGCTTTGCTAAATTTAATAGTACAGCTACGCCGCTAGCGTTATCATCTGCACCATTATGTATTGCTGTATTTCCTCTATGTAATGATCCTTCGGCTCCTAAACCTAAGTGGTCGTAATGCGCACCAATAATAATGGTATGCTCTGCTTTATTATCTATAAAACCAATAACGTTTGTTCCCGTAATAGTACTATCTCCATCTTTTACAGTGTAGTTAACTTCTTGATGCGGGTCTGTTTTTGGTTTAAAAGAAAAGGTTTGTAAATAACCTTGAGTTCCTTTTTCTTGCAACCCTAAATTTTTAAAACGTTCTGCTATATATTTTGCTGCTTTCTGCTCTCCATTACTTCCCGTTTGTCTACCTTCTAAAGCATCAGACGCTAAAAAAGAAACATCTTCTTTAATAGAAATAGGTTCTTTTTCTTCTAATTTACAAGCTGTTAAAAGCAGCAAAAAAAGAAAAGCAATTGTGTATTTCATTATAAGAGTATTAATTTTGATAAAATTAGGCATTAAATAGCAGTTATGAAAACACGTATATTAAACATAGTACTTATAGTATTCGTTTGTTTTTCTTGTAAAAACAATGAGAAAGAAAACGCAAGAAAACCAATATCTATTTCAAAAAAACAAGAGGCAAAAAACTCATTAATTTTTCCTGAAGAAACCCACTTTAAAAATCTACGTCAAGTAACATTTGGCGGCGATAATGCAGAAGCATATTGGAGTTTTGATGATAAGCAAATTGTTTTTCAGTCTAACAATGCAAAATGGAATGTAAGCTGTGACCAAATGTTTTTAATGAATGTTAATGACACATTCGATAGTATAGCGCCGCCAATGATAAGTACTGGTAAAGGAAGAACAACTTGTTCTTATTTCTTACCAGATAACAAACATATAATTTATGCTTCTACCCATTTAGGAGATGAGAAATGCCCAGACACACCTTTACGTAAAAACGGTAAATACATTTGGCCTGTTTATGATACTTTCGACATTTTTGTTGCAGATTTACAAGGTAATATTGTAAAACAACTAACTCACGAAAAAGGTTATGATGCCGAACCAACGGTATCTCCTAAAGGCGACAAAATAGTATTTACTTCTACAAGAAGTGGCGATTTAGAATTGTATACTATGAATTTAGATGGCAGTGATGTAAAGCAAATTACAGATGAACTAGGTTATGATGGTGGTGCTTTTTTCTCTCCAGACGGCACAAAAATTATCTTTCGTTCGTCTCGACCAAAAACAGAACAGGAAATTAAAGACTATAAAGATTTATTAGCTGAAGGATTAGTAGAACCTACAGATATGGAACTTTATATTTGTAATGCAGATGGAAGCGATTTACGCCAATTAACAGATTTAGGCAATGCAAATTGGAGTCCGTTTTTTCATCCTAGTGGTAAAAAAATATTGTTCTCATCTAACTTTGAAGCAGAACGTGGTTTTCCATTTAACTTATACTTAATTGATATTGATGGTAAAAATTTAGAGCGTGTAACACATAGTAAAACCTTTGATGCCTTTCCTGTATTTTCTAACGATGGTAAAAAGTTAGCTTTTTCTTCTAATAGAAATAATGGTGGTGGCCGTGATACTAATTTGTTTATTGCAGAATGGCAAGATTAAACTACATCTAAAATGAATCTAAATGTTAGAGAAATACAAGAAAAGGATATTGACTTATTGGCCGATTATTGGCTAAAGTCTAGTGATGATTTTTTAATAGGCATGGGAGTTGATTTAAGTAAGCTCCCAAAAAGAGAAGACTTAATAAACATGTTTAGCAGTCAAATAAAGACAAATATAAAAGATAAAAAATCTTATGCTTTAATTTGGGAGCTTGATAGCATACAAATAGGCCATTCTAATGTCAATAATATAATATATGGGAAAGAGGCAAATATGCATTTACACTTATGGAAAACTAATACTAGGCAAAAAGGTATTGGTACAGAATTAGTTAAAAAATCACTTCCTTTTTACTTTGACAAATTAGAAATCGAAAAATTGATTTGTCAACCATATGCTTTAAATCCTGCTCCTAACAAAACTTTAAAAAAATTAGGCTTTAAGTTTATCAAAAAGTATAGAACCATTCCTGGTTCTTTAAATTTTGAGCAAGATGTGAATCGTTGGGAACTAACAAAAGAAAATTATAAGACTTTATTTTTCTAAACGTTCTCTTTCATTTAATTGTTTAACACGTTCATTAGTCTTTAAAGTAGTATTACCAAACTTATAGTTAAAGCCAAGTTTTATGTAGCGATTGTCCAAGTTTATTTGATTTCTATTATTTTGATTTTCTAACTTAAAAGCAACATCAAAATCTTGTGTGTTAAACAAATCAGAAAACGTCAAAAACAATGAACCTTTTTTCTTAAATATAGATTTTTTAATAGATAAATTAGTATTTAACAAGCTTTCAGAAGTCCTAAATCCTTGTTGGTTTTTACTAATATATGTCATCGCAAAATTTAACTTAAGACTTTTATCTTTTAAAAAAGATAAATTATTACTTAGTACAGAATAATTAGACCATCGATTGTTTCTAAAAAAATTGTTATCAAAAAAAGAAGCATCTTCTATATTATAAAAAGAGGTTAAAAAATAAATAGACCAATCATCAAAAACATTAAAATACGTAATAAAATCTAATCCATATTCTTTACTCTTTTCAATATTTACTGGTGAATAGACTAAAATATTATTCTCATTATCTTGAATTGGTAATTCAAAGAATTTATTTTTTGTGTCTCTATAATAAGCTTCAATAGTATATATTTCAGATATAGTGGTTCCTAATACAAAATGATTTGAAAATGCTGGCTGTAAAGTAGGATTTCCTTTATTAACAATATTATCGTTAAAAAAGAAATTAAACGGATTTAAGCTTTGATAGCTTGGTCTATCAATACTTCTTTTATAATTAGCATATAAATTTAATTTTTTAGATGCTTGAAAAGTAATATTTACTGTTGGAAATAATTCAAAATAACTTTGAGTACTAATTAGATTGGAGCTAATAGATTCTCCGTCTACATCTGTTTGCTCAAAACGTAAACCTCCAGAAAGACTTAATTTACCTATGCTATTTTCATAATTAATATAACCAGCAAAAATAGATTCGTCATAATTATACTCATCTGTATTTTCATTATTTAAAGTTTGTTCATTAGTTGTAGTATTTATATCAAATTGAGTAATATCACTTTCAGTTTTAACATTAGAAAATTTTAATCCTGTGGAAAAAGAGGCTTTATCACTAAATGATGTATTATAATCTAACTGAGATGTTAGTATATCTGTATTCTGGTTGTTATTTATATTAAAGGCTGTACTAAAATCATCTGCATTTTCGAATACATTATATATACTATTCACATTTTGATTTCTCATATAATCATAGTTAGTGAAATGAGCATTTATAGATAGTTTATCATTATTTTTAAAACGATGCACAAAATCTAGATCATAAGCTAAATTATACTTTTCATCCTTAGAGCTATTTCGAGAATCTATAGTAAAAGGCAAAAAGAAGGCGTCAAATGTAACATTAGATTTTCCTTTAATCTGATAATCAAAAAAAGGAAGCAAGAATAAATTACTAGATAAACTTAAAGTACTATTATCATCTATTAAATAATCAAAATTTAATTTAATAGCATGTGTTTTTGATCTTGTATTTCTATTAAATTCTGAATACCAATGCGGATTAAAATCATCTGTATTAAAATACTGTATAGTCTCTTTATTCACCCTATTAACCTTACTTTTAGTAAAACTATAATTTAGGTTTATATTAATCTTTTTTGTTTTGTAGAATTGATTCAACCCTATATTATATCTAGGGAATACACCTTGAGTATAATTGGTAAAAATATTACCGCGATAACCAGTAATTAAATTCCTGCTCATAACAATATTTATAACGGCACCGCTTTCTGCATCATATTTGGCTGGCGGATTAGTAATTACTTCTACTTTTTTAATTGTATTAGCAGGTGAATTCTCTAAAAGCTGAGTGACTTCGCTTGCAGATAAATTAACTTTTCTATCATTTATATAAACCGTTGGGGTACTATTCTTTACCGTTATATTATTGTCTAAAATTAAAACGCCTGGGGTACTACGTAATACCTCTAGTAAATTACCTTCACTTAAAGCAGTATTAGCAACGTTAAAAATTAAACGATCAGCTTCTTTTTTTAAGGTTGGCTTTGTGGATGTAATAGTTACTTCTTTTAAAGATTCAGTATTTTCTTCTAAAACAACATTTACTGTATTAAGATCTCCAGATAGTTTAATTGTTTTAGCAAAATCTTTATAGCCAACAAAAGTCACTTTTAAAGTATAGGTTTGGGGTTTTAATTTAAAGAGGTTAAAAGAGCCGTTTTCTAATGAGCTAGTTCCGGTAATAATGCTATTATCTTCAGCTAAAAGTAAAACATTTGCATAAGCAACAGGTATATTTTGAAGATCAACTACTGTCCCCGAAATATTAAATTCTTGAGCAAGAATCTCAGAAGGTAATAGAAATAATAGTATGTAAAGAATGTACTTCAAATGAGCTATTAATTTCATTGCAAGATACCAATAGTTTTTTACTTTTTCTTACGGCTAAAACCGTAAAATTTAAGGTGTTTCTATTGTAAAGAAAAAAGAAAAAAAGCCCAATAAATGCATTATATTTGCACTCTCTTTCTTTTTAAGAGGTTTTTGGATTATGAAGCATATTAGAAATTTTTGCATTATTGCACATATTGATCATGGTAAAAGCACATTAGCCGATCGTTTACTCGATTATACTGGAGCTGTAACAGAACGCGAACAACAAGCGCAACTTTTAGATAGTATGGATTTAGAACGCGAACGTGGTATTACCATTAAGTCGCACGCCATACAAATGGAATACACCTACGAAGGTCAAGAATATATTTTAAACTTAATTGATACGCCTGGTCACGTAGATTTCTCTTACGAAGTTTCAAGGTCTATTGCTGCCTGTGAAGGCGCTTTATTAATTGTAGATGCCGCTCAAAGTATTCAAGCACAAACTATTTCTAACTTATACTTAGCGTTAGAGAATGATTTAGAAATTATTCCTGTTTTAAATAAAGTAGATTTACCTAGTGCTAACCCTGAAGAAGTAACCGATGATATTGTTGATCTTTTAGGTTGTGATGCAGAAGAAGTTATTCATGCTAGTGGAAAAACAGGTTTTGGTGTTGATAATATATTAAAAGCTATTATAGAACGTATTCCTGCTCCAAAAGGAGATCCAGAAGCGCCTTTACAAGCCTTAATTTTCGATTCGGTTTACAATACTTTTAGAGGTATTGAAACCTATTTTAGAGTCTTTAACGGTGAAATTAAAAAAGGGCAAAAAATTAAATTTGTCGCTACAGATAAAGACTATTTTGCAGATGAAGTTGGCACTTTAAAACTAGAGCAAGTCGCAAAAAAAAGTGTAAAAACTGGTGATGTTGGTTACTTAATTACTGGTATTAAAACGGCTAAAGAGGTAAAAGTTGGAGATACTATTACTGATTTTGAAAACCCAACAACAAATATTGTTGAAGGTTTTGAAGATGTAAAACCTATGGTATTTGCTGGTATTTATCCAGTAGATACAGAAGATTACGAAGAACTTAGAAATTCTATGGAGAAGCTACAATTAAATGATGCTTCTTTAGTTTTTGCCCCAGAAAGTTCTGCTGCATTAGGTTTTGGTTTCCGTTGTGGTTTTCTTGGAATGCTTCATATGGAAATTATACAAGAACGTTTAGAGCGAGAGTTTGATATGACTGTGATTACTACAGTACCTAACGTGTCTTACTTTGCTTATACAAATAAAGAGCCAGATACTCCTTTTGTGGTAAATAACCCAAGTGATTTACCAGAAACAACAACTGTTAATCGTGTTGAAGAACCGTTTATTAAAGCAACAATAATTACTAAAGCCGATTTTGTTGGTAACGTAATGAGTTTGTGTATAGAAAAACGAGGGATGATTACTAATCAAACCTATTTAACACCTGAACGTGTTGAGTTAACTTTTGATATGCCTTTAGCTGAAATTGTTTTCGATTTTTACGATAGATTAAAAACGGTTTCTAAAGGTTATGCTTCTTTCGATTATTCACCTATTGGTATGCGCGTGTCTAAATTAGTTCGATTAGATGTTTTGTTAAATGCACAACCAGTAGATGCGCTTTCGGCATTAATTCATGCAGATAACGCACAGCATATTGGTAAAAAAATGTGTGAGAAATTAAAAGAGTTAATACCACGCCAACAGTTTGATATTCCTATTCAAGCTGCTATTGGTGCAAAAATTATTTCTCGTGAAACGGTGAAAGCATTACGTAAAGATGTTACGGCAAAATGTTACGGTGGAGATATTTCTCGTAAAAGAAAATTATTAGAAAAGCAGAAAAAAGGAAAAAAACGTATGCGTCAAGTTGGTAATGTAGAAATACCTCAACAAGCATTTATGGCTGTATTGAAATTGAATGATTAATACACATATTTAATAATAATAAAAAGGGCTTTATATATAGAAGCCCTTTTTTATTGCTCCAACCACTTTCTAAACTCAGCAGTTGTTGATGAACTTGTCATAACTGTATCTTTTAAACCTTTCATTGTAATCAATAATCGGTTTTTAAAATGACTTTCTATATTTTCTATACAATCGATGTGTACGACTTCACTTCTATTTATTTTAAAATAACGTTTAGGGTTTAATTGATTATATATAGAACTTATATTTTGAGAAATTGTATGCCTTTTGCCTTGGTTATCTGTTGCTATACAAAAATCACCAGAAGCTTCAACAACGCTAATATCTGAAGCATTTAATAATTGAATACCTTTTGATTTCTTTATAACAAAACGCTTTTTATAACTAGTATTCTCTTCTTTTAAAGCAGATTTTAAGGCATCTATTGTTGTATGGTTTAATGTATTATAGTCGCCCTGCTGAAACAAGGTTTGGTATTTTTCTATGGCTTTATTAAAATCGGTTTGCGTATACGGTTTTAATATATATGCAATACCATTTGTATTAAATGCTTGAAACAAATAATCATCATGTGCAGAGCAAAAAATAATAGGTGTATCTATAGAAACACTATTAAATAAATCGAAAGAAATACCATCTAATAGTTGAATGTCTGACAATATAAAACTATATGTTTTATCATTTAGCAACTGTCTCCCATCTACTATAGAACGTGCCCAATCATGCGTAATTCCTTCTGCAAAAAACGCTTGTAAACAACCCATTAGTTTTTGATATGCTGGTATTTCGTCTTCTAAAATTAAAATTTTCACGGTATTAGTTTTCATTACTCAATTTAATAATTGGGATTGATATTTTATACTCGGTATTAGTGTTTATAACTTGAACATTCTTATCTATTAGCAATTCATAGCGCGCTTTTAAGTTATTTAATCCTGTTCCTAAAGATTCAGAATTAGTACCTAAGTTTGATTTAGAGTTTGTTACTGTTAACCAATCATCCTCAATTAAAATGGTTGTTTTTATTGTAGTATTATCTAACACTTTATTGTGCTTCACTACATTTTCAAGTAATGTTTGTAGTGCTCCAGTAGGTATAAACTTATCGCTAAGAGTATTATTAGTTATAATATTAAAATTATAATCGTTTGTAAAACGTGTTTGTATTAAAAAGATGTAATTTTCTGCAAAATCAACTTCATAAGACAATTCCATTACCTCAGCATCTTTAGTTTTAATTAAATAACGATAGATTAAAGACAAGCGATTAATATATTCTTTAGCAGTACTAGGATTACTATCAATTAATGCGTCTAAAGTATTTAAGTTATTAAACAAAAAATGCGGGTCTATTTGAGAACGCAATAGTTTGAGTTCGTTTTCTTTTTGTTGTTTTTCAATATTAGAATACTGTATTTGCCCTTCATAATATTTTTTTGCTAATAATACTCCAAAAGGCAAACCAACAGATTCTGCCATCCTTGAAATATTCATTATAATTAAGTTTAACGTACTAGGGAATTTATGCCATGGGTTACTTCCTGACCAAAACCCTAAAGTATAATTTATTCCTCCTAAAATAATCATTGATAAAAGGCTAAAAACAACAAAATGAATGTATTTTTTTTCTTTAACAATGTAACTAGGTATAAGCCAAAAAATAAATAAGAATATTTGTACTAGAGACACAATTAAATCAGATGGAATATCAACTAAAAACTCAATTAAATCATTGTCATTTATAGCATAATCATAGATTTGCATAGCTACAGATATACTATAATAAATAGCTAGTACTATAAAATCTGATTTATTAATTTTTGTGTTCATAATTTTATATCACTAATGTATTAATTATTATCATCTATTCTATTCTCTTCTTCTCGAGAAGCATTACTTCTCCCTTTCTTTTTACTAAACTTAGAGCCAAAACTATAGGTTAAGCGCAGTTGAATATTCTGTCTTGATTGATTACTTTCAATATCTGCAACAATATTATCATAGTTTACAGTTCCAACAAAACCTCTATTTAGCATCTTATTAAAACCTAAGTTTACTTTTAATTTTTCGTCAAAGAATTTTTTTCCAAACGAGAAATCTAATCCAGCTAACCAACCAACATCTATTTGCCCTTCTAATGCTCCTGTTCCATAATGCCCATTAAGTTCTGCATTTATTCCAAACGGTAATTTATAGCTTGCTTGAGTAAACCAAAATAAGCTCCATTTATTTAGGTCTAACTCTGGTGTTAATCCTTTAGATTGGAATTGATTATAATTCACTATAAACCCTGTATAACCTTCCACTCCTTTTATAAAACTTAATGGTCCAAATAATCTAAAGTTCCAATTTTGACGTTCATTTAAATTAATAACAGATCGCTGTATTTGAGCCGTTGTATCATCTTGAGTTATTAACTCAAATAAATCATCTTTAGTTTGACTATAACCTACAGTAAAAAAAGGCTGACCGTCGTATGTTAGATTAAATTGATAATTGTTTGTAAATGAAGGCCTCAAATTAGGATTTCCTTGCTCTGAAGAAAACGGATCATAAAATGTTACAAATGAATTTAATGAATTGTAATTAGGGCGACGAATGCGGTAACTATATGATACACTCGCTCCTAAGTTATCATTAATTTTTCGGCTTATAGATACACTAGGGAACACCTTAGATATATTACGTTCTCTAGTTTCATTAGTACTTGTAGATGTTCCTTTAGTATCACTATTTTCATAACGTAATCCGCCAGAAAAAGACCAATTAGCTTTAGTGTAATTTAATTTAGAATAGACAGCAAAAATATTTTCATCGACTAAAAAACGATTACTTTGATTATCTATAAAATCAAAACCTCCTAAAATACTTTGTTCAAAAGTTTGTAAATCGCTATCTGTTTCTACCATTGAATACTTACTCCCAACACTAAGCTTAACATCTTCAGAAAAGAATCTAGAATAATCTGCTTTATATGTTTTTATTTCATATTTACCATCTTGAATGTAGCGTTGACTGGTAAAGGGAATTGTACCTCCTGGTAGCTCAGAAAGGGTATTAAAATTATCGTTAGTATAATCTACATAATTAAAATCTGCCACAAACTTATGAGCGTCGTTTTTAAATTCGTAATATGGATTTATATTAAAAACGTTTTGATCTCTATCAAAACTGTTTTGAGATAACAACGTATTAGTTCCTGTATTATCTGAAATATTAGTAGAACTTCTAGAAACCCTATCTGAGCTAGTGATGTTTCTTCGAACTCCAATACCTATAGAGTGTTCATTTGTTATATAATAATCGACACTTCCACTTAAGTTAATTCGCTTAGGGTTATATGGAGAAATAGTAGCTTGATTATACGTTTCATTACCAACTGTTCTATTAATAAATAAATCTTCTCTCCATGTAGGACTAGAATAACCAGCACTTGCTTGCCAATTTAATTTGTTTTTATAACTCGCAATTGAGGCACTTGTACCATATTCAAAACCTTCGTCTTCACCTACCCAACCAACTATATTTCCATGTGTTCCTAATTGCACATTCTTTTTTAGAATAATATCAATTATTGGCCCTGAACCTTCAGCATCATACTCAGCTCCTGGTTGTTCTACTAATTCCACTCTAGCAATATTATCTGCAGGCATATCTCTAAGTAGAGTATCCATGTCCATATAGTCTGTTGTTTTTCCATTAATTAGAATTCTAACATTATTTTGCCCAGCATAACTAATACCATTATTAGTTACAATAATGCCAGGAACACGTTTCATGACATCTTGTAAATTGGTATTAATCATTTCAGATTTCTCTAGATCTACTATTAGTTTTTCTGCAGTTTGCCTTATTACTGGACGTTTACTTTTAATCACTACTTCTCCTAATGATTGAGCTTCTTCCTTTAAAGTGAAATTAAATGTTTTTGTTTCTTCTTTTAGCTCAAAAATGGCTGTTTTTTCTGTTTTAAAACCCAGTAAAGAGGCTTCTACAATATATTTGCCTTGCTCTAAGTCTTTAAACTCATAATTACCACTATCATTACTTATAGTTCCAGTTAAAGGGTTACTATCTCCTTCTTGATAGAGGATAATGTTCGCAAACGGTTGTGGTAGATTATCTTCATCTATAATGGTTCCTTTTACATTTTGAGCTAAACTAGATGTTATCACAAAAAAGAAACATAACAGATTAAGTAAATTTGATTTCATAATTGATTCGTTTAAGATTGATGATATAAATGTATAATCACAATCCTTTTAACAGAAACAGAATCTGACGAATCGGGTTAAAAAAAGGTCGAAATGGTTGTTTTAGTTTTTAAGTATTTAGACTAAAAAAGAGAGATGAATAATTAGACTTTTTCTATTAAACTAGTTTTAAAAGGTTTACCAAGGTATACTAAACTCCATTTTTCTTCTACAGTTTCTATATCTTTATTATGGGAAGAAATTATAGTAATTTCATTTTCAGTATCTTTTAAAAACAAAGGAATAATGTCTACATCATTATTAAAAATTTCAATTAAGCTTTCGTAATGTGTCTTGTCCTTTAGCTCTATTTCATGAATAGTAGGGAATTTTTCAGTCACTCTTGCTAAGGTATTAAAATCATCTGTATGAGAAAACAAGCCTTCTTTAGGGTTATTATTTTCATCTTTCATTTCGTCAATAGAAACCAATCTAAAAGAACCATTTTCTCCAAATTGTTTACTAAATTTATTAATAGCGTACTTATTAATATCATTATTACCTGTTAATGCCATTAAATAGCCAACATCGTTTAATTCTATATTGTCTAGTAAAGTGTCTGAATATATATTGGTGTTAATCGCCTCTAAGCCAATTTCTTCTGCCTTATTAATATTTGTTTGATTACTATCTATTAAAACAACATGCCTTCCGTTAGACTCTAAATAATGCCCAATTAATCTTGATACTTTTGAAGCGCCGATAATTAAAATACCATCTGATTTTGTTAAAAACACACCTACCAACTTTGCAAAAAACCTAGCCGTAGTTGCATTAAGCAATACTGTTCCTAATACAATCATAAAGACTAAAGGTGTAATATATTCTGCGCCAACAACTCCAATTTTAGAGAGCTTTAAACCAAATAAAGAAGCTATACCAGCAGCTACTATACCTCGTGGACCAACCCAGCTAATAAATAGTTTTTCTTTTAGTTTTAATGTAGAACCATTTGTACTTAAAAAAACACCTAAGGGTCTTATTATAAATATAACAGCAGCAAATAGAGCGGCTGTTTTCCATGTGTAAATAAGATATAAATCTGCCATATTTATGTTAGCTGCTAATAAAATAAAGAGTATAGAAATAAGCAATACACTTAAAGATTCTTTAAAATAAAGTAATTCTTTTAAGTAAGGTGAATTCGTATTTCCTAAAACCATGCCCATAACTACTACAGCTAAAAGACCTGATTCGTGAGCAAAACTGTCTGATAAAATAAAAACGCCTAGTACTGCTGCTAAAGCAAAAACATTTAATAAATAATGAGGTACCCATTTTTTATTAATAATTAAATTTAATGCATGTGCAAAAGTAAACCCAAAGGTAGAACCAAATAATACAATTTTTCCAAACTCAATAAGCGCCGTTTTTGTAAATGCTCCACCACCACCAACACTAATAAACTCAAAAACTAATACAGCAACTAATGCTCCTATAGGATCTATTAAAATACCTTCCCACTTTAGTACTGCTGATATATCTTTTTTTAATGGAATATTTCTTAAAATTGGAGTAATAACAGTTGGTCCTGTAACAATTATTAGCCCTGAAAACAAAAAGGAAATCTCCCAACTTAAGTTAAAAATATAATAGGCTGCAACTGCAGCTCCAAAAAAAGTAACTAAAGAACCTAACGAGATAAGTTTTGTTATTACTGGTCCTACATTTTTTATCTCACTCATTTTTAATGTTAATCCGCCTTCAAATAAAATAATACTAATGGCTAAAGACACAAAATAGAATAGGCTTTCTCCAGGAAACAATCCTTCTTTTCCATTCCAAATAGGCTCTATCCATTTAGTACCATCTTCACTCAAAAATTCTGCAGCAATTGGACCTACAAGTAATCCTATTAAAATTAATGGCAAAATAGCTGGAATTTTAAATTTCCATGCCACCCATTGGGCTAAAATGCCTAAAATAATAATACCTCCTAATGCTAACATATCTATTACTTACTTTGAAAAATTGAGCCAAAGATAATAAACCTTAATCTCTTCTTCATTAACATTAGAACAACACTTCGATTATTATTTTTAAAAATATTGCTTCTTAAAATAAGCTTTACGGTCTTTTTTATATAATAAAAATTCTACTAGAGTTACTATTATGACACTTATTCCAAACATTGGAAATACAATCCCTAGAATGATTATAATTATTACAATACCATAGCCAACTTTAAAAGACGCAGGTACTTTTGGCGTTCCCCAATTTCCTTTTCGTTTACGTTTACGTTTTAAATAAGACACTAATCCCGCTATACAACAAATAATATATAGAGCATGGTAATATACACGAATCGTTTTCCTAATAAATAATTAAAAGAAAAGCATCGCTTAGTATAATGATTTTAAATAATGAACAGTATAAAAACTAAACTTGTGGTGGTGGATCTAAACACTCTATATAAAGAGATGTATATTGAGAAGAATAAAACCAACTGTTTTTAATTATAACAGTCGAATGGTTTAATTTATAATCTTTAAAGTAAACAGGAAAAAAAGCTTCAAAAAAAGAAGCTAAATATGATGGTGTTTCATCTTCAGTATTATCTAAAGACAATTGGCTTGCTAAATGACATTTACCATTACATTTAAGTTCTGGTTTTTCTTTATTCACACAATATGTTTCAATAATATAGTCGATATTAAGCTCAAAATAGGCTACATATCCTATATTATAAACAGGTCTAAGAGCAAAACTTAAAAAGAGTATATATGCAAAATACGTTTTCAGTACAATTGATACTTTTATAATTTTTGCAATAATAGGCTATTTCAATAATAGAAAAAGGGTTTTCAATCATAATATATTCATAACACTAATTACTTATTTAAACGATTTTCATATTTTGCAACATATGAATTTATATCCTATAAACGCTGGTAATTTTAAACTCGATGGAGGCGCCATGTTTGGCGTAGTTCCTAAATCTCTTTGGACAAGAACAAACCCTGCAGATAATAACAATATGATTGATATTGCTGCGCGCTGTTTATTAATTGAAGATGGAAATCGCCTTATTTTAATAGATACGGGAATGGGAAATAAACAAAGTGATAAGTTTTATGGATACTATCATCTTTGGGGAGATGATACTATTGATAAATCGTTAGCTAAATATGGTTTTCATAGAGACGATATTACAGATGTTTTTATGACCCATTTACATTTTGATCACTGCGGAGGAAGCATACAATACAATAAAGACAAAACGCTTTTAGAACCTGCCTTTAAAAATGCACATTTTTGGAGTAACAAAAAACATTGGCAATGGGCTACAGAACCTAATCGCCGAGAGGTTGCATCCTTTTTAAAAGAGAACATTCTTCCAATGGAAGATAGTGGTCATTTAAAATTTACTAAACTGCCTCAAAATGATATTTTAAAAAACGCTGCTCTAGGCTTTGATATTTTTTTTGCAAATGGTCATACAGAGAAACAAATGATACCTATGATAAATTATAAAGGAAAAACCATTTGTTTTATGGCAGATTTATTGCCTACTGCTGGTCATTTACCAATTCCATTTGTTATGGGTTATGATACTAGGCCATTACTGACTTTAGATGAAAAAGAAAAATTCTTGAATTTAGCAGCAGATAATAATTATTACTTATTTTTGGAACATGATGCACATAACGAGCTTATTACTGTGCAACATACCGAAAAAGGTGTACGTTTAAAAGAAACCTATACCTGTAAAGACATATTTAATTTATAATAACTAAACATTTACACAATGAAATTAATGAATAAAACACTTTTGTTTTCAATGTTCTCTGCAGCAGTTTTATCAAGCTGCGGTGGTGGAGCTCCAATTATTTCTACTCCAATTGAAAACATTGATATGACTCCAATAAAAGAAGCTGATTTAACTGAAGCTGAAGCTCATAATTGGGGACATTTAGATTTAGTAAAAGATACCATTCCTGGAATGAGTGTCGATAAAGCATATGCCGAAATTATAAAAGAAAAAAAAGGGAAAAAAGTTATTGTAGCTGTTATTGATTCAGGGATTGATATCAAACATGAAGATTTAGACGGAGTGCTTTGGACTAATAAAAAAGAAATTGCTGGTAACGGAAAAGATGACGATAATAACGGTTATGTAGATGATATACATGGATGGAATTTCCTTGGTGATGCATACGATGAGCAATTAGAATATATTCGCTTAGTAGCGAGTGGAGACACTAGCGCTCCAAGATTTGCAGAAGCTAAAGCTAAATACGATGCAGATTATGGACGAGCTACCGCAGGAAAACAACAATATGATCAAATTTATCAACAAGTAATAAATGCTAACAAAGTATTAACTGCACACTTTAAAAAAGCCGATTTTACTCCTGCTGAAGTAAATGCAATAGAAAACCCTAGCGAAGAATTAAAAGGAGCTATTGAAATGGCAAAGCGTTTATATGGTAATGGAGTAACCTCTTTTGCTGAAGCAGAAAAGCAAGTTAAAGGTGGTGTAGAATATTTTACAAGTCAAGTAAACTATAACTTAAACAAAGATTTTAAAGGAAGAACAACAGGAGACAACCCTGATAACTATGATGATAAACCAGGTTATGGAAACGGAAACGTAATGCCTGTAAAAAAATCTGAAAGTCATGGTACTCACGTTGCTGGAATTATTGCAGCAGAACGTAATAATGGAAAAGGAGCAAATGGTGTTGCTAATAATGTAGAAATTATGAGTATACGTGCTGTTCCAAATGGTGATGAATATGATAAAGATGTTGCTAAAGCTATTCGTTATGCTGTAGATAATGGTGCTAAAATAATTAATGGAAGTTTTGGTAAAAGCTTCTCTCCTCACTCTGATTGGGTAAGAGATGCTATTAAATATGCAAGCGATAATAATGTAATTTTTGTACATGCTGCAGGAAACGATAGTAAAGATGTTGATACAGAACCTAATTTCCCAGACGATAATGTAAACTATGTAGAAGTAGGAAACACTTATATTAGAGTTGGTGCATTAGCTCCAAAATACGGCACAAATATGGTTGCTGGTTTTTCAAATTATGGAAAGAAAAATGTAGACGTTTTTGCTCCTGGTGCCAAAGTATATTCTACTACTCCAGAGAACGAATATGATACTAAAGGTGGTACATCTATGGCTGCTCCTGCAGTTGCTGGAGTTGCTGCTTTAGTTTGGTCTCAATATCCTAAATTAAAAGCATCTCAAGTAAAACAAATAATAATGGATTCTGGTTTAGCTGTTACTACTAAAGTTGCTGTTGGTGGCGATGGAAGTGATATAAGACCTTTTGGAGATTTAAGCAAATCTGCAAAAATGGTTAATGCCTATAATGCTTTGGTTATGGCTGCTCAATTATCTAAATAACTATAACAATTTTAAAAAGCCTCAGTAAAATTACTGAGGCTTTTTTATTTAAATCTAAAATATGAAAAGGATTTTCTTACTCGGCTTAACTACATCATTATTCTTAATGTCTTGTGGTTCTACTAAAAGTATTTCAACGACCTCAACAGATTCTCCAACTACTGTTACGGCTACATCTGCTAAATCGACATATTGGCAACAACATGTAGATTACAAAATGGAAATCGACATGAATGTAAACAATTATCAATATCAAGGAAAACAAAATTTGGTATACACCAACAACTCTCCAGATGTTTTAGATAAAGTATTTTACCATTTATATTTTAATGCTTTTCAACCAGGTAGTGAGATGGATGCTCGCTTAAAAACCATTGCAGATCCAGATCCTAGAATGGTAAAAACTATTGGCAATAAAAAAGAAAGTCGAATTAGTAAATTAAAGCCAAACGAAATAGGCTATATTAATGTAACATCACTTAAACAAAATGGGAAATCTGTAAAACATGAAACTGCAGGAACTATTTTAGAGGTTGTTTTAAATAAACCTATTCAACCAGGGGAAAGTGTAACTTTCGATATGGTTTTCGATGCTCAAGTGCCTGTACAAATTCGTCGTTCTGGTAGAAATAATGCTGAAGGCGTTGCTCTATCAATGACGCAATGGTATCCTAAATTAGTAGAATACGATTTTGAAGGCTGGCATGCTTACCCATATATAGGAAGAGAGTTTCATGGTGTATGGGGAAATTTTGATCTAAAATTAACTATAGATAAAGATTATGTTGTTGGTGGTACTGGATATTTACAAGGTAATCCAGTGGTAAATGGTAATAAAAAGACATTACACTACAAAGCGCCTAATGTTCATGATTTTACTTGGGCTGCAGACCCACATTATATTCATGATACACTTCAAGTTCCTAATGGTCCAATGCTTCATTTTTATTATAAAAAAGACTTACCTGAAGAAAATCTTAAATACTGGAAAGATTTACAACCAAAAACCGTTGAAATGATGCAATATTTTAGTAAAAACATTGGTAAATACCCTTACAATCAATACTCTGTAATACAAGGTGGAGATGGTGGTATGGAATATGCGATGTGTACTTTAATTACAGGTAAACGTAAATTTGGAAGTTTAATGGGCGTTACAGCACATGAATTAGCACATACATGGTTTCAATTTTTATTAGCAACCAACGAAGGAAAACACGAATGGATGGATGAAGGTTTTACTAGCTATATTAGTGATTATGCTATGGATTATATTACAAAAAAGAATGCCGAAAACCCAGCTGAAAGAGCATATAGTGGTTATAATTATTTAGCGACATCTGGTAAAGAAAAACCGCAAACAACGCACGCAGATCGTTTTGAAACTAATATGGCATATGGTATTGGCGCATACAATAAAGGAGAAGTGTTTTTAGCACAATTAGGATACGTTATTGGACAGGATAATTTAAATAAAACGTTAAAACAATACTTTAATGATTGGGCGTTTAAACATCCAACTCCAAATGATTTTATTCGAGTTGCAGAAAAAGTCTCTGGTTTAGAACTAGATTGGTATTTAACAGACTGGACAATGACTACAAATACTATTGATTATGCTGTAAAAAGTATAGATGGAAATAAAGCTACTTTAGAGCGTATAGGCATGATGCCAATGCCTATAGATGCTATAGTTACATACACAGATAATTCAACAGAAACTGTTTATATCCCTTTACAAATGATGCGTGGAGAAAAACCAACGTCTGCGACTGTTAAACCGGATTGGGCTTGGGCACATCCAACGTATACGTTTGAAGCTAAAAAGGCTATAAAAACAATTGAAATAGATCCTAAAGGGTTAATGGCAGACATAGATAAATCAAATAATAAGAAATAGAACACTTTCTTTTTTTAGAATAAAAAACCTCATCAAATGATGAGGTTTTTTTCTATTCTCTATTTTCTTTTGGGCGTTACTATACTCTATTCTATCTTTGCAGTCTAGATCCTGAAACAAGTTCAGGATGACAATTTATTAAAGTGCTTAAACAAAAATGTTTAAGCGTTAATTTTAATTAAAACAATGTCTAAACCTGTTCGCGTGCGTTTTGCACCAAGTCCTACTGGACCTTTACATATTGGTGGTGTTCGTACCGCTCTTTTTAATTATTTATTTGCTAAAAAGCACAATGGAACTTTTATTCTAAGAATAGAAGATACAGATCAAAATCGTTATGTTGAAGGTGCAGAAGACTATATCGTTGAATCTCTAAACTGGTGTAATATTCCTTTTGATGAAGGACCAGGGAAAAATGAAAAATTTGGACCCTATAGACAAAGTGAACGTAAACATTTGTATAAACAATATGCAGATGAATTAATTGCTAGTGGAAACGCCTATTATGCTTTCGATACTGCTGAAGCACTAGATGCTGAAAGAAAACAACATGAAGCAAACAAAGAAACTTTTATCTATAATTGGCATAACCGTTTAAATCTAAATAATTCTTTATCGCTTTCTAAAGAAGAAACACAAGCTAAATTAGATAATGGAGACGATTATGTTATTCGTTTTAAATCACCTCAAGACGAAACACTACATCTAAAAGATTTAATTCGTGGAGCTATTAAAATAGATACTAATATTTTAGACGATAAAGTGTTATTTAAAAGTGATGGAATGCCAACATATCATTTAGCAAATATTGTTGATGATCATTTAATGGAAATCTCTCATGTTATTAGAGGAGAAGAATGGTTACCATCGTTAGCTTTACATATGCAATTATATACAGCTTTTGGATGGGATGCTCCAGAATTTGCACATTTACCATTAATTTTAAAACCTACTGGAAAAGGAAAATTAAGTAAACGTGATGGGGATAAATTAGGATTTCCTGTATTTCCATTAGAGTATACGTCTCCTGATGGGGATATTTCTAAAGGGTATAAAGAAGAGGGTTATTTTGCAGATGCTGTTGTTAATTTCTTATCTTTTTTAGGATGGAACCCAGGTACAGAACAAGAACTATTTAACTTAGACGAATTAATTAGTGCTTTCGATTTAGATCGTGTAAATAAAGCTGGTGCGCGTTTCGATCCAGACAAAATAAAGTGGTTTAATCACCATTACATGCAAGAACAAAATAATGATGATTTAGCAACTACTTTTCAAGATAACCATTCAGAGTTAAACGATATAGATGTTAATTATATAGCTATGTGTGTTGGTCTAGTAAAAGAAAGAGCAACATTTGTAAGCGACTTTTGGGGTTTAACTAAGTTCTTCTTTATTGCTCCAGAGAACTATG
Source organism: uncultured Lacinutrix sp. (assembly GCF_947500325.1). Lineage (GTDB taxonomy): Bacteria > Bacteroidota > Bacteroidia > Flavobacteriales > Flavobacteriaceae > Lacinutrix. The sequence goes on from NZ_CANMRQ010000001.1 coordinate 184,501, forward strand.
ATGAAAAAGCATCTAAAAAAGCATTTAAAGACGAGACTAAAGACTTAATGACGAAATTAATTTCTATCGTTTCTAATATTAGTGATTTTGATGTGGAAACGCTTCAAAAAGAAATTAAAGGTTGGATAACTGGTAACGATATTGGTTTTGGAAAAGTAATGATGCCATTGCGTCTAGCATTAGTTGGCGCTTTACAAGGACCCGACGTTTTTGATATTATGTATATGATTGGTAAAAACGAAACTATTAAACGTCTTGAAAAAGTAATTTCTGTATTATAGATTTAATACTTAATTAAAACAAAAAAGCGAGCTCTTTAAAGAGCTCGCTTTTTTTATATAATCAATCTAAAGTTTATTCTTTTATAAACTTTAATACATTATCATAGTTATTAAACTTAATAAAGTAAGTTCCAATAGATAATTTAGAAACATCCATTGTATTTGAAGAAGAACTTATCGTTTGGTCTTTTACTTTTTGACCTAACATATTATAAACTTCAACATCATATTCTGTTGTAATGTTTTTAAATGTGATACTTCCTTTTGTTGGGTTAGGAAATATAGAAATCGATGTTGTATCAAATTCATCTACACTTAATACACAAGTATATGCTGGCATATTATAACCTTGAGCAGTAAATCTATCAGTCATTGCTTGTATATCGTCACAAGTATAACCTCCAGCTGTACCCATGTCTATAGCTGCTTGTCTTACTGCTATAGCAGCATTTTGTTGATTTGTACTGCTATTTGTCATACCTAAACCTTCTAAAAAAGCTTTATCTGTTTTCTCTCTACCAATATCTCCCCATATCTCCATTAAAGTTGTTGCCCACATTTGTCCATCAGTATGTATTTGACCAACTAATCCTCCTGGATATTGAGCTCCATAGGCAGTAGATCTTCCTGGCCAACATGCATTATGTCCATCCCATCCAAAAACAAAGTTTCTTGCTGCATCTGTATCTGCCCATTGGCCTAAACTTCTTTTATAAGAATTTGCCCAATAATCTCCAGAACCTTCACTTAATCCATTAACTTGAGATAGTCCTCCATTGGTAACCCAATCGTGTAATCCATGTCCTAATTCGTGTAAAATTACATCTGCATCTTCTCCATCATCTACACAACCTTCTCCAAAAACTAAGTCTCCAGAATAATACGATTGATCTGCACCATTTGCTCCATGTGCATCAAAACGAACAACACCTCCATTATTAAGAGACACTAAAGTAATTCCAAGTGTTTCATTTATATAACGGATACTTTTATCTAAATGGTAATAAACATTAACAGCTTCAAAACCATCTTGTTGTCTATTAAAATTAAATACACTTGAACTTTGAGTAAAAATGCCTTTGTTTGGTCCTTCAATCTCTGCTATTTCTGTGTAAGGTCCTCTTAATCTATATGTACCTCCATTAAGTTCAATATCTAATAAAGTAACAGAAGTTCTAGCTGCATCTAGAGCAGCATTAGTTGCATCGTTTCCATCTACATACTGCCCACCATAAGCACTTGTTGTTGCTGTTAATGGATCTGTTTCATAAACAAAACCAGTTCCATTAGCCATCATAAAAGAAGAGCTATTGTTTTTAGATTCTTCAGTTGTTTTATTATTCTTTTTTCCTTTCTTTTTATGATCATTATAATATAACGCAACATCTTTAGAGCTTAATACAGCTCCAGATTGTGCATCTACAATAACTTCCCATAAACCTGTTTTGTTATACGCTGTTAATGTAAGACGTCTTACAAGTTCTGTTGCTTCTCTTTTGTTATAAACATACAACTTATTAGACTTTACAGTAACTTCAGATGAAGGTGCTTCTAAATTAGTAATAGCTATTTCTAAAGCTTCTTGTTCTGTAATATTAGGTATCGTATTAATATTAGCCACCGTTTTATCATAAGAACTTTGGTGATATGTTACCTTATTATTGTTAGATACATGAATAGTAACCTCTGCATCGTAAACCTGAACTCCATTTAACATTTGATAGTAACGAAAAGTGTCTCCAGATAATCCAGATCTGCTAAATAGCATCTCAAAACTATGATTGTCTGCTATTTCTAATGTTCGTTTATTTTGGTTTAACCAAGATAAAGCAACAGCTTCTTTATCGCTTTGCGCTATAATAGCTTGAGAAAAGCTAAAACAAAGGATAACCGCTAAAAGTAATTTTTGTTTCATAATCTATATTTTAATTAAAATTGGGTTTGTTATAAAATAACAGTTTAATAGATCATTACCCTATTTTTAATTAAAATCATTTTTTTTTAATAAAAAAAACAAGAATACTTTAAAAAGTGATCATTGCAGTAAAAACTAACATGGATTGGTTTCCTTTAAAAGTTGTTTGGTCTGTACTATTAAATGGTTGGTCGTTTAATTTATTTAAAGTATTTAAAAACCCGTAAATGTATTGTGCTTTTAGTTTAAAGCTACTAAAACCTGCTGTAGCTCCTATTGCTCCATTTACATTAAACCTAGAAATAGGTCTTATATCATCTGCCGTTACTGTTTCAAAATTATTAATTAAATAATTTTCCTGTGCTTTATCTTTTAACTGTAAATCTGCATTGTATTGAAGCATTGGGCCCACATCTAAAGTTAAATAGCTTTTAACAACCTTAACGTGTAATAAAAAAGCTAATTGAGCTGTTAATAATTTGTAGTTTATATCTTCTATTGTTCCTAAAGCCTCTGGCTTACGCCCTTCTACACTAAAATTATTCTCTGCTAATTGCATACCATAACTTATTCCATACCATTTATGAGGTAAAATAACAGAAGCTGTTAAGCCTCCAGCCCATCCATTACCTTTTTTGGTATTAAAATTATCTGTAACAATATCATATTGTGTTAAACCTCCAGCAATACTAATACCATTTTTTATATCATAATGATTACTTTGTGAATAAGAAAATGTAACAAAACCTATAGTTATAGCTACTAATAGTGTGTATTGAATATATTTCATAATAAATTAAGGGCTTTAAAAGCAAATATAACTTAATTTAGTAATCATTAATTTTTAACCATTTAAAAAAACTGTTATGGGACAATTTGTTTTTATTCCAATTATCTTTTTCGGACTCATTATTTTAATTTCTGCTTTCTTTATTGTTAAGCAACAAACTGCTGCTATTATTGAACGGTTTGGTAAATTTCATAGTATTCGACAATCTGGCTTACATCTTAAAATTCCATTAGTAGATCGTATTGCTGGTCGTTTAAGTTTAAAAATTCAACAGTTAGATGTTATTGTTGAAACAAAAACTAAAGATGATGTATTTGTACGTTTAAAAATATCTGTACAATACAAAGTAATTAAAGACAAAGTATATGATGCTTTTTATAAGCTAGATTATCCTCATGATCAAATTACATCGTATGTATTTGACGTTGTACGTGCTGAAGTACCAAAAATGATTCTAGATGATGTATTTTTAAAGAAAGATGATATTGCGATTGCAGTAAAATCTGAACTTAATGATGCTATGATGGAATATGGTTACGATATTATAAAAACCTTAGTAACAGATATTGATCCTGATTCACAAGTAAAAGAAGCAATGAATAGAATTAATGCTTCTGAACGTGAGAAAATTGCTGCTCAATTTGAAGGAGATGCTGCAAGAATTTTAATTGTAGAAAAAGCTAAAGCAGAGGCAGAAAGTAAACGTTTACAAGGTCAAGGTATTGCAGATCAACGTCGTGAAATAGCACGTGGTCTTGAAGAATCTGTAGAAGTATTAAACAAAGTTGGTATTAATTCTCAAGAAGCTTCTGCTCTTATAGTAGTTACTCAACATTATGATACTTTACAATCTATAGGTCAAGAAACTAATAGTAACTTGATTTTATTACCGAATTCTCCTCAAGCTGGTAGTCAAATGCTTAATGATATGGTAGCTAGCTTTACAGCAAGTAACCAAATTGGTGAAGCAATGAAAAACTCAAGAAAAAAGAAAGAGGAGTAGTTTTGAAACTTTATAATTCTAATATATTAAAAGGCTTATGCATTGCAATAAGCCTTTTTGCTTTTTCATGTAATTTAGATTCTAAAGAACTCTTTCATGATGATTTTGAATCTAAAGACCTAAAAAAAGACTGGAAAACATCTGGAAATGGCATAATTTCTATAGATACTACTAAGGCTTTTTCTGGAAAACAATCAATTAAATTTGTAAGTGGTGAAGGTTATAAAAACCATGCTTTTATTAATTTAAAGTCTTTGTTTCCTTTAGCTGAAAACCGTTTCCGAGGTAGTTTAAAAATGTATATTGAAAATGCTTCTCCAGATGGTATTCATTGGACAATGATACAGGCTTCTGGAAAAGTAAAAGGGGAAGACTATAGTGCCGAAGTAAGATACGGAGGGCAGCACCAAAAACAATTAATGGCTAATTATGATACTAAGGGCGTAAAAAGTGATTGTTGGCAACATAGTGACGTTAAAATTCCAGAAGGAGAATGGTTTACTATAAATTTTCTTTTTGATACCAATACTAATGAAATGCAATGTGCTATTAATGGTAAAAAAATTGATAAGCTAGCTGTTACAAATCAAGGAGAAGGTTGCGTAGAAAATGATTTGAATAACCTATGGGTTTTTCCAATATTTGATACGTTAAGTTTTGGTTGGGCCGATTACCAAACTGGTGGTGGACAAAGAACACTATGGATTGACGATATTATAATTACTCCTTAAACGGGTGGCGCTCAACCCATTCTCTTGTTGGGTTTAAGTACTTTACAATAAATTTTAAAACTGTATTTGCAATAAAGTTATTGGTGTGCTTCATATAGATATGCATTGTCTTAGGCTTTGCTCCTATAGAGCTTTTAATTTCCATTGCAGTACGCGCATAAACAATTGTTTTATACTTATTGTCAATACCAAATTGCGCCATATCGAACAACATATTCAAATAGATTTTATGTTTTTGCTGTAACACTTTATCATAGCCCAGAAAATATGTTTCGAGCATATTATTATTAAGTATTAATGTGTAAAAACCTATCAATTCATTATTTAAAAAATAACCAAATAGCTTTAAATTATCTTGTAAATGTTCTTTTAAATAACTGAAATGTTTTTCATTTAAAATAAATGAATTTACTCTAGCATTGTCTGATACATTTTTATATAAAGTATACAATTTTGTTTCGTTTAAACGAATAGTTTCCAAATCTAATTCCCTTTTTACTATGGCTTTGGATTTATTTTTTGCTGAGTTAAAACGCTGCCTGTATTTTTTTGTAAAGGCTTTTTTATAATCTTCAATAGTATGCCATTGCTCATGTATATGAAATATCATATTAGGTTGTACCTGTACTTTATATAGATTATGTTTTTTAAAAAAGTCTTGATTATTATGAATAGCATCATCTTCAAAATAATCTTTAAAGGCTATTATTCTTATTTTCTTTTTGTATTGTTCTTTTATCTCTTTTTTAAGATCAATAATAGCATCATCTATTACATCTAAAAATGAGCTATAAGACAGTTCTTCTTCTAAAAAAAACAAACCATGTTGTCCTGTATGCATTAAATTGCCAACAACAAGAGCATTACCTCTAACAATTTTAGATACAATTTGTTTTACTTTCCTAGTAATAAAACTATCTTTATTATTTCTAAAAGCATCATCTAAATACATTTGTACTCGTTGTACAATAGATATCCCTACAAGTTTTTTCGTTTTAAAAACACCTATGTAATAAGGTGTTATGTTTTTTGGGCAAGAGCATTCTAAAGCTTTAAGAAATTCTGTTTTTAGAAATAAGTCGTTATTTGGCAATGCATTCCATTGAGAAGGAATAGCATTTGACGTATTATATATTTTAAATTCTAATTTATCCATAAAAAAAGACCGATAGTCAAGCTATCAGTCTTCATATTTTTTAATTCTTACATATTATTTCCAACCTGCAATAATACTTCCCATAATTGCTATACAAACTATCCAGTAGCCAGCATTTATTAATATATATTTCCAGTTTTTGCGCTCAAACATAGCGTTTATTGCAATTATAGGCAATACCATAAAAACTCCTGCCATTGCACCATGTATCGCTCCATGTCCAAATGTTCTATATTTTCCGCCCCATTCTGCTAAAAAAGCTTGTGCAGTTTCGCCATCTAATTGTCCTTCGGTCATGCCATAAACACCTGTTTCATGAACAACTAAAAACATAGTAAAAAAGGCTAGTAAGATTGAAAGTATAAGAGAAACACCAAAAATAACAGCCATATTGCCGCCTTTCATTTTCTCTTCTGTCATTTCTGCTTCTCGCATCCATGCAGTTCCAAAAAGTTTAGGGTTATACCATAAAAAACCTAGTACGATAGGTACAATTGCAGCAACTAGAATTGCCATAAAATTAAATCCTTCCATATTTAAAATATTTGATTGTTAGTTGATTTAAATGTACAAAAAATATTGTTCTAATTTGTAAGACAATAGCTACCAGCTTCCGCTTGCGCCACCACCACTAGAACTTCCGCCGCCGCCAGAAAAACTACTTGAAGAAGAACTTGATGAGTATGATGAACTTCCTGAACTTACACCTCCAGAAGAAAAGTGCTTACTCATATATGACTTGTTACTTTTTGCAAGTGAAAGCTTGATGGGTTGATAACGCTTTTTAGATCGTGTTAAAAATGAAATAATAATTGGCGAAATAATAAAGGCAGAGACAATAAGTATAATAACATTAGTTAAATTTATATAACCAGAATCAATAATAGACTTACCAATAACTTCTATATCATATCCTAAAACAAATTGTAAAAAAACACCTATAAATAGTGCTAAAGGCATTAAAAGAAATGGTAAACTGAAGGCCATCATTATTACTGTTTGAATTAACAATAATGGAAACATTAAAACACTAACTTTTCCTGTAATGAGACCTATATAAAGATTAATTAATTGTTTATATCCTTTTATAAAAAGCATACCGCCAACTCCTACAAATATGCTAACAAATAAACCAATACATAACATTAAAAGTATTTTACCCCAAAGTGGTATTTTACCGTCTTCTTCTATTAAATTTGTAAATTCATCTCTGTATTTTGGATCATCTATTAATTTAATAACCTCTGAAGTTCCAGAATCTACTCCTTTATAAAAATCACCATCTTTAAATTCTGGTGTCATTATATTTCTAATAATTCGTGATGCAAAAGCATCAGTAATTATAGGTGTTAAACCATCTCCTACTTCTATTCTAAACTTTCTGTTGTTTTTAGCTATTAATATTAAAAGTCCATTATCTGCCTCTTTTTGTCCAAGTTTGTTTTTATTAAAAACGCGATAGGCATAATTTTCTACAGTATCGTTTCCTAAATCATTAATAGTTAATACTACTATTTGATGTGTAGTTTCACTTTCATAAGTAGTAAGTTTTTGCTGTAGCTGAAGTAATTCGTTATTAGTAAAAAGATTCGCTTTATCGGTTACTATTTCTTTTAAAATAGGATAATCCTCTTGCCCGTTAGTTTTAAAAAAACAAACAAAACACAAGAGGATTATAAATTTCAATCTTAGCAAATACGTTATTATATTATAAGAGTGCTTTAGCCTCTGTAACTAATAATTCGTTTTTATCATTAGAAGCTTTAGAAATAAAATCATTTATAGCTTCGTTTTTCTCTAAACCATTCTTTAATAAAACACCTAAAGTTAGCATCACAGCAATACGTGTACCTGCTTTTTTTGCTGCTGTTCCAAATAAAGGTTCTAAGTCTTCATAAGGCACTTTTTTTGCTAATTCCTGAATTTCGGCTTTAACCTTTAATTGCTTTTCTTCTGGTAAATTGGTGTATTTTTTTCCTAATTGAGCAATAACACTAATCGCTTTTCTTTCTGGTTGTGTTTTTTGAGGTTTTTGAGAATTACCATTTTGTTGCTTAGGTTTTTGTTTTGCCCAAGAATCTCGTAATCCAACAGTTTTATTAAACACTAATTTTTCAAGAGTAGCATCTTCATCGACATTAAAATAGCCTAAACGTTGAAACTGAAATTGCTCTCCTACATTTGCATTAGCCAAACTAGGTTCAACAAAAGCTTCTATGGTTTTTAAAGAATTTGGGTTAATAAATTCCATAAAATCTTTATCTGCATGACTATCTGGCGATTCATCGCTAAATAAACGGTCGTATTCTCTAACCTCTGCTTTTAAAGCATGTTTAATTGAAACCCAATGTAATGTGCCTTTAACTTTTTTAGAAGTATCTTCAGAATAGGTACAATGTATTTCTATTATTTCTCCATTTGTAGCTTTAACAACATGCTCTGCTCTTATAATATAGGCGTTTTTCAACCTTACTTCTCCACCTAATTTTAATCTAAAAAACTTATTCCCGGCTTCTTCTTTAAAATCTTCTTTTTCAATATAAAGCGCTCTAGAAAAAGGAATTTTTCTAGAGCCTGCACTTTCATCTTCTGGATTATTCTCTGCCTCTAACCATTCTTCTTTATCTTCTGGATAATTTGTGATTACTAGCTTTACTGGATTTAAAACAGCCATAACCCTATTGGCTTTTTTATTTAAATCCTCACGAATACAGAATTCTAAAAGCGATACATCTATAACATTTTCTCTCTTAGCAACGCCTACAGTTTCTACAAATTTTCTAATAGATTCTGGCGTGTAACCTCTACGACGTAAACCAGAAATGGTTGGCATTCTTGGGTCGTCCCATCCAGAAACAATTTTGTCTTCTACCAACTTAAGTAACTTACGTTTACTCATTATGGTGTAACTTAAATTTAATCGTGCAAATTCTCGTTGTTTAGGGCGTAATTTATTAGCATCAACTACTTGGTCTAAAAACCAATCATAAAGTTCTCTATGTGGTTTAAATTCTAATGAGCACAACGAATGTGAAATTTGTTCAACATAATCACTTTCTCCATGTGTCCAATCGTACATTGGGTATATACACCAATCATTTGCTGTACGGTGGTGGTGCTTTTTTAAAATACGATACATAATAGGATCTCTCATGAGCATATTTACATGCTGCATATCTATTTTAGCTCGTAAAATATGATCTCCTTCGTTAAATTCCCCAGCTTTCATTCTTTCGAATAAATCTAGGTTTTCTTCTACAGTTCTATTTCTATATGGACCATCTACACCTGGTTGTGTAGGTGTTCCTTTTTGCTCTGCCATAGCTTCACTAGTTTGTGAATCTACATAAGCTTTCCCTTCTTTTATTAAGTGAATGGCCCAATCATACAATTGTTGAAAATAGTCTGAAGAGTAACATTCTTCTGCCCATTGATAACCCAACCAAGACACATCTTTTTTAATAGCATCTACATATTCTTGTTCTTCCTTTGCTGGATTTGTATCATCAAAACGAAGATTTACCGGTGCATTATATTTTAATCCTAAGCCAAAACTAATACCAATGGCTTTGGTATGACCAATATGTAAATACCCATTTGGTTCTGGTGGAAAGCGAAAACGTAAACTATCGTTAGACATTCCGTTTGCTAAATCTTCTTCTATAATGTGCTCTAAAAAATTGAGCGATTTTGTTTCTTCAGACATAAAAAATACTATTGATTATTGCTATTAAATCAATTTATTATAAGCTGTAAAATTAGTGAAAATCCATTATATACGTAACAAAGATTCTGTTTCTTACACTAATACTATAGAAATACCTTTTATCATTATTAAAACTAAAAATATAAACCTATGAATTACGAATGTCCAAAATGTCATAATACTACCTACGATGTGGATGAAATGAGAGCTACAGGAGGAACATTTTCAAAAATCTTTGATGTACAGAATAAAAAATTTACATCGGTAACTTGTAAAAAATGTACCTATACAGAATTCTTTAAAACCAAAACAAGTGCAATAAGTAACATCTTTGACTTTTTTACGAATTAAAAAAGACCTTTTAGCAAATAGAAAACTGAAAGGTCTTTAAAAAAAAGTGGAATTTATTATCCTGCTACTTTAATAATCTTATTAAGAGTATAACCATCTGTAATGTTTCCTGTGACTGAGTCTGCTAGGTTCGCAGATTCTACAATACCATCATTGGAGTTGTTAGTATCTGCTACTCCATTATATTCTGTTGTAGCATATACTGTATTAGAAATATCATCTGGAAATGACACTTGAGTTATTAATAAAGATCCTCCTGAGCTATTTTTTACCTCAACATGAAGATGTGGTGTTCTTCCTGGATACCATCCTGGGTATATACTAATAAATGAAGCATTTCCATTAGCATCGGTAGTTTGACGACCTCTTAAAAAGTCTTCACTTGTAAAATCGCCATCTAATTGTCCTGAATACTCAGAATAATTTCCTTTGGCATCACATTGCCATATATCTACAAAAACACCTTGTAAAGAAGCACAGTTGTTGTTTGTGTTTTGAATTGTAAATTTAATTAAAAGCGGTATTCCTGCTCTATTTCCAATAATATTCTCTCTTACTAAGTCTGCAGGTGTCATAATTGGAAACGGCCCAGCTGTTTCTGAAGGAGAAGATGAGCAGGTATTTGAATCGGTTGTATTATTGTCATCATCATTACTACATGATGTTAAAAGAGTTGGAATAGCAACTATAGTTCCCATGCCTGCAAGTCCAGTTTTTAAAAATTTTTTTCTATCCATAATACTTATTGTTTATTATATAAACCATTAATTTTTTATTAACCCTAATTTTCTACAATACAAACACTTAACTATTAATTTTTATTTACCGCGAGATATTTGTTCTCTGGTTTTAATTTAAAATATAATTCGTGGCTGCTTCTATATGGATATCTTCACTATTTGTAACTTGAGTTTCAGTTGGAAGTAATATTTCGTCTGGAGTAATCCCAACACCTTCAAATGATTGGAACATATCATTATATTTTATCTCAACATCATGAGTAGAAACTCGTGTTTTCCATTTACCATTACCGTTGGTTAAAGTAAAAATATCACTCCCTGCAAAAATTCCAAAAGTAATTTCACCAATCGTTTTTACATGTGATTGTGTTTTCATAGCTGCTGTAAAATATTCAGCTGCACTTGCTGTTCCTTTTGCTGTTAAAACAGCTACTTTATTTGTATATTGAAAAGTGCCTGATGCACTAATAGTATTATCTTCTGGAAAAACTCCTGCAACGTAACCGCCTTCAACTCTAGTATCTGGATAGCCTTCAAATTCTTCTGTTGCCCAATTTCCTAATGAAGATAAAGTACTGCCTGTTGTTGTTTTTATTCGCTGTCTTATTAATTCTATTGGTGTACTATTAGAAAAAAAACGTCCAGCCAAATAATAAGCAAAAGGCCCTTGACCTCCACCATTTGTTCTAATGTCTATTATAATTCCTACTTTACTCTGTAAGGCTGTTAATGCTTCATCAACAATAGCTTTAAAATTATTGAATTCGCTATCATTTTCAATAACAGGTTCAAAATTCTTAGAATTAATATATCCTATATTCGAATCACTTACTAGTGTCCCGTATGATATATATGGGTTATTTGCACTATTTGAAACAATGTTAACTTTACTCGCCGTATTATTTTCTACCATATTTATAACGTTTTCATTAAAACTTGGTGAGTACACAGCTTCTTGATTATTGTTATATATAACATCTGCATGACCATCTTTAATAATCGTTGTCATTATAGTATTAAATTGGTTAAATAACTCTGCATCTGTAGTTGTGCTTGTTATTTGTGGATAGTAGCTATCGTAAATTGTTTGCCAATCAATATTTTTTCTATGCATTAAAGGATAATGTCTATCATAAATATCCCAAAACTCTTGAAATACTTTTTGCTGTTCTGTTTTAGCTGAACCCGAAGGTGTAGTTGTTGGAGAATCATCTTTACTACATGATGAACAACTAAATAAAATACTTATTATTAATATGCTTATTACTTTTTTCATAATTGTTTATTGAGTTAAAATATTATATGTAGTGATTTCTTGATTAGTCATCCAGTGAATACCTTCAGCTGGTGCTGCATTAATTGTAAAGTAATAGAAGTCTTCTGCTTGCTGTTGTGTAAAACCAACCGAAACATAATAATTTATATATGGCAGATGATTAGCATGGCCAACCGGGAAATCGGTAGCTTGTATGGAACCTCCATCAGACCATGAATGTACGCCAATTTGTGTGTTAACTCCTTTTGTGCGTTCTATTCCAGCTAAGAAAAAATCAACGCCTCCAGATGCTATTAATCCATTATCAAGTAAATGTGTATTAATATCCAAATCATGCACTCGTTTTGATAATAAGAGATTGGTTTCATCATCTTCAGAACCATCACATTGGTTTATGTTAATCTTATTTATATTAGGGAATGCTGTATATAATGTATTAAAATCGTTTAAAGAAGAACTTCCTATTACACCATTCATTTCTATTATAACATCTCCTTCAAGTACTTTAAAAATCCCTTGAGTTCTTGAATTATTATTTGTTAGTGTTGGTGAATCATCTTTACTGCATGATGTAATATTAAATACTAATGTAAACAGTAAAATTAATTTTAACTTTTTCATTTAATTTCTTTTTTAATTTACTGGCACAGGTGACCAGCGAAGTTCATAAACATCTATATTATTAGTAGGTAGTTGTATTCCTATATTGCTATTCTCTGTTGTTTTCGCTATTCCGCCTTTTCTATTTTCATCTCCTACTTCGAAAACAATATAGCTTCCATTAACAGGAGAAATAGCGCCTCCAGAAACTTCGTTTGTAATGCCAGTAACCACTATTTGTTGTATATTATTATTAGAAAAATGATAATAACTTAGATCTAAAAATGATAATTTGGTGTTATCAATACTCCAAATGGGTTGGTCTTTATTTTGGGCAATTAATGTATTAGCACTACCATCTGGTTTAATGGTATATGCATGTGTATATGATACATCGTCCTCATCATACCTCCACGTTTTTGTATAAACTAATGTTGGATTAGATATATCGTGGTTCCAGTTTATTTCTTCATACCAAAACTGGTCGTTATTAGGAGAACTTTGAATGGCTGTTAAATCTGACATTACAATTTTATTTCCTCCAGCAATTTTATTTTCTACTAAACTCATTGGAACGGTATACAGATTTGTTGAAAACTGAGTTAAGTTGTCATTATTATTTCCAATATTAGAATTTCCAGTCATTACTGAAAGAGCTAAGGTTAGTCCATCTGGAGAAACTCCTAAAGAACGAACGTCTAAATCAAAGTTTGAGATTTTAGTTTCTTCTTTTGTTTGTACATTAACTCGCCATGCTTCCCAAGCAGTTCCTGTTGCCCCTTTAGCACTTGCATAATAAACATATTTTGCATCGGGACTCCATGATACGTATCCAGAGATAGGTCCTGCATTTGCCAATTCTTCTATATTAGAACCATTAGGATTCATCATATATATTTTTTCTGTGTCACCAAACGCTATTTTATAACCATTTAAATCTGTTGCTACTTCTTGTAAAAGCGTATTATTAGTTTCAGGGTTTATAATAATTGGGTCTGGCGTGTCATCCGCTTCAGAACACCCTAAAAAGGCAATTATTAATATTGCGATTATTCTAAACTTCATTTTTTGATTTATTAAGGTAATTTATGTATTCATTTGTGGTTGTTGGGCTGCTAACCAATTCAAAAAAACGGGTAACAGCCCACAACACTTTTAAACTATATTTTATTGTCTATAAGTTCCATCTGGTAATACTGTTGGGAACTTGTATTGGGGATCACTTAATAAAGCATACGCAGCAGTATCTCCACTTTGTATTAAAGCAGGAGTATTTAATGTCCATTCATTATCAATTTCATTTAAACGAAATTCCTGTGCACCTAGCATTGAGCTCATTACCCAATAAATATATTCTCCAGCCTGGCATTCGTAATCGCATGTTTGATCATCGTATGAATACCATGCATTAGATGGATATGGATTTGGAATAGTAGTAAATTGACCACCTCTAGCTATGTCCATAGCATTAGACATGGCTGAACCGATTTGGGTTCCAAAAACGTTAGGATATGCACTTTCATGTCCTGCATGTGTAACTATATGCCAAACTTCTTCTAAAGCTGCATCAAATTCTCCCGTTCTACCATTAGCAACAAAATTAGGGTGTGTTTCATCATTTCCTAAATCTTGACCTATACGACCATCAATAAATGCATTGTTTAAATCACTTTCATTAGCCCACATAACCATATAAGCTTTATTAGCTAGCATAGCATCTATTACTGCTTGGTTATCTATAGTTCCATCTTCATTATTATCTAGATACTGAGCTAAAAGGTTTGCTGCATGAAGTAAATTTGTATCTGTTACTCCAGATACGGCATAGATATCTATTCCAAAAACGACAACCTTTCTATTAAAATTAGATAATACACCATCATTGTTTGCAACTATAGTAAAGTTTGGATCACTTCCAGGATTAATAGTTGTTGTTGGGTTTGTTATTGGGCTATCGTCTTTTGAGCACGATGCACAGCTTAATACTGTTATGGTTAATAAAGCCATTAATGTTGAAAATAGGTGTTTCATAATTTTATTTTTTTTAGTTAAACTATCTTTTTATAGACATGGAATAGCAAAATAACGACCAGTCTTAAAATTTATTTATAGGGATAAGTCCGACTGCGTCTATCTGGACTTTTTTTAACAACAAATCATTGATTTACAATACTTAAAGAAATCACAGTAAAGTTTCCTAAGGCTGTTTTATTTGTAGTAGTATTAGTAATATTTCCTAATAAACTTACTGGTGGCGTAGAAAATAATTGACTTGGATCTCCTCCAGAACTATCTCCCGCATCTTCGTTAGCTTCAATTTGAGAACGTTGATTTAATAAAAACTGATAAGAGCTAAAATTTATGTTACCTAATAAGACTTCTATTGCGTCATAATCTGGTAAAGGAGTTTCGTCATCTTCTTCTTGAAATTGAAATAAATCGATCCCTAATGATGCTTCACTATTTCCATCAAAAACAACATCATTAGATTCTATAAAGTTTGTAGACACTAATGTTCCTTGGTTATATAAAGATACTGACGCTTTATAAAAATTAATTGCGCCTTCAGGATCATTAAACGAAACATTAATAATATCATCAAATTCTGAATCAATTTCTATTTCTGAAATAGGAACCACTGGAAGCATCGTTTCTTCTTCAGATTTAAATCTTGCCCCATTTGTTAACACTATTTCTATCCAATATTTATTTCCAACAACTGTAGAGATTGCTTGATTGGATATATACACACCTTGATTTACAGAAAAATCATCTGTTACTAAATTAGTAGTTCCATTACTAGTTTTTTCATACAAAGACACCATCGCATTATTTATTGCTTGAAAGCTTCCTGAAGCATTTAAAGGCAACGTTTGTTGAATATTAATAGAAACTTGTTGATTAAGGTTATTTAACTCACCAAAAATTACAGTTTGTGGTTCATGAGCTACGTCAACACTTATCTCTTTAGTACAAGAACACAAGGTGATTAATATTAATAGCGTCGATAGAGTTTTTTTAGATTTTAATACCATCTTTTTAAAATTTAAAATTATATGTTACAAAAGGTATTGGCGCCCCAATTATAGAATATTGAAACGTTTTTAATTGATTATTTCGCAAGCTCGAATACACTGAAAATGCATTTTTACGACTATACACATTGTAAACTCCAAAAACCCAATTACTTTTCCATTTTTTATCTGCTTTTTGTTCTGGAGTGTAAGTAAATGATATGTCTAACCTGTGTGTATCTTTTAAGCGGTATGCGTTTCTATCTGAATATGTAAAATATTGATTACCATCTAACTCAAACTTACCAGTGGCATATGTTGTTGGTCTTCCTGTTTGATATGTAAAAAAAGCACCTGTACTCCATTTTTTGTTTAACTTATAATTAGTAGTTAAATTAAATATGTGTGGTCTATCAAAATTTGAAGGATAATCATTTCCATTGTTTAAATTTTCTGAAGCGAAACGACTTGTCGTTTTTCTTTTAGTAACAGAATAGGTATAATTTACATTTCCTGTTAATCTTCCTTTAGTCTTAAAAGCGCCAAGTTCAATACCATACGAATAACCTTTAGAAGGTAATAATTGTGTTTCTAAATTTTCGTTTAAAAACAAATCTGCTCCATTTTTATATTCTAATTGATTTTTAAACGTTTTATAATAACCGTCTATAGAAAAGTTATATTTTTTGTTTTCAGTATCATAGGCATAGCCTGCAGAAATTTGGTTAACCTCTAATGGTTTAATATGATATCCTGCTGGTTTCCATATATCAAAAGGTAAAGCGGCATTAGTATTAGAAATTAAATGAATGTATTGGAACATTCTATTGTAACCCAGTTTTATCGCTTTTCTATTTGAAAGATCATATTTTAAAGCTAGTCTAGGTTCAAAGTTACCGTAAGACTTTATAACATCTCCTTTTTTGTATTCTTTAGACCCTGTTATAGAACTAACTGTTTGAGGTAAGTTTTCATTATAGAAAGAAACTTTATAAGGGCCAATATTTCCAAACCAAGAATAACGAAGTCCAGCATTAATAGAAAACTTATTCCATTTTCTTTCATAAGACATATATGGTGCTATTTCTAACCCCTTTTCTGTGCCAAAATTAATAGTATTAACGCCCAGATCATTACCTGTTACTTTTGCTGGTGTAAACCTATAAAGTGTATTGTTTATTCCAAATCGAATTTTAGTATCTGCATTCTGATAAAATGTAAAGTCTGGCTTTAAAATCCAGTTCTCAACGGCAGATTTCCAAGTAAAACTACTTGCTGTATTTCCTGTCGGTCCACCACCACTATTCTCAGATGATAAAGCATAATTATATTGACTATAAATCCCAGAAAGATTCATAAATAATTGCTCTGAAAAAATGTGATTCCAACGTAATGTTGCGGTAGCATTTTTCCATTGAAAATTTACGGTTTCACTTGTACTTGTTTGGTTTACGTTTTCAGAATCTTCATCTGGTTCGTCTGTGAATTTTAACTTCATAACATCTGCTCCAAAATAGCCAGAAGCAAAAAGTTTATTGTTTTCATTAATGTTCCAAGACAGTTTCGCATTTAAATCATAGAAATATACTTTGTTACCTTTAATACTTTTTATTAAAGGAAAAAACAAATCAAAATACGAACGTCGTCCAGAAACAAGAAAACTAAGCTTATCTTTTTTTATAGGTCCTTCCAGTGTTAATCTTGAAAATAATAATCCTAAACCTCCTTCGCCTTTAAATTGTTTAGTATTACCTTCTCGCTGACGTATGTCTAAAACAGAAGATGCTCTGCCTCCAAACCGTGCAGGAATACCTCCTTTATACAATTGTACATCTTTAATAGCGTCTGCATTAAAAATAGAAAAGAACCCCCAAACATGAGATGAGTTATAAATTGGAGCTTCATCTAAAAGAATTAAATTTTGATCAATATTACCACCTCTAACATTAAAACCAGATGTACCTTCACCTACAGAAGACACTCCTGGTTGTGTTAATATTGCCCTTGTTATATCTGGCTCTCCCAATAAAGCGGGTATTTGTTTAATATCTTTGGGTTTTAAATTTATAGAGCCCATAATAACCTGTTTGGTTTGACTTTTTGTGTTTTTAGTTGTAGTAATAACAACTTCTTCTAATTCGTTATCTACAGTTAATTGAATTTTGAGCTTTTGGTTTTTAGTCATATTCATGTCTTGCTCATACTCTTGATAACCAACATAGGATACAATTATAGTGTGCTGACCTGCTGGTAGTAATAAAGAGAAAAAACCATATTCATTTGTAACAGCTCCTTTTCCTGTTTCTTTTGAATAAATAGTTGCTCCTAAAAGTGTTTCTCCTGTTCCAATGTCTTCTATTGTCCCACTTATTATATAATCTTGAGCATATAAAGTAAGTGTGAAAGAAAAAAAGAGAAGTGATAAAAATTGGTTTCTCATTTGCGTTTATTTTGCTTATTTACAAAAGAACGCTAGCTACATATTAAAATTGATGAGAGTATATCCGGATGGCGTCTATTCGGACTTATTAAGAGATAATTCGTACTGTTTGGGCGTCATGCCTTCTAAGGTTTTAAAAGCCGAGTAAAAGGTTGATTTTGAAGAGAATCCTGCTTCTTGAGCTAAACCGAGTATAGACATTTGTTTTGCTTTAGGAGAAGCAATAAGGTTTTTAAATTCTTCTACCCGAAAATGATTTATAAATTGGTAGAAGTTAGTTTCAGAACATTGATTAATTAATTTAGATAGTTCTTTTTCTTTGATACCTATACCTATTGCAAGAGTTCTTAAATTTAAACTTGGATTTTGAAACAGTTTTTCAGTTTTTATTTTTAATCTTATATCTTCAAATCTTTTTTGTACTTCTGTATCTATAGCCAATTCTTTTTGAGTTTCCTTTTCTTTAGATACTAATTCTTGAAGTAAATTCTCTTTAGAACCACTTTCGCTAAATAGCTGAGCTTGAAAAAAACCATTATAACCAACCCAATAGACAATAAATAATACTGTAAAAACTTCTAAATACATAAATAAATCTCCCAATATCTCATTTAAGCTTTCGGCAACTTCACTAAAGAGTATAAAAAAATGTAAGATTAAAACTGTTATAATAATGCTCTTAATCCAAGACATTGTTTTGTACTCTAGTTCAGAATAATAATTAGCTACTTTCATTTTGTGCTTAATTAAAATTCGATAGGCAATTATCATTAGTGGTAAGTTAATAAGAGGAAATAATAATGCCGATATTATATCTAGAATGCTATCTTCTTCAAAGTGAAAAATATTAAATATAATACCTGGTAAAAACAATAATAGAAACCAGACATTAAAAGACTTATTTATTGTAATTATTATATAAATAAATAAAGATGGAATAATTAATAATATCACATCAAAATCAATAAAATGAGGGAAATCAAGTATATTCTCTTCAACAAAGTCTATAAGCATATTGCTTAAAATAATCCACGCCAAGCTCCACATAAAAAGAGCCATGAATATGTTAGCTATTTGATTTTTTGATTTAACTGTTAAAAATAAAAACCCAATCATAATTGCTGAAAAACCAGACAATAATTCTAAAAATGTCAAGAAATAAAACTCTAAATCCAATATTCTTTTTTTTATAAAAATACATTCTTTTTTTAAATACCTTTGTCTTTAAATTATATTGTATTGGGAATTATAAAAGTTGAAAATATACGCGTATACGCGTATCACGGATGCCTTAAAGAGGAAACTAAAATAGGAAGTGATTATCGTGTAGATTTAAAAGTTAAAGCCGATTTGCAAAAAAGCGCCAATTCTGATGCTTTAAGTGATACTGTGGATTATGTACTTTTAAATAAAATTGTTGTTGAAGAAATGGCAACGCCAAGCGCTCTTTTAGAGCATGTCGCCAAACGTATTTTAGATCGTATTTTTACTGAAGATAAATTAGTTACGGTAGCTACAGTAGCTGTAAGTAAAATTAATCCTCCAATAGGAGGCGATGTTGAAATGGTGACTATAGAAATGACTGAAAAAAGAAAAATCTAAGAGAGGTAGCGTAAAACGGTAAATATTTTTATATTTGCTGTCCTATTAAGGGTGTCGTGGCCGAGTGGCTAGGCAGTGGTCTGCAACACCATCTACAGCGGTTCGAATCCGCTCGACACCTCAAGAAACCTTCAGCGATATGTTGAAGGTTTTTTATTTCTAATGTTTATAAGAAAAATACTGCGGTTCGAGTGATTGCTTTATATCTCATGTAGAAAAGAGTTACGTTTATTAAATAACTCTTTTTGTTTTTAATACACAACACTTCTAAAAAACCTCAACTTTTTATCTTTTTTATTTATAATTTTAATAAAACAGGAAAACACCCTTTGTAAAACAGGGAATACCCTATATAAAACAATACTGTTCCATATTAGTTTTGCATTAAAACCAATTTATATTTAATTAAAAAATTTAAAATCATGCCACATTACGCACAAGGAACAACGGGTTGGACAAAATTAAAAAGCTATCAAGCAGTTTGGGATCCAAAAATAGATCTAGGTAAATTTTACTTTACAAACTTTAAAGGAGTAAGAGAAGAAACACCTTATATGACAGCTGAAAATTTTGCCAGAGTTATTGATATTTTAAGAAATGAAACACCAGTATACGGAAACTCAAGTACAGGTTCTGTTACAACTCAAGGTGAAGGTATTGGAGAAGAAGAGAGTTAGTCTATTAAATAAATTGCTTAAAAACCTTCAAGAATATGTCTTGAAGGTTTTTTTATTGCTAATTAAACCAAACAGCATAACGTTGTCGTCTAAGATACAAGGCTAACTGTTCTTCGATCTTTAATGCTTCTGCCCTTGATGATATTGGGTTTAGATGATTGTATAGACTTGGTCTTAAATAAGAGCCATATTTCTCAACTATGTTAGAAGATAACTTATAACCCTTTTTATTTCTATATCCCGTTTTGTGTTGTAAAAAACGCTCTTTTGGTGTCTTACTAGTCATACCAACATATAAACACTCTAAAACACCATTAAATTGTGGATTTGCAGCTCTAAATTTAGCATTTTCGGTAAATACTTTTTTAGACAACTCAACAACATAAACATAATATTGAGTTTTTGGCATTGCTTAATTTTTCTTTTTTATTGGATTCATTTGCTCTAACTTATCTTTGTTTTTTTGATAGGTTTCAGGAAATAAACCTTGAGTGAGTAAAAAGATTCCAAAAATTAAAATAAATAATGCGACTATTTTTTTTGTTTTAAAAATACGTCTGGGAGTAAGTTTGTTTCTTAAACGTTTTGCTGCTAATATCTTAATAATATCTGTTACAAAATAGCTTACTAGCATGGCAACAATAAAAACTACAACTCCATTTTTAGAGGTTGTAATAGAGTTTCCAATAACAATAAAACCTAACCAGCCTATTAAAACACCAATGTTTATAAAGTTTAGTAAAAAACCTTTTATAAACAGTTTCCAGTAATCTTTTTGTATCTCTACTTTATGGTATTCTTTAACAATTGATCTAAAAGACTTAGAGGTTTTAACAAATGAAATTACGCCGTAAACAATTAATAAAACACCACCAAATATTAAGAAACTTGGGTCATCTTTTACTTTTTCTAAAAGATTGTTTGTACTATAGTAAGCTAAAAGAATAAAAACAATATCTGCCAATATTACACCAATATCAAATATTAATGCACTACGAAACCCTTTTGTTGCTCCAGTTTCTAGAAGCACAAAAAAAACGGGACCAATGGTAAATGCGAGAATTATACCAAATGGGATACCTGCTAAAATATCGTCAAACATATTTATAATAAGGGTTTAATACAAAGTAAAGAAATAATCCCTTTAAAGTAAAGAAATTGCTATTTAATGTAGATTACTCATGAAATAGAACTAAAAAATAAAAGCCTCAATATAAATTGAAGCTTCTATTTAATGTATTTAATAACTATTTATCTGTTGCAACACTTACTGCTGTTCCTGTCACAGATATTATTAATGTTGCAGATTGCGATAATGGCTCAATATCTACCTTAATACCAACAACTGCATTAGCATTTAATGCTTTAGCATTATCACATAACTTCTGAAAAGCTTCTTCTTTTATACTCTGTAATCCTGCTTCATAGGCTTCATAATATTTTTTCATATTAAACATATCTTTAAAAGACATTTTTCTCCCTTTATGTGAATAACCCGAATTATAAGATATACCTGTAACAATACCTTTATATTCTATTATTCTAAAGCCTTCAATTGAGTTTGTTGTAGTTAGTACCATTTTTTTGTTTTATTATTAGTTGCTTGTTTTATTGTTTTGTTACATTTTAAAGAGACAGTATAAAATTAAAAAGCCTCAGTAAAACTGAAGCTTTAAATCTCTTTTATTTATTTAAGTATTACTTATCTGTTGCAACACTTACAGCGGTACCAGTAACAGAGACTATAGCATAATTACTCGCTGTTAATTCTAGTTCTACTTTTACACCAACAACAGCATTAGCATTTAATTTTTTTGCATTTACGGCTAAATCTTGGAACGCTTCTTCTTTTACAATAGCAATACTTTCCTTAACAGCCTTATAATACTTAGTGACACTAAAACCCGCTGCTAATTTTTGTTCATTTATTGCCAAACCAGTCACTAGACCTTTATATTCAATTATTCTAAAACCTTCTATATTATTTGTTGTGGTTAATACCATAATCTTATTTTTTATTTTTTAAGTAAAATTCCCAAAGCGCTTGAAAGTTATCTACGTGTAAATCTACATGTCCACATTCGCCACAAATATTACCAATAATAGACTCGGTTTTAGAGACTTTAAATTGATTATCTGATGTTTCTACTATTTCTAATTTTAAATTAGATTTTATATTCATATGTGTGAAATCAATAATTTTCACATTAGGAATAAGTTTTTCAGATTGACAATTTGAGCAATGCGGTTTCATAACTTTGGTTATTTGTAGATTAATCTAGGAATGTGTTACAAGTTAAGAAATTTCCTTATTATTTTTCTGCTTTACCAACCAAATCAAAATCTAAGTGACGCTTTACTAAATCTGCTTGCTTTACCTTAACAATAACCTCATCTCCAAGCTGATACATGTTTTTAGTTTCTTTACCAACTAATGCAAATTGATCTTGGTCAAACTCATAATAATCGTCTTTTATATCGCGTGTTCTTACCATACCTTCGCATTTATTAGAAATGATTTCTACATAAATACCCCAATCTGTAACACCAGAAATAACACCCAAAAACTCTTCGTCTTGATGGTCTTGCATAAAACGAATTTGCATGTACTTTATAGAATCTCTTTCAGCTTTTGTTGCTAAATATTCCATATTACTAGAGTGTTTACAACGCTCTTGATAAACCTCTGCATTTGCAGATTTTTCACCATCTAAATACTGTTGTAATAAACGATGTGCCATTACATCTGGATAACGACGAATAGGAGACGTAAAGTGACTATAGTAATCAAAAGCTAAACCATAATGCCCTATATTATTGGTGGTATACTCTGCCTTAGACATGGTGCGTATTGCTAAAGTATCGACTAAGTTTTGTTCTTTTTTTCCTTGAACATCACTTAATAATTTATTTAAAGATTGAGAGACACTTTTTCTGTCTTTAAAATTTAATTTATGTCCAAAATTAGAAACAACACCTTGTAAAGCTGCTAGTTTACTTTCATCTGGTTCATCATGCACACGATATACAAATGTTTTTTCTGGTTTTTGCTTTCCTATAAACTCTGAAACCTTACGGTTTGCTAATAACATAAATTCTTCAATTAATTTATTAGCATCTTTACTAGTTTTAAAGAATACGCCAACCGGATTTGCTGCTTCATCTAAATTGAATTTAACCTCAACTTTATCAAAAGAAATTGCGCCAGAGCTCATACGTTTTCTACGCATAATTTTTGCAAGTTCATCTAGCTTTAAAGTAGCATCTGCAATGGCTTGGTCTGTTTTGTATTCTTTTCCCGTTAAAGAAACTTCAGCAGGAATTGTATTCGTTTTATTATCTATAATAGCTTGTGCTTCTTCATAAGCAAAACGTGCATCACTATAGGTTACCGTGCGACCAAACCATTCGTTTTTAATCTCGGCTTTATCATTTAATTCAAATACTGCAGAAAAGGTATACTTTTCTTCATGTGGTCTTAATGAACAAGCTCCATTACTTAATATTTCTGGTAGCATTGGTACAACGCGATCTACTAAATACACAGAGGTTGCACGCTCGTAAGCTTCATCGTCTAATACTGTACCTTCTTTTAAATAGTGTGAGACATCTGCAATATGAACACCAACTTCATAATTACCATTTTCTAAAACAGTAAATGATAAAGCATCATCAAAATCTTTAGCATCTTTAGGATCAATGGTAAAGGTTAAATCTTTACGCATATCACGACGTTTGGCTATTTCTTCAGCTTTAATTTCTAAATCAATATTGTTTGCATACTCTTCTACTTCGCGCGGAAACTCGTATGGTAAACCATAATCTGCTAAAATCGCATGAATTTCAGTATTATGCTCTCCAGCCTTTCCTAGTACTTTTAATACTTTTCCGTTAGGAGAATCGGCTTTTTCTGGCCAATCTTCCATAGATACTAAGACTTTATCTCCGTCTTCCGCTCTCTTTGTTTTATTGATTGGCACAAAAATATCTGTCTTCATTTTATTACCATCTACCACTACAAAAGCAAAGTTTTTGTTAGGTTGTATTTGAATAATCCCTACATACTCTGTCTTAGCACGTTGTATAATATTCGTTATTTCGCCTTCTAGCTTACCACGTTTTCTACGTTTATAAACATACAACTCTACCTCATCGCCATTTAATGCTTTATTAACATTGTTTGATGCGATATAAATATCATCTTCAAAATCATCACATATAACATAACCATTGCCACGTTGTGCAGCATCAAAAATTCCGGTATGGTATTCTGTAGTATTAACAATCTTATACTTACCGCGATCTACTTGTTCTATTTCCTGCTTAGCAGCAAGTTTGGCTAATGTTTTTATAATCTGGTTACGGCTACTAGCATCATTGACACCAAGTTTAGCCGCTATTTGTTTATAATTAAAAGTTTGGTTTCTATCTTTTTTTAAAATACTTAGAATTGTATTTGTTAGGTTGGAAATCTTATTATGACTTGGTTTCCTTTTTTTCTTTTTTGACATTTAATTTATTTTCCTATTTGAATTTCTACATGCCAACAGCATAAGTGACCGTTAGTGAAATTCGGTTATTTTTTAACTTAATATAGGAGGAAGTGAAGATATTAAGTTTATACAAAGCTACGGTTTTATTATTAAATCAATATTAACCCTGTGTTATTAAACAAAAAAGATTGTCTAGAAAATGTATTTTTAATACAAATAAAGATTATTAAAACGCTTATTTTTAATTGATTGAGATTATTAGCTGTCATTCTGGATTACAAAAAAGAAATCATCTAAAAATTACTTTTTAGACAGCTTTACATTAATCTATAAAAATAGCTAGAGCCTACTTTTTAATTATTCACTCCTTCAGGTAATTGTTGTATAAACAAATATGTTGCTGTTGGAGGACCTCCAAATACAGAATTTGATGGATTATTAAATATATTATTTCTTACATTCATAACATCGCTTAAAGTACCTGAATAGACCGTTAAATCATCCATATCTATATCTGTCCCATTATAACCTATAGATTGATAACTCGCTACTGGTGGCCCTCCAAATACAGAATTATTAGGATCATTAAAAACTTGACTTCTTATCGATGGAACATCAGATTGCGCTCCTGAATAATTTAATTGCCCATCTCCATTGGCATCTCCAGCCCACATAGCTACTGTTCCAGTTGGCATACCAAAAGTAGTTTGCGCATCAGTTCCATAAGTAATTTGGTTATTAGCATCTGTAAAATCTATTGTAGTAACTGCAGTTGTTAAAGGCACTGTATTTAATGTCATTATTCCTAAATGATTTCTATGTTTTATTGCTACAAAATAATTACTTGATGGTACATTAAAGGTTAATGCACTAATACCATCTGTACCTACTATGTCTCCATCGCGTTGTATTAAGGCAGATTGTCTGGACGATACTACAGTATTAGTGGTTGCATCACGAAGTTCTACAAATACCCAATCTACAATATCATCTGTAGTACTGCCTGTACCTGTTGTACCTCCTGCATTAAATACCGTAGCAGCACAAGACAGCATATCTGGATATGGGCTTGTTGTAGGTAAAAGTGATGCTACTCTTAAATCATCTCGCATTAGATTTTCTTCTCCTGTTATAGGGTTAAGTGCTGCACCTTGTAACATAACCTTAGCACTAAGATTTACTGGTGTTGTAACTTCTAGTACTACAGCTGTAGGAGTATAATTAACATTCCATGAGTAATTTAATGGTAGGTTTAAAGTATCGAAACTACCGGATATTGATCCTGCTGTTAAAATGGTAAAGGTATCGCCTACATTTGGTGTATAACTAGGGGATAAATTTACCTCGAGAGTGCCGCTTAAAGTGGCTGTTCCTGTTACATTTACAATATCGAAAGTTGATATATTAAGTACCTCTGTTTTTAATGTTGCAGTACTTTCATGTGTGTAATTTGCATGAAAATTATACGTACCATAATTAAACGTACTATTTCCATAACCAGGACTTAAAATACCTATATTACTATAATTAGATGCATGATTTATATTATTATCTCCTGATAGAATATTATTATTATTTAAAATACCTCCTGAATGATTAATTAGTGTTGCGAAATCTATTATAATATCATTATTGTTTATAACACTGTAGTTATTTATAGTCCCTGTAGAATAATTTTCTATAGTTCCATTATTATTTATAATATTATAATTATTTAGGATAGCATTTACTCCATTAGATAGTCCATTACTATTTTCTATAATCCCTGTATTATTTATGATACCTTGTTCGTTCAGTAAATTTGCACTAACTATAAGGCCGCCTGTAGTATTATTTAAAATACCTCCTGCTGTATTTCTCATTCCAGACGCACCTGTACCAATAGTTATAGTGCCGTCTGTATTATTATTTATAATACCACCAGCATTATTTAAATAACCAACAATTGTTGTGATGCCTCCTGTATTATTTATAATACCGCCTACGCTATTTATTAGATACTCTTCAGTAAACCCATCAATTATTACTTCTCCTGTGGTATTATTATTTAGAGTACCTTGATTGGTTAAAGCAAATCCAATGTCAGACTGATTTAAGTTTATAATACCTTCATTAGTTAATATAGCTCCTGTAGTATTTACAAATGAAGCATTTGAAGTTAAACTTATTGTAGCTCCAGATGTGTTAGTTATTAATCCATTATTTTCTATTATTCCACTCGTAATACTAACATTACCATTAATAACAACTGTTTCTACTGTCTTTATAGTCGTTCCAGGATATAAAGGCGACCAGTTTGCAGTTGTTGTCCAATTACCTGTTCCTGTATAAGTATAAATTATTGGTATTAACTCTAAAATAACTTCAGTAGTTGTGTACCTAATATACCATTGACTATTTACTGGTATATTTGTGGCTAAATCTAATGTGCTAAATGTTCCCGAAATATTACCTGCTGTTACAATAGTAAACGTATCGCCTATAACTACTGTATTACTTAATGGTATATTAACCTCGAGCGTACCGCTTAAATTAGCTGTGCCTGTTACTGTTACTGCATCGAAACTTGTAGCACTTACTATTTCTGTAGTTAATATTGCAGTACTTTCATGGGTATAATTATTAGTAAAGGTGTACGTACCAAAAGAATTAGCAGAATTTCCAGGGCTTAAAATTCCAGAATTACTAAAATCCCCTGTATGGGCTGTATTTACTCCTGCAAGCTCGCTATTATTGGTTATAGTACCATTATCTATAATAGTTCCGTTATTAGTTAAATTATTGTTGTTTTCTATAATCCCTATGTTATTTATTGTACTTTGATTGTTCCATAGATTTGCATTAACTATAAGACCGTCTGTATTATTATTTAAAATACCTCCTGCAGTATTTCTCATTCCAGAGGAACCTGTGCCAGTAGTTATAGTGCCGCTTGTATTATTATTTATAATACCACCAGCATTATTTAAATAACCATGAACTGTTGTGATACTTCCTGTATTATTTATAATACCACCTACGCTATTTATTAGATACTCTTCAAAAAGTGCATCAACTATTATTTCTCCTGTGGTATTATTATTTAGAGTACCTTGATTAGTTAAAGCAGATACAATGTCAGACTGATTTAAGTTTATAATACCTTCATTAGTTAATATAGCTCCTGTAGTATTTACAAATGAAGCATTTGAAGTTAAACTTATTGTAGCTTCAGGTGTGTTAGTTATTAATCCATTATTTTCTATTATTCCACTTGTAATACTAACATTACCATTAATAACAACTGTTTCTACTGTCTTTATAGTTGTTCCAGGATATAAAGGCGACCAGTTTGCAGTTGTTGTCCAATTACCTGTTCCTGTATAAGTATAAATTATTGGTATTAACTCTAAAATAACTTCAGTAGTTGTGTACCTAATATACCATTGACTATTTACTGGTATATTTGTGGCTAAATCTAATGTGCTAAATGTTCCCGAAATACCGCCTGCTGTTACAATAGTAAACGAGTCTCCATAACTAGGTATATATCCGTTTAGAAAGCTAACTTTTAATGTACCGCTTAAATTAACTGTACCTGTTACAGTTAGTGCATCGAAATTTGTAGTACTTTCTATCTCTGTAGCAAGAATTGCTGTACTTAGGTGTGTGTAATTATTAGTAAAAATATACGTACCTGTTGTATTGCCTGGATTTAACGTACCTGCATTACTAAAGTCTCCAGTATGACTTATGTTTTGTCCAGATAAGGTTCCTAAATTAATTATAATACCTGTATCCTCTATAACTCCTGTATTGTTTACTATCCCATCTGTATTATTGTTTAGAGTGCCTTCATTATTAAAAGTACCTCCACTTTGGTTATTTACTATTCCTGTATTATTTAAAACCGTTCCATTATATAGTGTACTTGTATTTGTAATAGATCCTCCTGTATTATTATTTAGTATTCCTGTATTAGAAACTATAAACGAATTAGAATTAGTAATAGTTCCTGTATTATTAATGGTTCCAGAATTAATAAGTATTATTGAGTTATTAGTTACAATACCTGTATTCTCTACAATAATATTTCCTAATGTTTGTATGGTTCCTGTATTATTAATGGTTCCAGAATTAGCCATATTTCCTTGAATATTAAAATTACCACCACCTGATATATTTAATGTTCCAGAGTTTTCAATATTAAAAATACCAAGATTAATTAAAGCACCTCCAGCATTAATTTGAATGTTTCCACCAGAATTAATAAATGTGCCTGTACCAAATACTAATACAGTTCCTGTAACATCTATAGATGTATTTAAAGTAGCGTTACCATTAATTATAACAGTTTCTGAAAAGCCAATAGTTGTACCAGGATAGGTATCCCAATTAGCAACATTTGTCCAATTTCCTGTTCCTGTATAGGTATAGGTTTGAGCGGTACTAACTAAAGCACTTAAACATAAAACAAGGGTAATTATACTTAAGTTTAGCTTATTAAATTTCATAAATTAGGGATTTATTTAAGATCGTGTGAAGGTATTATTAATTTTTACACAAAAAAATACGTAATCGTGTTGGTTATTACGTAGGGGTACGTAGTGTTACAGAAGGGTTTTTTTAAAGGTTTATTATATCTGTTTGTTTTAGTTGAATAATTTCTCCAAAAGCAACGAACACCCTTTTTACTATTTAATTATAATCCTGATTTTAAAAATTAACCGTATAACCTTAATAAACTATAATTTAGATATTAACAAGAACTCTGCGTTAAATAACAGAATTATTAACTGTAACTATAAACACTATAATTAAATTGAATTATCTAACCTAAAAAAAATTAATAAGTAAGGTTCTATAAGTTATGCATACTTATTTGCAATTATTAACTTTGAGGCATAAAACAACACACTACTAGTTTTCCGTTTTCACGGAAATAATTTTTAAAGCATTAAAAAATGAATATTTCAATAGGAAACGATCACGCTGGAACAGATTATAAGTTCGCCATTATTAAACATTTAGAAGCAAAGGGTATTACTGTTAAAAACTATGGTACAGATGCTAATGATAGTGTAGACTACCCAGATTTTGTGCATCCAGTTGCTAAAGATGTGACTGATAAAAAAGCTGATTTTGGTATTTTAATTTGTGGTAGTGCTAATGGTGTAGCCATGACAGCCAATAAATACCAAGATATTCGCGCTGGCTTATGCTGGACTAAAGAAATTGTGTCTTTAATTCGCCAACATAATAATGCTAATATTTTATGTATTCCGGCTCGTTTTACAGCGATACCACAAGCCCTACAAATGGTAGACACCTTTTTAGAAACCGAGTTTGAAGGCGGAAGACACCAAAACCGTGTCGATAAAATTCCTGCGCATTGCTAATATATGGGTCATGGTCATTCACATAGCCATTCTCATGATCATAACGACTTAAAAGGGCGTAACCTTTTAATATCTATTTTTTTAAACATACTTATCACTGCCGCTCAAGTTGTTGGTGGTTTAGTCTCTGGAAGTTTAGCTTTACTAAGTGATGCTTTACATAATTTTAGTGATGTTTTATCGCTTATTGTTAGTTATATAGCAGATAAACTGTCTAAACGGAAAGCCTCTTTGCATAAAACCTTTGGTTATAAACGTGCTGAAATTTTAGCTGCTTTTATTAACGCTGCAACATTAATTATTGTTGCTGTTTTATTAATTATTGAAGCTGTAGAGCGTTTTAAAAATCCGCAAGCCATTGAAAGTAACTTAGTAATATGGCTATCTATAGTTGCCATTCTTGGCAATGGTTTTAGTGTATTATTACTTAAAAAAGATAGCGAAACTAATATGAATATGCGTAGTGCATATCTGCATTTATTAACAGATATGATGGCTAGTGTCGCTGTTTTAATTGGTGGGCTATTAATGAAGTATTATCAATTATTTTGGGTTGATAGTGTACTTACGTTTGCTATTGCATTATATCTTATTTACATGGGTTACGATTTGCTAAAAGCCTCTACTAAAGTATTAATGTTGTTTACACCAGAAGACATTCCTGTAGAAGAAATAGTAAAAGAAATTAATGCTTTTAAATCCATAAAAAATGTACACCATATACATGTCTGGCAACTTAACGAAGAAGAAATTCATTTAGAAGCACATATAGATTTTGAAAATGATATTACCTTATCACAATTTGATAAAATTCTTCACGAAGTAGAAGAGTTGTTATACCACAAATTTGAAATTAATCATGTTAATATTCAGCCAGAATATGGCAAGGATGATGTAAAAGATGTAATTGTACAAGACTAAAACTATGATAGATATTAAAGTAAAAACGTTTCAAGAGTTAACCAAACAAGAGTTATATGGTTTGCTTCAATTAAGAAGTGAAGTCTTTGTTGTAGAGCAGGAATGCGTGTATCAAGACATTGATGGTAAGGATGAAGAAGCTCTACATGTATTAGGGGTTAAAAATAATAAGATTGTTGCTTATACCCGCTTATTTAAGCCAGGCTATTATTTTGAGGAAGCTAGTATAGGTAGAGTTGTTGTTGTAAAAAATGAAAGACAATATAAATACGGTTATGATATTATGCATGCTTCCATAAAAGCAATACAAGAGCATTATAATGTAACTACAATAAAAATCTCTGCGCAATGCTATTTAAAACGCTTCTATAATAATCTAAATTTTATAGAAATAGGAAAGGAATACTTAGAAGATGATATACCACATATTGCTATGCTCTATAATGCTACAGAATAAAAAAACCTCATCGGCACGATGAGGTTTTACAAATAAGGGATACCTACTAAAATATTACCTTACTTAGAAATATATCTTACTAATAACTCTACTCTTCTATCTTCTTTATCGTCTCCACCTAAATTATACTTTCCAGCTAAACCTTGATATCTAATTCTTGATGCGTCTACTCCTCTTTTTACCAAGTAATCACGAATATATTTTGCTCTTACAACACTTAAGTTTACTTTTCCTGTTTCTCTATCTCTAGAGTCTTTTCC
This sequence comes from uncultured Lacinutrix sp., assembly GCF_947500325.1. Classification (GTDB taxonomy): domain Bacteria; phylum Bacteroidota; class Bacteroidia; order Flavobacteriales; family Flavobacteriaceae; genus Lacinutrix. Next base: position 216,292 of record NZ_CANMRQ010000001.1, read on the forward strand.
ATTTTTTGTGCAGCATACATGGCCGTTAATTGTAAAAAAGATATCTGTTCTTTTAGATAAGTAATCTGCTAATTCGTTTAAAGACGCTTTAGAGTCTTCTGTTAAATAACGTAAACCTCTTCTAAAGTTTATTTTTTCAAGATTAATTAGATCTCCAGAAGACAAATCTTCACCGTAAAAAGAACCTGCAATTAATTTTTTAGGAGCGATAACAATAGTTACTTTTCTATTTAAAGCCCTTAATTCATCAAACAAAGATTGTTCTTGTGTTGTTAAAGCAATTTCCCCTTTTGCATCTACACTAACAAGTTCTGGCTTTTTATCACTGTTTCTGTAAGTAGAAATAATGTTTCTAATATAAGTTGCTCTTTTATTAGATAATTGCTTGTTGTAATCATCACTTCCTAAATCATCACAAAATCCATAAATAGACATTCTTTCAATATCTATAGTTTCTGTTTCTTGAATAAAGTGTAATAGTTTCTGAAACTCTTCTGAAGTTAATGAGTATTTATCTGTACTAAAAAATACATCATGACTTACTACTGCAGTTGATTTTTTTAATTTCTCTTTTTTAAGATTATCTGATGCATTTGCAAAAGAAAAAGACAAGATAAGAACTAATAGTAGGTAAAAATTTCTCATGTTAGATAGGTTTGTTGGGCACATCAAACATATAACGCACCCTACTTCTACTGAAAAATTTTAGTCCATTTTCAAATTTATTTGGTTTAAATACACATTTGTAGATAAGAGGTTAAAATTCCTCGATAAACAACTATGCTAATCATCTGATTTTGATAACCTTTCATAGACTCCTTAAAAATTAAGCATAAAAAAAGCGACCAATTATGGTCGCTCTTTTTACGTCTGTTTTTTATTTTCTTAATTTTCTATCACTAATATGTGTCACCAATATTTCAACTCTACGATCATCTTTTGCTTCTCCTCCAAGAGGAAACTTTCTGCGTAAGCCAACATATTTCATGCGTTTTTTATCTACACCTTTTTTTGCTAAATATTCATAGATATATTTTGCTCTTGCTACAGATAGATTTCGTTTTCTAGTTTTTTTATCTACTGCATCACGACTGTTTTGTGTACAACAAACATGTCCTTGAATAGTGAAATAAACATTGTCTTTCTCTACTAAAATCTTTGCCAACTCTTCTAAGGTCTTCTTAGATTCTTTAGTAACATAACTATAACTAGTTTTAAAATAGATTTTGTCTAATCTAATTTTATCTCCTTTTTTTATAGTCCCTGTTTTTATATCATTTGTTGTTTTTTCTTTTTTCTTGTGCTCTGCAACAGTCTCTATAACAACTTCTTTTTTAGGTATTTGTTTAGTAACTATTATTTCAACTTTACGATTTAATCCTCTTATTTGGTGTACCTCTTCTTCATTTAGAACCTTAAGTAAAATTTCACCTTTACCATTTACATTAGTAATTAAATTAGGATCAATACCATAACCAGCAAATAATTCTTTAATAGTGTTGGCTCTATTTTGAGATAATTCCATGTTATATTCGTTACTACCACGGTCGTCTGTAAACCCATATATTGATACCTTTTCTACTGTTACGCTATCTAATGAAGAAATAAAAAGTAATAATCTGTTTTCTTCAGTTAATGGTACAGCATATTCATCGGTGTCAAAATAAACATCGTGCGTGATTTCTTTTTGCGCAAATAGATTACAAGAAATTAGTAGTAATATGATGTATAACTGTTTCATGTTTAATGGTAGGACAATAAATATACCATTTTATATAATATTATATCTAGTTTAAATATTTTCTATATTTAGATGGGTTTCCAAGAATTTCTGTTGCTTTTTTAATTTCTGCATTATGAATTTTATAGTACTCATATAATCCTTCTCTATAAACATAACGTTTAATAATCTCATCACTAAGTAAACTCATTAACTGAGATTTATTATCATCTATAGCTTTAAGTTTCGAATTATTTAAATTTTTAATTAGTGCATTATAATCTCTCTGAATATCATCGTCTAGATTTTCTGTTTTTGCAACTTCTATTGCTTTTGCTAGAGATTTTTCTGTTTTAGTTTCAAACGTAAAGTTTGAGTTTTTTAAATAGGTTTTAAAGTTTGAAAAATCCGAATCAGATAATGTCCAGCCATTAATATCATTAATGTTTTGGTGGCTGTAATAGTATTTTGTTGCATAATCAAATACACTTTGATTACTTAAAATAGCTTTTGTAATTGCAGAATTTTTAGAGTAATCTAATGCTTCATCTGGGAAAACACCTCCGCCGTCAAATACTTTTCTTCCGTTTTTAGTTTTAAACGCATTGTAATCTTTTTGTTTAACACGAACAGCATTTCCTTTATCGTCCTTATTCCAATAATCTAAAGCCTGAATACAACGACCAGAAGGCGTGTAGTAACGTGAAATAGTTACTTTAAGTTGCGTACCATAAGTTAACTTTTTAGGACGTTGTACTAACCCTTTGCCAAAACTTCTTGCGCCCACAACAACTCCACGATCTAAATCTTGAAGTGTTCCTGCTACAATTTCACTTGCAGATGCACTTCTACCATTTATTAAAACAACAACAGGGATTTCAGTGTCTATAGGATCTTTTTTAGTGTAATATGTACGATTATATTTTTTTACTTTAGATTTTGTAGTTACTACTAATTGGCCTTTTGGCACAAATAAGTTAACAATATTAACCGCTTCTCTCAATAGACCACCAGGATTACTTCTTAAATCTAAAATTATGCTTTTGGCTCCTTGTGCTTTTAAATCTTTTAAAGCATATCCTGTTTGCTGTGATGCTTTTTCATTAAATTTCTTTAATACTATATAACCTGTAGTTTCATCAATCATAGAAAAGTGAGGTACTGCATCTATTTCTATTTCACTCCGTTTTAATGTCGTCTTATTTTTCTTGCCTTGTCTCAGATATGTAATATTTACCGAAGAGTTAGGCGCTCCTTTTAATAAATTACCCGCATCATCTTTATAGTCTGCCACATTTTGTCCATCAACAGAAATTATTTCATCTCCAGCCTTTAACCCTGCTTTATCTGCTGGATAGCCTTTATAAGGTTCAATAACAACTAACTTATCTTTTAATGTTCTTATACTAGCACCAACACCTGTATAATCACCTGTACGTTTAATACGCTCTGCTTCTACATCTTGTTCATTATAAAAACGAGTATATGGATCAAGCTCATTAAGCATGTTCTTTATGGCATTATCCATTAAGTCTCCTGGATTTGTCTCATCAACATAATTCATATTCAACTCTTTAAAAAGCGTTGTGAATATTTCTATCTGCTTGGCAATCTCAAAAAAATCGTTATTAAATGTTTTAAATGCCGAGCCTGTAAATAATATAGTGATTGCAAAAATTGGAATGAGAACTTTGCGTTTTAGAATTTTCTTCATAGCGTTATGCTTTAAAATTTTGGTCATTAAATTTAGTGAAAACGGCTCTTATTTTAGTGTTAATTAACTCAAAATCTGGCATATCTTTACTATTGTATAAAATCATAAACGAATAACCAGTGATGTTGTTGTCTATTAAAAGTGTTTTATTTAAACGATAAGCCTCACGTAACAAGCGTTTTATACGAATACGATCTACAGCGCGTTTAAAGTTTTTTTTACTTACAGAAACACCTACTTTAGTTTTATCATCGTTTTTTAAATACACTAACCGCAAAGGATATGCCGAAACAGACTTCCCTTTAAGAAATAATGCTTCTATAGCTTTTTTACTTTTTAGTTTTTCGTCTTTATTGTAAGTTAATTTCATGGTTTTTATGCCAATTAATTCTTTAATGTATTAGTATTTACAGATTCTCGAAGTTCTAATAACTGACTTTCTAACTCATGTAAACGATCGTAAATATCAACAGGTTCTGGCATTTGTTTAGAAGCAAACATAGTAACATACCATATTTCCATAATATCTTCTACACCTATAGTATATGTTGGATAATTACCATCTTTATTATCGCTTTTTAAAATAAGCTTACTACGTTCTTCAATACGATTAATAACACGTTTTAATACAATACCATCATTTTTACTTACAATAACATATACACGGCCATCTTTAACATCATTAAGGTTTTCTACATATTTACCAAAAACCAAATCTCCATCAAAAAAAGTACGCACCATAGAATTACCTTGTACCTCAAAACAACGAAAAGTACCATTATTTAAGTGTGGCATATGAAAAGAAGGTAACGTTTCAATATATTCTGTGTCTCCATAGCCATCTAAATAACCTGCACGTGCTTTTATGGGAACATAAACTACATTTTCTTCATTATCATCATTAACAGAAATAACTTGTGGTACTCCAGAATATGTTTGAATATTAGAAGTATCTTCTTTAAGCATTATAGAACTTTTACCAAATAAATAGTCTGGATTAATATCAAATTCATCAATAATTGCTAAAAGAACATCATAACCAGGCTTTGTCTTTTTTCTAGAACCATCGCTTTGTACTCTTCCATTTACAATACTATCTATAGTTGTTCCAGTAACACCAATGCGTTTAGAAAAGGCATAATTGTTTAAATGAAAATGATTAATAATGGCAGATATTTTCTCATTTATAGTATCCATAGGCGTTCTTAAAATTAAATCAAACTTTTTACAAAATTAAATGTAAAATGTTTGATTAAGTTTGTAAAATGTTGTATATTTGTACTGTAATTAAGTTGCTAATATACAAAATTATCTATTAATCAAACATTTGTATGAATTTTAAGCAACAATTTCCAGATTTTTAATACGAGTAGCATCTCCAAAAATCAAAATGACGTGTTACTATTCAATCATTATTTTGAATAGATGAGAATTTTATGTCTTAAAAGATTAAGACTTTATGTTAAGGTGAACCTGTTAGAAAAGCGAAAAGACAACAGTTCTTAATAGAAAGAGAACTTAATATTAAAACATAAAATATTTAAAATGAGTAAAACAATTAAACAAAATTTATTTCGATTCGTAACCCTACGTAGCCCACAACTTATTGAAGAAAAAGACAAAGATCCTGGTTTTATATATCATCCAGACGAGTCAAAAAGTAATTTCTTTGACGCTAGTAACGCAGATGAAAAAGAAGCAGCATTAAAAGCTGTATCATCAACATTTTCTGCATTAAAAAACAGAAAAGAAGTAAAAGACGTTTCTACAAAACTATATGAATTTTCATCATGGTTAATGCGAAACAAAAATACTTTGTCTTATGATGAAATTAAGTCAAATTCTATTGGTGCAGAAGTATTAACAACAGAACAAGAACTTGTAATTTGGGATAATTTAATTTATCAAACTATAGAAAAAACATCTGTTTATGCTAGAGAAGCGCTAATTCAAGTATTAATAACAAATAAGTTTTTAAAAGCTTTCTTAAGTTTTTCTCAAGGCTTAAAAACTAATATCGTTTTTACAGAAGATCAAGAAAAAGACTTTTTACGTCGTGCTAATGCGAGTGTGGTTTTACCTAAAGCTCTGTTTTTTATAGCAAAAGCAGCTAATGATAAAACAAGAAGAATAGGTACTGCTTCTCTAAGTTCTTTAGAAGATATTAGCAATGTAGCATTGGCTAAATATCAAAATGAAACATATAATACTCTTCTTGAAGAACTAAAAACAATTGAGGTTAAATATCAAAAAGAAAGCCAAAAAGCATATAATGAAGCTTTAAATAACCATAATAAAACTGTTGAACTATTAATTGCAGAGTCTGAACCAATAATCACTGAAGAAACAGATATAAAAACTGGAATCGTTAAAGAAATAACAACGTATCCAGATTTAAAACTTCCAAGGTTTGATTTTCCTAAGGAAGAAGTTATCACCGATGTTTATTTAAAAGATAAATTATCCGAAGCCTCTTTAATGCTTTTAAATAAAGAAGGACTTGATGTTTATAATACTTTTGAAGAGGTTTTTCAAGCATTAAAATCTAAAATCAATTCAAATAATCAAATTATATTTAATAAGTCTTCAGTAAAACCTAAAAATGTAAAAATAGGCGGCAGCGTAGTTAAGGTAAACGATCGTGTTCCTTTATTAGATTATAATTTTCCAAACTTTCTAGAGGTAAACCCAGCAGGATTAGTTAGCCCTTTTATGGTTTTTTATAATGTAATTGAACCTATTCAAATTTCTAGTATGACTTATACTGTAGACTTTACAGATGGTACTTCTGCTACAGATAGTGGTTTTAATCCTGTATCTACAACAAACAATATGATTAGGCTTTTTCCTAATGGAATGACATTACCTAGCAACTCTAACACCTATACTATCTCTGGTGAAATTACTTTGCTATCTGGTGAAAAATACAGCTTCACTCAATTAGTAAATAGAAAGTCTAGATTTAATATGGGTACTTTTGAATTGGTGGATACAGATTCTCAACCGTCTAATACTGATACTATTTTTGGAGTAACAAATATTGGTATTGCAGATTTTAGACGTGTAGAGCAAGAAGTATGTTGTTACGTTCCTGGAGAAGTATCACATATAGAAAATGTGCTGGCTCGTGAATATAAAGAACGCTCAACAAGAAGCTTAACAAGTGTTGAAACCACCTCTGAAACGACTTCTGAAACTGAAGTAGAAAATTTAACAGATACTACTACTACAGAGCGTAATGAAATGCAAAGTGAAATTGCTTCAGTAATTAACGAAGACGAGTCTAAAAACTATGGTGCTAGCGCTAATGCTTCATATGATCCTACACCTAACTCCTCTATAAACATTGGTGGTTATGCAGATTTTTCTTCATCAAATTCAACATCAAATTCTAATAGTCAAGCATTAACTTATGCTCAAGAAGTAACAGAGCGTGCCATGGAGCGTATTGTAACCAAAACGCAAACAAAACGTACGTCACGTATTTTAAAAGAATTTGAAGAAAATAACAAACATGGTTTCGATAATACTAAAGGAGATAAGCATGTAACAGGTGTTTACCGTTGGGTTGATAAAATTTATAAAAATAAATTAATCAATTATGGTAAGCGTTTAATGTATGAATTTGCAATACCTGAACCAGCTAGGTTTTTAAAGGATGCCTTATGGAAAAAAATTAAAAATAATGAGGAAGTAGATTCTGCTGTAGTATTGCCAGAATTACCTGTTCACCCTAAAGATTATGAATTTTTAGCAAATAGTAATATTAAAATTACAGATGCTAGTATGTTGACTGTAGATAATTATCAAGAGTTAGCTGCCCAATACAATGCAGATGTAAATGCTATAGACTTAAATAAAACAATATCTGAATCATTTAGTGCAACAGGAAACGATTATGTTTCTCAATATAATCATCCAGGAGCATCGCATTTTAAAATGAGTATTCCTGAAGGTTATATGGCGACAAGTACTCGTTTTAATGCAGGTTTTGTTTTTGTGCCTAAAAAACTAGAGTATACGTATGCTACTGTTTCTGTTGCTAATCATAAATATTCTGCAGGAGGAAGACATTGGGATTTTGTCTCTAATACACTTTCTTTAGATAATATAGAAAATGAATTAGCAGTATCTTTTATAGGAGCAGATGTTGGTGGAATAAGAGTAAATGTAGAGGCTTTTTGCACCATTACAGACCAAGCGCTTAAGCAATGGCAAAATGAAACATATAATGCGATATTAAACGCTTATAATGAGCGCCTAAGAGAATACAATGAAGCCGTTATAGCTAATGAAGTATTCCCTACAGATGCAAAGTATAAACTTACTTTTAACCCATTACACAACCGTAGTTTAGAAAAAAGAGAGCTTAAACGTATTGCTATAGAGTTATTAATTGACCAAATTAAAGTCTCTAAAGATAATTATACAACAGAGGATACTATTGCAAGAGTAACTAAAAATGAAGCTTTTGACAGCCATGCCTCTACAGTAAAATTCTTTGAGCAAGCTTTCGATTGGGAAATCATGGCCTATACATTCTATCCTTATTTCTATGCAAAACAAGAAGACTGGACAGAGTTATTCCAATCTCAAGACGCAGCAGATCCTTTATTTCAAGCGTTTTTACAATCTGGTATGGCAAGAACAATAGTCCCTATTAGACCAGGGTTTGAAGATGCTGTAAATTGGTATATGAGTACAGGTGAAATTTGGAATGGTCAAGGTTTAATAACAGATCAAGATGATGATTTATACATCTCTGTAGCCGAAGAAATGCAAACTATTGAAGGTGAAGTAGAAGGTACGTGGGAAACACGACTACCTACAGCTTTAACCATAGTACAAGCAGATTCTGCCTTACTAGACGAAGCTGGCTTACCATGTTTTTGTGAAGACGAAACGCTAGATAATACAATACAACCAAGCACAGATCTTATTGGAGGCGAAAAAGGTGTTGGTAGCGATGAAGTAGCAGTAACAAACACTGTAAGATAGCAGTTTAGTTAAGCATTTAACAGTCTTATCCTTAATTATTATGTGTCCAAATGTTACACTTTGCTTATTGAAGCGTAACTATAGGAAAACATTAATTCCTCTCAATATAATATTGAGAGGAACAAGGATAAGGCTTGCTTAAATGTTACTAAAAACAATGTTTAACAATTAAAAAACAAAAATTATGAGTAATACATTTGAGTTTGCTGAGCGGTTTGGGTTTTCTCCACCTACTTCATTTGAAAATGATTCTGATAGAAAAGGCTTTTATAAAGGAATAATTAATTTTATAAAACTATTTAATTTTATAAAAGAAGGAGTTAAAAATAATGGAGAAACAACTCCTTTTGATTATAAAGACTTTATAAGCACATCAAAAGCAACTGTCTCTGCAAGAGAACAGCAGGCAATGTTTGCTACTAAAGATTTTCTCACTTTTAGAGAAAAAAAATATCCAGTAAATGTGCCTTATGAAACCGAAACGTCTGCAGGACAAAAAATAGCTCTAGAACCAATAACAAAGCTTAATAAAAAAATAGGCATTATTAATACAACTCCAGACCATGCTATTGCGTTCAATTTTAAAAAAGAGAAATTATATTTCACTTTATTTTATAAATACAATAACAGTAATGAAATAGCAATTGAAATTAGATGTGAGTTTTTTGATCAATTTGAAACCATATTAAAGATTTCTGGGTATAAACTTTCAGATGCAGATTTGGAAGAAGATTTAATTAAAAACTTCAATTTTGGTTTTAATAAAGTAGGTCAAGATCCAAACCAATTAGATTGGTTATATGAAAAAGCACCAATATTTATTATTGTTTCTAGAGGAACTAAAAAACTTCTAAATGATTTGTCAAGTATATTAACAACTCTAGTAGACGAAATTGGAACTAATGAAGAAAAGGTTGTTTTAAAAATAATGAATGCATTAGCTATAATTCACTTTGAAGAATTTAAAGGCACTAATTATATAGCAAATGGAGCAGATAAGTTGTTAGAAACATTAATTACTAAAAAAGTAAAAGACTCTTCTACAACTTTATTTGAACGCCTATATAGCAAAATGAATGATTCTGGTTTTGGTGAAGAAAACTTTACTAAACTCATGCTATTTATCTATAACATTTGGTTATTTAGTAGTTGGGCTAAACAAGAAAGTTATAAAGAGAATAATGAAAGCGGTATTAACAATTTAGCATATACAAATAGAAAAATCTTAGGTTTTTATCAAAATGGTTTCGATTTTAATTTTATAAACACAAAAGAAGGAGGTCTAAAAATTAAGGTAACAAGAAAAGAACATCAAGGCGGTTCTATTAAAGATGGTACAGGTAATATTGTCACTAAAACAATTGGGATATATCACCCTTTAGAACCTATAAGGTTACCAAAAATACCAGAAAACATAGACAATGAAACATTTGAAATAAACAAAACTATTATTCCTGCATTTTATTTAAAAGCGTTTGACGATAAAAAAGCTTGGGATAACTTTCAAACTGGTTCTTGGTTAGCGCTAGATATTATTACAACATTTTCTGGTGTTGGTAACATATTAAAATTTAGACACTTAACAAAATTAGCAAGACTAGCAAAAGCAACAAAAGGTGTTAAAGATGCGACTAAAATTGCTAAAGCAGCAACCGTTTTAGCCAGAGTTAAACTAGCAGCAGGACTAGTAGAGTTTACAAGTGGCATAGTTAGTGTGCTAATAACCTTAAGCCAAACAAATTCTAAATATGCAATTGCATTACAAAAGTATTTGTTTATTTTAGAACTGTTTACTTTGTCTGGCGAATTAAGAGTTGCTTTTAAAGGTGGATTAAAAAAATATGCAAGAGAAGCTATTGCTCAAAGCGACGAAGCAGTTAGAAAAGCACATCCAGAGGTTTTTAGGCATTTGGATGAGGTTGCATCTACTAAAAGAGTTAGATTAAAACCAAAAATAGTTAAAGGAAAATATAGTAAACGAACTTTTGATATAAATAATTGTGGAGGAAAAATCTTAAATCTTGAATGGATTAATACTAAAATAACAAAAGAAGGAATAGATATTGTTAAGAAACACATAGGTAGATTTGAAGATGTAGAAGCTAATAGAAAAATGATTAAGCGGCTAGAAGATATTTTATCGAATAAAATTGACATAACAAATTATGATAAAAGATATTACACTCATGAAATAAGAGAGTTTGAAAGATATAAAGCTTTAGGATATGAAAATACTTTACAAAAAAACATTTCTGATGGTAATATATATAATGATGCTCACTCTGCAACATTAGAAGATTATAAACTAAATGAGTTTGATTTGAATGGCAATAGAGAATTATATCATCCAGATATTGAAGAAATTGACTTCTTTTCGAAAGAAGATAGAGAATTATTAGGTTATTAAAAAGTATAATTATGAAACATAAAATTAAAATTTTAGAAAAATTAAAATTAGTAAAAGACGGTAGTAATAAATTGCCTTTAAACAATTTAGAAATTATAGTAAATTCTCAAGAGGAAGAACAATTAATTGGGAAGGATTTTATTGATTTACTTGAGATAATGAAAAATGAAAAATTAATTCTTTCAGATAATAATAATTGGTATTTTCATATTACAGAAAATGGTCTAGATTATCTAAATGAGAATACTTAAAACATAGATTTATAAAGACTAATACTATATTTTATATATTGAGTCTTGTATTAAAATAAAAAAGAATCCCCCAGCTAGCGCTCGTCTGGGACGAGTGACAGTAAAGGTTTGCAAAACGAACAAAAGCTACAGTGTAATATCTGTGGCTTTTGTATTTTTAAAAAAGTATTTCTTTAAATTTTACATATTGTTTTTTAGTCACTCGTCACAGACAAGCGCTAGCTGGGGAAATTTTAGAAACCTTATTAAAAAATAAAGATTATAAAAAGTTTTTAGATGACTTGAAAAACGGTAATATTGAACGAGTTTTTAAAAATATTCTTACAGTTGAAGAGGAAGCTGTATTGAAATTCTATACAACAAAAGAGGGTTATAAAAACTTTAATAAAGCTTTAAGAGGAGAAATAAACATAACTGATTTTTTTAAAGCTCAAAAGAAACTAATGAATAGTGCATTAGATAAGTTACCAAATTATAAATCAAAGGGTGTTTTATATAGAATAGAAAATTTAACTGAAGATCAAATAAATAATATATATAAAAAAGGAGAAGTAATAAAGAATAAACATTTTACTTCTAGTACTTATGATATAGATTCTATTGCTGAAGCAATGAGAAATAGACCATATACTGTAATGATATTAATTAAAGATTCTAAAAGCGGTAAACTAATAGAGAACCTATCAACATTAAAAATTGAAAAAGAGGTTTTATTTAGATCAGATATTGAATTTATTGTAGAGAAAATTTCTATAGGCACAAACCCAGAAACGTTGGGAGCTATAAAAACTATAATATTAAAACAAAATTAAAGAAAAATGAATAATAGATTAAAAGAATTAAAAAAAAGAAAAGAGGCATTAAGTTATATTTTAGATGCTAATTTTGAAACATTAGAAGAATTTAATGCTTTTAAAATTGAAAAAAGTGATGACTTTAATGAGCTAAAAGAGATAAATAATGAGATAAGAGATATTGAGTGGCAATTAATGTCTTCAACAGAACAACAAGATTTATTAGATTACTACGATAAAATTAAAGAAAAGTATTCTAAATAATTTTAAACCCCATGCTAGCGCTCGTCTGCGACGAGTTACAGTAAAGATTTGCAAAACAAACAAAAGCTACAGTATAATTACTGTGGCTTTTGTATTTCTTTAAATTTTACATATTGTTTTTTAGTCACTCGTCACAGACAAGCGCTAGCTGTGGATATATGGGTTGTTAGCGAGAATCAAGTTATAATAGAAAACTATGAAAAGCATAAAATTTTTAAAATTAAATGGAGAAGAAGCTGGTGGTTGTAATCAAGAATATTTTTTTGAACGATACTTTCAAGGAATTAATATAGGAAATGATTTAAAAACCTCTCTCAAAAATAAAATTGATTCAAGTATAGATTTTGCTATTCCTGTTTCTGAATTGATATTAATTAATGAAGCAATAGAAAATAAAATAGATGAGTTAATTAGTCACCCTGAATTTAATCCTTATAAAGAACAGTTAAGAAAAAAGTTTAAAGAACAATATGAAAGCAATCCTTTTGTTTATAAAGGAAAAACATATTATCTGTTTTCTAAAGGGGGAGAATTCGCTATCGATAGAGAAATAGAAGTGATAAATAGCTATAATAAACAAGTTAAGGCACATATTGAAAACGATGTAGGTTTTAAACATTTATTTAAAACACTTAACTAATTATAGAAAATTAATCCCCAGCTAGCGCTCGTCTGCGACGAGTGACGGTAAAGGTTTGCAAAACGAACAAAAGCTACAGTGTAATTACTGTGGCTTTTGTATTTTATATTATGAGTAAAAAATGTAATTATTATTTTGTGCACTCGTTTCAGACAAGCGCTAGTATAGGGAAAATGTACTCTTAAAATTAGAGATTAACGGAGAACACTTTTTTGAATTAATTGAAAAATAAAAACATTATGAAATCAGATTTTGAAAAATTTATAGAAGAAAGAGAAAAACAGTTTACTAAATTTTGGTCAGAAGAATATCCAGAATTAAGTCGAGACGAAAAAGTTAAATATTGGCTTGCTAGTACTCATAAAGGAATGAGAACGCAAGGAGAAGCTCTTGCAGATGAATATTCTGAATTTTCTAAAAAATGGTATGATCACGCTATTAATGTAGAGCCAGATTTTGATAAAATATTTAAAGAAGCTGTTAGTAATATTGGTTTTGAATTTAATTGGGAAGAGTATAACAAACGAATTCAAGGTTAGAATATAAATTATTTAATAAACTCCAAAACTAGCGCTCGTCTGCGACGAGTGACAGTAAAGGTTTGCAAAACGAACAAAAGCTACAGTGTAATATCTGTGGCTTTTGTATTTTTAAAAAAGTATTTATTTAAATTTTACATATTGTTTTTTAGTCACTCGTCACAGACGAGCGCTAGCTGGGATTGCTTTTATCGGAAGTATAGAAAAAGAAGTAGCATTAAGTAAAAAACTAGTCAATTTAACTCAAAATAAAGTTTTAACTCAAAGCTTAAATGACTTAGATGAGTTATATAAAGCGGCAAAAATTGCTAACAAAGAATTAAAAAATACTACAGATCTTTTTTCATCAAAAACTAATGGAATTGCAGGTTACAGAAAAGGCCTTAAAAAGAAAGAAAGAGCTTTAGAAAAAATAAATTCTGAATATGCTGGAGATGTATCAAGGTTGCTAGATATAGCTGGAAGTAAAATTGTTTATAATACTATTGAAGAAGTTTATATTTCTTTAGGAAAGTTTAACGATGAATTTAATATATTAAAAATAAAAGATAGAATATTAAAACCTATTAATGGTTACAGAGATATTCTTATGAATATTAAAATGAGTAATGGACATATTGTGGAATTTCGCTTGCATTTAAAAGCAATGGATGAAGTGGCAGATGGTGTAGGACATAAATTATATGAAAAACAAAGAAGTCTAGAGGCTTTATCTAAAACAAGAAGACTTACCAAAGAAGAGAAAATCAAAATATCTCAACTTAGTAAAAAACAATTTGAGCTATATGAAACTGCTTGGAAAGAAATATTAAATAACTAAATACGAAATAATAATGGAAAAAAAATATTATAAATACGGATTAAGACCAATAATTGAAGAGGTAGAAACAGAATATTCCACTTTTTATGCTTTTCAATGGGAAACAGGAGAATTTAAAGAAGATATGACATATGCTTCAAAAATTTGGCAAGATTCTTCTGGAGATAAAGAGGATTTGTCTGAGTCTGAATTTAATGAATATGTTGAAAGCATAAAAAAAGAAAGAGGTCTTTAATAAAATTCTCCCTAGCTAGCACTCGTCTGCGACGAGTGACAGTAAAGGTTTGCAAAACGAACAAAAGCTACAGTGTAATATCTGTGGCTTTTGTATTTTTAAAAAAGTATTTTTTTAAATTTTACATATTGTTTTTTAGTCACTCGTCACAGACAAGCGCTAGCTGGGGGAAATAAGAGCTTTAAATGATTTACTAAAAAGTATAGACCCTTTAGGTAAATTAGGTGATGAAGTTTTTAAAGACATAATAGGGTACAATAGATACTTAAGAAATGGAGCTGAAAAGATTCAACCGCCATCTGCACATTGTAATTATTTAACAACATTTATAAAATATATAGGATTATAAAATTATGGAACAATTAAGAGTTAAAGAAGAAGATTTAGAATTAGTCGGGTTTGATGGAGGAGGAATAGGAATTCTACACTACAAGGGAAAACCTTTTACAGGTATATGTTTAATATACGAAGACGCCGGATGGCTATCATTAGAAAAAGAGTTTCAAAATGGTTACGAGGAAGGTTGGGTAAGAGATTATTATGAAAATGGTCAATTAGAATCTGAGTATAAAATGAGTAATAATAATTTAGTTCCTGGTACTTCTAAAGATTTTAATGAAGATGGTACTCCAAAATAATAGTGTATTATGCTATTAGCAATAGATGTCTATTATAATAAACAAAGCGCTAAAGTTGTTGGCGCTTTGTTTAATTGGGATGACAAAGAACCAAGACAAATAATTACTTGTTTGTATAATAACGTTTTACCATACGAATCAGGACATTTTTATAAACGTGAATTACCTTGCATTTTAGAGTTATTAAAGCAAATTGATTTAAGTAAAATAAAAGTAATTATTATAGATGGTCATTGTTATATAAACAATAATAATGATTTTGGTTTGGGTGCTTATTTATACGAATCATTAAATAATAAAATACCGATAATAGGTGTCGCTAAAAATAAGTTTAAAGATACAGATACTGTTACAACTGAAATCTTTAGAGGAAAAAGTAAAAAACCCTTATATGTTTCTACTAAAGGGTATTGTTTAAAAACTGCAGCTATAAACATAAAAAATATGCATGGTTTATATAGAATACCTAGTATTTTAAAGGCTGTTGATACCGAAACTAAAAAAATTAATTAATTTTATCTTTCTAATCCGCGCTATCGGATTTGCAATGCGTGCCTAAAAGTAAAAAAGAGTATATCCACAAAGTACAAAACTAGCGCTCGTCTGCGACGAGTGACAGTAAAGGTTTGCAAAACGAACAAAAGCTACAGTGTAATATCTGTGGCTTTTGTATTTTTAAAAAAGTATTTATTTAAATTTTACATATTGTTTTTTAGTCACTCGTCACAGACGAGCGCTAGCTGGGAGAGGAAAAAGCATTTCTAAGTTAACAAAAGAAATAATAGTAAAGAACTTAAAAGGCTTTACCAATCAAGGTAATAAAATTGCAGATCTAATAGAGACAGGAAGAATGAAAATAATTATATTAGATGATGTTAAGTTTAATAAAAAGCTTATGGATTCTGGAGATACTTTAAAAGAAGCAAAAAACACAGGAGCCTATGCGGAAGGAAGTAAAGCTTATTTTCGATCTTCAAGAGATGTAGATAAATTTATGACAGAGATAATTCATGAGGGAACACATGTATTAGATGAATTAGAAATAGAATCTTTAATAAAGCAAGGAAAAACAGAGGCTGACATTTTAAGACAATTTGGGGATAACTGGTCATTTGAAAAACGTGCATATTTTCACGAACGATCTTTTATAAAATCAGCATTTGATTTAAAAGATTCAGAAATATTTTCTGTAGAAGATTTTTTATTTCATATTATAACAGAATACCCACAAAATTTATAAAATAATATATTATGAAAGAAATTATAAAAGAAATTGTTGAGTATAAAAAAACAATTAAACCCATAAAAGATTTAATCGAAGTAGAAAAAAATATTGGGTATGAAGAATTAAGTAATCTTATAGGCTGGTTACTTCATTGGCAAAAAGCAATTCATAACCCAAATATATCATGGCCAGATGAAGATTATAAAAATGAAGAATATATTTTAAATGATGTTTTAATAAAGGATTACCCTGATTTTTTTAAACATTGCCCAGAATTATCTGAAGTTTTCAGCTTAAAAAAGGATAGAATAACTTATAATGAAAATTTAACTGAAGAAGAAAAAATAGAGATACGGGAATATATAGATGAACATCATAAAATAAAAAGACGAATACGCAGATTACCTTCTAACGGAAATAAACCTTTTAATTATGATAAATAAACCATATAACACTAATCTGTGACGAGTGACGATAAAGATTAGAAAATAAACAAAGGCTACAGGTAATTCTGTGGCTTTTGTACTTTAAAAGAAAGTTTACTATTAAAAACGTAGAAAAAATTGATAATAAATATTTATTAACTTTAATAGAAAAATAATCATGACAGATAAAGAATTTTTACTAAAGATTATAGATGATCAAAATCAATTTTGGTCAGAAGAATATCCAGAATTAAGTCGAGACGAAAAAGTTAAATATTGGCTTGATAGTACTCATAAAGGAATGAGAACGCAAAGAGAAGCGCTTGCAGATGAATATTCTGAATTTTCTAAAAAATGGTATGATCACGCTATTAATGTAGAGCCAGATTTTGATAAAATATTTAAAGAAGCTGTTAGTAATATTGGTTTTGAATTTAATTGGGAAGAGTATAACAAAAGAATTCAAGGTTAGAATATAAGTTATTTAATAAACTCCAAAACTAGCGCTCGTCTATGACGAGTGTAAGTATATATTTTTAAAACAAATAAAAGCCACAGCAATTATACTGTGGCTTTTGTATTTATTTAAATTTTACTTATTGTTTTTTAGTCACATGTTACAGACAAGCACTAAATAGGGGTTTTATATTATCTCATTCCGTAAATTTCTCACTATTCGCTTTTAATTTTCTTTTAATTTTAGAATGCAAAGTCATTAAAATATCAAAATCATCTTTTACCCAATCGCCTGTTGATGTTCCTTTAAATACACCATCTTCATCAAGATAACTTTTAAACAAGTAAAACGCTTTCATAGCATCATCATGATCATAAAAACAATTAATCCATGGTGTCTTAATCTTATTTTTTGGTAGTATTCCTATGCCTACTTGATATAGTTTTATTATTCCTGTAGAATGGGCGAAAGACACTTTCTCACTATTTCTTTCTATCGAAGCTTTTAAAACATAAGCATAGTGTAGCATATAATTTAGTAATCGCGCTCTAATTTCTTCATTCGTTTCTTTTCTAGACGGTTTTTGTCTCCATTTATTATTATCTGGATAAAACGGGTCTTCTTTATAATCTTTTAATACTTTTTCTGCTTCTACAAGTTTTAACTTTGATTCAAGATTTTCTTTTTCGTTATAAATATTCACTAATAGACTATTATTTACCTTGTCTTCTTTCTCTATTACTAGTTTAGTATTACCATATTTAAAATGATTTTCTTTAAGAGAAGACCATTTTCCAGACCTTGTTTTATAACCTTCTAATTCGGTGTAGGTTGAATCTGGAAACATATGAAGTATTAGCTTATTCGATTTACTACTTTTTTCTGAATTTTCTTGATTAGGTGTTTTTACTTCTAATAATTTCCAAGATCCAATTATCGAGCTTTTTTCTTCTTTTACTGGAGAACTGCAATAGCTAAAAAAAAGGATAGTTACATATAGTAAATGTTTTTTCTTCATAAGGTTTATTTTATTATTGAATATAGTAACATTTTATTAATAGATGTTTTTTATAAAAATACCTATTTAAAACAAATCTATAAGATATTTTTCATAATACATTCTTCTATAAAAACAAATTACAAAATTTAACAGATTTATATTGTAATATGTTTGTTTTTATTATGTAATATGTGTATATTTGTATTCGCTTTTCTAACAACGTTTACCGTTAGTTAATTAACAATTCGTGTTAAGTAGAAACTCATAAACCTAGATTATATCTATTCTGGTTAAGAAAAAATATATACTAAAGTAATCTTTGGTAAAGAGTTTGGTCTGCTTAAAATTAATAATCACACATATGTATGAATATAATTAATAAAGCGCTATCTGAGTATGGCGTTAAGGAGATTATTGGTTCTAAAGACAACCACCGTATTTTAAAATACTTTAATGAAATAGGTTTTAATGGTTCAAAACTAAAAGACGAAACTGCTTGGTGTAGTGCGTTTGCTAATTGGGTTGCTAAAACTTCTGGTTATCAATATTCTGGCAAATTAAATGCTAGAAGCTGGCTTTCTGTAGGTAGCTCTACTAACACACCACATGTAGGAGATATTGTAGTGCTATGGCGAGAGAATTTAAATAGCTGGAAAGGTCACGTTGGCTTTTTTATTAAAGACACTAAAAACTTTGTATACGTCTTAGGCGGTAATCAACGCAATATGGTATGTATAAAAGCATACCCAAAAAGTAGAGTATTAGATTATAAAAAATTAAAAAAAAATGGATAAAGTAGTCAAATTAATATTTTGGTTGCTTACGCTCCTGTCTCCTGTTAGTGCTTTAATGGTAACCATGGTGTTTCTAATTATTGTAGACTTTATAACAGGATCGTATGCATCCTTTAAAAATCATGTTCCTATTCGAAGTGCTCGAATAGGACATACAATCTCTAAGTTTTTTATCTATAACCTGGTCATAATGGCTGCTTTCTTTTTAGAAGAACACATTGTAAACGAAGTGCCTTTTCTAAAAATAATAGCAGGCTTTATAGCCATTGCAGAGATAAAATCAATTTTAGAAAATTACAATCAAATTTATGGTATAAATCCTTTTAAAGCTTTGGTTAATTTAATAAAACTAACCGCTTTAAAAGACACTATAGAAAGTCTTACAAAAGACGAACAAACAAACAAGAATATAAAAACAAAATAAAAATGAAACAAAATATAGAAACACTAAAAAGTTACTTCGAAACAGGAGATAAACCAAAACAACAAGAGTATGAAGATTTAATAGATAGTTTAGTTCATGTAGACCAAAGTGCAAAAATTAAATACTTCAATTTATTTGAAATGTTTGAAGGCAATATAAGTACATACACATATTCTGGCACACAGAAAAATTTTGAACTAGACACTAATGAAATAGGGTTATTTTATGCAAGAGTTCAAAACAATGATCAAGATCAATATGATGGTACAGAAATCTATCTTTTTAATAAAGGAAAAGGAAAATGGGGTGGCGGAAATGATGCTACACAAATAACTTTAGACGATTTTTCTTTAGTATATAAAAGTCAATATGCTACAGATTTAGCATTAGGTTTTAGAGATGAAAATTTAGGTTTATTTGAACATAATACTGTAAGTGATTTTTTAATATCTCTTAACAGTAGAATACCAAATAGAGTTATAGAAAACATTGATATTGTAAATGGTTATTTACAACTAACAACAGATTCTAACCCAAGAGAAATTGTTGCTCAAATTTCTATTCAAGCATTAAAAACAGCATTAGATCAAGTGGTTTAAAAGCTTAATAATAAAAGAGTAGTAAAGCTATTTAAAATGGTTTTACTACTCTTTAAACAACTATTAATCATGATAAACTTTTCAATTAAAACAGAAAGATTACTCTTGCTAATTATATTGGGATTAGTAATAAGTAACCTGTTTTTAAAACAATGTGATAGTTTTAAAACAGAAGAAAAACCTAAAATAATTATAAAAAAAGATACCGTTTGGCAAATAAAAAAAGACACTTTTAAAGTACAAACTATACGTTATAAAAAGGTATATGTAAACAAAGATGATGTTACTAAAGTAACCGAAAATAAAGAAGAAATAGAAGATATTTCAGAATATAAAGAAGCTAGAGCTTATAAAGATACTTTAAGTAATGATGACATAGATATTTACAGTTATAATTTACTTAATGGAGATTTACTAGACAGTCAATTATCATATAAATTAAAAGTACCAAGAGAAATTACAGTTACTAAAACAATAGAGCATCCTAAAAGTTTTCGTAGTGGTTTATATTTGTTTTCTGAAATAGGTGGAAACTCTCAAGTATTAGATAATATAAGTCTTGGTTTACAATACAATAGAAAAGGTAATTGGTTTGCTAGTTATAGACTTAATATAAACAGTTTTAAACAACCAACGCATAATCTTGGTGTTGGCGTTAGATTATTTAAATAAACTGTTAATAAGTATAACTTTAAATAGTGATGGATTGTTAATATCTAATCATAGTTTTTTAAAACTTTTATTAGGATTATCCAGTTTATTTTACAAACCAAAATCAAAACAGAACTACCAAAAAAGTTAGCATTTATTTTTTGAGTAATTATTCAATAAAAAATAACAGATACAAACATCAAAAAATAATGTTTTTATTAAAAATAGAATGTGAACAAAGGTTATAAACAGTTGTTAATAGTAAAACTAAATTCTTTTAGAATCAATATTTTACCATACTAATAAGTTGTTAATAGAGTCTTTTTTATATTAATTCCAATAAAAACCTAAAAAAGTTATACCGCTATTAACACCCTATAATAATCACCATTTTTTTTTAAAATTTTAAAGAAAGAATAATAGTATATATTATAAATGTTGAAAAGGTTAAATATATTTCATTTGAGTTTTTCTTATTTAAGAATATTACTTTAAAATGAAATGCTAACTTATTTTTAACAAATACTTTTGTAATTGATAAGATACTTTTAAGACTAAAAGTAGAAATATAAATATGATGTCTCTAACTCAACTATTAAAAGAACATGCAGATGAATCTGCTGCTAAATTTCCTGAAGAAATAAAAGTTATAATGCGAAAGGCTATTGATGAACTAGAAGCTTCTAAACTAGTAAATAAAGCATTAAAAACAGGAGATATTTTTCCTTCTTTTAATTTACCAAATGCTAGTGGAAATATTATAAATTCTCTAGAACTATTAGATAAAGGACCTTTAGTTATTACTTTCTATCGTGGAGGTTGGTGTCCTTATTGCAATATCGAGTTAAAAGCATTACAAAATGTTTTACCGCAAATTCAAGAAAAAGGAGCAGAGCTTATTGCTATAAGTCCAGAGTCTCCTGATAATTCATTATCTACTAAAGAAAAAAATGAATTAAGTTTTGAAGTGCTTACAGATAAAGACAATAGTTTTGCTAGAGATTTAAGTTTAGTTTATAAATTACCTAAAGATTTAGTATCCCTTTATAGAAAATTTGGAATTAATTTAGATAATAGCCAAAACAATACTAATTCTGAGTTACCTATTGCTGCTACTTATGTTATAGATTCTAATGGAAAAATTAAATACCATTTTCTAAAAGAAGATTATAAATTACGTGCAGATCCAAAAGAAATTCTTGAAGCATTATAATAATAACGTTTTCAATCTATATAAATAAAAAGAGCTTTATAAATTAAAGCTCTTTTTTAATTAAACAACATCTTTAATTTATTAACACCAACCAGGTAATGAATGATCACCATCTGGGCATTGCCCCATAAACGAAGGACTACAACCAAGAGTAAAGTCTTCCATACAAACAATAATAGCGCTTGGGTTATTTCCTGTGGCACAATCTGGTGTTGTAGACATTGTTCCTCCACCATTTACTTTGTGTTTACTAAATCTAGAAACAGTGTTTTTACTTAATACTAAATTTTTTAAATTCTTTTTTTTCATGATACTTTGTTTTAGAAAATGTTATTGTTTTTCTAAATCTATAGATTAGTATACTAAAGCCTTACTTTTTTTTATAAGTATATGTATTAATGTACCCATTAAAACACATAACTACTTATTCAAGCGTTTTTATTATAACTTATTTAATTTTTATTCTAGGCTGTTATCATACTTTTTGGTACCCGTTTATTCATTACAGCAAACCAAAGTGGAGGTAAAAGTGCCATAACCATTGATGTTGGATATCCATAAGGCATTTGAGGACTGTGATCATGGCAATCTAAAATTTGATATTTTTTAGACGATTTATAATGATGATCGCTATGTCTTGTAAGTTCATACAAAACAATTCTTCCTACTACATGATTAGAATTCCATGAATGCATTTCTTGTACCCGTTCATAACGACCAGATTTTGTTTTTAAACGCAATAAACCATAATGTTCTATATAATTTACTGTTTCTAAAAGTAAAAAACCTGCTACACCTGCAAAAAAGGAAAAAATTAAACCTGCTTTTCCAAATATTAAAAACACAGCTATTAAATAACATGTTTGAAAAAAAGTAAACCAAAACATATCATTTTTTAATGAAAAGAAAGAAACTTTATTATTATTTAATAATTTTTTTTGAATGCTCCAAGCATTTAAATACTGCCTTATTGTTGAGGTAAACCAAAAAGAATAGACGCTTTGATTATATTTTGCTGTAGCAGGATCTTCTGGTGTTGCAGCATGTAAATGATGACCAAAATTATGCTCTATATAAAAATGCATGTAAAATGAAGGAAGCAGTAAAGCTTTACCAATAAAACGCTCATTTGTACTTTGTCTATGTCCTAATTCATGAGCTACATTTATACCATTGGTTCCTAAAACAATACCAATTGAAAAAAATAAACCAATAAATTCGTATGTTAATAATGTATTAGTAGAAACAATATTTAATGCTATAAAAACAAGAGAAAAAACTATAGGAAGATTAAGGTATAATAACCAATCAAATACTTTTCTTTTTAGCTTTGAATCTACTTCTTCTTTATTTAAATTTTTGGTTTCAATAGGAAGTATTAACTCTAGAATAGGAATTATTACAAAAGCGTAAACAGGAGTTAAAAAACTATAAATTCCTTTAAAATATAATCCAATAAAAGCAACCAATGGCAAAGAAAATGCTGCTGCATATTTTAAATCTTTCATGTTAAGGGACTTATTTTAACGTTATGTTATAAAACTAAACAATTCTTTTTAGAAAATAAAACAGTATTTTAGTGAGTTAGAATACAGTGTTATCCAGCAATTTCAAAGAAAAGAATGAATAATTTTAATAAAATACAACTTAAACTCGAGCAGTTTATTAGAAAATATTATACTAATGAACTTATTAAAGGTGTTATTTTATTTTTTAGTATAGGACTACTTTATTTTTTAATAACGTTACTTATTGAGCATTTCTTATGGTTAAATTCTACTGCAAGAACTATTTTATTTTGGGTTTTTATAGCTGTAGAACTAGGCTTGTTTTTTAAATTTATAGTATTACCATTAGCAAAATTATTTAAACTTCAAAAAGGAATAAATTATGAAGATGCTTCTACTTTAATTGGTAATCATTTTCCAGAAGTAAATGATAAATTATTAAACGTATTACAGTTAAATGCAACAGATTCTGATTCTGAATTACTTTTAGCTAGTATAAATCAAAAGTCCGAAGAGTTAACACCTATCCCTTTTAAACTAGCTATTAATTTTAGTAAAAATATTAAGTATTTAAAATACGCAGCTATACCTATAGCTATAATTGCAATTGTTGCTATCTCTGGTAAACTAAATTGGTTTAGTGATAGTTATGAAAGAGTAGTTAATTATAAAACCGCATACGAACCACCAGCACCATTTCAATTTTTTGTACTTAATGAAAATTTACAAGCAATTGAAAACAAAGAGTTTAGATTAATAGTTAAAACTGCGGGTGAAGTAACACCAGATAATGCCCAAATTACTTTTAATAATGAAACCTATTATCTTCAAAAAAGAGGAGTAGGAGAATTTGAATATGTTTTTAATCAACCAAAAAATAATATTACTTTTAATCTATCTGCTAACAATGTAAATTCAAAACCTTATACATTAAAAGTTGTAGAAGTTCCTACTTTGTTAAGTTTTGATATGGTTTTAGATTACCCTAATTATACTAAAAAAAAGGATGAGGTATTAAAAAGTACAGGTAATGCTGTTGTTCCAATAGGAACTAATATAACATGGAAACTTAAAACTAAAGCAACTAATCAAGTTAAGTTATATAGTCAAGATACTTTGGTATTTAAAAAAGATTCTAATGATAATTTTAGTAGTAAAAAGAGACTGTATAATAATTTAGATTATAGTATTAGTACAAGTAATACTAATTTAAAAGATTACGAAAATTTAGCTTTTAATATTTCTGTTGTAAGAGATGAATACCCAGAAATGAATTTACAATCTCGAGTCGATTCTTTAGATCAACAATCTCTATATTTTTTCGGGCAGGTTAGTGATGATTATGGAATAAATAAATTACAATTAGTTTATTATCCAAGTGGAAGTAATGCAGATAAAAGTTATGAAACTATACCTGTTTCTGGTTCTAACTTTAGCGAATTTATTAGTGCATTTCCAAATAACTTAAATATATCTGAAGGTGTTTCATACGATTTATATTTTGAGGTTTTCGATAATGATGCTGTAAATAAAAACAAAAGCACAAAGAGTAATGTTTTTACTTACAGAAAGAGAACACAAAATGAAGAAGAGAAAAAACAGTTACAAGAACAAAATGAAACCATCCAAGATTTAAATAAATCTTTAGAAAAATTTGATGAGCAACAAAAAGAATTAGAAGAGTTATCTAAAACTCAAAAAGAAAAATCTGAATTAAATTTTAATGATAAAAAGAAATTTGAAAATTTTATTAAACGCCAGAAACAGCAAGAACAGATGATGCAGAAGTTTAATAAAAAACTTCAAGACAACTTACAAGAGTTTCAAAAAGAGAATAATGAAAAAGATCAATTTAAAGAAGACTTAAAAGAACGTTTAAAACAAAACGAAGAACAGCTTAAAAAAGACGAAAAACTTTTAGAAGAGTTAGAGAAACTTCGTGAAAAAATGAGCAAAGAAGAGTTTTCAGAAAAAATAGATAAACTTGCTAAACAAGCAAAAAACCAGAAGCGGAGTTTAGAGCAAATGTTAGAATTAACAAAACGTTATTACGTCAATAAAAAGATGGAAAAAATAGCTAATGAATTAGATAAGTTAGCTAAAGAACAAGATAAACTAGCAAACAAAGAACAAAAAGAAAATACTAAGGAGAAACAAGAAGAATTAAATAAAAAATTCGAAGACATTCAAAAAGATTTAGAAGATTTAGAAAAAGATAATCAAAATTTAAAAAAACCTATTAAACTTCCAAGAGATCAAAATAAAGAAGAAAATGTTAAAGAAGATCAGCAAAAAGCATCAGAAGATTTAGAAAAAAAAGAACAATCACAAAGTGAACAAGAAAAAAAAGAACAAAATTCTAAAGCTAAAAAAAGTCAAAAAGCAGCTGCCCAAAAAATGAAAGAAATGAGTATGAAGATGCAAAAACAAATGCAACAATCTTCAGGAGAATCTCTAGATGAAGATTTAGAAATGCTACGTCAAATTTTAGATAATCTAGTGGTTTTTTCTTTTGACGAAGAAGCTGTCATGAATCAATTTAAAAGCATAGAAGTTAATCATAATGAATATGCTACATATCTAAAAAAACAAAAAGATTTACGATCCCACTTCGAACATGTAGATGATAGTTTATTTGCCCTTTCACTTCGTCAACCAAAGATTTCAGAAGAGGTTAATAAAGAAATTTCAGAAGTATATTTCAATATAGATAAAGCCTTAGCGCAATTAGCAGAAAATAATTTATATCAAGGTATATCTGCACAACAGTATACAGTTACATCTGCTAATAACTTAGCAAATTTCTTAAGTGATGCTTTAGATAATATGCAAGATGCATCGGGTATGCCATCACCTGGATCAGGAGAAGGAGGTATGCCATTACCAGATATTATCATGAGTCAAGAACAGTTAAATGAAATGATGAAAGAAGGCACAAAAAAAGGAGATAAAGGTGAAGGAGAGAAACCGGGAGAAAAACCTGGAGACAAAGAAGGTAAAGGGAAAAAACCTGGAGACAAAGGTGAAGATGGAGAAAGTGGAGAAAACGGTAAAAAAGGTAAGAACGGAAAAAGTGGTAAAGATGGTGAAGGCGAAGGAAACGGTGAAGGCGAAGGAAATGGTAATGGAAAAGGTGGAGATAAAGATGGTCAAGATGGTTTTAGTGAAGATATAAATGGCGAATTATATAAAATATATCAACAACAACAACAAATCAGGCAAGCTTTAGAAGATAAATTATTACAAGATAAATTAAGTGGTAAAGGAGAAAGTAGTGATGCTAAAAAGTTAGTAAAGGATATGGAAAATGTTGAATTAGATTTAATTAATAAAGGCTTTACTAATGAAACTCTAAGTAAAATGATGAATATTAAACATCAACTTTTAAAATTAGAAAATGCAACTCTGCAACAAGGTCAAGATACTAAACGTAAATCTGAAACTAACAAAAAAGAGTTTTTAAATACTACAAATAATCAAATACCTAAGGCAAAAGAATATTTTAATACTACTGAAATTTTGAATAAGCAAGCATTACCTTTGCAAAAAGTTTATAAAGAAAAGGTTCAAGAATATTTTAAACAAAGGAATGATTAATTTTAACTATGAAAGCGAATTTAAGCTCCCTAATGAGTTTAAAATATCAAATTGGATATCTACTGTTATAAAGACAGAAAAATGTAAAGAAGATGAAATTAATTATGTTTTCTGCGATGATTCTTATTTGCATAAAATAAACGTTGAGTTTCTTAATCACGATACATTAACAGATATTATTAGTTTTGATTATACTGTAGGAAAAAAACTACAAGGAGATATATTTATTTCTGTTGAAAGAGTAATAGATAATGCTAAAGATTTTAAAGTAAATTTTCAAACTGAACTACATCGTGTAATTGTGCATGGTATATTGCATTATTGTGGATATAAAGACAAAGAAGAATCTGATGCTAAAATTATGCGTGAGAAAGAAAACTTCTACCTTAATCTACTTAAATAGAATTTATTAATTCGACGTATATTTGCAAACCAAAAACTTATAAACTTAGTTGTTCCACGTGGAACAACTATTAATGTTAAGTAATAAACTTTATAATATTAAAATCTATTGTGTTCATTTATTATATTAAATGTTTCACGTGGAACAATTGGAAATTATGTTTAACGAAGTATATGATGTAATAGTCGTTGGTGCTGGACATGCTGGTAGTGAGGCAGCAGCTGCAGCTGCTAATATGGGTAGCAAAACACTACTTATAACTATGAATCTCCAGAATATTGCTCAAATGTCCTGTAATCCAGCTATGGGTGGAATTGCTAAAGGTCAAATTGTTCGAGAAATTGATGCGCTTGGCGGCTATTCAGGAATAGTTAGTGATACATCTGCTATACAATTTAAGATGTTAAACAAGTCTAAAGGACCTGCAATGTGGAGTCCAAGAGTTCAAAGCGATAGAATGCGATTTGCTGAAGATTGGAGATTACTTTTAGAACAAACACCTAATCTAGATTTTTATCAAGAAATGGTTTCTGGATTAATAGTTGATAATGGAAAAATTGTAGGTGTAAAAACATCATTAGGTATTGAAGTAAAAGCTAAAGCTGTTGTCTTAACAAATGGTACTTTTTTAAATGGACTAATTCATATCGGAGACAAAAATTTTGGTGGAGGTAGAGCAGGAGAAAAAGCAGCAACAGGAATTACAGAACAACTAATAGATTTAGGATTTGAATCTGGAAGAATGAAAACAGGTACTCCTCCAAGAGTTGATGGTCGTTCTTTAGATTATTCAAAAATGACTGAACAACCAGGTGATCTTAACCCAGAAAAATTCTCTTATTTAGATATAACAAAATCTTTAGAAAATCAAAGATCTTGTTATATGACTTATACAAGTGAATTAGTACATGATCTACTTCGTGAAGGTTTTGATCGTTCACCAATGTTTAATGGTAGAATTAAAAGTTTAGGTCCTAGATATTGTCCTAGTATAGAAGATAAAATTAATCGATTTGCCGATAAGGATAGGCATCAGTTGTTTGTTGAGCCAGAAGGATGGAATACCGTTGAGGTTTATGTAAATGGGTTTTCAACATCTTTACCAGAAGATGTACAATTTAAAGCCATGCGATCTGTAGTAGGTTTTGAAAATGTTAAGTTTTTTAGACCAGGATATGCAATAGAGTATGATTATTTTCCGCCAACACAATTGCAACATACTTTAGAAACTAAACTGGTAGATGGCTTATATTTTGCTGGGCAAATTAATGGCACTACAGGTTATGAAGAAGCAGCATCTCAGGGTTTAATGGCTGGTATTAATGCCGCTTTAAAAGTACAAGAAAAAGAACCTTTTATTTTGCAAAGAAATGAGGCCTATATAGGTGTACTTGTAGATGATTTAATTACTAAAGGAACAGAAGAGCCTTATAGAATGTTTACTTCTAGGGCAGAATATAGAACATTATTACGACAGGATAATGCCGATTTAAGATTAACACCTAGAGGTTATAAGTTAGGTCTAGCTAGTGAAAAGCGTCTTCGTCGAATGGAAGAAAAACATGGTGCTTCAGAAAAATTCGTTCAATTTTTTAAAGATACAAGTGTAACGGCAAACGAAGCCAATCCTGTTTTAGAATCTAAAAATTCTGCTAAAGTTAAGCAACAAGGTAAAATGTTTAAATTGTTTTCTAGACCAAATATAAACATGGCAGATATGCGTAAATTTGAATCTGTGGAAGATTATATTCAAAAACAAAAATTGGATAGAGAAGTCTTAGAACAAACAGAAATTCAAGTTAAATATTCTGGATACATAGCTAAAGAAAAAAACAATGCAGATAAATTAAATAGGCTAGAAAATATTAAAATACCAACAAATTTTGATTACTCTAAGCTTAAATCTATGAGTTTAGAAGCAAGAGAAAAACTTAATAAAATACAACCTATAACTATTTCTCAAGCATCAAGAATTAGTGGTGTATCTCCTGCAGATATTTCTGTGCTTTTAGTTTATATGGGAAGATAGTAATGTTTAAAAAAAATATTTTAAAGCAAACAGTATATCCTATTATATAATAGATGTAAGTTTTTGTATTACTTCTTTTATTGTCGTTTTATAAACAACTGTTTTTTTCTTTATTTTAATTTTAGCAATTTTTAGAACTGATTATGTTTTTCATCAATTAAAGGTGTACGTTAGTAATAGTATACTTCCCTTTATTTAGGTTATGTATAAATGTTTTTAGCAAAATTATATTTCAATCTTTACAAAACGAATAATAGGGAATAAGCTCTTAATTTGTAAAATACAGAGTAAAGAGTTATGTTGTTAAATTGCATAATACATTACAATAAGTTCCACGTGGAACATTACTAAGTGTCGACTTGTTTTTTAATTAATAACAATAAACTTTTAATATGAAAAAAGCATTAATTCTACTAGTTTGTTTTTTGTCTTTTAAATGTGTAACAGTTGGTAGTGTAAAAGATATAAGTGGCTCGCATATTTTAAATGGAGATGAAAAAGGAAAAAACGAAATAGAAAAAGCGAATAAGTTTGCTTTTCAAATTCACAAAAACGAAGAAGTCTTTAGACGCTATTTAAATAAACGGTATAAAGATGTCGTTGCTTTTACTCCAGATTATTTTAATGTAGAAATAAACAATGTTAGTTTTAATATTCAATTATTAACAGAAAAAGATTTATCGACTACAATAGATTTTACAGATGTTATTTTTAAAAGGAAAAATCCAGAGATAATTAAGAAAGGAAAAACAAAAAGATTTGTTTTCTTTGTCGTCACAGATCAAGAAGGAAAAGACTGTTTAAAGACAGAATCTTTTTATAGATATATCGTTACAAATTATTTAGAGGATATAAGGCAAGGTTTTTTCTCTTATTAGATTTCTTTAATTTTTTACATGAATAAAAACGTATACATTAAGGTAAATGATTATTCAGTTTCTGGAGAAGAATTTGAATTAATCCATAATAGCGAATTAGATTATTTAGAAACATTCCCAAAACCGTCTCTTGAAAAACTATCTGAATATTATGAAAGTGAAGATTATATTTCGCATACTAATACTAAACGAAACTTATTAGAAAAAGTTTATCATCTAGTTCGTAACTATTCTTTAAATCGTAAATTAAAATTAATTAACTCATTTAATTCAGAACAAAAAAAATTATTAGATATTGGTTGTGGGACTGGAGCTTTTCTAAATATAGCTAAAAACAACAATTGGGATATTATAGGTATTGAACCAGACGATAAAGCAAGAAAAATTGCAAATGTTTTAACAGGTAATCTGGTTTATAGCCCAGAAAAAATATCTAAGCTTAAAGAAAAAAGTTTTGATGTTATTACATTATGGCATGTTTTAGAACATTTACCTAATTTAGAAGAACAGCTTTCAATATTAAAAAAACTACTTAAAGATAATGGGACTTTAATAATTGCTGTTCCAAACTATAAAAGCTTTGATGCTAAGTATTATAAAAATTTCTGGGCCGCTTTTGATGTTCCTCGTCACCTTTGGCATTTTTCACAAAAATCAATTTCAAATCTTTTTGCAAAGCAAAACATGAATGTTGTAAAAACAAAACCTATGCTTTTTGATGCTTTTTATGTAAGCTTACTTTCAGAAAAATATAAAAGTAAATCTATGAATCCTCTAAAGGCTTTTTATATAGGAATAAAGTCAAATCTTAAAGCAAAACAATCTGGAGAGTATTCTTCGCTTATTTATATTATAAAAAACAATAATTTTTAATTTTAAGCTCATTTTAAGCTATTTATTGTTGTTTTGGATAACTACACATTGTTTTTTTAAAAAAACGCTTTAAAACGCTTTGTTTTTACTCTTTTTTAATAAATTATATCTATTAAGATTAAAACAATCAATAGTAATTTATTATTCTTTTAAATTCTGTATCATTTATACTCAAAACTGTAATTTGACTTTTATACATTTGCGCCAAACTAAAAAATAATAAAATGAAAAAATTAATTTTAGCAATTGTTACAGTTGCAGCATTTTCATCTTGCCAACAGCAAAAAATTGGATATGTAGATAATGGAGAAGTAATTAATGAAATTCAAGAAAAAAAAGATATAGAATCTAAATACACGCTTTTAGATGAGTCTTTTAAAAAGAGAGCAGACAGTATAGGTAATATATATAGAGGTCAATTTCAAGCATTACAAGCAAAATCGGCTAGATTATCGCAAGCAAAACAGCAGGAAATGATGCAACCTTTACAAATTAAAGCACAACAATTTCAGCAACAAATGCAAGCAGAGCAACAACAAATGCAAAAAGCTTATCAAGTAGAAATAGATTCTGTTATTTCTAACATGAAATCGTTTGTAAAAGATTATGGAAAAACTAATGGTTATGACTATATATTGGGTACTAACGAATCTATAGGAACAGTATTATTCGCAAAAGAAGGAACAGATTTGTCTAAGAAAATTATTGAAGAAATAAATACACAATATAAAAAGTAACATATTACTAAAAAAACAAAACCTCTACTAAACCTAACCCATTTAGCAGAGGTTTTTGTTAAATAAATTATTTGAAGTAAAATTATAAGAATAACACGACTCACTTCAAATATTAACTAAATCACTATATTGATAATACTTAATATACCTAACCTATCAAACATAAGTATTACTTTTTTGTAGTTAGTGACACAACTATTAAACAGCTAAAAAGTTAGTTACCCTACTTTTTTGTTTTTTTTTATTTAGATTTGATGTCTCTCACAAATTATGTAAACCCATTTCATGCAAAATAAATCTGTTTGCGAAAAGAAAAATTATGAAGCGATTTTTGACAATCACTTTGAGTCTATGCGTAATTATATGTATTATAAATGTGGTGATTTACAACAAGCAGAAGATATTGTTCAGGATACCTTTATAAAATTATGGAAAAACTGCGCTAAAGTTATATTTGAAAAAGCGAAATCTTATTTATATACTATTGCAAATAATGCTTTTTTAAATGAAATAGCACACAAAAAAGTAGTTCTAGAATACGAAAAAGGATATAGTAGTAACAGTGATAATCAAGATCCTGAGTTTTTATTAGAGGAAAAAGAGTTTATGAACAAGCTTCAAGCTGTAATTAATAGTTTACCAGAAAAGCAAAGAGAAGTTTTTCTATTGAGTAGAGTAGAGAAGAAAAAATATGCAGAAATAGCCGAAATAGTTGGTATTAGTGTAAAAGGAGTAGAAAAGAGAATGAGTCAAGCTTTAATTATATTAAGAGAAAAAGTTGGAAATATTTAAATTTTTATTAAAAACGAACTAAATTAGTAGGGTAAAGTAAGGAATGACTGTTTTATACTTGAGATTGTAAATAAAAAATGGAAAAAAACAATTTTGATGATATTTATTTAGCAAGATGGATTTCTGGTGATTTAACACCAGAAGAACTGTCTGCATTTAAAAAATCTAAGTATTATCTAGATTACAAAAAGATTAATGAAGGTGCGCTAGCGTTTAAATCACCTTCTTTTGATCGACAGAGCTCTTTATCAAGGTTAGAAAAAAGCCTAAAAAATAAAGAAGACAAAAAAATTAAAAAATTAAACTTAAAATGGGTATATAGTGCTGCAGCTGTTTTAATTATAGCTTTAGGTGTTTTATATTTTAATCCTTCTAACTCTATATACGAAACACAATATGGAGAACAATTAGTTGTTGATCTTCCTGATAATTCTAAAGTTTATTTAAACTCTAAGTCAGAACTAGAGTTTAAAAAAGAAAACTGGCTGGATAATAGAGTGTTAAATTTTAATGGCGAAGCTTTTTTCGACGTTGAGAAAGGCGAAACTTTTAAAGTATTATCTAATGAAGGTGTTGTTGAGGTTTTAGGAACAGAATTTAATGTTGTTTCTAGAGAAGATTACTTTGAAATTAAATGCCATGAAGGAAAAGTAAAAGTCTCTTCTAATGATAAAAAAGAATTAGCAACCTTAACTATTGGAAAAGCTTTTAGAATTAACAAAGAAGAGTTAGAATATTGGGATTTTAAAGAAATGAAACCAAGCTGGTTAAATGGAGAAAGCTCATATAATAATACACCTATTGTTCAAGTTATAAAATCATTAGAAAATCAATATAATATTAATATTGATTATACTTTAATCGAAGAAAATAAACGATTCACAGGAAGTTTTACGCACAGTGATTTGGAGCTTGCTTTAAAAACTGTTTTTAATCCATTAAATATCAGTTATTTAAAATCTGGAGAGAACTCAATTGTACTAAACTCTAAAAAGTAAGCTAATTTTTTGTTTATTTGTTACAACCCTATAGTTAAATAACAAATAATGAAGCTTAAACGCTTACTATTTTTCTTTTTATTTTGGTCTTTAGTAATAACAGCTCAAGAGAAAAAACTCTTGACTTATACTAACTTGCCATTAAATGAGGTACTATTGGATTTAGAAAACCAATTTAATGTTAAATTCTCTTTTGATTCTCAATTACTTAAGGGGAAGTCTTTTAGTTTAAAAAAGAAAACTAATGCTCTAGAAGATGTAATTTCTGAAATAGAAATACAGCACAATTTAAAGTTTAATAAAGCTTCAGAACGTTATTATACAATAAACAAAATAGAGCCAAGTATAGCCAATTATCAAGATTTAGAAGAGGTTATTCTCACAGAATATTTAACAGCAGGTATAAAAAAACAAAAGGATGGTTCTATAAAAGTGTCTCCAAAAAACCTTGGAATTTTGCCAGGGCTAACAGAACCAGATGTTTTACAAAGTTTACAGTTAATACCCGGAATAAATAGCCCGAATGAAACAGCTACAGGACTATATGTAAGAGGAGGTACACCAGATCAAAATTTAGTCCTTTGGGATGGAATTAAACTGTACAATACAAGTCATTTTTTTGGTACAATATCTGTATTTAATCCATATATTATTAATGATGTAAAATTATTTACTGGAGGTACTAAAGCAAAATATGGAAATAGTATTTCTAGTGTTATCGATATCAGTTCTCAAGATAAAGTACCTACAAAAACTAAAGCAGGTTTTGGCTTTAATATGACACATGCCGATTTGTATTTAAAAACATCAATATCTAATAAACTAGGTATAATAGTGTCTACAAGAAGATCTTATACAAACTTAATAAATACATTTACTTTTCAAAACTTATCAGATAGAGTCTTTCAAAACACAAAAATATCTGAAGGCAACACCTTTTTTGAAAGCGATCCAATAAAAGTAACTAAAGATAATTTTAAGTTTTCAGATGTAACAGCTAAGATAATTTATAAACTCTCAGATAAAGACGAAATTGTTTTAAGCAGTTTATTAACTTCAAATGAGTTAGATTATGAGTTTTTAAATGAAGAGTTTCAAGATATTTCAACCGATAAATTAAATGTAAAAAACAGTGGCGTTAGTTTTAAATGGAAACATCAGTATAATGATTCTTTTTCTCAATATTTACAAGCTTATAACTCCCAATTAGATTTAAATTATTTAGGAACAAATGACTTTGTTATAGACAACATAGACAATAGGTTTACAAAGAAAAACGCTGTTAATGAGTACGGTATTTCATTACATAATGATTGGGATATGGATTCCAAAAACAATTTAAATTTTGGATATAAACTATCAACGAATGATGTCAGTTATTCGTTTGAATACCTTTTTAAAAATGAAAATCTAGATGGCGGCAGGTTTTATTTAAAATTATATGACGATAATGTAAATATTAATAATGCAATTTATACAGAATACCAACATAAGGAAAAAGATAAATGGGCTGTAAACATAGGAATAAGAGGTAACTATGCATCCTTATTAGAAGTGTTTTATGTAGAACCTAGATTATATTATGAAAAATTTTTAAACTCTAATTTTAAAATTAAAGCATCTGCAGAACAATTACATCAAACAGTTAGTCAAATTGAAGAACTACTATCTGTTAATTTTGGAATAGAAAGCGATATTTGGGTGTTATCAGATGGAAATTTAACACCATTATTAAAAAGCCAGCAAGCCTCAATAGGTGCTAATTATAATAAAAACGGCTGGAATTTAGACTTTGATGTTTACGCTAAAAAGGTAACCGGAATAAGCTCTTTTAAATCTGGTTTTAGAGCATTTATTTCTAACGGAGAAGGTGAAGTATTAGGTTTAGATATTTTATTAAAAAAGAAAATAAATAATTATAGAACCTGGTTATCTTATTCGTTAATGAAAAACGATTATACCTTTAGAGCTATAGATAATGGAGAACCATTTCCTGCAAATTTTCATATTGTAAATCAGTTTAATTGGTCTCACACATACCAATGGAATAAATTTGATTTTTCATTAGGTTTTAATTTTAGAACAGGTATTCCTTATACAAAAGCTTTAGGTTTAGATGACAATTCATTTATTGTTTATGATAAAACTAATGGAGATCGCTTACCAGATTATCATCGTTTAGATTTTTCTTCAACCTATAATTTTAACATTTCAAGAAATGAAAAATGGAAAGGAAAATTAGGCCTTTCTCTTTTTAATCTGTATAATAAAACAAATGTTCTAAACCGTACTTATAGAACAAAGCTTACTTCAGATGGAGAACAAGTATTAAGAGAAATCGAAAGAAAATCTCTTGGTATAACCCCAAACATTGTATTTAGAGTTAATTTTTAATAGCCTATAGGAGTTTACATCGTAACTAATCACCCTTTCATCTTAATAATAACTTTAATTAATTCTTAATTTTTATATTTATAACGAAATAATTTACCGCTATTAATTATTCTATTTAAGTTATGAAAAACCAACTATGGTTGCTTTTCATTGTTTTTTCTGTATTAGAAAATGTGCATGCTCAAGAAGCTATTCCTTTTAAAACTCAAAATGAGTTTTATATATATGGAGATGCAACAGTGATTGGCAATAATATTCTTAGCAAGAACGCTACTCAGCCATTTAATGATCAATCTGTAGTTAATGATGACATTGATATGGTTTTTGTTGATATTGATAAAGATCAATCTACTTTTAGTTCCAGTTCTGCAAATTTAAAACTGCCTAAAAATTTTACTAAAATAAAATATGCAGCGTTATATTGGAGCGCAACATATAGTTACGAACAAGGCTATAGACAAGAAACTAATGGTCAGTTTTTGTTTCAAGGTAAGCGGGTAAGAAATCGTAATGAGATAAGTAAAGTTAAATTAAAGCTACCTAATGGTACATACAAAAACATTAACGGTAAAGTTATATTTGATGGAGTAAACGATACAGCATTCACTCTAAATTCACCTTATGTTTGTATGGCAAATGTTACTAAGTTATTTAGAAATGCAAATACTTTAAATGGACAATATACAGTTGCAAATATTAAAGCAACAAAAGGGTTTGTTTCTGGAGGAAGCGCTGGAGGTTGGTTGTTGTATGTAGTATATGAAGCACCAACTAAGAACCCTAAATACATTACAACTTATAATGGTTTTGCTCATGTAAGTGGAACACCAGTAAGGTTAAAATTTAAAAACTTTAAATCTTTAGAAAAAGGAGACGCAAAAACAGCATTAACTTTTGCCGCTTTAGAAGGAGATTCGGCTTTAAAAGAGGATGAGTGTATAATTGTAAATAAACAATCGAAAAAAGTTGCATTACTAAGTACTAATAATAGACCTAGAAATAACTTTTTCAATAGTACAATAACACACAACGATAATTTATTTAATGAAAGAAAGCCTAATAGTGAGAATACACTAGGATTTGATATCATCTCAATGGACTTGTCTAATAACTCTCAGCAAATAGTTGACAACACGACTACTGAAGTTGAAATGGCCTTTAATACTGAATCTGATAGGTTTTATCTTTTTTTTACCGCTTTTCAAACCGAAATAAGTAAAGTTTTTTATGAAGAAAACAAAGAAAACGCAATAGTAGAATTAGAAGAAGATAAAGGAAAAATAATAGTAGAAGCTAAACCTAAACAAATAAAGAAACCAAAGAAGGTAAGGGTGAAAAAAGAGAAAAAAAGAAAGCCAAAAAAAATTAAAAAGCCAAAAATTAAAGAAACAGTTGCTAAATCTAAAAGCAAGAAAGAAAAAGAAAAACCACAACCAAAGATATTTGTACCTAAAAAAGAAGTTACTCAAGCGTCTATTAAAGAATACAAACCAGATAGAGAAGAAAAACCATTGCCTATTTGGCTAAAAAGAAAAGAAACAGAGGCAGTAACTACTGAAGACAACATATATAGGCCAGAAGGTTTAAAAACGCCACCAAAACGCTCTAAAAGCGGTTTGGTGTTAAATAGAGAAAATTATGAAAAAGTACTAACTAAGGAAGACTATGTATACGAAACACAGTCTTTTAAACGTGTACTAAATCAAGACCCAACATATGTTGAAGGTGTAGAAAAAGGATATTATATTATTGCAGATGTGCTATCAGATTTAGACGAGGCTATTCTATATCAAAACGAATTAAAGAAAAGAGGAGTAAACTCAAGATTATTTAAAGATACACCAAATGAAAAATATTATGTGTATTTATATAACTCAGAAAATTTTTATGATGTTTTTATGTTAAGAAAAGCATTTATTAAGAGTTTATTCTTAGAAGATGTTTGGATTTTAAACATCAATATTTATTCTAAAATTATAAAAAAGATTTAGTTGCTTATATTGATTTTTTATGAAGTAATCTTGTAAGTTTTATTGATAAATCTGTTAGTATAATCTTAGAGTTTCCATTGCGTTCTATATGATATATAGCATCTTGGAGTTCATTAGAAATGTCTAAAATATTATTGTTATGAACAAAAGGCGCAAATTTTTCTAATTTAAACTTTTCGGTTTTAATGTCCATATATACCAGTGAGTCTGCATTATAGTTCATTAGCAAAGCTTGTCTAAAAAAGTCAATGCAAAAATTGAGAAATTGTTTTTGAGTTTCTCTTCCCGTTTTAGCAATATCTTCACTCCACTTAATTAAATCATGTATTGCTGCTTTATTTCCTTTAGCTTTAAAAGCAGCTCGAATCCAATAAATAAACCAAGTTTCAAATTGTAAATCTTCACTGTCTTGAAATATTAAATCACAAGCTTTATTATAATTACCATTAGCTTGGTGCGCTAATTTTGCTGCTGTTGCATCATTAACATCATAATTTTTTACTAATGCTTTTTTTATTTCTTGTTCAGCTAGTGGTGGGAAATGTAAAACTTGACAACGAGACCTAATAGTATTAATAATACTTTCCTCATCCTCTGTTATTAATATAAAAACGGTTTTATTTGGAGGCTCTTCAATAAGCTTAAGTAATTTATTTGCAGCTTGAGTATTCATTTTTTCTGCCATCCATATCAGCATCACTTTATAACCTCCTTCATAAGATTTTAAAGTAAGAGATTTTACAATATCGTGTGCTTCATCAACCCCTATTTGACCTTGTTTGTTATCAACACCAAGCAGTTTATACCAATCAAATAAGTTTCCATAAGGTTGCTTTGTTAAAAGTTCTCTCCATTCTTCAAGAAAATAACTAGAAACAGGGTGTCTTTTTACTTTATCGTTAGTTGTAACAGGAAATGCAAAGTGTAAATCTGGATGAGAAAAATTATTAAATTTAAGGTTACAAGCTGTATTTTCACCAGTGTTTTCGCCGTTTACATTGCTGCATAAAATATACTGCGCATAAGCTATAGCCATTGGTAAAGTACCACTTCCTTCAGGCCCAACAAATAGCTGCGCGTGAGGAATTCTTCCATTGTTTGCACTCTTGGTTAGGTGGTTTTTAATATGATGTTGTCCTAAAATATCACTAAAAAGCATAGAGCAAATATAGCTTACTCATTAAATAAAAACTATTTTCTATAACTTATATCTTTTAGTGCTTATTTTGTACATTTTATTATAAAAACGTCTCGTACAATTTGCATATATTTGAATCTTATTAAGTAATCCGCTATTTTTATTACTATTTTACCAACCTAATAATGAAACATATTCTTATAGTATCTGCTTGTTTATTAGCATTTTCAAATGTGTTTTCTCAAAAGAGTAACGCTATTAAAGACAATTTG
Organism: uncultured Lacinutrix sp.; assembly: GCF_947500325.1. Taxonomy (GTDB): domain Bacteria; phylum Bacteroidota; class Bacteroidia; order Flavobacteriales; family Flavobacteriaceae; genus Lacinutrix. The sequence goes on from NZ_CANMRQ010000001.1 coordinate 255,710, forward strand.
TCTCTTGATGGCGCAGATTTTAAGTCAGTAAATGAATATTATATCTATGGAGACTCAAAAGCAATAGGTAATAGTATTTTAAGTGCACATCCTACCAAAGAATTTAATGAAATGTTTATTGATAATGAAAACGTAAAAATGAAATACGTTGACATTGATAAAGATAAATCAACATTTAGCTCTAGTTCTGCAAAGTTGCAACTACCAGATAACCTTAAAAAAATTACTTATGCAGGTTTATACTGGTCGGCAACCTATAGTTTAGAAGAAGGAAAACGTAGAAAATCTAAAGGTAGTTATGAGTATAAAGGAAGTTACAGAAAAAAAACAGATATAGACACTATATTATTTAAAACTCCAAATGGTGAATATAAAACTATTGGAGGTGAAATTATTTATGACGGAGGCACAAATCCAACACATGCTATAAATTCACCATATGTTTGTTATGCAGATGTCACTAGTATTTTAAAAAATGCAACGGAACAAAATGGTGACTATACAGTTGCAAATGTAAAAGCTTCAAGAGGTTATATTTCTGGAGGGAGTTCTGCAGGGTGGATGTTATATGTTATTTATCAATCACCAACAGATAATCCTAAATATATTTCTACATATAATGGTTTTGGTTTGGTAAATTATGCTCCTGTTGATATTACATTCAAAAACTTTAAATCTGTAGAACAAGGAGATGTAAAAACATCATTAGTGGTTTCGGTTTTGGAAGGAGATTTAAACTTATCTCAAGATGAATGTGCTATAATAAAAAAAGACGGTACATTTCAATCCCTTAGTAACGGTGCAAGAAATCAACAAAACTTTTTCAATAGTGGTATTACAACTAACAGTATAGTAAATGATGACCGTGTTCCTAGTAGCCGTAATACACTGGGTTTTGATATTGCCCAATTAGAGATACCAAATTATAACAACGAGATAATAGATAATAACACAAGTGAAACAACTCTACGTTTAAAAACGAGAGCAGATCGTTTTTATATGTTTTTTGCTGCTTTTCAAACAGAAATAAGTCAAGATTTTTTTGAAGATATTGTAGAAGAAAAACAATCTGTTAGTAATGTAACAACAATAGAACCAGAAGTTATTAGAACAACTGAGGCAGAAGCAAAAAAGAAGAAAAGAAAATATAAATGGAAACCACCAGGTATAAAAGGGTTTGATTCTAGAGCATTTAAATATATGATTTCTAAACCATCTAAGATTATTTCAGATGTCATCCCAGGTTATTATGTAGTAACAAATGTATTTTCAGATAAACCAAGAGCTAGAAAATGGGAAAGTTATCTTATAAAAAAAGGATACACACCTATAACATTTACTAACCTTAAAAAGAAATGGGAATACGTTTCGGTTTTAAGAACAGAAGACCCCAAAACTGCTTTTACATTACAGCAAGAAATGATTCAAAAGTATCGTTTTAGAGATACGTGGATATTAAAAGTAAATTTAGATTAATAGATACTATAAAGAATAAATGAAGACATTAAACGATTTCAATTTTAAAGATAAAAAAGCACTTATAAGAGTAGATTTTAATGTGCCTTTAGATGAAAATTTTAACGTTACAGACGCAACAAGAATTACATCTGCAAAACCAACAATAATTAAAATATTAGAAGATGGAGGAAGTTGTGTTTTAATGTCGCACTTAGGTAGACCTAAAGGCGTTCAAGAAGCATTTTCTCTTAAGCATATTTCAGACGATGTAGAAGATGTTATTGGTGTAGAAACTAAATTTGTTTCTAATTGTGTTGGAGGTGAAGCAGAGACTGCAGTAGCAAACTTAAAACCTGGTGAAATCTTAATTTTAGAAAATTTACGTTTTCATGAAGAAGAAAAAAATGGAGATCGTGATTTTGCAGAACAACTTTCAAAGTTAGGAGATATATATGTTAATGATGCTTTTGGTACAGCACATAGAGCACATGCTTCAACTACTATTGTGGCAGATTTTTTTCCTGAAAACAAATGTTTTGGCTACTTATTAGAGCAAGAGATTAAAAGTATCAATAAGGTTTTAAAAACTGGAGAAAAGCCAGTTTTAGCAATTTTAGGAGGTGCAAAAGTATCTTCAAAAATTACAATTATTGAAAACATTTTAGATGCCGTTGACCATTTAATTATAGGTGGAGGAATGGCATTTACTTTTGTTAAAGCTAATGGAGGTTCTATTGGAGATTCACTGGTTGAAGATGACAAACTAGATCTTGCAAGAGATATAATAAAACAAGCTGAAGCTAAAAATGTTCAAGTTCATATTCCAATGGATGTTATTGCAGCAGATGCTTTTAGTAATGATGCAAGTACTCAAGTTTGCGATATAAAAGAAATTCCAGATGGTTGGATGGGATTAGATGCCGGTCCTAAATCTAGAGAAGTTTTTCACGAAATTGTTATGCAGAGTAAAACCATTTTATGGAATGGACCTTTAGGTGTTTTTGAAATGGAAAATTTTGCAAATGGAACTATAGCGTTAGGAAATTCAATAGCAGAAGCAACAAAAACAGGGGCATTTTCTCTTGTTGGTGGTGGAGACTCTGTTGCTGCAGTAAAGCAGTTTGGTTTTGAGAAAAAAGTAAGTTATGTTAGTACTGGTGGTGGAGCAATGTTAGAAAGTTTAGAAGGAAAAACATTGCCTGGAATAGCGGCAATTCTTAAGTAAACAATGTGTTTAAATACCTTTTTGCGTAATACTACGTTAATTTTAAACACAATTTTTTTAAATGAATATACTTTTTAAATATACAAGCTTCTTTTTTTGCGTTTTTTACGTTACAATATCTACTGCTCAAGAAACTCTAGAAGAAAAAACCACAAGACTTTCTGAATCAGAATTAGTAGCAGGTGAGAGTTATGTAATTGACACAATTATTGATGGTAAAGCTCTTTTTAAAAAATCAATAGAACCAATAGCACCTATAGATTTAAAAAAAGAATTACAAGATGATAAATTTGCATCAGAAATAGATAAAAAATGGATGGAGGAACTTTATAGTACTTCACTGTTTGATACTATTTATCGAGATGTTACAGATCTTAAATATGAAGCTGTTTATTACCCAGAATTAACAACAGACACATTAAAAGCACGATTAGAAAGACTAAATGCAAGAACGCCTTTTAATGTAGAATATAATCCTCAATTAGAAAGCATAATTAAACGTTGGTTAAAGAATAGACACCAGTCAATGGAACGTTTAATGGGGTTAAGTAAGTACTATTTTCCAATGTTTGAGCGTGAATTAGACAACTACAATATTCCTTTAGAGATGAAATACCTTGCAATTGTAGAATCTGCTTTAAAACCAAGAGCTAAATCCCGCGTTGGAGCGACTGGTTTATGGCAATTTATGTTTGCTACAGGAAAACAGTATGGATTAAATGTAAGTAGTTATGTAGACGAACGTAGCGACCCAATTAAATCGACTAAATCGGCATCAAGATATTTAGCTAAACTCTATGAGATTTTTGGAGATTGGGATTTAGCATTAGCTGCATATAATTCAGGGCCAGGAAATGTAAGTAAAGCTATTAGAAGGTCTGGCGGCTATAAAAATTATTGGAATATTAGATCTAATCTACCGCGTGAAACAGCAGGTTATGTTCCTGCATTTTTAGCAACAATGTATATTTTTGAATATGCTGAAGAACATGGATTTGTTCAACATAAGCCAAAATTTAATTATGTAGAAACAGATACAATTCATGTGAAACAAATGATTACATTAGATCAAGTTTCGGAATTTACTGGCGTAAAAATTGAAACGCTTCAGTTTTTAAATCCGTCATACAAATTAGATATTATTCCGTACATAAAAGGAAAAAATTATACTTTAAGACTACCCAGGAATGTTGTAGGTGCATTTGTAAATAACGAACAGCAAATGTATGCTTATGCCAAAGCAGAGTTTGATAAAAGAGAAAAACCATTACCTCAATTATTAAAAGCAGATACTAAAACAAGATATAAAGTTAGGCAAGGCGATTATCTTGGAAAAATTGCTAGAAAATTTGGAGTGCGTGTAAGCCAAATTAAAAAATGGAACGGTCTACGTAGTAATAATTTAAAAATTGGCCAGCGCTTAACTATTTTTCCTAGAAACCCATCTTCAGTTACAAAAAAGGCTGTGAAAGCTAATAAAAATAGCAATGCTAACTTTAATGGAAAAACATACAAAGTTAAAAGTGGAGACTCGTTATGGAGTATTTCTCAAAAATTTCCAGGAGTTTCTGTTGAAAATATTAAAGAATGGAACGATATTAGTGGTACTAAGTTGAAACCAGGTATGACCCTAAAAGTTTCTAAAGGGTAACCATATAAAAACAAATATAATTATGCGAAAATTATTGGGATTAGTTTTAATAGTAGTTACAGTTTTTTCTTGTGACAAAAAAAAGGGAGTAAGAATATTACCAGAATCGGCTGGACCAATAAATAATATTGCAATAGTAATTGATAATGAACTATGGGAGAATACTGTTGGAGAAACTCTACGCAATGTTTTAACTACACCAGTAGATGGCTTACCGCAAGAAGAACCTTTGTTTTCATTAAGACAAATTCCATCACAGGTATTTACAGGCTTTGCAAAAGAGAATAGAAATGTATTAAAAATAGAACAAGGAGAAGCAGATTTTAAGATCGCTAGAGATGTTCATGCAAGACCTCAAAAGGTAATTCTAGTAAGAGGAAAAGATATTGCAGAAATTAAATCTCAAATTGAAGCCAATACCGATAAAATTATTTCTGGATTTAAAGCAGAAGATATTAGAGAAAAACAAAGGCAATCAAGAAAGTCACTGTACAATGCTTCTAAAATTGAAGAAGGTTTAAATATTAATATAGAATTTCCAACGACTTATAGAATAACCAATACAATAGCAGAAGAAAAAGATAAATTTTACTGGATTAAAAAAGATATACCAACTGGATATACCAACATTTTATTATACGAGTTGCCCATAACAGCAATTAATAAAAACGATAGTTTAGTAAGTCAAATAATAAAAGTTAGAGATTCTATAGGTAAAAAATATATTGGAGGTCCAACAGATGGGAGTTATATGGCCACAGATAAAGCATATGCACCACATTTATATGAAATTATCTTAGATAATAAACCAACTATTGAAGTTAAAGGTATTTGGGATGTAAATGGAGCATTTATGTCAGGGCCATTTATTACCTATTTTATTGAAGACAAAATTAATAAAAGATTTATAGTAGCAGAAGGTTTTGCCTATGCGCCAAATGTTTCAAAACGAAATCATGTGTTTGAACTAGAATCTATTATAAAATCTATAAAACTTAATTAGGTTAGAATTCACAAACAAAAAACCCAATACATTGTATTGGGTTTTTTGTTTTATAAACAAAGAGATTTAGCTCTCTTTAGCATTTTCGTCCTCTTTACTAGCATCTTTAAATTCTTTTATGCCACTTCCAAGTCCTTTCATTAATTCAGGGATTTTTTTACCACCAAAAAGTAATAATATACCCAATCCAATTATGACCCATTGCCATGGACCAACCACTCCTAAAATAATACTTAAAGATATCATAATAATCTGTTTTAGAATGCAAAGTTAATAATTAAAGTTTAATAATAACGTTTAAAAGCTAACTTTAGCATATTCTAAAACAGCTAAAGCTATAATTTTATTTACATTTGTTTTTATGGCAAAAAAGAGTAAAGAGAAAAAGAAAATATCAACAAAACTATTGCATAAGTATCGTTTAGTAATTTTAAATGAAGATACTTTTGAAGAAAAGCTTGCATTTAAATTAACGCGATTAAACGTTTTTGTTTTATTGTCATTATCTACTATTTGTTTAATAGCGCTAACGACTTTATTAATAGCATTCACGCCTATAAAAGAATATATTCCTGGATATTCATCTACTGCATTAAAAAAACAAGCTGTAGAATTAAATTTTAAAACAGATTCGTTACAGCAAGTTATAGCATTAAATGACCAGTATTACGCTTCAATAAAAAAAGTACTAAAAGGAGAATTAGCTACTGTTGAGTTTAATAGGGATTCTATTTTAGAAGCTGCCAGTATAGATCCAAGTGAGGTAGATTTGTCTCCTACTGCAGCAGATTCAATTTTAAGAGCAAAAGTTGAAAAAGAGGACAAATACAATTTGTTCGAAACAGCTAAATCTAAAGCAAATTTTGTGCTCTTTCCACCTGCTAATGGAGAAATAAGTGAACAATATAATGTGGAGGAAAAGCATTATGCAGTAGATGTTGTTTTAGCCAAAGACACACCAATAAAAGCAACAGCAGATGGAACAGTTATTTTTGCAGAATGGACAGCAGAAACTGGTTTTGTAATATTAATTGAGCACAGTTATGGGCTTCTTTCTGTATATAAACATAACGCATCACTTACAAAAACACAAGGCGATTTAGTAAAAGCAGGAGAAGTAATTGCAACAGCAGGAAATACGGGAGAATTAAGTACTGGACCACATTTGCATTTTGAATTATGGAGTGATGGTTACCCAGTTAATCCAACTAATTTTATAGATTTCAAATAGCCATATGTCACTAAAAGCGTTATTGGCAAAACCTTTTGCTAAAAGAATATATAAATCGGTTCAAAAATGGGCCAATAACCCAATAAAAACTCAAGAAAAGGTTTTTAAAGACTTAATAGTTAATGCAACAAAAACCCAGTTTGGGAAAGATCATGATTTTATTAGTATTAACAATTATGACGATTTTGTTAAACGCGTACCCATAAGAGATTACGAAGCATTAAAACCTTATGTTGATAGGGTTGTAGCTGGTGAAGAAGATATTCTTTGGAAAGGAAAACCGTTATATTTTGCAAAAACTTCTGGAACAACATCTGGCGCAAAGTATATTCCAATTACAGCAGATAGTATGCCTAATCATGTTAATGCTGCTAGAAATGCTATTCTATTATATATTCATGAAACAGGAAACTCTAAATTTGTAGATGGCAAAATGATTTTTCTTCAGGGAAGTCCTATTTTAAAAGAAGAAAATGGAGTACAATTAGGACGGCTTTCAGGAATTGTTGCCCATTATGTACCAAAATACCTTCAAAAAAACAGATTACCTTCTTGGGAGACCAATTGTATTGAAGATTGGGAAACTAAAGTAGACGCTATAGTAGAAGAAACATTGCCAGAAGATATGACTATTATTTCTGGTATTCCGTCTTGGGTACAAATGTATTTTGAAAGGCTTCAACAAAAAACAGATAAAAAAATAGGTGAAATCTTTAAAAATTTTAACCTGTTTATTTTTGGAGGCGTTAATTACGAACCTTATCGTGCTAAATTTGAAAACCTAATAGGAAGAAAAGTAGATAGTATTGAATTGTATCCAGCAAGTGAAGGATTCTTTGCTTTTCAAGATAAACAAGGAGAGAAAGGCATGCTGCTTCAGCTTAATTCTGGTATGTTTTATGAATTTATTTTAGCAGATGAGTTTTTCAATGAAAAACCTAAGCGTATAACAATTAAAGATGTTGAGGTCGATAAAAATTATGTGATAATTATATCTACTAATGCTGGATTATGGGCCTATAATATTGGAGATACAGTAATATTTACAAGCATAAAACCTTATCGCGTTATTGTTTCTGGTCGGATTAAACATTTTATTTCAGCTTTTGGTGAACACGTTATTGGTAAAGAGGTAGAACATGCTTTAAAAGAGGCAGTAGAAAATACGTCAATAAGAATAAATGAGTTTACGGTAGCGCCACAAATTAATCCAAAAGTAGGGTTACCATACCATGAATGGTTTATTGAGTTTGAAAATGAACCAGAAGATATTTCTGTGTTAGCTAAAAAAATAGATGATGCTTTACAAAAACAAAATAGTTATTACTTAGATTTAATAACAGGCAAAGTATTGCAGCCACTAAAGATCTCACTAGTAAGTAAAAACGGATTTCAAAATTATATGAAATCTATTGGCAAATTAGGTGGGCAAAATAAAATTCCGCGATTAGCAAACGATCGTAAAATAGCAGATGCTTTAAAAAGCGTAATAATTACTAAATAATAGTATATTTGCTAGTTAAAGAGAGTAAATGAGTAATATAAAAAAACACGAAAGAACTAGGGCGCAAGAAAGTTCGAATGCTATTGAACGAATGTATATAACAATGCGACATTTATTCAATCGAGGCTTTTATAAACCAATGGGTATTTCTGGTGAAACTTTACGTGAAGCTCTTTTAGTTTTAAGACCAGAAATATACGGTTCTATTGCAGAAGAAAAAGCAGAATTAGAAGGCCTTTTATATGTGATAGATAGATTACCAATAGGTATAGAAGAATGTAGATTTATTAACCTTACAAGTGATGAAGGTTATGCTAATTCGCATTTTGAAGCTATAATTCCACCAAAGAGAAGACGTAATTGCTATAGAATTGATGATGAGCAAATGAATATTGAAATCACTCGCGGAAGGAGTGAAATTTATGATATTCTAACACACTTAACTTTTCTTTTTGTAGAGTCACATAAAATTAGCAAACGTGTTGTTATTAATGAAAATGGAGCGACTACAAGAGATTGGATAAAACTAGAGAATGCTGTACTTAACAAAAAGAAGTTAACACAAAAAGAACGCGAAATAGCAATTACTCATACGGCTAATATTCTTGGTAGAACATTCCAAGAATTGTCAGATGTATACCCTGTTTTTGCAACATCTAAACATCCAGAGCGACTATTGCATATTGTTTATTGGTTAGGTAAATTAGCTATTGATGAGGTTGTAAACAATAATAAAAGAACAGTTACTTTTAGCCCAGTATTAAGAGAAAGATTAGGACATCATATTCATGGAGAAATATGGTCTAATACTATAAAAGAGACTTTAAAAAAGAACAACTTACTATCTAGACCAATACATATCATTAGTGCTAATTTGCATAGTGTAATGAATACATTGTATGCGCCACAAGCTCTAAAAAGTTTGATAGCAAAAAAGGATGTATTTGAAGTGTATGAGGCCTTAAGTGGTTCTGAAAATGAAAGCCTACGCAATAAAGTAACACAAAAAGCGTTACAGCAAGGAATGATATATATCAAAGATACTTCAGGGACTAATATCAATGTCCAGATTTTTGATACAGCTAAGTTAGATTTAGATCAAACAGATTTAAATATTAATGATGCAAAAAACAAAAATGAAAAACCTGTGCTTTTTGTTATGGACTATGCTTTTGGAGAGCAGGCATATGAAACAATTGATGAACTATTAAAACCTTTCGGAAGCAATACAGATAAAACTCACCTTAATATTGAATCGATTTCAATAATGGGAAAAGCAGGAATTTTAGAAGGAGGAAAAGGGGATATTATGATTCCTTCTGCTCATATTTTTGAAGGCACAGCAGATAATTACCCGTTTAAAAATGAATTAAGTAAAACAGATTTAGAAGATCAAGGTGTTGATATTTATGAAGGTAGTATGATAACTGTTTTAGGAACCTCTCTTCAAAATAAGGATATATTAAAGTTCTTTTTCAATTCTACATGGAATGTTATTGGTTTAGAAATGGAAGGAGCACACTATCAAAAGGCAATTCAAGCTGCATCAAAAGTAAGAGGTAGTATTAACCCAGATGTAAAAGTAAGATATGCTTATTATGCAAGTGACAATCCATTAGAAACAGGAAGCACGCTTGCCTCAGGAGGTTTAGGAACATCTGGTGTAAGACCGACATATTTAATAACTAGAAAAATATTACAACAAATATTTAATTAACCATTTATATATTATGAGTAAAGAATTACCAAAAAATAATAATAACTCTGAAGAGGTAGATTTAATTGTGTTTTTTAACCTTATTGGTAATGCTATTAATAAAGTTTTAGTTTTTATTACTTCTGTTTTTAAAGCTCTTTTTTCTGTTATAATACGCACAATAAAAGTGTTTATTAATAATTGGAAAATTGTTTTAGGAACTATTTTAATAGCAGCAGCTTTAGGTTTTGGATTAGAAAAAACCAATCCTGTTACTTATACATCTGAAATGCTGGTTAGACCTTATTTTGATTCTAAATTTCAATTGGTAAATAATATTAATTTTTTTAATGCTCTTATTGCAAATAAAGATGAGCAAGCTCTAGATCGTATTTTTAATTCTGATAGCACTCCTAAAGTTGATGTTAAATCGATTAAAGGGTTTAGAATAGAACCTGGACCAGAAACCGAAAATGATAGAATATTACAGTATCAAGAGTTTACAACAAAACTTGATAGTATGGGACTATTAGAAGCGAACTATGATAAGTTTATAGAAAATAGGAGTATATATTCGGGTAGTTTATTTTTAATTACTGCCAGATCAAATAAAAAAGACATTTTTAGTAGATTGGATTTTGGTATTCATTCTGCATTTACAAATGAATTCTCAAGTTCAAAGAAAATTAAAGACTCTTTATTATATGATGTTCAAAGAAAAAATATTGAATCTAGCTTAGAGGAAGTAGAAAAACTTCAAGACATTTATATCAAAGTTCTTCAACAACAATCAGATATTCCAATGCAACCAGTAAAGTTTGGAGAGTTATTGGTAAGTAATGATAATCAAACAGATACAAAAGAATATCTTTTGCTTGATAAAGAATTAGATTTAAGAGATCAATTAAGAAGGCTAGAGGAAAAGAGAATTACTGAAGATGTTTTTGTAGATGTTATTTCCAATTTCCAACCTGTTGGAAATGTAGAATCTAGTTTATTTGAGAAGTATTCTTTAGTCTTTCCAGCATTAGCATTCGTTATATTATGCTTGTTCTATATCTTAAAAAGAATTGTCCTTTATGCTAAAAACTATGAAGACTAATACGTTCTTAGTTACTGGAGGAGCAGGCTTTATAGGGTCTAATTTTATTCCCTATTTTTTAGAAAGTAACAATATTAAGGTTGTTAATTTAGACAAACTAACATATGCCGGAGATGTTTCTAATTTGAATGAAGTTTCTAACAATTCTAATTACACTTTCATTCAAGGAGATATATGTAATAGAGAGTTGATAGAAGACCTTTTTAAAAAGTATAACTTTGATGGGGTTATTCATTTTGCAGCCGAATCTCATGTTGATAATTCAATTAAAAACCCAGGAGCTTTTATTGAGACTAATATTACAGGAACATTTAATCTTTTAGATACGGCCAAACAGTTTTGGATGGATGGACCAAATCAAGTAAAACAAGGTTTTGAACACGCTAGATTTCATCATATTTCTACAGATGAGGTATATGGAACTTTAGGAGAAACAGGTTTATTTAATGAGCGAACACCTTACGCTCCAAATAGTCCGTACAGTGCTTCTAAGGCCGCGTCAGATTTTATAGTACGCAGTTATTTTCATACTTATGGTATGAACGTAGTAACTACTAACTGCTCAAATAATTATGGGCCAAAACAACATAATGAAAAACTAATTCCTACCATTATAAGAAAAGCAATTTCTGGAGAAGCTATTCCTATTTATGGTGATGGTAAAAATATTAGAGATTGGTTATATGTATTAGACCATTGTAAAGGAATAGAATTAGTCTTTAAAACTGGTAAAGCAGGAGAAACGTACAACATAGGCGGTAGAAATGAAAAAGACAATTTGTATATTGTAAATACAATATGTGAGATTTTAGATGCTAAAATACCATCTAAAAACTCTTATAAAGATCAAATTACGTTTGTAAAAGACAGAGCAGGTCATGATTTTAGGTATGCAATAGATGCTTCTAAGATTGAAAATGAACTAAGATGGAAAGCAGATGAAAATTTTGAAACTGGGATAAAAAAAACCATAGATTGGTATTTAAATAAATACAAAAATTAAATGAAAGGTATAATATTGGCTGGAGGATCTGGAACAAGATTACATCCATTAACACTAGCAGTAAGTAAGCAACTAATGCCTATTTACGATAAGCCGATGATATATTACCCTTTATCAACACTTATGTGGTCTGGTATAAAAGACATCTTGATTATATCAACTCCTAAAGACTTACCTCTTTTTGAAGCTCTTTTAGGAGATGGAAAGAAATTTGGATGCAATTTTCAATATGCAGTTCAAGAAGCACCTAATGGCTTAGCAGAAGCATTCATTATTGGAGAAGATTTTATAGGAAAAGATAAAGTCGCATTAATTCTTGGAGATAATATTTTCTATGGTACAGGTTTAGAAAAATTATTACAGGCAAATAATAATCCTAATGGAGGAATTATTTATGCATATCATGTACACGATCCGGAACGTTATGGAGTTGCAGAGTTTGATAAAAATGGAAAAGTAATTTCAATTGAAGAGAAACCTGAAAATCCAAAATCTAATTATGCTGTTCCAGGCATATATTTTTATGATAACGACGTAATTGGTATTGCTAAAAATATAAAACCAAGCTATAGAGGAGAACTAGAAATAACAGATGTAAATAAGGAGTATTTAAAACGAGAAAAATTACAAGTTAGTGTTTTAGATAAAGGAACAGCTTGGCTAGATACAGGAACTTTTAATTCTCTTATGCAAGCTTCTCAATTTGTTCAAGTTATAGAAGAGAGACAGGGCTTAAAAATAGGAGCAATTGAAGAAGTTGCTTATAAAATGGGTTACATAAATAAAAAACAACTACAAGAACTCATAAAACCCTTAATTAAGAGCGGATATGGTAAGCACTTACTTAGTATTATTGAACATTAAAGTATAACTTTACAGATAATGGAAGCTTTAGAAACAAAACTTAAAGGATGCTTTATACTAGAACCGAATATTTTTAATGATAAAAGAGGTTATTTTTTTGAAAGCTTTAATCAAAAACTTTTTCAAGAGTTAACAGAAACACAAACTGTTTTTTTGCAAGATAACGAGTCCTTTTCTACTAAGGGTGTTTTAAGAGGCTTACATTATCAAACAGGATCTTACGCCCAAGCAAAATTAGTACGTGTTGTTTTAGGTAAAGTATTAGATGTTGCGGTAGATATTAGAAAAGACTCTAAAACATTTGGAAAACATGTTTCAGTTGAGTTATCAGCAGAAAACAAAAAACAACTATTTGTACCAAGAGGTTTTGCGCATGGGTTTATTGTATTAAGTGAAACAGCTATTTTTTCATATAAATGTGATAACTATTATAATAAAGCATCAGAAGCAGGTATTATATATAATGATTTAGATTTAAATATCGATTGGCAATTGCCAGAAAAGGAGCTTTTGGTTTCAGAAAAAGATATCATTCTACCAACATTTAAAAATGCTATTTTACCATGATGACTAATGTTTTAGTAACTGGAGGAAATGGACAACTAGCACGAACTATTAGGGAGTTCTTTCATAATAATAATGATAATATACAATTCACTTTTGTAAATAAACAAGAATTAGATATTACAGATCAATTAGCTATAAGTAAATATTTCTCTGAAAATAGTTTCAATTATTGTGTTAACTGTGCCGCCTATACAAATGTTGAGCTAGCAGAAGATTTTTCAGACAAAGCATTTCAAATAAATGCTGAAGCAGTTAAAAATATAGCTATAGCGTGTAAGAAAGAAAAGGTAGTATTAATACACATTTCAACAGATTATGTTTTTGATGGTAAAAAGAAAACACCATACCTTGAAACAGATAAAACAAATCCAATCAATGAGTATGGTAAATCAAAGTTAAAAGGAGAACAATATATTTCTGAAATATTGAAAGAGCATTTTATAATAAGAACGTCTTGGTTATATTCTTCTTATGGAAAGAATTTTGTTAAAACCATAATTAATAAAATTAATGAAAATGCCGATTTAAAAGTTACTACAGCAGAAACAGGAACACCAACGAGCTGTATAGATTTAGCTAAAGTTATTTATAATATAATAAAACTAAAAAATGTACCTTATACAATCTATCATTATAGTAACGAAGGTGAAGCTACTTGGTATGATTTTGCAAAAGAAATAGCAACGAATTTTAAAGATTATGATTTAGATAAAGTGTCGCAAGTAGCTTTTTTTAAAACAAAAGCTACTCGCCCAAAATATAGTGTTCTGTCTAAGAAAAAGCTTTTTGAAAACACTATTACTAACAATAACCATTGGAAAAAAGCACTAGAAAAGATAATTAAAATATTAAAAAATGAATAATAATATAGCTATAATAGGATTGGGTTACGTAGGCTTGCCGTTAGCTGTTGCCTTTTCAAAAAAAAATTTTAATGTTATAGGTTTCGATATTAATGAATCAAGAATAAAAGAACTTAAAAATAATAAAGACCACACTTTAGAAGTGTCATCAAAAGAATTAGAAGCTTCTAAAACATTACAATTCACCTGTTTTGTTGAAGACCTAAAACAAGCTAACATTTATATAGTAACCGTTCCAACACCAATTACAAAGCATAAATCGCCAGACTTGACACCAATAATTAGAGCAAGTGAAACAATTGCTAAAGTCTTAAAAAAAGGAGATACTGTAATATATGAGTCTACTGTTTATCCAGGATGTACAGAAGAGGTTTGTGCACCAATATTGGCAGAAAATAGTGGGCTTAAATTTAATAAAGATTTCTTCTGTGGATATTCACCAGAGCGTATTAATCCAGGAGATAAAAAGCGCACTATTACTAATATCATTAAAGTAACTTCTGGTAGTACTAAGGAAATAGCGACAAAAGTAGACAACTTATATAAATCAATAATTAAAGCAGGAACACATAAAACATCATCAATAAAAGTAGCAGAAGCAGCTAAAGTTATTGAAAACACTCAACGTGATTTAAACATTGCATTTATAAATGAGTTGGCTATTATTTTTGATAAGTTAGAAATAGATACAACTGAAGTATTAGCTGCTGCTGGAACAAAATGGAATTTTTTACCATTTACTCCAGGTTTAGTTGGAGGACATTGTATAGGTGTAGATCCTTACTATCTTACGCACAAAGCCGAATCTGTCGGTTATCATCCACAAGTAATACTAGCAGGAAGGAGAATAAACTCAAATATGGGCATGTTTGTAGCTAATAAATTAGTTAAACTGTTAGCAAATAATGGAAATGAAATTAAAGGAGCTAATGTTTTAATTCTTGGGATTACGTTTAAAGAAAACTGTCCCGATATTAGAAATACAGGTGTCATTAAGGTCATTGACGAATTAAAAGAATTTGGAATGCAAGTAGATGTTTATGACTCTTTTGCAGACAAAATAGAAGTTAAGAAAGAATATAATATTGATTTAATTCAAGAAATATCTAAAGATTATAAAGCTGTTATTTTAGCAGTAAAACATGATAACTTTAATAGTCTAGATTGGAAAAGTATAGTAACTAAAAATACTGTGGTATTCGATTTAAAAGGTTTTTTACCAGAAAATATAGTAACAGCAAGGCTTTAAAAAGTAAGAAAACTCACTTAAGATAGGTTTTAAATGGTAAAACACCGATTAAAAACACACTTTAATCGGCCAATCGTAAGTTTATTTTATATAAAATCAAAAAAATCTGTTTAAAAATACTACTTTTGCAGTCGCAAAAAGGCAGTATATTAACCAAATGTTTAGCCTCAGTAATTAATGAAAAAAAATCTTGTAATTTTCGGAACTAGACCTGAAGCTATTAAAATGGCTCCATTAGTTAAAGAATTTCTTAAAAATAAAAATGAATTTGAAACGAAAGTATGTATAACAGCTCAGCATAGAGAAATGTTAGATCAAGTTTTATCATTTTTTGAAATTAAACCAGATTACGATTTAGATTTAATGAAACCAAATCAAAATCTCTATAGTCTTACTGCAGATATTATAACGAATTTGAAACCTATTTTAGAAGAGTTTAAACCAGATTATGTATATGTTCATGGTGATACAACTACAACAATGGCGGCTAGTATAGCGTCATTTTATTCAGGAGCAAAAGTATGTCATGTAGAAGCCGGTTTAAGAACATTTAACAAACGCTCTCCATTTCCAGAAGAGGTAAATAGAAGTATAGCAGGAAGTATTTCAGATTATCATTTTGCTCCAACAACAACATCTAAGCAAAATTTACTAAATGAAAATATTTCCGAAAGTAATATTCTTGTTACAGGTAATACTGTCATTGATGCATTAGATTTTAGTTCAGATAAAGTTACTTCTTCTCAATACTCAGATAATGAGGTTGATGAATTGAAGAACATAGTTAATAACACAAAAAAACTAATATTAGTAACTGGTCATAGACGTGAAAATCATGGACAAGGTTTTATTAATATTTGTAGTGCATTAAAAGAAATTGCGGAGAAAAATAGTGACATTCAGATAATATATCCTGTTCATTTAAATCCAAATGTTCAAAAACCTGTCTATGAACTTTTAGCAGGCATTGAAAACGTAAAATTAATAAACCCTTTATCATATCCTGCATTTGTTTGGTTAATGAATAAATCTCATTTAATAATTACTGATAGCGGAGGCGTTCAAGAAGAAGCACCAAGTTTAGGGAAGCCAGTTTTAGTGATGCGCGATACTACTGAAAGACCCGAAGCAGTTGAGGCGGGAACTGTATTTTTAGTAGGAACAGATACAAATAAAATAGTAAACGAAACAAACAACTTATTAAACAACGAAGCAGCCTATTTAAAAATGAGCAAACTACACAACCCTTATGGTGATGGTACAGCTTGTAGTAAAATAGTAAATTTCATATCTAATTTATAAACATGAGTAATAAACCAAGTGTTGTAATGGTTGGCTTAGGCTATATTGGTCTGCCAACAGCAGCTTTAATAGCAAGTAAAAATATTAAAGTTACAGGTGTAGATATTCATCAACACGTAGTAGATACAATTAATAAAGGAGAAATACATATCATTGAGCCAGATTTAGATGGTTTAGTACACCATGTAGTTAAAGAAAACTATTTAAAAGCAAGTACAACTCCAGTTGAAGCAGATGTATATTTAATAGCGGTTCCAACCCCATTTAAAGGAGACCATGAACCAGATATTTCTTATGTAGAATCTGCCACTCGTGCTATTTTACCAACATTAAAAGAAGGCGCTTTAGTAATTATAGAGTCAACAAGCCCTGTTGGTACTACAGAAAAAATGGAAAAAGTTATTTTTTCTGAAAGACCAGAATTGAAAGGGAAAATATATATGGCTTATTGTCCTGAACGTGTTTTACCTGGAAATGTTATTCATGAGTTAGAACATAATGATAGAGCGATTGGAGGGATTAATGAAGCTTCTACAGAAAAGGCTGTATCATTTTATAGACATTTTGTAAAAGGCGATTTACATAAAACAAATGCCAAAACTGCAGAAATGTGTAAACTAGTAGAAAATTCATCTAGAGATGCACAAATTGCGTTTGCTAATGAGTTATCCATGATATGTGATGAGGCGGGAATTAATGTTTGGGAGCTAATAAGACTAGCTAATAAACATCCAAGAGTAAATATTTTACAACCTGGAACAGGTGTTGGTGGCCATTGTATTGCTGTAGATCCATGGTTTATTGTTAGTGAGTTTCCAGAGCAAGCGAAAATAATTCGTGCAGCAAGAGAAATCAATAATTACAAAACAGAATGGGTTATTGAAAAAATAAAAAACACAGCATTACAGTTTGAAATTGATAATGGTAAAAAGCCAAAAATCGCAGCAATGGGATTAGCGTTTAAACCAAACATTGATGATTTAAGAGAGTCTCCGGCACTAAATGTAGTAAAGGCTTTAAGTAACCAAAACATGAACATATTAGCAGTTGAGCCTAATATTGAATCACATAAAACACTAGAAATACATAAACCTAATGAAGCTATTGAGGCTTCAGATATTATTGTATATTTAGTGGCACATAACGAATTTAAAGCATTAGAATCTAGTAAAATAACATTAGACTTTTGTAATGTCACTAACCAATAAATTAAATAAAAAATGAAAAATATTTTATTAGCATTATTATTTATAGTTGTTTTATCTTGTAAAGAAGAAGCAAAAAAAGAAACAGTTGCCATAGATGAAACTAAAACAACTGAAAAAGTAGAAGAGGTAGTATCTGTAACATATCCTAATTTAGATAAAGCTCCTGTTGAACTTAACTATGTTTTTGAAAATGGTTTTGAATTTGCGCAAGGTATTAAAATAAATTATATAGCTATTAACCCAATTGAAGGTGATAGTTATAAAATTATTTATGGATTAGATTCTTCTACAGATCTTTCATTATTAGAATCACCGTTAAGAGTTTCTTCTAATTTTTATGCAGAATCACCATCTCTTTTTAAAGAAAAAATATATCAAGACAGAAAAGTGAGACAAATACCATCGGTATGCAAAGTATATAAACTAGATGATGAATATGTCTTAACGTATAATTTTAGCATAATACCTAAAAAGTTTAATCAAGTTAAATTCTACTTTTATAATGATAATGGTGTTATTAACGAAAAAATTTTAACGGTTAGAAATATAGAATTACCAAAATAAGTTAATTTTATAAATGATTTTTTCAACTTCACTTTTTCTACTGTTTTTTACAGTTGTATTTATAATATACTGGTTTGTATTAGGTCTGATAAAAGATGAAGACAAGAAGCTAAAAGCAAGAATTGTATTCTTGCTTTTAGCTTCTTATTACTTTTATATGTCATGGAATCCAATATTTATTCTATTAATATTATTTTCTACAGTTGTAGATTATTTTGCTGGAAAAAAAATAGATAGTAGCGATTCTCAAAGGCAAAAAAAGTTTTTTTTAATCTTAAGCCTAGTTACTAATTTAGGTTTTTTAGCATATTTTAAATACACCAACTTCTTTTTAGATACTATAAACAGTGTTTCTGGTTTAGTCTCAGATACTGGAACAAATTTCTTTTTAGATATTGTGTTACCAGTTGGTATTTCATTTTATACGTTTCAATCAATGTGTTATACTATTGATATATACTATGGTAAAATGAAACCTAGTAAAGATTTTTTCGAATTTGCATTATATGTTACATTCTTTCCACAGTTAGTAGCAGGACCAATTGTACGTGCAATAGATTTTATTCCTCAGCTAAAAGAAAATAGAGTATTTAATAAAGTTAACTTTCAGTTGGCTACTAACTATTTTCTATTGGGGTTGTTTAAAAAAGTAGTAATTGCAGATAATATAGCGCCAATTTCAGATGCTTTGTTTGCTGCACCAGAGCAGTTTGGCACCATTGCAACTTGGATTGGAGTAATGGCTTATAGTATACAGATTTATTGTGATTTTTCTGGGTATTCAGATATGGCTATTGGTGTTGCGGCATTATTAGGGTTTAAATTAATGGAAAACTTTAATATGCCATATGGCTCTACTAGTATAACAGAGTTTTGGCGAAAGTGGCACATAAGTTTATCATCTTGGCTAAGAGATTATTTATTTATACCGTTAGGTGGAAGTCGTGTATCTAAAAAAATATTCTATTATAGAAACTTAATGTTAACAATGCTTTTAGGAGGTTTGTGGCATGGTGCTAGTTGGAATTTTGTAGCCTGGGGTGGATTACACGGTTTAGCGCTAATAGTTCATAAACTATATAAAACTAAATATTCAGATAATTATACATTTTCTAAACCAGTAAAGAGATTATATACTACATTTTCGTGGTTGTTTACTATGGTTTTTGTAATGGTAACTTGGGTGTTTTTTAGAGCGCAAACTTTTGGTGCTGCTGCGCAAGTATTAAATAATATGTTTACGTTTAAAGGAGATGTAAACTATACAATACCGTTAGGTTTTATCATCCTTTTTGCTATAACCTTTATAGGTCACATATTTGGAGAAAAGTATTTTTATAAAGTTGAAGATGACCAAAAACACATCTTTAAAAATCCATATTTTCAAGGTGCTTTATTTGGAGTAGCAATATTTGTTGTTTTACTTTTTGGTAGCGACGATAATCAAGCATTTATTTATTTTCAATTTTAATAAAAATGAAACCAATAAAAAATAATCAAAAACTATTTCTAATCCAAACAGGGTTAGCAATTTTGTGTTTTGTTGTATTAGCATTCGTTACCAAAAAAACATTTTATAGTAGCCCCAAAGTAAACTCTTATTTATCTATTAATGAAGGTGTTAAAGAAATGGCAGAATCAACAAGTGCTTTGTTAGATTCTTTAATTGAAAAAAACGATGTAACTTTTGACCCCACTAGTGGAAAAGAATTAGAGAAAGTGTTTTCTAATTTAAAGCAAACCAAAAAGGAAAAATTTTTAATGATAGGTTCTTCTCAATTAAGGGTAGTTAAAGGAGAAAATGATTTGATTTCATACGATAAAACTGTACCAAACCTTGTTGAAAACCTACTAAAAAATAAAATTCAGGCTTATAACCTTTCTTTAGGAGGTATGAGTATTTCTGAGAAATTAATAGTTAGCAATAAGGCCTCAGACCTTCTAAACCCTGAAAATGTATTAATTGCAGTAACACCATGGGACTGTATAGCAGATAAAATTAGACCAGGTGTAACAGCAATTGAAAGTAAAGTCTTTTCTAAACAAGAAATAGAGCCTACAAAAATTACGAAAAGAAAAAAAGGTGAAACATTAGTTTTTCCATTAAATATAAATGAAAGTATAAGTAATAACTTGGAAGAGTTTGTTTCCAATAATATTACAATTTATGCAAAAAGAACAGGTATAAAAGAATGGATGTTTGATGAGGTGGTTTTAGCATCAATTTCTGAAAAAGAGATGCAAGAAAAAGAGAATGCTGGAATTGAACCTAAAGCAGATTATTGGTTAACTTTCAAACAAGATTTAGATAATATTACTGCTTGGGATAAAAATGAATTTAAAACAGGATCTCGTTCTTTAAAAATTGTAAATTCTAAAAAGAACTCTGCTAAATGGGAAGGAGATATTATTTATTTAAACAAACACACTAACACCTTCATTTTTGAAGGATGGAGTAAAACAGATAGTGTTTCTAGTGATACAAAATTACTAGCTATAGATCACGAAATTACTTTTACGGATAATAGTACACAATGGTATTATAAAAAATTACGATTTAATAAAGGGACACATGACTGGCAAAAAGTAAGCACAAAAATAGTATTTGATAAACCTGTTAAATCTATAAAACCTCATTTGTTATTTTATGGAGGAACTGGAACAGTTTGGTTTGATGATATCTCTATTTATCCAATTATCGATGAAAAAAAAGAAAATAATATTGTGCCTAATCCAAGTGCAGAAGCTTTTTCTAGAGAACGTTTAAACGTATCATATTCATATAATGCTTCACGATGGGAAATTATAGAAAATAATATAATTTCTGTAATTGATCATTTAGCATTAAGTAAATCAAAAAATAAATATTTGTTATTAACACCATTTTGGTATACTCCTAAAAAATCAGCATATCCCCAAAAAGAACAATATGCGAGTTTAGTGAAAAAGATAAAAGCTTATTGTAAATCAAAAAAAGTAAAATGTATAGATGCTTCATTTATATTGAATAAGGATAACTTTGGTATATATACTAATGGAAAAAATAAAGACAAAATAGACGTTTTACATTTTAATGCTCAAGCTCACGAAAAATTAGCGAAATACGTTATAAAAAATTTAAATTAAAGATGTTACAAGCCATAATAAAAAAAGGAAAAGTAGTTGCTGAAGAAGTTTCAGCACCAATCTTATCAGCAGGAGAAGTATTAATTAGTGTGTCACACAGTTGTATTTCTGCAGGAACAGAACTAAAGAGTGTTGGTAATAGTGGAGAAAACCTTTTAATGCGTGCTATTAAGCAACCAGATAACCTTAAAAAGGTTATTGCAATGGCAAAATCTCAAGGTATTTCTAGAGCGTTTTCTAAAGTACAACAAAAAGTAAAATATGGTACACCAACAGGGTATTCTAATTCAGGAATTGTAATAGCAGTAGGTGAAGGTGTTTCAAACTTTCAAGTTGGAGATAAAGTTGCAGCAGCTGGAGCTGGGATTGCAAATCATGCAGAATTTGTAGTTGTACCACAAAACTTAGTAATGAAAGTACCAGAAGGACTAGATTTAAAACTAGCTTCTACAGTAACTTTGGGTGGTATTGCGTTGCAAGGTGTGCGCAGAGCAGATTTAAGATTGGGTGAATATGCTGTGGTTATTGGTGCCGGAATTTTAGGTTTATTAACGGTTCAATACTTAAAAAATTCTGGTGTTCGTACTATTGTAACGGATATTAATGATGATAGATTAAAAATTGCAGAAGAACTAGGAGCAGATTTAGTTATAAATCCAACTAAAGGAGACGTTGTAAAAACGGTTACTAGTTATACAGGAGGATATGGTGCAGACGCTGTAATATTTACAGCAGCAACAGGAAGTAGCGAACCGTTATCTGAAGCATTTAAAGCTTGTAAGAAAAAAGGTCGTGTTATATTGGTTGGTGTTTCTGGAATGGAAATTAAACGTGAAGATATTTACCAAAAAGAATTAGATTTCTTAGTATCTACATCTTATGGTCCTGGGCGTTATGATAGAAGTTATGAAGATAAAGGTAACGATTATCCATACGCTTATGTTCGCTGGACAGAAAACCGAAACATGACAGAGTATTTAAAGATGCTTAAAGAAGGTAAGGTTAATTTAGAGCCATTAATAAACAAAGTATACCCAATAGAGCAAGTAGAAGAAGCTTATGCTTCTCTACAAAGCCCAGAAAAACCAATTATAGTATTATTATCTTATGATACTACTAGTGAAGTCCCGACAGATAATAAGGTTGCCGTAAACACTAATTATACAAAACCAAACTCGGCTTTAAACGTTGCACTTGTTGGCGCAGGAAGTTTTGCAACTGCAATGCACCTACCTAACATGCAAAAAATGAAGGATAAGTATGCCTTATATGCTGTAGTAAATAGAACTGGACATAAAAGTAAAACGGTTGCAACGCATTTTGATGCTAAATACACGACTTCAGATATTAATGATGTTCTTGTAGATGACAATGTCGATTTAGTTTTTGTTACTACACAACATAAAGATCATGCATCATTAGTATTACAATCTTTACAAGCTGGAAAACATGTTTTCGTTGAAAAACCTTTAGCAACAACACAAGATGATTTAGATAAAATCATTGCATTTTATAATGATGATAATATTACTAAAAAACCAATGCTATTAACCGGTTTTAATAGACGTTTTAGTAAATATGCACAAGAAATTAAAACGCATACAGACAATCGTACTAACCCATTGTATGTTAGTTATAGAATTAATGCAGGTTTTAGGCCAGCAACAGATGCTTTACATGAACATGGTGGGCGTGTTGTGGGTGAAGTATGTCATTTTATAGATTTAATTTCATTTCTTACAGATTCTAGTATTGTATCTGTTAGCGTTGAAAAACTTAGCCCCAAAAACAGTCAAATTAGAGCAGACGACAATGTGTCTATTCTTTTAAAATATAAAGATGGTTCTGTAGGGAATTTACAATACTTTGCAGTTGGAAATAAAGGCTACCAAAAGGAGAATTTAGAAGTACATTATGATGAGAATACCATTATTATGGATGACTTTACTAAACTTACAGGTTATGGTGTAAAAGTAAAAGACATTAATTCTAAAACTCCTGAAAAAGGACAATACGAAGAGTTAATTCATTTTTATGATGCGATTGCAAATAACAAATGGGCAATAGATTTTGCTAGTATGGTAGAAACAACGCAGGCAACATTTTTGATTCAGGATAATTAACATAAATAGTTTAAAAACTAAGAACTAAATGTTATAACTTTCTAATTATTTTTTTCGATAAAAGGAATTAAATAAATTTCAATTATAATGGTAACAGTTGAAAGCTTATTAGAATTATATAATTATGCTCCAAATCCTGGAGAGATGGTTTATGTTAAAGGTTTTTGGGACAAAAACGACGGCGGTGGAGGTTTTTTTATCTTTGATGAAGAATCTACCTTAAATCCTTTTTTTAATGATGCTAGTTACTTTAAAATAGGATTTAATGTAAATTACGATGGAATGGTATGTAAGTCCATTAGTTCAACCACAGGGAGATGGATTAGACAGTGGGATAGAGGAAAGTTGAATCTACGTTGGTTTGGTGCGGTTCCTGATTGGGCTCCAGTCAAAGACACGTCAAAAGCATTAAATGCTGCTTTGGAATATGCTCAGTTTACCTCTAAATCAGATTCTAGTGCAACAATATTTGATAATTATTTATACACAAGACCAGGTAAAACAATTTTTATTCCAACAGGTAGATATAAATTTCATTCAGCAATAAGCTCAATCTATTATGGTGTTGTAATTGAAGGCGAAGGAAATATGGGAACCTCTTCTCATGGAACAAGACTTCTTATTCTTCATGAATATACTAAAGATGATGAAGCCATTACAGGAGAGGAAAGAGACCATTATGGGTTTTTTAGATATTATGCAAATATGGCTAATAATTCTGGAGGAGGAATTAAGAATTTAACTATTGATATAGCGTCAAATTATAATTCAAATGTAATATTATTAGTTTCAAAAGATAAGATAACACCATCCCAAAAAAAACCTGAAGATAAAAACGCTTTAAATTATAATTCTGCGGTTTCTAAATGGAAAGCTGAGAATATCGTTTTAAGTATGAGAGGAAAAGCTTTAAGAGCCATTTATATGAGAAGCTATCAAGAAGAAGGAGTTTTACCATGGAGAATTCGAGACACATCTATTATTAATTGTTGGTTTGCTGGAGCAAGTATAGAAGGTCAAACAGTTTCGGCCTGCAATGCGTCTGGATTACAAATTGTAGGCGGTTTTTTTTCGTCTGGATTAGGAGTAGGAATTAATCCTATTCAACCAGGTCTTTTTTTATGGGGAAAACATGGTTGTGCAAATGTTCACTTAAATGGACTTGATTTAACTTATGGATATATTAAGATTCATAAAAAAAGTACGCTTATTAATGTTAATTGTAGATTTGGCATGCTATTAATTTATAATAGAGAAGATAAATCACATAAAGACCTTAGAGTAACTAAATATTATACTTTAAACCTTGAAGGTAACACAAGCAAGATACCTAATACCTCACAGAATTTGAATTCTCAAGAAGGTTATTTATCTTATAGGAATACTGGAGAGATAGAAAATGATATACTAAGTAATCAAGATAATTTAAACGATTCTAAAGCAACTGGAAGTTGGTTAAGTTAGAATAAATTTGTTCCAAATTTTAAATGAATATTAAAACCATTTTATCTAAACCCATTCCAGTAGTCTGGTATCGTTTTAAGCAATTACTAAAGCTTAAATATTATTATAAAACCCAATTCTGGTCTAAGATTGAAACGCAAATAGCTAATAAAGTTTCTAGGACAGAGATATGTATTTCTAAAAGCAATTTGTTTCATGATGGTTTTAAAGGTTATAATGAATCAACTCTAGAATTAAATAATACTACGATAGAAAACGCAAATCGTATCTTAGAAGGCAAGATTTTTGTTTTTGATGTTGAATATAAATTTACATTTCCATTACAATGGAATGTAGATTGGAGAGCTAATGAAACGTGGGATAATAAGTATTTTAAAGGCTATAGCTTTTATAAACCTAATAAAGAAAAAGAATATGATGTGAAATTCCCATGGGAATTATCTAGGCTTAGTTTTTTAATTACTGTAGCTAGAGCCTATTTAATTAGCAATGAAGAAAAGTATATAGATTTTGTTTACTCTACACTAAAAAATTGGAAGGATCAAAATCCAATAGCCTACTCTGTAAATTGGTATCCAATGGAAGTTGCTGTGCGTACAGTAAATTTAATACAATTAAGAGAGCTATTATTAGTTGCTCCAAAAGCAGACAAAACCATTAATTTATTAAATGAAGTGCTATTACTTCAAGGTGTTTTTTTATGGAGAACTGTTGAATATACAGATGTTCGTGGCAACCATTATGCAGCCAATTTAACCGCATTACATTTATTAGGAAAGGTGTTTAAAAACTTTTATAAAGAAGCTAAACAATGGTATAATTACGCTATTGCTAAAACGGAAGAAGAATTCCATTTACAGTTTTTAAAAGATGGTGTTAATTTCGAAAAATCTATACCATATCATAGACTAGTTGTTGAGCTATTTTTCGCATCGTTTTTAGTAATGAAACGTAGTGGAATAAAACTAAAACCAGTAACTTTAACTATTTTTAAAAAAGCCAGTAACTTTATCAAAGGCGTAACAAAACCTAATTTACTAACGCCAATTATTGGTGATAATGATAGTGCTTCGGTGTTTCAAAATGATAATGTGACGCTTAATAATCACTCTAACATGTTACAGTTAGCTAGTTTGTTTTTAGAAGATGAGAATTTAAATATTTCAGATGAAGTTTTTTATTCTTCAGTTGAATGTTTCGGAATAAATTCAGTAAAAAGCAATATTGAAAAGGTATTTCAATTCAATTATTTTAAAAAAGGCGGCTTTATTTCAGCTAAAACAAATACCGATTATTTTATAACAGATTATGGAGAAGTAGGTATGAATGGTAAAGGAGGTCATGGACATAACGATTTATTTAGTTTTGAACTCATGTTAGACAACCAAGATATTATTGTAGATCCTGGCTGCTATACTTACACAGGAAACCTAGAACTTAAAAGCGAGATGAAGTCCTCATTATATCACAACAGTTTAGTTGTTGATAATAAGGAAATTGCTCCTCAGATTGGAGAATGGGGAATTAGTAATATTGCACAACCAGAATATATAACTTGTGATGAAAAAGAAGATATTGTTATAATTTCTGGAGAACATAATGGTTATAAAAGATTGGAAAAACCAGTAAAACATAAACGTACTTTTTCTGTCGCAAAAGACTTTAGTATAATACTTTGTGAAGATGAGGTATATTGTAACACAAAACATGAAATTACAAGAAGTTTACATTTTGCAGAAAATACTGATTTAGAAATTAAAAATAATGGTATTGTTGTAAATGTACAGAACAAGGAATATCTTATTACTTTTGACAAAACAACAACAGTAGCTATATCAAATTATTATTTAAGCCAAAATTATGGGGCCAAAATAAAAGTAAAAAAAGCAGTTTTGAAAACGAATATTACTAAAGATTCATCATTATTCTTTAATATTAAAAAAACAATAAATGAACAAACTTAGCTTAGACGTATTTTTTAGTTCATTCTTTGCTTTTTTAGCTGTTGCTTTTAATTTTTGGTTAATTAAAGAAGCAGAGTTGGTTTTTTCTGCAGTTTTATTAAGTGTTTTTTTATTAATAAGACGTATAGCGCCTACTTTTTCTAATTTAAGCCAATTAGGGTGTTCTCAAGCTTTAATAAGGTTCTCAAGTATTAATAAAGATGATAAAGAAAAAGTTAAAATATATTTTTTTATATCTATAATGCTTTGGCTGTTGAGTGTTAGTGTTTTATGTTTAGTGTATTTGTTTTTTAAAGATACCATTAGTAAACTCCTTTTGCCAGAAATTAAAAATGCAAATGAATATCTATATTTCACGTTTATTTATATAGCAGTATTACATTTAAGCTATTTAATACTACCCTATTTTCTTAATTTAAGACGTATACTCCTATATAATATAATAAGTGTACTTAATGCGAGTGTAATTTTGCTTATTGTCTTTTATTTAATAAAAGATAAAGGCAATTTGATTACTATTCTAAAAACAGCTCTATACATAATGGGTGTTTTACAAATAAGTTGTTTAGTGTACATAATTTTTAAGCTTCAACTCTATAAATTACCTAGTAAGCTTGCAGTTAAAAAAGAAGGAAGTCAGTTTATGCTATATGGATTACCTAGATCTGTTATGACTTTTTTAGATATGTTTTTACTTACAATAGGATCATTACTAATTAAAAATGATAAAGAAATTGTTGGTTCTTTTTTAATAGCCATAACATTATCTAGAGTTATTCTTATTGTTTTACAGCCTTTATCATTACTGTCATCAATAATTGTTGGTCATAGTAAAGATGATGATAAACATAAAAAAACATTAAATTTAATGTTTGGAGGCATACTTTACTCAAGTGTTATTGTTATTATTCTCTTATATAACTGGATTGAAACCTTAATTAGCTATTGGCTTACAAAACCAGAAACAATTGCAGATGTTGTTATTATTTTTAGAATTTTAGTTTTTGGTTTAATACCATATTGTATGTTTCAAGGTTTAAAAGGAATAATTGAAATTAGATTTTTTAAACCACTAAATTTATTTTCATTAATTATTGGCCTTATTGTTCACGTCATAGCTTACTTTATATTAAATCAGTTTTATTCTATTTTAATAGCTCTATCTGCTTCACTAATGTTTGCTTTTATTGTTATGGGGTTAATGTCTTTGTATTGGTGTAGAAAAGAGTTTAACTCATTAAAATATTTTAAGTTTACATATCTAGTTTTAATATCTGTAATTTTATTTATAATAAATTACTACATTAATAAAGTTTATCCAGATTTTATAGGCCTTATAGTGTCTACACTAATAACAGGAATAGGTTTTTTAGGATTTGTTTTTTTAAGTAAAAGTGAATTTACAAATGATGTGTTTAAAACGTTTAAATTAAGAAAATGACATTATGAAAAAATGTATTTTAAGCGTATTTTTAAGCTTACTATTATTCGCTTGCCCAACCGATGAGAATGATATAAACGAAGAAGAAGCTTTATTTCTTAATATTGAAATAATTTCAAGTATTTCACAAATGACAGGATATGCTCCATTTTATAATGTAAATCAAGATGATAGCTTTAATAATTATGTTTTAGAACAAAACTACTTATTAAATAACCCTTTAAAAATAATAAAACTTCAACCAGGACAATAATAAATATTTATGTGCGGAATACTAGGAATTATATCCTATAATAATATAGATAAAAGTGATAAACAAAGTGTTATCACAATGCAACAAGAAATTTTACACAGAGGCCCAGATAATCAATCTATATGGCAAGATAACTCTGTGGTTTATGGTCATAATAGATTGTCTATAATCGATCTTTCAGACCAAGCTAACCAACCAATGTTATCTGTAGATCAAGATGTTGTTATCTGTTTTAATGGCGAAATTTATAATCACGAAGAAATAAAGAAAGAGTTAGTAAGTTCTCAAAAGTTTAATACAGACCACTCTGATACAGAAGTTATTGTTAACGCATACAAAGAATGGGGAATAGATAAAACATTAGAGAAGCTAAAAGGAATGTTTGCCTTTGCCCTTTATGATATAAAAAACAACATTAATTATATTGTTAGAGATAGATTAGGAAAAAAACCACTATACTACTCTTTAATAAATAATAAATTGTTCTTTTGTTCAGAAATAAAAGGATTGCTAACAATAGATTCTATAGACAGAGAAATAAACAGCGAATCTATTTACCATTACTTGTCTTTTTTAACTGTAAATGCCCCCAATACTTTCTTCAAACACATATCTAAGCTTGAATCAGGAACTTATATAAAGTACGAAGGAGAAAAATTAACAAAAAAGGTATATTGGAATATATCAGACTTCATTAACAAAAAAAACAATGATTCGTACGATACTGCTGTTAAGACTATTAAGCAGAAACTAAAGTTATCTATGAAATATAGAAATGTGTCTGATGTCCCTATTTCTATAGCCTTAAGCGGAGGAGTTGATAGCTCTATGAATTTATATTATAGCGCATTAGAAAACAAAAACATAAATGCTATAAATTTAGAATATGAAACCAAGCACGAGTTTAATGAGTCTGTAAATGCTAAAAGACTCTCTAAAGAGTTAGGTGTTAATTATACTCAAATGCAAATTAACCAAGAAATTTTTGAATCAGAACTTATTAAACTTTGTACAATTCAAAAAGACATGCCTTTTGGAGATCCTAATTCTGTATTACTATATTATATATCTAAAGAAGCCACAAAACAAAACTCAAAAATATTACTAGTTGGAGAAGGAGGAGATGAATTAGGAGGTTATCCAGTGTATTCTAATATGGTCAAGGAGTATAAAATTCTTAATAAAATACCAAAGTTTGTAAGACCATTATTAAAATACATCCCATTAAAAAAACGTTTTGATTTCTTCTATAAGGGTTCTATTGTTTCAAGAAGGCAAGTACATGGTTTTACAGAGTTTGAAAAGAAGAAGTTTTGGAAAGGAAAGAGTTATAATTCATATAAAATACTTTCAGATTTCATGAACCAAATTAAAGGAAATTCTAACGATGATTTTTTAAGAAAAGTATTGAATGTAGAATATAAACTTAGGTTGCCAGAATTAATTTTAGCTAGAGTAGATTACCCATCAATGGCAGCGAGTATAGAAGCAAGATCTCCATATATGGATTACAAATTAATTGAATACTGCGCAGGATTACCATATAGTTCAAAAATGAAAAATGGAGCAAAATCAATGATTAAAGATGTAGCGGGAGAAGTGTTGCCAGATTATATAATTAATGCTAAAAAAGTAGGATTTGGTATGTTATTACACCCATTCTTAAATATATCTTTGCCTGAAATGTTTAAAAAAGAAATTATTGAAGATGAAAAAGCGCCAGTTCGAGATTTTATAAAAGAGGAATTTCTTAAAGAATTATTAAGTAAATCAGGAAATGAAAAGATAGGCTATAGATTATGGATTATTTTTTCACTAAATAAGTGGTTGTCAATTCAAGATTAAAGTAAGCACATAAAATATGAATATATTATTCTTTATATCTCATCAACCAAATCCAAGGTTTATTAAGCAAATAAACTATTTGGCGCAAAATAATACAGTAACATTGTTGTTTTTTAAGAGAAAAACCTTGGCCGATTTAAATAAATCTATTGCTGGTAACGTTGTTATACATGATTTAGGCGAAATACCAAACGCATCTCAGCCTGTAAAAAGAATAAGTGTTTATTTAAAAACAATTAAGAAATTAAAACAACTTTTTAAAGTAACCGATTTTGAGGTGCTTTTAATAAATAATATAGATGTATTATTATTATATAATGCAGCAACTATATTTAAGAAGAAAAACTCGAAAGTTGCCATTGAGATCTCTGATTTACGTGAATTTGTTTTTAGCGAAAGCGCTTCAGCTAAGCGAATGAGAAGCTTAGAAAAAAGACTATATAAAAAGTATATTGATAAGTTAATTGTAACCTCAAAAAAGTATTACGAATTTCATTTTAGTAAATTTTTCACCAAAGAAGTCTTTGTATTAGAAAACAAGTTACTATCAAAAGAAATACAAGAAAATAAAATTAAAGAAGTAGTAAAAAATAAGAAAACAACTATTGGAATAGTTGGTTTATTGTTAAGAAAGGATGAATACATAAAACTTTTTGAAACTTATAAAAACAGCGATTCAGTAGATATTCATATTCATGGTAAAGGCCAGCACCAAAACACAGTTGAGGAATACGCATCAAAATATAATAATATAACTTATTTTGGACCATACAATGCATTTACAGACGCAGAAAAAATATACAAATCACTAGACATTATTTATTTAGTATATGATACCGACCAAGTTTCATTAAATAACAAATTAGCATTACCTAATAAATTATATGAGTGTATGTATTATAAGGTGCCACTAATTTGTAGTAAAGACACATATTTAGCCGAATTAGTAGAAAGAGACAATATTGGTGTAGCAATTAATTATAAGGAAGAAAATGCAATTGAAAATGCAGTATCATATGTAGTAAGTAATAACGCAATTGAAGATGCGTTTAAATCATTGCCTAAAGATGCTTACTTAGGAGACAATGATTATAAAAAAATGGAAGTGTTTTTGGCCAAATAAATGATAGCAATTATAGATAAATATAAAAACCACTTTAAAGACTTAGATCTCGTTTTCCTTTTGTTAATAGGAGCAGTATCTACATTTCCTTTAGAGAAATGGAATCCTAAATTTATTTTTGGATTATTTATTGTGCAACTCTTTATAGTTATTAAGAAGCGAGAATTTAAATTAAAAACTACGCCTTTTTTTTGGATGCTTATTGCTTTATATAGCCTTAATTTTATAGGTTTATTGTATTCTGAAGACATAAATAGAGGTTTTACAATTATAACTAGGCAAATAAGTTTTGTGTTATTTCCTTTATTTTATGCTAGCTATAATTTAAGAAATGTAAAATTACTTTTTAAAACATATTGTATTGCTGTTTTTATTTTTTTAGTGGTTTTTGAGTGCTATACACTATATCGTTTTTTTTATAAAAGTGATATTTTCCCCTTAGATTTAGAATTGTTTTTGTCGTTTAGATATACAGGAGCTGAGCTAACTAAATTAATAGATATGCATAATGCTTACTTGGGTATGTATATAATAATGTCAAATATTTTAATTGTTTCTTTTTTAAAAACAATTAAAAAGAACCTTCACTTTATTTTACTATTACTAGTAATAGCTTTTCAATCTTTATTTTTAATGCAAATGGTTGCCAAAACTGCTATAATTCTTAATGTTTTAATTATAATTCCTTCCTTAATTTATTTATTAATAAATAAAAAAAAGATTAAAACATTAGTGTTTTTAACGACAGTAATTCTTGGTATTAGCTATTTTACAATAACTAAATTTAACTTGCCTTTAAACAGAATATTGGATAGAGTAGAAGAGCTAAGTAATGCTAATGAAAGCGAAAGAGAAACTAGACCCGTTATATGGAAGTCTGCACTACCATTAATAAAAGACAATATAATTATTGGACTTGGAACAGGAGATGCAAATAATGTTTTAATAAATAAATATAAAACCGAAGGATTAAAAACTAGTACTAATATTCATAATCAATATTTAGATTATTTATTGCGTTTTGGGGTTTTAGGTTTGATATTGTTTTTATGTGTATTTGGCTATGCGCTTTATCAATCGATTAAACTAAATAATTATGCATATTTTTGTTTTTTAATATTAATTTTGGGAAGTTGTTTTACAGAGAATATTTTGAGTCGACAATGGGGAATTACTTTTTTCGCTAGTTTTAATTACTTACTCTATCTAACGACCACAAAAACCATTAAATGGGAATAACATATATACTAATATTTGTTTTATTAATCCATATTTACCTATTTAGAAAGCTAATTTTTAAATGGAATGTTTTTAGTGTTTTTTTTATATCTACAGTCATATTTTCCTTAATAGGAATTTTAGCTTTCCCTTTTGTAAAACAATTTGTTTTAAAAGTATTTTGGACGTTTGATTTTAGGTCTATTACAAATTATGTGATAATTAAGACTCAAATTATTGCCGTTTTTAGTGTATTGTTGATTCTATATACATATTCTTTTGTAATGACTATAGTTTATGGAAAAATAAAATGTATAAATCATATGGAAATTGAGGAAGGAATAAAAGACAATATTAGTCGCTCTAAATATTTCTTTATACTCTTTTGTATTGGCTTATTTTTATTAATTTATCTGTATATCAAAAGAAAAGTACTATACACTGGCTTCTTTGAAGGTTTAATTTACAGAGACCCTGATGCTTTATTAACGTCTCGTAAAGCTATCACCTCTAATTACTTATATGTTGTAATAACCTATAATCTATTGCCTTTTATTACTATTATATCTTTATATTTAGCGATAAATAAAAATAGTTTATTTAATAAGTTTGTGTTTTTTACACTTTTAATTACATCTTGTATTTTAATCCTACTTCTCTTTCAAAAAAGACCATTAATACTATTCTTATTATGTCTGATTTTTGCAACATTCATTTTTAAAAGGAACACAAAAAGAAGCAATACAAAAAGAAGGAGCGCAAAAAAAGATAAAAAAATTATTCGGAGGCGTTTTATTTTGTATGGGTCTTATTTATTTATTTTATTAATGTTATTATATTACAGTTCGACAACTTATCAATTTAAAAGTATTTTTCAAGGTGTTTCGACATTAACAGAAGTAGCATTGACTAGAGTTTTTGGTCGATTATCTATTCCTTCATTTTTTTATGTGTCATATTTCCCTGATGTTGGTAGTCATTATGGTATTAGAAATATAGGGACATTAGGGAAAATATTTAGATATGAAGTATTTCTAGATACGCAAGAGCTTTTTAAGCATTTTTCTTGGAGAGAAAAAAAAGGAACTTTAGCTATAAATTCAATTATGGATTTTTATGGTGCTTTTGGTTATTACGGACTTATTATAGGTAATATTACACTTGGGTTTTTTATTGGAGGTTTAGATGTTTTATTAAATAAACTTGAGAAAAACACTGTTAATCTTGTTTTTATAATATTTTGTTTTGTTTTTGCCTATTATCTATCTCAAGCTAGTTTTGCGAGATCACTTTTAGGTTATGGCTTTTTCTTTTTTGTTCTATGTTGGGTTTATTTACAGAAAAGGTTTAAAATTAAGTTAAGATAGTGCAATTAATAAGAAAGAATATAGATAAAATTATACCATTTTTAATAATAGGCTTATTAGTAAGTGACTTTATTACAAGCGTGGTTTATAAACTATCATTGTTCTCTTTCTATAGATATTCAGGTGCTTTTAAATTAGTCTTTCAAATAATTATGTCCTTAGTCATAATATTTAATTATAAATCATTATCAAGACTTCATAAGGTTACAATTGGAATTATTATTTTGTTTATTATTAGTCAGATAAATATAGACTCTAGTTCTTATGATTTTATGTATCATATTTCTAGAGGTAATATTTATTTTTTTAATAGATATCTTTATATATTAATATTTATACTTTTTTTAAATAGCATTAAAATTCCGAGTATATCTTTTCAAAAAGGATATAACTATTTAGAGGTATTATTATTCATTAACTGTTTAGTAATTATATTCGGAATATTATTTGAAATCAATATTTTTAAATCTTATGAAAGCACACCTAGGTTTGGTTATGCTGGCTTATTTTCTAAACCTGAAGAAGCTGGGTTTATTTATTGTATAGCAATAATCTACAACTACTATTATTGGTCACTAAATAAAAGTAAAACCAATCTTATTAAAGTAGCTGTTTTTATTGCAACAATTTTAGTGTTAGGACAAAAGAAAATGTTTTTGTTTGTAGCATTATTAATATGTATGCATTTACTATTTCAAGTCAAATACAAGAAGTTTTTTAGAGTTATAATACCTGTTTTAGGATTAATTGTAATAATATTTAACAAAAAGATTTTTAGTTATTTAATTAGTCATTCATCTTTTTGGACTAGAATATATCAAGAAAAGGGGTTGTTATCAACACTCACATCTACAAGGAGTGATTTAGTTAAAAATGTTATAATTTATATAAAAGCTAATTGGGACACATATAACTTTATATTTGGAGGTATAGATTTTAATAAATATAAAGTAGAATTTGAAGCTTTTGATTTATATATCTTTTTGGGAATATTTGGTTTGCTTTTCTACTATTACTTCATTAAAACTTTTTTTTATAAAAATTTAGATAATTTAAAAAGGCGATTAGTGTTTACTCTCTTTCTAACAAGTTTTTTAGGAGGAGGTTTATTACTAAGTGTTACTGCAACATTATTATTATATATAGTAATTAATAAAGTTATGGTTGTAAATGACAATGAATAATATAATTTGAATAATTACCTTTGCAAGAATATTTAAAAGGATAAAATTTTATATGAAGCAAATATTACAGTCTTTTAAAACAGGTAATACTGAACTTGCAGATGTTCCAGCACCAAAAGTTAAAAGAGGACAAGTGTTAATACAAACCACAAGAAGTTTAGTATCACTTGGTACAGAACGTATGTTGGTAGAGTTTGGGAAGGCATCACTTATACAAAAAGCCAGACAACAACCAGATAAGGTTAAAATGGTTTTAGATAAAATTAAAGCAGAAGGTTTGATGCCTACCTTAGAAACTGTTTTTAATAAACTAGAACAACCATTGCCGTTAGGCTATTGTAATGTAGGTAAAGTAATTGCAGTCGGTGAAGGTGTTTCAAGCTTTAAAATAGGGGATCGAGTAGCTTCTAATGGACAGCACGGAGAATTTGTTTGTATACCTCAAAATTTAGTAGCTCATATTCCAGATAATATAACAGATGAAGAAGCGGCTTTTACAGTAATTGGAGCTATAGGTTTACAAGGTATTCGCTTAATTAGACCAACAATGGGTGAAACTATTGTGGTTATAGGTTTGGGTTTAATAGGTTTGTTAACTGCCGAAATGCTAATCGCTAATGGCTGTAAGGTTATAGGATACGATTTAGATGACGCTAAAGTAGAAATAGCAAAATCTAAAGGGGTTAAAGCATTCAACCCATTAAAAGGAAATGACCCTGTAAAATTTGTCTTAGAAAACACAAATAATGTTGGAGCAGATGGAGTAATTATTACTGCTTCAGCTAAAACAAACGAGATTATATCACAAGCTGCTAATATGAGTAGGCAACGTGGAAGAATCGTATTAGTGGGTGTAATTGGGCTAAATATCTCTCGAGCAGATTTTTATGAAAAAGAATTAAGTTTTCAAGTATCATGTTCTTATGGTCCAGGAAGATATGATGATGATTATGAACAAAAAGGTATCGATTATCCTCTACCATTTGTACGTTGGACGGAAAAAAGAAACTTTGAAACAGTTCTACAACTTATAGAAACGGGTAAATTAAAGGTTAAAGAATTAGTCTCAGAAATTATTCCATTAGATGAATACGATAAAATATATGGAAATATAGGGCAATCAAAATCTATTGCATCCATAATTAAATATAATGAGAATAATGTTCCAGAACATAGTATTGTTGTAAATAAAAAACAATTAGAGACCAATAAAGGTGTAATAGGTTTAATAGGAGCTGGGAACTTTACTAAAATGACATTGTTACCAGCTTTAAAAGGAACAGATGCTCAAATAAAGCATATTGTTTCTTCTGGAGGTGTAAATGGAACTGCTTTAGCTCAAAAACATAATATAGCTCAAAGCACAACAGATTATGATTTAGTTTTAGATGACAATGATGTCAATTTAATAATGATTACTACTAGGCATAATTTACACGCCAATATGGTGGTAAAAGCTTTAAATAAAGACAAACATGTATTTGTAGAAAAACCTTTAGCATTAAATGTTGAAGAACTTCAAAATATAGAAGAAGCATACAAAGACAGTAAGGGAACATTAATGATTGGTTTTAACCGTCGTTTTTCTCCACATACACAAAAAATGAAATCTATAATAGGCAACTCTCCTATGAATGTTATTGCGACTATGAACGCAGGAGCAATTCCTGCTAATGTTTGGGTTCATGACATGGCAGTTGGAGGAGGAAGAATTATAGGTGAAGCTTGCCATTATTTAGATTTAATAGTTTACTTAACAGGAAGTAAAATTAAAGCTGTTTGTATGAACGCATTAGGTGAAAACCCTGAAGAGAATACAGATAATGCTTCTATTTTAGTTAAATTAGAAAATGGATCAACAGGTGTAATTAATTATTTCTCAAATGGTGCTAAATCATATTCAAAAGAACGTTTAGAAGTGTATTCTCAAGAAAAAACGTTAACAATGGATAATTTCATAAAAACTTCAGGCTATGGAACTAAAGGCTTCTCGAAGTTAAAAACAAAATTAGATAAAGGGCACAAAAACCAATTCGCAACTATTTTGAGCGAACTTAAAAAAGGAAGTGTAGAATTAATTCCTTATGATGAGTTAATCAATGTTACAAAGGCTAGCTTCGCGGCAATAGAAAGTCTTAAATCTGGAGAATGGGTTGAGGTAAAATAGTCTTATAGAATTTAAAATTTTGATATGATTCAAAAAATAAAATTACTTTCCAATCTTATTAATAATATGGGGTTGCGATATGTTTTATTTAGAATATATTACGCAATTTCGACAAAATTAGGTTGGCAAAAAAAGGCGTTTCCAATTAACCCTGAATTTAAAAAGTTTATTTCTTTAGAAGAATGGAAAAATAATTTACCTGCGTTTTTTTTCTATGGAAAGGATATTCATAATCTTACAAAAGATAAAGACGAAAAATTAAAAGATATTTTCGAAAATATAAAAAAAGGACGATTTACCTTTTTTAGTAAACATGAATATGATTTAGGGAAAGAATACGATTGGATTACAAACCCAGTAACAAATTACAAATATGATATTTCTAAACATTGGTCAGAAATTCAAGATATTTCTACTGAAGCCGGAGATATAAAGTTTGTTTGGGAAAAAGCAAGATTCTCTTTTTTATATGATATTATTCGTTATGATTATCATTTTGAAGATGACCAATCGCAATTGGTTTTTAATGAAATAGAAAGTTTTATAGATAAAAACCCAATCAATCAAGGCCCTAATTATAAATGTAGTCAGGAAACAAGCTTAAGGATTTTAAACTGGATATTTGTGTTGTATTATTATAAAGATTCAGAGTGTTTAACCGATAGTCTGTTTAATAAAATAATAAACTCTATATATTGGCAATTGCATCATGTATACAAAAACATTAACTTTTCAAGAATAGCAGTAAGAAATAATCACGCTATAACAGAAACCCTTACGTTATATCTTTCTAATAAACTTTTTCCATTTATTTCTGATACAAAAAAATGGAGTACAAAAGGGAAAAAATGGTTTGAACAGGAGGTAGAATACCAAATATACGAAGACGGAACATTTCTTCAGTTTTCTATGAATTATCATCGTGTAGTTGTGCAGTTATTAACATGGGCATTGCAGCTCTCAAAACTAAATAAAGAGAAATTTAAGCCTATTGTATACAATAGAGCAACACAATCATTAAACTTTTTAGACACATGTTTAGATCCTATTTCAGGAAAACTTCCAAATTATGGGTCTAATGATGGCGCACTGTTTTTTAAGTTTACAAGTGATGATTTTAGAAATTATAAATCACAATTAAATGATTTAAGATCAGTCTTAGAAAAGAAAACCTACACTAAAAACGAAAGTGCGTTTTGGTATGGTTTAAATAAAGTGGATGTAGTCGATTATATTCCTCCTAATACGATAAATAGTTTCAAAAAAGGAGGATATTATATTATACAAGATCAAGATGTAAAAACATTTATTAGATGTGGAAAATATAAAGATAGGCCATTTCAAAGTGATAATTTACATTTAGATATTTGGATAAACGGAAAGAATATTTTAAGGGATTCTGGTTCTTATAAATATAATACAAAAAAAGAGTTTATTAATTATTTTAACGGTTGTGAAGGTCATAATACGGTTAGTGTATCAGGTGAAAATCAAATGTTAAAAGGGAGTCGTTTTATTTGGTATAATTGGGTAAAAGAAGCACAAGCTAAATTAACTAAAGAAAGAGACTTTTTTAAATTTCAAGGGAAAATAAGAGCCTTTAAAAGTATAGCTAATAACATTTACCATAATAGAAGTTTTACTAAAGTTATAGGTGAAAACAAATGGGAAGTTGTAGATGTTATAGAAAATGCTAAAAATAAAACAATATATCAATATTGGCACATAAATCCAGACTTTGAAGATACTATTACAATAGATGCTTTTGACGTAGATAATCGTAAATTAGAACCTTTAATAGAAGAAAAATGGTTTTCTGGTTATTATGGTGTAAAAGAAAGATCAATAAGGTTTACTTTTGCAACCAATAAAAATAGTTTTAGAACTACAATAAAAATTGATAAGTAATATATGCGCATTCTCTTAATTCATCACGCGTTTTTAGAAAAAAATGATGGAGGTGGATCTCGTTTTAATGAAATGACTAAAGTTTGGGCAAACCAAGGACATGAAGTTAGTGTTTTAGGAGGTATGGTTCACTATGCAACTGGAAAAAAAAATGAACGCTACAAAGGAAAATATTTCCATACAGATAAACAGTTCTACAAAGGTGTAGATGTATATAGGTGTCACGTTTCAGAAAGTTATAATGTAAATTTTTTAGGACGCCTTTGGGCCTATTTTTCGTTTGTGTTTTCTAGTATTTATGCTGGTTTATTTAAAGTGCGAGGTAAGTTTGATATTATAGTCGTGACTTCACCGCCTCTTTTTGTAGGTATTACTGCTTATGTTTTATCTATTTTAAAACGTACTCCTTTTGTTTTTGAAATTAGAGACTTATGGCCCGAATCGGCAATAGATACAGGCGTTTTACAAAATAAAGCAATTATTAAATTCGCGTACTGGTTTGAAAGTTTTATTTATAAAAGAGCAAAACTAATTAATGTTTTAACACCAGCATTTAGAGAGACTTTAATAGAAAAGAAAAAGGTTCCAGAAAATAAAATATTATTCATACCAAATGCTGCTGATTTTAATTTAGCAGAAACTATTCAAAAAGAATTTGATGCGAATAAATTTAAATCAGAATTAAATTTACAAAACAAGTTTGTTATAACCTATGTAGGCGCTCATGGTGTTGCAAACCATTTAATTCAATTAGTAGACACTGCAGAAAAGTTAACAGATACAAATGTTGTATTTCAATTAATTGGATCTGGAATGCAAAAGGAAATGCTTCAGCAAGAAGTTTTAAAACGAAAAATAGATAATGTTATATTTCGTGATCCAGTATCTAAAGCAGAAGTGTTTAAGTATATATTAGCTTCAGATATGGGAGCATCTGTATTAAAAAGAGTAGACACATTTAAAACCATATACTCTAATAAAACGTTTGATTATATGTCTTGTAAGAAACCTGTTTTATTAGCAATTGAAGGCGTATCGAAGCAGTTAATAGAAGATGCTAAGTGTGGTATTTGTGTTGAACCAGAAAATGCCGAAAATATCGCCAGTAAGATTAAAAATTACATTGCCAATATTGAAGATTATAAATCATATGGAGAAAATGGTTATAATTATGCTAAACTTCATTTTGAAAGAAAAGGTTTGGCGATTAAGTACCTTAAAAATCTAATTAAAGTGGCAAAAAAGTAGAATATGTATAAATCTTTTGTAAAACAGTTCTTTGATTTTTTTTCAGCATTAATGATTTTGTTAATGGTATCTCCAATATTCATAATCCTTATTGTTCTATTATTTATAAGTAACAATGGTAAACCTTTCTTCACACAAACAAGAGGTGGCAAAAACAATAAAATTTTTCATGTCATTAAGTTTAAAACAATGAATGACAAAAAAGATGCTAGTGGAGAATTATTGCCCGATAATGTTAGATTAAC
Source organism: uncultured Lacinutrix sp. (assembly GCF_947500325.1). Classification (GTDB taxonomy): domain Bacteria; phylum Bacteroidota; class Bacteroidia; order Flavobacteriales; family Flavobacteriaceae; genus Lacinutrix. Next base: position 296,876 of record NZ_CANMRQ010000001.1, read on the forward strand.
TAAAGTAGGAAACTTTGTTAGAAGTAAATCTTTAGACGAACTACCACAATTAATAAATGTTTTAAAAGGAGAAATGAGTTTGGTGGGGCCAAGACCTTTTATGTCTGAGTATTTAGAAATATATACAGATTACCAAAAAAGAAGACATGAAGTAAAACCAGGAATTACAGGTTGGGCACAAGTAAATGGTAGAAATAATATAAGTTGGCAACAAAAATTTGAATTAGACATATGGTATGTTGATAGACAGTGCTTTTCACTAGATATTAAAATACTTTTTTTAACTTTGCTTAAAATTGTAAAACCTACAGATGTTAATCAAACAGGAGAAGCCACAACAGTAAAATTTAACGGAAAAAATTAGAGAGAATGGAATTTATAACCGATGTGAAATTAAGAACAAATAATCCTTTGGAAGCTGCAAAAACAGTTAAAGAAGCATTAGCAAAACATAAAGTGATTAAAGTGATTCCAGAATGGTATTTAGGAGATTTAAGAGCATTTTATGATGTATTTGTAGATAATTTAGGAGACCCTATAAACATTGGAGAAGACTTTACAAAAGGTGGCGAACAAACACATGAAAAATGGTTGGAGATAAGATATGATGCAGATATTCCTGATTTAGCCGCTTATCGACATAGTAAAAATGCTCAACCATTACATACTGATGAATCATATATTTCTAATCCTGCCGATGTAATGATGTTTTATGGTATCAATAAAGCAGTAAAAGGAGGAGCAACCACGTTTATAGATAGTACTGTATTATTAAAATACATGGAGGAAAACGCTCCAGATTTACTACATCGATTAAAAACTACAGATGTTAGATACAAAAAAGCAGATGAACAGCGTACAGAAAAAATAATTGACTTTAAAGCAGATGGGCAAGTGCACTTTAATTATAACTATTACTGTGTAGATAAAGATGAAACTGAAGAAAATAAGGCTTTAAATAAAGAGTTTTTCGATTTTCTTCAAAACTATGTAGCACATTCGCATATGGTTGAGAAAGTGACTTTAAATCCTGGAGAAGCAGTGCTTTGGTGGGATGAGTTAGTGTTACATGGACGTACTTCTTATGAAGTTGAAAAAACAAACGATAGATTTATTTGGAAAACAGGTTTTAAGTGGAAGAACTAAAATCCACTTTAAACTTAAGTGAAATTACTTTAGGTACTATGCGGTTTTTTGATAAATCATTAAGTACTAAAGAGATTACAAATTTAATTGAAGCAGCCTTTTCTATTGGAATAGACACACATCATTCTTCAGTAGAATATAGCTCTTATGGTTTATATACAGAAGCTTTAAAACAATCTAATTGTGCTAATAAAGTAAAACATATTGTTAAGCTTTCTGCACCGCATTTTGAAGACGATACTTTTTCAGCAAAACTATTAGAAGAAAGAATAGATAAAGAATTAAAAGTTTTAGATATTGAAAGAATAGATGTTTTGCAATGGTTATTAAGATCTAAACCAATAAACGATAAAGATAGGCTAAATACGCTTTATGAATATAAAGAAGAAATTGAAGATGTTTTAAAAAAGCTAAAAGATAAAGGCAAGATTAAATCTGTATTTAGTTTCCCATATTCAGTGCCGTTTGCTGATGCTGTTGAAGAGTTAAACGAAATAGACGGTATTATATCTTATTTAAATAAAGAAGAGCAAGACTATTCAAAATTTGCTAAAAAAGCTCCTTTTATAGCCATACGTCCTTTCTTTGCTGGAGAATTATTGAAAAATTCTGAAGATATAAAAAAGAGTATTGAAAGCTGTTTAGCTTATATTAGTACCAATAAAAAAGTCTTAACTACAATTGTTGGTATTAATTCAATACAGCAATTAGAGGCTTTTAAAAACTAAAATTACGCATATGTTTTTATATGGTGCAGGCGGACACGCAAGAGTAGTAATAGACATTATTTTATCTTCAACAAACTATAAAATAGATGGTGTTTATGACGATTTTATTTTAGAAAAATTTATACATAATATTCCCATAGTTAATGTCTTACCAGAAGAAAAGAAAAAGGAGGCAATTATTACTGTGGGCAATAATAAAATAAGAAAGAAAATAGCCCAATCACTATTAGTAAATTATATAACAGCAGTTCACTCTAAAGCTGTAATATCCAAATTAGATGTTATTATAGGAAAAGGAACAGTTGTAATGGCTAATGCAGTAATAAACCCCAATTCTACAATTGGTAAACACTGTATAATAAATACGGCTGCTATTGTAGAACATGATTGTAAAATTGAAGATTTTGTGCATATTTCACCTAATGCAGCTTTAGCAGGAAATGTTAGTGTTGGTGAAGGTACGCAAGTTGGTTTAGGAGCTAATGTAATACCTGGCGTGAAAATTGGAAAATGGTGTGTTATTGGAGCTGGATCCACAGTAATAGAGGATGTTCCTGATTTTTCAGTAGTTGTGGGTTCTCCCGCTAAATTTATTAAATCAAATAAATAACAAACTAAATGACTTAAAGTGTTAAGTATAAATCAGAAAATAGTAAAACGAACTTTCGATGTTATTCTAGCAATAATACTGTTCTTTTTTATTTGGTGGATTATTGTATTACTTTTCATTATCAGTTTTTTAGACACAAAAAAGCCAGGAATAATAGTTCAAAAGAGAATAGGTTTAAATGGTTTACCATTCAAAATCTATAAAATTAGAACAATGAAGTCTTTAGAAAATGAGAATGATACAACTATTACAATTAAAGGAGACAAAAGAATAACTAAGATTGGACGATTTATAAGACGATTTAAATTGGATGAATTACCTCAAATTATAAACGTACTTATTGGAAATATGAGTTTTGTAGGACCAAGACCAGATGTAGAAGGTTATGCAAATAAATTAGAAGGTGAAAATAGAATAATATTAACAATAAAACCTGGTATTACTGGACCAGCATCTATTCATTTTAAAAATGAAGAAGAAATATTAGAAAAGCAACAAGATCCAAAAAATTATAATGACACAATTATTTGGCCTAAAAAAGTTGAAATAAATAAAGCATATATAGAAAACTATACTTTGCTTAACGACATAAAATATATATTTAAAACATTAATTTAAATACTTATGAATCCAAAAATATGGCTCTCATCACCACATATGGGTGGCACTGAGCAAAACTATATAAAGGAAGCGTTTGATACTAACTGGATAGCACCTTTAGGACCAAATGTAACAGGTTTCGAAAATGATTTAGAAAATTATCTAGATCAAGATGTACATGTTGCATGCTTGTCTTCTGGTACCGCAGCAATTCATTTAGCTTTAGTTCAATTAGGAGTTAGTTTAAACGATGAAGTTATATGCCAAAGTATGACATTTTCTGCCTCAGCAAACCCAATTACATATCAAGGAGCTAAGCCTATATTTATAGACAGTGAAAATGAGACATGGAATATGTGTCCTATTCATTTAGAAGCAGCAATTAAAGATAGAATAGCTAAAGGAAAAAGACCTAAAGCTATAATTATAGTTCATTTATATGGGATGCCAGCTAAAACAAGCGAGTTATTGACTATTGCAAGGGAATATGATATTCCTGTAGTTGAAGATGCAGCAGAAGCCTTAGGCTCGACTTATAAAGGAAGAAAATGTGGCACATTTGGAGATTATTCAATATTATCTTTTAATGGAAACAAGATTATAACAACCTCTGGTGGTGGAGCAATGGTTTGTAATACTGAAGAAAAGAAGAAAAACACAATATTTTTAGCTACACAGGCTAGAGATCAAGCGCCTCATTATGAGCATTCTCAAGTGGGATATAATTACAGAATGAGTAATATAAGTGCTGGAATTGGAAGAGGACAGATGGAAGTATTAGATAAACATATAAATCTAAGACGTAAAATGAATGCTTTTTACAAATCTATTTTCTCAGATGTAAAAGGAGTAACCGTTTTAGAAGAATCTAATAATGAAATTTTTTCTAATCATTGGTTAAGTTGCATTATAATTAATGAAAAGGCACCTTTTACAAGGAAAGAATTATATGATTTAATGCTGGAGAATAACATAGAAACTCGCCCTCTATGGAAGCCTATGCATTTACAACCAATTTTTAAAGGAGCACCATATTATGGTTCTAATGTGAGCGAAACTTTATTTAAAACAGGATTATGCCTGCCAAGTGGATCAAACTTACAAGAAGCAGATTTACAGAGAATTGCTAATGTAATAAGTAAATTAAAACAAGAATAATTCTTGATATATTAAGAGTAAACTACTCTTATATTTCTATATTGTAATTATAATTAAGATATTTGCTTTCTATAATTATTTTATACAAATGCTTAGAAAATTAAAACTAGCAATATTTCAAGTATTAGAATCTAGTCGTAAAAAGATAGATTTTAAAAACATAAACTATTTGCCTCGTTGGGCAATATTATGTTTTGATACTACTATTTTGTTAATAGCATTGGTGGTTACTAAAATTATTATAAGTAACCTTCAAAATATTAATTATTTTTCTTTTTTGCCCACTAGTCAAGAACTTATAGTGGTTCTTGTTAATGTAATGTTTTTCATTTTATTTAGAACTTATGCGGGTTTAATTAGACATTCTACATTTATAGATGCAGTTAAGTTTTTTTTGGCCTCAGCAGCGACATTAATTACGACCTTAGGTATTCATTACATTTATTTTTTATTTTCTAGAGAAAGTATATTTGTTATTCCTGAAATATTAGTTTATTCAATTATTTCATTCTGTGGATTGTTTTTATTTAGAATATTAGTAAAACAAGTTTTTGAAGTTTATTTAAATTATCAACATTCTGAAAATCAATTAAATGTATTAGTCTATGGTACAGATGAAAACGCGATAGCTATTGCAAGTGCATTAAAATCAGAAAAACCATCTAGATATAAAGTACTTGGTTTTGTTGATAAAGATGATAAAAATAAGAGTAAGGAGATCCTAGGATTACCAATTATATACTTGCACCGTAAAATAGCTATTACTTTAAGAGCTCATAGAGCTCAAGCATTGATTATAGCAGATAACAATCTTACAAAAGATGAAAGTATAGCGCTTATTGATAATTGCTTAGAATATAATTTCAAGGTTTTTAGAGCACCATTAATTTCTGATATAGAAGCAAATAAAAGTCTTTCTAATCAAATAGAAAAAATTCAAATAGAAGATATTTTAGAAAGAGAACCTATAAAGCTAGATAATAAGTTAGTAGCAAAAGAAATATATAATAAATGTATTCTCGTTACAGGTGGAGCTGGATCAATAGGGAGTGAAATTGTAAGGCAAGTAGCAAATTATAGCCCAACGAAGCTAATAATATTAGATCAAGCAGAATCGCCTTTATACCGCATTCAATTAGAAATAAAAACAAGTTTTCCTGATTTAGCTTTTGAAGCAATAATAGCAGATGTAAGAAAAAGAGAAGTTATAGAACAAGTGTTTAAAGAACATAAACCTAACGTTGTTTATCACGCTGCCGCCTATAAGCATGTCCCTTTAATGGAAAGACATCCTTCTGAAGCCATTTTTTCAAATGTAATTGGTTCTAAAAACATTGCAGATTTAGCTAATATATATAAAGCAGAAAAGTTTGTTATGGTTTCAACAGATAAGGCTGTAAACCCTAGTAATGTTATGGGAGCATCGAAACGTATAGCAGAAATATATGTTCAAGCATTACAACGAAAATTACAAAGTAAAAATAAATCTAAAACACAATATGTTACAACAAGATTTGGTAATGTATTAGGTTCAAATGGTTCTGTTGTTCCTTTGTTTAAAAAACAAATTGAGCAAGGAGGTCCTTTAACAATAACACACCCAGACATTATTAGATATTTCATGACTATTCCAGAAGCATGTCAATTAGTAATTGAAGCAGGTGCTATGGGTAATGGAGGTGAAATATTTATTTTTGATATGGGAGAAGCGGTTAAAATTATTGACCTTGCTAAGAAAATAATAAGGTTAGCAGGTTTCACGCCATACAAAGAGATAGATATTAAAGTAATTGGTCTAAGACCAGGTGAGAAATTATATGAAGAATTGCTGAATGATAAATCTGAAACGTTACCTACTTACAATGAAAAAATTATGATAGCAAAAATAGGCAGTCATGATTATGATATTGTAAATAAAATGATTTTAGATTTAGCAATTATAGCTCAAGAAGGAACTAAAGCAGAAATAGTTTTAAAAATGAAGGAGATAGTTCCTGAGTTTTTAAGCATGAATTCTGATTTTGAAAGGTTAGACAAAAAAATTGTATAAAACTTTTTCAATATAATTTTAATCTTCTCAAAACATTTAAAATAATTAATATCAATAGATGAAAATAGCGGTAATTGGTACAGGATATGTTGGTTTAGTTACTGGCACATGCTTAGCTGAAACAGGTAATGATGTATTGTGCATTGACATAGATGAAGAAAAGGTAAAACAAATGCAACAAGGGCAAGTGCCAATATACGAGCCTCATCTTGATGTGTTATTTGATAGAAATATAAAAGCAAACCGCTTAAAGTTTTCTACATCCCTAGAAGAAGGTATAGATCATGGAGATATAATCTTTTTGGCTTTACCAACACCTGAGGATGAAGATGGATCAGCAGATTTAAAATATATTCTTGGGGTAGCTAACGACATTGGAAAGCTAATTAAAGAGTATAAGGTTATTGTAGACAAAAGTACAGTGCCAGTGGGAACCTCCGATAAAGTTAAAGCTGCAATTTCAAAACATGCCAATGTGGATTTTGACGTTGTCTCTAATCCAGAATTTTTAAGGGAAGGTTTTGCTGTTGACGATTTTTTAAAACCAGAAAGAATAGTAGTAGGAGCAGATAGTGATAAAGCCATTAAGTTAATGGAAAAACTGTATAAACCTTATGTAAGATCTGGTAATCCAATAATTATAATGGATGAAAAGTCTGCAGAATTAACAAAATACGCTTCTAATGCGTTTTTAGCAGCAAAAATAACCTTCATGAACGAGATAGCTAACTTTTGTGAAAAAGTTGGTGCAGATGTAGATAAAGTGAGAATTGGAATGGGAACAGATTCACGTATTGGAAAACGTTTTCTTTTTCCAGGTATTGGTTATGGTGGTTCTTGTTTTCCAAAAGATGTTAAAGCTCTCCATAAGTCTGGAAAAGACAACCATTATAATTTTCAAATATTAGACGCTGTAATTAATGTAAATGCAAGACAAAAACTAGTTTTAATCCCTAAAATAGAAGCTCATTTTAATAATGATTTAAAAGGTAAAAATATTGCGGTTTGGGGATTAGCATTTAAGCCAGAAACCGATGATATAAGAGAAGCTCCAGCGCTTTATATGATTGATAATTTATTAGATTTAGGTTGTAATATTTCAGCTTACGACCCGGAAGCAATGCCTAATGTAAGAAGAAAACTAGGCGATAAAATTAATTATGGAAACTCTATGTATGATATTTTAGATAATGCAGATGCTATAGTAATTTGTACTGAATGGAGTATTTTTAGAACACCGGATTTTGAACAAATGAAAGCGAAAATGAAAGAGAAAGTTATTTTTGATGGTCGAAATCTATATGATGTTAAAGATGTTAAAAATGAGGGCTATAAATATATTTCAATAGGAAGATAAGTGAGTAAAACAGTTTTAATTACAGGTGCAGCAGGTTTTTTAGGGTCACATTTGTGTGACCGCTTTCTTAAAGAAGGTTTTAAAGTTATTGGTATGGATAATTTTATTACTGGAGATGAAAAAAACATTGCGCATTTAAAAAACAACTCAAAGTTTAGTTTTATAAAACATGATGTTACAGAGTTTATAAAAATTGAAACCGATATACATTACATTCTTCATTTTGCTTCACCAGCAAGTCCAATAGATTATTTAAAAATACCAATTCAGACTTTAAAAGTAGGATCACTAGGAACTCACAATTTATTAGGTTTAGCAAAAGCTAAAAAAGCAAGGTTATTAATAGCTTCAACATCTGAAATATATGGAGACCCATTAGTACATCCTCAAACTGAAGATTACTATGGAAACGTTAATACCATAGGTCCAAGAGGTGTTTATGATGAAGCCAAGCGTTTTCAAGAGTCTATAACAATGGCATATCATCGTTTCCATGGTTTAGAAACACGTATTGTTCGTATTTTTAATACTTATGGACCTAGAATGCGATTAAATGACGGTCGAGTAATTCCTGCCTTTATGGGCCAAGCATTACGAGGAGAAGACCTTACTGTTTTTGGAGATGGATCGCAGACACGTTCATTTTGTTACGTAGATGATCAAATAGAAGGTATTTATAGATTATTAATGAGTGATTATGCTTTTCCTGTAAATATTGGAAACCCTCATGAAATAAGTATTAGTGATTTTGCTGAAGAAATAATTAAATTAACTGGCACAACACAAAAAGTAATTTATAAAGATTTACCCGTTAATGATCCATTACAAAGGCAACCAGATATTTCTCTAGCAAGAAAATTATTAGATTGGGAACCTAAAGTAAATAGAGCAGAAGGCATGAAAATTACTTTTGATTATTTTAAAAACCTAAGTGAAGAAGAACTTTATAGAAGCGACCACAAAGATTTTTCTAGTTATAATAACAAATAATTAATGGAATATAAACGCGGAAGATATTCTTGGTTATTAAGGCCATTTCTTATCATTTTTGACCTTACGGTCATTAATATTTTAGCGTTTTACTATTTTAATTTTAATGATCAAAATCTTTATTTTTTCTCTTCAGCTTTTTTTAATAATAAGCACTTACTATATATTATTTATACTATTATATTTTGGTTAATAACAACCTCTTTTATAAAATTTTATGATGTTTATCGTTATACTTCAGCATTAAATATTTTATCACTGCTAGTAAAACAATTCTTCTTGTTTAGTATTGTTGTCTATGCTTTTATAGGTGTGTTTAGAAGTATTAATGTTCAAGCATTTGTAACTTTAAAGTACCTTTTATATACTTTCTCGTGTATTAGTCTTTTAAAACTTTTTAGCTATTATATGTTAAAATCTTATCGTTCCTATCTTAGTGGAAATGTAAGACATGTTGTAATAATAGGAAATACTCAAGGAGCCCAAGAATTAGAATCTATTTTTAAAAACAAAAAAGAATTGGGTTATAATTTATTAGAAAAGTTTAACACTGGAAAAGGTAATAAAACTAGTATTAAAGATAGTTTTGAATTTCTAGAAAATCACAAAAATATAGATGAAATTTATTGTGCAATTGATGATTTAACAGAGAAAGAGGTTAATGATTATGTTAAGTATGCTAATATTAATCATTGCAACATTAAATTTATTCCAAACACAAAAAAACTATTTACTAAAAGATTAAAGACAGATTTTTACAACTATTTACCTGTTTTATCTATACAAGAAGTATCTTTAAATGAGGATACCAATAAGTTTCTTAAGCGTAGTTTCGATGTTGTTTTTTCAATATTTATAATTGTATTTATATTGTCTTGGGTTTATGTTATCCTTTTTATTGTAATAAAATTAGAATCTAAAGGTCCAGTTATCTATAAACACAAACGTAATGGTATAAATTATAAAGAGTTTAATTGCTTTAAATTTAGATCACTAAAAACTATTAAAGAGGTACAAGGCACTTATGTAAAACAAAATGATAGTAGAGTAACCAAAATAGGGAAGTTTATTCGTAAAACCAGTATTGACGAATTACCTCAATTTGTAAATGTACTAATAGGAGACATGTCTGTAGTTGGCCCAAGACCACATATGTTAAGTTATACTGAAGAATATTCAAAAAAAATTGATAAATATAATTTCATTTTTAGACACAATGTAAAACCAGGAGTTACCGGTTTAGCTCAAGTTAAAGGATATCGTGGAGAGATAAAAAATGATGAAGACATTATAAATCGAGTAAAATACGATATATTTTATATAGAAAACTGGTCATTATTATTAGATATAAAGATTATATTTCAAACCATAAGCCATATTTTTAAAGGGCAAAAACAAGCCTATTAATATTTATATTGAAAGCACTCGTTTCTATAATAACACCGCTGTATAATTCTGAATCATTTATTACAGAAACGATATCAAGTATATTAAATCAAACTTATAAAAATTGGGAACTAATTCTAGTCGATGATTGCTCCATAGATAAAACAGTAGAACTTATACAAGAGCTTGTTTTAAAACATAAAAACATAAAACTGTTAAAAAATAAGAGTAATTCTGGCGCTGCAGTTTCAAGAAATAATGGTATAAATATAGCTAAAGGTGACTTTATTGCCTTTTTAGACGCAGATGATTTGTGGAAACCTCAAAAACTAGAGAAACAAATACAATTTATGCATGAAGAAAATTGTAATGTTTGTTTTTGCAGTTATGAGCAAATAGACGAATCCAGCAAGCCACTTAATATATTAGTTAAGGCATTGCCTATTTTAAGCTATAAAAAGCTATTAAAAACAAATTATCTTGGTAACCTAACAGGAATATATAATGCTAAGACTTTAGGTAAAATAACGACTCCTAATTTAAGAAAAAGGCAAGATTGGTTACTTTGGCTGGCTGCTATAAAAAAATCAGGTAAACCTGCTAGAAGCATTCAAGAGTCTTTAGCATATTATCGTGTTCGTAAAGGATCCATATCTTCTAACAAAATATCTCTTTTAAAATATAATTACTTAGTATACAAAAAAGGACTGGGTTTTTCTACGCTAAAATCTTGCTACAGAATGTTGGTATTTTTATATGAACATTTTTTTGTAAAATCTAAACGAATAATCTCTATAGATGAGAAATAAACTGTTTTAGTTTGCCACTTTTTGCACGAGTTAATTTTTCTTTTCTTTCAAATTTAACAGTCAAATTGGACTCTAAGTATTTATCAAACGCAGCTTTTATCTTTTTTAATTTTTCTTTAGAAAGGACTTCGCTACTAACATAACTCACTTTAAAAGTGTCTAATTCTAATTGTTCTATTATAAACTCTTTTACACTAGATTTATCTTCAATAATTGTTTTTGTAACGTAATAAAATGTTAAACCAGCAGCTTTTTTTCCACTAGGCAAAATAGCAATATCATTAGTTCTCCCTATTAATTTTTCAAGAATAGGTTTTTGTAATGTGCTATCTTTAGAAAGCATACCAATATCTCCTAAATCGTAGCGAATAAAAGGATGAGCTTTATTATATAATGAAGTAATTACTACTCGACCAACATTTCCATAAGGTAAAATAGCTCCAGATTCATCAACAATTTCAACATATAAATCTGTACTATTTATTAACCATTGATTTAATGTGTTTTGGAAAGCAATTAAACCCAACTCTGCTGCGCCGTATTCATTAACTATTGGTATTCCAAACTGCTTCTCTAAAAGGTTTTTGTCGATTTTATATAACATTTCGGAAGTTACAATACAAACCTTCAAACTTGGACAAACAGATTTTAAAACGATTTGTTTACGTTCTAAATATTTTGCAAACTGAACAATAGAACTTGTATAACCATTAATGTAATCGAAAGAAGTACGTTTAAATTTGTTGAGGTTTTTTTCTAACTGGTTATCACTTAAATCGAACACCGAAAATCTAAAACGATTCGCTAAAGTATCTTTAAAACGTTCTTTATAGTAGCCTTTTTTATTTAAAGGAATGCCATAAAATCGCGCTTGTTTAGAGGTATTAATATTTAAATTATACCAACTAAATCTATTTTTAAAAACAGACCAAGTTAACGCATGAGAGAACTTGTCTTTTGCAAAAATAAAAGGAGTTCCAGATGAACCTGAAGTTTTATGAACGTGACAGTTTTTCTTAGTATAACCTTTAGACAATCTATTATTTATAGGTTGTTGTAAATCTTTTTTTGTGAGTATAGGAATAGAACTCCAGTCGTTTATATTTATTTTTTCTGCTAAAGATTTATAAAAAAGATTGTTATTTAAATGATAATTAACAATATCCTTTTTCTGCTTTTCTAAGTATTTAATAAAATCTTCATTATTTAATTTATTAATATTATTAAAAACACGATTAGCTTTCTTGACAGGAAAGCCATTAAATTTTAAACTAATGTCAAATAAATTCAAAAGAAAAAGGTATAAATATGTTTTTGTAAAGTAAATAATTATTTTTGCGCAAACAACAACAACAATGAACATTTTAATACTTGGTTCTGGAGGAAGAGAACATACTATAGCTTGGAAAATTGCACAAAGCAGTAAGTGCGAGAAACTTTTTGTTGCACCGGGAAACTCTGGAACAGCAACAATAGCTACTAATATTTCAATTAGTGTTACAGATTTTAATGCTATTAAAGAAACCGTGTTAAGTAACGATATTTCAATGGTCGTTGTAGGTCCTGAAGATCCTTTGGTACAAGGTGTTCATGATTTTTTCTTAACAGACGATGCTCTTAAAAATGTTGCCGTTATTGGGCCTCAAAAAGCAGCAGCAGAATTAGAAGGTAGTAAAGAATTCGCTAAAGAATTCTTATTTAGACATAATATTCCAACCGCAGCTTATCAAAGTTTTAATGCATCAAATGTTAATGATGGTTATGCTTTTTTAGAAACATTAAAACCACCCTACGTATTGAAGGCTGATGGTTTAGCAGCAGGTAAAGGAGTCGTTATTCTTGATGATATTGAAGAGGCAAAAGCAGAATTAAAAGCAATGTTAGTAGATGCTAAATTTGGTAATGCTAGTACTAAAGTTGTTATTGAAGAGTTTTTAGACGGAATAGAATTAAGTTGTTTCGTTTTAACAGATGGTAAAAATTATAAAATTTTACCTACTGCAAAAGATTATAAGCGTATTGGAGAAGGAGATACAGGATTGAATACTGGAGGAATGGGAGCTATTTCACCTGTACCATTTGCAGATGAGACGTTCATGGAAAAAATAAAGAATCGTGTTGTTATTCCAACAATTAATGGACTTCAAAAAGATAACTTACCTTATAAAGGCTTTGTGTTTATAGGACTTATAAAAGTTGGAGAAGATCCTTTTGTTATTGAATATAATGTTCGATTAGGTGATCCAGAAACAGAAGTTGTTTTACCGCGTTTAAAAAATGATTTAGTAGATGTGTTTAATGCTGTTGCAAACCAAACATTAGATGCTATTGAAATAGAAATTGATGATAGAGCTGCAACAACAGTAATGTTAGTTTCTGGTGGCTATCCTGAAGCTTATGAAAAAGGAAAAATAATTTCTGGAATAGAAAATATTAAAGATTCTATTGTTTTTCACGCAGGAGCACAAGAGAAAGATGGAGATATAGTTACATCTGGTGGACGAGTTATGGCTATTACAAGTTATGGGGAAACCTATAAAGAGGCCATAAAAAAATCTTATCAAAATATAGAAAAACTACATTTTGATAAGATGAATTACCGAAAAGATATTGGTTTCGATTTATAGGTATGAATGTGAAGAGATGCTTTTATCTTCTTCATTATTGTCATTAAATTTCTTTAATTGTAGCATCCAGTATACAAATGCTACCGAGCCTATAATTGTAAAAAACCAAGACATAAAGTTTGCAGCAAACCAACTGTCTAGCTCTAAAGCTCTTAAAGCATCAAATGGTGCAAACAATACGTTTACAAATAAGTCTTGAATGGCATAAAAAAATTCTTTCATCTTAATATTATTTTTTAGTGGTGATTTTTTTCACCATCATAATTTAAAAATATAAACTATAGGACTATGATTTTAAACATAGTAGTATATTTATAAGGCAAAAATACAAAAACCAATAATGATTACAAGTATTTTCAGTAAATCTAAACCGATTAATTTTTCAATCGTTTTTATTATTTCTGTTTTAACACTTTTTATAGCTATATATAAGTTTAATAAAGTAGAGTTATTAACAAGAGATTATGTTTTTATTGGGCTTAGTTATGTGTGTTGTTTGTTCTCTATTTTACTTTTAGATTTTATAGTAAACAAAAACTCTTTATCTCAAACAGCTTTTTACGAAGTAATACTCTTCTCTTTTTTTTTATTAACGACTCCTCAAGTTTTTTTAAACTATAGAATTGTATTATCTAATTTTTTAATTTTATTAGCCTTACGAAGACTTATTAGTCTAGGAACGCAAAAAGATACTAATAAAAAGCTTTTTGATGCAGGGTTTTTAATAGGCTTAGCTTCGATTTTTCATTTTTGGGCCATTTTATTTTTTCCAATAGCTTTTATTGCATTACTGTTTTATGCAGAAAGTGAAATGAAAAAGTGGATAATTCCAATGCTTGGCTTAATAGCAATTATAATAGTATCAATAGCTTATTCTTTAATAGTTAATGATAGTTTCTTTTATGCACTTCATATAGATCCAAGTTTTAGTATTGACTTAAGTGCATATAATTCAATACAATTTATTGTAGCTATTACAATGTTTTTATCTTTTGGATTGTGGTCATCTGTCTCTTATTTAAGAGATATAAAAAAGAAAAAGAAAACTTTTAGACCTTCTTATAAAATAATTTTCATAATTTTTATTGTAGCTGGTATCATCATGATAATTTCGCCTAATAAAAACGGTAGTGAATTCTTATTTTTATTTTCTCCGTTAGCAATTATTATCTCAAATTATATAGAAACGATAGAAGAAAAGTGGTTTAAAGAATTGTTTTTTATTTTACTTATAGTAATCCCTTTTGTACTGTTATTGCTGTAATTTACTCCCAAAAGCTAAATCGCCAGCATCACCTAAACCAGGCACAATATAACCTTTACTATTAAGGTTTTTGTCTATAGCGGCAATCCATAAATGAGTGTTTTCAGGAAACTGTTCCTTCACAAAATCGACTCCTTCTTGGGCACCTATAACAGCAACTAAATGAATCTCTTTAGGAGTACCAAAAGGTTTTAAAGCTTCAAAGGTGGCAAGTAACGATTGGCCAGTAGCAATCATAGGGTCAGCTAATACTAATGTTTTGCCTTCTAAACTAGGGCAAGCCAAATACTCAACTATAATTTCAAATGTTTCAGGGTTTTCTAAATGATGTCTATAAGCAGAAATAAATGCGTTTTCTGCCTTGTCAAAATAGTTTAATAAACCATTATGTAAAGGTACTCCAGCGCGTAAAATTGAACAGAGTACAATGTCGTTCTCATAGGTTTCTAATTCAATTTCTGCCAGTGGAGTTTCTATTTTCTTAGTCTGATAGTTAAAAGATTTACTCATTTCATAACCTAAAACTTCTCCAATACGTTCTATGTTTCTTCTAAAACGCATACTGTCTTTTTGTATGTCGACATCCCGAATTTCAGAAATAAAAGTATTTAAAATTGAATTTTGCTCGTTTATATTATGAATATGCATTTATAGGTAATCTTAGGTGTTAAATGGTAAAGTTAAATATTTATACGTAGTTTTACAGTCTTAAAATAAATGAATATGTTTTCAAGTAAAGCCAATGCTATTTTTCAAGATGTAATAGCAAAATATCACGAGATTAATACTGTAGATCAACCTTTCACTAACAAATATGATGAGAAGTCAAACTTATTAGAGCATTTGTTATATAGAAAATGTTGGATAGATACTGTACAATGGCACTATGAAGACATTATTCGTGACCCGCAAATTGATCCTGTAGCTGCTTTAACATTAAAACGACAAATCGATGCTTCTAACCAAGACAGAACAGATATGGTAGAATATATAGATAGTTATTTTCTTGAAAAATATAATGATGTTAATGCAAAAAGTGATGCCACTATTAATACAGAGAGCCCAGCTTGGGGTGTAGATAGACTGTCTATTTTAGCATTAAAAGTATATCATATGGAAGAAGAAGCAACTCGTAAAGATGCTTCAGATTCGCATAGAGCGGCTTGCCAAAAAAAATTAGATATTTTACTAGAACAGCGTGTAGACTTATCTACTGCAATAGATACACTTTTAGATGATATTAGTAAAGGTGATAAGTATATGAAAGTGTATAAGCAAATGAAAATGTATAATGACGATGAATTAAACCCTGTTTTACGAGGGCAGAAATAACATAACTAGTTATACTAAATACAGGTGTTAAGCAGTGTTTAAGTGTAATTTAGATCTCATTTAAAAATTAAGATGTCTATAAAATCAAAACACATCTTAGTCATTCGTCTTTCAGCAATGGGAGATGTCGCAATGTCTATTCCTGTTTTACGTGCTTTTTCTAAGCAATATCCACAAGTTAAGCTAACGGTTTTAACGCGTGCTTTTTTTATTCCTTTTTTTAGAGATATACCAAATGTTGAAGTGTTTGATGCAGATTTAAAAGGAAAATATCAAGGAGTTATTGGTCTTTATAAATTATCTAAAACATTAAAGAGACAAAATATAGATGTTATTGCAGACTTGCACAATGTATTAAGAACTAAAATTCTTAAACTGTTTTTTATAGGAAAACCATTTAAGCAGGTTAATAAAGGTAGAGCAGAAAAGAAAGCACTAACTAAAGGTAAATTATTTAATCAACTAAAAACAACTCATGAACGATATGCAGATGTTTTTAGAGCTTTAGGTTTTGATCTTGATTTATCAAACCCAACATTTCCTAAAAGAGTTGTAATAGAATCCAAAACACAAGAATTTATTGGTAAAGACAATAAAAATTGGATAGGTATTGCCCCTTTTGCTCAATACGAATCTAAAATGTATCCATTAGATTTAATGGAGAATGTAATTAAAGCGCTTTCTAAAAAAAATAAAATTTTGCTATTTGGCGGTGGTAAGAAAGAAGTCGATATTTTAAATAAATACGAGAAGACTTACGATAATACTATTAATATAGCCGGGAAATATGATTTAAACCAAGAGCTCGATATTATTTCAAATTTAGATGTTATGTTATCTATGGATTCTGGCAATGCGCATATTGCCGCTATGCTAGGAAAAAAAGTAGTTACTATTTGGAATGTTACACATCCTTTTGCAGGCTTTTCTCCATTTAACCAACCCAAAGATTATGCTATTACCGCTAGTAGAGATCAGTTTCCATTAATTCCTACATCTATTTATGGAAATAAATATCCTGATGATTATAAAGAAGCAGCTAGAACTATTACTCCAGAAACAATTATAAATAAAATTGAGTCTATCTTATAATAGAAATAAAAAGATGTACTTATATAAAAGTAAATGCCTCACTGGTTAAGTGAGGCATTATATTTATAACAACCATTCAAAATATTAATGTTATCCCTTAAACTAACAAATTATTGTGTTATAAACCGTTTCAAATATAGGTTTGTAGTTATGTTTTAGAGATATGTTAATTGTAAATAATCTTATCAATTCGATAAAAAGCAATAAAAACCGATTAAATGCTTAAGAGGTTTTTAAACATCATCATAATCAACAGTAATGGATGCGCTTGTTGGTTGGGCTTGGCAGGTTAATACTAAGCCTTCTGCAACCTCACTATCCGTTAAAATGTTATTTTGACGCATGGTAGCACTACCGTCAGTAATTCTAGCAATACAACTACTACAAATGCCACCTTGACAAGAATAAGGAGCGTCTAAATCATTATCTAAAGCAGCTTCAAGTATGGTGTGTTTTTGAGACATAACAAAGTTTGCTTCTTCGTCATCTACTATAACTTTTATATTTGTTTCACCCGTTTGAGATGAACTAGCGATAGCTTGTTCTGCTTTTGCAGCTTTAAAAAGCTCAAAGAAAATAGAGGTTTCAGCAATGTTATTTTCTATTAATACATCTTTTACAGTATAAATCATTGCTTCTGGGCCACAAAGGTAAAAAGCATCTATAGTTGTGTGTTTGTATTTGTTTTTAACAATAAGGTTTACAGTGCTTTTTTCTATACGTCCAAATAAAGCATCAGGTTCTTGAGATTGACTAAATATAAACTGAATATCAAAACGTTCTTTGTATTGATGATGCAGCTCTAATAATTCATTTAAAAAAATCGTGTCTTTAGTGGTTTTATTTCCGTAAACTAATACAAAAGTACTATTAGGTTCTTGTTCTAATACAGCTTTTGCAATACTCAAAACAGGTGTAATTCCACTTCCAGCAGCAAAAGCTGCAATGGTTCTAGATTTGTTTGCTTCAGGGCTAAAAACAAAACGTCCTTGCGGTTCTGCAACATCTAATGTGTCTCCTTCTTTTAAGTCATTATTTGCAAATTTAGAAAATGTACCATTTTCAACCTCTTTAACAGCAACAGTAATATTTCCACTTTTTGGTGAAGAACATAAAGAGTAATCTCTACGTATTTCTTCCCCATTAATAGTAGTTTTAAGAGTGATATATTGTCCAGCTGTAAAGTTAAAATTAGCAGTTAAATTTTCTGGAATAGAAAAATTTAGCGTTACACATTTATCGGTTTGACGCGATATATTATTTATAGATAGTTTATGAAAGTGAGCCATAATTTTATTTTTTGTAAAAATAGTGAAGCTGTAAACGAATAAAAATCTATTATGAAAAAAATAATACATAAGAATCTTATACATAAGAATTTTATGTATATATTTGAACTATGAGTAATTCAAAATTATATAAAGGAAGTTTAACCACTATTATTTTAAAGCTTTTAAATGAAAGCGATAAAATGTATGGTTATGAGATTACACAAAAAGTAAAAGAATTAACTAAAGGCGAATTAAAAATTACAGAAGGCGCATTGTATCCTGCTTTGCATAAGTTAGAGGCAGAAGGTTTATTAGAAGTTGAGGTAAAAAAGGTAGATAATCGCTTGCGTAAATATTATAGGTTAACAGAAAATGGTGAAAAAGAAACGGTTAATAAATTAAATGAATTGGCTAATTATATTAGTACAATGCAAAATTTGGTAAGCCCTAAATTGAGTTTGGAATAATGGAAAAATTAAATAAGGAAGAAATACAGTTTATAGATAATTATTTAGATAATTCAGATATAGTATATGGTGATGTTAGATTAGAAATAGTAGACCATATAGCTACAGATATAGAATGCCAAATAAATGCAGGTGACAATAGGTCTTTTTACGATATATTTAAAGCATACATGATAGACAATAAATCTTTAATATTAAATAATCATAAAGCGTTTAAAAAAGCAACAGATAAGAAGATAATAAAAACACTTTTTAATCAATTATTGTCTTTTAAAGGAATACTGTTTTTCATATCAATGGGATTTATATTATATATAGGGATAAATTATTTAGAGGTAAAAACCTTTAATCGTATTTTAATTAGCAGTGAACTTCTTATACAAATAGGAGTGTTAGTTCTAATTCTAATTACTTATAAAAAAAATAAAATAAGATATTCTGCTTTAGAAAGAGCATTAGTACTTTATGTTATATACATATTTGGAGTTTTTAACCTAAAGTATAATGCAAGTTTTTGGGGAGAATTTGTTTATGTTTTTTTGCTTGTGAAAGCATTTTTAGTAATGCTTCCAATTCTATTTTTAATGACAGCAATTAAATTTAAAAACGATTATGAAATAAAGTTTAAATCAATTCTATAAAATGAAACTAATTAAAGAAGAAATAGAGTTTATAGAGCATTACCTCATTAAAAATGGAGTAAAATATTGGGATGTACGTATAGAATTATTAGATCATATTGTGTCTGCAGTTGAAGATAAAATAGAGCAAGAAGGTGTTTCATTTAATGAAGCTTTGTTAGATGTTCATCAAAGTTTTGGAAACAGAACTAAAACCTTTGGAATTTATAATGATAAATTAATGAAAACCGGTTTATATGCAGATAATAACGGCTTCAAAAAATTCACTAGAAAAAAGCAAAAAGAATTAGGTCGAAAATATAGAAATCTAACGCTTAAAGAGCTTAAAAAAATGCTTGTTAGTCCTGCATTTTTATTAGAATATACAAGTATTATATTGTTGTTTGTTATCGTTTTTCAATATTGGCCAAAAACAACTGGTTTTATTGGATTAGTTGTTTTAATGCTGCCCTATTTTTTTAGTGCTTTTCATTCATTAAAAGATAAATCGACCCGTAAATCTTTGAATATTATGATTGTGGGTAATATGGGATTTCTTTTTTTTTCACTCTATAATTTAGGAATACAGATATTCAATTCTTACTATGAAGCAGAAATACACAAACCATTTATAATATTTGCAATAATGACGTGTTTGTTATACCCAATAATGAGAACAAATATTAACGTCTATTTTCTGGCTTACAAAGAGCATAAAAACATGTATGAACTAATGTTGACTTAAATGAAAATAAACGAAACCCAAGTACAACAACTCTATAATTTTACACAGGCCCATTATGTAGAGCATTATGATTTGCAAACAGAATTAGTGGATCATTTAGCTAATGCTATAGAAGACATATGGCAAGAGAAACCATTGTTATCGTTTGAAGAGGCAAGAGATCAATCTTTTAAAAAATTTGGAATTACAGGTTTTTCAGATGTGATTACGCAAAGAAGAAAAGCAATGAATAAACGTTATTATAAATATCTATGGAGAGAATTAAAACAATGGTTTTCAATTCCTAAAGTTGTTATTACATTGTCTTTGTTTTTTATGTTTTATTATGCTTTTACTTCGGTTATTTCAGGTTATTTATTTTTGGTGTCTTATGTGCTTTTGTTTATACATATCGCTTATATGAGTATACAATTAAATAAGCAATTTCGTAGACGTAAAGAAATATCTAATAAAAAATGGCTTTTAGAAGAAATGATATATAAGCAAGCTGGTGGAATAGCAATAATTTTAATCTCCCAGTTTTTTAATGTTATAGGTTATAAAGACTTTATATTTAGTAATTTGTACTATGTTATAGGGCTTTCGTTAGTATTTACGCTTCTGTTTCTTATTAACTATATCGGGTTTAATTTACTTCCAAATAAAGCAGAAATACTCTTAAAGGAAACATACCCAGAATATAATTTGTAACAAATTAATTATTTTAGATACTTACTATATAAACCAAACCAAAATATTTTTCTATGATTAGTAAGTTTATAAACTTAGAATGGAAATCTTTTATTCGTTCAGCTAGTATGGGTAAAAGCATAGCTATTAAAATATTAATAGGCTTTTTTGTGCTTTATTTCATTGTAATTTTCTTGTCAATTGGTATTGGAGGTTATTATCTTTTAAAGAAAGAATATCCAGATTCAGACCCATTACAAATTGTAAATTCTTATTTGTTATTTGCAATTCTTGGCGATTTAATTTTTAGATATTTAATGCAAAAGTTACCAGTAATGAATATAAAACCATTACTAACATTGCCAATAAATAGAAGTAAGTTAGTTCACTATGTACTAGGTAAATCAGCATTTTCTGGGTTTAACTTTTTAAGTTTGTTTTTTTACATTCCTTTCTCTCTTGTACTCATTAAAGAAGGCTACGATACAGTAGGCGTTTTAGGCTGGTTATTTACCATGTTTTTAATTATTCAATCTGCAAATTTTTTAAATTTTTTAATTAATAAAAAGAATACAGTATTAGTATGTGTTGCAGCTCTTTTAGTTGGTTTAATAAGTCTCCAAAAATTTGAAATATTCGACGTAGTAGGATATGGAGGTAAAATATTTGATGCTATTTATTCAAACCCAATATTTTCTTTAATTGGAGTTTTTGTTTTAGGAGCACTATATTATTTAAACTACAAACAATTACGAAGTCTTGTATACTTAGACGAAGCTGTATCAACCAAAGTAAAAGAAGCTACTTCTGTAGATTTATCTTGGGCAGATAAATTTGGTGATGTTGCGCCATTTATAAAAAATGACATTCGATTAATTTGGAGAAATAAAAGGACAAAAACAGTATTCCTAATGTCCTTTCTGTTCCTTTTTTATGGATTAATATTTTTTACAATGGATGCCTATAAAGACAAAACTGCTATGTTAATGTTCGCCTCTTTATTTGTTACAGGTGGTTTTACTTTAAACTACGGACAATTTATTCCTGCATGGGATAGTGAGCATTATAAAATGTTAATGAGTCAGAGTTTTAGGTATAGAAAGTTTTTAGAATCTAAATGGGTTTTAATGGTCGCTATGACAGCAATTTTGTACTTATTAAGTTTTCCATATTTATATTTTGGAACTAAAATTTTTTTAATGATTACTGCAGGCGCAATATTTAACATAGGTTTTAATTCTCTATTTCTATTATTTGCTGGTTCTTTTAATAGAAAGAAAATAGATTTAACAAAAAGTGGTTTTGGTAATACACAAGGAACAAGCATTACACAGTTTATTATTATAATTCCTTTAATGTTATTTCCAATGCTTTTATTCTGGCTTTTCGACAAATTTGTTGGCTATAATTCAGGTTTTATAGCAGTAGCTGCATTTGGCGTTTTAGGATTAGTTTTTAAAAATTATTTTATGAATTTAATTGAAAAGAAATACATAAGAGAAAAGCACGACATGATTAGCGCTTTTGGAAAAGAAGCATAAACCACCAAAACTTAAAAACAACATGATTACAATAGATAATATTTCAAAAAAATACGGAAAAGCACAGGTTTTAAATGTGCCAAATATTAATATTCCTACTGGGCAAAGTTTTGGGTTAGTAGGAAATAATGGTGCGGGTAAAACAACACTATTTAATATTTTATTAGATTTAATAAGACCAACAACAGGAAAAATTACAAATAACAATATTACTGTAAATGAAAGTGAAGATTGGAAAAATTTTACGGGTTCTTTTATAGATGAATCGTTTTTAATTGGTTACCTAACACCAGAAGAATATTTCGATTTTGTAGGGAGTTTAAGAGGTCTTAATAAGGCAGATGTAAAGTCATATATAACTCAGTTTGAAGAGTTTTTTAATGATGAAATTATAGGAAAGAAAAAATACCTTCGTGATTTAAGTAAAGGAAATCAAAAAAAGGCAGGGATTGTTGCAGCATTAATGGGTAACCCGGAAGTTATTATTTTAGACGAGCCTTTTGCTAATTTAGATCCTACAACGCAAATAAGATTAAAACAAATTATTAAAGATCTAGCAGAAAAACAGGGTGTTACAGTATTAATTTCTAGTCACGATTTAATGCATGTAACAGAGGTTTGCGAGCGCATTGTAGTATTAGAAAAAGGTGAAGTTATAAAAGATTTAGAAACAAGTGCTGCCACTTTAAAAGAGCTAGAAGCTCATTTTTCTGGTGTGGCTGAGGTGTAGTTTTAATAAAAGAAAATTTTGTCTATTGCCAGTACTTTCTATGTTTGCGATAATCTATAACGATTGACATTCCTAACCTACGAAAACAACTATATTATTTTACTCTTTTCTTATGGAGTTTGAAAAATTTGAACACATACTTGGAAAAGCTATTTCTGTAGTAAAAAAAGCTATTGGAAAAGAATTTGTAAATGAACTTTTCGGGAGTGATTTTTATTATACATATGATTTTGTTAGTAGAGACCTTTATGGAACGAAATATAATTCTCTTACAATACTAACTGATGAAAAAGATGCTATTCAATCTGTTACAATTCATTTTCAAAATATTATAAATCGTAAATTTTACGAATCATTTGTCAAAGAATACGGAGAGCCAAACATAATTCAAGTAATCGATAAAAGGGAAATTATAAGTGAGAGTAAATTAGAAGATAATAATTTTTCACAGCACTTAACAAAAAGTAATATTACATTAAGAGAAGGGAGTTTTGAAGAAAATCCTTTATTTATTATTTGGAGAAAAGAAACTTTTCAGATTAAAGCTTTTTTAAGGCATAAGCAAAATATTAGTGAAATAACATTTAGTATTTCTAAAGATTAAATATTTGCTCTTTTACTCCTGCTTTTAATATTACATGATAAAATTTATTTCTTTACTCTCGTCGAAAGGGAATACTCTTTTTAGTTATTTGTACCATGATTAATTATGGTAAAGCGTATACTAATAATCAATTTCCCTTGATATTTTGGCATAAACTCAAAAAGATGCTTATTTTTACGTGCTTATCTAAGTAAACACATAATATTAAAGTAATTTAATAGTTATGTATTAGACTAAAAATCATAACGTTGAAAATAACATCAAAATTAATAGTATTTACTGCGATTTCTGTATTAATATTAGCGAGCTGTTCTAGAAAGAACGATAGTTTTATTAATAGAAGTTGGCATGCTGTTGGAACTAAATATAATATTCTATACAATGGTTATAACGCCTTAGAGCAAGGGCGTAGTAGTCTTAATGATAGCTATCAAGATAACTATTGGGATATTTTACCAGTAGAGCGCATGCAGATTAAAGAAGAGATTATACTTCCAGGGCAATCTAAAAACGCAAACTTTACTAATGCCGAAGAAAAAGCGGTAAAAGCCATACAAAAACATGGCATGAATATTCAAGGTAAAGAAAGAAATCCACAAATAGACGAAGCATATTTATTATTAGGTAAAGCACGTTATTTCGATCAACGTTTTATACCAGCTTTAGAAGCGTTTAATTATATTTTATATAAATATCCAGCAAGTAGTAATATTAATCAAGCCAAAGTTTGGCGTGAGAAAACTAATATGCGTCTAGAAAATGATGAGTTGGCCATAGAGAATTTAAATCGTTTACTTGAACAAGAAGAAATAGAAGGGCAAGATTTAGCAGATATTACATCTACATTGGCTCAAGCATATATAAACACAAAAGCTTTAGACAGCGCATTAACGCAAATTAAAATTGCAGCAGAGTCTACAAAAAAGAAAAACGAAGAAGGACGCTATTTCTTTATACAAGGGCAATTACATAATGCTTTGCAAGATAAAGATAGTGCCAACATAGCTTTTGATAGAGTTATAGATTTAAACAGAAAAATTCCACGTAAATATTTAATTAATGCACATGTTGAAAAAGCAAAAAATTTCGATTTTGAAAACGGTGATAAATTAGCATTTATAGAACATCTTACTAAGTTAGAGGAAGACAGAGAAAACAGACCTTTTTTAGATAAAATATACCACCAGATTGCGCAGTATTATCTAACAAATAAGAATGATTCTTTAGCAACAGCTTATTATAATAAATCACTTCGTACTAATTCTCAAGATAAAATATTAGTTGCTAGAAATTACGAAACGCTTGGTGACATGAACTTCGATAAAAACAACTATAAAATGGCTGGTGCTTATTTTGATAGCACAATGACCAAAATGGTTGAGAACAGTAAGCCTTATAGAGTTTTAAAACGAAAGAGAGAGAACCTAGATGATGTAATTTATTACGAAGGTGTAGCAGAAACAAATGATAGTATTTTAAATTTAGTTGCTATGTCTAAAGTAGATAGGTTAGACTACTTTGAAAAACACGTCGCTAAATTAAAAGCCGAGGCCGAAGCTGAAAAAGAACGTCAAGAAATTGCTGCACAAAAGCAAGGTTTAGTTACTAATAATGCAGGTAATACAAGTAATAGTAATTTTATTAAGCCAGCAGGTTCTACGCCTAATGCATCAGCATTTTATTTTTATAATGACCAAACGGTAGCTTATGGAAAAAATGAGTTTTTACGTATTTGGGGAGAAAGAGAACTAAAAGATAATTGGAGATGGTCTTCTAATGGTAAAACAGGAATTGCGATTGCTAATTCAGCTGATGGTAGTGAAGAACCAATATCAGAAAGTGAATTATTTGATGTTAAATACTATTTAGATAAAATTCCTAAAGAAGAAGATAAAATTAACGAATTGGTTAGAGATCGTAATTACGCATACTATCAATTAGGATTAATTTATAAGGAAAAATTTAAGGAATATGAATTGTCTAAAGACAAGTTTCAAGCGCTTTTAAATAACCAACCAGAAGAACGATTGGTTTTACCTTCTAAATATAATTTGTTAAAAATATATGAGGTTTTAGGACGTGAAGCAGAAGCTAATATTTTAAAAAGCGAAATTATATCTAATTATCCAGAATCTAGATATGCTAGTATTTTAAGTAATCCAGAATTGGCTCTTGAAAAAGATGAAAATAGTGTAGAAAGTATCTATGAAGGTGTTTATAAGTTATTTGAAAAACAAGAGTTTGCACAAGTTATTAAAGACTGTGAGAAACACATTACTAATTTCGAAGGCGATGACATTGTTCCAAAATTCGAACTATTAAAAACCTTTGCAATAGGGAGACTTTATGGTTTTAATGAATACGAGAAATCACTTAATAAACTTGCTGTTGCTTATGCTAATACAACAGAAGGTCTTCAAGCACAAATGATTTTAGACAAGTCTTTAAAAAACATTAAAAGTCCAGAATTTGTAGATGATACAACTCTAACAAGCTGCAAAGTTGTTTTTAGTTTTGTAAATGCGACAGAATCAGAATTAAAAGATTATAAAGACATTCTAGATAAGGCCATAAAAAAAATGGGATATAATAGAATGTCAACATCTATAGATGTATATAGTCCAGAAACAACATTTGTAGTTGTACATGGATTAAGGAGTATTGAAAGTTCTAAAGGATTTACAGATTTATTCGAACCTATTGAACGTTCACAAATTACTAAACCATCTTTTGGTATTGCTACCGAAAATTATAGAATACTACAAATTCATAAAAACCTCGAATCTTATATAACCAATCAATAAAATTAATAGCGCCATGTTTTCTGAGAATAAAAAAACCAAAGTAGACCAAAGTAAAACGAGTAGTACTTCAGTTCAAAACCTTATTGCCAAAGGCACTAAAATTGTTGGCTCTTTTATAAGTGAAGGTGATATAAGGATAGATGGTTATGTTGAAGGCGATGTTAAAACACCAGGAAAAGTAGTCGTTGGAAAAACAGGAGAAATTAATGGTTCGTTACAAAGTGGTAATGCTTATGTAGAAGGTAAGTTTTCTGGAAAATTAAATTTAACAGGAACTTTAACTTTAAAAGCATCTGCAGTTATTGAAGGAGAAGTTGTTACTGAAAAACTGGCCGTAGATCCAGGAGCAACCTTTAATGTGTCATGTGTTATGAAATCAACAACAAAAAGTGACTCAAAACCCAAACAACTTAAATAGTTACGCTAAGTACTCAGGCTTAGTTATCCAAATGATTGCTATTATAGCTATTGGCACTTTTATAGGTGTAAAGTTAGATGACAAGTATCCTAATGAAAATAATCTTTTCACATTAGTACTAACATTACTATCTGTAATCATTTCAATATATTATGTTATAAGACGTATCATTTTAGTTTCTAAAGACGATAAATAAATGAATGACCTTTTTAAAAAAAGAGAAGCAAACTTCCTTATTCAGCTTATAGTTATAAGTGCATTATTATTTGGTATTCATAGTTACTTAAATTATCATTTTGCAAAAGAAGTACTGTTGTTTTTTCCTTTATGGCATATTTATTTATTCCATATTATTACAATTGCTATTATTTACTCCTTAATTAATTATAGAGATTCTATTGGCAAGAAAGAAGTGTTTAATACCTTTATATTAGGAATGCTTTTAAAAATGATATTAGTAATGGTGTTTTTGCTACCATGGATTTTATCTAAACCAGAGCAAAAGGGTTACGATCTTGCAAATTTCTTTATACCTTACTTTCTATTCTTGGCTTTCGAGGTGTATTCTGTAACAAGATTTCTTCAAAAAAAGTAATTATTAAAATTATTATTTTGAGTAATAATTGCAGTTAAATAGAATAATATCAACCGTTTTTAACTGTAGTAATTGGTTGAATATTTGGCCTAAGAAAACAAGACAAAAAAAGGCTGTAAATAATCATTTAAATATAGTTTGCCAATTCATTAAATGTGTGTACATTTGCACAAAATTTAAAGCAAGGTATTTTTAATTAATACAGCATGATATTGAACACTTTTAGAACAGTATTATTTTCAACACTATTTTTAGCAGTCTCATTTGTAGGTTTTGCTTCTGAAGATAAACCAGTTAGCGACGATGCGCCATTCGATGCTAAGTCAATGATTTTACATCACGTAAAAGATGCTCACGAGTTTCATTTGTGGGATTGGAAAGGAAAACCAGTATCATTATCTCTACCTATTATATTATGGACAGATAATGGATTAACTACTTTTTCTTCTAGCGAATTTCACCATGATGACGAAGGCCATACTATAGTTGAGAAAAACGGAGGTAAATTTGTAAAGCTGCATGAAAAAATATACCAATTAGATGCTGGAGCATCTTCAGTAGCTTTCGATGCAGAACATCACCCAACAAATGCTAAGAAGCCTTTAGATTTTTCAATTACAAGAAACGTATTCATGATGTGGGTTTCTGTAGCAGTATTATTGTTTATCTTTTTATCGGTAGCAAGAAGCTATAAAAAATCTAAAGATGGAGTGCCAACTGGATTAGCTGGATTTGTAGAGCCATTAGTAGTATTTGTTAGAGACGAAATTGGAAAGCCAATGATTGGAGAGCATAAGTATAAAAGATACATGCCTTACCTATTAACCATCTTTTTCTTTATTTGGATTAATAACATTTTTGGATTAATTCCAATATTAAATGGTGCTAACTTAAGTGGTAACATTGCGTTTACTTTTACGCTAGCCATTTTTACATTTATCATTACAACATTAAGTGGTAATAAGAACTACTGGAAACATATCTTTTGGATGCCAGGCGTTCCTGTACCAATGAAAATATTTTTAATGCCTATAGAAATTATCGGGATGTTTGTAAAACCTATCTCTTTAATGATTCGTTTGTTTGCTAACATTACAGCAGGACACGTAATTATCTTAGCATTAATGTCATTAATATTCGTATTTAAGTCGGTTGCAATTGCACCAGTATCTGTAGCATTCTCATTGTTTATTACGGTTATTGAAATTATTGTAACGGCAATACAAGCATATATATTTACAATATTGTCTGCCCTTTATTTTGGTATGGCAACAGAAGAAGAACATCATTAATTAATTTAAATTTTATAACTATGACTATTACTGGAATTGCAGCTATTGGAGCTGGTTTAGCAGCTATTGGAGCTGGTGTTGGTATTGGTAAAATTGGTGGATCTGCTATGGAAGCTATGGCACGTCAACCTGAAATGCACGGAAAGATTCAATCTTCTGCGTTAATTTTAGCAGCCTTCGTAGAAGCGGTAGCACTATTTGGTGTTGTTGTTGCTTTCTTACAAGGGTAAAAACACAAAAAATACTGAAGTAACGGTTGGTTACTTCAGTATTTTTTAAAATTTAAGTTATTTAAAAAAGAACAAAGAAATGGATTTAATTACACCTGGATTTGGATTAGTATTTTGGACGGCAGTAACGTTCATTTTCCTACTAGTGATTTTAAGAAAATTTGCTTGGAAACCAATTTTAGGCGCAGTAAGCGACCGTGAAGAAGGTATTAAAAATGCTTTAGCTTCAGCTGAAAATGCGCGTAAAGAAATGGAAAACCTTACGGCAGATAACGAACGTATTTTACAAGAAGCACGTGCAGAGCGTGAAGCAATGTTAAAAGATGCTCGTGAGATGAAAAATAAAATGATTTCAGACGCTAAAGATGAAGCGCAAGCACAAGCTAGCAAGATGATTGAGCAAGCGCAAGCAGCAATCGAAAGCGAAAAGAAAGCGGCTATGGCAGAATTAAAAAGTCATGTAGCAGGTTTATCTGTAGATATCGCAGAAAAAGTAGTACGTCAAGAATTATCTAATAAAGACAAGCAGCTTGCATTAGTTGAGTCTATGTTAGGTGATGCAAAACTTAACTAAGACATAGAAATGGCAGGAGCAAGAGCAGCAATACGTTACGCAAAAGCAGTATTAAGTATAGCAA
The DNA here is from genome assembly GCF_947500325.1 of uncultured Lacinutrix sp. GTDB lineage: Bacteria > Bacteroidota > Bacteroidia > Flavobacteriales > Flavobacteriaceae > Lacinutrix. The sequence goes on from NZ_CANMRQ010000001.1 coordinate 326,649, forward strand.
ACGATCAAAATTCAGCAGATGCTGTAAATAGCGATATGAAGCTAATAACGAATACTATTGCCGAAAATAAAGACTTAAGCGATATGCTTCAAAGTCCTGTAATTAGTCCTTCAATTAAAAAATCATCTTTATTAGAGATTTTTAAAGGAACTAATGCATTAACTGGTAATTTAATAGATACACTTATTTCTAATAAGAGGATCGATATTATTGGTAATGTAGCATCAAAATTCAACGAATTATATGATGCTTCTAAAGGAATTGAAGTAGCAACAGTTACAACGGCTATACCTTTAACAGATGATTTAAAAGCTAAGGTTTTAGCTAAAGCAAAAGAATTAACTGGAAAAGAAGTAGCAGTAGAAAATATTGTAGATGAAGACATTTTAGGTGGTTTTATTCTACGAATTGGCGATTTACAATACAATGCTAGTATTTCAAATCAGCTAAATAAAATTAAAAGAGAATTTACATTAAACTAAGATATTTATATCTAAATAAATAATAAGATGGCAGAAGTAAAACCAGCTGAAGTATCAGCAATCTTAAAACAACAACTTTCAGGTTTTGAAGCTAGTGCTTCTCTAGACGAAGTTGGAACAGTATTAACTGTAGGTGATGGAATTGTACGTGCTTACGGATTAGCTAACGCTCAATACGGAGAATTAGTAGAATTCGAAGGTGGATTAGAAGGTATTGTACTTAACCTTGAAGAAGATAATGTAGGTATTGTATTATTAGGAGGATCTACAGGAGTTAAAGAAGGTTCTACAGTAAAACGTACATCTCGTATCGCATCTATTAAAGTAGGTGAAGGTATTGTAGGTCGTGTAGTAGATACTTTAGGTAACCCAATTGATGGTAAAGGACCTATTTCTGGTGATACATATGAGATGCCTTTAGAGCGTAAAGCACCTGGAGTTATCTATAGAGAACCAGTAACAGAACCATTACAAACAGGAATTAAAGCAATTGATGCAATGATTCCAGTAGGTAGAGGACAACGTGAGTTGGTTATTGGTGACCGTCAAACTGGTAAAACAACTGTTTGTATTGATGCGATCTTAAATCAAAAAGAATTTTACGATGCAGGAGAACCTGTATATTGTATATATGTTGCCGTTGGACAGAAAGCTTCAACAGTAGCAAACATTGCTAAAACTTTAGAAGAAAAAGGAGCTTTAGCTTACACAACAATAGTAGCTGCAAATGCATCAGATCCTGCTGCAATGCAAGTATATGCACCAATGACTGGAGCATCTATTGGGGAATACTTTAGAGATACTGGTAGACCAGCTTTAATTGTATTTGATGATTTATCAAAACAAGCCGTTGCTTACCGTGAGGTATCTTTATTATTAAGAAGACCACCAGGACGTGAGGCATATCCAGGTGATGTATTCTACTTACACTCAAGATTATTAGAGCGTTCTGCAAAGGTGATTAATGATGATGATATTGCTAAAGAAATGAATGACTTACCAGAGTCATTAAAACCAATCGTAAAAGGTGGTGGTTCTTTAACAGCTTTACCAATTATTGAAACACAAGCAGGAGACGTTTCAGCTTATATTCCAACTAACGTAATTTCTATTACAGATGGACAAATCTTCTTAGATGGAGATTTATTTAACTCTGGTGTTCGTCCGGCAATTAATGTAGGTATTTCTGTATCTCGTGTTGGTGGTAACGCTCAGATTAAATCAATGAAAAAAGTATCTGGTACATTAAAATTAGATCAAGCACAGTTCCGTGAATTAGAAGCGTTTGCTAAGTTTGGTTCAGATTTAGATGCCGTTACTTTAAATGTAATTGAAAAAGGAAAGCGTAACGTAGAGATCTTAAAGCAAGGTCAAAACGATCCGTTTACAGTTGAAGATCAAGTAGCAATTATTTATGCTGGATCTAAAAACTTATTAAAAGACGTTCCTGTAAATAAAATTAAAGAATTCGAAAGAGATTTCATTGAATTCTTAAATGCTAAACACAGAGGTGTTTTAGATACCTTAAAAGCAGGAAAATTAACTGATGAGGTTACAGATACATTATTAACTGTATGTAAAGACCTTTCAGCTAAATACAGAGCATAAAAAAATTAAAGTTATGAGTTAAGAATTTTTTTTGCTCATAACTTTAAATTAGAATTATTAAACTAATGTCACTCTAAGCTTGTCGAAGAGTCTTTATAATATAAAGAATGGCTAATTTAAAAGAAATACGTAATAGAATATCTTCAGTATCTTCAACGATGCAGATTACTAGTGCCATGAAAATGGTATCTGCTGCAAAGCTAAAGAAGGCACAAGATGCTATTACAGCAATGCGTCCTTATGCAGATAAGTTAACTGAGCTTTTACAGAGTTTAAGTGCAACTTTAGATGCAGATTCTGGAAGTAAGTTTTCTACTCAACGTGAAGTAAATAATGTGTTAATTGTAGCAATCACATCTAACAGAGGTTTATGTGGTGCTTTTAATTCTAACATTATTAAACAAACACAAAACTTAATTAGCAATGTTTATGCTAGTAAAAAAGTGTCTGTTCTTGCTATTGGAAAAAAATCTAATGATGCTTTCGAAAAGCAAGGTGTTGTTATTGCTAATAAAAGTGAAGTTTTTGATGATTTAACGTTCGATAACGTAGCTGCAATAGCAGAGATGTTAATGGATAAATTTGTTGAAGGAGATTTCGATAAAATTGAAATTGTATACAATAAGTTTAAAAATGCTGCTACTCAAGAAGTAATGACTGAACAGTTTTTACCAATTGTACCTATAGAAGGAGAAGCAGATGCAAATTCAGATTATATTTTTGAACCATCTAAATTAGAAATTGTAGAACAATTAATCCCTAAGTCTTTAAAGACTCAATTATATAAAGGTATTAGAGATAGTTTTGCAAGTGAGCATGGTGCACGAATGACTGCGATGCATAAAGCAACAGATAATGCCACAGAATTGAGAGATCAATTAAAATTAACTTATAACAAAGCACGTCAAGCAGCAATTACTAATGAGATTTTAGAAATTGTTGGAGGTGCAGAAGCTCTTAATAATTAGACGAAGCATCGAGAAGTCAAATTATTAAAAAGTGCAGAAGCTCTTAATAATTAGACGAAGCATCGAGAAGTCAAATTATTAAAAAGCGCAGAAGCTCTTAATAATTAGACATAGCATCGAGAAGTCAAATTATTAAAAAGTGCAGAAGCTTTAAATAACTAATATCAGTTATTCTGTATTTATTACAGAATGATAATAATATAAAAGCCTTATTCATTTTGAATGAGGCTTTTTTATGGAATAGATTTTGATTTTCTATCTTTATAAATCTAATATATAATTTACATGAAAACATATATAATACTAGTACTAGCATGTTTTAGCTTGATATTATTAATGCAATGTTCAAGTTCTAAGAAAGGTGTTAAAATGGAAGAAAAAAAAATAGAATTTCAATCAGATATTGTAGTTAAAGCTCCTTATTATACAAAATGGGCAGCTGGAGAAAAATCCGGAGGCACAGGTTTTAACGTATATTTCCCAAACCTTATCAATAAAAGTAATTACCCTGTTGAAACGGTATATTTTAGAAACCTCACAGGAAGGATATTAGTTGGTAAAGGTGCATATTTTGTAACTCTTAAAGATAAAACTAAAGATATAATAATGAGTAATGAACCAAATGCAGAGTATGGCAATACATTACCAAATAACCAAGATACGTTTCCATTTCAATTAAAAGATAATGAGTGCGTAATAAGTTATATCGTTAATGGAGAAACTAAATATTATAAAATGAACAATTTAGTCGAAAAACCTGGCGAGTATTTGCCAAGTCAAGCACCTAGACAAAATAAAGACTAAAAGAGACCCCGAAAAAGTTACTAAACATGAAATTTTTAAAACCAATTACAATACTATTATTATTGGCTTTTATAACTATAAATTTTCAATGCACTGCTGCAAAAAGAGCCCATAAATTGCCAGTTGAAGTTGAAACGAGTTTAAAATTTACAAAACCTTATTTTCAAATATGGAATGCAGCTATTAAATATGGTAGTAGTGGAGCCAATTTGTATTTGCCTAATTTAGAAAGTAATACAAATGCAGAGATAAAGAAAGTATACTTTAGAGGTATGTCTGCTAATTTAGAAAAAGGAAGAGCAATACATACAGCGCTACTTACTAAACCAAAATTAAATGATGGTTCACTAAACCCTAATGTACCTCAAGAAGATTTCCCTTTCGACTTAAGACCCAATGAATGTGTTGTAAGCTATATTGAAAGTGGCTATACAAAGTATTTTCTTATTGAAAAACTTATTGAAAAAGAAGGAGTGTATTATCCAGATGGGCCACCGAAAAAGATAAACTAAGTTTAAACTTTTTTAGGTCTTACAAAATCAATACATTTAGAGAAAATATTTACAAATACTATTGAGCGGATTAAAATCTCTTTTTAAGCAAACATTTATTTATGGTTTAGCGACTGTGCTGCCTAGAATGTTGAGTTTTATTTTAGTGCCGTTATATACAGATCCATCTGTGCTTTCAAGAGCAGAGTATGGACGCGTATCATTCATCTTTGCTTATTTTGTTCTTTTTAATGTTGTTTTAGCTTATGGAATGGAAACAGCCTTTTTCAGGTTTTTCAATAAGGAAGAAGGCCAACAAAAAACAACCAGTACATCTGCTATTTCTTTAATTATTAGTTCATTTACTTTACTAGGATTTGCATTTCTATTTCGTGATCAAATTTCATCATTAATAGATATAGAACTTAAATATTTAAACTTAGTTTTTATTATTCTATTGTTAGACGCTTTAGTGATTATACCTTTTGCTTGGCTACGAGCCACAGCAAAGCCTATGCGTTATGCAATTTTAAAGATTACAAACGTAGCTATTAATTTAGGCTTAAATGTTTTTTTACTATTGTATTTAAAAGATTTAGCAAAAGAGAGTTCTGTTTTTGAGAGTATTTACAAACCTGATTTTGAAATTAGTTACATTTTCATTTCTAATGTTATAGCAAGTGCAGTTACATTATTACTTTTACTTCCATTTTATACTAAAATCAAATTTAAATTTGATTCAGTATTATGGAAAAAAATGATGCGTTATGCATTGCCAGTATTGATTGCTGGAGTAGCTTATTCTATAAATGAGACTTTTGACCGTATTCTTTTAAAAGAATTGCTGCCTGCGAATATTGCAGACGATCAAATAGGTATGTATTCTGCATGTTATAAACTAGCTTTATTCATGACGCTGTTTGCTACGGCTTTTCGTTTGGGTATTGAACCATACTTTTTTAGCCATTCTAAATCCGAAAACCCACAAAAAAATTATGCAAAAATTTTAGAGTTTTTTGTGGCTTTTGGCTCTGTGATTCTTTTAGGCGTTGTTGTGTTTGCAGATGTTTTAAAACCATATATTATTAGAAGCGAAGCTTATTATGAAGCAATGTGGATTGTGCCATTAATTTTATTAGCAAATTTTTGTTTGGGAATTTACCATAACCTATCCGTTTGGTATAAAATTACAGACCGTACAAAGTTTGGTGCTTATATTTCAGTCTTAGGTGCAATAATAACATTAGTTTTAAATTATATTTTGATTCCTAAAATTGGTTTCAAAGGCTCAGCGGTAGCAACTCTTGCAGCTTATGCAGTTATGATGTTTTTATCTTTTTATTTTGGAAGAAAGTATTATCCTGTTCCATACAATTTGAAAAAGATAAGTTTATATCTAGGACTTTCAACAGTATTCTCAATACTATATTTCTACTATTTTAGAGGGAATTATTTCGTGGGAATTGCATCATTAATCGTATTTTTAGGCCTTGTTTTTCAGTTTGAAAAAAAAGAATTAAAACAGTTGTTAAAAAGATAGTATGCAAATAAAAATAATTAACAAATCTAATCACGCATTACCGCATTACGAAACCATAGCGTCTGCTGGAATGGATTTAAGAGCAAATATTCAAGATAGTATAATATTAGAACCAATGGCGCGTAAAATAGTGCCTACAGGACTGTTTTTAGAGCTTCCTATTGGTATAGAAGCACAAGTGCGACCAAGAAGTGGTTTAGCTGCTAAAAAAGGAATTACAGTGCTTAATGCGCCTGGAACTGTAGATGCCGACTACCGAGGAGAAATAGGAGTGATATTAATTAACTTATCTTCTGAAAATTTCATAATAGAAAATGGTGAGCGAATTGCGCAGTTAGTTATAGCAAAACATGAAAGAGCAGAATGGAAAGAAGTAGAAATATTGTCTGAAACAGCTCGTGGAGAAGGAGGTTTTGGAAGTACTGGAGTTAAATAAATAGAGTTGTCATTCTGAGCATAGCGAAGAATCTAAAAAAATAGAGTTTAATTAAAAATATACCTGACAAAACAGGCATTAAATATGAAGATTATTGTACCAATGGCAGGACGAGGTTCTCGACTGCGCCCACATAGTTTAACAGTACCAAAACCATTAATTCCTGTAGCAGGGCAACCAATAGTGCATCGTTTAGTAAAAGATATTGCAAAGGTTTTAAATGAGCCTATAGACGAAATAGCTTTTGTTTTAGGAGATCCAGCATGGTTTGGTGATGATGTAGTAACAAGTTTAGAAAATTTAGCAAAAGGTTTAGGAGCTAAGGCCTCTATTTATCGTCAAGATCAACCTTTAGGTACTGGTCATGCCATTATGTGTGCTAAAGACTCTTTATCAGGACCTGCTGTTATTGCTTATGCAGACACTTTAATTCGTGCCGATTTTAATTTGGACCCTGAAGCAGATGCAGTAATTTGGGTAAAACAAGTAGATAAACCAGAAGCTTACGGTGTTGTTAAACTTAATAATAATCAAGAGATTATTGAATTGGTTGAAAAGCCAGAACAATTTGTAAGTGATTTAGCAGTAATTGGAATCTATTACTTTAAAGATGTTTCTGTATTAAAAGGAGAGTTACAAAAAGTACTAGATAATAATATTATTAATGGTGGCGAATACCAAATTAATGATGGTATTAAAGGCATGATGGCAAATGGTAAAGTATTCAAAACAGGCGAAGTTAGCGAATGGATGGATTGTGGTAATAAAGCAGTTACTCTAGAGACAAATCAACGTATGTTAGGCTTTTTAAAAGCTGATGGAGAGGAACAATTGCTTTCAGATTCTATTAGAAATATTGATTCAAATATTATAGAACCATGTTATATTGGTAAGAATGTAGTGATAAAAAATAGTTCTATCGGCCCTAATGTTTCTATTGGAAACAATTGTGTTATTGAAGACTCATCAGTTAAAAATAGCTTAATTCAGAATGAAACTACAATAAAAAACGCTAATTTAGAGGACGCTATGATTGGCAATCATGTTAGATACGATGGGAAATTCACCAAAATAAGTATTGGAGATTATTCTGTTTTAGAATAACCAAGTTCTTGCAAAGGCAAGAATCTTATGAATTTATTTGAACTAATTTGGTATAAATATTGCTTTATCTTGATAATACATTAAGATTCCCTTTTTCAAGGGAAATAGATATGAAAAAAAAACTATACATATTAACTTTTACTATAGGAACATTTCTTTTCCCACAACTAAACTTTGCGCAAGTAGATTTTAATGATGTGCCTCAAGATGATTTGGGAAATGTATCAGACGAATACCAAGAGTTATTTTATGAAGCATTAAAACAGAAAGGCATAGAAAACTATGACAAGGCAGTAATTGCACTTCAAAAATGTATAGATATTGATGATTCTGAAGCGATTTTATATTTCGAATTAGGAAAGAATTATAATAAGTTAAAAAACTTTGGTGCTGCTGAAGATGTATTAAAACAAGCGGTAAAAAAAGAACCAGATAATGAATGGTTTTTAGACGAATTGTATGAGGCTTATGCGCAACAAAAAAATTACGATAAAGCAATAAAAACAGTGAAGCAATTAGTTAAATTCCATCCAGATTATAAAGAGGATTTAGCTTCAATTTATGTACGAACTAAAAATTATAAAGGCGCTTTAAAAGTTTTAGATGAATTAGATGAAGAGTTTGGAATTACAGATGCAAGAGACCGATTAAGAAATCAAATTTATAATGCTACAGGACGTAAAAAAGCTCAGATAAGAAACTTAGAAGATCGAGTAGATAAAAATCCAGATGCCGAAAAAAATTATTTAGCTCTTATTTTTAGATATAGTGAGAATAATGATAAAGACAAGGCTTTTGAGACTGCAAAAAAGCTTTTAGAAATAAACCCAGAATCGCAATTAGTCCATTTGGCACTCTATAAATTTTACTTAGACGATAATCAAGCAGAGAATGCTATTAAGTCTATGAAAGTAGTATTAAATAGTCGTAAAATTAAAGCAGAACCTAAACTTAAAGTATTAGCAGATTTTATTCAGTTTGTTGGAAAAAACCCTCAATACGAAAAAGATTTAGTAGCTATAACTTCAGAAATTACAGATAACACTGCAGATGTAAAAACATTAGCAGAAATTGCACAATACTATTTACTTAAAAAAGATAATGCAAAAGCATTAGAATACTATATAAAAGCGCAAGATGTAGAGCCTGATAATTTTTCTGTATTGCGTAATATTTTACTACTACGTATAGATTTAAAGCAATATAAAATAGCAGAAGAGAAAAGTGATGAGGCATTAGAAAAATATCCATCTCAACCTGTTTTATATCTTATAAATGGTGTTGCATTAAATAATTTAAATCGTGGACAAGAAGCTGTCGATAGTTTAGAAGCTGGTTTAGATTACATTATTGATAATACTAAAATGGAGTTAGATTTTTATAAACAACTTAGTAAAGCCTATAAATCTGTAAACAATTTAACAAAGGCAAAAACGTTTAGTGATAAAGCTAAAAAGTTAGAACTCTCAAATTAAATGAATTACTTCAATAAGTCCTTTTTCTTTTTTTCGATATTTATATTTTCTTTTGTTGGCTGTAAATCGACTAAAACGGTAACATCAAATGGCGAATTAAATACTAATGCTTCGGCAAAAAGTATTGTTAAGAATATAGATAAAAACGTATCCAAATTTAAAACAATGGCTTCGCGTTTAAAAATAGAAACCATTCAAGGCCAAAAATCGCAATCATTTTCTGTGTCTATGCGTATGGAAAAAGATAAAACCATATGGATTAGTAAGTTAGGAATTGTAAGAGCCATTATTACACCAGATAGAGTAGCATTCTACAATAAATTAGACGGTAGTTATTTTGATGGTGACTTTAGTTATTTAAGTAATATGTTAGGAACAGAGTTAGATTTTAAAAAAGTGCAAAACATGATTCTGGGAGAACCAGTTTATAATGTAAATGCAAAAGATTATATCGCATCAACTTTTGAAAAATCGTATTTATTGCAGCCTAAACAACAACAAGAATTATTCGAATTATTTTTATTAATAAATCCATCACATTTTAAAATGGATTCGCAACAAATTTCTCAAGAAAAAGAGGTACGCCATTTAGAAGTAAATTACGAAGCATACCAAACAGTAGATAGCGAAATTTTACCAGAAAAAATAAGAGTTATTGCTGTAGAGAAAGAAGAGCAATTGCTTATAAACTTAGATTTAAAAAACATATCATTAAATGGAGATTTACGTTTTCCATTTACTATCCCATCTGGATATAAAGAAATAGAACTTAAATAATGCTTAGTAAAAAAACATATACTATTTTATGTTTATGCTTGTTAAACATTTTCTTTTCTTTTGCCCAAAACGGAAAGCAAAAAGAGCTTGAAACAAGACGTTTAGAATTAACACGTGAGATTAATAAAATTAATTCGTTATTAAATTCTAATAAATCTAAACAGAAATCTCAAATAACTTTAATTGAAGATTTAAATTATAAGGTTCGTGTTAGGCAAAACTTGATAAAAGTTACAAATCAACAAGCTAATTTATTGACACGTGAGATTAATAATAATCAAAAAAAAATCTCTGCAAATAGAGAAGAATTAAAACTTTTAAAAGATAATTACGCGAGTATGATTAGGAAATCATACAAAAATAAGAACAAGCAAAGCCGTGTGATGTTTTTATTATCTTCAAGTAACTTTAAACAAGCATATAAACGTATCCAGTATCTTAATCAATATGCAGATTACCAAAAAAAGCAAGGTGATAATATAAGAGAAAAAACAAAGGCCTTGCAAAAAAGTAATCAAGAATTATTGGTTAAACAAGAGGCTAAGAAAAAACTTATTGCTGAAAATAAAATAGCAAAAAAGGCTTTAGAAAAAGAGCGTAAGCAACATGAGAAAATCATGAGCGCTATTAAAAAAGATTTAAGTAAGTATTCGGCTCAAATAAAGAAGAAACAAAACGAAGCTAGAAAAATTGACCGTCAAATTGATAAAATCATTAAAGAGGCTATTGCAAAGTCTAATAAAAAATCTGGAGTAAAGAAAACGAAAACAGCTTCAAGAAGTTTTGCGTTAACAGCAGAAGCTAAGGCGCTTGCTAAAGACTTTTTAAGTAATAAAGGTAAATTACCTTGGCCGGTAGAAAAAGGCATTGTTAAAATGCGTTACGGGAAGCAACCATCACCTATAGACAGAACTGTGAAAATTAATAGTAACGGTGTTAGAATTTCTACTGAGAAAAATGCTAAAGTACGCGCTGTTTTTGCAGGAAAAGTTATGAAAATTATTAAGCAAAAACGTAGTAATCCTACAATTCTAATAAAACACGGAAATTATATTACCGTATATAAAAACTTAGGAAAAATCTATGTTAAGGAAGGTGATAAAGTAACTACTAAACAAGACATTGGTGAAGTATTCACTAACCCTGCAACAGGAGAAAGTTTATTGCGTTTTAGTATTTATAAAGACAATGGAACGCAAAACCCTGCGAGTTGGATCTATAAAATGTAATAAATAAGTTTCATTATTTTATGTAATTCAATGAAAAAAGCAACACTATTATCAATAGTCATTACTTGTATTCTTTTTTTTGGTTGTAAAAATGAAACCCAAAAAATTGAGAATATAGAAGAATTAAATCAAATACCTCAAAAAGAAAAAGATCCTTTAGATAGTATTACAGAGATTCAAGAAAAAGACTTAGCAAATGCCTATTTCTATGTTTTAGCACCTAATGGCTTATTACTTCGAAAATCTGATAATTTAAATAGCGAAAAAATTTTAACGATACCTTTTGGAGAAAAAGTAAAACAAAAATCTCTTATTTACACAGCAAATTTAACTGTCGAAAATATTCATGGTAGTATGATGGAGGTTATATACAATGGTGTGACTGGTTATGTATTTAGTGGGTTTCTTTCTCCATTTGCTATGCCAATAAAAGAAGAACCAATAAAAGATTATATTAACAGGTTAAAAGAAGTACATTCTAATATATCGTTTAAAGAAAACCCTACAGACCCTGATTTTCATGAAGGTACAGAAGAAACGATTACATTGCCCACTAAGAATTGGCATGAAGCATTTTATATTGCTAAAGCCAGCTATAATATTCCTCTATCTTTAATATTTCCAGGTCATAATGGGCTTAAAAAAGAAACAATAAACCAAGAAGATAAAGAAGATTATATTTGGTCTAGCGTACTTATGGTTAGTAGGAACGAAAAAAAATTAGATACTATTCAATACAATTGGCGCACAGAAGGTGGTGGTTATTGGGTAACAATTACAAAACCAGTAGCGAATCAATTTAAAATTGAGTATACTGGTTTTGCAGATTAAAAATTTTATAACGACTAGTTTTATACTCTTACTACAATATAGCCTTTACGTGTTTTTCTATAATGCTTCCCATTCCAAAAATAATAACGTTTACCTTTTACTTTAACTATTTTATAATGCCTAGGTGGTGTTTTAACAACAATAGTTTTTGCTGGTCTCTCTACAACACGAGTAGCACACGATGTAAGATTTATAATTAAAAATAACGATAGTAGTGTTAAAAAAGCTCTCATAATATTAAGGGTTTAGTATACTACTAAGACTACTTAAAATTAGAAACGTTTAAAACAGTATAATTTTACTCAAATAGAGCTTTTAATTCAGAGGCGTCATTAGGTTTCATTTTACCAGCTAAGACTAAACTTAATTGTTTGCGCCTTAAAGCACCTTCAAAACGTTCTATTTCTAAATCTGTTTCAGGTTTTAATTCAGGAACACGCACAGGTCTTCCGGTTTCATCTACAGCAACAAAAGTATAAATAGCTTCATTTGCCTTAGCTTTAATGCCAGATTCTCTATCTTCTGTCCAAACATCAATATAAACCTCCATAGAGCTTTTAAAAGCTCTGGAAACCTTAGCATCTACAGTAACAACGCTACCTAAAGGTATGGCCCGATTAAAAGCAACGTGGTTTACCGAAGCAGTCACTACAATACGTCTTGAATGGCGTCGTGCACTAATACCTGCAGCACGGTCCATTCTTGCTAGTAATTCACCACCAAATAAATTATTAATAGGATTGGTTTCACCTGGTAAAACCATATCTGTCATTATTGTTCTTGAGTCTTTAGCAGTTTTTGCTTCCATAAAAAAACTATTATTTTTTATTTCCGAGAAAGCGGAAATCGTATCTTTTTAACATGAAATACTGAAAATAAATTCAGAATATCACAATCATATCACATTTAAAAATGCAAAGGTAATCCGATTTAGATTTTCAGCCTTAATTTTTAAGAAATATTAAGAATTAAAACGAAAAAACTCCAATGATCATCAGTATCATTAAGTAACATAAAATGCCTAATAAAGCATAAAAGCGACGTTCTTTTTCCTTTTTAGCGGATCCTAGTGATGAAAAGGATTTTCTTTGATTTTTTTCATATTCGTTAGAAACGAAACCTGTAGTTTTTCCAAAAGGAAAAAAGAAGTAAAAAATTTTGTCTTCTAGTGCTAAAGTAGTAGCTAATCTTGTAAAGGCAAAATCTATTTTTTGATTGATATTTTTTTGCTCTTCAGAATTAAAAGAGTTTAAATCAATTGTCTTTAACAATGCGTCTTTAGAATAGTTATTTTCAATAATTAATTTAGAAAAATATTCTGCCGAGATTTTTCCATTTTATTAAAAAAAGATTAAGAATTAGTTTAGCTTTTTTACCAATAACCAAGCATCGCGGTTACCATTCTGTCTAACTGTATTAAGTGCTTGAAGTGCTTCGCTTCTATTGGTATAGCTATCGTAAGCAACTTGATGTAAACCAAATCTATTAGTACCTATTTTTCTGGCCTTATAACCTTGTGCTTGTAATTGCTCTACTTTTTTATCAGAGTTTTCTTCAACTCTAAAAGCACCAGCAACAACATGGTAATTACCTGTGTTTTTAGTCACATTTAATGTTATAGCAGGTAAAGGATTACTAATAATAAAAGTAGCTTCTTGAACTTTAGAATCTAATTGCGCATTTGCTTCTTCTTGAGCTATTTGGTTATGCGCTTCAACATCATTTAAGTAATATTTAGAACCTCCTAAACCACCAATAGTTAAAGCTATTAAAGCAATAGCGGCATATTTTAAGTATGGTCTAGCGTTACGTTTTTCTGGTGTAACAGCAATAGGAACAATCTTTTCAATTGCTTCAACTTCTTCTTTGTATACTTCGCGACTTACAGCTGGAGATGTAAATTGTGCTAAGCCAAAAGCATCAGTTAAATAATTTAAATGATAGCTTGGATTAAATTCAATTTTATGTTCGTTGTTAAGTTTTAATTCACCAATATTTTCAAAAATAAGTGTTTCACCTTCGGTTAAATTAGACTTTAACGACTTTACACGTTTTTCAATTTTATTAGAGGCTGCTTCAAAAGGAATTTTCTCTACATCTGCAATATATCTTACTAAGATCCCGTCATTTGTTTGTATCTGCTCGTTAAAAGTTAAACTTTTTTTAGGCGGATAAAACGCATTAGTAGACTCATGAACTGTAGCCGAAACACGTTGCGATAAAAAGGCACCAAAGTTAGGCACAGTAACACATTCGTAACGGTATAATAAATCGCTTATGTATTGTTCTAATTGCATAAAACAAAGTTAAAAAATTTTATACCTGAATAAAATATAAGCCGTATTAGTTATTAACAGCGTTAAAATTCTTTTATTGTAGTCTCAAAATCAGAAACATAAAATGACAGAAAATGAGCTGCTTTATACTTTAGCATTGCAAAACGTACCCAAAATTGGAGATGTTACTGCTAAAAAACTAATAGCACATTGCGGTTCTGCCGAAGCTGTATTAAAAGAAAAAAAGCAAAACTTATTAAAAATTGATGGTATTGGTTATATTACTGTTTCCGATTTATTTGCTAGTAACCATTTAGAAGCGGCCGAAGCAGAGTTACGTTTTATTAAAACCGAAGGCATTAAAACACACTACTTTAATTCTGAAACCTATCCGGAACGTTTAAAACAATGTATAGATAGTCCTATTTTATTATTTGAAAGCGGACACATAAACCTTAATAAAAAACACATTATTAGTATTGTTGGTGCCAGAAAAATAACAACTTCTGGTATCGCGTTTTGTGAAAAATTAGTTGAAGAACTCGCTATATATAATCCAATTATTATCTCTGGATTTGCTTATGGTACAGATATTACAGCACATAAAGCAGCCTTACAAAATAAATTACAAACCGTAGCCTGTTTAGCACATGGCTTAAACCAAATTTACCCTAAAGTCCATAAAAAACATGTTGCTGAGGTTGAAAACAATGGTGGTTTTTATACCGATTTTTGGAGTAGCGACCCTTTTAATCGCAATAACTTTTTAAAGCGTAACCGTATTATTGCTGGTATTAGCGAAGCGACAATTGTTATTGAAAGTGCCGAAAAAGGAGGTAGTTTAGTTACAGCAGATATTGCTAATTCTTACAATCGCGATGTTTTTGCTGTTCCTGGTCGTACTACAGATTCGCAAAGTGTGGGTTGTAATAATTTAATAAAACAGCAAAAAGCACATTTGTTGTCTACGCCATTAGATGTGCCTTATTTACTTAATTGGCAATTAGAATCCGAGCAACGTCCACTAGTACAAAAACAATTATTTGTAGAGCTTGATGAGAATGAAAAAATGATTTATAATTATTTAAAGGCTAACAGTAAACAACTATTAGATGTTATTGCTCTAGAATGTAATATGCCTACCTATAAACTGGCCGGTTTACTTTTAAACATGGAATTAAAAGGTGTTGTTAAGCCTTTGCCAGGTAAGTTATTTGAGGTTATTTAAATTTTTTTTATAAACTGTGTTAACCTGACTATTAAAAATACATAAAGTATAGTTAATCATTAAAACTTAAAATCATGAAACAACTATTCTTTAAACTTAAATGCGTATGTCTATTCATTACGCTATGTATTCAAACTAACAGTTACTCGCAATGCGATCCAAGTGCACCAAATATAGGAGTTCAAGCTGAAGCTATATCAAGTATTACAATTATTAAAGGGACATCTACCACTTTGTCGTCACCAATTACTGGGTCGAGTTATCAATGGACAAAGGATGGAGCTAATATTTTAGGAGCTAACTCGGCAAATTTAGTCTTAAATAATTTTAACTCAGTAGATGTTGGAGAATATACTATTATTGTTGATGGTGTAACACTTGTTAACACAATAAGCTTAGCTATTCTTGAAAACACTATTAGTGGATACGAAAGTGATCGTCAAGCCTTAATAGATTTGTATAATAGTACTAATGGACCAGCATGGACTAATAGTACAAATTGGTTAACCGGACCAATAGAAAATTGGGAAGGCGTTACAGTTACAAATTGCAGAGTAACAAGACTTAATTTACAAGCTAATAACTTGAATGGAACATTACCAGCTTCTTTTAGTAATTTAACAGGTCTTAAATATTTATATCTAAAAGAGAATGACATTTCGGGGGTTTTAGATATATCCTCAATGACATCTTTAACCATATTAAATGCTCAAAATAATAACTTTAATGATATTATATTTGGTTCTAACAACTCATTACAAAGAATAAATATATCTAGTAACCCAATAATTTCTGGTAAAACTATAGACCTTTCTGCAATGCGCGAATTAATAGATTTTAGAGCTGTTGGATTAGGGTTAAATCAATTAACCCTGTCTGGAGATTATAATAATTTGAGATACTTATTAGTTCAAGATAACAATCTTACAGGTACATTAGACATGTCAAAAATGCCTAAGATCACTATTGTTTTTGCCCATAACAATCAATTCACAGATTTTAATTTAGGAACAGGAGCAGAGCTTCAACGTTTTTATTTTTATAATAACCCAGTAATATCAGGCAAATCTATAGACATTTCTTCAATGCGAAATTTACTTGATTTTAGAATTCAAAACTTAGGAATATCCAATATTACTCAGTCAGGAACTTATAATAAAATGCTATACTTTTTAATTCAAGATAACCAAATATCTGGAACGTTCGATATCTCTAATATGCCAAATTTGGTGTTAGCTTTTGCTCATAATAACCAATTTACAGATTTTAGTCTAGGAAATAATACTAAGTTAAGTCGTTTGTATTTATATAACAACCCTATTATACCTGGAAAAACTATGGATATATCTTCTATGAGGGCGCTATTAGACTTTAGAGTTCAAAACTTAGGGCTTAGTGATTTAGTTATGTCTGGAACCTATAGTAATATGTATTATTTTATAGTTCAAGACAATAATATCACAGGAGATCTAGACTTATCTACAATGTTAAATTTGAGATTGTGTTATGCTAAAAGTAATTTTTATGAAAACTTAATCTTACCAACAAATTTTGCTGATGTAGATAGTGAATTAACACATATTAATGTTAGAGATAATAGCTTGCATTTTGATGATCTTATTCCATATAATAGCATTTTTAGTACTACAAATTTTTATTATGCACCGCAGCGTAATGTGATTACTCAGGTTTCTGGTAATACGCTTTCAGTTAATGTTGGAGGTGCTACAAATTATAATTGGACACCTTCTGGATCTGGAAACCCACTTGTTACAACGTCTAATGGAACTTATGCCTGCGCTACAAGTAACCCATCTCAAGTGCCAGGTTTAGTTATACATAGTAATCCAGTAACAGTATCTCAGTCCGCAAGGTTTATAAATAAAACGAATAACGAAATAGGTAAATTAAAAATGTATCCTAATCCATTACCTCAAACAGAAGCAATACTAAATGTTGAACTAAAGACAGAGTCATCTAAATCGGTCCATTTCGTAGTGTATTCTATTAATGGAAAAAAAATTAAAGACATTTTTAAAAAGGGCAAAACAGGGGTGTTTACTTATAAATTAGACTTAAACGGAATACCGCAAGGTATGTATATTTTACAATCAGAATTTGATGATAAAATATTGAAACAAAAAATTATTATACAATAGTAAGTATTTAAAAATAGGAATGAAAAAAGCTGAATTAAATTATAATTCAGCTTTTTTAAATTTAAGGATAAATAGAACCTATGCGTTCAACTCTTGATATACCACTGCCACCATAAATAGTTTGCGGGTTTTCAATTTGATAATCTTGAAAATGTTCTAACACAATAAGATGATTTATAAGATTAAGAATAAAAATTACTAGTTAATTATATTAGCATGCTTCAGTCCTTGGTTCTTTACAAGCATACGGACATCCATGTTGAGGTGTGCCATAACTTGTGTTTGGAGGATTGCCACCACCAAATAAAGATTTACTGTTAAATGTAGAGACCACATTTTTGTTTAGAGCTAAGTTTTTTAATACTCTTTTTTTCATGATTTAAATTTTAAAGATTAATAGTCTCCAAAATACTTAATCATAAAAATGAATCATAAAGAACTAAACTTAAATTATCTAAAATAAGGAAGTAATCGGTTAGCAAATTTGTAACTAAGATACTTTTAGATAAGTAGCCTTAATATCCAACTTTATCACGTACACGTTTTAAAACGTCATTGGCTACAACCTTAGCTTTTTCAGCGCCTTTGGCTAGCGCCTCATCTATTTTGTCAAGGTTATTCATATAAAAATCGTAACGCTCACGTTGCATTTCAAAGGTTTTTATAATGAGTTCAAACAAGGCTTGTTTGGCGTGACCATAACCATAATTGCCGTTTTCGTAATTAGCTTTCATGATTTTTATCTCCTCATCTGAGGCTAATAATTTATATATAGCAAAACAGTTACATGTTTTCCAATCTTTTGGATCTTCTAGAGGAGTACTATCTGTTTCAATACTCATTATTTGCTTTCGTAATTTCTTTTCTGGTAAAAAGATATCGATAATATTACCTTTGCTCTTACTCATTTTAGAACCATCTGTTCCAGGAATAAGCATCGTGTTTTCTTGTACTTTAGCTTCTGGCAATATAAAAGTATCTCCCATTTTTGCATGAAAACGAGAAGCCACATCGCGAGTCATTTCTATATGCTGTAATTGGTCTTTACCAACAGGAATAATATTAGCATCGTATAGTAAAATATCTGCAGCCATTAACATAGGATATGTAAATAATCCAGAGTTAACATCTTCTAATCTATCAGCTTTATCTTTAAAACTATGCGCTAATGTTAAACGTTGGTATGGAAAAAAACAACTTAAATACCAAGACAATTCTGTTACTTGTGGAATATCACTTTGTCTGTAAAACACTGTTTTTTCAATATCTAAGCCAAAAGCTAACCACGTAGCAGCTGTGGAATAGGTGTTATTTCTTAAGACATTACCTTCTTTAATTTGAGTTAGCGAATGCATATCTGCAATAAATAAGAATGAATCATTCTTTACATCGTTAGAAAGCGCTATTGCTGGCATTAATGCACCTAAAATGTTTCCTAAATGTGGTGTGCCAGTACTTTGTATTCCTGTAAGTATTCTTGCCATAGTATTTTCCGCGTAGGCGGAAATTGTATTAAAAAACGCAAATTACAATTGCATTTTAGAGGAACAGCTAAAGCATTTTTTAGCGGGACACTCTTTTTTGTTAAACGAAAAAACAAAGGTATTTTTTTTCAATTAAAATAGCTCAAAACAATTATGTATTTTTGGCGCTTATGATTGTATTTAAATACATATTTTGGTTACTCTACCGTATTTGGTTTTATATTTTGGTTGCTTTGCCTATAGTTTTAATGTTTCCTTTTCTGTTACTATCTATTTTAAAAGAATCTTGGTATCCATATTTTTTTAAATTAGCTCGTATTTGGGCGCGATGTATTCTAATAGGTATGGGTTTTAAAACGAAAATTACTAGAATGCAAGAGACTAATAGAGGAGATAGTTATATGTTTATTGCAAATCATACTTCTATGGCAGATATTATGCTAATGTTGATTGCTACTAAAAACCCTTTTGTATTCGTAGGAAAAGCAGAACTAGCTAAGATTCCATTATTTGGATTTTTCTATAAACGCACCTGTATTTTGGTAGATAGAAGCAGTCCGGAAAGCCGAAAAAGAGTGTTTTTAAGAGCAAAAAGACGTTTAAAAGATGGTTTAAGTATCTGTATTTTTCCTGAAGGCTTAGTCCCTGAAGAAGATATTCTCTTAACAGATTTTAAAGATGGTGCTTTTCGTTTAGCAATTAACCATCAAATACCTATAGTACCTATTACTTTTGCCGATAATAAAAAACGATTCTCTTACACTTTCTTTAGTGGTAGCCCTGGAAAAATGCGAGTTAAGATTCATAAATTTATTGAAACCAAAGGACTAACAGTTGAAGACACTAAGCTTATAAACGAAAAGTCCAGAACTATTATTTACAATCAATTACTTGCTTTTGGTATAAAATAAAAAGCTACCCTTGGCACAGAGTAGCTTTTTGTCATCATTGTCTTTCTCAATTTAATGAGATACTAATTTAAAGTTTAACCAACTAAAAAACTTAAAACTCAAAATTTATAACTAAAACCAGTATAAACACCAATGATGTATGGTCTAAAATCTCCAGATGTTTCACTATAGGCATTCATTTGATATTTAAAAGTAGGTTCAAAATTAAATTGTAGCTTATCACTAAATTTATAATCTATTCCTAAACCAATATTTGCACTATAGCTTATATCGTTAATATTATTTGCTTCACCAATTTTTTGTTTTCTATTATCTATTTCAGAAACAACTTCATTATCTCCTAAAAAGAATGCGCTTGCACCAGCAATAACATCAATACCTAATTTATTGTCTACTAAAGCATATTCCATTTCTAAAGGCACTTCTACATAGCTTAAACGCTGACTTAATGCTGCGTTTAAATTTTTATTTACTAAATTACTTACTTGTTGTACTCCAAAATTATCAGCGCTTAATACAGAAAATGTTTGCCCTTGATTATCAGGTACAAAATTTATATTTCTTAACGCTGCATTATTAGGAGCATTAGAAACGGCATCGTAAACTAAAACGTTTGCTGTATCATAACTTAAATCTAACATGTTAACACCAGTACGAACTTTTAGTTTTTTATTAAGAGCATAACCCACTTTTACACCATAACTTGTGTTGACTTCGCCGCTTTTAGGGTTGTCAATAAATTGATCATGAATGTGAGAGCCTTTGCCAAGAGTATTGTAGTAAACAGGGGCAACGTTAGCATTAACGGTCCATTTGTTTGCTTCTTTTTCTTTTTCATCAAGATCTTCAATCTTGGCAATGGCCTCTTCGATAGATTCAGACGAGTCTTCACTCTCTTTTTCTATCATTTTCTCTTCTTCTTTTTCACTATCTGTTGTTGCAACATCTGTATTAGAAATTGCAATATTGTTATCTAAAACAGGAACTGTTTTAGTATTAGTTTTATTCTTATTTATAGTATTAGAGCTAGCTACAGTGGTATTAGAGTATGAAGGTCTAGCTTCTGTATTATTTTTTTCTTCTTCTTTTTTACTATCTGTTGTTGCAACATCTGTATTAGAAATTGCGATATTGTTATCTAAAACAGTTCCTGTTTTAGTATTAATTTTATTCTTATTTATAGTATTAGAACTAGATACAGTGGTATTAGAGTATGAAGAGTTGGTTATATCATTATTTTTCTCTTTAGAAATTGTTTTATTTTGAGAATTGTTAGCAACTGCATTTGCAGTATAATTACTATTTTCATTTGTAACAATACTATAGTCTTTTTTATTTTTATTAGAAATAGAGCTTTTATTATTTGAATTTGAAACTACAGATGTGTTATAGTTGTTTTTACTTGATGATGTTACTAAATTATTAGCATTTTTCGTTTTGTCTTTAAGTGCTTTAGAAGCATTTTTGTTGCTTAATAAATTACTTTCAATAGATTTAGAATCAGTATTATTAGTATTAGAAATAGCAGTGTTATTTTCGGTGTTTTCAGTAACACCTTCAATATTTTCTTTTTCTTTAATGATATCATCTTTGTTTTCATCATTTGAAGTATTACGAATAATTTTATCTTCAGTTTTAGTATCAACAATAGTAGTGTTGCTTTCAGTGTTGTTATTATTATTTAAAATGGAGTTACCTATTACTAAAAATAATAATAGTGTAGCAGCAATACCACTATAACGTAACCATACAGGGATTGTTTTTCTTTCTTTTTTAGGTTTGGTATTATTGTCTAATTGATCTTCAATATTAGCCCAAAGGTTTGGATTGGGCTTCATCTCGAAGTCTTTAAACTTTTCCTGGAAAAGTCTGTCTATGTTTTTTTTATCACTCATATTTATAAAGATTGAGAACTAATTCCCATTTTATAGTCTGTAATTTTTGTTTTTAAAATCTGTCTAGCTCTAGCTAGATTAGATTTTGAAGTTCCAGAGGTTATTTTTAACAAATCCGCAATGTCATTATGCGAATAACCATCTAAAACATAAAGGTTAAAAACTAACCTATATCTATCAGGTAATTCTTGAATAATCTTTAAAAGATAATCTATTGAAATATCATCTTCATCTTCAACATTTACCGTTTCATCTTCAATGTTTTCATCATTAATAATTTCAAAAACACCTTGTTGCCTGTAACGTTGTAAAGCAGTGTTAATTGTTACACGCTTTAACCAGCCTTCAAAAGAGCCTTTGTTTTTATATTGATCTATTTTTTTAAAAATAGAAATAAAAGCATCTTGCAAATTATCTTCAGCTTCCGCATAATTACGCGAATACTTTAAACAAAGAGAAAACAATTTACTCGAAAAGAGCTTGTAAAGTTCACTTTGTGCTTTAGTATCATTGCTTTTACATTTATATATGAGTTGGTCTAAACTCAATTTATAATCACGTATTAGTTAATAATTATTCTACTGCAGGTATTTCCATTTCTAAATATGTGTCTTCTCCATTTTGATCTTCACCTTGCCAAAACTTGAAAATATAAGAACCTGTTTGAGTTGCTACGAAATTAAATGAAACATCAGTCTGTGCATCTATAGTCGTACAATTTTCATTTTGATATACAGTACTAATTACTGCAACAGTTCTTTCATTAAAATTTTTTAAATAATAAATGTTATAAAAAGAATGACAATTAGTAGGCTTTACATAAGTTAAATCGATTTGGTAACTTATCCCTACTTGAAATTCATCTGGGATTACAACACTTTCTATTGGTAATAATTCTTGGTGAGATGCTGGGCCAGCATCATCTACACTACAAGAAAATAGTGCTACTGTTATTAAACAAAAAAGAAACTTTCTAATCATTTTCAAATTAAAATATACGTGTATTATAAATAGTAGATGCAGAAATCTATAAATGGTTGCGTCTAAAAATAAAAAATCCCGAAATTTTTCGGGATTTAATTATTATTTATCTTCTTTAATGGCTTTTTTTATTTTTTCTTCAAGCTCTTCAAAAAGCTCGGGGTTGTCTTTTATTATTGCCTTTACAGAATCTCGCCCTTGTCCTAACTTTGTTTCATCATAACTAAACCAAGATCCACTCTTTTTTATAATTTCTTTGTCTACTGCTACATCCAGAATTTCACCAACTTTACTTACACCTTCACCATACATGATATCAAATTCGGCTAACCTAAATGGAGGAGCAACTTTATTTTTAACCACTTTTACTCTGGTTTTGTTACCCATAACTTCACCATCTGTATTCTTTATTTGTGTAGAACGACGAATATCTAAACGTACAGAAGCATAAAATTTTAATGCATTACCTCCTGTTGTTGTTTCTGGGTTACCAAACATAACACCAATCTTTTCTCTTAATTGATTAATAAATATTACAGTACAATTCGTTTTACTAATTGATGCTGTTAATTTTCTTAATGCTTGAGACATTAAACGAGCATGTAAACCCATTTTACTATCGCCCATTTCTCCTTCAATTTCACTTTTAGGAGTTAATGCTGCTACAGAATCGACAACAACTATATCAATAGCTCCAGAACGAATTAAATTATCTGCTATTTCTAAAGCTTGTTCTCCATTATCTGGTTGAGATATTATTAAATTATCTATATCTACGCCAAGTTTTTCTGCATAAAAACGATCGAAAGCATGTTCTGCATCAATAAAAGCTGCAATACCTCCAGCTTTTTGAGCTTCAGCAATAGCGTGTAATGTTAATGTTGTTTTACCAGAAGATTCTGGACCATATATCTCTATAACTCGACCTCTTGGATAACCACCAACGCCTAAAGCAATATCTAAACCTAATGAACCAGAAGGAATAGACTCTACGTCTACTACAGCAGCATCACTCATTTTCATTACTGTTCCTTTACCGTAAGCTTTATCTAATTTATCTAAGGTTAGCTTTAATGCCTTTAATTTTGCTTCTTTTTCACTGCTCATGTTATCTTATTTTTAGGTAATATTCGTGCTAAAATAATACTTTTTTTCACTTTTTTTTATTTTCTCACGCAACCTTTTCACTCTTTTTGCATCTACTAATAAAAGCGGGAAAAATTTTGCTATGAAAAAGAATCATTAATCCCAATTTTTACAAATATTCATCATTAACTTTTAAGTGTTTTAACGATGAGGTATATAAAAAAAACAATTAAATCAAAAGCATTAGGCGTTTCAGTAACTGTATTTATAAACAGTAGCTGTAAAGCCGATGGAGGTTAGCTCGTTTACTTTTTTTAGAAATAAAAAAATTAATAACGAGTTAGTCTATTAAAAGTCCGTTGAAAGTCAACGGACTTTTTTTTATACATAACACTTTCTTTTGTTGCTAAAACTATTAAAAAC
Source organism: uncultured Lacinutrix sp. (assembly GCF_947500325.1). Classification (GTDB taxonomy): domain Bacteria; phylum Bacteroidota; class Bacteroidia; order Flavobacteriales; family Flavobacteriaceae; genus Lacinutrix. The sequence continues at coordinate 350,837 of NZ_CANMRQ010000001.1, forward strand.
AGTACTTTTGCAAAAAAAATCTTTAACCTTAAAATTAGTATAGCATGCAACTGTACAATAAACTAAGTGCCAAAGAAAGAGCAGAACTTATAGAAAACGCAGGAAAAGAGCGTTTAACTCTTTCATTCTATCAATATGCGAATATTGGCAATCCACAAATACTTAGAGATCATTTATTTTTAACATGGGACGCATTAGACGTTTTAGGTCGTATTTATGTTGCGACCGAAGGGATAAATGCACAATTGTCGTTACCAGCAGATCGTTTTAATGCATTTAAAACACATCTAGATACCATTGAATTTTTAAAAGATATTAGATTAAATATTGCTGTTGAACAAGACAATATGTCTTTTTTAAAACTTAAAGTAAAAGTTCGGAAAAAGATTGTTGCAGATGGTTTAAATGATGACTCATTCGATGTTACGAACAAAGGCGTACATGTTGCTGCAGAAACATTTAATGAGCTTATTGAAGATGAAAATACGGTATTGGTAGATATGAGAAATCATTATGAAAGTGAAATAGGTCATTTTAAAAATGCAGTAACACCAGATGTAGATACATTTAGAGAATCGTTAGATATTATTGAAGATGATTTAAAAGATCATAAAGAAGATAAAAATTTGGTGATGTATTGTACTGGCGGGATTCGATGTGAAAAAGCTAGTGCATATTTTAAACATAAAGGATTTAAAAATGTATACCAATTAGAAGGAGGTATAATTGAATATACTAGACAAGTAAAAGAAAACGAGTTAGAGAATAAGTTCTTAGGGAAAAACTTCGTGTTTGATGATCGCCGTGCAGAAAAAATTAGTGAAGATATTATTGCTAATTGCCACCAATGTGGAAAACCTTGTGATACGCATGTTAATTGTGCAAATGAAGCTTGTCATTTATTATTTATTCAATGTGAGGACTGTAAAACAGAATTAGATAACTGTTGTTCTACAACTTGTAAAGATATAAATGCCCTGCCTTTTGAAGAACAAAAAGCATTACGAAAAGGTCAAGGCAATAGTAATGATATTTTTAAAAAAGGAAGAGCAGATCATTTGCCTTATAAAAAAGATTTAAGGAATATTTTTGAAACATTGAAAAAGAAATAAAATTCTAAAATCATATAAAAAAAGCCTGAGTTTTAACCTCGGGTTTTTTTATATTTTTAAGTCATAAGAATAATCTTATCTTTACCAATAGATTTTGTTTTAAAACTGAAAGAAAAATAGTTTATAAAAAAACAAAAGAATATTAATCGTCTTCTGGTGCTAAAGCATTCAGAATCAATATATCTACATATATGGCTTGTGCAAGTTGCTCAACTAAAGATGGCCAACCTAAAGGCTGCAAAAATAATGGTACTTGTGGTACAGATAGTTGTAATAAACTAACCGTTTTCGATTGGTTAGCAAATATGTCTGTTCCAAATGGAGAAAAACCTTTCGATTTTGTTGAAGTTCGTTTTAAAAATGGTAGAAAACAATACTATAAAAATGCAGAAAATTTATCGCTTTCTATTGGCGATATTGTAGCGACTCAAGCGCAATCTGGTCATGATATAGGAATGGTTACATTATCTGGTGAACTTGTTCGTGTTCAAATGAAACGAAAAAAAATAGACCCTAAACCAGATGAGGTTTTAAAAGTGTATCGTAAAGCTTCACAACGAGATATTGATATTTGGAGCGGAGCTCGTGATAAAGAAGAACCAATGAAGGTTAAGGCACGTCAATTTGCAATTGATTTAAAATTGCAAATGAAGATTTCAGATATTGAGTTTCAGGGTGATGCCAGCAAAGCAACATTTTATTACACAGCAGAAGAACGTGTAGATTTTAGAGAGTTAATAAAACTATTTGCGAGAGAATTTAGAACGCGAATAGAGATGAAACAAGTGGGTTTTAGACAAGAAGCTTCAAGATTAGGAGGAATAGGTTCTTGTGGACGAGAATTATGTTGCTCTACTTGGTTAACCGATTTTAGATCGGTAAGCACTAGTGCAGCTCGTTATCAACAGTTATCCTTAAATCCGCAAAAATTAGCAGGACAATGCGGTAAATTAAAATGTTGTTTAAATTATGAGTTAGATTCGTATTTAGATGCTTTAAAAGCATTTCCTAAAAACGATACCAAACTTTATACAGAAAAAGGTACAGCCGTATGCCAAAAAACAGATATTTTCAAAGGACATATGTGGTATGCCTATGAGGGAGAATGGATGAATTGGCATAAAATTACTACAACACAAGCCAGAGAGATTATTGAGCTTAATAAAAAGAAACAGAAAATTGCTAGTTTAGAAGAATATGCTGCAGATTTAATAGAAGATACTAAAGTAGAATTTGAAAACGTTGTTGGTCAAGACAGTTTAACACGTTTTGATAGTCCAAAAGGGAATAAGAAACGTAAAAATAATAGGAACAGAAATCGAAATAAGAATCGAAATCAAAAAAATAAGGCACAAAGAAAACCACAAAACAAAACGAATAATGCAAAATAGAGTTGTTGTTTTTAGCTTTTTAATATCTTTATTATTATTGGCATGTGATGGTGGTAGTGTTTTTGATGAGTACCAATCTGTACCAGATAATTGGAATAAAAACAAGATAATTAGTTTTAATGTTAAAGTTCCAGATTCAACCAAACCATACAATTTATTTGTAAATCTTAGAAATACTGGTGATTATAAATACAGTAATTTATTTTTAATTGTTGAAATGAATTTTCCTAAAGGGAAAGTAGTCCGTGACACCTTAGAATATAGAATGGCTAGACCAAATGGAGAGCTTTTAGGTACAGGTTTGTCAAGTATAAAAGAGAATAAATTGTGGTATAAAGAAGGTGTTATTTTTGATGAAGCAGGTGAGTATAAAGTTAATATTCAGCATGCCATGAGAATAAATGGAGAAGTAAACGGCATTACAAACTTAGAAGGGATTACAGATATAGGGTTTAGAATAGAAAATCCTTTAGAAAATAAAAATTAATGGCAAAAACAGAAACAAAACAAACAGCAGAAGCTCAAAACTTCGACAAATATGTGCGATGGTTTTGGATGCTATTTTTAGGCGGGATATTTTTAATCGTTTTATTGTTTTTATTAGCCTCTTGGGGAGCTTTTGGTGAATTGCCGGATCATACACAATTAGAAAACCCAAAAACAAACTTAGCAACTGAGATTATTTCTTCTGATGGTAAAACTTTAGGTAAATTCTATTTCAATGATAACAGAACTCCCGTTAGTTATGAGGAGCTTCCAAAACAATTGGTTGAGGCGTTAGTTGCTACAGAAGATGTACGTTATTATGACCATTCTGGGATTGATGCGCGGGGAACTTTAAGAGCTTTTTTAAAACCGGGAAGTGGTGGAGCCAGCACAATTTCACAACAATTAGCTAAGCAATTATTTACTAAAAGGGCATCTAGTAATAAAATTAAAAGATTGTTGCAAAAATTTAAAGAGTGGATTATAGCTATTCGTTTAGAAAGACAATATACTAAAGAAGAAATCATTGCTCAGTATTTTAATATTTACGATTTTGGAAACAATGGAGATGGCATTCGTTCTGCTGCTAATATCTACTTTGATAAAGAAGCAAAAGATTTAAACCTTAAAGAGTCTGCAATGTTGGTGGGTATGTTTAAAAACTCATCATTATATAACCCTAGAAGAAACCCTGTTGGTGTAAAAAACAGAAGAAATGTAGTGTTGTCTCAAATGCAGAAATATGAATATATTGAGAAAAAGGCAAAAGACTCTCTTCAAAAAACTGAGCTAGATTTAAGGTATTCTCCACAGTCTCATAGAGATGGAGTCGCAACATATTTTAGAGAATATCTAAGATCATGGATGAAAGATTGGACTAAGGATAAAGCAAATAGAAAACCTGATGGCTCTAAGTATAATATTAATAGTGATGGTTTAAAAGTATTTGTGACTTTAGATTCGCGTATGCAAAAATATGCAGAAACAGCTGTTGCTAGACATATGCCAAAATTACAAGCAGAATTTTTCCATCAAAACACACCAAAAAGAAACCCTACAGCTCCTTTTTTAGAATTAGATAAAGATGAAATTGAGAAATTAATGAATGATGGGATGAAACGAGGAGAGCGATGGCGAGTATTAAAAAAGGAAGGGAAAAATGAGAAGGAAATTAGAGCTTCTTTTCAAAAACCTACAAAAATGACAGTTTTTAAATGGGAAAACGGTAAGCCAAGCGAAGTGGACACTATTATGAAGCCAATAGATTCTATGCGTTACTATAAATCATTTCTACATCCTGGAATGATGAGTATGGATCCCAAAACAGGACATGTAAAAGCCTGGGTTGGAGGTATGAATTATAGACATTTTCAATACGATCATGTTAAGCAAGGGAAACGTCAAGTTGGGTCAACATTTAAACCGTTTGTTTATGCAACGGCAATAGATCAATTGCACATGTCGCCTTGCGATAAAATACCTATCTCTCAAATTACAATAGAAGCTAATAAATATGGTAATCCCGAGCCTTGGACGCCAAGTAATAGTGATGGGAAATATGGAGGAGAAAAAACACTAAAGGATGCTTTGGCAGCTTCCGTAAATACTGGAACTGCAAGGTTAATGGATAAAGTTGGGCCGCAACCTGTTGCTAAACTAGCAAGGAATTTAGGTGTTACATCAGATATACCAGAGGTGCCTTCTATTGCGTTAGGTACTCCAGATATAAGTGTCTATGAAATGGTTGGAGCGTACTCTGCTTTTGCAAATAAAGGCGTGTATACTAAGCCGGTGATGATTGAGCGCATTGAGGATAAAAATGGTACTGTTTTATATCAATTTACACCAGAAACTAAAGATGTTTTAAGTGAAGAATCTGCTTATGTAACAGTTAAATTAATGGAAGGTGTTGTGCAGTCTGGTTCTGGTAGTCGATTACGAGGTAAATGGAGAGCAAACCAAACATTATATAAAGAGATTATAACTGGTTATCCATATGAGTTAAGTAATCCTATAGCTGGAAAAACAGGAACAACACAAAATCAAAGTGATGGTTGGTTTATGGGTATGGTTCCCAATTTAGTAACAGGTGTTTGGGTTGGAGCAGAAGATCGAGCAGCGCATTTTAGTAGTATCTCATATGGGCAAGGAGCTTCAATGGCATTGCCAATTTGGGGCATGTATATGAAAAGTTGTTATGAAGATAAAACTTTAAACGTTTCTAAAGGGAATTTTGAAAAACCTAAAAATCTATCTATTGAAGTTGATTGCGAAAAATACCAACAAGATAATCCAGATGGTGATAACGATACACCAACTGAAGAAATTCCTGACGAATTGGATTTAATGCCGTAAATTAAAGAGACTTAATATCATTGATAAAAATAGATTCAAAGCAAATAAGTAAAACTGAAAACTTCAAAAAGCATGTACGATGGTTTTGGGGATTATTTTTAGGAGGAATATTTTCTTTTTTTCTATTGTTTTTTATTGCATCATTAGGTGGTTTTGGTGAAATGCCAGACCACACACAGTTAGAAAACTTAAAAACAAATTTAGCTTCAGAAATTATTTCTAACGACGGTAAAACATTAGGAAAACTATATTATAAAGCCAATAGAACACCAGTAAGTTATGATGAGTTGCCAAAACACTTAGTCAATGCTTTAATAGCTACAGAGGATGTTAGGTATTTAGAACATTCTGGTATTGATGCTCGAGGAACATTAAGAGCTATTTTAAAACCAGGAAGTGGTGGCGCTAGTACTATTACGCAACAATTAGCTAAGCTGTTATTTACTAAAAGAGCTTCTAGTAATAAAGTTAAAAGAGTTTTACAGAAATTTAAAGAATGGATTATAGCTATTCGTTTAGAACGCCAGTATACTAAGCAAGAAATTATTGCACAATACTTAAACATTGCAAGTTTTGATAATAATGCCCATGGCATTCGATCAGCTTCAAGAATATATTTTGGAGGAAAAGAGCCAAATGAATTAGATCAAAAAGAATCTGCAATGATTGTTGGGATGTTAAAAAACCCATCTTTATTTAATCCGCTTAAAGACAAAGGAAAAAGAGCTGTTAAAACAAAGAAGAGAAGAAATGTTGTTCTTTCTCAAATGTATAAGTATGAATACATATCTAAAACTAAAAAAGATTCACTTCAAAAAACAGATTTAGGTATTAAATATACCCCTGAAAGTCATAATACAGGGACAGCAACTTATTTTCGAGAATATATTAGAGCTTGGATGAAAGGTTGGGTTAAAAAGAAAATTAATAGAAAACCCAATGGTGAAAAATATAATATTACCAGTGATGGATTAAAAATATATGTAACTATAGATTCTCGTATGCAAAAATATGCTGAGAAAGCTGTTGCTAGACATATGCCAAGATTGCAAGCAGAGTTTTTTAAACAAAATACATCAAAACGAAACCCAACAGCACCCTTTTTAGGTTTAAATAAATCTGAAATAGAAAAATTAATGAATGATGGAATGAGTCGAGGAGAACGATGGAGAATTCTAAAAAGCCAAGGGAAAAGCAAAAAGGAAATTAGAGCCTCTTTTTACCAACCGACAAAAATGACCATTTTTAAATGGATTGATGGAAAAGTAGGTAAGGTAGATACTATAATGAAACCTATTGATTCGATGAGGTATTATAAACATATTCTTCGTACTGGTATGATGAGTATGGATCCACAAACTGGACATGTAAAAGCATGGGTTGGAGGTATAAGTAATAGACATTTTCAATTCGATATGGTAAATCAAGGAAAGCGTCAAGTAGGATCTACTTTTAAACCATTTGTATATGCTACTGCTATAGATCAATTACATATGTCTCCATGTGATGAAATTCCAATGTCTCAAATTACAATTGAAGCTAATAAATTTGGAAGCCATGAGTCATGGACACCAACTAATAGCAATGGAGAATATGGAGGAGAAAAGACATTAAAAGCAGCTTTAGCTGGATCTGTTAATACCGCTACAGCTCGTTTAATGAATAAAGTTGGACCTCGACCAGTAATAGATTTGGCTAAACGATTAGGAGTTACTTCTAAGATTCCTGAAGTGCCATCAATAGCATTGGGCACTACAGATATTAGTGTTTACGAAATGGTTGGTGCTTATTCTACTTTTGCTAACAAAGGCGTGTATACAAAACCCGTAATAATTGAACGTATTGAAGATAAAAACGGAACTGTTTTATATCAATTCGAGCCAGAAACTAAAGATGTTTTAAGTGCAGAATCGGCTTATGTTACTGTAAATTTAATGGAAGGCGTGGTACAATCTGGATCTGGAAGTAGACTAAGGCATAGTAGGTCTAAAAATGAATATGCATATAAAAAAATTATTACTGGCTATCCTTATGAGCTTTTAAATCCTATAGCTGGAAAAACAGGAACCACTCAAAATCAAAGTGATGGTTGGTTTGTGGGAATGGTTCCTAATTTAGTAACAGGTGTATGGGTTGGAGCTGAAGATAGAGCAGCTCATTTTTCGAGCGCTACTTATGGAGCTGGAGCAGCAATGTCATTACCAATATGGGGAATGTATATGAAAAGCTGTTATGAAGATAAAACCTTAAATGTTTCTAAAAGTAATTTTGAAAAACCAAAAAACTTATCTGTTGAAGTAGATTGCAATAGACACCAACAAGATAATCTTGGTGAAGATAACGGTACGCCAATTGAAGAAACCACAGACGAATTAGACTTGTTACAGTAAATAATTGTATTATTAATAGTATAGTTAAGATCTCTAATAATAAAAAAGCCATTCATTGCCGAATGGTTTTTTTATTTCATAAATTTAAGCCACAAAAGAAAAGAGTATTATGATTAATAAAAAGGTAGATTCTGTTGAGGAAGCAGTAAAGGGTATTACAGATAATATGACTTTTATGCTTGGTGGTTTTGGCTTATCAGGGATTCCAGAAAATGCTATTGCTGCATTAGTAAAAAGTAAAGTAAAAGGTTTAACATGTATATCTAATAATGCAGGAGTTGATGATTTTGGTTTGGGTTTATTACTGCATCAGCATCAAATAAAAAAGATGGTATCATCTTATGTAGGAGAGAATGATGAGTTTGAGCGTCAAATGCTCTCGGGAGAATTAGACGTAGAGTTAATTCCGCAAGGAACTTTAGCTGAACGTTGCCGTGCGGCGCAAGCAGGTTTTCCAGCTATATATACTCCAGCTGGATATGGGACTGAAGTTGCTGAAGGAAAAGAAACTAGAGAATTCGATGGAAAAATGTACGTATTAGAACATGCTTTTAAGGCAGATTTTGCTTTTGTTAAAGCATGGAAAGGTGATGCTGCAGGTAATTTGATTTTTAAAGGTACAGCTAGAAATTTTAATCCTTGTATGGCTGGTGCTGCTAAAATAACTGTCGCTGAGGTTGAAGAATTAGTTCCAGTAGGAACGTTAGATCCAAATCAAATTCATATACCTGGTATATTTGTGCAGCGGATTTTTAAAGGAGCTCATTACGAAAAAAGAATAGAACAAAGAACAGTTAGAACAAGAGAATAATTATGTTAGATAAAACAGGAATTGCAAAACGAATTGCAAAAGAAGTACAAGATGGTTACTATGTGAACTTAGGTATCGGTATTCCTACATTAGTGGCTAATTATGTTAGAGAAGATATAGAAGTAGAATTTCAAAGTGAAAACGGTGTTTTGGGTATGGGGCCATTTCCGTTCGAAGGAGAGGAAGATGCAGATATTATTAATGCGGGTAAACAAACAATAACAACATTGCCAGGTGCTAGTTTTTTTGATAGTGCTACAAGTTTTTCTATGATTAGAGGTCAGCATGTTGACTTAACTATCTTGGGAGCTATGGAGGTTGCTGAAAATGGTGATATTGCTAATTGGAAAATACCAGGAAAAATGGTAAAAGGAATGGGTGGAGCTATGGATTTAGTTGCCAGTGCTGAGAATATAATTGTTGCCATGATGCATACTAATAGAGCAGGAGCATCGAAATTACTTAAAAAATGCTCTTTACCATTAACGGGAGTTGGTTGTGTAAAGAAAATTGTAACAAATTTAGCTGTTTTAGAAGTTACAGATAAAGGGTTCAAATTGTTGGAACGTGCTCCAGGAGTAACTGTTGAAGATATTCAAAAGGCCACAGAGGGAACTTTAATTATTGAAGGGGATATTCCAGAAATGAATTTGTAAGTTTTAAAAATAAACGACCTGTTTCACGCATGCGCATTAAAACTTTAGCGAATACTTATATAAATTATAATTATATAGAAAATAGAGATTATAATGTAATTGAAGACCGTTTTCTTAGAAATACAACCACTGCATTAGACTTTCTTGTAAAGAGTAGTGTGCTTACGATTTCTTTTATAGATAATAGTGTTTTAAAAACAATCGACATCATTGATGTTTTGGTTGCAGATACAGAAAATAACATTACAATTATACCTGGGCAAAAAAATGCTTATAGCCCATCTCATAATACAGTATTATTCTATGACACTCATGGTGTCGTTTTTCGTAAAAATCATAAAAAAAGTTGGTTCAGGAGAAACAAAGGCTATAATTCTCCAGTAGCATTATTATCTCATGAGTTAATTCATTGCTATAATGAATTATATGAAACAGAAGATTATCATGCTAGAAAAAAAGATCATTCTTCAAAAGGAAAAAAAATTGATGCAGATGGCCATGACTTATCTTTTCCAAATGCAGAAGAGGTTTTTGTTATAAAAATGACGAATCAAGTAGCAAAGAGGCTAGGAGAAGACAAAAGAAGCAACTACGGTAGAAGTTATTATCCAACAATTTCAGTGCTATCTACCAAAAGAGCTAACAGGAGTTAGTATGTTTTAAATGTTAAAATTACATGCATTTCATCGAATAATATTGCTTTTTAACTGATTCAATCTAAATTAATCATATATTTACAATCCCAAACCTATCTAAATTATAACTCAAATGTACCATAACTTTAACTACTTTGTTATTTTTTACGCACCAAGTTTACTAATTTAAAGATAATCCAGATTTATCATAAACATCCCTTATTATGAATATTGCAACAAATCTACCTGAGCAACCTACTACATTAAATAGAATATCTAATACTGTAAAAAAAACGGCACGTTTTGCTAAAAGCGTTTTGTATTTAACAAAAAAGGTGTTCATGCTATAAACCTTTAGGTATAGCATTAATTAATTTTTTGGTATACTCTTTTTTGGGTGATGCATAAATAATATCGGCATCATCAATTTCTTCAATTCTTCCTTTATTCATTACTAGTAATTGATCACTCATGTATTTTACAACAGCTAGGTCATGAGAAATGAAAATATAAGTAAATCCATACTTTTCTTTTAGTTCATTAAGCAAATTTAATACCTGAGCTTGTACAGATATGTCTAAAGCCGAAACAGATTCATCACAAACTATTAGTTTTGGTTGTAATGCAACGGTTCTTGCTATCCCAATACGTTGTCTTTGACCACCTGAAAACTCATGCGGATAACGATTAAAATAACTTTCATTTAAACCTACTCGATTTAATATCTCTATTACTTTGTTTTTTCTTTCGGCTGTGTTTTTATACAATTTATGTACCTCCATAGGTTCCATTATTGCTTTTCCAATAGTTAGTCTAGGGTTTAAGGAAGAATATGGATCTTGAAAAATGATTTGAATATCTTTTCTTAGCATTTTTATTTCTGAAGGAGATAGCTTAGTTATATCTTTTCCTTTAAATAATACGCTTCCTGAACTTGGCTTGTCTAGTAATAATAGAGCGTTGCCTAATGTCGATTTGCCACAACCAGACTCTCCAACTAATCCTAAAGTCTCTCCTTCATATAGCTTAAAGCTAACATTGTCTACTGCTTTAAAATATTTAGGTTTTGTAAACCAACCAGATTTTGAAACATATGTCTTATCTAGGTTAATTATTTCTAGCAATGGTGCTTTGCTATATATTTTTTCATGTTCTTGTTTTCTCATTTCTAAAGTTATAATGTCTTTAGAAATACTATTATTCATAACGTCATCAATAGTGGGTAGTTTTTTTAGTCTAGTTTTTAATGAGGGTCTTGAAGTTATTAGCGCTTTAGTATAACTATGCTCAGGAGATTTGAAAATAGTATTTACTGTATTTTGCTCAACAATTTCACCTTTGTACATTACAATTATGCGATTAGCTATTTGAGAAATTAAAGATAAATCGTGTGTTATAAAAATAACACTCATTTTGGTTTCTAATTGTAATTCTTTTAACAAAGAAATTATGTCATTTTGAACTGTAACATCTAATGCGGTTGTAGGTTCATCTGCTATTAAAATTTGAGGCTTACATGCAATAGCCATAGCAATCATAACACGTTGTTTTTGGCCGCCAGAAATTTCATGAGGATAAGACTTGAAAACGCGTTCCGGTTCAGGAAGTTTCACCTTTTCAAAAAGACGTATTGTTTCTGTTTTAATTTCCTTTTTTGTTAAGGTTGTATGTTGTAATAATATTTCTTCAATCTGTTTACCGCATGTCATAGATGGGTTTAATGAGCTCATTGGTTCTTGAAAAATCATTGCGATTTTTTTGCCTCTTATTTTCTGAAAAGATTTAGATGATAATTGAGTTAAATCTTTAGATTCAAAAACAATATTTCCAGAAGTAATTTTTGATATTTTTTTAGGTAGTAAACCTAATATGGCTAGTGACGAAACAGACTTTCCAGAACCAGATTCTCCCACAATACCTAGAATTTCATTTTCCCCTAAATGATATGAAATGTTATGAATAACTTCATTTTCCTTTCCATTTGAAAAAAAAGAAACACAAAGGTTTTTTATTGATAATAAATGACTCATAATTTTAAAATGTAGGAATAATAGATGTTAAAATTACGGCAAAAACCGTAATCACATCGAACGTTATTATTTTGTTGGCATTTCATCGAAAAATCTACAGGATAAATATGAATTAAACAAAATAACCTATTAATTATTATTAATTTTATTAAAATTTTATTAATCCATTAAACCCTTTCGTATGAAAAAAGTATTACTTTTTGCTTTTTTCCTAAGTACTATTTTTGCGTTTTCGCAAGATAAAGTATTATGGGAAAAACAATCACCGGCTAATTTTGCTAAAGTTAAAGAAAGCAAAAGAAATTTACCAACAAAACAAATTTATTCACTAAATCTTAGTAATCTAAAACAAACATTAGAAAATGCTCCCAAAAGAGGAGAATTTTATGGAGAATCTAATGTAATTGTATCTTTTCCAAATGCAGATGGTAGTTTTGAGCGCTATCGTATAATGGAGGCTTCAGTTATGCATCCAGAATTAGAAGCTAAATACCCTGGTATTAAGTCTTATGCCGGACAGGGAGTAGACAATGCATCAGATCGTATCCGTTTTAGCGTATCTCCATTGGGACTACAAAGTATGCGTTTATCTGCTAATAAAGAAGCGTCTTTTATTGAGCCTTATACTAATGATCTATCTCAATATACAATATATAAAAGAGCTGATAAAACAGCTGATTTAAGTGATTTTGAATGTGAAGTAACAGCAAAAGCAAATAATGTTTTATCTGGCAATAATACAGCTTTTAAGAACGCAGATGATAGTATTTTGCGTACCTATAGAATTGCAGTATCTACAACTGGAGAGTATACAGCATATCATGGAGGGACTAAAGCTCAAGCTTTGGCAGCAATTAATACGACTATGACCAGAGTTAATGGTATTTTTGAAAATGACTTCAATGTTACAATGGTATTAATTGCTAATACAGATGATGTAATTTATACCAATGGAAATAGTGATCCTTATTCTAATGGTAGTTTTAACGGTCAGTTACAAACGACTCTTACAAATAATATAGGAGAGGCTAATTATGATATAGGGCATTTATTTGCTAGGGCTTCTAATAATGGAAATGCAGGCTGTATAGGCTGTGTTTGTGTAAACGGAAGTAAAGGTAGTGGATGGACATCACGTGATACTCCAGAAGGAGATCCTTTTGATGTTGATTTTGTAGCGCATGAAATTGGTCATCAATTTGGTGGAAATCATACATGGACTCATGGAGGAAATGAAGGTAGAAACGTACAAATGGAACCAGGAAGTGGAACAACTATTATGGGATACGCAGGGATTACAGGTGCTAATACAGATGTGCAACCAAATAGTGATCCATATTTTCATGCTATTTCTGTCCAACAAATTACAAATTATATAAAGACAACTAGTTGTCAAACAAACACAAATACTAATAATGCAGTGCCAACTGCAAATGCTGGGTCGAATTATACAGTTCCAAAAGGAACAGCTTTTGTGTTAGAAGGAACAGGTGCTGATGCTAATTCGCAAGACGTATTAACATATTGCTGGGAACAAATAGATGAAAACGATTCTGCAACATCTAAACCTAGTGTAACTGCAACTGCAGGACCAGCGTTTAGATCGTATAACCCAACAACAGATAATAAAAGATATTTTCCAAGATTATCAACAGTGAAAACCGGAGCTACAGCATGGGAATGGGAAGCTGTGCCAAATGTTGCTAGAAATTTAAATTTTAGACTAACTGTTAGAGATAATCGAGCTGGTGGTGCTAATAATAATAGCGACGATATGCGTGTAACGGTAAATGGAACAGCAGGACCATTTGTTGTAAATGCTCCTAATACTAATGTAACATGGAATGGAGGAACAACCCAAACTGTAACATGGAATGTAGCCGGAACAACAGGAAATGGAGTGAATGCTGCAAACGTTGATATTTTCCTATCCACAGATGGTGGAGATACTTATCCAATAACATTAGCTTCTGGAGTAACAAATGATGGATCTCATGATATAGTAGTTCCAAATAACCCAGGAAACCAAAATAGAATTATGGTTAGAGGATCTAATAATATCTTTTTTGATATTTCAAACTCTAACTTTACTATTGGAGCGCCTGTATCTTGTACGGCAAATGTACCTACTGGATTATCAGCTTCAAATATTGGTTCTTCTTCGGCTACTTTAAGTTGGACTGCTGTGCAAGCAGCTACTTATGATTTGCGTTATAGAGTTGTAGGTACATCAACATGGACAACTAACGCTGTAACTAGTATTTCTTCAAACGTGTCTGGATTATCTGCATCTACTCAATATGAAACTCAAGTAAGAAGTAAGTGTTCTGGTGGAAGTAACTCTTCTTATAGTGCGTCTGTTAATTTTACAACAACAGAAGTGCAGTTGAATTATTGCAGTTCGAATGGAAATAATACTAATGATGAATATATTAGTAGAGTTGAATTAGGATCTATTAATAATACATCAGGAGTTGGTACAACGAGTACAGGTTATTCGGATTTTACATCAATTTCAACAGGCTTATCAAAAGGAGCATCTGCAACAATAACAATAACACCAACTTGGACAGGAACTTTATATAATGAAGGTTATGGCGTGTTTATAGATTATAATAAAGATGGAGATTTTACAGATTCAGGAGAAACGGTTTGGACAAATGCAGCATCTCAAACCACACCAGTTAGCGGAACATTTACGGTTCCAGCAAGTGCTGCAGATGGAGCAACAAGAATGCGTGTAGTAATGCGTTATAATGTAACACCAACATCTGCTTGTGGCTCATTTAATTATGGAGAAGTAGAAGATTACACAGTAAACATAGGTGGTACAGTAGCAGATACCACAAAACCTGTAATTACACTGGTAGGAAATGCGTCTATAAGTCTTACTGTTGGTGCTAGTTATACAGATCAAGGTGCAACAGCAACAGATAATGTGGATGGAAACTTAACATCAAGTATAGTTACAACAGGATCTGTAAATACGGCATTAGAAGGCGTTTATACAATTAGATACAATGTGAGTGATGCAGCAGGAAATGCGGCAACAGAAGTAACTAGAACTGTAACGGTAACTGCTCCAGTTTCAGTAACATATTGTTCTTCTAATGGAAATAATACAAATGACGAGTATATTTCACGAGTACAAGTAGGCTCTATAGATAACACATCGGGAGTTGGAACTACAAGTACTGGTTATTCAGATTTTACATCAACATCAACAAACTTGTCCAAAGGAGTATCAACGACAATAACTATAACTCCAACATGGACGGGAACAATCTACAGAGAAGGTTATGGTGTATTTATAGATTATAATCAAGATGGTGATTTCACAGATTCAGGAGAAACGGTTTGGACGCAATCAAGAACAAGAACAACGCCAGTTAGCGGTTCATTTACAGTACCAGCAGGAGCGACTAATGGAGCAACAAGAATGCGTATAGTGATGCGATATAATGTAACACCAAATTCGGCATGTGGATCATTCAATTATGGTGAAGTGGAAGACTATACAGTAAATATTGTAAATTCAAGTATTGGTGAAGCATTAACTACTAGAGGAGATGAATTAATAGAATTAAGTATTTATCCAAATCCAGTAAAAGGAAATACATTATATGTAAAATCTAATAAAAGTTTACCTTATACAGTTGTTAATACGTTAGGTCAGCAAGTGGCTAGAGGTATTTCAACAAATACAATAGATGTAAGTGATTTAGAAGCAGGTTTATATATAATACAATTTAATGTCAATAATAAAATAGAAACAAGAAAATTTATAAAGCGATAAGAATCTAATATCCCTTAAACTAGGCTTTTATTGTTGGGCCCAGACGAAAGTCTGGGCTTTTTGTTTTTCTCAATAAAACAGCTTAATCGTAGAATAAAACTTAAACCGAACGTTAAAATTTTAACAGTATTTCATCGAAAAGCCCATGGGATAACTAGGTATTAAATAAATAATTAATACTTTCGCTGCCGATCTAATAAAAAATTAATTAATTCATTAAATTATCCTCATGAAAAAAACAATTACATTATCATTGTTGAGTTTTTTATTTGCGTTTACAACTTTTGCGCAAGACGCAAGAAATTGTGCGTCTATGGAAAACTTAGAGTACAGAAAGCAGCAAGACCCAAATCTTGAGCAACGAATGGCACAAATTGAAGCTTTTTCAAAATCAAGAGAAGCTCAATTAGAAAATTCTCAGAATAAGATTGTAGGAAACATTATAACACTACCAGTTGTTGTTCACGTATTATATAGAAATGCCACTGAAAATATTAGTGTTGCACAAATTCAATCACAATTAGACGTTTTAAATGAAGATTTTAGACGTACTAACCCAGATGCAGATAACGTATGGTCTCAGGCAGCAGATACTCAAATTGAATTTTGCTTAGTAACTGTTGACCCTAATGGAAATGCTACTACGGGAATTACAAGAAAATCTACAACTAGAAGAGACTGGGGAACATCAGACGATATGAAAAGAGCTTCATCTGGTGGTATTGACCCATGGGATACTAGCGAATATTTAAATATGTGGGTTGTACCACAAATGTTAAATTCTCAAGGTGGAACAATTTTAGGTTACGCACAATTTCCTGGAGGAGCTGCATCTACAGATGGTGTAGTAATGGGTTATAACTATTTTGGTAGAACAGGAGCTGTATCTGCGCCTTTCGATGGTGGTAGAACAACTACTCATGAAGTGGGGCACTTTTTAAACTTACGTCATATTTGGGGAGATTCAAACTGTGGTAATGATTTTGTAAGTGATACACCAACACATCAAACTTCAAATGCTGGTTGTCCTGCAGGAAGAGTATCTTGTGGATCTACAGATATGTATCAAAACTATATGGATTATTCTAATGATGTGTGTATGAATTTATTTACTACAGGTCAAAAAAATAGAATGCGTGCGGTTTTAGATGTTGGAGGTTTTAGAAGAAGTTTAGCATTATCTGATAAGTGTGGTGCTGTAGCACAGCCAACATGTACTGATGGTATTCAAAATGGAAATGAAACAGGTGTAGATTGTGGTGGTTCATGTACTCCATGTCAAACAGGAACACAGTATTGCGATTCTAATGGAAATAATACTAATGATGAATATATAAGCCGTGTAGAATTAGGCACTATAAATAATGCCTCTGGTGTAGGTACAACAAGTACAGGGTATTCTAACTTTACAAATATATCTACAGACTTATCTAAAGGAGCTTCTGCAACAATTAGAGTAACTCCAACTTGGACAGGTACTAAGTATAATGAAGGTTATGCAGTATATATTGATTATAATAACGATGGAGATTTTACTGATTCAGGAGAAACAGTATGGACAAATGCGCCATCTCAAACAACACCAGTAGTTGGAACATTTACAGTCCCAGCTAGTGCAACTAATGGAGAAACAAGAATGCGTGTAGTAATGAGATATAATACAACACCAACTTCAGCTTGTGGCTCATTTGATTATGGAGAAGTGGAAGATTACACTGTAAATATTGAAACAGGTACTACAAACCCTCCAGCAGGTGGATGTACAGGAGGTATCACATCATTCCCTTATAGTGAAGGTTTCGAATCTAGTTTTGGAGCTTGGACTCAAGGTAGTGGAGATGACTTTAACTGGACAAGAAATTCTGGTACAACTGCTTCAAGTAACACAGGACCATCTAGTGCATCTCAAGGATCTCAATATGTATATATGGAATCTTCATCTCCAAACAACTCTAATGATAGAGCAATTTTAGTGTCACCTTGTTTTAACTTAACAGGTCAAAACCAAGCAACATTTAGTTTCAAATATCATATGTATGGAGCTTCAACAATGGGTAACTTAAAATTAGCAATAAGCACAAATAACGGATCTTCGTGGACTACAGTATGGAGTAAAGCTGGTAACCAAGGAAACTCATGGCAAGATGCAAGTGTAGACTTATCTTCATATGAAGGAGATACAGTTCAGTTAAGATTTGATGGAACGACAGGTACTACATGGCAAGGAGATATGGCTGTTGATGCTATTTCATTAGCAAATGGAGCTACTTCTGCAGATAAATGTGCAGGTGTTCAAGCTTATGTTAGTGGTCAATCTTATTCTGTAGGAGAAAAAGTGACTTATCAAGGAACTTTATATCAAAGAACTGCTTCTGGTTGGACTAATTTAGGAGCTTGTGGTACAGCAAGAACAGATGAAGGATTTGTAGAGCATTTAGGTGTGGATATAAAAGTATACCCTAATCCAGTAAAAGGAAACACATTATTTGTAAAGTCTAGTGTTGAAAACTTATCGTTTACTGTTGTAAACATGTTAGGTCAGCAAGTAGCAAGAGGTACATCTACTAACGGTGTAGATGTTAGTAATCTTCAAGCTGGAATGTATATGATACAATTTAATGTCAATGATAAATTAGAAACAAGAAAGTTTATCAAGCAATAAAAGATATCCTTTAGACAACAAAATTATTTTAAAAAGCCTCAACATATTTGTTGAGGCTTTTTTTTGTTTTAATGCCTTAGCAGTTACGGGTTTAACCGTAAATTTTATAGAATAAAATTCTACTTAATGTTATTCGTCGAAAAGAACCGAATAAATATTCGGGTTTAATATGGTTTTAATAATTTAATTAAGAATTATTCAAACAATTAATTAATCCATTAAATTATCATTATGAAAAACAGTTTTAAATTGTTTTTACTGCTAGTTTTTGCAGTACAAACGTCATTTTCCCAAAAACAAATGAATGGTGTCGTCCAGAACTACTTTAATAGTATCTCTGAAGCGTCAGAATCTAAAGCAGCAGATTTGTCTGAATGGAAAATTACAGATATTGTCCCCTCATTGAACCCAGAAATTCAACATGTTTATGTTCAACAATATCATAATAATATTCCAATTCAATTTGCTAGTTATAAGTTAACCGTTAAGAATAATCAAGTAACATGGAATATTAACCAGTTTGTTACAGATATAGCATCAAAAGCTAATGCTGCGATCCCTTCAATCACTCCAGAGAATGCTGTATTAAAAATAGTTAATAAACACCGTTTGATGAATCCTATACTAAAAAGGACTAAAACTAAAAACGGAGTGTATGAGTATAAAAATTCAGGAATAAGTGAAGAGCCAATTAAAGTTAAACAATTATATCAAATGTATAATGGTAAATTAAGATTGGTTTGGAATGTTAGTCTATATCAAAAAGATGGACAACATTGGTGGAACATAAATATAGATGCGAATACAGGTAAAACACTCTATACTGAAGATTGGGTAATCTCTTGTAATTTCGATGATTCAAATCATGAAAATCATAAACATGACAACAAAACGTTACATGTAGAAGAAGAAATGGGACCCGTTTTATATGAAGCTAAAAAAGTAAATGAAGCTTTTGTTGGAGGCGGATCATATAATGTATACCCTTTAGGTATTGAAAGTCCTAGTCATGGTAACCGTACAATTGTAAGTGATCCTGCAACTGCAACAGCATCTCCATTTGGATGGCATGACACTAATGGCTCATCTGGAGCTGAATATACAATTACAAGAGGTAATAATGTTTGGGCACAAGACGATACAAATGGGAACAATGGAACTGGAACGTCTCCAAATGGAGGATCTAGTTTAAATTTCGATTTTGCATTAAATTTAAATAATAATCCTTCAACATTTTTACCTGCTGCTACTACAAACTTATTTTATTGGAACAATATTATGCATGATGTATGGTATGAGTATGGGTTTAATGAAGCTTCTGGTAATTTCCAGGAGAACAATTATGGAAAAGGAGGAATAGGAAGTGACTCTGTAAATGCAGATGCGCAAGATGGAAGTGGTACTAATAATGCAAATTTTGGTACACCTCCAGATGGAAGTAATCCTAGAATGCAAATGTTCTTATTTACTAATCCAACAAGAGATGGTGATTTAGATAATGTAATTATTGCTCATGAATATGGTCATGGAATTTCAACAAGACTTGTAGGTGGTCCAGGAACTAATGCTCTTGGTGGCTCTGAACAAATGGGAGAAGGATGGTCTGATTGGTTTGGACTTGTTATGACAATACGTCCAGGAGATGACCGAAACACTGCCCGTGGAGTTGGCACCTATGCAATAGGTCAACCAACAACTGGAGCTGGAATTCGTCCAACAAGATATTCTACTGATTTAGCTGTAAATGGAACCGATTACGGTGATATTTCAGGACTGTCTGTTCCACATGGTGTAGGTTATGGGTTTGCAACTATACTTTGGGATATGACTTGGGATCTTATTGATTTAGAAGGCTACGATAGTAACCAATATACAGGTACTGGAGGTAATAATATTGCGATGGCTCTTGTTATAGAAGGTCTTAAGAATACAGCAAATAATCCAGGATTCGTTTCTGGACGTGATGGAATTCTTCAAGCAGATCAAGATCTTTATGGAGGTCAATATAACTGTTTAATTTGGGATGCTTTTGCAAGAAGAGGTGTTGGTGTAGATGCTGTAGAAAATACTAATGGAGGAACAAATACTAACTCAGATCAAACGACTTCGTTTACTAGCGGTTGCTCTGCTCCACCACCACCAGCTAGTTGTAATTCTACTTTGGATAACTTTCCTTATAGTGAAGGATTTGAAAATACATTAGGCGCATGGTCTCAAGGAGCTGGAGACGATTTTGATTGGACACTTAATACTGGAGGAACACCATCTAATAGTACTGGTCCAGCAGCTGCTTTTGAAGGAACACATTACATATATGTAGAAGCTTCAGATCCAAATTTTGGAGGGAAAAGTACGATATTAAATTCACCGTGTTTTAATCTTACAAGTGTTAATTCACCAACGGCTAATTTCCATTATCAGATGACAGGAAACTCAGTTGGTACCATTAGACTTGAGGTAAGATTAGATGGTGAAAATACATGGACAGAAATATGGTCTCAATCTGGTGATCAAGGAGCTGCATGGATAGAAGCGAATATAGATTTAGCTGCTTATACGAATAATACTATTCAATTGCGTTTTAGAGGTACAACAAATACTTCATGGCAAGGAGATATAGCTATTGATGCCTTTGGAATTGAAGGAGCAACAACAGCAGACACTCAAGCTCCAAGTACACCAACAAACCTTGCGGTAACAGCTGTAACAACTAATACAGTGAGTCTATCCTGGAATGCTTCAACCGATAATGTAGGAGTAACTGGATACAATGTTTTTAGAGACGCAACAAATATAGGAACTGTAACAAGTACAACATATCAAGATACTGGTCTTGCCGAGGGAACAACATATCAATATACAGTAAGTGCTACTGATGCTGCCGGTAATATTTCAGCAGAAAGTAATACAGCTTCTGCGACTACAGATACTACACCACCAAATGGAGGATGTGTAAATGGACAAAATGCTCCATATACAGAAAGTTTTGAGGCTAGTCTTGGACTTTGGTCGCAAAGTGGCGGAGATGATATTAATTGGACTCGTGATTCTGGAGGAACGCCTTCTAATAATACAGGACCATCTACTGGGTCTAATGGGTCATTCTATTTATATGTGGAAGCTTCAGGTAATGGAACAGGATTTCCTAATAAACGTGCAATTATAAACTCTCCTTGTTTTGATTTAGCTGGTGAAACGGATGTGTCTTTTGTCTTTGATTATCATATGTTTGGATCTACAGATGGCGGCCGAGTAGATTTAGAAGTAAGTACAGATAGTGGCACTACTTGGACTAGTATATGGAATCAAACTGGTAACCAAGGTAATCAATGGAATACAGTTACTATTGACCTTGCTGCTTACTTAGGAGGAGCAATACAATTACGATTTAATCGTATTACCGGAGGTACTTGGCAATCCGATGTTGCTATTGATAATACACGCCTTGTATCTGGAGGAGTTGGAAACCCTAATCCACCAACAGGTTATTGTTCGTCTAACGGACAAAACAATAGTGAAGAATTTATTAGTAGAGTGCAAATAGGAAGTATTAATAATGCTTCTGGCGCTGGTGCTGGAGGTTATCAAGATTTCACAAACCTTTCTACTGATTTAAGCGGAAGTACTTCTATTACAATTACTCCTACATGGACAGGTACTGTTTATAGTGAAGCATATGCTGTATTTATAGATTGGAATAGAGATGGCGATTTCGCAGATGCTGGAGAAACAGCATTTACGCAAGCTCCTACACAGGCAACTTCTATTAACGGAACAATTACAGTTCCTTCTGGAGCATCGCAAGGTCCAACAAGAATGCGAGTGTCTTTGAAATATAATGCAGCGCAAACTGCTTGCGAAAGCTTCAACTTTGGAGAAGTGGAAGATTATATTGTAAATGTAACATCTAACATAAATGGCTTTGGTTTAGCAGATACTAATGGTAGTATAAATGATACAGCTAATTTTGAGTTCTCAATTTTTCCTAATCCAGTTACTAGCGGAGAACTTAATGTTCGAGTTGCAGGAGGAAAAGCGCAAAAACTTATAATATATAATGCACTTGGACAAATAGTGCGTAAAGGTGCATTTATAGAAAAGGTAAATGTTTCAAACCTAGATGCTGGAGTTTATATTTTAGAAATAGAAATAGAAGGTAAAGTATTAAATAAGAGGTTTATTAAAAAATAGAATTAGTAATTGACACTAACCATTCAATTATGATTAAAAACTCCAGCAATTTTGCTGGGGTTTTTTGTTTAGAGGGCTGTTAAAAGTCTAATCTTAATGTTAAATTAGGTATTCTGCCTAAAGAAAATTTATTAATTTCTCTTAATTGATAAGTTGCATTATCTGTGTTCAAGATAATTCTGTATGTTCTATTTAATATGCTTTTTCGATTATAAATGTTCAATAAGGAGAAACCTATAGTTGCTTTTATATTTTTATTTTTAAAAGGAGCAACTTTATATTTTGTAGAAAAATCTAATCTATGGTAATCATTTAAATATTTACTATTAATTGCGTCATAATCTATAGCAATAGTATTAGCATTATTGCCAGTTAAGCCATTAGCCGGAGTATATGGTCTAGGCGATTTGTATTTCCAACCCAAAGAGAATTCTATGTTTCTTAATTTGAATGATTGTATTAGTGTTAGATAGTGTCTAATATCAAAATTTCCAGCAAAAGGCATGTTGTTATTTAAATTATTAAATGTAAAGTCATTTTTAGTTAAAGAATAACTAATTAAACTAGTAAAATTCTTTATGCGCTTTTTAATAAGCATGTCTATACCTTTAACTTCACTTTTTCCTATTGAAAATGTATTTATTTCTCTATTAAACCCTTTAGTTACTGATGTAATATTTTTAATTTTTTTATAATAAGGTTCTATGTCTATGTTCCAATTATTTTTTTTGAAATTAATTCCAAAGCTAAACTGCTTACTCTCAATAACAGGAATTTCATTATTATCTGCTATGGTCCATACTTGATTTTCTAATCCAAATTTTCTTGTTTCAAACTCGATTATTTGACTTATATATTGATATTGTTTTTCAATTGAAAGGTTCAACTTTATATTTCGATTTATTAGCCTTGTTAGGCTTATTGTTGGCTGAAAATATAATTTAGAAGTATTATCATAGTAATCTGTTTTAATACCTGCATTTACATGCCATTTTTCGTTACTATAACTATATTCATTAAATAAAGAATGAATATTACTTTTTGAGTTTTGAGACTCTACAAGTATATCACTATCAAAAATAACTTTAGATTGGTCAATTAGTTTATAGCTTAAGTTATTATTTGTTAAATTATAACCATTTACTAAAGATGTGTTTTTATTGATTTTATATTTTGTAAAAACATTTAAGGATAATTCTTTTATATCATTCTTTTTAATTGCTTTATACTTAAATAAATTAGAAAGGAGCTCGTCGCCTTCGTAATCATAATTATAATCGGTATAATTAATTTGTAGTTTAGAGTTGAATTTTGAATTCCATTGTTTTTCCCAATTAGAGGTAATGCCAATATTTGTTATATCTAAATTGTCTTCAGTTTGTTGATTTATTTCTTCAAATTGAGACAAGAAATCTAATTTATTTTTAAAATAAATACCACTAATGTTAAGTGTGCTACTAGGGCTTAATTTTGTAATAAACTTTGCTGTGTAATCATTAAAATAATAATCGGTATTTGTTTTAGATAAGACATCACTAAAGATTTGATTATTGTCTGTTATTTTAGTGTTTTGAAATACTTGTTCGGAAAACTTTTCAAAAGTGATAGTTCTAAAAACTTCAGTAAATGAGCGTCTGGCTGTTATAAACAAAGCAGAATGTTTTGCTATTGGGGCTTTTAAGTAAGCATCAGAATAAATTAAATTAGAGCCAATACCGGCTTTAACTTTATTTGGTATTTTATAATTGGAATGTATATCGATAACTCCAGATAGATGGTTACCATATCTTGCTAATGAAGCGTTTTTATATAGTTTAACATCCTGAATACTATTTGGATTAAAAGAAGAAAAAGAACCAAAAAAGTGATCGTATTGGTACATTTTTATACCATCCCATAGTATTAAATTTTGATCAGGTGTACCGCCTCTTATATTTATTCCTGTTGCTGTTTCATCTGGGCTTTGAATACCTGGAATAAGCTGTAAGCTTTGCATGACATCTGGTTCGCTAAACCCTGGAAGCAATTGCATTTTATCAGGAATAGCGAGTATAGAGCCATCTTTTTGTTTATAAAAACCTGAAGTGAAATAACTGTTTAAAGTAATTGAGTTTAAATTTAAAACTTTGTCTCTTATAGGGATATGTTTTTTTGCAGCTCTTAAAACAAGATTTCGATTATTAATTTTAGTAAATATGGTTTGTGTTTGTTCCTCAATTAGAGCTAAAATGTCATCAAGTTTTAATGATGATATTTTTATGTTAACAGATTTTTTTTCAGCAATTTTTGAATTATAGGAAATAACAATATCAAACTGTTTTTCTAATTTTAATAAAAAAACATCTAAGGGAGTATTTTGCTTTTCAGTATTGTTGTTCTCTTGAGAGCATAGAGTATTGTAAAAGAAAATTAAGATAATAACTACATATAATCTCCTCATTTATTATTAATTCTTAATAAGAACGATATCATTATTTATGGTATACTTGATACCCATTGCAGTAAAAACTGTTTTTAATGCATTCTCATAATCTTTATTAGAAAAGCTTCCTGTAAAGCGTTCTTGTTTGAAGTTATTACTGTTTTGTATTTTAATATTAAATTGATTTTCTAAAGCTAAAATTACTCTAGAAAAAGGAGCCTTATAAAAAGAACTCATTCCTTTTTTCCAAAAAAGATCTTCAGGATTAAAATTCCATTTCTCTTCTGTTTTTATAGCGGTTCGACTAGCATTTCCTTTTGTTAATGTCGTTTCTGTATTATACTTATTAATTACATTAACTTTTCCAGAATAGCACATTACTTCAAAATAATTAAAACTGCTATTAACGTTAAACTCAGTCCCAAGAACTTCTACACGACCTTCTTTAGTTTCGATTTTAAAAACAGAACCTTCCTTAACAGAGAAATAAGCTTCTCCTTCTAAATTTAAGTTTCTGTTTTTTTTCCATGATGTTTTATTAAATGTTAAAGAAGAGTTTGCATTTAAAACAACTTTAGAACCATCTGGCAAAATAACAGACAGTTGTTCGCCATAACTAGTATTATATACAGGGTTTTGAGCATTTTGATAAAAGAAAACACCTAATAAAACAATTATAGAAGCAGCTATAGAAATTATTCTTGGAAGGTTTAATTTTCTCACCTTAGGTTTATCTATCGTTTCTTTTTTAATTTTAGAAATTAAAAGATTAGCATCAAAGTCTGGAGCTTCAAGAGTATTAGAAACATCAATTATTTTTTGATATTCAATATATTCTTTAGAATTTTTAAACGCATTTTCTTCCTCAGGAGTTAAATCTCCATTTAGCCATCTTGCTAAAAATGTATCGTCATTTTTTTTCATTTTATTTAAGCGCTTCATTATATAAACAACACATGTTTATAAAACCCTATGGTTTAAATTAAACATTTCCTATTTCTTTTCTTAGTACGACTAGAGCATTATGCATTCGTTTTTCTACTGTTTTAATTGATATTTCTAAAAGAGTGGCTATTTCTGCATACTTTTTTTTATCAATTCTATTCAATAAAAATACTTCTCTTTCTTTTTCTGGTAAACTTTCTATAGCTAGTTTTACTTTAGCCGCAAATTCTTTTTCTTCAAGTATAAATTGAGGACTTTCGTTATTACTTCTTTCAATTGCATTTTTCTTAAAGTTCAAAACTACTTTTTTATGTTTGTAAACATTAAGTAAGGCATTGTTTGATACTCGTTTTAAAAAGAATAAAGCAGTGTCGAATGTTACTTTATTACAATTATTCCATAATTTAATAAAAGCTTCCTGTGCTATATCTTCAGATAGATTAGTATCTCCACATTTATAATAAATATAGTTTCTAATAACCTTTAAATGAAGATTGAATAGTGTTTGAAAATGTTCTGTTTTACATACAGATTTTTCCTTTTCTTTCATTAAGTTGATGCTTGTGTCAAATTCATTTCAAAATTAATATAAAAAAACAAATAATTTAAATACCTGATTATCAAATGTTTATATTTAAAAATAAATTTATTTTCAGAAAAGCATAGGGTTTTATAAATATGGGTTGTCTGTAATTTGTAAACCAAGTAAAAATTACAAAAAACAAAAAATTATGAAAAACGTTTTAAAATTTTCTTTAGTAATCTTAATGATTTTCGGCTTTTTTTCATGTGATGATGAAGAAGTTGTTATCGATGAGCAGCAACAAACTGCAGCTATTTCTCCAAGTTTAAAAACAAGCCTTTCAAACTTTACAGAAACAGCTTCTACAACTAATCAAGACAGTGACTTTTTTAATAACAATGACGATTGCTTTGAATTAGCTTATCCTCTTTCTGTTACAAGTGATGGAGGTATAACTGTAACAGTAATTAATAATGAAGAAGAGTTATATACTTATCTGTCTACAATGAATCCAAATGGTCCTTCAGGTAATTTTGATTATGTATATCCATTAAACGCAACTGTAGATGGAGAGATGGTAACTTTCAATAATGCAATGGAAGTTCAGGATGCAATTTTATCATGTATTGAAGACCAATACCCAGATAATGGAAATCCAGATAATGGAAATCCAACTGGTAACGGTTGTTTTGAATTTAATTTTCCTTTACAAGTTGAGACTGTAGATGGGCAAACTGTTACTATTAATAATATGGATGAGTTAATAACGGTTAATGGTGTTGGTTTTGCTTACCCAATAACTGTTACTTTAAATGATGGTACAGTAGCAACTATTAATAGTGATGATGAGTTTGATGCTTTATATAACGATTGTTATGATATTGATACTTGTGATAACTGTGAGCCAAACTGTTTTATAATTGTTTATCCTATTAATTTAATATCAGATTCAGGTGTAGTAACTACAATAAATAATGATGATGAATTTGCTGCTTTCTTTGAAAACATTAATGAAAATGACTTATTTACTGTAACGTATCCATTAAACTTAGAGTACGAAGATGGAACTCAAGTTACTGTAAATAATGATGCCGAATTTGAAGCTGAGTTTGCTAATTGTATGTAAAATTTTTAAGGGATTGGTCATTAATTTGATTGATTAACATGAAAAGGACCGTTTAAGGCTAGTATTAGTTTTAGATGGTCTTTTTTTATGCTTTTAAGGATTAAGTTTAAACATGAATAATTTCATCATCTTCTAAAAGACGATCTCCTCGGAATCTTAAGAATATTTGTGCTACTGCAATTGTGTCTTTTTCACAATAAATTATAATACGATCAATATTATTTTCTTCATAATAGACTCTATATACTTCACTACCATCTATATCATCTTTAGGAGAGGGAATACCCAAGACATTAGTCATTAGTTTTAGAGATGTATAGGTTTTATAATCACCAAACTTCCAAAGCTCTAAAGTATCTAAGTGTGGAACTTCCCAAGGTTTTTTTCCGATAAGATTAAGCTTATATGGTAATTCAATATTGTTTATTATCATGCGCCTAGCTATATAAGGGAAGTCGAATTCTTTACCATTATGAGCGCACAATAAATGTTTAGTTTGGCTAAAATGTGAAATTAATAAATTTTTAAACTCTACTAGTAGTTTTCGTTCTTCACCATAAAAAGATGTGGTACGAAACAGTCTTGTATCTCCTTGCATTGTAAAATACCCAACAGATATACAAATAATCTTTCCAAACTCTGCCCATATACCTGCGCGATCATAAAACTCTTCAGCCGAAAACTCTTCTTTTCTTTGATAACGAGATTTTGCCTCCCAAAGCTCTTGTTTGGTTTTATCTAATTCATTAAAATATTGTGTTTCTGGTACAGTTTCAATATCAAGGAATAATATGTTTTCTAGGTTGAGTTTACTTATCATTTGCTAACATCTTATATGCTTCATCGATATAAATAGAAATGTCATTAGTATAAGCTCCAGTGCCAGCATCTGGAGATTTTTGGTGCCCAAGGCGTACAATAATAACATTGTCTTCTGGTTGAACAATAACATATTGTCCTAAGTGACCACGCATCATTTTAAAATTTTTCCCATTATGTTTTTTTAACCACCAACCATAGCCGTAAACAGGGTCGAATTTAGGAGTTAGTGATTTGGCAACAAATGCAGAATCTAAAATTTGTTTACCATTCCATTTGCCATGATTTTTGTATAATTTTCCAAAACGAGCAAAGTCTTTTGCGTTACTTGCAATACAGCAATAACCTTTTACTAAATCGTGATTATCACTATCTACTTGCCAAAGTGTTTGGTTTTCACTTCCTAGAGGTTTCCAGAAACTATCTTCAAAATAATCATACAATTTTTTACCAGTAGCTTTTTCAATAACCATAGCTAGCATTTGTGTATCACCACTAGCGTATTTAAATGCTTTTCCAGGTTCTGTTACTACTTTTAAGCCATTCATTACCTTGGCTAGATCATCATCAAAATAGGCACGTGTTGTTATTGATAAAGGGGAATAATAAGCTTCATCCCAGTTAGTTCCAGAACTCATAGAAGATAAATCGCCTACAGTCATTTTTGCCGCTTTACCTTCGCAAAAAGCTGGTAAAAAATCACAAACGGGTTGCTCTAAACTTTTAATATAACCTTCCATAATCGCTTTTCCCATTAAGCCAGAAACGTAGCTTTTTGCCATGGAAAAAGAGTTAGATTTTGAATTAGCATTATATCCATCGTAATAGTTTTCAAACCAAATGCTATCATTTTTAATTATTACATAAGCTACAGTTCCATAATCATTATTTGCTTTAGTTAATGCATTGGTTTCTTTTACAGAATTGTAATTTTTATGGTTTGCCCATGGTTGAGGTGAGCCTATTTCAATGTTTCTATTATCAAAACGTTTATAATCGTCTAAAAATGCAGTCGTATAACCTCGCATGTAAATTGTACGTACCGCTTTTATTAAATAATCTGTATCAGTGATATAAAGTATAGCGATTAATAGGCCAAAAAGTACAACAAGTACTTTAAGTAATTTTTTAAGAAATTTCATTGATGCGTTTTAATTAGATTTTTAAGATACTAAATTATTTTGTTGAACGTTGATTTTGTTGTTGTTTTCTAAGTTTTTGTTTGTCTTTATAAAATGATTTTTTAGCGATATAAATGGTTTTTTCTACTTCAGCAATAATAATGTTTTCAGCATTTACAAGTGCCGTATTTTTTGTGATATCTATTTCGTTTTTAATATCTATTTGCTTTTTAATAGTATCTATTTCTTCCTTAGAAAATATAAATTCGGCATAAATAGTTTCTTTAGCTGGCCGTTTATATTTTACATTAACAGTCTTGTCCCAAACAACATAATCATCACCTAAAATTTGAATAAGTTGTATCATGTAAATAGGATCTGTAGCAGATAACATGCTACCGCCAAATATAGAACCCGCATAGTTTCTGTTTTTCCAACTAAGTTTTAATCTAATTTTTACAACATGTAAATCATCACTTACATCAATAAGTCTAGCGGTTGAACGTCTATACATTGGTGACCAATTAAAACCGTATTTGTAGATAGTAGCGGTTTTAAAAAACCGTTTAAAAAAATTAGCAAGTATTCTATACATTTAGAATAAAGATTGTTGTTTGTATGGGCTTTCGTGCTCTAATAGCCATTGTTTTCTATATAATCCGCCTGCGTAGCCTGTAAGGCTTCCATTGCTACCAATTACTCGATGACATGGCACAATAATCCAAAGCGGGTTTTTGCCATTTGCATTTGCGACAGCGCGAATGGCTTTTACATCACCTAACTGTTTTGAAAGTTCTAAATATGAAGTTGTTTTGCCATATGGAATGTTTAGTAAAGCATCCCACACACGTTCTTGAAAGCGTGTCCCTTTAGGGTTTAATTTTAAACTGAATTGTTTACGTTTTCCATCAAAATACTCATTAAGTTGAAGCACACAATCTTCCAGAGTTTCTGGAATAACTTCTGATGTTTTTTCGTTTGAATTTAGAACTGAAACAGATGCAATACCATTCTCATTACCTACAATTTTGGTAATACCTAAAGGAGAATTAATAAAGCAAATGTCTTCCATTATTCAGGTTTTTCGTCATCTATTATGCCTAGTTTTTTGGCACGAGCTTCCCAGTTTTTTCTTGCTTGATGTTGTAAATCGCTAACATTATCGCTTTCATCCATAATTTCAAGCCCAAGTAATGTTTCAATAACATCTTCCATAGTTACTAAACCACTAACAGTACCATACTCATCAACTACTAAAGCCATATGATTTCTTGTTTCTACAAGTTGCTCAAACAATTTAGGAATAGCCATATCTCTATTAATAATAATGATATCTCTTTTTAGCTCTGATAATTTTTTAGAACCATTTCCTAATGCCATTTCTTTAAAAATTTCATCTTTTAAGACAAGGCCTTTTATATTGTCCTCCGTATTAGAATATACAGGAATTCTTGAAAAACGAAGGTTTAGGTTCTTATTAAAAAAATCTTCAACTGTTGTTGATTCGTTTTCAGCTTTCATAACCGTTCTTGGCGTCATGATACTTTTTGCCATAACGTCTTTAAAGGTTAATAGGTTTTTTATAACCTTACTTTCACTTTCTTGAAAAACGCCTTCTTCATGAGCCATATCTGCCATTACATGAAAATCTTCTCGACTTAATACACTTCCATGATGTCCTTTCCCTCCAATTAATTTTGTTGTTAATTGTAATAACCAAAGAATACCTGTCCATTTTAATGGAAAAATTAAAACGTTAAGTGCTTTTGTAGTAAAATTAGCTAACCCTTTCCAATATGTTGCTCCAATTGTTTTTGGTATAATTTCGGATGCAACTAAAATTAAAATAGTCATAATTGATGAGACAACACCAACCATAATGTCTTCAGAAAATTCTATTCCTAAAATAGTTTTAGTTTCTGTACCATACATTTCTGCATAAGCTACTTTTGCTTGAACACCAACTAAAATAGCGCCAACAGTATGTGCAATTGTATTTAAGGTTAATATTGCAATAAGTGGACGGTCGACATCTTTTTTTAAAGCTTCTAAATTATTTGCAAAAGTTTTACCTTCTTTCTTTTTTACATTAATAAATGTTGGTGTTACACTTAGTAAAACAGCCTCTAGAATAGAGCAAAGAAAAGAGAAAAATATTGAGATGATTCCGTAGAATAGTAGTAAAGCCATTAATTATAGTATTTTGAGGCTAATTTATATAAATTATTATAACTATATTTCTTTATTGATTTAAAAAACAAATAAATTAAAAAAGGCAAGGTATTTGTGCTTAACAAATTGTTTAATAATACTTTAGGTTAATAAAAAACGTGAAAAAGTATATTTTTAGCATAAAAAAATATACTTTTACGGTCCCAAATTGTAAATGATGCTATGAAAAAAATAAGATTTTTAATCCTATTTTTAATTTTCCCTACCTATTATATTAATGCGCAGGTTAATACTCCCGCTCAAAAGTCTTACCTAGACTCATTAATTGTTAGGTCTAAAGAAATATACGGTACATATAACTTTAAAGAAGCTATTACTCTAAGTGCAAAACTTATTGAGAAGAGTGATGAATATAGAATAAGCTATCCAAAATATTATGGATATGATTTATTAGCAAATGTATATAGTAAACTAGATGATTCTACTAAAGCAAGAATTAATGCGCAAAAAGCAATTAAAATAGCTAAAGAGATTAATAACGATACGCTTATAGGTGCTGGTAATCTTAAATTGGGCTCTATTTTATCTTATAACACTAATACATATAAAAAAGGAATTAGATTATTAGAAGAGAGTATTTCCATTTATCATGAGAGTGATAACTTAGAGGCAATACATATTGCTTATATTAATATTACTAGAGCATTACTTGAAAATAATAGTTTAGATGAAGCTTACGACTATTTAAATAAAGCACACGTAATTGAAGATGAAATTGAAGTTTCGAAAATGAGTAAACTTCGTACTAACTTTTTACTTGCTACTTATTATTTTAAAAAGAAATATTATAATCTTGCAGAAAAAGAACTACTGTCTATTAGTGAAGATGTTGATAAAAGCTCAATAAATAGCCTTGGAACCATAGTTTATAAGTATTTAAAAGAAATATATATTGAAAAGAAAAACTATAAAAAAGCTTTTTCGTGTCTTGAAAAGGAAAAAATGTATAGCGAAAAAATATATGCTTTTAAAAAAATAGAAGCTATTGAAGTCGCTAGTGGTCAATTTGAATTGAGCGAATATAGAAGAAACCTACAAGTTGCTATAAAGGATAAAGAGTATGCGGCTAATGATAATAAAAAATCCAAACAGCTAACAACTATTTTGATAATTGCAACCGGAATTTTATTATTAGCTCTTTTAGGGTTCTTTTTGTTATTTAGTTCACGAAAAAAGTTTGTAAAACAGCTTAGTAAAAATAATGAAGAACTAACTATAGCAAAGAATAAAGCAGAAAAACTCTCAAAAGTAAAAAGTCAGTTTTTCTCTACGGTAAGTCATGAATTAAGAACGCCTTTGTATGGCGTTATTGGGATCTCTTCAATACTACAAGAAGATATTAAATTAAAATCTCACCAAAAAGAATTAAATTCACTTAAGTTCTCTGCAGACTATCTTTTAGCTCTTATTAACGATGTTTTATTGTTAAATAAAATGGATTATCAAGATCTTGTATTAGAAAAAATTCCATTTGAATTAAATGGCCTAGTAAGAAGTATTACAAATTCTTTTGAATTTAGTTTAGAGCAAAATAAAAATAGACTTTACGTTAGTATTGATGATAAAATACCAAATAATTTGATTGGTAGTACTGTTCGTATATCTCAAATACTTATGAATATAATAGGTAATGCCACTAAGTTTAATGAGAATGGTAATATTTGGCTAGATATCACTTCTCAAGGTTCAATAAATGAAGACTTACACCGCATTTTATTTGTTATTAAAGATGATGGTATTGGTATACCAAAAGAAAAACAAGACACAATATTTGAAGAATTTTCGCAAGTAGAAAATCATAATTATAGCCACAAAGGCACTGGATTAGGATTGCCTATTGTAAGGAAATTATTGAAATTACATAATAGTGATATTCATTTAAAAAGTGAATTAGGAAAAGGATCAGAATTTAGTTTTACTTTAGATTTATTAGAAAATAAAAACGTTGTAGAAACTTCTTCTGTATCAAATTTATCTTTAGATGAAATTAAATTAAAATATAATGAAGTCCATGTTTTAGTAGTAGATGATAATAAGATTAACCAAAAAGTTACGCAAAGAATGTTAGAGCGAAATGATATAAAATCTAGTGTAGCAAACGATGGGGAAGAAGCTGTTAAAATGACTAGAGTTAATAATTATCAGTTAATATTAATGGATATTAATATGCCTAAAATGAATGGTATTGAAGCGACGAAGGTTATTAGAACATTTAATGAAGACATTCCAATAATTGCACTAACTGCTGTAGAAATAGAAGAGATGCGAGCTGAAATTTTAGCATCTGGGATGAATGGGATATTATCTAAACCATATGATGCTTCTCAGTTTTTATCTACAATATTAAAAAGTATATCTAAAAGAGAAACGGTAAAATAATAAAAAAGGATGCGCAGAAACTTTAATATTACACATCCTTATTTTGTTTTAATTATTTCTTTTCGCACGTTCCAAATCTCGTTTTGCTCGTTCTAATTCCTTTTCTGCTCTTTCAAGATCACGCATAGCACGTTCGGTTTTTTTAGCTTCTTCTTTTTTTCGATCTCTACCAGAGATATAATATTTTAAGTCGTTCCCTAAGGCATTAATTTTCTTAGAGAATTCTTTAGAAGCATAATTTAAATCTACATGCATACGTAAACGACCATTTGTGAGTTTGCATTCAAAAATTTCATCACTATTTTGATTGTTTGTCCATAAATAAGTGTTTCCATTAACACTTAAGTTTTTTTCTCCCAAAGCTTTAAATAACATTGTTTTTACACCTTTGTTTTTAGTTTTATGAAAGCTAGCTCTAAACTTATATGTGTCTTCTGTAATAGAAACAGAAACAGAGCTGTTGGATGTTCTGTTATCATCATTGTCAACTGAAATTGAATAAGAAACGCCTGTAGAAGTTGAAGGTGGTGTTGGTGGCTCTGGAGTAGATTGTGCATTTAATGATAATGTTGAAATAAAAGCAAATAAAATTGCTAAACTTACTCCTTTTTTTACATTAATAATTCTAATGATTTGTTGTCTTTCTTTTGATTTTGTAAAATTCATAATTGTATGTTTTAATGATTGAATGATACAAATGTAGCGGACAGATTTGGTGAAAAAAAGAATATGGAGATCGTTAACCTAGCATTAACCAATAAAGAAAAACGTATTAACTTACTTTGAATTCTAAGCCTACATTTCTAATACTTTCAATAGTAATTGAAGTATCATGTTTAAAGTATTTACGAAGTCTGCTAATAAAGACATCCATACTTCTACCAGAGAAGAAATCATCGTTTTCCCATACAGCTTTAAGAATATCTTCACGTTTTAAAAGCTGGTTTTTATGTTTAAAAAGAAATAGAATTAACTCGGCTTCCTTTTGTGTAAGTTGCTTATTATAATCTTTACATACAAGCTCTAAGCGATTGGTATCGAAAGTGTAGTTGCCAATATTTATAATAGCTTCTTGAGTTGTTTGAGTTGTTACTTTCTCTGTGCGCTTTAAAATATTGTTTAATCTAAGTACAAGTTCATCTGCTTCAAAAGGCTTAACAATGTAGTCATCTGCACCTAGCTTTAACCCTTTTATTTTATCTTCTTTAAGTTTGCGTGCCGTTAAAAAAATAAAAGGTATTTCGGGGTTAATATCAATTACTTTTTCAGCCAAAGTAAAACCATCCATTTTTGGCATCATTACGTCAAAAACACAAATGTTATAACTTCCATTTTTAAATAATTCTAGAGCTTCTTTTCCATCTTTTGCCCAAGTTATATTGTAACCCGAAATTTCTAAATACTGTTTTAAAATATTTCCAAAATCTAAATCATCTTCTGCTAAAAGAATACGTTTCATAATTTTTAAAATTAATTAAAAGGAATAGTTAAAATGAAATTAGAACCACTGTTTTCTTTACTTTCTACTACTATATTTCCATGGTGAGCCTTAATAATCTGACTAGTATAATATAGCCCCAAACCTAAACCTTTTACATTGTGAATTTCTTTATTGCCGGCACGATAGAATTTATCAAATACTTGTTTTTTTTCTTTATCTAAAATACCAATTCCATTGTCTTGTATTGAGATTTTTAATGTATTTATACTTTTAACTTCACAGTTTATAATAACTTCATCGCCTGAATATTTTACAGCATTTTCAAGAATATTTAATAACGCAGTTGTAAAGTAAAATTTATCAAGATTTATAGTATTCTTTGATTCTAAAAACTTTCTGTTTATAGTTATGTTTTTTGATTTTATAGATAATAGAAAGTCATCTAAAATAGTATTGATGTAGTTTTTAATATTTACAGTTTCTAGATTAAGTTTAATTTCATTATAACCCAAGCTATTATTCAATACTTGATCTATTAATTTTTGTAACCGTTTATTTTGACGTTCAATAGTGTTTACTGTATTTTCTACCAGTTGAGGTTTTTTCTTGACTTCTTCTTTTTTAAGCATTTTAGTTGCTAAAGTTAGAGTTGCTAATGGAGTCTTAAGTTCGTGTGTGATATTATTAACGAAATCTGTTTTTATGTCTGCAATTTTCTTTTGAGTAATTAGACTTCTTATTGAATAATACAGTAAGCCTATGACTATTGAAAAAATAATTAAAGAGAGAAGAAGTAAGCCAAACATTTGTTTAAAAACAATTTTTTTCCATCCATCAATGTCCATTTCATCTTGAGTTTGAAACATTAAATAAAAGAGAACATCTTGCGTTTCTCCATTAACTACTCGGCTAGAAGTATGGTCTGTTTGCCAAAGTGTTGTACTTACTCCAATTGCCTTTTCATCTATTATTGGATCACCTAAAACAATGCGTTTAGGTGTTTTATTAATATCAAAAAGAGTGTCATTTCTAGTAGAGTCTAATAAAATGATGGCTTTAACCTTTTTATGAAACTTAATACCGTAAGGAATATTGTTTTTTACTAACTCTTTTTGATACTCAATTCTATAGGTTTCATTAATAGAATCGATAACCATTTCAAGACCATTAAGTACATCTGTTTTTGTTGCTAAATTAACTTTGTAATCTGCTATTCTATTTAAAAAGTTATCCTGCCAAATATCTGATAAAGAATCTAATGCTGGAGAAAAATCATCAAGCTGGGAAATGGATCTTCGAGTATCTGTAATAAAGGCTTCTTTTTTTAATTTATAAGTGTTGTTAATTAAGTAACCTTGAATAATAGATAAAGCAATTAATCCTAATATGGAAGTAATGATTAATAAGTTGATTTTTTTCTTCATTTGGATAATGTACAGATCTTAAAATTAAGAATCATTTTAATAAAATGAGCACAATGTCATAAAAAGACATTATGCTCATTTCGGTGATTGGTTGATTGATGAATTGATAAGTTCTTTTTACTTAATTAATCTATATCGCCTTCTTGAATTCCAGTGATGTGATTTTGTGTTTTGATGTCTTTCTGTAATTAAATTGTTGTTTAAAGTTCTCATGATGTTTTGATTTTTAATGATTGATGATACAAATTTAGAAGGAAGAATTGAATTAAAACCAAAAATGTACATGGTTAACCTAGCGTTAACCTTAATAGAAAGTAGAGTGTATGATTTGTAGGTGCTAAGAGAAAGGTTTTAATTTCTGTTAACGTATAGAATTAATTGAAAAAAGAGGAATTGTGTTACTAATTTATTAAGAGACTATCAATCAATTGGTATATGAAATCAAATTTGAAATTTCTTTTTCAGTTAAAAAAGGAAAGTTAAGACATTTAGAATTATAGTTCTTAGTTGCTATAAGTTTTTTGTTTCCAATTATATAATTTTTGATTGTAGTAGAATCGTATTTTTGAGCAATATTTCTTAATGCAGGTCCAGTCATTCTTTTATCTAATTTGTGACAAGCTGCACAATTAGTGTTAAAAATGGCCTTGCCTATAGAAGCTTCTTCAGATTTTGGCCCAACTGTACCACAAAATGGTTGAGGACTTATAGTGCCACATATGTTTCTTGTATTTTCTATTTTTAGAATTAAAACAAATAAGCAAATTCCAGAGAGTAAGATTAGAGAAAATAAAAGTAGTATACGCTTCATTATTAAGAAAGCAATTTCACTACATCTTTAGCAAAATAAGAAGCAATGACATCTGCTCCAGCTCGTTTTATTGCTGTAATTTGTTCCATCATCACGGCATCGTGATCTAACCAACCTTTTTCGGCGGCAGCTTTTAACATAGAGTATTCTCCAGAAACTTGATATACAGCTACTGGTACATCTACTTCATTTTTAATTTCACGAACAATATCTAAATAGCATAAGCCAGGTTTTACCATTACAATATCTGCACCTTCATCGATATCCATTTCGGTTTCACGAATGGCTTCAAAACGATTTGAATAATCCATCTGATACGTTTTTTTATCCTTAGGAATATCTTTTATAGCAGCAGGAGCAGAATCTAGAGCATCACGAAAAGGACCATAAAAAGCAGACGCATATTTTGCACTATAACTCATAATGCCAGTGTCTGTATAACCTTCATCTTCTAGGGTTTCTCTTATTGCTAAAATACGGCCATCCATCATATCACTTGGTGCAACAAAATTAGCGCCAGCTTGTGCATGAGATAGACTCATTTCTGCTAAAACTTCAACCGTGTCATCGTTTATAATTTTGCCGTTTTCAATAATGCCATCGTGGCCATATGAAGAATATGGGTCTAGAGCGACATCCGTCATAACTAACATGTCTGGACAAACGTTTTTAACCGCTTTTATAGCGCGTTGCATTAATCCATTAGTGTTTATAGCTTCGGTACCTTTATTATCTTTTAAATTGTCTGGGACTTTTACAAATAATAAAACTGATTTTAAACCTAGTGACCAAAGTGATTTTACTTCACCTTCTAACAAATCTAAACTAAAACGATAATAATTAGGCATTGAAGCAATTTCTTCTTTCACACCTTTACCTTCAACTACAAAAAGAGGTACTAAAAAATCGTTAGGAGAAATTATAGTTTCTCTAACTAAGCTTCTAATTGCTTCGTTTGTTCTAAGTCTACGGTTTCTTCTAATGGGATACATAAGTTTCTATTCTAAATTTCTAATAAACTTCTCTACATTTATATATACATCATCTTCACCTTGTTGGTCAAATGGGTTTTCTAGATGCGATTGTATATTATCTAATGCCACTAAAATAACACTAAACATAATTGGAACCGCAAAATGGAGTCCAAAGTTGTAATTTGTAACATTATGGGCAAAATGTGGGCCATATATTATTGGTAAAATCACAATAAAAATATCACTATAAGTACGAAGTGTACGTGGTGTTCTATATTGATATATGTGTTTTATGCGTTCAAAAGAAATCATCATTTTACTTAAAAACTGATTTGATCGTGAAGCTTCACCAGACGGTAAGCCGTGTCTACGCATTTCTTTTACAAATAAAGATAGTTTTTTAAAACTATCGTAGACTTCCTTTTCATTATTCTCTAACTCACTAACAGGATGTGTGAAAATTTGTTTACAAGAGTTTAACAAACTTGCCAGGTGCTCTTTTAACTCTGTTTTTAATTCTTGTGGCGGATTTTCCAGCCAGTCTGAGACTGCAAAGTATAAAGCTCGCCCGTGTGCTTTTATAGAACCATATTCATCTAAAGCGACTTCTCGTCGTTTGTATGCACCACCAATAGAAAATACAATAGGAAACACTATCGCCGTGCCTATTAAGGTTAATGGGAAGTCTGCTTTAATATGAAAGTGTAAACATATTGCAGTTGAAGCAATTGCTAATCCAGTAATTAAGAGTGTTTTCCAGTTTATAATTAAACCTACGCGTTTAATAAGTTTCCACATATTCTAAATCTTCAGTTTTATTTTTTTTATTTACTTAGCCCTAAGTATTTCCAGTGATTACCTTCTTTTAAAAAAGCAGATTTTTCATGTATAATATCTACTTTTCCATGGTCGTAAAAATAAGCATTAAATGTTACTGTGCCTTCTGTATCGTTCTCTAAGCCTTTAGTTTTTTCTAATACTTCTAACTTTATCCATTGTACAGATTTAGCCCATATAACAATGCTTTTTTTCTCTTTTATTTTACGTGTTGTTGAATGATGACTTTTCATTAAATAATCGCCATTAGCCACTACAAATGCACTATATCTAGAACGCATTAATTGTTCTGCTGTTAATGCTTGAGTAATGTCTTTGTGCACTTTTTCACAACAGTTAGTATACGCTTTTAAACTTCCGCAGTAACATTCCATTTTATGCTTTTAAACCCATTCTAAAGGCTCTTTTAAGACTTTAATTAATCGTTCTTCTTCACTTCCTGCTTCTGGATTATGATCGTAAACCCATTGTACATGTGGTGGTAAACTCATTAAGATGCTTTCTATTCTTCCGTTTGTTTTTAAACCGAAAAGCGTGCCTTTATCATGTACTAAATTAAATTCTACATAACGGCCACGACGAATTTCTTGCCATTTACGTTGTGCTTCGGTATAGTTTAACTCTTTTCTTTTTTCTATTATAGGAATATAGGCTTCAAGAAAACTATTGCCAACTTCGGTAACGAAATTATACCAGTTTTCCATAGTCATCTCTTCTGAAGCTTTACAATAATCAAAGAATAAACCACCAACTCCACGACCTTCGTTTCTATGCGCATTATAAAAATATTCATCGCAACGTGCTTTGTATTTAGGGTAAAATTCTTGATTGTGTTTATCACAGGCTGTTTTACAGGTTTGATGAAAATGTTTAGCATCTTCATCGAACAGGTAATACGGTGTTAAGTCTTGTCCACCGCCAAACCATTGATCTACAATATTTCCATCTTTGTCATACATTTCGAAATATCTCCAATTTGCATGAACTGTTGGAATCATTGGACTTTTAGGATGGATAACTAAGCTTAGGCCACAAGCAAAAAAGTCTGCGTCTTCAACACCAAAGTATTTTTGCATGGTATCTGGTAATTTACCATGTACACCAGAAATATTTACACCACCTTTCTCGATGATATTTCCATCTTGTATTATTCGTGTGCGTCCGCCGCCACCTTCAGGTCTTTTCCAGATGTCTTCTTGGAATTTGGCTTTGCCGTCTATAACTTCAAAAGCTGAGGTAATAGTATCTTGTAATTCGTGTATGTAATTGAAGAATTTGTCTTTCATCTTTTATTAAATCATAGATTTATTGCAATACGTTGCCTTTTCGAAATCTCTAATATTAATAGCAATAAATTCTATTGATGGAAATACGATTTTAAGCTGACTAATAATTTGCTTAGAAAGCATAGCTTTTTGAGTAGTTGTCCTTCCTTCCATAATATTAGCAAAAACATGAATGAAATCATCTTTTTTTCCACCAACACTATAATTTTCTTTAAAAGGGTTTAATCTTACTTTAATATCTGCTTCATCAAACAAATCACTATTAACAGCTACATCATGTACAATTTTAAGTGTGCTTTCGGGAGTATTAAGTTTTAATATAGTCTCAGAACAATCTATAACAAAATGTGGCATAATTTTATATTATTTACTTATGCCTACAGGTTTAAAAAACTGCAGGATTAGATTGCGCAAAGATAAGGATTACCTATAAAAATAGGTTTTGAAATGTAAAGTATTATAATTGAAAGAAACTGTTATTATCTACAGGCTTATCTTTAATTATTTTTTTTGTTGCTTCTTTTATAATAGTTTCTGGTTTTGTTGTTTTTACATTAAGAGTTTCTCCCATTTGTATTGACGTTTTGGCTTTTTTCTTTTTGGGAGTTGGTTTGGATTTTGGAATTGCTATTTGGGTTGAATCTTCTTCACGAAGTAACATCTCGTCTTCCTGTTTGAAGGCTAAGATTTCATCAAGTGTAAATTCTCCTATTGGGACGTCTTCGAAACCTTTAAAGGTTGAAATATCATATTCTTGATATACTTTTTCTATTAATTTTATACAGTCTTCATTTGTAGCATAGCGTTGACGATGTAATGTGTTTGGAACCACTAAATGTTCAACCAGCCATTTGTTTCTTTTGTGGAAATTGAAGATTATGACTTCATAATACACATCAATAAACCCAATATATGATTTTTTATGGTCTGATAATGCTAGAAAGTAATCCTTAGCATTAGATAAACTTATCGACTTACTTTCGAAAGTTACTTTTCTGGGTGAATCGTTGTAGTAGGTTTTCATTTTACTTTTTTAAATATAAGTTCTATAGATTTGTATAAATAGAATAACCTTCTTCAACAAAACTCATTCCTTTAAGCTTAGCGATTTCACTCTTTTTCTTGAAATTTTCATTAATAATAATTCTTAATTCATCTTCTTTTAAACGTATAATGTCGAGGTTGTTTTTTATGAGTTTTGAATCAATATAAAGTTTTTTAATTTCATAACTTTCATAAGAATTTATTTTGAAAACGGATTTCTTTTTATCTAAGCATTCAATCAGGTTTAAGATATTTAATGAATAAAACATGTCGTTAATATTACCTTCTTTATCAATTATTTTTGCAGGAATAAATTGTAGCTGTTCATTTTCTAGTTCAATAAAAGTATTTCTGAATTTTTCACTAACCAAAGGAGGTCCAGATGATACAGGAAGAAAATCATATTCTACTATATAAGAATCAATTATATCAACATTATAATAAAGAATCTTTGGTGAATCAATACTAACTCCTTTAAAGAAATTGAGCCAACTAATTTCAGATTTTGATTCATCAAAAAAGAAATATAGACTCCTTTTATATTTTTCATATAATTCGTAATACATTTTAATTAAGCTTTAGAGTTAATTATCTACATTTTATTGTGCCATTTCTTAAACCTTGTCTTGTTTCTAACCTTAGTTTATCGACCTCATTTTTATACTGCTCTTTAGTCCAATTATTTTTCTCTCCTTCTATAGCTAATCTATCAAGCTTGCTTTTCATTAATTTATTATACTTAGCATGATCGCCAGTCCAACCTTTGTGAGCAGATCTGTCCCCATAGGCATCAATCTCTTCTGGAAGATAAATTAAGTTATCGAGCTTGTTAATATTATATCCAATAATTTTTAATGTTTTATGGTCATTTAATGATTTTGGAATTACATGATGCAATTGGAACCCATCTATCTTTGGCATATTGCCATAATTCCAACCATTTGGAGGTCTTTTTTTTCCTGGTGCTAAGCCAAATGGATCAAGCCAGCAATTAGAATCATGTGTGTAAGCATATATATTTGGATTGTTTCCAGCTAAACGAATTGGATCCTGTGATATATAAATACCTTCTTCAGGAGAATAATATCTAAACCTATTATAATACAAACCTGTTTCTATATCTTCATATTGTCCTTGGTATCTAAAAGGGCAGTCATCGGGATTTCCTTTTATCTGTTTTCTAATTTTACCATAAATATCATATTCTACCTGCCATGTTTTTTTACCTTCATTATTATACATTTCTACAGGAGTACCTAGATAATCTGTAATTATTGAGTAATATTCACCATTTACAATTTTTGCAGCAGGTTTAAATGTATTTTGATCGAAAATCCAAGTAATTAAATTTGAGCTAATAGGTTCTTTTTTGTCCAGACTTAAGTGCCCATTATTATTGATAATAGTTTTTGGACGTTCTTTTAAATTATAATTCCATTCATGAAGAGGTACATTACCATCCCAAACGAAGCGAGCAATTGTTGATTCTTTATCAGGTACTGTGTTTATTTTGGATTTGTGATTTACTATTTTAGAAGTACGACGTCCAAGAGCATCATACTCAAATGAAACCTCTGTATAATCTGGTCGAAGTATTTTTTGTAACATACCAGACGCTTCCCAGAAATAATACCAGGTACCTTTAGGCGTTCTTTTTTGAGTTAAATTACCTTCTGTATCATAGTCAAAATATGTATTACCAGAGCGTAATAATTTTCCGCTTTTAGTATATTCTTGATCTTTTTTATCTTTTGTACGATATAGATTCCCTACTTCGTCAGGCAATTTATAATCATAAGAGTCATTCTCATAGTTAGCCCATGCCAGACTATTAAATACATTATATCCAAAATTTACCGAACCTGT
Organism: uncultured Lacinutrix sp.; assembly: GCF_947500325.1. Lineage (GTDB taxonomy): Bacteria > Bacteroidota > Bacteroidia > Flavobacteriales > Flavobacteriaceae > Lacinutrix. The sequence continues at coordinate 394,602 of NZ_CANMRQ010000001.1, forward strand.
ATTAATTGTATCTACAATTGATCGTAGTTTATCATTAATATCCCAATTATATTGTTTGTCGCGATGTTCTTTGTTATTTCCTTTTATTTTGTGTCGTGTTGGTCTACCAGCGCTATCATATTGCCAATTACTGTTTGTGTTACCAGGCAAAGATCTTTCAGTTTCTTGTCCTAAGCTATTGTATTTAAATTGTGCTTGCCATTCTTCACTATTGTTTGTTTTTGCATACATTGAAATTACTTGTCCTAAATCTGAGTGATTAAAACGAATATCTGCGCCTAAACTACTTTTAATGTTTGTACGTAATCCTAATTCTCCATATTGACTATTTACAATATGTCCGTCTTGGTTCTCAGCTGTAATTCTTCCTGCTTCATCACGAATAAGTTTTACATGACTGTTAGAATTAATGGCTTCAATTAGCAAGCCATCTTTATTGTAATTGTATGTCGCCCATGTACCGTCTTGATGTTCAATTCTAGAAATACGACCTCCTAAATCATACTCATAAAGGCTATATTTTTCATTAGGTCGTTCTATTTTAATAACTTTTCCAGCTTTATCTCTTTGAAATTGTCTTGTTATTCCATCAAAACCTTCTTCTTTAATTATATTACCTTTTAGATCTCTAGTAAAACGATAGAATTCGTCATGCTCGTTTACAATAGATATTAATTCTTCTTCAGAATTGTATCCAAAGCGTACTTTTACACCATTCTCTTCTCTAACTAAAAGATTTCCAAGTGCTGTATATTTAAATTTTACGGTACGTTGTTTATCTATAGCTTCAATAACTTCATTATAATTATTATATTTAAGTTGGATTTTGTTTTTATCAGGTAAGTTGACATTAGTGACTCTACCTAAGGCATCGTAAGAAAACTGTTGTCTGTGATTTTCTGGGTTTATTGCAGCAATACATTGCCCCCATTGATTATACTCCCATTTAGATATAGTGCCATCTGGAAGTTTCATTGCTATTAGATTACAATCTTTATCATAACTAAGAAATGTTTCATTGTCTAAATTATCGAAAACCTTAATAGGTAACCCTTTTGAATTGTATTGAAAAGTAGTCATGCTACCATCTGGTTGAATAACACAATCTAATTTATTATTTTTATAGGATTTAACTACTGTTCCTCCTTCAGGGTTATTTGCAATAACAGCTCTTCCTAATTCATCATAAGTGTATTCATAGGTGGCTCCATCTGGAAGTCTAATTTCTGTTAGATTTCCATAATCATCATAATTATAAGAGGTCTCAAGCCCTTCTTCATCAATTTCTTTAATTAATTCCTCTTGCTCGTTATATTCTTTTATTTGTATTCCTCCTAATGCGTCAATTTCTTTTATTCCTAGTCCATTGTTATGATAGAATGTACTTTTTCCATGTGGTTTATTCTGATAAATTGTATAATCTTGGAAGTATTCAAAAAAACCTTCCATAACACCATTATCTCCACTGGTGTATATACACTTAGAGCCAATAGTAATGCCATCATATTTCCAAAAAAACGTTTGCCCGTTACGATCTGTTTTAGAAATCATTAAATGATTTTTATATCGCATTTGTAGTGTTTTCCCCATTATATCTGTTATGCCAACAAGATTTTTTGAGTTATCGTAAGTGTAAGTAACTAATTCTTTTTTTTCGTCTTTGTTAGAAATAGTTATGTTTGATATTAAATTATTTTTGTTAGAGTTAATATTAATTACTTTACCTAAAGTATCAATAATTTTAATAAGTAAATTCCCATTATAATCAAATTTTATACTAGCTAAATCTGAATTAAATATTTTTTTCAATCTAAAAATAGTGTTGTATTTTTCAAAACTATAAGTGAGTTGATTGTTATAATTAAAAAGTTCATAATTACCGTTATTTAAATACGTAAGTTTTAATTTTTCTTGTCGGTTATAATGGGTGTTCTTTTCTTTTGAAAGTTTTGGAAAAAAGGTTCCTCTTCCATCAGGAAGTCTTAATAATATAGTGGTTGTGTTTTCTTTTAAATGTAAATTATAACTATGATGAAATCCTGATCCTAAAGGGCCTTTATATTTAGAGTCTGAATACCAAACACGTTCCCATTTTATTGGTATTATACCTGGGATTTCGAAATCTATACCGGAATAGAACATTGCACCCGTAACTACATTTACAGGATCATTTTTACAGACCTGCGAGCCATCTGCTCTGCAGGAAGTCCCGTCATTATCCTTAGGTTGATTATTATCTCCATTTTTGTCTTTTGGTGGTGGAGGATCATCAGGTGTATTTATTGTTACATCTCCATCTTTATTTTTTGCTAATTTTGCAGCATTAGCTGCATCTGAACTCATTTGAAGAGTGTTTTCAGTTGTTCTTACCGAGTTTTTTACTGTATTTACTTTTTGTGTAACATTAGCAATCTGGCTTGAGCCTCCTGAAAGTAAGGTGAATGCAACTTCAAATCCGCCTCTACCAATTAGCTTTTGTACATCTGAAGCAGTAAGGTTATTATACCACTTTTTAATGCCTTCTCCTTGAGCTTTTATAAATGCTTTATCACTTGCTTGTGCAGCAGCATAATCTTCTGGGTTTAAAACAGCATTTATTCTTGTTCTTCTATATATTGCTCCAGATGCTGAGACTACAGTGTCAATATCTTTTGATGCGGCTCCAGAGAAATCTTGAGTATAACCCCATAAATGTCCACCAACTCCAACAACAAGATCTTTTGCTCCAGTTACTAAAGCTGCAGATCCTTCTAATGCACCTAGCCCAATAGTTGCAATGCCTTTATTTACATCCATCAAAGCTCTAGCTTCATTACCAACACCAAAACGATCCTCGGCGAAATTTTCTATATCATCAGATGCATCTTTAACTCCATCTACAACGGCTCCAATGCCGTCACCTAAAGCTATATGAGCTTCTTGAGCTGTTTTTTTAACAGAATCTACAGCACCACCAATAGCATTACCAAGAGACTCCTTAGCGCTAGATAAAGAATCACCTAAAGCTTGCTTTGCATCATTATATGGTGCAGTTACTTTATTTACTAGGCCGTTCATATTACTTTTCATTTTCTGAAAGGCATTAGGAGTTTCTGGTGTTGGAGCTTCGAGAACAATGCTAATTTCTCCTCCAGATCCTGTAGTGCAAGGTAATTTACTTTTGTGAGTTAATAATTTACCACCAGCACAAGTTACATCTGGAGCTAGGTTTGTCCATTCTTTAACACTTGGAGTGCATGCTGTTCCTCCATTAGCAGAGCAAGCTCCAAAACTTTGAAAATTTGTACCGAAAACGTTGTCTTTTTCAGTCCCTAAATCCATGCCATGGATAGTCGTATTTGGGTTTTTTATTATGAAAGGAGAAGGTTTAGGACATTTATCACATAATAAGTTTACGTTCTTTGGAACACATTTTTTTTCACTCATAATCTATTCTTTTACTGTGATTACTTTTGAAAATTGTTCGAACAAATAAACACCTCCAATTTTTACGCTAAATATTTGCATTGCATAATCAATGACATATTTAGAATCTAAATCGAGTAATTCTATATAGTTAATATCAAAATCTACAATTAAATTATATTTTTGATAGTGATTTCTAAAAAATTGCTTTATTTCATCTTCTTTAAAAAGGGATTTATTAATATGTCCTTGTCTCGACATTTTTAAAGCTTTATTATCCTTAGTTGGTAGTTTAATTATTTCTGTTTTTATTAATAATGGTAAACTGATTGCTCCAAAAAAATCTTCGTAATTTTTCTGTTGTATTAAATATGATTCTGTTGTAAGAAACTCTGTATATACTGGAGGAAATAGAAGGCTAACTAATTCAGACTGATTGAATACTTTGATAAAACTTTCCATATCACTAAATAAGAGATTTAATCTTTCTATTATTTCACTAATATTAGGCGTTTTTTTAAATCTTTTTTTGAAGTCGGAGCGAGATGTTATCCATTGTTCTTCTATTTCTTTTAAATTGACTATAGATTTAAACTGACCTAGTTCATCTACATATAAAATAATTTTCTTTTGAAAAAGAGACAAATAGTATTCCATTCCTCTTAAACCTTCTTGATTGCTTTGTTTTCTTTTTGTTATATCTAAAGAATACAGAAACCCAAAAGCGTCCTTTTTGATAAGACTTTTTTTTACATTATATGAGGTTATGTTTTCGTTTACATCTGATTCAGATATTATTTTTTGAGTAATTTCTATTTCATAGCTTTTAGAATATACTAATTGGGGTTGTTGTATAATGAAATTATTTTTATTAACTAAAGTTTCCATTCTATATCACTATTTAGTTATTAATTTCGACTTTCCCACCATTAACTTTCACCTTACTTCCAAAAATTTTTGCGGCTGCTCCAGCCATAATTCCTATGCCTAAAGAAGCTAAAGATAATGCCACTCCAGCTTGTATGTTTGCCATCACAGAAGCCGTTATAGAAATACGTTTTCCACTAATTGAAGTCGTTTTTCCTTTTAATGAAGCTTTAGAACCGCCACTGGCGCTAAAATTACTAGCACCATCTAAACTCATATTTGAAGCTGCATTTGCACTAAAATTACTACCTGCACTAGCTGCTATGTTACTACCTGCATTTATGGTTAAGTTATTACTAGCTTCTATAGCAATATCTGTAGAAGAAAACGTGATTTTATTAGGCGCATTAATTGTTATTTCTCCATTACCACCCATTACAATAGTATTTCCGCTTGGATCAGCTATAGTGACGCTACCATCTGCATCGTTAAGTGTTAATTGATTTCCACTTCTTGTTTTTATTGCTTTTAAATGGTTATTTCCACTTTTAAAACTTTCAGGAACTGATGATGCATTGTATAAACTACCTTGTACAATTGGGCTTTCTGCATTTCCGCCTTCGTAGCCAACTATTACTTCGTCACCTATTTCTGGAACCATAAAAAAACCTTGTCCAGCTCCTGCAGCAGTGCTACTTAATCGAATAAAAGGAGTTGTTTCTCCTAATGGTTTTTGCCAAGGGTATTGTACTTGTACGCGACCTAAGCCATCTGGGTCGTTATTGTTTACAATTACTGCTGTTTGAGATTTACTTTTAGGAAATGAAGACACTGAGGTTTTTGGGTATACTTTTACGTTTTCTGGTATAGCTTCAAAACTATTTTCATAATTTCCATTACTAATATTATGGGTAACTTTAGTAATTCTATAGTTGCCATAGTGAGAGTCTTTGCCGTCTATTTCTATAATACTACCAATTTGAACACCAGAATTATAACTTTTACCAGTGACTTTTATTTGACTTGCTTCACGGGCTAATTTTTGTTTTCTAATTTGCTCATCCATTCTTGGTTTCATCATCGGATCATCATAAGCATTCACAAAAACCTGTGTTTCTTTTGGGTATAATCTTTGAGATTTCTTTCTTAATAATTCATGTTCTCCATTTAAATCGGATGTTATTTCTTGCGTTTTTGTTTCGTGAAACGAGTTTGTAAAATAATCGTTTGTTATATATTTAAAGTTATTAGGAACTGGTTCTAAATTTACGGACAGATTCATTAAATCTGAACCATAATTTAATTTTACGATGTCTCTTTTTGGAGATTCTCCAAAAATAAGTTTCATACCATCATAATAAAACCATTCACCATACTGAGCAGCTAAACGGCTAACATATTTAAAAGCGCTTTCATTTTGTTGTACACTATAATGTATTAGATCCTTATTTTCGGGTGTGATTTTAATCTCTAGTAGAGATTTGTCATAATCCTTAAAGGCTTTATTAATAATTTCATTTAAACTATTATCCATAAAAGAAGATAGATGCGGTCCGTCATCCGAAATAATACTAGTGCTTTTTCCTTTAACTTCAATTAAATCGCCATCACCATAGTAAAGTCCTCTACTACTGTTTATAGCGGTAACAACACCTTTAAAACGTAATAATTTTTTATTTGTTGAACTCTCATTTTCATTAAGTATTAGAATAAATTTTTCACCAAGGAAACTCTTGCTTTCACCAAATATTTCTTTAGATGTAGATTCAAGAGTATCTTTTCTGCAGACCATTTTAAAATCATGATGTGCATCTATTTCTTGAGATAAAACGAGGCTTTTAAATATTGGAATTAATTTATCTCCTATGTAAACTTGACTTTGTATTTCTTGAAACATAAACCCGCTATTTTAAGTTGAATTATTTTTAATAATGTTAAGTTAATTAAAAACAATTTATATACGAAAAAAAAGGGACTAGGGTATGTTATATGTAGCTAAACAGCAAAAAAAAGGTGACTAAATATAATTGTGATTTTAAGTAATAATCTTCATTAGTGATTTATTTATACAATTCATATAACTCCATATCTAATGGTTTTTCACCAGTTGGAGTAAATTCTTCTTTTAAGGTTTTTTGCCATATAAAGCTATTATTCAATGCGACCTTTACACTAGAGGTATTGTCTTTATGAGCAATAATTTGTAATGTTTCTATTCCTAAAACTTCAAAGGCATACTTTGAAAGTTCTTTAACAGCTGTGCTTGTTATACTTTTGCCTTCAAACTGGTAACCAATACAATAGGCAAATTCACCTTGTTTTATAGTCCAATCTAATTCTTTAATATAAATCAAACCAACTAAGGCATCTGTTTCTTTTTCTTTAACCGTAAATAAAAACTCTTCTTTTAAGTTGAATTTTTTTACTTTTTTTTCAGCAAATAGTTTAGATAATGTTGGTGTTAAGTTTTGTTCTAGGGTTTTAGGGAAATAACGTTTAAATCGATCTTGATTTATAATCATAAAATCACAAAGTTTCCAAGCGTCTTTTTCTTGGATTTTATCTATGTAATATGAATCAAATTTTATTACCATTATACTGTAAGTTGTTTTGAAGACAATAAATCTTCAGACTTTAAAATTTCCACAGTTTTTAACGAAGCTGCAGTTACGCTCATGGGTAAAACTAAAATAATACCAACGACAGGAATCAATAAGAATAGCATAAAAACAATACCATTGCCAATGGCAACACCACGGTGCTTTCTTACAAATCGAACGCTTTCGTTGTATTTAAAATGACGTTCTAAAGTGTAATCTATATTACCAAACCCAGCATAGTAAGCTTGAACTAAAAATAATAAACCTGTAGAAAATATATTAACAACAGGAATAAATTTAAGTAAAAGTAGAGGTAATGTAATTAATAATTCTTTGCCTAGGTTTCTAACATTCATTCGAATGCCTCTGGCTAATTGTTCTTTAAAGGATGTTTTTCTATGTTGATGTTTTTCTATACCAGTTAAATGTGTTTCTATTTTTTCGGAAACAGGACTCATAAACGGCGCAGATAAAGCCATAATAATATGCTTATATAATATAAGTCCAACAGCTAGTACTATAATTGCTCCAATAAAACTTGAAATAGCAGTAAAGGTTTCTTTTCCTGTTTCCCAAGGCCATATTCTAGCTATAAAATCACCAATATTATCAGATAGTCCATATGCAGATAATCCAATAATAATAGCTGTTACAACGCTAATTACTATTGGGATTAAGAAGTATTTCCAAAGATTTAATTTAGAAATTAATGCAAAGGTTCCTGTATAGGCTTTAATGCCATTTAAAATATTTTTTATCATCTTTTGGTATTGTTGTAATAAATGTATTGATTTTACAACAAAACAAGACGTAAAAATTACTTTAATGTTACAATAAAGTAATCAATTAACTAGACTTTATATTCTTTTACCGCATCTATAAATGCTTTAGCATTATCAAGTGGAATGTTAGGTAAAATACCATGACCTAAGTTTACAATGTATTTGTCTTTGCCAAATTCATTAATCATTTGGTGTACCATTTTTTTAATTTCACTTGGTGGTGAGAATAATCTAGTAGGATCAAAATTACCTTGCAGTGTAATGTTTCCTCCAGTTAAATAACGTGCATTACGAGCCGAGCATGTCCAATCTACACCTAAAGCAGCAGCTCCAGATTTTGACATTTCATTAAGCGCAAACCAACAACCTTTACCAAAGGCTATAACTGGAGTCTCGTCTTTTAAGGCATCTATTATTTGTTGAATATATTTCCAAGAAAACTCTTGGTAATCTACTGGAGATAACATGCCTCCCCAAGAATCGAATACTTGTACAGCATTAACTCCCGCTTTTACTTTTTCCTTTAAGTAAGCAATAGTAGTGTCTGTGATTTTTTGCAGTAATTGGTGAGCAGCAATAGGATTAGTAAAACAAAATTCTTTGGCTTTATCAAAATTTTTACTGCCTTGACCTTGAACACAGTAACATAATATTGTCCATGGAGAACCTGCAAAACCAATTAAAGGTACTTCATTATTTAGTTTTTCTTTTGTAGCTTTAATAGCTTCATAAACGTAATTTAAAGACTCTTTTACGTCTGGTACGATGACATTATCAACATCTTTTTGAGAACGCACAGGATTTGGTAAATAAGGCCCAAAATTTGGTTTCATTTGCACCTCGATATTCATTGCTTGAGGAATTACTAAAATATCACTAAATAAGATAGCTGCATCCATTCCATATCTACGAATAGGTTGCACCGTAATTTCACTTGCTAATTCTGGTGTTTGACAACGAGTAAAGAAATCGTATTTAGCTTTGATTTCCATAAATTCCGGTAAGTAACGTCCAGCTTGACGCATCATCCATACTGGTGGACGATTTATTGTTTCTCCCTTTAATGCTCTTAAAAATAAATCGTTCTTTATCATACTTTTAAACGTAATGTTCATTTACTAACTCAATTACACTCTCTACTGTTGGTAGTTTTGCAATTCTAATATCTTTAAAATGTCTACTAGCTTCTTTTGCTGTAGTTTCTCCTATGCAAAAAGCAATAGTATTGTCTTCAACTGTGTTTTCTTGCTTAAAACTTTTTACCGTAGATGGGCTATAAAACATAACGCCTTCAACATTGTTATCGATTTTTACACTATCAAATTTTGTTTGGTAAGCTTCAATTTCTGTAACTTTTATATTGTTTTCTTCTAGAATAGTTGGTAAATCATCTAACCTTAAATCGCTACAGAAATAAGAAACTTCACTGCCTTCCATAAACTCAACAAGATATTCTGCCAGTTTTTTAGCATTCTTTTCACTGTGTTTAACTTTTCCTATTCTATTCTCTACTAGTCGTTTTGTACGTCGACCAACACAGTATATGTTTTTAAATTGTAATTCTATAGGGGAAAAATTTGTGAGTAAAGCTTCAACTGCATTTTTACTAGTAATAACAACGTTCTCTACCTCATTCTTTAGATGTCTAGGAGGAATACGATTCAAACTAATTTTAATAAAGTCACTACTTTCTGTCACTACCTTTTCATGAAATAATAAGCGCTGATCTTCAGTGAGAGATTTTGTAGAATATATATTTGTTTGCTTAGCCGACTGTTTAATGTTATCCATTAAACGTTTGCCACCTTTTTCAATAACATAGTTAGCACACCATTCTGCTAAATCTCCATGTTCTCCTAGTTTTTTAACACGTTTAACAGTTATTTTTTTGCTTCCGTTTGGGCTTAATAAAACGCCTTCAAAGTTAACTTCTTCGTCTTTTATATAACATAAAGCACCAATTGGAGCAGTACAACCGCCTTCTAAACGATTTAAAAACTCACGTTCTATTTGCGTACAAGTTTCTGTTTCTTCGTGGTTAATTTCTTTTAAAATTACTTGTGTTTCTTCGTCATCTTCTAAAGCAGCTACCATAATAGCGCCTTGCGCTGGAGCTGGAACCATCCATTCTAAATTTACCGCAGTTTCTGGACGTAAACCTAAGCGGCCTATGCCTGCAGCAGCAAAAATAGCAGCGTTAAAATGCTCGGTGCTATCTAGTTTTTGTAAGCGAGTGTTCACATTGCCTCGAATATCTTCAATGGTGTGTGTTGGGTAGCGATTTAACCATTGTGCTTTTCTTCGTAAGCTACTTGTGGCAATAACAGCGTCACGCGCTCCTAAAAACTCTTCTGTTGTTTTATAAACCAATGTGTCACGTACATTGCCTCGTTTTAAAACGGCTGCTTGTATTATACCTTTAGGTAAAAGAGTAGGTACATCTTTTAGAGAATGTACGGCAATATCTATATCGCCATTTAACATAGCAATATCTAACGTACGTGTAAAAATACCAGTAATTCCTAATTCATAGAGAGGCTTATCTAAAACAATGTCGCCTGTAGATTTTACAGGAACAAGTTCTGTTTTATGACCTAAATGTTCTAATTGTTGTTTTACGGCATTGGCTTGATAAAGCGCTAACTCGCTATCGCGAGTACCAATTCTTATTATTTTAGACATTTTTTGTTGGTTCTAACTGAAATACTTTTTGAATAAGTTCCAGGCTATCATTTGTAGAAACCGCTTCGTCTTTTAAATGATGAGCGAAGTGATTTGTTATTTTTTGAATAAGTTTATTACTAATTAATTCGGCTTGTTCCTCATTAAAATTAGTGATTTTTTTACGTTGCGTATCTAATTCGGCATTTTTAAAGTCTTGCAGCTTACTTTTTAAAGCCTTTATGGTAGGAGCAAACTTTCTGGTTTCTAACCAGCTACTAAATTCCATTTTTACTTCATCAATAATACTTTCTGCTAACGGAATATGCTGTTTCCTTTTTTCTAATGTTTCATCTGTAATTTGTGATAAATCATCTAAATGGATAAGTTTAACATTACCTAGTTCTGAAACATTGTTATTTACATTTTTAGGAATTGATAAATCTAAAATTAGTAAGTCTTTTTTAGATTGTATAATGTGTTTATCAATGGTTGGATTCTGTGCTCCAGTGGCTACAATTAAAATATCTGAAGCGTTTATTTCTTCTTGAAGATTTGCGTAATCTTTTACGATGAGGTTAAATTTACCTGCTATTGCTTCGGCTTTATCTTTTGTTCTATTGATAAGAGTTATGTGCTCATTTTTTGTATGCTTAACTAGGTTTTCGCATGTGTTTCTACCAATTTTACCAGTTCCAAATAATAAAATATTTTTTTCTGAAACATTTTCAATATGTTTCATGATATATTGGACAGAAGCAAATGAAACCGAAGTTGCACCTGATGAGATTTCTGTTTCTGTTTTAATACGCTTACTTGCTTGGATAACGGCATTTACTAAACGCTCAATAAACGGATTAAATAAATCATGTTTTTTAGATATACGTGCAGCTGTTTTTAACTGACTAATAATTTCAAAATCGCCTAAAATCTGGCTGTCTAAACCAGAACCTACACGAAACATATGTGAAATAGCATCTTTATTTTTATATACATATGCTACTTGTTGGAATTCTTCTACCGTTCCTTTTGTGTTATCGCAAAGCAGTTGAATAAGTTGAAAAGGATGTTCTGCAAAACCAAAAATTTCTGTTCTATTACAAGTAGAGGTTACAATTAAACTTTCTATACCATTAGATTTAGCTTGATGAAGTAAGTTTACTTTTGCTTCTTCACTCAGACTAAAATGACCACGAATCTCGGCATCAGCTTTTTTATAACTTAAGCCAATGGCGTAAAACGTTGTACCTTTTGAGATATGATATTGTTGCATTAGTAGATTTAAATCCTGACGAATGCAAAAATAAGTGGTGCATTATCTAAAAAGTAACGCTAAAAGAACTATTAGTATCGTTTAGGGTTTTTTAGCGTTGTTTTTGTGTGTAAAATCTCTAAAGTATTATATTTGTTGTGTTTAACAGGATTTTGTATATTGCAGTTTAGAACAAATCTAAATAAGAAAACTATGAATTCGGAAAATAAAATGACAAAAAATGTCGCTAAAGGTTTTTTTATAGAAACTAGGGCAGATGATGGTGTTTTTATTTTAACGCACCAAAATGATTCTGAGGAAGTTAAGGTTATAGATCGAGAAATAGATAGTAGTTTTATTCAATTTCATTTTTGTTTAAAAGGAGAAAGTAAATTCAATTTTAACAATGGAAATTACACATTAAATGTTGCTGAAGAAACATCATTATTATTGTATAATCCTCAACGCGATTTACCAATTCATTTAGATGTTCAGCCAAATTCGTGGTTAGTTTCTGTAATTATCTCTATTAAAAAATTTCATGGGTTATTCTCTCAAGAGGCAGATTATATTACTTTTTTAAGTGAAGATAATCGTGATAAAAAATACTATAAGGACGGAAAGATATCTCCTTCTATGGCTATTGCATTAAATCAACTAGTTAATTATAATTTAAATCAATCTATAAAAAACATATATTTTAAAGCTAAGGCCTACGAAATATTAAGTTTATATTTTAATAGAAGTGAAGAGGCTAATATTGAACAGTGTCCTTTTTTAGTAGACGAATCTAATGTTTTGAAAATTAGAAAAGCCAAAGACATTGTAATATCTAGAATGGCTGAGCCTCCAAGTTTACAGGAACTATCTGATGAAATAGGTTTGACACTTAAAAAATTGAAAGAAGGTTTTAAACAAATTTATGGAGATAGTGTGTTTAGTTTTTTGTTTGATTATAAAATGGAATTTGCTAGAAAACTATTAGAATCTGGTGAACATAATGTTAATGAGGTTGGATTAAAAGTTGGATATAGTACTTCAAGTCACTTTATAGCCGCTTTTAAAAAGAAGTATGGCACAACACCAAAGAAATACGTACAGTCAATAGTTTAATTTATTACCTGTTAATTCGCTTTCTAGTTTTGTGTTTAACTAATTCTAGAGCTTCTTTAATTAAATCTTCTTCTTTGTCATTTTCATTCATGTAAATACCACTATAGCCGGATTTGTAATAGAGTTCTGTTTGTAGTTCTCCTTGTTTTTGAGGTTTTAAAAAGGCAGCATAGTACAGTTTCTTTCTGTCATTATATTCATTTTTCTTATGGAGGATATAAAAATAAATTGTTCCTTTTTTATTATTATCAGTTTCAAAAGTTTTTTCGGCTAAAAAAGAAATAGAGTCTCTTCCTTTTTCAATTTTGATATCACTAAATAAGTATGAGTTTGCATATTGTTCTTGACTTATTGCTCTTAATAAATAAGCGTCTTTTAAATCATTATTATATAACTTATCGACCAATAAAGCTTGGTTTTTGTAATCAAGTACTGTTTTCTTTATTAGTTTTTCAGGTATTACTTCTTTGGCACCTTCAAGCATTACGTAATAGGTTGTCAAAGCCTTAGCGTTATCACTGTCTAAGAGTTTGTCAAAGAAATTTTTTGCAGAAGTTTCTGTTCTAAAAGGGAAAATAAGTTTTACATAATTATATAGTGAACTTTGCCTAGATTTATATCCAGAAGTTTCACTTAAACTTCGTTTAACTTCTATTTTTCCATCATTAATAATAGACTTTTTATATCTTTTATAGTCTTTAGGTTTTAATAAACTGCTATCCTTTAAAGTTGCTAATAGTTTATATATAGGTTCTTTATATTCTTGAATTGTGGTGTATTCTAAAAGTTCTGGGAATAAGTTTTTTTTAAGTTCTAAAGAATCTTTATAGCTATAGAAAAGTGATTTTACACCATACTTCTCTAGAGGCAAATCTTTACTTAAAAGGTCTAAGAAGTCTTTGTAGGCTTTCTTTTCTTTTCTGTTTAATAATGATTTTAGAATTGAAGTTTGAATTTCTGGGTCTGAATAAGAATCTTCATATAGAGATTTTAAAAAAGGAGTAATTTTAGGATCGTCTATGTCAGATAATGCTAGAATAAGGTCTACTTTTATGTCTTCTTTGTTTTCAGGAAAATCAAATGTTTTAATTGTTTCAATAATTTCGTTTGTATGACTTTTATCAAACTTTACTAGATTATAGCTTTTCATTACAATACTGTCGTCTGCTTTAAGCGCAGTAAAAAATTTCTTAGTTTTATCTTTAAAGACATTTTCACCTAATAAAGTATCTAAAGGCGTGAAAGTTTTGTAAAAGTTTGTTATAAAATCTGATGGATTTGCAATAGTATCTGTTAGTGTTTTAAGCTGAAATAGTGTTCCTTTTTTTAAGATATTTTTTACTAAAATTGCTTTGGTACTCAAAGAATCTTTTAGAGTATAAGAATAGCTATATGTATCACCTTTCTTTTCTTTTTTCTTATTTGATATGATAAATTCATTGTCTTTTTTCTTAGAAAACTTGCCTTTTCTAAAATGCTCAACATCACTCCATAAACTATCAATGTTTTTAAACATTTGAAGATCATGAAACTTAGTTCTGCTTACAAAAACACGTTCATTAGCTTTAGAAAAATATGTTGTGGTTTTGTTTTCAGCTTCATACGTTTTTGCTTTTTTTCTCCTGTAATTATAATAGGATGACCCTATAGGTTTTGTATTAGTTAGTACAGTAAAATGTAATGAAGTGTCTGTGGTTTTTTCGAACCCAGTATAATTTGTATCTCTAAATTTAAAAGAATTGAAAAATATGTTCGCTTTATATTTGTCTTTACCTGCATAACCTAGAAAATAGTAACTACCATCTTTAACAATGCTTTTAATGTGAATTCTAGATGAAGAAGTATCTCTGCGAGCAGAGGCAACATATGTTTTATAAGGACCTTCTGCAAAACGTCCTGTCATAGTATCATCTATTTCGAGTTCCTTGTATAAATTTTCAATACTATATTTTGCTTCAAAAGCATCTTCCTCTATATATCTTATGTCTTGATTTACAGATTCTTTTAGAAAATAAAAATCGTCTCCAATTGAACCTTGAATTAATTTATTACCGGGATTAGTTAAATTATCTGCGATATTAAAAGATGGAATGTCTACTTGATATTTTTCATATGGAGAAATAAAGGTTTCTATTTTTTTTGAAGGTGTTTTAAATACAATCGAACTAAAAATAGCTTTTTCATAATTTAAAACATAATCTTTTGGCCCACCAAATTTAATAATGATAAGTTCTAAAGGTGTTTTATATATATGATATTTTTGGTAATCACCCTTTTTAGTTTTATTAAGAATACTTATGCCAGGAAAAGGAGTCTTAATTTTTGTTTTAGATATAATATCACCAGGAATATCTTCAAAAAGAAAGTTGTCTAGTCGCTCTAAAGAAATCTCTTCTTCATGAGGTAAATATTCAAATAAATTAAAGCGACTAATAGTTAAATAGGCGCCGTTAGTCATATCTGGAGAGACAGTAAATTTATTTCCGTTGTAAAAAAATGTTTTTAAACCGGTAAAACTATTTAATGTTAAAAATCCATCTTGAGTGGAAACTTGCTTTAGCTGTGGTTTAGCAATAAAGTCTTCAAGGCTTTGTTTAGCAGTTATAGCTCTTTGTGTTTGACCAGAAATTAATGGTTTAACTTTATATCCCTTTTTTCGAAGTAAATTTAACATGCCTTTTTCTCCAGGTAAATGCGCAGCTCCAACACCAGCAAAAACGGTTTGTTTACGAATTACAGAATCTAATACTGTTGTCATATTATCGTTCCTAATAAACAACATGTTTTCTCTAAAGAAATTTGTATTTGAAGCTTCGCCAATAGAATCTAGAAGGTTTAAATTACGCTCTCTATATGTGTTTTCTTGAACTAAATATGGGCTTTCTTTCTCATAAATTTCTACTAACCATGGGTCCATTTTTTTCTTATAAGCATTACTTCTGGCTTTAGAAGTTAAGTATTGGGCTTCATCTAGGTCTTCAAGGCTAATTATGGGTTTGCTTTTCTTTTTTCCTGCTTGATAAATAAACATATCTAAGTAGGTTTCTTCTTCAAAATTATCTGAATTTGAGTCTTTTCTATATAAATAACCATTAATCATTCTATTATCAGATCTAATAGCGCTCCTTATCATTAATTCTTCTGGTTTTTCAAAGTTAAAAAGAGAAGAGTAAAAGCCTTGCCTGTATGTGTTTTTGTAATTTTGTGGAGAGATAATTGCGTTTTCATAATTATGATCTAGCCATGTTGCGGGATCACTTTCTAAAGCAATTGATTCGCTGTTTTCTAAAGCATCAAAAAAAATATCATCTAATCTAAAAGCCACTTTTTTACTAACATGCATGGTGCCGTAGATGTAAGACGATTTCTCCAAACCATTTCCAGAGATTTCCCAAAGTAAGCTCTGTTCTTGTTCTTGAGAAAAAACCAAAACACCTAAAAGTGAGGTGATTATGATGAAATATTTTTGCATAGAAAATTATATTGGGGTTATAAATATATTTATTTAAGCGAAAAAACATTGGTAAAATATGGAATTTTAACGTGTTTATAACATATACAACGTTTTTATCTACTGTTTAATATGAATTAGAGTTGTATTTTTGCCTAAAGAAGTTTGATGAAATTCTCATTTTTTTGAGAATGAAAAAATTTTAATTTTTCTATGAAAGGAGTACTACTCGTTAATTTAGGGTCACCAGATAGTCCAGAACCTAAAGATGTAAAAAAATATTTAGGTGAATTCTTAATGGATGAACGTGTAATTGATGTGCCACTATGGGCAAGAACATTGATTGTTAAAGGTATTATCCTAAATACACGGCCAAAAGCATCTGCCAAAGCGTATAAAAAAATTTGGTGGGAAAACGGTTCGCCATTAATTGTTTTGTCTGAAGAGCTTCAAGACAAAGTTCAAGAGCAAGTAGATTTTCCAGTTGCATTAGCTATGCGATATGGTAGCATGACTATTAAAAAAGGATTGCAGGAATTAGTAGATAAAGGAGTGAATGAGGTGTTTTTAATTCCGTTGTATCCTCAATTTGCTATGGCGACAACCGAAACTATATTGGTTTTAGCAGAAAAAGTAAGGCAAGATTATTTTCCAGATATTACAATAGAATCACTTCCTGCTTTTTATAACAACCCAGAATATATTGAAGTGCTTTCAAATAGTATTAAGAATGATTTAAAAGGTAAAGATTATGAGCATTTACTATTTTCTTATCATGGCGTTCCAGAACGTCACATTCGTAAAAGTGACATTACTAAATCGCATTGTAAAATAGATGGTAGCTGTTGTGAAACAGCAAGTAAGGCTCATGAATTTTGTTATAGACATCAATGTAAAGAAGTAACTAGATTAGTAGCAGAAAAACTTAATTTAAAAGAAAATACATATTCAACTTCTTTTCAATCGCGACTAGGTTTTGATCCTTGGTTGCAACCATATACAGATAGAACGATTGAGCGTTTAGGAAAAAGAGGTGTTAAAAAAATGGCTATTGTAACTCCTGCTTTTGTTAGTGATTGTTTAGAAACGTTAGAAGAGATCGCAATGGAAGGTGAAGAGATTTTTCATGAAGTAGGAGGAAAAGATTTTAGTACTGTTTCTTGTTTAAATGTAAATAAAGATTGGGTTGCATTTCTTGCAAACCGTATTAATGAATGGTCTAAAACGCAAGTAGAAGCATAATCTTTTATGGAATATTATAACTATATAAAATCACTACATCTTATTTTTGTTATCACTTGGTTTGCTGGTTTGTTTTATATTCCAAGATTATTTGTTTATCAAATAGAAGCTTTTTATAAACCGTCTCCTGAAAAAGAAATTTTAGGGAAACAATTAAAGCTAATGGCAAAGCGATTATGGAATATTATCACATGGCCATCAGCTATTTTAGCAGTGCTTTTTGGTATATCTCTGTTTTATTTAAATCCCTATCTTATAAAAAACGATTGGATGCAAGTAAAGTTAGGCTTTGTTGTTTTACTTATTATCTATCACATTAAAACCCATTTTTATTACAAGCAATTGCAAAAAAATGTAGTAATAAAAAGTTCTAATTTTATGCGTTTATGGAACGAAGGCGCTACTTTTATCCTGTTTGCAGTTATATTTTTAGTCATCTTAAAAAATGCTTTTAATTGGATTTTTGGGGTTGTTGGAATTCTAATTTTAGGTATTCTATTAATGTTAGGGTTTAAGTTGTATAAGCGTATTCGAGACAAAAACCCTGAAGCTTAGGAATAGAAATTAAATAATCTTTGGTGCGATTATTGTTATATTTAATGCAACAAAATAATAGATGAAAATAAAAAAACTGTCTTTACGTGTTCGTATTTTTATAGCAATGATATTGTTAGTGTTATTATCTTCAATACTAATTGCAGTTGTAGCAAATTATAATTACGATAAAGAAGCGCAAGATTATAATAAAGATCGATTAGATCGTAAAGAAAAAGCGATTATTAGCCATCTAGACATTGTTATTAGGGAAACTACTTATCCCGTGACTACAGAAAATGTTCCACTTATTTTTAGAAATAAAATTCAAGAAGTTGCAGAGGTTCATAACATTCAAATTAACTTATACGATTTAGAAGGAGGATTACTTATCTCGTCTAAATCAGATTTAAAACCAGAATTGTCATCAAGGTGTTTGGATGCAGAGGTTTTAAATACATTGTTAAACACTTTTAAGCATCGTTTTGAAGAAAAAAGAATAAAAGGAGATGATACCTATAGGTCTTCGTATAATTATATCACAGATCAAAAGTTTAAGAATCTAGCTATTTTAAATTTGCCTTATTTAGAAAAGGATGATTTTTTAGCGAAAGAGCTTCAGGCTTTTATAGAGCGTCTAACATATACAACATTATTTGTTCTGTTATTTGCGGTAGCATTGGCTTTTTTTGTATCTAAATATATTACTAAATCGTTACAAACTATTAGTGAAAAAATGAGTTCCACTCGTTTAGAAAAGCGAAATAAGAAGATTGAAATTGGTGATACTAGTGAGGAAATTAGTATGCTCGTTAAGTCTTATAATAGTATGATTGATGAGTTAGAGGAAAGTGCTGTGCAGTTAGCAACTAGTGAAAGAGAGCAAGCGTGGCGAGAAATGGCAAAGCAAGTTGCGCATGAGATTAAAAACCCATTAACTCCAATGCGATTAACAGTGCAAAGCTTTCAAAGAAAGTTTAATCCACTGGATGAAAATATACATCAAAAATTAGATGAGTATAGTAAGACTTTAATCCAGCAAATAGACACGATGAGTGCAATTGCGGGTGCTTTTTCGAACTTTGCTAAAATGCCAGCACAAAAAAATGAAACACTAAATGTTGTTGAAATAGTGGATTTAGCGCTAGATATTTTTAATGAAAATTATATTACTTTTCACTCTGATAAAAAGGAGATAATTGCCACTTTTGATAGAACGCAGTTAATTCGTGTAGTTACAAATTTAGTTAAGAATGCTATTCAATCTATTTCTGAAGGGCATACGCCTAAAATTGTAGTTAACGTTTTTGAAGAGAATGATAATGTTAATATTACAGTTTTAGATAATGGAGTAGGTATTTCTGAAGAAAATAAACCTAAAATATTCGAGCCAAAGTTTACAACCAAAACTAGTGGAATGGGATTAGGGTTGCCAATGGTAAAAAATATTGTAGAAACTTATAAAGGAACAATTACCTTTGTATCCCAAAAAGGAGAAGGCACAACATTTACTGTTGCTTTTCCAAAAAAATAATACTTTTATTTTTGCGACAACTAAAATCTATTTCAAAATATAAATTATGAACTACGAAAACATACTTACAGTTAGCCAAAACGGACTTACTACTATAACAATTAATAGACCATCAAAATTAAATGCCTTAAACAAGGTTACTATTGAAGAATTGCATAATGCTTTTGATGCAGCAGATAAAGATGCCGAAACAAAAGTCATTATTATTACTGGTGCTGGTGATAAAGCTTTTGTTGCTGGAGCAGATATTAGTGAATTTGCAAATTTTAGTGTTGAAAATGGAGGTAAATTAGCTGCTAACGGGCAAGAGCTATTGTTTGATTTTGTTGAAAATTTATCAACACCTGTTATTGCGGCTGTTAATGGTTTTGCTCTTGGAGGTGGATTGGAATTGGCAATGGCTGCGCATTTTAGAGTCGCTAGTGATAATGCAAAAATGGGTTTGCCAGAAGTCTCGCTTGGGGTAATTCCTGGTTATGGTGGAACACAACGTTTGCCACAATTGGTAGGTAAAGGGCGTGCAATGGAATTAGTAATGACAGCAGGTATGATTGATGCTAAAACAGCTAAAGACTATGGTTTAGTAAACCATGTGGTATCTCAAGAAGAATTAATCCCTTTAGCAGAGAAGATTGCTAGTAAAATAAAACGAAATTCTTCAGTGGCCATTAGCAAAGCTATAAAAGCAGTAAATGCAAATTATAAAGATGGTATTAATGGTTTTGATGTAGAAATAGAACAATTTGGAAATTGCTTTGGAACCGAAGATTTTAAAGAAGGAACAACAGCGTTTTTAGAAAAACGTAAAGCAGATTTCCCTGGAAAATAATAGTTGCCAACTATATAAATAATGAATAATTCTTTGTTTTATTAATAGATGAGAATACCAATCCTTTTCTTGTTTTTTATTGTAACGCTAAATGCGCAGGAAAAGGACACACTTTCAGCAGTATCTTATAATAATCTAAAAACATTAATTAAGAGTAATATAAGATCTAACCCAGATAAGGCAATACTATATAGTGATTACCTTTTAAAAAAAGGATTAGAGCAAAACGATTTTGCTAAACAATGCTTAGCACACTCTTTAAAAGGAGCTTCTTTTCGTGTATTAGGCGATGTTTCTAAGGCGCTTGAGCAACAATTAAAAGCAAAAACATTACTTGGTAATGTAGATGATCCTGAAATTTTAGTTACAGTATATACTGCTTTAGGAAACACCTATTCAGACCTAGGTGATTTTGGTAATGTTTTGCCTAGTTATTTTGAGGCTTTAAAAACTGCAGAAGCCAATAATTTAAAAGATAAAGTAATATCGTTAAAACACAATTTGGCTTATTTTAAAGATCAAATAGGTGAATCTAATGAGGCGCTTAAATTGCTTAAAGAGAGTAAAAAGCTATTAGATGAAGGGTTTGTGGGGAATGGTGTTAAGTCTTTCTATTCGTCTCATAATGATATGCTTCAGGCTATGGTTTATAGTAAATTAAATCAGCCAGATTCTATAATTGTATATGCTAAACAAGGCTTGTTAAAAAAGAAAAAACATAATGATGAATTTTCCTTACAAGGTTTATATAATTATTTAGGTATAGCTTATACGCAAAAAAATGACTTTGATACTGCATTAAAATATCTTAAAAAGTCAGATTCTTTAAGTAAAATAATAGGTAACTCTATTGTTTTAATGGAAGTTCGGCATTCTTATGCTTCTTTATATTATAAAAGGAAAGAGTATGAAAAAGTCATTTCTATTTTGCAATCGTCAATTAATATAACAGAGAGAGACAGTCTTGTTTATCAAAACAATGATGATAATTATAAATTAATTGCTAATGCTTACAAAGAAATTGGAGATTATGAAAATGCTAATCTTTATTTTGAAAAGTATATGGCAAAGTACAATGCTAATAAAGCACTTTATAATATAATTGATAATGGCTTTGAACAAAAGCGAGTAGAGGGTTTTAAGAAGGAATTAGAGCAACTTAGAATTGAAAAAATGAAGCAAAGTAAATATGCTAAATATGCTTCATTGTTAGCAATATTAATTATTTTAAGTTTATTGTTATTGCTTTTAAAATTTTATAAAACAAAAAAGAAAAATGAAATAAAATTTGAAGCACTTCTTAATAAATTAAACGTATCTCAGGAAATAGTAGATACAAAAGATGTTATTTTAGGAGAAGAAAATTCTCAAAGTATTAGTATAGAAATTAAAACCCAAATACTTGAAGGGCTTGAAAAACTAGAAACCCAAGAGTACTTTTTAAATAAAGACTGTAACTCTTATAATGTTGCAAAAAAGATAAAAACGAATACATCTTATTTGTCTAAAGTTGTTAATTCTCATTATCAAAAAAACTTTAATACTTATATCAATGATTTACGTATTAATTATGCTGTTTTAAAATTGAAAGATGATGCAAAATTTAGAAGATATTCTATCCAATCTATAGCCGAAGAGTTAGGTTATAAAAGCTCAGATTCGTTTACTAAATATTTTAAAAAACATACAGGATTAAATCCTTCATTCTTTATAAAACAGCTAAATAATTTAACATAAAAGCGTATTTGTGCCCCTAAATTTATAAATATAGGGTTTTAGCTTTTCTTTCAATTTCTTACTTTTTATTCGTTTATAAGTAGCTAAATACCAATGAGTTAATTTGGTTTTGTTTATCCCTATTTTTCTAAAACTCGGGTTGCTTGTCTTGTTTTTAGGCTTTTTATGAAAGTAATTTGCTTTGTAAATCAATCTAAAACAAATAATCATGAAAACAACAAAAACAATCAAAGGTCTCAAGTTTTGCATAGGTCTATTTATAGGTATTTCTATCTATTTAATACAAGAGTTCCTTTTTTAAAAAAATAAAATTATGATAACTATAGCAAGATTTGTAATTGAAACAGTAACAAACATTTTATTTTAAACACTAATACTTTAAACAATATAATTATGAAAAATTTTAAACAACTTATATCCTCATTAATTTTAGCTATAACATTTGTTGGAAATGTAATTGCTCAAGATAATACAAAAACGAATCTATGGAAAATAGAAGGCGATAGTATAAAAACGTCTTATTTATTTGGTACGATTCATTTATTACCAAAAAAAGATTTTAAAATAGCAGATAAAGTAAAAAAGGCATTTGATGCCTGTGATAAGGTTGCTTTAGAAATAGATATGGCAGATACTGGTTTTTCTGCAGAGGTTATGAAGCATTCTTTTTTAAAAGAAGGTGAGGAGTTAAAATCTTATTTAGATGATGATGAATATGTTGTGTTAGATAACTACTTAAAAGAAAAGACGGGAGTTGGTATGGCTAACTATAATAAATTTAAGCCATTTATGCTTATGTCTGTTATTATGACGAGTGCTTTAGGAGAGCAACTAGCAAGCTATGAAATGACATTCATGCAAATGACAAAAGAGGCAAGTAAAGACATGGAAGGTTTGGAGACTTTTAAAGATCAAGTAAAAGTTTTTGATGCTAAGCCATATGATGAGCAGTTAGATACTCTTGTAGAAATGATTGAAGATCCAGAAAAGAATACAGAAACATATAAAACACTATTAGATTTATATTTGGCTGAAGATGTAGACGGTATGTATAATTATATGGATGAGTTTATGGAAGGAGATATTGAGGCTATGAAATTATTTCTCGATGATAGAAATAATAAGTGGATACCAAAATTCGCAGAATATTCTAAAGATAAATCTGTATTTTATGCTGTTGGTGGTGGACATTTGGGCGGAGATCAAGGTGTAATAAATTTACTTAAAAAAGCAGGATATACAGTAACGCCAGTTACTGAATAAATTATTTTCTTTAATAGATACTTAGCCTCAATTTGTATTGAGGCTTTTTATTATTTGTGTAGGGTAAACTATTCTACTTTTTGTTAATATCATAAGCGTATTTGTTGCTTTTAGAATTATTTATTTTGTAATTTTACAAAAAATTACAAAATATGTTTAAAAAAGATGTTATTAAAGGGCGAGGCGCACAATTAAATACGCATAACCGTTTTTTTGCTCTTTCTCACGAAACACGGGATGATTTTTTAGAATTTTGTGAAAAAGAAGGTGAAACGGCCGATAAAAATAAAACACTTTATCTAGAAACATTTCCAAAAACCATAGTAAATAAAGTCACTAGTCCAGATGTTGGCATGACGTATTCTATGAATGCTTATCAAGGTTGCGAACATGGTTGTATATATTGCTATGCAAGAAATAGTCATGAGTTTTGGGGGTACAGTGCGGGTTTAGATTTTGAACGTCGCATTTTGGTAAAGAAAAATACACCAGAATTATTAGAGGCTTTACTTAAGAAGAAAAGTTGGAAAGCAAATACAATAGTAATGTCTGGAAACACAGATTGCTATCAACCTGCAGAAAAGCAATTTCAAATAACTAGACAATGTCTAGAAATCTTTTTAAAATATAAACATCCAGTATCTATAATTACAAAAAATGCATTAATTCTACGTGATTTGGAGTTAGTAAAAGCGCTTGCGAGTGATAATTTAATAAGTGTTAATGTATCAATCACTTCTTTATCTGAAAAAACTAGGCGAATATTAGAACCAAGAACTGCAACAAGTACAAAACGTCTTGAAACTATTAAAATATTAAGTGATAATGGTGTTCCTGTAAATGCAATGTTAGCACCAATTATACCTTCAATAAATAGCCATGAAATATTGCCATTAGCAGAAGCCGTTTCAAATGCTGGTGCATTAAGTATGGCACACACCATTGTAAGGTTAAACGGTGCTATTGGTGAAATTTTTACCGATTGGATTAAAAAAGCACTACCAGATAGAGCAGACAAAGTATTGCATCAAATTGAAAATTGCCATGGTGGTAATTTAAACGATTCTAGATATGGAACTAGAATGCGAGGTGAAGGTAATATAGCAAAGCAAATTAATGATTTGGTGAGATTAGCACGATTAAAATATTTTAAAGAAAAAGGAATGCCGCGTTTAAATACAATGCTTCATGAAGAGTATAAAGATGGTCAACTAAAGCTTTTTTAATATTGAAAGGTGAGCTTAAAAAGCCCACCTTTAAAATTTAAAAAATATCATAATAATTTAGTGTGTGATTTTTTCAACAAAAGTTTTGCCTTCAGTTTTTAATATTATTTTATATTTTCCAATTTCTTTTTTAGATAATTTATAGACTCTTCCTATATCTAAAGTATTATCAATTGTTTCAGATAGTAGTAATTCAAAATTGTCATTTTCTGGTGCATTATAATAAAGCTCAATTTTTAAAGGGTTTTTATTTAAAGATAATTGTGAAACATATAGAAAATTGTTTTCAACTCTTACAAAAGGCTTATATAATTTAGTTTCTTCATTTTTATTAAATAATACCTTATTGTAAGTTACTGTAAATGGAGTTGTAGTTATTTCTATGCCCTTGTCTAATTCAAAGAAGTAGTTTCCATTTGGAAGAGAAGTTAAATCGAAAGTTTTAGAATACATTCCATTTTTTTTAATCTCTTCTTTGTACATAATTATACCATTAATATTAATAATTGATAATTGTTGCCCTTTTACAGCATCTTTAATGCTAATTGTAAAATTGTTTAATACTCCATCTTTGTTTGAAGTCGTGTTGCTCGTTGCATAACTTAATGTGGCTATTAACGTTGTCACAATTAACATGCTTTTTTTGATTGTTGTTTTCATACTGTTTTTTTAAATATTTATAGTACAAATGTATACGAGATAAGAGAATTTTAAAACATCAATATTTTCATATTTATACACTATATTACCTGTTTAATAAAACAAGTGTCTCATTGGGGTTAATATAGAATATAAAAAAGGTAATTTTGCATATGTTAGAAATTAAATAAGGTAGTAATTTTACATAAACTAAAAATTATTTTTTGAATATTAAGCCCACATATGAAAAGATAAGCACAAGTTTTGGAAACTCTATATTGGTTAAGCAGCATACTAAAAAGAGGAAGAATAATTTGGCTTTTTGGCATTTTCACCCCGAAGTAGAACTCGTTTATGTTAATAAAGGAAAAGGTAAACGCCATATAGGTAATCATTTATCTTATTTTAACAATAGTCAGCTTATCTTGTTAGGTTCCAACTTACCGCACAATGGATTTACCGATAGGTTAACCGCAAAAGGAAAAGAAACTATTGTACAATTTAAACCAGACCTTTTTGGAGAGCCTTTTTTGAACTTGCCGGAAATGTCAGATATAAAGATTCTATTAGATAAAGCAAAACAAGGTATTCTATATAAACCAGAAACAAAACTTAAAGTTGGACCTAAAATTGAAAAACTTTTGAAAGCAAAAGGTTTAAAAAGGGTTGTTAAGCTTATAGAGATTTTAAATATTTTGGCGCTAGCTGAGGATTACACTATTCTAAATGCTGATGGTTTTACTTTTGAAGCCAAATCTCAGGACAATAATAAAATAGATATTATTTACAAATACGTTAATAAGCATTTTAATGAGCATATTCCCTTAGAAGATATCGCTACCAGGGTGAGTATGACTGTACCGTCTTTTTGTCGCTATTTTAAAAAATCTACAGGAAAAACATTTACGCAGTTGGTTAATGAATATAGAATTGTACATGCCACAAAATTGTTATCTGAAACACAGGCTAGTATTACAGATATATGTTTTGATTGTGGTTTCAATAACTTTTCGCACTTTAATAAACAGTTTAAAATAGTTACTGGTAAAAGTGCTTCTAATTATAGAAAAGAGATCAAGCTAATATTAAAATCGTAACTAAATATTGCCATTCCATTCAGCATAAAACTGATCTAAAAAAGAACTCATATAATTATGACGAGCTTCTGCAATTTTACGACCGGTTTTTGTATTCATTTTATCTTTTAGAAGTAAAAGTTTTTCATAAAAATGATTGATTGTTGGAGCTGTAGAGCTTTTATATTCTTCCTTTGTCATATTAAGGTTAGGCTCAATATCTGGATTATATAGAGCTCTATTTTTAAAACCACCATAATTAAAAGTGCGAGCAATACCAATAGCACCTAATGCATCTAGCCTATCTGCGTCTTGGATAACATCTAATTCAATAGATTTAAATACATTATCGTTATTAATATTAGAACTAAAAGAGATGTTTTCAATAATTTTTACAACATGTTCAATAACGGTAGAATCTACATTGTGTTTAAATAAAAACTCTCTTGCTTTTTTTGGGCCAATTGTGTCATCACCATCATAGAATTTACTATCAGCAACATCATGCAATAAAGCACCTAGAGCTACTACAAGTTTGTTAACATCTTCGCTTTTAGAGATTAGCAAACTGTTTTTATACACTCTTAAAGTGTGAAACCAATCGTGGCCGCCTTCGGCATTCTCTAACTCTTTTTTTACAAAGGATTTAGTAGCTTCAATAAGTGTTTCGTTAAGCATTTATAATGTCTTTCTTTATTGTCGATTCAAGTAATTTTAAAAGTGCCTCAGTTTCAAAGTCACTAACTTTTAAGGGTTTGTGAACAGTATATTTTATATGAGCACCAATACCATAAGGAAACTTGCCATATTCTAATGTTTTCCATGAATTATTAATACTAACAGGAATAACGTACGCATTTGGAGCTTCTGCAAAAAGTGTTTTTAAGCCTCTTGTTTGAAATGGTTTTGGTTTTCCATCTCGACTACGAGTGCCTTCAGGAAAAATAATAACACCTCGATTGTGTTTTTCTATATATGCCGCCATAGTTTTTATCGCTTCTACAGCTTGTACAGGATCTTTTCTGTTTATTAAAACCGAACCTCCATGACGTAAATTATAAGATACACTTGGTATGCCTTTACCAAGTTCTCGCTTACTAATAAATTTAAGATGAAATTTTCTAAAAAACCATATCATTGGCGGAATGTCGTTCATACTTTGGTGATTGGCTACTAAAATTACGGGTACATTTTTAAGTAAGTTTTCACGACCAGAAATGGAAAAACGAGTACCTAAAAGATGTAAAGAACGCGTTAAAAATAGGTTTAGATAATCTACACTTTTTTTATGTGCTTGGTAACCAAAAAGATTAAAACAAAGCCACTGTATTGGGTGAAATATCAACAAGAAAAACCCGAAGAACAGGAAATAAATACAGGTTAGCGGATAAGCTAAAAGTTTTCTCATTTTGGACTAATTACGAATCCAAAAATAGTAAAAACTTAAACGAATTAATATTTTAATAGACAGGAATACAAATATTATTTTCGCATTCCATAGCTGTTGGAGGCGTAACAAAAGCACAATCTGAAACCGTATTACAGCTTGTATTAAAGCTTTCTTGTTCTGTATTGTACGTTGCGACTAAATTAGTTAGTTGTAGTGTATCAATTGAGGTAGAGTAGGTTAAGTAAGACCATGGGCCACCACAAGGTTTAGAGCCAAAAGCAATAAAACGACATTCGAAATTTTCTGAACATACAGATGCGCTTGCTAAATCTTCAATTTCGGTTTTTAATTCATTTAAATAGCTTGTTGTGTTTTCACAAGGATCAACAGGATTGTCATCGTCTTCACATTGAAATGCCATTAATAATAGACAAGTAGATAGAAAAAGTAAAATGTGGAATGTCTTTTTCATTTTGGTTGATTTATAATTATAAACGTAAAAAAATGAAAAAGGTTGTGTAGTATAATAAAAAACCACGCATTTAGCGTGGTTTTTAATATTTATAAGGCTATAATTCTAGCAATGCTCATTGTAAGCATCCATAAGGTTTTCAGCAATTAATTCTGCTGGACGACCTTCAATATGATGACGTTCTAACATGTGTACTAATTCTCCGTCTTTAAATAATGCCATACTTGGCGAACTTGGAGGAAATGGTACCATATGACCACGAGCTCTATCTGTAGCTTCTCTATCTACACCAGCAAAGACTGTTACGGTGTTAGATGGTTTTTTGTCGTTATTTAAACTCATTTTTGCTCCTGGACGAGCATTTGCAGCTGCACAACCGCATACAGAATTTACAACAACTAATGTTGTACCTTCTTTTTTTATTGCAGCATCTACAGCATCTGCTGTTTGTAATGCTTCAAAACCTGCGCTCGTTAAATCATCGATCATAGGTTTTACTAATTCTGCTGGATACATATTTTCTTTTTAATTTTTATTAATGTTTACTATGCAAAGTTAATCAAAAACCATGCAAATGTTGTTATGCTTAAGCTATATAACATTTATAGTGTCATAAGGGCAGACTATAATACTTTTTTTAAAGTAAATAAATACAGTCGATAGTTATATTTTACTTCAGTAGAGTCGTAACAAAATGATAAAAATATCAACTAACAAAGTATTATATTTACTTTTTTAAAATTGAATAGAACAGAATGAGTGCATTTAAATGGATAGGCGCAACAATAGGTTGGTCGGTTGGCGGACCAATAGGAGCAATAATAGGATTAGCATTAGGTAGTTTAGGAGATGCTTTTTCAGATAAAAATAAAGGTCTTTTAGGACAGGGAAAAGATCCTTATCAAAACCGAAGAGCACAGCAAGAAGGAAGAAGATCAAGACATGAGCAACGTGATCCATATAGTCGTCCACGCCCAAATTATAGAACGCAACAAGAAAGAAGACAACAAACTAAATCTGGTGATTTTGAAGTAAGTTTACTCATATTAGTAACAGTTGTTATTAAAGCAGATGGTGTACAAGATCAGCGTGAATTAGACTTTGTGCGAGAACAATTTGTTAGTATGTATGGTAAAGACAGAGCTAATAAAGCGTTTAAATTATTTAAAAATATTAGTCAGCAAACTATACCGGTGCGTCAAGTGTGTAAACAAATACAAACAATGATGGATCATTCATCGCGTTTACAATTAATGCATTTCTTATTTGGTATTGCTAAAGCTGATGGTATGGTAACCGAAGATGAAGAAAGGCAAATATTTACAATGGCTGGTTATTTAGGCATAAGCTCTAGAGATTATAATAGTATTAAAGCCATGTTCTATAACAGTAGTGATAATGCCTATAAAATTCTTGAAATAGAAAAGACTGCTACAGATGATGAGGTGAAAAAAGCGTATCGTAAAATGGCAAAAAAATACCATCCAGATAAAGTTGAACACTTAGGAAAAGAACATAGAAAAGGTGCAGAAGATAAGTTTAAGCAAGTGCAAAAAGCTTATGAGCAATTACAAAAGGAACGTGGATTTTAAATTCAAAGTCCTTAAAAATGAAGAGTTCTATTTCCTGTTTTTTTAATTTTTTCCAAGGTCTTAAAACATGTAAGTATTAATTAATCTTTTTAGTATAAAAGCTAGGTAAACATTAACAATAATTGAGTGAGTTAAAGAATATAATAAGTTTTTATAGAGATTGTTATCAGTTTGATTTAAAAGGAGTTAGGGTTAAAAACTTTATATCAAATCAATGCGAAAAAAGATTTGTTCCAAGTAATACTACCTTTTTTAATAATAGTTATTCAAGAATAGCTATTGATAAAGATTGGGCAAAAGAAGTCGAGCAAATTTTATTTTTAAACTCAAAAGAAAAAACACTTTATGCTGGTTCGGTTTTTATAAAAGGAAAACAAAACACATTAGGTTCTAAAAGAACTGCATATGTACCTCTTTACATTCATGAATTAAGTTTATTAAAAGAAAACAGTAGTTTTTATATTTCAATAGAAGAGTCCTACTTCAATCCAGATTTTATTGAACTGGCTAATAGTATGGACGAAAATTTAAATATTAATTTAGACTTTATTTCTAGTAATGCTCCTGCAAATCCTTTTGGGCCTGAAAATTTAGATTTACTCAAAACGTTTTTTGGTAAATATTTTCACGGATGGAACACTTATGACCTTAATAATTACCAAAACTTTAGCTTTAATTTTAAACACTACTACAACAGAAGTAATGCTATTGAAAATACGTCATCAAAATTTCTTTCTTGTTTAATGATAGGAATATTTAAAAAACCCGAAGGCTCAATGGGTATTTTAAATGAATTAACTGCCTTATCTGAAAATATCAAGGTATGTTCTATTTTAAGTCTATTTTTTAATTTAGAGGATTTTATAATTACAGAAATAGAAAAAAGAGCTATTTATTTACCAACTACTTTAAGTAGCAAGCAAGAATCTGCTTTTTATGGCGTAGATGCCTATCCTATCTCACAAATTATTGGTCCACCAGGAACAGGAAAATCCTTTACTATAGCTGCCCTTGCAATAGATGCTATATCTAATAACAAGTCTGTATTAATTGTCACTAGAAATAGTCAAGCTTCTAAGGTTATAACTAATGTTATAGAGAAAGATTTTATGCTTAAAGGAGTAGTAATAAAAGCATATAATCAAATTTATAAGAGAAGTCTATCCTCTAAACTTAGAAAGTCAATTTCTGTAAAACCTACAAGAAACAACGATCCAAAACAATTGTTAAAAAGGATTAATAAGATTGAAAATAGGATAGAAGAAATTGAAAAAGACATAGTAGAGGTTGAAAATGATGAAATAAAGTGGGGAGCATTCTATTCAGAATATCAAGAAAACTTCTTTTCTAGTTTTAAAGACAAATGGTATCAATATCAAAAAAGAAAAACCAAGCCAATTGACGCTTTAAATTATTCACTTAAAGCATTAAGAACCGAAAAAACAAGGCTTGTAAAAAAATACATTACTCAAAAAATTAAGCATGACTTATTTCATATAGTAAAAAGAAAAAAAGTTGAGTTTTTAAAATTAAATGCTTCTCTAAAAGAAAAGAATTTAACACTAGTAGATAAAAAGTTAAAACAAGTAGATTTTCAACTTGTACTCGAAGCATTGCCATTATGGGCTACAACAACAAAAGAAATCTCAAAATGTTTGCCTTTACAACAAGGGTTGTTTGATCTCGTAATTTTTGATGAATCTTCTCAATGCGATATAGCGTCTAGTATTCCAGTGCTTTATAGAGCTAAAAAAGCAATTGTTGTTGGCGATCCACATCAATTACAACATGTTTCATTTTTATCAGACAATAAACAAATAGAATTAAAATCTAAACATTCTATAGCGACTCAAATACCAGATTATAGAAAAGAGAGCTTAATAGACTGGACAGATAGCAGGTTGTCAAATCCAGATCAAACAACATTTTTAGATCAACATTTTAGAAGTAAAACAGATTTGATACAATTTTCAAATCATAACTTTTATGATAATCAATTAAAGTTAATTAGATCAAACCCCATTTCAGATTTAACGTCTTCAATTGAAATAGTAAAAACAAATGGTGCTAGAAACAATACAGGAAGTAATGAGATAGAGGCTAAACATATAATAGAAAAAGTAAAAGAAATAATTAAAGTTTATTTGAAGGCAGATAAAGAGTTAGTGCCTTCAATTGGAATTATTAGTCCATTTACGCAACAAGTACAATTACTTAAAAAAAGCTTATCAAAAAGTATAGTATTCGATCAAATTAAAAAACATAAAATATTAGTTGGTACACCATTTCATTTTCAAGGTGAAGAAAGAGATGTAATGCTTATTTCTTTTTGTGTAGACTCTAATACACATTTTGCAGCTATAAACTATTTGAATAAGAAAGATGTCTTTAATGTTCTTATTACAAGGGCAAGAAATAAGCAAATAGTTTTTACTTCTTTAGAATCATCTATTTTACCAGGCAATTCTTTACTTAAACAATATTTGGAGTCAAATACAATTCAAATTAGTACCACAACTAAAGATACTATATATGATTTATTTGTAAAGCATGTTTCAGATTTCTTGGTTCAATCGGGATTTGATATAGTTTATCAATCAATAGTTGTTTCTGGTGTTTTAATTGATATGGTTGTGGTAAATAATAACAAATATTATTGTATAGATTTAATTGGTTATCCTGGTGATTTTGAAGAACAGTTTAGTTTAGAAAATCTTAGAATTCTAAATAGAATGAACACGCCTATTTTCTTCTTACCATATAGTAGTTGGTATTTAGAAGAGGAAAAAGAAAAAAAGAATCTTATTCAATTTATTAATAAATAGGCAGAGCGTTTTTTAACCTTTAAATAAAATAATTGTTTTTTAAGGAGACCTTTCCATAAAATGACTATTAATAAGTAAAATGCTTTTTTGGTAAAATAGAGTCTAAAGGTTTCATTTTCATTCCTAAAAAACCATCAATATCATATATGTATTCAAAATGTGGAATTGAATAACTCCAGATATGTTTTATAGGAGTTTCAAATTTTATAGAGTCTAATTGATTTTTTGTTAAGTCATTTAGTGTTAAGTTGTATCTTTTTAAAGAGTTTTGCTCTCTAATAGAATTGTATACAGACCTTATTGTTATTTGAAGTTCTAAAAAATGGTAATAATTAGATTCTAAATCATATAAACTTAATATGTAATTTTTGTTTTTAATAGTTTCTTTTAATAGTTGAGAAAGATCAGATTTATTGATTTTTTTTGTGTTAAAGTAGCATTCGTTTTTTATTAGAGAAATAACATTTGGATAATGTGATAATTCACCATAATACATATAGTTGTGAGTTTGATGTATAAATGGTATTATATTATTCTTATTATTTATAATAGAATTAAGATAATCCCATTCTTCAGTTGGAGAGATTCGTGTTCTGAGAACCTGATTTTTATAATTAAAGGCTAAAGTATCTTTAATTTGAAAATTAGAATTGTTAACTAGTAAAATATCTTTCTCGTTTATAGATGACATAATTAGAAATATTTTTTCTAAATCTTTCATTTTTGAATCTTTATCAATAAATAAATAGTGTTTTTGTTTGTTATCATATCTATCGTTTCTTGTATTTGATAGAAAACCTATAAGATCAGTAAACTTAGAGTACTTATCATTTAATTCGAGAGCGAATTCTCCATTATCATGTCTTTTACCAAATCTTATATATGTTGATGTTAAGAATTTTGGATATTTAATAATATTCTTAGGTTCAATTTCAGGTAAATTAATTTCAATTTTAGGATCTGTTAACCCTATTTCTTCAAATATTTTTCCGGAATCGTCTTTAAAAAACTTCAAGCGATCATTAATAATTAATGTGTCTTTATTAAAAGCTGTCTTTATAGGTTTATTCTCTATAACTATGTTATCATCTTGTAATATAAAAGCATATTTATTTAATGGATTAAAATCAAATCGAGTTATTTTAATTGAGTCTTTCGAAAAGATTAATTTCATTGGAGCATCATTATCAAATACAGATGTAGAATCACTAAAAACCCAAGTTCCAATATATTTTTCTTTAGGATTACATGAGATACATAAAATACTTATAAATAGAAGAAAAAATCTTTTCATTTAAGTTTAAATTTGTTTTACATCCACAATAAAGATACCAATTAGGTTAAAATAATAAGCTTCTTACTTATTTTAGTAAAAAAAATTAGGAGACCTTTTCATAAAATGACCATTAATAAGTAAAATACTTTTATGAGTGATCAAAAAATATTAGAGCTTTTTAAAAATGGTAAGAGAAGTAAAGCGTTTCGAGAGCTATATAAACTCTACCCAAAAATAGAGAAACTTATTCTTTCTAAAGGAGGCACAAAAGCCGATGCTAATGATGTATTTCAAGAGGCATTAATTATTCTCAATAGAAATCTTGAAAAGACAGATTTTAATTTAACGTCTTCATTTTACACCTATTTATATTCTGTCTCTCGATTTGTATGGAAAGACACACAAAAACAATTCTCAAAGCAAGAATTATATAATTTAAAACCAGATGAGGTTTCTATATTTCATAGTGTTATAGAAGAAGAGAAATACCAATTTGCCGAAAAAGCGTTTCGCGAATTAGGAGAACGATGTCAAGAATTATTACAACGGTTTTACCTTAAAAAAATGTCGTTTAAAGACATTGCTGAGGTGATGCAATTTAAAAGTGAAAAAATTGCAAAAAACCAGAAGTATAAATGCTTGCAAAAAGCTAAAGATAGCTTTAGAACCCATTTTAAAACCGTTCAATCTTAATTCTCGACATCATGGAAAATAATATAAACACTATAGACTTAATAAATGCTTATATAGACAATACGCTTTCTAATGAAGAAAGATTAGCATTTGAAAATAGATTAGAAATAGACACAGAATTAAATACCCTTTATAATGAACAATTGGCTATTATAGAAGGTATAAAAAGAGTAGAAATAGGAAAAGAAATACAAGTTGCTAGACAACATTATGTTCGGGGTAAATGGTCTAAATATATTGGGATTTCTATTGCTATTATTTTAGTTTCTGCCATAATATATAACATTGTTTTTAAAGCTGAAGAACCGCAAATTGTTGAGCCAGTATATAATAACGAGATTGAAGTCGTTATAGATTCAATGATAGTTAAAAAAGCTTCCGAGGAGAAAATTGAAACAAAAAATGTTGATGAGCAATCTAAGATTGGCACAACTTTAAAAGCAGAAGAAATTATTAAATTGGAAGAAGATAAAGCCGAAGTAAAAGAACCTTTTGAAGAGGATAAGACAGAAGTTGTTGAAAAGGAATTAGAAAATATCGGGGTAATAGAGCCATTAAGTCCAGAGTTAAACTCGTTCTACAATTCAGTAAAAAAAGCACCACAAGTTATAGAAATAAATACAGAAAAACGGTTTACTGTGACTTGCAAAGAGGGAACAGTACTAACAATTCCTGCAAAGTCTTTTGTTGATTCTAAAACAGGACGATTAGCAAGAGGAACAATTAATCTTGAAGTGACAGAGTATTATAAATTATCTGATATGTTGTTAGCAAATCTTAGTACAAAATCTGATGATAAACAGTTAGAAACTGGTGGCATGTTGTATATCAACGCCAATAAAAAAGGTAAAAAGCTAAGGTTAAAACAGGGTAAAAGAATACAAGTAGCTTTTAATAATAGTGATAAAAAGAATATGCAATTATTTTCTGGTGAAGAACATAATGATAGTGTTAATTGGAGGCTGCAAGATCAAATAGGTAATACAAAAGAAATTGTAGAAGAAGATGTTGAAGTTTCTTTTGATGTAATACAAGAAGTACCAATTTATCCTGGTTGCGAAGATGGTAATAATGATATGAGGCGAAAATGTATGTCTGATAAAATATCAAGTTTTGTATCTGAAAACTTTGATAGATCTATTGCTGAAGATTTAAGGTTAACCGGGCTTCAAAAAATTAATATGTTTTTTGAAATAGACAAAGCAGGAGACATAGGTAAAATAGATATTAGTGCTTCAAGAAAAGAGCTTGGAGAAGAAGCTATTAGAGTTATTGAATCTATGCCAAAACTTAAACCTGGAAAACAAAGAGGGCATTTGGTAAGAACAACATTCTTTTTGCCTTTTTCAATCGCACTCGAAGGAAAAACGATTAATCAAGCACCGGTTAGTGTTAGAAGTGATAGGAAATTCATTAAAGAATTTGAAAATCGAATGGACTCAACCAGATCTATTCAAGGAACACGTCCTATAACAAATAACGATATTGAGCGTTATGCTTTTTCAACTTCAAAATTAGGTTGGCTAAATTGTGATCGATTTGCAAGAACTACGAGCAAGAAAATAAAATATAAATTTAAGCTTAAAGACTCTAAAGGTGCTAGCGTGAAAATGGTTTTTAAATCAATGAGTTCTATTTTGCCAAGTATAAAACGAAATAGTGATTATGAGTTTGGTTGGGTTCCTAAAGATGAGGAAGTTATTTTAATTGCGATTAAATGGAAAGGCAATAAGCTTTATTTAGGAAAGAAAACAGCGAATACTAAAATTGTTCAAGATCTAAATTTAAACTTTAAAGAAGTAACTGTCCATGAATTAAAAAAAGAATTAGAGACTTTAGATAATGGTTTTAATTAGCCTCTAAACAAAAAGAAATCATCTTTCATATCTTCTATTTGAGTATCCTCATTTGTAATGATATAGTCAATAGCTTTAGAAGTAAATGTGTTTCCTTTTTTTGTAAGAGAAACAATATTTTCATCAATCACAATCATATTGTTTTTAAGAGCTAATTCTAATACGGTTTTAGCTCTTACTTTTTGCCAATTAATATGTTCTCGTAAGTGATTAACATGGCGTTCTTCTTCTTCGTTATGGTTTTTTAGGTGTAATAAAAACGTTAATAAAGAGACTTCGGTACGTTGTTGCTTTTCTCTATATAAAACAGCAATTACGCCTTTGCTAGGCGCAAATAAATACACTAATAAAAAAATAAGACCTAACATGGTGGTTATTGATCCTGCAATCGAGGCATCTAGCCAATGCGCAAACCAGTAACCAGAAATAGCACTTAGCACACCAAACCCAATGGCTAGAGATAACATTTTCTTTAAATCTGTAGTTAGTAAATAGGCTGTCGCAGCTGGAGCAATCATTAAGGCTACTACTAATATTGCGCCTACAGCATCGAAAGCGCCTACGGTTGTAACAGACGCGACACTCATTAATCCATAATGAATTATAGCAGGCGAAAACCCTAAAGAAGCAGCAAGTCCAGCATCAAAAGTACTTATTTTCAACTCTTTAAAGAATGCAATTAAAAGACTAATTGTAATTAATAAAATAATACCAATAATCCATAATGCTTTTGGCCCAACATCAATTCCAGAAATTAATAATCTATCAAAAGGAGCAAAAGCTAATTCCCCTAATAGAACGGCATCAACATCTAAATGTACATCATTAGCATTTTTAGCAATTAAAATAACTCCAATACTAAACAAGGCAGGAAACACTAAGCCAATGGCAGTATCTTCTTTTACTAAGCCTGTTTTTTGAATATACTCAACTAATATAACGGTAATAATACCAGTGAAAGCAGCAAAGAGTATTAATAAAGGAGAGTTGAGGTTATGTGTAATAAAAAAACCAATAACAATACCTGGTAAGATAGAGTGACTAATAGCATCACTTATCATTGCCATTTTTCTAAGTACTAAAAACGTCCCCGGAATGGCACAAGCGATGGCAACTAAACTTGCAATAAGTTGTATTTCTATTTGAGCGCTATTCATCTTCTGTAGTTTGTTTAGTGTACAAATTTGCAGCAGTTTCAAAACCGGTTTCGGTTAAACTCCACATATTCCCTTGGAGAGTAACATAATCTTTTTCTACTAATTTTTTTAATGTCTTTCGAGTATAACCTTGAAAATTATTTAATAGTTTAATCGCATGCGGATGCGAAATATCTTCATGTGTTTCGGCTATATTATGCATAAATGCTAATGTCTTGTGCAATTGCAAATCCCGACGATTTCTTATAAAACGAATCTGCTTAAATAATAAACCTCGACTTGGAGAAAATACAAAAGATACGAAAACAAAAACGGAAGCTACTAAAACAATAACTGGTCCAGTAGATAAGTTGTTTTGGCTAGCGCTAATAGCGGTTCCAAAAATACCCGAAAACGCTCCAAAAATAGCAGCTAATAATACCATAGTCGCTAAGCTATTGGTCCATTGCCTTGCAGCTGCAGCTGGTGCTAATAACATAGCGCTCATTAATACAACGCCAACAGTTTGTAAGCCTAAAACAATAGCTAAAACAATAAACGAAGTAATTAAAACATCTATAAATTTAGTATTAAAACCTAGTGTTTTAGTATAATCGGCATCAAAAAGTAAGAGTTTAAATTCTTTCCAAAAAAGGAGTAAAACAAATAAACACAAACCAGTTACAATAGCCATTAGCCAAACATCACTTTCTACTAATGTGGCAGCTTGACCAAATAAATACTTGTCTAAACCAGCTTGATTGGCGTTAGGTTGTTTTTGAATAAAAGTGAGTAATAGCATTCCGAACCCAAAAAATAAGGATAGAATTAAGCCTAAGGCTGTATCACTTTTTAAATGTGTTTTAGTTACAATACCACGAATCCAAAATGTTCCAATTAAACCACTAACTAAAGCACCTAATAATAATGTGTTGGTATCTTTTGCACCAGTAATTAAAAATGCGATAGCAATTCCTGGTAAAGCGGCATGAGATATTGCGTCTCCTAATAAGCTTTGCTTTCTTAGTACAGCAAAACTACCAAGCATACCTGTAACAGCACCTAAAATAGCTGTTCCTAGTGTGATTGTACGTAATGTGTAATCACTAAAAACTAACTGTATGTATTCTGTAAAGTCGATAGTTACTAGTTTTTAGAGGTTAGTTTAGATTCTTTGTTTCGTTCAGAAATTACATTTCCTGTTTTTAAAAAAGTTTCTCGATACAATTTTTTCATTCTTCAAAAATCACTCGAAGTGACGTTATTTTTTATTAGAGTATGCACTGCAAACTGAATACTGCAAATTTTTTATTCCTGTATACTTACTTTATAATTAATACCATAAGTCTTAGTTAAATTATCATCATTAAAGATGTCTTTAACTGGACCTGTTGCAATCTTTTTTACGTTTAAAAAGGTTACCCAATCAAAATATTCAGGAACAGTTTGTAAATCATGATGTACTACAATTACTGTTTTACCTGCTTTTCTTAGTTCTTTTAATATATTAATGATTGCAATTTCGGTAGTAGCATCTACACCTTGAAAAGGTTCATCCATAAAATAGATTGAAGCATTTTGTACTAATGCTCTGGCTAAGAAAATACGTTGTTGTTGCCCGCCAGATAGTTGACTAATTTGCCTTCCTTTAAAGGCTAGCATACCTACTTTTTCTAAAGCTTCTAAAGCTGCTTTTTTTTCTTTTTGTTTTGGACGTTTAATCCAGCCTAAACTACCATAGGTTCCCATCATTACAACATCTAAGGCAGTAGTTGGGAAATCCCAATCCACACTTCCTTTTTGAGGAACATAAGCCACCAGTTGACGTTGTTTTTCATATGGTTTATCATATATACTTACGCTACCAGCAATAGGTTTTAAGATCCCTAAAATAGATTTAATAAGTGTTGATTTTCCTGCGCCGTTAGGTCCAACAATAGCCATTAAAACACCTTCAGGAATTTCTAAATCGATATCCCAAAGAACAGGTTTGTAGTTATAGGCTACTGTAAGATCATCGACTTTTACGGCTATTTGTTTCATTAATTTGTTTTTTTTCGTCAGTTAGAGTGATTCCCAAATTTTTATTAGGAATTATATCGAGGACTTTTTAAAAAATACTTCTCGATACAATTTTTTTCATTCTTCAAAAATTACTCGAAGTGACGTTATCTTTTATTCAGAGTAATTAATGTAAATTTATTTTAAGGCGTTTACAATAGTATTTACATTATACTCAAACATGCCTATGTAAGTGCCTTCTACTGTCCCAGCATTTCCAAGAGCATCAGAGTATAATGTGCCACCAATAATTACTTCGTGACCTTTAGACTTTACAGCCGCTTGTAATGCTTCAATAGTTCGTTTTGGTACAGAGCTTTCTACAAAAATAGCTTTTACTTTATTTTCTATAATAAAAGCAGCTAATTTTTGAACATCTTGTACTCCAGCTTCAGTAGCAGTACTTAACCCTTGTAATCCTACAACATTAAAACCATAATTTTTCCCAAAATAATTAAAAGCATCGTGTGCAGTTACTAATATTCGTTGTGCTTTAGGAAGTGTCTCAATAGTTGTTGCTACCTTAGTTTCTAAAGCATTTAATTTCTCAATAAATAACGTTTCGTTTTTAATAAAGTTTGCTTTATTCTCAGGATTTTTTTCAGATAAAACAGTAGTTACTTTTTTAGCAAATTGTTTAAAATAAGCAATGTTAAACCATACATGAGGATCGTAATTTGAGGCAAAATAATCTGAACCTATTAATCCAGATTTATCTAATTGATCTGCAAGAGCAATAGGTGATTGGGTTTTCATTTTTTCAAAAACTTCAACTAACTTGCCTTCTAAATGCAAACCATTATAAAAAATAATATCGGCATTTAATAGTTTAGAAACGTCTCCTTCACTGGCTTTATATAAGTGCGGATCGACACCACTTCCCATTAAGCCACTAACAGTTACAAAATCGCCACCAATGTTTTTTACTAAATCGGTAATCATTGTAGTGGTTGTTACAATGTTTAGTTTTCCATCTTCTTTTTTTACTTCATTTTTACAGCTAAAAATGACCGTTAATATAAGTAGTATAATTATGTTTTTTTTCATTGATTTTTTTTTTTTTCATTCCCATAAACACGGAAACCTTGTTATTTAAATACTCTAAAACTTGCTCCTAAACCAAATAGTAAATCTTGACCTTTAGTAATACTTGTACCCGCATAAATATCTAATTGTAGATCATTAGTAACGAGATAAGTTAATCCTGCATCCCAATAATGGTTGGCTTTATTGTCTTCTGGTAAATCGCCATATAACTCAGCATAAAAACCAAAGGCATCTGTTATACTATAGCCATATGCTACTGTGTAAACAGCTGCTGCTTCTGCAGAATCATCTCCCCATTGACCACCAAGGTTGTAGCCAATACTTGATTTTTCGCTCAAAGTATGAGATAATGAGAATCTAAAATCGATGCCTGTGCTTTCCGGGCGATAATCACTTGATGCAGTAAATATTGGAAAAACATGACCAATAAGTGCTATTTCTGGCATAGCTCCTTTTTCTTCGGCGATGTCAATTTTTACGCCTAAAAGTAGAGGTGAGAACCCACTAGTGACATCGTCTAAAGTGTTTCCGTTTAATTTAGTCTGTCCTTCAGTAAAATCCCAACCAACACGTAGCTCCATATTATCGAGAATACCATAACGCACTAAAGTTGTGTTATAAGTATAGTTTTCTGTCTTGACTTTATTTTCTTCAAAAGAGTCGTAAATACCTCCTGTTTCTATTTGTAGAACACCTTTACCAACAGTTGAAGATGCTTCAGTTGCATCCGGTCTATCTGTTACTAAAGCGCTTTGAGTTTCTTCCTCTTGAGCATATGCATTAAAAGTGCCTGCTAAAAGTAAAACTGTTAAAGTTAGTTTGGTGGTTTTAATTAATTTCATTTGGTAATTCTTATGGTTTTTTAATGTTATTATCTATTAACTGTTAGTTTATTTCATCAACATAAATAATATTAGTAAAATCTTGATTTAAAACTATTGTGTTGTTATTAATTGAAATTTGAGTCATTTTATTACTACTAAATTGCTTTGTGACCAAAATAGTATTACCATATTTTAAGCCGTTTTGAGTGCAAAAGTCAAAAAATTCTTTATCATCACTCATCAATCTAGAAATTACATATTCTTTATTTTCTATGGTTTTAGATAAGGCTATTGAGGTATTGGTTGTTGTTATTTCTCCATTCTCATTTGGAATAGGATCTCCATGAGGATCAAACTTTGGATTACCTAGATACTCACTAATTTTATTAGCTAAAAAATTTGAAGTTTCGTGTTCTAAAAGTTCTGCTTCTCGATGAATATCATGCAGAGACATATCAAAAGTTTTATATAAAAATGCTTCCCATAGTCTATGCTTTCTTACTACATTTAATGCCATTTTTTCACCTTTTTTGGTGAGTTTTAAGGCTTTGTACTTTTCATAATGTAATATATCTTTAGTCGCTAATTTTTTAGCCATGTCTGTTGCTGCTGCGTTAGATATACCAAGTTTTTTGGCAATATTACCTGGCTTGGTGTTATTGCTATCATTATTATTATTTTTATAAATAGCTTTTACAAAATTCTCTATTGCTACAGACATTTACTTGTGCTTTAATTAATTTTTAAGTAAGCTTAAATTTTTTTCAAATATAACTAAAATTTTAAAAAATTATATAGTTTGGTACGATTTAAGCTATATTTATAATGTAAATTATTATTATGAAAACAGTATTATTCTTTTTTGCATTAGCAATTTCTACTTTAAGCTATGCACAAGACTCAACTAAAGTAAAGGTAGAAACTCCCAAAATTGTAAATAAATTACAGTATGGAAAATCGGTTTCTGTAAACGATATAGAAGTTAAATTTGTGGAATTAGTTAGTGATTCTCGTTGCCCACAAGGTGTGTCTTGTGTTTGGGCTGGTGAAGTTGTTATTTTAGTAGATGTATTAGAAAATGGTAAAAAAATAGATACTAAAAAAATGACTTTTAATGCAGTAGGTAAAGCTAATGATATATACATCTCTGATGGCTTAAGTATCTCAGGTGTAAATATCTCTCCTTATCCAGTATATGGTAAAAAGATCGCTCTAGAAGATTATAAAATGCAATTATATATTAAGAACTAGCTTATTCTAGTTTATTTAATAATTCTTTAGCTTTTTTATTATTATTCATTTTTTGTAATTGCTCTATAGCCTTTTCTGTATCGTCAATTTTTAAATATGTTAAAGCTAAATACCAGTAGGCTTTGGAAGCATCTAAATTTTCAGAATCTGAGACTTTTGTAAACGCCTCTATTGCTTTATTTATATTATTCATTTCTAAATGAGAAATACCTAAATATAATAGTACTGTTGAATTATATGTTTCGGGGTTGGTTTTTATCCAATCTTGAAAAGCAATAGCTGCTTTATCATAGTTTTTTGCCTTAAAAAAACGCTCACCGTTTACTAAGTATTCATTGTTATCTCCTCTTAAGGTTAAAGATGGTAATTGGTTCCAATCTTTATAATTACTATAAAGTTCTAAATTACTAGGAGTACTATTAAGACGATAACCTAAATAGACACAGCATAAAATAGCAGCAACAGCTATAACTTTATAAAATAATTTAAAAGTATTATTGCTTTTTGGTGGGTTTTCAAAATAACTAGATTCTGCATTAGTAATGGCTTCTTTTATAGCTTTAGCCTTGTTGCTTTTATAGTAAGTTTCGTATGCTTTAACGTCTTCTTTAAACTGTTCTAAAGGCAAGTTACTCCAGTCGTTTTCACTAAAATTTGCATACAGTTCTTTACAAATAGCAAAGTAGTCTTTGAATTCTTTATCGGTTTCAAGCTCTTTTTTAAAAGCCGTAACGTCGTCTGCATTCATTAACCCAGAAAGATAGGCATGTATGTGTTCTGCTTGATGGTTCATAACTAGTTTAACTTTTTAAAACGTTTATCTCTTTGAATAATTTCTGTTAAACGCTTTTTGCATTTAAAAATACGTTGCCTTACTACATTTCCTGTATTATAGCCTAATTCTAAAGCAATCTCCTCGTATGGTTTTTTTTGAAAAGCATAACCTAAAAGCGTTCTACAGTTTTCTGTTAATTCTTGTAGTTTTTCTCTAAATAAGTCCCAACGTTCTAACTCTACGGTTGCCAATCCTAAATCATGCTCTTCATTAACGAGTTCCATCACCTGTGGATTTGTTACCCTATTTTTTTTCTTATTTAAAGCCCTTTTCCATAGATTTTTGCAAGCCGTAAATAAATACCCTTCAAAAGTAGAATTAATAGTAAACTCCTTAACAGTTATTC
The DNA here is from genome assembly GCF_947500325.1 of uncultured Lacinutrix sp. Lineage (GTDB taxonomy): Bacteria > Bacteroidota > Bacteroidia > Flavobacteriales > Flavobacteriaceae > Lacinutrix. The sequence goes on from NZ_CANMRQ010000001.1 coordinate 438,417, forward strand.
TTGCAGTAATTTGTAATAAGGCTTTTTGGAATACATCTTTAGCGTCTTGTAATTCGCCATTGTTTTTACGAACAAACCCTAATACTTTAGGGAAAATTAGCTTGTAAATTTCTGCTATACCTTTTTCGTCTTTATTAATAAGACTGTTTAATAAATAATCGTCTTTCTCGCTGTTGGTCATAGATATAAGAAAAATAAACTATCTGTTATATATTTTGATAAAATTCGTCAATTCGAGTGAATTTTTCGATTGAAAATGAGAAAAACTTGTATCGAGAATAGAATTTTTGCTCTAAATATGTTCTCGATACGGTTTTTTATATAATTTTTAATTCAAAATGCACAACGGGTTAAACTATTGATTTGTATTTGGTATAAGTATAGGTTATGAAATTAAGGTTTTAAATAATAAAACCTAATCACTCCCGTTTTTTATATATACACTATTGTATTTAACTTAAAAACCTATTAAATATTATGAATACGGAAACAACAAAAAATACTAAAATTGAAATTTTTAAAGCTTTTGAAACAAACAAATCACACCTTATTCTTGGTGGGAGTAGACTTGGAGAAACAGAAGCAGACCCAGACCTTGAATAGAGTTAAACAATAAATAAAGACCATTAAATTTATATATTAAAGTTGAACAATAATTGTATTGTTCAGCTTTTTTTGTTTTAAATAGCCTTTTTAGGAACTCGAATTGTTATTTTAGAAAATAATGTGTGTTGTAAGTCTAGATCTAACTCTTTTCATTTTTTAATAAATTATTTAAAAATTAGGGTAACATTTTAGAAGTTGAAGAACCTCTCTAAAAATAGAACTTATTAAGTATAAACTGTAACACTTTATAATACTTGTAGTCTTATGGTACTAAATAATATGTTTCTATAAATATTTAAATTATTAACCTTTAATTAATTAAAATTATGAGAACGATTAAATCCCTAATGTGTATTGCAGGTGTATTTCTGTTATTATTTAATAGTTGTAGTACAGAGGAAGATTTTGAATCTAGAAATGATATTAAACAAGAAACTGAAAACAAAAAGACAGTAAAAAAGGATGTTCAAGGAGGTTTAGAAGAAGTTACAACTCCTGAGTATGTAAATAACCAATTAATAATAAGATTTCGTGAGCAATTAGAAAACGAGACGGACTATGAGTATAATAGAATGAAATCTGAAAAAATGGTGATTTATGAAGCTGTAGACGCTGAACCTTGCAGTTGTGAAGATGATCGGATAGTGCTTTGGACTTTTCCAGATGATATAAATATAGAAAATAGATTAGGAGAGATGCCACTAGATGACGATTTAGATGGGAACCTTCAATTTTTATTCAGGAGTGATACAAATCAAACGAATTGGTATACTCCTATTAGTGGGTCTATATCAAATAAAGTGGCAACAAACAATAGTGGAGTAACTATAGCTGTAATAGATTCTGGGGTTAATTATAATTATGAAGGGTTTTCTTCTGGGTTTTTATATAAAAACACTAATGAGTGCTCAAATGAAGATGTAATTTCTGGACGTAACTTTGTAGAATCAGGAACCTTTCCTTTCGATGATAATGGACATGGTACAGTTGTAACTAGTTTGATTACAGATCAATTAGATGATGCAAATACAAATTACCAAATTTTACCAATAAAAATATTTGACCATAATGGTAATACGTCATCTTTTAAGGTTACGTGTGCTTTAAGTTATGCTACTAGAAATAATGATGTAGATATTATTGTTAGTAGTTTTGGATGGTATCATGAAGATAGAAGCTTTGTCTTAGACCTTATGCAAGAAGTAGAAAATGACAAACTATTAATAGCTTCTGCGGGTAATGCTAATGTTGATAGTGATTATGATAGTGGTGTGCATTTTCCTTCAGGATATGCTTTAAATAATATATTATCTATTGCCGCTACTAATTCAAGTACATTTAACACCACACTAACAAATACAAGTTTAGAACTTGCTTGGTATTCAAATTACGGAATTAATAGTGTGGATATAGCAGCGCCAGGATTAAATATTCCATTTGTTTTTAATTCGAATACTTATAATGTGAGTGGAACATCTTTTGCTAATGCATATGCTGCAGGAAGAACAGCTCTTTTATTTAATTCAACTACTCCTTTAAACCTTAAAAATGCAATCATTAGTGATGCAAATGTTTATACATCATTAAAAAATAAAGTAAAATATTGGAGTGCTTTAGATTAAAAGTTAATTAAGTGTATTTTAGATTAAAAATAGAGTCTTTATAAAAATTAAAGACTCTATTTTTTTATTTTAGAGGATTAAAAGAGATTATGGTTAAGCGTTTTTTTTTCATTATAATTATTACTTTGTTTAATTCTAATGTTTATAGTCAAGATACTTCACCAGTATTAAAAATTATAAAATCAGATAAAAGTAAAATTGAGAAGCAAAATCTATTAGAAACGTTTTTTACTTCTGGAATAGATACTTTAAATAGTGTTGAACAAGGAAACTGTTATCATAATTATGCAACACATTGGTTTCATAAGGCTAAAGATTATACAAATGCTATTAAGTATATAAAAAAAGCTATTGAATTAAAAAAAACTAATAAAGATTCTCTCCCTCAAGTATATAATAAAAGCTTATATAATCTAGGAAGGTTTGAACAAATTTCAGGAAATCATTTTGAAGCTATCAAAGTTTTCGAAGCGCTTATTAAAACAAAATTATTAGATAAATATACAGTTAAGGCATATTCAGCAATTAGTTATTCTTTTAATGTTATAGGGGATTTTAATAAAGCTATAAATTATAGCAATGAGATTGAAAGAAAAGTAATAAAGAATTCTCTTAAACTTAAAGAATTAAGGTTAGTTTACCTTGAAAAGGTTAGAGCATTAGGCCATTTAGGGCGTAATAAACATAGAAAAGATATTGTTTTTTACCTGAATAAAGTTGATTCTATACTCAAAGAAAAACCAAAGAAAAAAGTAGAGACACATTCAAAACAATTTAGAGCTAATCTTTTTATAAGGACTAAACAATATAAAGCAGCTTTACCTCTCTTAAACTTTATTATAGAACAGGAAAGGTATTTGCCTATAGCCTATAACAATATAGCAGTAGCTCATGATGAAATGGGTGATAATGAAAAGGCTATACATCATTATGAAAAGGCTATAAAAGGAGGTTATTTATTAGCATACCAAGGACTAGGGGATTTATATGTAAAAACAAAAAAATTTGAAAATGCAACAATAACATATAATAAAGGTATTTTACATGCTTTTAATTATAATGAAAAATACTTAAACAATTGGTTGCCTTCAAATAAGGATTTAGAATTTATCACAGAAAAAATAGATGTGCTTTATATCCTTAATGCTAAAGCGATGGGGTTAATTGATTACTATAATTTTTCAAATAATAAACATCATTTACAAGAAGCCCTAAAAACATTTCAATTAGCAGATAAACTAGTTGATTTAATCCGATCAGAAAGTACAGAATATCAATCTAAATTATACTGGAGGGAAATAGGGAGTGACTTATATCTTAATGCAGTTAAAGTTTGTAAATATTTAAATAACCCTGAGATGGCTTTTTATTTTATTGAGAAAAATAAAGCCCTATTACTTCTTGAAGATGTTACTAATGAGCAAGCCAAGATTAATAGTAACTTACCAATTGCAGTTGCAAAAAAAGAATTTGAACTAAAACGAGGAATTTATTTAGCGCAAGAACAATTTCTAGAAGCTAAAGACACTACAAAAGCATATAAAATCACATTAGAAGATGCTATTTTTGAAAAAAAGCGACATTTCGAAAAATTTATAGATTCTATTGCCATACTTTACCCAAAGTATGCTGCGTCTAAAAAGAATATTAAGCTTAGTACTAGCAAAGCTATAAGACAAATATTAAAGACAAATAATCAAGTATTGTTGCAATACATATTAGGAGAGAATGAAGGCTATTTAGTTTATGGTGCTCATGAAAAAATGATGTTATTTCCTATAACCAATGTTCCTAAGCTACAAGGTAATATTATACAGTTGTTAAAACAATTACAAGCACCTTTACAAACCCAAACAGAGTTATCAACTTTTAAAGCCTATGCTGGTAATGTTTTTAATACTTTAATTCCGGAAGAAATACAAGATGAATTAAAAGGGAAGCATATTATTATTGTTCCAGACCAAGTATTACAAAAACTGCCTTTTGAAGCATTAGTAAATAAGAAAAACGATCACTATTTTATTGAAGATTCGCAAATAAGTTATGCGTATTCTATGTCGCATTTACAAGCATTAAATACCGTGCAATACGATACAAAAAAAGAGCTTTTAGCATTTGCTCCGGTGGACTTTAGCGATAAATCGTTGCCAAAATTACCTTTAAGTGCAATAGAATTGCAAAACATTGAAGCGCAATATTCTGGAAATATTTTTACACATAATAAAGCTAGTAAAACCGCCTTTTTAGAACATGTTAAAGATCATAATATATTGCATTTATCTACACATGCAGAATTAGGAGACAATGGTAATCCTTGGATAGCTTTTGCAGATAGTAAAATGACACTTAATGAGATTTACGCCACTAAAATGAACTCAGACATGGTAGTGTTGAGCGCTTGCCAAACAGGATTAGGAGAAGTAAAAAAAGGAGAAGGCGTTATGAGTTTAGCGCGTGGTTTTTTTAGTGCAGGCACAAAGAGTGTTGTGTCTTCTTTGTGGAGTGTAAACGATAAATCTAATGAAGTATTAATGTCTAACTTTTATAAATTTTTATCGCAAGGAGATAATAAAGCGACAGCCTTACATAAAGCCAAATTAAATTATTTAAATACGCACGATGGTGTTGAGAAATCACCGCATTTTTGGGCACCTTTAGTATTAGTAGGAGATACTAGTGCCATTGCTAAAGACTCTTATATGTTTTTATGGGTATTAGTAGCAGTATTAATACTTGTGTTAATATATTTTATTACTAAAAAGAGGTTAAAATAAAAGCCAAAGATTCTTTCCTTGGCTTTTATAATGATTACATGTCTATTGGATCCATTGGGTCGGTTAAATAACATGGTCCACTTGTTGCTGGCATATAAAATGTTTTAAAAAAAGCACAATCATTTTGTCCTGGCTCATTAAATAGAGTAGAAGGATTTACATAATTGAGTTTTACAGTCATAGTCCAATACGATGCTGGATAATCTACAGGTAAATCTTTGCTAAATACAAAACGGTAGTCATCATTTCCGTATTGGTTTGCTTGACCTAAATAAATCCAAGTACTAGCCTTTCTACCGTATACATGAATTGAGTTGTAGTAAGTGGAGTTAATACTGCATAATTCAATGTCGTAAGAGTATCTTATCTTATTTTTAAGCGTACATTTATTGACATCTACATTAAGAATCTTAGTAGGTGGTGTTCTAATATCTTTTAACATTTGAGTGTCTTGATATTCTATAGATTCATCTATTGTATCTACTTCATTTGGGCTGCATGAAGCCATTAACGATAAAAGCATGATAATTATTAATAAACTGATTCTTTGCATAATTATATTTTTTAAATTGTTAGTATTCTTTATTTTTTCTACTTGTTCTTGAAACACTTATAGTTCCTCCTTTTATTTTAGATGTTTCTACGCTATTTAGCGTGCTTATTTTTAGCTTATTAAGCGCTAATTTGTTTGTCTTCAGTTTTGTTTTCATAATGTTACGTTTTAAAGATTTTTAATTGAATCGATTCATCTAGTGGTTCATCAAGGTTTTAAATGTTACCCTATTTTTTTCAAGAATAAATTTTCAAAAAATATTAGGGTAACATTTTTTAAGAGGTAGAACCAATAGATGAATCGATTCATTAAACGGATAGAAAAACTTTTAAAATTTTAACAATGAAAAATATAAAAACAACATTATTAAGTTTATGTGTAACAGTTGTAGTAAGCTTATGTAATGCGCAAACTCAAGAAACAGCTTTTGCTAATCAAACAAATGCAACTTTAGCCACTAGTAATGGAAGTGGTGCAATTACAGAAACATTTATAGGGAATTTTGCTGGTCAGTCTATGAGTAATGGGAATAATACTTGGCATAATACATTTATTGGAGCCAACTCTGGACAAAATACGATTAATGGAAACCTTAATACTTTTATAGGAAGTCAATCGGGAATTAGTAATACTTCTGGAAATGAAAATGTGTTTCTTGGTTCTTTTTCTGGCTTATTAAATAATAAAGGACGACTAAATACTTTTATAGGCGCAAGAAGTGGTCAATTGAATTCAACAGGTAGGCAAAATACTTTTTTAGGAGCATATTCAGGAGAAAATAATACTACTGGAATTGGTAATGTATTTATTGGGAATAAATCGGGAGGAAATATTAACACTAATAATCGTTTATTTATTGATAATTCAAATACAAATACACCTTTAATTTATGGAGATTTCGCAAGTAATGTGCTAGGAATCAATACTAATAATCCTCAAGCTATTTTTCATGTTCAAAAAGAAACAAACCCAAACATAAGACTATCTGATGCTAGTAATAGCACATTAGAAATAGGTATCGCTTCAGCGGATACTAATTATAATTCTTTTTCAAAAGCAGGAGATGCAATTTTTAGAACACTTAATGGTGGTAATATGATTTTTAGTATTCCAGGAATTAATGGTGATAGAGAGATATCTTTTGCAACAGAAGGAAGTAAAGTTATGACTATTAAAGAAGTCGATAGTTCTGGAAAAGTTTCAATAGGAACACAAAATACTCCTAATCAATTAGGAACACAAAGCAATACCGTAAATATTAGTAATTATAAATTATTTGTTAGCGGAGGTATTTTAACTGAAGAACTTAGAGTAAGAACTGGATGGGCAGATTATGTTTTTGATAAAACGTACAAACTAAAATCATTGACTGAAGTTGAAAATTACATTGAAAAAAATGGACACTTGCCCAATGTTCCATCAGCAAAGACAGTAGCTGAACAGGGTATTGAAATGGGGAATATTACAAAAATTCAACAAGAGAAAATAGAAGAACTGACACTTTATACCATTCAACAGCAAAAAGAAATAGATAGCTTAAAGAAAATAGTTGACAAACTTTTATCGAGTAAATAGTTTAATTAAAACATTTAATTATGAAAAACATATATATACTATTTACTTTATTTTTTCTATTCATAACGTTCTCCTTTGCGCAGCAAAGAAACTGTGGAACAGATCAAAATTTAGAATATAGATTAAAAAAAGATCCAGAGCTTTTAAAGCGAATGGAAGATATTGAAATAAACACGGAAATAGAAACACTAAAAAGAAGAGATAAGGATTCTTTATATAGTAGAATAATAATTCCTGTAGTTGTTCATGTGTTGTATAGAAACTCAATAGAGAATATTAGTGATGTACAAATAGAATCTCAAATAGATGTATTAAATGAAGATTTTAGACGTAATAACAGTGATGCTAATAATATATGGCCTCAAGCTATAGATACTAGAATAGAGTTTTGTTTAACGACAATAGATCCTAATGGCAACCCAACTAATGGTATTACCAGAAAACAAGTTACACGTAAAGATTGGGGATTAACAAATGACATGAAGAAAGCCTCTCAAGGAGGTGTGAATCCATGGAATACTAATCGTTATCTTAATATATGGATAGTACCTGAAATGATAGGTGGTTTTGGTTTTCCTGTTTTGGGATATGCTCAATATCCTGGAGGTGCAGCTTCCACTGATGGGGTAGTAATAGGATACAATTATTTCGGAAGAATAGGAACACTTACAGCTCCTTATGATAAAGGACGAACAGCTACTCATGAAGTGGGTCACTTTTTAAACTTAAGACATATATGGGGAAATGGTTGTAGTGTAGATGATTTTGTTTTAGATACTCCTTCATCTGATAACGCTAACTATGGCTGTGATACAGGACACGTATCTTGTGGTACAATAGACATGGTGCAGAATTATATGGATTATAGTGATGATGCCTGTATGAACTTATTTACAGAAGGACAAAGAGACAGAATGAGAGCCGTCTTAGTCCCTGGAGGTGCAAGAGCCAGTTTAGCTGCATTAGATTGTGATGGTTGTGTTGGAAATTTAATTATTGATCAAAATGTATTAAATGGTGTTGCAGATAATCAAGAAGCAGAATACACTATTGTAGCTCTAAATACAATAGAGTCTGGTGCTCAAGCTACTTATCATGCCAGTGAAGAGGTGCTGTTAACTTCTAATTTTGATGCTATTAATGGCTCTGTGTTTAGAGCCTATCTTGAAGGTTGTAGTGGTGATTTTGAAAGTAAAGGAAGAGGTGTTTCGAACGAAGAGATTAATTCTACTTATTTAGGTTTAGAAGAAAACATAAGTAAGAATAATCTAAAGATCTACCCTAATCCTGCTAATGAAAATGCCACAATCTCTATAGTTATAGATGAAACAGAAGCTAAAGTAGAAGCGATAGCGGTGCTTTCAATGACAGGAATAGCAATACCACATAAATTTACAAAAGTAGATGGTATACATATAGAATTTAGATTGTCTAATAAAGTAAAACAAGGTATTTACTTTGTTAAAATAACTTTGGAAGATGGGCAAGTAATTAATAAACAACTTTTAGTAAAATAAGTAGTTGTTTTTTAGAAAAGGAGGTTATATATAGCCTCCTTTTTATTTTTAAATTAATGTTTCTTCTTACTATTAAAAAAGGCTTTAAGCGCAAAGACTAAAATAATTTCTATGCCTATAATAAAAGCAACATTTAGAAAGTGTATTTTAAGTACTTCTTTTAAAACAATCGCAGAAATAAAAAAGACAGCACATATAAAAATACCCCCACTTAAATCATTAAAAAAAGAAGATTTTTCAGATTTATAATCAAAATAAAACCCAATAAGAATTATTATTAGTCCCAAAAATTTTAATTGTTAATGCTTAGATTTTTTTTCAAAAGAATTCTAATGACAACCACAATCATCAGTGCCGCAAGCTTTTTTTGTTTTCTTTTTCCAAAAAAACTTTTTAACCAAAAACAATAAAGCAAAAGCTAATGTTGTAAAGACTAATATGTTTTGAATAATAGTGTTCATTTTGTTTTTGTCGTGAAAAAATAAATAATTATACTATAAATTTAATGATTTAGTTTCATTTTATAAGATTGCCACGTCGCTAAATACTCCTCGCAATGACAATTATTTTAAAAACTGATAAGCAATTAGAGCTGTTATATATGCAAAAGCCGTCATAATCACTAATTGGTAGGTTGGCCACTTCCAACTATTAGTTTCTTTCTTTACAATAGCCAATGTACTCATACATTGCATGGCAAAGGCATAAAATAAAAGTAAAGAAATACCAGAAGCAAAATTATACAATGGTTTGCCAGTAATACTATTGATTTCGCCTGCCATTCGTTTGGTTATTGTCTTCTCATCGTCTGCGCCAACACTATAAATAGTTGCTAATGTGCCAACAAAAACTTCACGAGCAGCAAAAGAACTAACAATAGCGATACCAATTTTCCAATCGTAACCTAAAGGTCTAATTGCGGGTTCTATAGCGCGACCAGTAATACCAATAAATGAGTGTTCTAATTTATGAGAGGCTATTTTTTGCTGTAAATCGTCTTCAGATAAATTTTGAGAAGCGTATGCTTTTGTTATTATATCTTCAGCATTATTAAATTGTTCACCAGGACCATAAGATGCTAAAAACCATAGTACAACAGAGATTGCTAAAATAATTTTCCCGGCACCAAAAATGAAAGATTTCGTTTTTTCTATAACGGTTATCGCTACATTTTTAAATAAGGGTAATTTGTAGTTAGGCATTTCTACTACAAAAAAGGTTTTACTCTTTATTTTTAATACTTTATTTAAAATATATGCTGAAAGAACCGCTGTACCAAAACCAATTAAGTATAATAGCATTAGGGTTAATGCCTGGTAGCCTAAACCTAAAAAGTTGCCTTCAGGGATAACTAATGCAATAATAATGAGGTATACAGGTAATCTAGCTGCACAGGTTGTAAAAGGCGTAACTAAAATGGTTATTAAACGTTCTTTCCAACTCTCAATATTACGAGTAGCCATAATAGCAGGAATGGCACAAGCAGTTCCAGAAATAAGAGGAACTACACTTTTACCACTTAATCCAAAACGACGCATTATTCTATCCATTAAAAAGACAACGCGACTCATATAGCCACTTTCTTCAAGGACGGCAATAAATAGGAATAAAAACGCAATTTGTGGTATAAAAATGACAACTCCTCCTAATCCAGGAATAATACCTTCGGCTAATAAATTAGTAAAAACACCAGCTGGTAATGAATTTTTTGTCCAATCGCTAAGAGTAGCAAAAGCCTCATCAATAAATTCCATTGGTATGCTTGACCAGTCGTATATGGCTTGGAAAATAGTTAATAGTATAACAAAGAAAATAGCGTAACCCCAAACTTTATGGGTTAAAATCCGATCAAATTTAGTGCGTAAATCTTTAGCTTGAGAAGCATCAATTGTTTGTCCTTTTTTTAATGTGTTATTAATAAACTGGTAACGTTTTATGGTTTCTTTTTGTTGAAGCCTCTTAAGGTCACTTTTGGATTTAGTTTTAAAACTAGCGATAGCGTCAATTTCCTTTCTATCTGTTTTACCAAAATTCACATCTTGTGTTATAACTAACCAAAGCTTATATAATAACTGATTTGGAAAGGCTTTACGCAATCTGTCGAAATAATCTACATCAATTTCAGAAGCATTTAAACAAGGTGTTATAGACAGGTCTTTATAATTTGTAATAAGTTGTTTTAACTCTGTAATACCTTGGTTTTTTCGAGTACTTATTAATGCTATTTTAGTGTTTAGTTGCGATTCTAAATATGGAATGTCTAACGAAATACCTTTATATTTCATTCTATCGGCCATATTAATAACTAATAAACAAGGGATTTCAAGGTCTTTAATTTGTGTAAAAAGAAGTAAGTTACGCTTCAAGTTTTCTACATCACTTACCACAACTGCTACATCTGGAAAATCTTTATCATTACGATTTAAAAGTAGTTCAATCACTACATTCTCATCTAATGAAGAGGCATTTAGGCTATAAGTTCCCGGTAAATCTATAATGTGGGCTTTAACACCACGCGGTAATTTACAAATACCTTGTTTTTTTTCTACAGTAATCCCAGGGTAATTACCAACTTGCTGGTTTAATCCTGTAAGGGCATTAAAAACTGATGTTTTTCCAGTATTAGGATTTCCTATTAAAGCGACATTTAACTGTTTACTCATCTATTTTGTCAATTAAAATATGAATAGCAGTCTCTTTTCTAATGGCTAAATGGCTTCCATTAATATTTAAATACATGGGGTCTGCAAAAGGAGCGACTTGAACTAATTCTACATTATTGCCAGGTAAACAACCCATTTCTAACAATTTTAAAGGAATTAATTCTGAAGAAACATCACTAATTATTCCCTTTTCACCACGTTTTAAATCTGCTAATGTATATTCCAAGCTTATTTAGATTGATTTTAAAGAAGCAAAAGTAATGGAAAATAATAGGCTAAAAAAATTGTAATAGAAAAACTACTGTTTCTCCATTCGTTTTAACTTTTTAATATCTTTTAAAAGTTGAGAAATAGCTTCTGGATCTGTACCATCATAAAAACCGCGTATTTGACGCTTTTTATCTATTAACATGAAGTTTTCTGTATGGATCATATCGTATTTGTCACCATTACCAGTTGTTTTTACTGCCAAATAGCTTTTTCGTGCTAGTTCGTAAATTTGTTTCTTGTCTCCAGTAACTAAATTCCATTTAGCATCATCTACGCCTTTTAGCTTAGCATATTTTTTTAATTGAGGTACGCTATCTTTTACAGGTGTTACACTGTGCGATAATAGCATAATATCATCATCATTTAAAATTTCTTTTTGAATGTCACGCATATTATCTGTCATTATAGGGCAAATAGTTGGACATGTAGTGAAAAAGAAATCGGCTACGTAAATTTTATCTTTATAATCGTTTTGAGTAATTGTTCTTCCATTTTGGTTAATCAAGCTAAAATCTGCGATTTTATGATATTTTTTTACATGTTGAATCGTGCTGTCAACTAAAGTCCTATCTAAACTATCAGGATTATAAATAGGCAAAGGCTTTTCAACCTTTAAAATGGAATAAAAAATAGAAATAATAATTGCAGAAAGGATAAAAAAACCAATGGCAAATTTTTTATAATCTTTAAAAAAGGAAAGCATAAAACAAGTTTTGAATTGCTATTTTGCAAAAATACGACGTAAACAAACGATAAACCATTTTTTTCACTCATAAATAAAGGTTAAAACAGAAAGCAAAACAATAATAGCTTTTTAAACTAAGTCTAAATACTTACTTTTGGGCGTTATAAAAATGAATAGAAGAAATACATGGAATTTGTAATAAAAATAAGTCAGTTTTTACTGAGTCTTTCACTACTAATTATATTGCACGAGCTTGGACATTTTATTCCAGCTAAATTATTTAAAACTAGAGTAGAAAAATTTTACTTGTTTTTTGATATTAAGTACTCATTATTTAAAAAGAAAATAGGAGAAACGGTATACGGTATTGGTTGGTTACCACTAGGAGGTTATGTTAAAATTTCTGGTATGATTGACGAAAGCATGGATACTGAAGCTATGGCAGAAGAGCCTAAGCCATGGGAGTTTAGATCTAAACCAGCGTGGCAACGTTTAATTATTATGCTTGGAGGTGTTTTTGTAAATTTTGTTTTAGCTTTAATTATATACATTTTTGCTGCATTTATTTACGGAGACACAAAAATTTCTGCTGCTAGTATACAAGATGGGTATTTAATAGAGAATCCTTTATTAACAGATTTAGGCTTTAGAACTGGAGACGATATTATTAAAGTTGGTGATTTTAAAGTTGAAAAGGTATCTGATATAAAAGGGCAGTTTATAGGAGCAGAATCTATAACAATTAAAAGAGATGGTGTAGAGCAGACTATTGCATTACCAGAAGATTTTTTAGGTCAGTTTTCAGATAGTAAAACTAGAGACTTGTTTGAAATGAGATATCCAATGGTGATTGCTAAAATCCCTGATTCTTCTTTAAACAAAGGCGTTAACCTTAAAGAAGGTGATATAGTTAGAACTATTGGTGATAAGAAGTTGAAGTATATTGATCAATTACCTACTGTTTTAAATGAATTTAAAGATCAAGAAGTAGCTGTTACATTATTGAGAGGAGAAGAATTAATTACAGAAACACTAAAAGTTGATAATAATGCCAAATTAGGTGTTGTTTATTTTTCTGGTGCTGGTCCAAAAACAATGGAAAAGTTAGGGTATTATAAAATGACAGTTGAAGAATATTCTTTTGGTGAGAGTTTTGGTGTTGGTTTAAATAAATTTACTGGACAAATAAGCTCGTATTTTGGACAATTAAAGCTAATCTTTAGTCCAAGTACAGGTGCCTATAAAGGAGTAGGAGGCTTTAAAGCCATTTTCGATATATTTCCAGACTTTTGGAGTTGGGAAGCTTTTTGGGGTATTACAGCCTTTCTATCAATTATGTTAGGTGTACTTAACTTATTACCAATTCCTGCTTTAGATGGTGGTCACGTTATGTTTTTACTATATGAAATGGTTTCTGGACGTAAGCCAAGTGATAAATTTATGGAGTATGCACAAACGGTTGGTTTCTTTATTTTAATAGCTTTAGTGCTGTTTGCCAACGGAAACGATATTTTTAAGGCAATTTTTAAATAAAAAAATTAATTATTGTTTTGTAGAAACTAAAAAAGCTTTTATATTTGCGCTCGCAACAGCGAAAAACACTCCTCCTTAGCTCAGTTGGTTAGAGCATCTGACTGTTAATCAGAGGGTCCTTAGTTCGAGCCTAAGAGGAGGAGCAAGTTTAGAGAAGCCACTAGAAATAGTGGCTTTTTTTATGGATTGAATTGAGTAAGACCTTTATGTTGAGTGGGATTGAATTTAACCTAAGAAGAATAATTATATGTAAAAGAAAAGTATCACTTTATGTGATGCTTTTGTAATATGAATGATTATTATGGACACGAATTACAAATCCGCGCCATCGGGATTGTATACACTTTTTTATTTTCTAATCAAAATTTCACTCGTCACAGACGAGCGCTAGCTGGGAATGAAATGCCAAGTTTTAGATATTCTTCAATATCTCTATTTTAGCCTCTGTCCAGTAACTTTATTTGTAAGAACATGGGGTAAATGTAATGCTTTTGTAAATAAAAAAGCACCCAGATAGAGTGCTTTTTAATGTATGTTTATTTATAGTTTCAGTCGTCTAAGTCGCTAGTTTCTGTGTTTAGAAAGTTCTCTATTTTTTCTAATCTAGCTTCTAAAGTTTTAATTTTTGCAGCTTCTTGTTTTAGCACATTATTCTCTTGTTTTAATTCTTGTATGGCTTTAATTAATACAGGTATGAGCTCTGTATAGTTAACCGCTAAGGTATTTTTCTTATCGTCACTTATTGAAACTAAGTTTGCAATTATGGGTTGTACTTCTTGTGCAATTAGACCTAGTGATTTATGCTTTTTATTCTCCTTATTTTTCCAGTAGTATTGTACTGGGTTTAATGCTAAAATTTCATCTAGACCATATGTTATTTTCTCAATATTTTTCTTTAACCTCCTGTCTGAAGAATGTACCAAAGCTCCACCTGCATAAATGTCACCACCACTTGGGTTTAAATATAAATCTGCCCAAGCATTTAAAGCATTATTATGAGCGCCAATAGTTGCATTATTATTTAAATTACCTATAACAACTCTGTTACCATTAACTGTTGGGCCAAAAACACCTGCAATCCATGAAGGATCTGAATTTCCAACTCCACTTCGTATCTCCAATGTTTTTTGTGGCGTTGCAGTACCAATACCAACATTCCCATTTTTTAATACAGTCATAGCATTTAATCTATTTGAAGCGTTTGCACCATTTCCTATTTCAAACAGCGGGTCTGTAGCTACCCAACTACCTGCTGTTCCACCGCCAATATTATATTGTCCAATGCTTGTACCTGCAAAACTATTAGCCAAAGTACCAAGTCCCATAGCTGTTGAAATATTTCCTGAAGCAAAAGTACTAACTCCCATTGCTGTAGATTGAGTTCCTGTAGCTGCTGTTGTACTTCCCATTGCTGTTGAATTCAATCCTGAGGCCGTTGAGTTAAATCCCATGGCTATTGAAGACGATCCGCTTGCTCCATATCCAAAACTATTACTTTCATCAGAAAGACTTAAATCTAAAGCATTTGAACCGATTGTTGCGTGTAAAGAAGGGTTTCTACCAATTAACCTCCAACCTGTTCCATTACCCTCATCTATAGCTTCTAAACCTCTACCATAATTAGTATCTGCATATTCTTTAGTGATTAAGGCTCTGGCATTTGTAATTTCAGATATATCAAATGATGGTGCTATTATAGTTCCATTTTTTAATACGCTTAAAGCATTGAATCTAAAATTTCCAATTCCTAGGCTATTACCTATTTCAAATATAGGATCTGTTGGAATCCAAGTATTTGGTGAACCACCACCAAAATTATAACTACCTATGGCAACAGAATTTAAAGATTCAGCTCTTGTATTCTGTCCCATTGCTAGAGAATAGTCGCCTGAAGCAGTTGTATTCCTACCTATTGCTATTGAAGATCTTCCAGTAGCTCCATAAGAAGAGCTTACCTCATTAGGGGTACTTAAATCTATAGCATTTATACCAATATTACCATGGTTAGCTTGGTTACTTCCTATTAATCGCCAACCTGTATTTCCTCCTTCTGTTATTTGTTCTAAACCACTAACATTATCAGCTTCTATTGCATTTAAAGCATAAGGTACACTCATCAACTGTGAAGTACCTATATTGGTATATGTAGTACCTCCTGAAATATCAACTCCAATTTCTAAAAAATAAATATCTGTGTTCCAATCAACACTTGTAAAAGTATCTGTAGTTGTTCCTTGACCTATCACTACATTAAATGCACCATAAGCATTTGTTGTTGGCGTATGTGTTTCTGTGTAAACTATAGTTCCTGTAGAAGTAGTTTGCCTAATTTGAAACTGAACACCTATACTAGTATTGGCTAATATATCTCCTGCATTATCTCTCACTACAGATTGATAATTAAAACCTTGAGGAGCTTGGGAATAAGACAAACTAAATATAAAAAAGAATAAAACTGAAAGTACACTAGTCTTCATATCAATGTTTTAAGGTTGATAGTATCAAAGATATAAATAAAACAATAACTATCAGCAACTTACCTCCGTTCCACAAGAGATATTTAAAACTCTAGAAATACCTTGTACACTACAACTTTCTTTTAGTAATGATTTAATTAAACTATTTGTGTTTTCATTATAAGCTTTATAAGTATAATACAATTGAAATCGCTTATTACAAACTTTACATTTGTAACGTTGTTTTCCTTTTTGAAAACCACTTTTTACTGAATATTCATTACAATCTGGACAATATACTTTTTTCATATCCTAATTTGAAATACTACCAATTTTGGCCATAAAATAACACTATTTTGTCTTTTAGAGTTATTTTTAAATACTAATAACTCCTTATTTTATTGCATAATAAACCAATTTGATTACTATCCCTTTGGGATGCTACTTCCTGGTAGACACGGTAACTCCTCAGACTATAGGTATGGCTTTCAAGGACAAGAACTAGATAATGAAATTAAAGGTGAAGGGAATAGTCATAATTTTAAGTTTAGAATGTATGATTCGAGAATTGGTAGGTTCTTTGCTATTGATCCTCTATACAAAGAATATCCTCATAATTCTCCTTATGCTTTTAGTGAAAATAGGGTAATCGATGCAATTGAATTAGAAGGTGGAGAAAAATTGATTGTTGCTAAAACTAGTGAGCCTATACCTAATCAACGTTCAGGAAGAGCAAAAATCACAATAAAATTAGATTACAAAGTGTTAGTCGATAATGCAATGGGAGGACTCAATAGTGCAGATATTGATCCTAAAGCATTTAGCAAAAGGTTTTCTGATGGAAATTATACTGACTATATGATTACATTACCAACTTCTGATACTGAAGCTCAATTTTTAGAAGGAAAGCAGTTAGTATGGGCTCAAAAGGCAAATGATTTTAAAGGGCGTAACCAAGAAGATAGAGCAAAGTATGCAAAAAAACTTACTGAAAGTGGAGTAACGTCATACTATAAGGTGGAAGTTGAATATGATGTAACCTTAACAGCCGAACAAAAAATTAGAGAGATGATTAATTATATGAAGGGAGATCCTAAATCTAGAGGGATAATTATGAATAAAATGGCCACTACTGGACAATTGACACAATTGTATAAAATGGCAGATATAACAGGTAATGATGGTTTAAAAACATTATATACATTTGCTAGAAAATTAAATAGTCATTTTGATCCAAATACAGGTGGAGCTGCTGTTTCTGAGGGCTATTTAGCAACTGAAAACACACAAGGGTTGCCAGACTATAATTTTGTATATATAAATAGTGATAGAAAAGCTGGAGGGTTATCATTATTAGATATTATGGTTCACGAAGGTGGGCATAATATGGCAAAAATACATAAACATACAGAAGATGGTGATGGAGATTATGAATATAATCAAGATGGTTTGCAAGGGAACAACACAGAAAAAAGAACAAAAATACGTCCTACAAGACAAAATTCGCGAAGTATAATAAACGATGGAACGAATAGATCAACAATTGAAAATAATTGATTTTATTTACTTTTACTAGCTTAATGACAAACTCAATATTTTCCCCTGCTATCGCTCGTTTGTGACGAGTAACCTCAATAAAGAGTAAACAAATTAAAACCTTTACATTTCTGTAAAGGTTTTTTCTTTTAAGTTAAAAGCACGGTAACTCAGAGTAATTATATAATACATCACTCGTCACAGGGAAAATATAATATAACTAATTTTTATCTTGAGCAACATATTCTTTTATTGTTTTGTATATAACTTCAATTTGATCATTTCTTAATTCTAAGGTTGTTTTTCCTGTTTCAATATCATCTTCCATCTGAAGTTTTAATAATAGATACTCTCCTTCTTGCCCCATGTTCATAATATTTTTAGCAAGAATTCTTGTAGCACTATTTGGTTCATTAAAAGTATTATTTTCCATTTCTTTCTCGGATAATCGCCATAATTTTTTTATAGATGGTATTTGTTTTACAAGTTTTCCGTTGGCATCTAAACTATAATCATCATAGGTATGAAGTAACCCCAATAGATGAGCTAACTCATGAAAAATTACATTGGCTGCATTATCAATATCTTCTTCTTCATAAGGCAAAAGGTCATTTGGATCTAGCCAATCTACTGTAAACTGACCAAGTGTTTCATCTGATATATAAATTTTATCTCCTTTGATGTTATTAGCTATAGCAACGAAAATACCATTTTCTATTTGTTGTTTTGTAGCTTTATTTTCAGCAATCAACATTTCATTAAACTCTTTTTTAGGCAAAAAAAGAATTTCGTAACTAGCATCATTATCTATGACTACTGCTCCTTCTAATTGATTATGATTTGGAGTATTAATTTCTTTAGATAATTCAGTTTTAAACTTAATTTTTAATCCATGAAGAATTTTATCTATAATTTCACTATTTATCTTGGTTTTATTAGTTACCTTAAATTTAACTCCAGCAACTAGTGTCCTTCCTTTAGTTTTTATAAAAGGCTGTAAACCTTCCATTTCGAAAGCATCAACAACTCTATTTCCAGAAAAGGCATAAGGTGAATACCAATTATATATAGCCTCCATAGGATCCACTGCAAAGAATCTACCTACTCTTGGGTCATGCATTCTAAACTTATAGTTAATAGAATTCCCTTCACCTTTAATTTCATTATCTAGTTCTTGTCCTTGAAAGCCATACCTATAGTCTGAGGAGTTACCGTGTCTACCAGGAAGTAGCATCCCAAAGGGATAGTAATCATTGTATGCTTTTACATCTGTATTAAAGTAGGCTAAAGTACTTCCTGTAAAGGTTGGAATTTTTACATCGCTTACTACACTTAGTACATTACCTAAATGGTTAGATAATTCATAATTTTTATCACCAACTCTTTTAGTATAGCTTCTTTTTACCAAATCATCTGTAAAAATACTCGTTGCCCAAGCGAGTTCATTTTGGCTAAGATTAGCTGTAGCTCCTTTTTCTGAAACTAAAGTTTCTGCTTCTGTTTCAAAATTAAAGGCATCTGCATAGGTATTACCATTAATGGTTGTGCTATAAGCTATGTCTTTTATTTGAAACTTGTTTGCATATTCTCCGCCAATAATAGATTGTATAGTGGTATTAATAGTCGCTGGAGCTGGAATGCTATTAATAGACATTGTAACACCGTTATTTAAATTATAACTTTCGTTATTTATAGCAATAGTAATATCAAAGGTTGTGTTTTTTAATTGTGTAAAGTCTATAGCGATACCGTCTTGTTGCATTTCTGTTTCTGTAATACCAATAGTATGGTCTAGCTCAGCTTTAAGTATATAATGAAAAGCATTAGCCATAACAGAGTGTCCATAAAATACAGGTTTGTATTTGCCTTCGCTTTTCTTTAAGAATATTTCTGTATAATTTTCTCTACTAGTATTATTACTAGTTGCTGTATTAACAAAACCTAATTTTGCTACTCTAATAGAATCATTCTCTTGTAAAGGTTCTAGTAGCTTTATTTTTGTATTTATTATAGATGATGTTATTGGTTCATGATCTAATGCAGAGACATTGTCTATAGTAAAATCTATAGTATTGTTTGCTCCTAGCTCTAAAGCAACTGTTGTATCATTATCACTTGTTAGGCTAGTAGATTTTGAATCTTTATTAGATACATAATTCTCGATACCTAATCTGCTACTACCATAAATATGATGTTCTTTTATTTTATACGATGTATAATCATGATTGTCAAATTCTTGACTTGTAGCGTTAGTTTCGAAAACACTTAAAACGTTACCTTGTGCGTCACGTGCGTATCGTGTACTAACAACGCCAGTTTTACTTATTACTGTTTTTGCTATTCGGTTACCTAATCCATCATAATCAAATACAATAGTTTCTGCTATTTTATTTGGAAAACCTTCAGGGTACTTTTGTATTCTATCGACTTTACCATCAACTCGCCATTTAATGTGTATACGTTCTGTTTTGTCTTGTATTAATTGTCCTATCTCATCGTACACATAATTATGACTATTAGGGTCATCTTCACTGTATGTAATTCCTAAAAGATCTTCTTGGTCATCTATATCTACATCAAAATTAGTGGCAGCAATAGCATCTTTTACTAATTGTAATTGGTTAGTTTTCGATTTGTATTTATAGGTAAATTGATCCATTGGGATTACTGCATTCCCTTTTACAGTTCTAGACAACTCGGTTAAATTACCATTTCTATCATAACTGTAACTAGAAGCATAACTATCTCTATAAGCCGTTGTAGAACTACTTTCGAAAGCTTTAGAGGTCATACTTTTAATCCTATTAAGCTGGTCGTATTTGTAACTATTTAGTTGCGTGGCTAGCATAACATCTTCTTGCTGCCTTATACTAGTTACCATCTTTTTAATATTACCATTGTATAAATTAGGACTGTTATCGAAGGTGCTATTACTAGAAAGACTAAAACTACTAGAAGTATTACCTATAGAATTATAATCACCATTAAAATAACTTAATGAATAGCCAAAAGCATCTTTAGCAACTAAAGCATTAGCAAGCGCAAGACCATCTTTTCCAATATCATTATTTGCATCTCCTATATGCTCTCCGTTTACAGATTTTAGCCAGCCTTGAAGCGTGTACATATAGTCCATACCTTGTACTTTTTTATCTCCAATTTCTGTTCTGGCTAATGGGCCATGTTCATAGTATTTATAAGACGCATCTTGCTCCCATATAACATTATCTTTAGAAGTTTCTACACTAGTAATTCTATTATCTGCATCGTATTTATAACGATGTATAAATTGGTCTAGCTGGCCTTTTTGATAAGTAACTTTATTGACATTACCGCTAATTAAATCATAATCGTATGCCACTCGTTTTAGGTGTTTGTTAAAACTATTAGGAATGTTTATATCACTATAAAAATTAACTAACTCATTGACATTACCATGTATATCGTAATTATAAAAAATACCATTGTTAAAGACTGGTTTTAGTGTTAATGTAGAAAAACTATCATAGTATAGAATGGCACTCACTCTATTGCGTAGTGTATGCGGATTAAATGCAGTAAATAGCTGTGCTGAATTACTATAATTAGATACTGCAACGGTAGGTAAGTTTATTGCTTTATCATAAAACGTCTTTGTAACTTCTGTTCTTAAATGATTAGCATTAAATACATTAATAGGGTTAGATAGACCTGTGTTATACAGTCGTCCTTCATTAGAAATGGTATACGTTTCATATGGTGTATGTACTTCTCCTGCTTCAATAATTCTGCCTAATCCATCATAATTTGTATAGCTGAAACGATCTTTAGCTTGATCCTCTCCATCATAGCCTACGAAATTTAAATCATGTATTTTACCTCCGTTAAATACTAAATTGGCACGAATATCCATAGGTAAGCCAGGATGAGATTCCTCGTAAGTTAAATAAAGCGTATTATTTATATAATAATTAATATCTCCATTTAATCGCTCAACTTTAAGTTTATCTCCTACTTGCAAATAATACTGTGATGGCGGTGTAATTAAACTTCCAGAATTTCCTACTCTAGCTACACGTAAGGAAGTATTAGTACTATTGGTATAAGTATACATAAAATAACTAGGCAATCGAGAGCCTCCATAATTACCTAATCCTTTTGTTCTATCTACATAACTTAATCCAAGTGCTACGGCTTTATGAGCTTGAAAATCGCTAGTAATGGTACGCTCTACATACCCATTCCCGTATAAGATATGAGTTTCATCTATACCAGATGTACTCCAAGTTCCTGGGCCAGTTTTTTCTATATTTTTACCGTCTTGAGAGATAGTAACAGTTCCGGCTACATCTTCTTTATAAGTTAAATCGGTATATAAAGCAGCTTGCTTATCGTTCTGTGACGCAATTATTCTGCCTAAATCATCGTAAGCAAATCGAGTCACACCGCCATCTGGTGTTTTTTGCCATACTAATTGGTTTAAACTATTGTATTTGTACTTAGTGTCTAGAGTGTGTTCTGGTAAGGTGTTTTGATGGTTTGGATTATTATTATCTGGTGTTACTCTAGCCTCATCTAATGCGGTTTGAAAATCAGTAGTAAATTCATCATCTTCAAATCGATCAATACCTTCTGGAGACACCGTTTTTACTAAGTTGCCAGCTTGGTCGTAATAATATAATGTGTATTGATACTGTTTGTCTTTATAGGTCATGGTAGCTTGTTCTTCAATGTTACTCATGGCCTCAGCAATATAATCTTGTTTAAATTGCTCTTTTAATGTGTTTAAGTAAGTGTAATACGCATCTCCTGCATAAGTATTGCTTACATTAAAGGCAAACTCTTGGCAATTGGTTTGTGGATCTTCTATAAATATATTTGAGGTAGGAAACAATGGTGCTGGTGGACATATTCCTGGATTAGCAACCATATAAATTGTAGCGATGTATGCACCCCAATTAACATCACCACCATTATCTACATAATTTTTATAATCTGTAATCGCACTTGCATAATTATCATAACCATAATGCAATTGTGTAGCCCCAAACTCTGCAATACTTATAAATTGTGCATGTTCAACACTTAAAGTGCCATTTGTAGCAAATGCCTCTACATAACTGTTATAACCATCTACGATATAGCTAAAATTTTGATTACAGAAATACTCTTCTGTCATTGGGTCACCAGGATTGTCTCCTTCTGGAATAGTCGTGTAATCTTCTAATTTTGGTAATACAGTGTTTATAAAAAAGGTGTGTTTTTCATTACAAGACACGGGTGCTATGGTTTGAGGAGTACAAGGTTGTTCACAATTATCTTGATTAATATAATTAGGTAAATCGATTTTTTTATCAGAATCACTTATTATATCTTCATATACTATTTCATTACGTAAATTATTAGAAGGATTATACCAACGACATGAAATCGCATAACGATTTACAAGAATTACGGAAAAAGTACAATTAGAGATATTAAAACTTAAATCATAGTAAAACTCATTGCCTTCATTGGCAACTGAACCATCGTTAAAGAAAGCTAGAGCAGTTTCTACATTATTAATATTAGAACGAAGACTAAAACTTAAAAAGTTACTTGGGTTTCCATAATAAGTTGAAGATGGTAAATCATATGAGGTTACTTCATTATAATCAAAAAATGAAAATAAACCATTAGTACTAGAAGAAACATTATTGGACATCAAAAAATATCTATTGCTTCCAGATGTTGTTTCAAATTTTATAGCAAAGAAAAATTTATTTGAACAAGTAATGTGTTCTCCTGTAGTAGGTATAATATATCTAGTTTTTATTTTAACAAACTCCGCATTATCGATTGATTCATCGTTAAGATTTGTATTATTTGAAAATTTAAAAAATTCTCTTAACGATTCAGGAATAACTATAGATTGTGGGCCATTATCAGATAATATATGAAGACTATTATTATAAACACTATTGTATAAATCAATAAATCCATTTTCTATGTCTGTTTCTGTGATACCATCCGTCTCTATAAAACTTTGACAAAAGGAATTTTCGCAATTATCTTCACTATCATATGGGCAATCATCGCAATTATCAGGAGTTCCATCTCCATCCGTATCAATTGGACCATCACAAGTACAATTCGTATCGGGATTATTAGGGCATGGATCACATAAATCAAAAATACCATCATTGTCACTATCTATATTACCACATTCACAATTAGGATCTGGGTTATTTGGGCAATCATCACAAAGATCAGGTATGCCATCTCCATCAGTATCGTCTAATAAAACTTCTCCAGGTCCTGTATAATCATTAGTTCCTAAACCGCATTCAATTCTTGCAATTGTTTTTCCTTGTAATATTACTTCAGTAACACCATCACTTAAAGTTGCTTTAACTTTAAAAGTAAACTGTTGTGTTATGTCATTATAAGAGTTGGGTACATAATAGACATCACTCATGTGTGCAATTGCATCTACTGCCCATAGGCTATCCCAAGTATGTCCTGGTGTAACTGGGGCAAAATCTGTAATAATATTAGAGAGATTTGGGTTTGTAAAATGGATACTTAATGCATTATTACTAAATGAAGCTGTTATTTGTAACGGGCCGTTATTTGGGATTGCTCCTCCAACATCTGTAAATAAATCAGGACTTAAAAAATGACCATTAAACTGTGTGCTACTATTTGTAGGATCTAAGTAACTCTGGCCGCTAGATAACTGTGTTGTTGCTAAGCCATTTAAGAATATTTCAAGATCTGTAACTAAAGGACATTGCCCCGTTTGCGTATAAATTTCTATATCCACCTGATCTTCAATATTATCTGCTATGTCTTGATTAGAATCGTTAGAATTGTATAAAGCATCTACGGGTATATAACGTTTACTTTTTATGTTATAGTTTGATGCACTAGTACTACTACATAAACCATCATTTACACCACTTACACTAACGCTGTGTACAACACTGTAATCTCTTATAACATCTAGTATAGAATTAGGTGTTGTTGCTGTTTCTATACAGCCATTATAAGCATTTTGCTCTATGGTATAATAATTAAGTAATACATATTGTAACTTTTGTTTAAGCGATAAATAGTAACTTATGTAATAGCTCCATATATCGTTTTTAGTTTGTTGAGACAAACTAGTATTAGTATTTGTTGGTGTACTTGGGCTATTAAGCATCCCTATAAAATTAGATGGGATTTGGCATACATCAATACTATTACAATAAGCCGTTTCAAAAGCGAATTGTAGCATTGTTTTTTCAGTTTTGTCATAGCCATAGCCTGGATTGTTATGTTCCAAAGCTTCTAACATTACATCGTTTTTAAGTGCAATTAATGCTGGATCATCTAAACTTACGCCTTGCCCAAAATATGGATCTTGATTAAAGAGGTCTAATAAATCGTTACTGTTAGATGGTATAAGATTCGCTGTTTCTGCTCCTTCAAAATCTAAAGACCTTAAATAGTCATCAAAACCATCAGTATTTATAGTGTTACCATTTGTGAGTTGACATAATGCTTTACTATAATTGTAGTACACATATTCTGGATGGTATTGTACTAAAGATTCTGCCCAATGTACTCGCCACAGATTTATAAAATCGTCTGCATTTTTTAAATGTTGTGGTTCTACCCATAGTGTTTCGTTATTTCCTTGTGTAATAGTAATTACTGTAACATTATTATCAATTTCTGGACTATAAGTTTGTGTTTCTTCGTCATAAATTATTTGTGTTAAGGCAACATCTCCAGCGGTAGTAAAATAATGATTAGGAGATAGTCCTTCAATTAATCCTCCATTTCCAGAAGGTGCTACTCCTGTTAGTTTATAATGTTTAGGTGTTTTCCAATTAAAATCACCTGGATTACTATTAGGAAATGCTGGATATGCTAATTGGTTGTCTTCAGAAAAAATATTTGTTTCTGTTTGTATGTTTACTGGTACTAATACTTGTTCTCCATCAGCATTTGTATAATATTCTGCACCACCATATTGCCCGTTTGGTTGCATATCCCCTAACATAAAATTAAGTCCTACACTACAAGATGAGGATTCGTATTCACCGTTAGGATCAGGGTCTATAAAAATACCATCATTAGAACAAGGCGCTGTACATGTTGCATAGAGCTCGTTCCATTGTTGCTCTAATGTACTGGTTATAAGTGCTTGTAAATCTATATCTATACTACCTGGTGCCCAAGGATTAGGAAAACCACTATAATTTACGCCATCTGTACCAACAGTAAGGTTAAAATAATCTTGAAATGTAGGAAGGTCTGGGTTAGTAGCCTCATCATCCCAGTTGTTCCAACCAACTATATTGTATAAGCATTCACCACAACTTGTAAAACATTGGTCTTCAATATTTACTTCAGGAAACGGAATACAACCAGTATCTGCATTGGTTATTTTAGAAATATAATCGTTAGCAAAATAGTCTAGTGCTTGTTGGTTGATTTTTAAATCCTTTTTTATCCCAAAGTTTCCTATGTTAAAAGGTTGTAGAGAACTGTTACCATTAGCTAACGCAGTACTTGAGGTATAATTTTCGGTATTATTAATGTCTTGTTGTAATACAAATGGAGTGCCATTTAGAATTTGTGATGGATCAAAGTCTCCAATAGTCGTTTTGTATGCAATGCCTCCATTTCCATTCTCGTCTGCTAGAATTAAATGTCCAAAACACTCATTAGTAATATCGGTCTCGAAATCGAAAACAAAAGGATAACCACTATTATCTGGTAAACAGCCTGTCGTGAATCCCTTTTTATAGGTTAAATTATAGGTGGTTTCATATTGGCTTCCGTTTAGTGCATTAAATTTTTGTACTTCGTATAATGTACCATCTTGCAGTATACCATAATTACCTGTAGCGTAGTTTTGATTTTCTGCACTATTACTATTAAACAATTCTACAGTAACTACTTTGTGAAGCTCATCATTATCTTCATCTTCTAAGCCTATTAACTGTGATGGGTTTTCTCCAGAAAGTGCTGTTGCTATTGTTCGTCCTTGTGGATCTATATAACTAATGCTTATTTGCCCATTTGGATCTATTACTGCATTTTTTTTATAATGTTCACTATAACCTACACTATAGCCAAATAAGCGATCTAGTTCTTTTTGTTCTGGTGTTGTGTAATAGTATTTCATTTCATGACCAGAACCTAATTGATGTGTATAGCCTACGCCACTTTTTCTAGCTATTCTACCTGTATTATCTGGTGTGTATTCTATTTGTGAAAAAGGATAAGACTCACTGCCTTCAACAGCATTAGGGATAAATGGTGTAAATGTTGATTCTGAGTTATTTTGAGGAGAGTAATAATATCCTGAACCGCTTGAAGGGTTTAGTCCATTAACATCTGTTTCACAAGATTGTTCTGCGGCTGTTATGTTCCAATCGAAATCCTGATGTGTATAGGGTATTGGTCCTTGTATTGAACTTTCAGGACTTAAGTTAAAATTAGAATAATAACTTAATCCATTCTCACTATTAATTGCTGGTACTGGTAAAATTTCTACAGCTGGTCGTCCTTGATTATCATAAATAACTTCACCTACAATGGCATTATCATCGCTATTAATTTTAGTAACAGTTTGCCTATTTCTTAGTGTTCCATCAAAATAACTGACAACTTCTTTCTTTTTGCCTTCTTCGGCATAACTGGCTTGAAATTGCCAGTTTTTATTTGGTTCTGGATTTGTTATTTGTATTTTACTACTCCAAGTATCAACTGTTCCATTTGGAGTAGCAGTATATGACCATGAGCCATATTTTTTTACTGAAATATCTTCTAGAAACACACCTACTGCACGTACTCTATAAGCTATATATCCATTAGAATATATATTTGGTAAAGCATAAGAGGTGTTTTTGGTATTTATTCTTGTGCTATTATGCTTAAACATGAGTTCTGATAATTGAATATCATTTGCAGCTCTTTCATTATCGTTATCACCATAGTTGTCTACCCAAGTCCACTCTAAGTCATAGCTTATAGCGCCATTTATAGGTTGCCAGTCTATGTTAATTGTATTTGTAACAGCATTGGTTAAAGGATTTGGGTTACCTTGTTGTAATTCATAATAGCGCTCCACCCTAAGTCCTGTTTCCATTTTTATACTTTCTGGCGTAATAGTGGACAAAGTTTCATTTTCTACATCTTCGTAAGTTACGCTAAGTATTACAAAGCTTAAATCTGTTACATTTTCAATCTCATAGACATACATATCCTTAAATGTACCTGCATTGGAGAACGGATTATACTCTATAGTCAATGTTTTATTAAAAGCAGGCCTTGATGGTGTTAAAGGTGTTATTTTAACCTCCATACTATATTTGTAATGTTCATTTAATGGCACATTGTCATCTGCCCATATTTTAATATAAGAGGATGCTTTTGTTGTTGTAAATAGAGTGCTAATAGTCTCATCTGAGATAGTATAGCTAGCAGATTGCTGCGGTTGAGGCTGAGGACTAACCGCTTCTATTTCATCACTGTTATAAAAACGTTGGTCTATAATAGTTTCTTGTGCTTTTGATAGCTGAATACAACAAATAGCGACTAATAGTAGTATTTTACTATTGAGATGTGTTAATGATTTAAAGAATGTATGCATAACGATTATTTGTTTGTATTTCTATTGATTAATCTATAACTATTGTATTTTTTAATAGGCTGTAGTTGAGAACTATTAGTATCTACATAACTATCTATGTTTAGTTCATTTCCAATAACAGGATGATCCTCTACTTTTTTTATTTTGATTTCTAGGAACTTTCTTGAATTATTATATTCTCCCTTTTCATCCTTAATTCTACCCGGAGTTACTAACT
The DNA here is from genome assembly GCF_947500325.1 of uncultured Lacinutrix sp. Lineage (GTDB taxonomy): Bacteria > Bacteroidota > Bacteroidia > Flavobacteriales > Flavobacteriaceae > Lacinutrix. Next base: position 467,036 of record NZ_CANMRQ010000001.1, read on the forward strand.
CAATAGTTTGTTTTTGTAGACTATATGTTTGTTTATTGAAGGTTAGAGTAATACTACCATACGGCAATTGTGTTAATTTTGGAACAGTTAATACACAGGTAATACTATTGTCTTCAATAGACATTTTTTTTGTAGCAAAATATTTGAGGTAATTTTCTATCGCTATTGGATTTTGGATTAGAGTATTATCATTAATAGTAGTATATTCCATAGCTTTTTGCTTATGATTTATCTTAATGAAAGTACTACCAGTAGTTAACATTTCGGTAGTATTAATTTTAACATAAGTATCCTTATCTTTTTTTATTAATACGCCTAGATATTTATCTATAGTTATTGGTTCTTTTTTATTCCTGTATAGTGTGTATTCTAGAGCTACTTTATAATCTGAATTATCGACAAATTGCGCTTGAGATTTATTAAAAACATCAATAATGTCTTGGTCTGTGTATTGAGCAACAGCTTGTTTAGTACAGATAAAGCATACAAGCATGAGAACGATATTTTTTAGCTTATTTTCCAAGGTGTTTCGATTTTTAGTTGTTAATAGTAGAATTTCCAGATCTTGTTTCTTGAATGGTATAGACACCATTTGCAGTTTCTTTTTTTACTCTAACCAGACCGCCTTCTGCGTCGTATTCATAAAAAGTAGCATAGTTGTTTTCATCTAATTCTGCCATTAATCGTTGTGTTTCTTGATCATAGGCAAAGGATTTCATGTTTCCATTAAATGGATGTATTCTTATATCATCGAAATAAGCATTAATACTTGTATTTGTATTGATTAAATTAATACTGATTTTTTGTGCTGCTTCAGGAATAATAACTTCACCAATAATTCTTTGCCAACCATCTATTATCTCACCCGATGGCGAAAAAGAATTAATTTGCTGAATAAGTGGAGCACCATTTTCATATTGAAATTGCAGAGCTATAGCACTGCTAGTATAAGTAATTTGTTGCTCTGCATGTTCTTCGAGAACCCATGCACTAACGACATATTTTTTTCCCGGAATGGGAGAGAAGGAGCTACAATTTTCACACTCTTCACAATCACAATCAATAATGTTAACAGTTCTATTAAATGCTATTTCGCAATTGCCAGGATTATTTGGTGCACCTTCAATTTCTAGGCGTATAGTATGTTCTCCTAATTGATTAAAATAGTAATCAAAGGTATCTACAATGTATGGACCAGACTCGTTACCAGAAGGATCGATAACAAACCAAGATGGTGTGCCAAAAGACTCTTGTTGAGAAGAAAAACTAACATTATTGTTGATACAGAAACCGTTTTGACCAGTATTTGCCACTATTGCATTATCAAGATTTCCACATGATCCTTCAAAAAAAGCATATGCATAGTGACCACCTAGAGAGCAATCCCCTACTTCTACCGTAATAGTTACATCTCCAGAAAAACCATGACTTGGATCTAATAAATCTATACTATTTGTAGAAGTAGGCCTATAGTAAATGTTAGAGTTGTTTGTACTATGAGAGAGTATAAATCCAGGAATTCCACTTCCAGTTCCTGTAGCTGGTAAAACAGCAAAAAAAGCAGAACAATTATTAGTATCTTCAATAAATATTCTAATAAAAGGTTGCTGATGTAGTTCATGGTTATTTGTAGGCTCTTCCAATACTACTGCGTAGTTATAAGAAAAAAGCCTATTATTCTCGGTCAAGGTTATTGTTTTTGTTATTCTTTCTACCCAACCGCCACTATTATTTCTTCCAAGACGTATTGCGTTAGGACCAAATTGATCTAAATTTAGATCATCTACTGTTATTTGATTATCAGGGATATCGTTATCAGTATATAAACTAGATAATAATTCAGAACCTGAAGTATTTGGAGGATCATTATAGGTTGTGAAGTTATTTACAACTCCTGTACTACTGTTTCTTTCTCCTCTTTGATAGACCCATTCATTAAAACCATCTTGAAAACCTACATTTCCACATGCAGTATCTGGAATGTCAGGTATCTTATTTTTTGATAAATTAGACTTATATGCTTCAATTAAAGAGTTTCTGTGAAGTATTAATTCTGCATCTATATTTAAAGAACTAACACCGTCTGCTAAAAACAGTTTTCTTAAAGCCTGTTCATTATAACCAATTTCCCGATCTGTTTGTCCGCTAACACTTAGAAAAACGAATACCAATAGAATAGTATATAAATATTTTAATGTCATAAGTTTATGTTTTAGTTTTCGTTAGAAGTTTCTTGACTACAATCTTGAACAGATTTATTTAATTTTATAGTAGAGTTTGGAGCAACTCTAATACTATTTCTACCAGAGTGTGCTTTTTGATCTGTAATATCTGCGCCTTGGTCATGGTAACCAAAGTGAGTGTCTTGTTGTGTATTATTATAGTCTTCAAAGCCATCAAACCCCATTTCTTTATATTGACTATTAGATGATACTGCTATAGGTAATGTATACTCATAACCATATTGAGCTGAAGAAAACCTATTAAGTGCATCTTTGTTTTCTAACTCGGCACCATAAGGGCTAAATTGAGTAACCTCACTGGCAAATGTCCATTTGTTATTGTCGTTTTGAGAAACCCATTTTTTGGATAGCGCATCGTATACATAATATGGAATAAAGTTGTTAAAGAATCCTTGGTTTTTAATTGCTGTTTGATCTGTTGTATAGCGTCCTGTTAAAAAAGCATAAGATTTTTTTGCTCTATAATCGCCTTTAATATTATAGATGTATGGGTTTAAGCAAAGTTTATCTATATCGTAAATAGCTTCTCCAGTAATAGGATCTTTAGAGAACATTGGTTTAATAATATTTGCCTCACATTGAGAATTCCAAAAATCTGAATATTCTACAGCAGAAGCATTTACTATTTTAGGATCATTACTCGTGTTTTGTGTTTCATTATCTAGTAAAAAATCAGCTTCATTTAATACACCATCAGTAATTGGATTATGCATTAAAGTAATAGAAGCCATTGATGCTATTTGCATATTTCTATAACCAGATCTTGTAATTTTAAAATTGTATTCGTCTAGACCGCCAGTTTCGTCTCCTATTATTTTTCCTTCAGCATCCATAAGCTTAATTCTGTTTGTAGATAAGTCTCTTTCTACTACCCACAGTTTTAGGAAGTCGTTACTACTAGGGTATTGTATACTGCTATCGAAGGCAATAAGTTCATCTCCTTCCATAAATATATCTTCAATGTTAGAATTATCACTATTATAGGTGTAAGTATCTGCATTCTCTTTATTTAGTAAGCCTTGCATACTTATATTATTTGAAGCTAGACCCATTGCGTCATTTGCCCAATAGGCAGGGAAGTTTACATTGTAGTAGTAATCATTATATTCATTAGAAGTTTTTGTAACTATAACATTACCAGTATCGGCATTCCATGCAATATTCTTAGTAGAGACAGTTGCTCCTAAATCGTATGCAATTTTTTCTGTTTGAATTCCAGTTCTATGAATAACTTTAGTAGTTGCTACCGTATGTAACGTATTAGTGTGTTGTGAAGATAAAGGCACAATCATTGGGAATATAATTGGGAATATAGCAAATGGAATAACCGCAATATTTCCTTGAAAACCACTAGTATTAGTATAAGTATAACTTTCATTAAAATCATTAATAACCTCGTAATGCATACCAACTTCAGGAGAATTACTGGAAATAGGTATTATAGATCCATCTTCATTTATAAGCGGGATTCTATTATCTAATTGCCCAGTAGTTTCATTAATGTTGTATTTGTATTCAACACTCGATATTAGATTTCCAGGTTCGTTATATACAGATTGTTTTTCTTGTTTTCCATTCATGTCGTTAGTTTGTACTACAAACCCTTGAGATAAGGTAAGCTCTGTAGTAACATCAATATCAAGACCTAATAATGTATCTATATCATTGTCATTAGAATAGTAGTTATCTGGGCCATCTAAATCTGTATAATCGACTATTGTAGGGAAATCTTTTGAAGTGTAAAAGTCATTAATAACTGTACCAGTAGCATGTTTTTTTACAACTCTATCACCATCTTCTCTTGCTAAATTTTTTACTGTAACTTTTGAATAAGTCACCGTTGGAGATGGGAAAAAGGATTCACCAAAGGGCTTTTCGACATAATTAAATTCTTTAGGTGAAACTAGCTTTTCATTTCCTGCTACAATACCATTCTCATCGGGTATTTGATTATAAAAAGGTTCTACAAATGGATTTTCTTTACTACTATTAGGCTCATAAGTTGCAACTCCTGAAGATGTTCCATCATCTAAGGTATATTTATATTCTTGGCCGTAAGATTGTTTGTAAATACTATTAGATGTATTTAACATTTCATCCCAAGCATCATGCATTTCTATTTTAGAAACCCTTAATCCGCCACCAAGTTTGGTCCCAGTGGGCTCTAATAAACGTATCCATGATTTATTTGGGACATATGTTTTTGCTATTAATTTTTCGTTACGGAGTTTTCCATTTGCTCCTGTAATAAGTTCTGTGATTGCTCCAAAATCATTACTTAATTGTGTTACTATGTCTTTAACAGAACCACTAGTGTATGGCGGAAGACCATAGACTTCCTTCGGTAAATGTTTTCTGCCAAAGTACCATCCTGCTTTAGAAATAGGGTTTACATTTCTATTTGAATTAATACCTCCATCCAGGTCTAAAAACGCCATTGGAATGGCACCGTACACTTTACCATTTTCTGCAAAGGTTAAATTTGTAGATGCATCATATAAAAGGTCTTGATTTATTTTAAAATAACCTGTTACATAATCGAAATTATTTGAATTAGAAGGCGATGCATTTTTAGTCATATTTAATAGAAACCTAAAATAAATTGCTTTGTCTACTTGATCTCCTATATACCTTGAGATAAAATCACTGTTAGTTATAGCATCAGATTCTGGTATTTCTACTAATAAATATCTAGCATCTTCGTTGTAATTATTATTCTTGTAAAGCCTATTATTATAAACATCATTAAAACTTGGAATATCATCTTCTTTAGTTACACCAACAACTTTAAACATACGCATAGCTTTGCGATCTTGAACGTATTGGTAATCGTCGGTTTCGTATGATATATCAATTTTACCTCCAGATGGTAATTCTATAGAGGATAGAGACCAAGTTGCTGCATTTTTATTTTGATCGCTTCTACTTTCTTGCTGTACAAATGGATATTCCTGTGGAGACATTTCTGGGTCAGAAACATTATAAGATGTTGCTTTATTTTCTTTATAATTCCCCCATATGTCGTTAGCCTTTAAAGAGTATTCTGGATTTTCATTGTCATAATTAAATTTATATGGAGAATATTTCCCCATAAAGGAATCTCTATAAGTAAAATAAAGTTTGGTTAATGTTAGTTTACCTCCATTTATTAGTTCGTCATTACTTATAGCACTACTATTGGGTGTTTCAGGAGTTAAAATATAATCATAGTCAAAATGTGCTACTTTTATTGCTTTTGCTTGTAACTCATTAAAATCTAATGGTTGATTGTTATTTATTAATGTTTGAAATGGTTTAAACTCGGGTTTACTAAATAGGTATATTTTATCGATGGCCTGAAGTGTAGAACCGTTTGCACCTTTACCATCTAAACGTTCTTTAAGTTTAAAATAGGCTATATGTGTTTTGGTTTCTATAGTTTGTATATACTTAACTTCTTTTTTTCCACTAATAACAGACCCTTTTTGGTCTCTTGTATCTGTATTTAATCCGGCATTATAAGAGGCTTGATTATTTGAGAAAGGCGTTCTCCAATTAAAAGCATGATCATGAGTAAAGTAATTAAACTTAGTATATGCTCCCAAATCGTCATCTGATAGGCCATCGCCTGTCAAATCTTCATAATCTGAAGATAATACGCTGCTTAATAGGTATGTGTGGGCATATTCAGGTGTTTCTATACCATTAAAATAATGATCTACTCCACTTGAATTACCATTAGAGTTTTCATTGCCATTAATTGTAACTAATCCATTTTTTACATCATTTGGGTTATTTGCAACTGCAAAAGTATTTTCGTGCTTTTCAATATTATACGCAGTCTCTCCATAGACATAAGTTGCGCCATCTGCATTTAAAGTTTTGTAACCAGCAATATGATGTAATTTACTATTGGAGTTACGAGTAATTAAAGGATCTACAGCAGCTTCTTTTGCCGAAATAGGGATTATAGCAGTATTTCTTAATTCACGCTGACTTCGTTTTATTTGTTGATTAAATGGAACAGGCTCATAATCGGCTGGATCACCACTATTTTGTTCTCCTTTTACGAGATATCTATTTTGTGCTGTTTTACCAGGCATGTTATTACCAGCGCTTATTCCTATTCTAACTGGATTATTACCTCCTAATTGATTAGTAAATATGTTTGCATCTCTATCTACAGTAAATTCACCTATGGTTTTATAATAAATTGATTCAAAATCAATGTTATTAGCTGTGTTATTTTCAGCAAAATAACCGGTAACTGGAGCTTGCCATTTACCTGTTCTAGAATCTATAGTTACATTCTTATAATCTAAACCAACGTGCCATCCTGCACCACCTTCATATTCCCCTCCAAAACTATCGCTACTACTTTCGTCTTGAACTAATTGATTGTATACATGTCCTACTTGACCTCTAAATGGCCTAAACATACCGCTAGTACCTTGACCATTAATTTGGTAAATATCGTATGTGTAATTTGTAGCAGGAAGTAGTAGTGAGTTTTTAGTTATAATTTCTTCTTTTTCTCTATTAAAATCTAATACAGCATTAGTATTGGCATGATGTGTATTGTTGTAACCAAAAGCATTAGCAGTACGCTCTTTATTTTTTAATTTTTGAGAACTGGCAGAACCCGTAACACCTACTTCTGCATCAATACCCCAAGCATCAAGACCTAATGATGCAGCAAAGGAGATACTAGAATTGTGAAAAGCGGCTCTTTTTACTGGTGTGAATGTGTTGTTTACAAAATTTATACTGCCACTATTTTTTTTAGTTAAAGTGTTTATGTAAGATGTAAGTTCATTCGCTTTTGCAGGATCAAACATAGTAAGACCAGCATTTACATTAAAGTTGCTTAACCCTTGTCTAGAGTTATACCCTATTCCAACTCCTGCAGAAAGCCCTAAAATAAATTCGCCTTTTTTTCCTTGCAATTGATGACTAATACTTCCTCTTGGGCTTATATTTGCACCATTACTTGCAGAAGAACTTAAATCTGCTCCTACTGAAACATTTTTTGTGAGATCGAAACTAATACCATAAGAGGGTTGAAAACTAACACCAGTATAATTATTATGCTGTATAGTAAGACCAAACTTACCACCAATACCAACATTAGAAGTATCTGCCGGAGTGCTTTCGGTTGCTTCACTTATATCACCTAAACCAATAAACTGTGGATTAAAATTAAAGGTAAATCCAACAGTTTTATTGTCTTTAAGGTTGTCTTTATAAACTATTTCATCACCATCAAAATCATCTGGTAAGCCTCTTACTTGTCTATTGATTTGTCCTACATTTAAGTTCCAGCCTAAACCTACCCAAGAGGCTTCTTGATCTGTAGTTATTCCTGCATCATATGCTAAGTTTATTGGGTAGCCGCCAACATCCATAATAGGAATATTATAATTAAAATCTCCAGAAGATAAGTTTACCATATCTGAAGTACCAATAGGAGTAAACGAATTAAATTCTGGTTGAGAAGGACCGCTGGTAAGCGCATATAAACTTGATGGCTGTACCATGGTTAGTATCATCTGAAACGCTAGATAACAAGAAATTACCTTGGTTACTTTACTAGTTCTAATTGTATTGATCATATAGGATATCTTTAGGTCTTAAATGGAATTTCGCTAAACTTAAATTTAAAAGTGCCATTGTTAAACAATGCATCGTTGTATATTAATTGTATGTTTTCTTCTGGTGGAATATTGTTAAAATAGAGGAGTACGCGTTTAAAAGGAGCTACCTTAAAATTTCTTTCAAATAACACGCCTACACACGGTATGGTATCATTTTTAGCAGTAATAGCGATAAAATCCTTTTGAATTGTATTTGCCATATACATTACCGACTCGTCATAATTGAGGTTGGTATAATTAGATTTTAGCAAATCGTCACTTTCAAAATGTTCAAATTCAAATTCTATAATTCGTTCATTTTCTAAGCGTTTAGAAATAGAATCTATTTGCTTTAGATCACTTGTTCCTTCGTTTTTTAATAGGTAATACTCTGAAGGTACCTGAGTTGCTTTATAAGATAAATTATTAGTAAAATGAATAATCTGTTTTGATTTCCATCCTTGACCTTTTAATGTAAATAACTTGTTAGAAAGGCCTTCGTGTTTAGTATGCTTGGTTTCATTTGCACAACTAGTGCTAATGAATGCAATTAAAACGAATAACATTAATTTTATAGTTCTTTGAATGACTAATGAGCTTGACTTTTTCAAAAATGATTAGTTGTTAATTCTACATTGATATTATTTTTAATGCATTTGTATATACATTAGAAACAAAGAAATAGTTGTAATGAGACTACTACAATAGCAATTTCAAATTCGTTACTAAGCATTTAAAATTTGCTGAATTGTATTTCATTTATGGAAAGACCTTTTCGTTTCTCATTAATAAATGATAGGGAAGTGTATAAATGTATAGCCTAATTAGACTATAAAAAGATTACCACGTGAATTAATAGTTTAAAGAATGGCAACCCTATATATTATGAATTAAATAAAAAAAGATTGAAAATTTTATTAATTATATAATTTACTTGTATATTTGGAAACTATTTTACATATAATTCAATAAACTATCTAGTAATAATTTAAGTTTAATATGCCCCAAATATTAGAAACTTTTACATTAGAAAAAGCTTACACTTTTGATTTTGGTGAAGTAAAGTTTTATAAAAACTTTTTAATCACTGAACTAAATGAAGGTATTAGTTTTGATATTGAAGGCGCAATAAAAATTTCAGAGTTAGTTTCTATTCATTTTAAAGAAGAGCCGTTTGCATATATATCTAATAGAATAAATTCTTATTCTGTTGTTCCAATTAGCTACTTAAAGATAGAAACAATTTTTCCTACTATAAAAGCTTTTGCGGCTGTTACTTATTCTGAGTTACAAAAGTCTGTTATTGAAATTGAAAATAGTTTTCTAAATGGTATGCTAGCAGACTTTAATGATTTAGACGAGGCTATTAAATGGACACAGCAAAAGTTAGTTGAGTAATCTTATTGTGTAATAATAAAAAACTTTTTTTCCTCAGGAGTCAATAACCTACATTGCTCTACTTTTCCCATAATTAAATAACGGTGTTTGGCTATAATATCGTAACAAAAATTACTTAATCTATTAGGAATTATTTGCAAATAGTGTAAGTAGTACCAATAAGAATTAACATGCTTTAAAATTTTAAAAAAAGCCTTTGCTTTTTGGTGTACATTTCCTTTTTCTACAAAAACAATGGAGTCCAGTGATATTTCAAGTTTAAATTTAAACATGATTTGCTGTCCAATTATAGATTGAAAAGAAATAAATCTAATTTTTTCTGAAGGCTTTCTATTTAAAATAAATTGAATTGAAGCATCACAGAATCCACATACACCATCATAAATTACAATATTATAATTAGTTATTAATTGATCTAATTGATAGTTATTCATAGCTTAGTTTTTTTAGAAAATACGACCCAGTAAATAACACCAGTATTAATAAGAGCATTATTCCTGTATAAGTTAAAGACGTATTTACCGCTCCAAAATAATCTGTTATAGCGATGAGGTTAATATTACTATATATTAAAAAGAAGAAAACAATTTCAAAGAGTTTTTTAGATTTTGTTAGTGTTCCTAGAAAAACCGCTAACAGTACAATAAAAATGGCTCCAAAAATGATGTTAATTATTGTTATAAAGTCTAATTCTAATAGGTATCTAATTAATAAAGGTATAGTTATAAATAAAGCAATAGAAATACCAGCAATAACTCTTGATATAAATAAACGATGTAATGGTTTATATGATGCAGCTGCAAAATAATGTGTTCTATACTCTAAATCTTTTGTTACAAGGTTTGACCAAGTAGTTACTTGTAAAAACCATAATAAAGGCAAAATGTAATAATGAGCATAAATTATTGGAACAAAAAAAGAAGCAATCATTCCACAAAGTGTAATTAACCATAACCATTTCTCTCTTTTTCTCACTAGCATAAGTAATTCTGTAAAGATTAAAGGCGTTAGTTTTGTTGAAAATTCAGGTGTTTCTATTAATGTACCTAATTGAAAACCAGCGCTTTTTTCTGATGTGGTCTCTAATACATTAGTACGCTTAATATGCTCTTCTTTAATATTAAACCTATGAAAAAAGAATGATACTAAGTAGACTATTAAAAAGGAACCTATAACCCAAAAAAACCTTTGAAATAAATAGTTGTTAGGAAATGAGATTGTATTTATTGCTACTGTTTTATTAATATCTCTTCCCCCAGAAATAAAACCAATGGCTAATTCTGTGTTGCTATCTAAATGTTTTTGTTGAATTTGTTCACTAACAATAGCAGTTGGATATTGTATACCAAAAACATCTATAGTATTTTCTTTTTTTGATGATGAAGCAAATAGCGCGAAAAAGTAAATAAATAAAAAGGCGCCATATTGTAATAGTCTTTTTTTAGGTATTAAGATTTCTAATAGTAAAGAAAAACTTGATGTAAAAAGTAAAGAAGGAACAGCTATAATAAAATAAGGAATGATAAAATCTAATAACTGTAGTGAATAACCATCGCTATATAAAAAGAAAATGGCCAGACTTACAATAAATACGATTACTAAGATTGTAAAAAGAATAAAAAAGTTACTTAACATCTTAGCCAAAATATAAGATGTATTAGAAATTTGAGTTGTTCCTATAATGTGACCTATTCGTGTTTCTATATCTTTTCTAATACTACCATTTATTAAAAAGAAACCAAATAGAGATAAAAATGCACTAGACATAATTGCAGTAACGAAACCTATCCATACACTATTATAATTTCCAGTAAATTCACCAAACCTAATAGTTGTATAGTTGGCATCTGGAGCTGGAATAAAACTAAAGGCTATATATAGACTTAATGCAATAGTTATTAAAAACGAATAGCTTCTAACATATTGTAAATAATTACCTTTTAAGATATTTTTAAATAGAAACATAGTTATTTAGTTTTTAGTTAAATAGATATAAGCATCTTCTAAAGTAGCAGGAACATTGTGCTTTGCATCACTATAACTTTCTCCAGGAATGTAGCGTACTCTAAATTCATTTTGCATACGGTAAGAACTAATTATAGTGTGGGAACGTTTAAAATCGTTGATTTTAGATTTTTCAACAATACTCTCAAATATTTTACCGTCTGCTATGTTGATGATGTCTTCTTGTGAGCCTTTTACAATTAAAGAGCCTTTTTTCATTATAGCTACTTCATCTGCAATGGTTTCAATATCTGATACTATATGTGATGATAAAATTATAATTCGATCTTTTGCTAAATCAGATAGTAGGTCTCTAAATCGTAGTCTTTCTTCTGGATCTAAACCAACAGTAGGCTCATCAAAAATGATGACTTTTGGGTCGTTTAATAAGGCTTGTGCAATACCTATACGTTGTATCATTCCTCCAGAATACGTGCCTAAATGGTTTTTAGCATGTTCAATAAGGTTTACTTCTTCTAACAGTTTTTCTATTCTACTATGTAGTCCTTTTCCACCAATACCTTTCATAGCCGCTATATATGCTAAAAATTCATAGGCATTAAGGTTATGATAAACACCAAAATCTTGAGGAAGATAACCTAACATTTTACGTATATAATTAGGTTTTTTTAAGATGTTATTTCCGTTTAAATAAATTGTGCCATCTGTAGGTTTACTAATAGTAGAAATTATTTTAATTAAAGTAGATTTTCCTGCTCCATTTGGACCTAATAAACCTAATATCCCTGAAGTTATGTTTAAGGAATAATCACTTAATCCAATTTTTTTTGAACCGTATTTTTTTGTTATGTTTTTTATTTCTAATTGCATTTTAAATAGTATTAAGTGATTATTTTTTTAATTTTAAAAGAGTAATTTATTTTGAGTTTTCTACCATTCTTTGAAAGTTTTCTTTTTTAGTAAAAACTTCTTTTACAATAATGCTTTTATTTTTGTCATTAATAATCTTATTCTTTACCTCTTTTAATTTGTTTTGAAATGCTTCTCTATTTTCATAAGAAATAGACATGGCGTTAATAGATTGGAAATAGCTATCTGCTTCTAATACAAGTCCCGGTAAGCCATAAAAAACATAAGGCCCTGAGGTTACAGAAATTTCTGGTGTAAACCATACATTTATTTTAGGATTGTTTTTTAATTGTGCTTTTTTACATTGGTATCCATTAATTTCTTTTTGCTCACTAGTAATGTCCCATTCTAATTCTTTAGAATCGCATTGAAAATTAATCTCTCTACCCATAAAAATCTCTTTTCCAGAAATAGCTCCAGATTTGCTTTTATGAACATAATAAGTATGCCCAGGAGTACTTAGGCCTTCAACTTCACTAATAGAGTCGATTACAAAAATGGATTCTTTAGTTTTTATGTCTTGATAGAAACTACTGTGTACTTTATATTCTCCCATTTTTCCTAACATTTTTGATAACTCATTAGGATCTTGAATTTGTTTTTTAAGCATACCTACTAAAAAATCTGAAACACAGCCACTAGAGTAGTTTACTTTTATAATGTTTTTGTCCTTTGTTTGTGCATAGTTATTAGTAAATGTACCTATGCAAATTGCGATTAATAAAATTTTAATTGTTTTCATGATGTTTAATTTTTAAGATTTATAATTTATATTTAATTCCAAGTATGATATAGTTTAATGACTGGTCGTTAACTATGGTGTTAATAATGCCATCTCTTATTACAAATTGAGAGTTGTAACTGTCGTTTTTAAAGACATCAAGCAATTCTCCTAAATGCCTAGCCTCAATACTAAAAGTTGTTTTGTTTTTTGTGTGAGACAATTCAAAATTTAAATTCTTTCTAGAATAGTTAATTCCGTTAATACGATTGTTATCTAATAAAAAGCTTAAAGCTCCTTTCCATTGACGGTTTTTTAAAAGCACTGCAAATGCATTATTAGTGTAGGTTGAGTTGTATTTTTGAGCTCCTACTTTATCATTAATAAATGATATTTTTGAAGAGAAACGAAAATTTAATAAACGATCTGTAATGGTTTCTAACTTCAATTCGGGAGCAATATTATTAGTCTTTACATCAACATTTTGTATTGGATAAGAATCCAGATTGTAACGCACGCCAAAATCAATTTTTGTAGGATATTTATAAGCAAAAACGGTTTTAGAATAAAATGAAGATGCATTAAAATTAGTTGACTTATCTGCTATAAATAAAACGATATCCGAAACCCCATTTTGTTGTTGTACAAAACGCCTTCTTACCGTGTTTTTTTGGTTTTCATACCCTAAAGAAATTGAGAATAGTTTTGCATCAAATAAATTATCGTAGTTATATCCAGCCTTTATACTATTTGTAGTATTAAATGCTAATGGAAAAGCGATGTTTCCAATCCAATTAGTATTGAAAGGTTGAATTGTATTTATTCCAGATTGTAGATCATTAAATCTATTAGAACGTGCATAGTCTACGTAATATCTATTAAGTTTATTCTCGTAATCTATTGATGCCTTTATTGGTACAAATATGGTTTGCTCTTTAGAATTATTAGTTCTTATTTTATTATTAATTGATTGCAGTCCTATAGCTACATCGTAGTTTAGCTTTTTTAATATTTTTCTTCCGCTTATATTAAAGTTTAATTTATAATTATTTAATATGCGATCAATAACAACAGTATTGCTTTGATTTCTGTCTTTAATAGCATCAGCTGTATTTGTATAGTTTAACGATAGTGATGGAATAAAAGCTTTAGAAAACTTATATTTTAAAGCAGTTTCGGCTTCAATAGATTGTTTAGAGAATTTAAATTGTTGTTCGTTTTTTGTTAAAATAGATTGATTATTGATTGTGTAGTCATTTAGCAATTTGCTATTCTCGTTATAGTACTTAAATCTTGTTTCGGAGATAAGAGATTTTTGAAGCTTACTTTTTAACGCTAATTGATGATAAGAAGTAAAAATGTCGTTTAAATTATTAGAAGTAATAGTGTTTGTGCCACTTATAGTTTCATTTTGAAATAATTGATTGTTAATATTGCTTCTATTGGTATTATCAATATAGTTAGCATTAATATTATAAGTAAGTATTGAGTTGTTACTAAGTTTATATGCTACTAAGAAAGCACCTAAAAACGATTGTGTTTTAGATTTAGTTTGCTCTTGTGTATTTAAAAGCGAGACATTGTCTAGCGTACCTGTATTCTGTATTATACTATTTAATCTATTTGGCGCTATATAGTATAATATTCCTGACGTTTTTAATCTTTGAGTTTGATTTCTAAGAGTGATATTTGTACTAGTAAAAAAGTCTTTTTGCAAGTTTTCATTTCTTGAAAATAATTGTCCTAAAGCTTGTCCTTGGTATGGAGAAAATGGCTGTCCTTCGTTAAATAGTTTTCTTATTTCATTAGACGTTATTGTTGTTTTTCCAATGTTATTAGTATTGTTTGTTAAAAAAGCATTGAGGTTTTTAGAGAAAAGAAGCCCTTTGCCTTTAAATTCATATTTGTTTTGGTAACCATATTTCCCTTCAACAGAACCATTAAAAATATTTTGAGACTCTTTTTTAGTATCAATGTTTAAAACGCTTTCTTGATTGTCGTCAAAGTCTATTGTAAAGTCATCGTTATAATTATTGAAAATACTAATCCCTTCAATAATTTTATTTTCAATACTTTCTAATGCTATACTGTTTTGGTTAACAAAAGAAGGTTTGTTATTAACTAATACCTTATTTATATTTTTTCCTTTATAAATAATTGTACCATCATCACTAAGTCTAAAATTTGGTATTTTAGTAAGAATCTCTTTTAGGTTGTCATCTTCATAAAGGTTAAGCTTTTCTAGATCTAACTTTACAGTATCTTTTACTTTATTAGATGAAACAATAATAACTTCATCTAATGCATCTGCATTATCTTCTAATATAAAATCTACAGTGTTTAATTCTTGTATGTTTTCAGCTTTAAATGCATATTCTTGTACCTTAAAAGATAGATGAGATACTTTTAAGAAGAAACCAGGTGTTAGTGTTTCGGTATCCAATTCATAAAAACCGTCTTCGTTGGTTACCGAATAGGTTACTATATTTTTATCTGTATCATACAATACTACTGGAGCACTTTCTACAGGAAGATTGTAAGTGTCTATAATCGTTCCTTTAATAGTTTTTGTTTGGGCAAAACCCTGTTTAAAAACCATTGTAAAAATGATAATAATTATAGTTTTTATGTGTTTTTGTATATCTTTCATTTTAATAAATTGTAATCTGCATTACTTGTTATATTGTTATACTATGTATTAGGCCAAAAAAATTATGCTTTCTTTTTTCGTGTTGTTTTTAATAGTAGTGTGATAATAATGTAGAGTGCTACAGAGCTAAATAGTGCCATTGGAATAAACCAATCTCCTAGAATGTCTGTTGTGTTTTCTGAAGAGCCATAAAGTCCTAAAACGGCAAAGCCTTGATCATCATAAAATAAACCAGCTTCATTTGGATAGATTATTTTTAATAACAGTAGTATTCCAAAAACAAATAAGCATAAATAAAGACCTGCAAATACCGAATAGACAACGCCATTTTTAATGTTTAACAAAATAGCTTGAATAATATGTTTAGGATTAAATGTTCGTGTTGCTTGCTTTAGTTTTTTATCGGCAATTAGAGGTTTTAAAACCTCTTCTGGGTTTCCTAAATCTTGAGTTATTTTTAAAACACTTTCTAGTTCTGTTTTTCTATTAGTATTTTGTAATCCTTCGTATATGTGACTGTTAAATTCCATTAGTATTTCTTTTTTATCTTCATTAGAAAGAATAGTTATAGTTTTACTTATTCTTTTGATATAATTATCGTAGATGTTTTTTGCTAGTTGATTTTCGAATTCTAACGCTTTCATCGTGTTACTTTTTTTATAGATAATTGTAAGTTTTGCCAATAAATAACCATTTCTATTAAAGCTTCAGTTCCCATATTTGTTAGCTTGTAATATTTTCTAGGAATACCTGATTCTTGTTCTACCCATTTAGACTTAACTAATCCTTCTTTTTTTAATCTATTCATTAGAGGATACAATGTTCCTTCTGCTATTTCTATGTCTGTTATTTTTTTAACCTGCTCCATAAGTTCGTATCCATAAAACTCATTTGTCTTTAAGACATTTAATAAAATAAATGCTAGCGTTCCTTTCTTTACTTGTGATTGCCATTTGTAAACAAACTCAGAATTAGTATCGTGTATAATTATATCGCTCATGACATTATTCTAAATTATGCGATATCGGTTTTTAAAACAGAGCGTTTTTTTAATTTAGGTAGAGACCAATTAATATAATGGCCATAGGCTATAATATTAATTAATATCATTATTAACCCAAAAGTGTAAAACTCCATGAAAACACCTATTGATAAATGCATTAATAGAACAAGATATAGTGTTACCTTTCTTGTCTTTTTAGTGAAAATTAATATTGGATATAATAATTCTAAAGCAATTGTTCCCCAGCAAATTATTTTAAATACTATAGGATAGTTTATTAAAGGAATTGCACTTTCAATAGTCGAAGACGACGTAAAACCATTTATTACATACCATACAGCATTACCATCAAACCAGTTTATTCCTAATGCTTTTCCAAGACCAGCATAAAAATATACAATGCATAAATGTACTTGTAGAAAGCGTATTACAAATGAGAATAATAGTTTTTGATTAGCAGAGTTAGCTAAATAAGTTAAACAGAACATTAAGTTAACAAACAGCATAAATGTTGTAAAATAATCTGCACCATATGAGAATAAATAAGTAGAGTTAATAAACGTAAAATGTATAAACCAACTTATTAATGCAAATACAATTCTTTTGTAGTTAAAGAAGACACAACATAGGCTAATAATAAATAAGATCTCGAATAATAATAATGTCATGTTTTCTGAAATCCCTAGGTAATTAAAAGGTTCAAAAAACCAATTAAATACTGGTTGATACCAAGAAATATGGCGTGCATTAACAGCGCTTTTAATTAATCCAAATTCCCCAATAAATTTTAAATCTGGAAGAATAATTAAAGTTTTTAGTATTCCAAATGCAGCAATAATTTTAATCGCTATATCTACCTTTATTGTTTTCGTGTTCTCAAAAAGAAACCTGTTAACTATCTTTTTCATAAATGCGTTTTTAAATATTAATATCAGTCTATAGAGGTAACCGAATTCTGATTAGAATCGTTATTTTTCGTTATAGAAAATGCTAGAATCTGTTTATTGTAAAACTGGTAGCCAATCTCTTGAGAGATTAATAAACTTGGATACTTATTAATATCTAAATAAACATCCAGTTGATTTAAGTTTGTATTATTAGAGAATATATATGAGGAAATCGATTTCAAAATAATCTCTCTTTCTTCTATATTAAAAATGTTAGAATTAAAGTGAGAGTTTAAACAACGAAATTTTAATGCTAGCTCCTGAGTTTTAAGAGGTAATTCTATTTCTTTTCCATTAGACATAAATGTAATGCCTACTTTTGAAGCAGATACATTTGGTGAAAAAAACGAAAACCCTCTATTGGTTCCGGTATATATTGAGTATAAGAAAATAAAATCTACAATAAGTTCTGGAGATCTATATTCATCTGCCTTTTTTACAACAGCTTGACCATAAGGATTAAGCTTATTAAAAGTAACATCATCTTTAAAATAAGAAAAACTAGAAAATCCAAGAATCATCATTAATACTATGTGTATTAAGAAATATGAGGCTAATATTTTTTTTATAATTTTCATACTTTAAATGTTTATTGATTAATTAAAATGTAAGCCCTAGACTTAACTTAGGACTTACATTTAATAAAGGACTATTATTTAGTTCCTTTGTATACATACTCGCTAGAGATGAAAGTCCATGGGTGCTCAGCTAATAAAACTTGGTCTAAGTTTTCAGCAGTGTTAACATTTAAGTTATCCATTGATACTGCTTGTGCATTTGTAGTGTTTACAGAAGAGATTGCGATGATTGCTACTACTGCTAAAGATCCTGCTAATTTTAAAAATACTTTTTTCATTTTAATAAATTTTATATAATTAATTGATTTCAATTTTAGTTTAGAGACATTAACTGTTTTTCGGTCTAATTTGCTATTAATTAAAGCTTACATTTAATATAAAAGGACTATTATTTAGTTCCTTTGTATACATACTCGCTAGAGATAAAAGTCCATGGGTGCTCAGCTAATAAAACTTGGTCTAAGTTTTCAGCAGTGTTAACATTTAAGTTATCCATTGATACTGCTTGTGCATTTGTAGTGTTTACAGAAGAGATTGCGATGATTGCTACTACTGCTAAAGATCCTGCTAATTTTAAAAATACTTTTTTCATTTTAATAAATTTTATATAATTAATTGATTTCAATTTTAGTTTAAAGACATTAACTGTTTTTCGGTCTAATCCTTGGCCAGGAATATTTTATTTAAATAGTTTGTTTCTAACTTCTATTCAAAGTTATAAAGCATCACACTCACTTTGACTACACGAAAGAGTAGTTAAGTTCTTGACTGTCAAAAACTACACTTTTAGGTAGTGAGCTATTTTCCGCGAATTGATTTAAGACATTTGTAGGTACTAATCCTTTGTTTTCATTGTAAAAACCTATTAATCCATCATAAGTCATAGAAATAGGAATAGTCTCAGAGCCTAAATAGTTAATAGACTCACCTATAACATTAGTTTTTATTCCTAATAGAGATAAAACCCTTAATAATTTACTATCACATTCTGCAAAGGCAATATTTCCTTTATTACTACATATTGGTGAGATTGCACAAACCATTAACTTTTTAAATAAGTTAATGTCTTTGACTTCCTTTTTTATTGCAAATCTCCCGATATGCCATATTTCATTTAATGAGATATCTCCAATTGCTAATAATGGATTAATTCCAAAAATCTTTTGAAGCGGTAATACATCAACATAATTCCATTTAAGAGTTCGTATTGAACCTAAAATATCTCCTTCATCATTTTTTGCAACAAAAATTTCAGAGTTCTTCAAATAATTCATTTCTTCTTTGTAAATTGACTTTACATCATTCTCATAATCTTTAGGAAGAATATTATTTGAGTGATGTTTGAAGTTTTCTGTAACAACAAATTCTGATAAATTCATTATTTCATTTGTTCTTAATTTTTCTAAATAGTTTTTTGCGAGTATCATAATGGTATGTTTTACTCTCAAAGCTACCCAGTATAGAAGGTCTTTTTGTTACACTAAAGAGTAGTAACATCCTGATTTTCTGAAAACTACACTTTAGTGTAGTTAATTGAATTATATATAAAAAACGCTATTTTAAATATGGGAGATGTAAACGATTTTTTTTCTTTTAATAACACGATTAATAATGTTTCTGATGAAGAGCAGAAACAAACTGCTAACTATTTAGAACCAATAAAAGCATTTGCTAGAACAACATATAAAAGTATTTATATTATTGATTACGAGAGTAAAGGATTTGAATATGTCTCAGAGAACCCATTATTTCTTTGTGGTCATACAGCAGAAGAAGTTAAAGAAATGGGATATGCATTCTATTTTAAGTATGTGACAAAGGATGATTTAGACTTACTTTTAAAAATTAATAATGCTGGATTTGAATTCTATGAAAAAATTCCAGCTCAAGAAAGGAAGTTTCACACTATTTCATATGATTTTCATTTAAAAAATCAAGAAGGAAAGGTTATTTTGATAAATCAAAAATTAACCCCTTTATTTTTAACTAGTGATGGGAAGATATGGAAAGCTATTTGTATAATATCTTTATCTAATGAACAAAATTCTGGAAATATAAAAATCTATAAAAAAGGGAGTGATAAAATTTTTAAATACGATTTAGAAGGTGAATTTTGGAAAACAGAGGAGAAAATAAAATTAACGAATAGAGAAAAAGAAGTGCTTCTTTTTTCAACTAGAGGCTATACTATTAATGAAATTGCAGAGGCAATTTTTGTATCTCCAGATACAGTAAAATTTCATAGAAGAAAATTATTTGATAAGTTAGAAGTTGCTAATATTTCAGAAGCAATTTCTTTTGCTATCAATAATAAGTTGATATAATTTACATTATTGAAGACAGATAAAATTCAGGGAATTTTTTAAATTCTTTTTTTGTAGCAATTTTAAAAAGTAAATGCGTACACATAGCTGCTACCATCCAAGAGGCTACAGATAGCTGTGGTGGAGGTAATGCTTCTTTTTCGTTTCTGTACTTCTCAATAATTTCATCTATCCAGTTTTGCGGATTCCCCCAAAATTTCAAATAACTAGTAGCGTATTCTACCATGTTTACTTCATTAAACACCTCATTTGGTTTAACTATAGAGTTAAGAGATAAACCCTTAGGTTCTATAACTGTAACTAAACCAGCCCAACCTAAATTATAAGGATGTAAAACGGTGATACCTTGTTCTTGACATATTTGATCAAAAACTAAAGGAACATCCGAAGAGAAATCTAAAGCATTAATAGCTATTTTATGCCCTTTAATATAGTCTCCAACATTTTCCTCTGTTAAGAAACAGTTGTGGTGAGTTATTTTTGCATTTGGATTTATAGATTGTAATCTATTTGTTAAAGCTTCTACTTTATCTATCGAAATATCGTTTTCTGTATAATTTTGTCTGTTTATATTAGATAGCTCTACTTGATCTCCATCTATAATGGTTATATTCTCAAAACCAAGACGCAAAGCACATTCCGCAATAATACTTCCAATACCAGCTCCTCCAAGTATTATAGGGTAGTCTTTAATAGTGTCTTGTTCTTCTTTAGTAAGGTAAATTCTATTCCTACTGTATCGCTTTTCCATCTTTTGTTAGTTTAAAGCAAATTTAATTACGAATAATCAATAAGGCGCTAAACTAAAAGGTAGGTTTTTAAAATAATAATGAATATTAGCTAACCTAAAATGGAAATGAAAAAGTAATAATGTATTTAAAAAGAGTTAATATTTGTCCTTTAATTGTGTAAGCATTTCTTTAGTAATAGCTTCTAAATCATAGCTGTGTTGCCAATTCCAATGCTTTCGAGCTTCCATATCATTTATACTACTAGGCCAAGAATCTGCAATAGCTTGTCTAAAATCTGGTGTGTAAGACATTTTAAATTCAGGAATGTGTTTTTTAATAGAAGCAGCAATATCTTTTGGAGTAAAAGAAATACCTGCTAAATTATAAGATGAACGAATCTTAATAGCATCAGCGTTAGCAGTCATGATATCAACAGTGGCTTTTATAGCATCATCCATAAATAACATTGGCAAAGCAGTGTCTTCACTTAAAAAACAATCGTAACTTTTATTTTTTAAAGCTTCGTGATATATTTCTACAGCATAATCTGTAGTGCCACCACCAGGTAATGTTTTCCAACTTATTATTCCTGGATAACGTATGGAGCGTACATCTACATTATATTTTTCATGATAATATTCGCACCAACGTTCACCTACTTGTTTTGTAATACCATAAACTGTTGTAGGTTCCATAGTTGTGTATTGTGGTGTATCTTGTTTAGGAGTAGTAGGACCAAAAACAGCAATACTAGATGGCCAGAATACTTTTTTAATAAACTTTGCTTTTGCAAGATCTAGAACGTGAAACAAAGAAGTCATGTTTAAATCCCAAGCTTTCATAGGGTATTTTTCACCTGTAGCACTTAGCATAGCAGCCATTAAATAAATGGTATCAATATTATGTTTTTCAACACATATTTTAACAGATTTGTAATCCATAGCATCAATAATTTCAAAGATGCCAGAATTAACTACATCTAAATTATTATAACTAATATCACTGGCTATTACATTATCATTACCGTAAATTTCACGCAGTTTAAAAGTTAATTCTGAACCTATTTGACCACAAGCGCCAATAATTAATATTTTAGATGACATAAATTTCTTTGTTAAATAAAGGAATCAAAAATAATAAGTTTTTATGCATTTATTATGTAATAGATAAATAAAAATAGACATGAATTATATTTTTATGATATTATTTTAATACGAACTGTGGAATAGAATATATATTTGTATTTCAATGTTTTTTTAAATTATGAAACATATATTCTATTTCTTACTATTCTTTAGTTTTTTGACTTGCAATGAAAAGCAACAAACAACAAAAGTAGAATCTAAATTAAAGACAGATACAACAGTTTTAACTAAAATAGATATTTCAAAAATCAATTATATTGATTATGGAGTAGATACTAAAGCGAAAAACACATTAGATGCCTGGCAGGCATACAATACAATAGCTGTAGCCGTTAATGGATTGAAATCTGCAAATTTTGATTTTTTTAAAGAAGATAATTCTGTTTTTATTCCAACGATTAAAGAATTAGAAACTACTATTCCAGATAAAATAAATATAGATCCTATTCAAGCTAGAATGCTAATATTGAAAACAAAATTATTAAAATTAGAAGAAGTTATTAATTTAAAAACAACTCAAAAGAAAGAAAAGCTTTTGGTCATTAAAGAAGTTTTTGAGGCTTTTTCTAACATGACGCTTCAAATTAATAAAAAGTTTGAAAAAGAAGCGCAGAGTATTATAAAACCTGACGAACTATAAAACGGTAAACAATGAAAATTTTAAAAATAGCATTAGTTTTTTGTTTAATATTTTCATGCAAAAGCGCAATTAATACTACGCATAACCAATCTCCAGGTGAGTTAAAACAAAATATTAGCGATGCATTAGATAATTGGCACAAAGCTGCAGCTGATGCTAACTTTAATAATTATTTTGAATTAATGACTAAAGATGGAGTGTTCCTTGGTACAGATGCCACAGAAAATTGGCAAAATCAAGAATTTAAAGCATTCTCAAAGCCATATTTTGATAAAGGAAAAGCATGGAGTTTTACTTCAGTAGAGCGTAATATTTATATTTATGATAACCAAAAAATAGCTTGGTTTGATGAATTGTTAGACACACAAATGAAACTCTGTAGAGGATCAGGAGTCATGAAGTTAGAAGATGATGGGTGGAAAGTTGCTCATTATGTTTTATCTATTACAATCCCTAATGACGATGTAACTGATGTAGTAAAACTAAAAACAGTTTCAGACAGCTTATATACAAGAAAACTTAAATTAAAGTAACTATTAATCATTTTAACTGATGGCTATATTGTGTTTAAAATGTTTAATTTATGTTAAAAATAAAAGCTTAAGATGTTAATTAATTTTAGACCATAAAAATATCCAGTAACTTACAAGCTTAAAACCAAAACTAATACCAGTAAAAATGAAAAAAATAACAGCAATATGTGGCTTTGCCGTATTATGCTTTTTTGCATGTAAAGAAGATGCAAAAAAAGAAACAGCTCAGTTAGAAGAAATTCCAGGAATCAATCTTGATTTTATGGATACTACCGTTAAACCTAATGAAGACTTCTTCAAATATGTAAATGGGAAGTGGTTAGAAAACAATGAAATTCCAGATGATAGATCTACATGGGGAAGTTTTCAAGAACTTCGTAAAAAAACAGACGCAGACGCTTTAAGTATTTTAGAAGCAGCAATGTCTGATAATAAAGACATTGAAAAGATTCAAGTCCTACCAGGATCAGATCAAGAAAAAGCAGTACACTATTACCAAACAATTATGGATACTTTAGGTAGAAATAAGCAAGGTATAGAACCTGTGATGCCTTATTTAGCAAAAATTAATGCGATTAATAACATCGATGATTTACAGGCTTACATGATTGAGATGGAGCCAAAAGGTGGTGGAGGTTTATACGGTTTTGGAGTTGGTTCAGATCCTAAAGATAGTAACAGAAATGTTGCGTATTTAGGTGGTGGAAGTACAGGTTTACCAGATAGAGATTATTATGTAAAAGATGATGAAGATTCTAAGGAGAAAAGACAAAAATATGTTGCTCATATTTCTAGAATGTTACAATATTTAGGAGATAGTGAAGAAGATTCTAAATCGCAAGCAGAAAGTATTTTAGCTTTCGAAACGAGCTTAGAAGAAGCTAAAATGGATAAGGTAGATAGACGTGATGCGCGTAAGCGTTACAATCCAAGATCTATTGCAGATTTACAAAAAATGGTCCCATCTGTAAATTGGAAAAATTTTATTGAAGGTATAGGTGTAAAAGATTTAGATACAGTTATAATTGGAGATGTAGGCTATTTTAATAGATTAGAAGAAGTTTTAGCTAAAGGGAATGTTAATGACTGGAAAGCGTATTTAAAATGGTTAACATTTAATAATGCAGCAGGATTTTTAACAACAGATTTAGAAAAAGCTAATTGGGAGTTTTATGGAAGAGATTTAAATGGAGCTAAAAAACAACGCCCAAGAGACGAAAGAGCTTTAGGCGCTTTAAACGGAACGATAGGAGAAGCTTTAGGAAAACTTTATGTCGATAAAAAATTCCCGCCAGAAGCTAAAGAGAAAGCGAAGAAAATGATTCAAAATGTAATTTTAGCATTTGAAGGAAGAATTAATAAGCTTGATTGGATGAGTCCAGAAACAAAAAAGAAAGCTATAGAGAAATTAAAAGCGACTAAAGTTAAAATTGCCTATCCAGATAAATGGAAAGATTATTCAGCTTTAGAAATTAAGAGCGTTGATAATGGAGGATCATACCTTCAAAACTCTTTAAATGCTAGAGCTTGGAACTTTAAAAAAGACTTAGATAAATTAGGAAAGCAAGTAGATAAAAGCGAATGGTTTATGGCACCACAAGTTGTGAATGCCTATTTTAATCCAGCATATAATGAAATTGTTTTTCCAGCGGCAATTTTACAACCGCCATTTTATAATTATACAGCAGATGATGCTGTAAATTATGGTGGTATAGGTGCCGTTATTGGTCATGAAATCTCTCATAGTTTTGACGACTCTGGAGCACGTTATGATAAAGATGGTAATCTTAATAATTGGTGGACAGATGAAGATTTAAAACAATTTGAAGGTTTAGGTGCAGATTTAGCAGACCAATATAGTGCTATAGAAGTATTACCAGAAACAAACATTAATGGAAAATTTACTTTAGGCGAAAATATTGGAGATTTAGGAGGTGTTTTAGCAGCTTACGATGCTTTACAATTAAGTTATAAAGGTGGCGCAAAACCAGAACCAATTGATGGATTTACGCCAGAGCAACGTTTCTTTATGAGCTGGGCTACGGTTTGGAGAACTAAAATGCGTGATGATGCGCTTAAAACAAGAATAAAAACAGATCCGCATTCTCCTGGAATGAATAGAGCAGTTCAACCCTTATTAAATATTGATTCTTTTTACGAAGCATTTGATATTAAGGAAGGAGATAAAATGTACATTGCTCCAGAAGATCGTGTAAGAATTTGGTAAAATAATTAGTATTATAAAATTTAAAAAAAGCAACCTGTTGAGGTTGCTTTTTTTGTTATATAAAATCAAGAAATAATATCATTATTCTATAATTATAGTTTTTTTAATAAGAATAGCATCATTTAATATAAATGGTTTTGGGATCATATTAATATCTCTAGGAGGAATACTAAATAAATCGTTGTCTAACAAATCAAAAGAAGCTTCAAATAACTCAATACTTGTTTTTTGATTTTTAGGAACACTAATTTGCATTTCTAAAGGTTCATCGTCGCTAACAAAATAACTAAACAATCTATTTTTCCATCGGTTTGTAAAAACCAATGAATCTTCTTTTTGGCGATAAGCTTCTATTCCATTTACTTTAAAACTTTTAAATAAATTAGAACTATCTGCAAATACTTCCATACGTTCTACTTTTCGTTGGGGCATCACGCATATATTGAAAGACCTAGTGTTACCAATAATTGTATCATTAGAAATTTCAATTTTAGGTTGAGCAATAGCTTTAAATGGCGCGACTTTAGAAAACGTAAAACCAGAACCGTATTTACTACTAAAAGTATTAAGAGTGTTAGCGTTTTCAGGGCTATCGCCTAAAAAGTTTTTGGTATAATTGTCTAAAGTAGAATCATAAGTTGCCCAAACAGCTGAATTTTCATCAACATTTAATGCATAAACTAAACTATTAGGTTTTGGAGTGTCTGGTTTAAATTTTGAATTGAAATGTGCAATTATAAGGGTTATTGCAGCTAATATATTAAACAGATAAGCCCAACGTTTTTTATGCTTTAAAAAGCCTAATACTGGAAGCAATAATCCAAAGAGTAATACTATAAAAATAGCACTAACAAATAGTATTTTTAAACCTAAACCTACTGGGAACATTTTTACTAAAGGCGCTATAATAAATAAAGCAGGGATACATAATATTGCCATAACAATAATATTAGGTTTTTTCTGTCTTATTAATATAAAAAGCGCTAGTAAAGCAAAATAAACAGGTATAATAAAAAAGCTAGCGCCTTTTAGTTTTAATGCAATCACTGTACATATAACTAACCAAATTGCAATTGGAGCTATTAATAAACTAGCTGTATTACTTATTTCATATACTTTTTGGTATATGTAAAAACAAATTAAGAGTGTTAACCATAAGAAAAACCAAATGTATATATGTCCATTGTAAGTGAAACCCTGTAGCATTTCATTATATTCTGGATAGAGCAGCATAATCCCTTTCCAGCTAATAAAAGTAATTAAAGCGCTTATAAATAGAGCGCTTAAAAAGGAGATAAAGCCTTTTTTAATAGCTTTTGCCTGTAGCGTTTTAGCTTTTAAACCGTTAATTATTAAGCTAATAAAAACAACAAATGCAATAATTAGCATTGGAAAAACCCAAGCAAAGGGATAGGTTATAGTTCCCAGAACAGGAACATTAAAGTAGATGTAGTCTTCTGTGCTTTTTATGTTATTTAAATCGGTTTGACTAAAATGATTTAGCAAAGGCATAATATAAGAGCCTTGATGCTCTAAAGTATTTCTATCTAGTCTAGCGTAAGTATCTAAAGCAGTATGATAATCAAAATGATCATCAATAAATGCGAAGTTAAATCCGTCAATATTTCCATCACGTCTAAAAACAGTTAAATCTGTATCGTTAGGTAGCATTTTATAAATGCTATAAGCCAAAGAATTTGCGACAGGAAATTTAGGATTAGCTTCAACAAATTCCTTCATTAAATTCGCATTACCGCCATTGGTTTCAATAAGCATATAACTTGGTCCACCACTTCCTCGAGCTTCGAAGTTTAATACTAAACCAATGTCTTTTGCCCATTCATGTTTATTAACAAATAAATCTGCACCATTTAATCCAAGTTCTTCAGCATCAGAAATTAAAATAACAATATCATTTTTATGTTGTTTTTTATCAGCCAAAAAGGCACGTAATCCTTCTAAAATAGTTACCACTCCAGATCCTGCGTCACTAGCTCCAATTGATGAATGTGGATTACTATCATAATGCGTTAGTAACATTAATGCTTTGCCACTTTTTGTACCTTTTAATCGTGCTAAAATGTTTTTAGGTTTGGTTATATTTCCCCATTTACTCATTGTATAACCTTCTTGGACTTGAGTTTCTAAACCTAGTTTTTTTAATTCTGAAATAATATAACCTCTAACGTTGGCGTGTTCTTCATTTCCAACATAATGTGGTTTTTTTGAAATTTCAGAGAGCTGTAATAAAGCTCTTTCAGTTGAAAATTGATTTAATGGAGTGTCTAGATTCGAAATCTTATTAGGAAGCAGCGCATCAAAACTTAAATAGATGGCAAAGCATATAATAAGCAGTGCAATAGCTTTTTTAATCATTTTTGTAGCGGGTATTAGTTATTATAAAAGTAATAAAATAATAGATGTATTGAGAGTTTAGGTTAAGTGTTTTAAAATCAGTAACTTTAGTATTATTCTTTAAAACTAAATTATTATGGGAATCAAAAGTTTTCAAGGCGCACGAAAAATTCAACAACAGACTACAGAAAGCACGCCTTTTAAGGTAAGTGATTATATGACTCGAGATCTTATAACCTTCAGGGCGACACAATCTATAGAAGATGTAGTGAATACATTAATTAAACATCGTATTTCTGGAGGTCCAGTAGTTAATGAGAAAAACGAACTAATTGGAGTTATTTCTGAAGGAGATTGCATAAAACAAATTAGTGATAGTCGTTATTATAATATGCCAATGGATGATAACTCTATTGAAAAGCATATGGTAACGAATGTAGAAACTATAGATGGTAACCTAAATATCTTTGATGCTGCAAAACAGTTTTTAAGCTCTAAACGTCGTCGTTTTCCTATTGTTAAAGACGGGAAATTAGTAGGGCAGATAAGTCAGAAAGATATTTTAAAGGCAGCAATGCAATTAAAGCAACAGAATTGGAAATAAATTTATAATCTATTATCTACACGTTTTAATCCTTCAGGTAAGTCGGTAATAATTAATTTTTTATTTTCTGTTCCTGTAAGCGTTAATATTTTTGAATAATTGTAACCTTCTATAGGTTCTTTTAAAGGTTTCCATTTTCCAATACCTTTTACAGCTATGTTTTCCTGTAGCTCTATAATGCCTTCTTTGTAACGAAGTTGTCGATTAAAGCCAAAAAAACCTTTACTTTCTTTACCATGTTTATTTAAAAAACGTTCTAATTCCGGTGTAGCATCATTAAAAGAACCAGATTTAGTTTTAAAATCCTCAACTACAAATGTCTTTTTAGGAAAATTATCTGGTTTAATTATAGCCATTTCACTATTAACTTCTATAAAGAAATCTTGAGCTTGTTCTTCTTTTATAAAGGTATGCCAGCTTTTATCTCCTTTTTTTTGAATATGGACATAGTAGTATACGCATTTTCTTCCACTAAGTGGTGCGATTAAGGGTTCGTGAACATGTAATGCTTTGCCAATAACTTTAGCATATTCATTCTCTTTAACATTAGGAATTTGTTTTTTACGTGTTTTCTTTAATTCTCTTAAAATGGTATTTTTTTTAGAATAGTAATAGCCTAGAAATAGTAATACTCCAGTTACAAGAAGAATAATAAATATTATAATTGGTTGTTCCATATAAATTGGTAGCGATAATGTATATTTTGTTACAGATATTTATTTTCCAGCTTTTAGCGCATAAGCAGCAAAAGAAGCTAACCAATGAGCTCCAGCATATTCTCCGGAGTCCATTTTACTATAACTTGAATTAAAGTGAGTATTAGCCAAAGTAATCATGTTGTTGTTATTTAGAACTTTACCCATTTCATATAGACACCAAGCGCGGCTAAAGTTTAAACCGTCTAAATGCGCCATTTTACCATCACTTTTGTCTACAACCTCTACAACCTCAATATTTTCACTTGGATTATTTCTAAATCCAGGCATAAATGTATCCAACCATATTATATATTCATTTTTTGGTAATACTTTTAACATTAATGCGGCCTCTTGTAAGCAAGGTGATAAAAAATCAAATCCTCCAGGTTCCCAACTTAAAGGACAGTTAGCATCATTATAATAAAATTCTTTTGCTTTTTTTATTATTACAGCTTCTAGATCTTTATTATATTTTTTAGCATAATCGAGAGCAAAAGACATCCCAAAAGCGGTGTTTGGGTGTTCACCAACTCGAATTGGGTAGTTAAGTTTGTTTAGAAACTCAATAAATTTATCTTCAATAAGTTTAGTTAATGGCGCTAAATCTTGAGCTAACTTTTTACCTTCTTCCGTTTTGTATTCATTTAAACTTTCGGCTAATTTTAAAAGCCAAGCCCAACCATAAGTTCGCTCAAAGGTTTTATTATGGACGTCATCAAAATATTTCACCTCATTTTCAATATTCTCTTTAGTAATGTTTGCCTTAAGTTTTTTTATAATAGCATCTTTTTGGTCAAATTCTGGAAATTCAATTAATAAATTAACGAGTGTCCAATGCCCATGTACAGATGAATGCCAATCGAAACAGCCATAAAATGATGGATGTAATTCTTTAGGTGTTTTTAAATAAGAAGCATCACCAATAACTTGATTTAGTTTGTTTGGATATTCTTGATCAATGCAATCGTATGCAAAATGGTAGAGGTAATTTGCTTTGTCTAGGTTAAAGGCAACTGTTTTTTCTGTTATAGTTTTAGAAACTGTAATGTCTTTTTTTTCTTCAGTTTTTTCATTACAACCTGAAATTAATAGGGATAAACAGAATATACTTAATAGTCTTTTCATTTTTATTTTCTTTTAACTAATGCGTAAAAATCGTTGTCTAAAGGTAAGTATCCTTGATCGTAAACAAAATAGTAAATAGTGCCAATTTTAGTTGTATAGGTACTTGTAAAATAATTAAAGTCGAATCCTTTTTCTATTAGTTTTGTTTTTGTTGTTTTCGTTTTTTGATCTGGGTTTAAACTTTCTAAAATACGCCAGTTTTTCCTTAAACGATTATTAATGTTTCGAATAAGGTTTTTAGCATCTTTATTTATGTTATTATTATGAGCATTACGACAACCATCACTACAGAATTTCTTGTCTATTCTACCTACAATTTTATCACCACACTCTGGACACACTTTTTGCATAATTATTTGTTTTCAATTTTATACCATCTTAAATCTAGATCCTCTTGCTCAAAATAGAAATCTTCAATATAAGTAAGTCCTAGTTTTAAAAGTGCATTGTGAGAGGCTTGATTACCCATTTCTGTTGTTGCATATAATTCGGGTAATTTCATAACATTAAATGCATAATCTACAGCGGCTTTACCAGATTCTGTAGCATAGCCTTTTCCCCAAAAGCGTTCTATTAATCTGTATCCAACATCATAATATTTGGTAAAACCATTCATATTATATTCAGTATTTAGTCGTATTCCAGACCAACCCATAAATTCATTTGTGTCTTTATTAATCACTGCCCAGCGACCAATACCTCTTTCTTTGTATTGATTTATTACACTATCTAAAATTGTTTTAGCTTCTGCTTTGGTTTTAATAGGCTTATTACCTAAATATCGATGCACCTCTGGGTTTGAGTCTAACTCAAACATGCCATCTAAATCACTACTTCTCAATTCTCTCAATAAGAGGCGTTCTGTTTCTATATTGAATGTCATTTTTATTTTTTGTAGTTAAATTTTATTTCTTCCGTTTTTCCGTTGTCTTCAATCACAACATAAATATTCATTTCGTTGTCACTTACGTTTTCAAATGTAAATTGATCAAAATAAACACGGTTATCTTCAATTTTAATAAGTTTAGCATCTACAGTTTCATCCTTTTCTTCCCAGCCCTTAAAGTCGTTTCCAAAATGCTTTAATTGAAATAATAATGTGTCATTTACTTCTCTAATGCCTCCAAGCTCATAAAAGACGACTTTGCCTTTAGTAACTAACTTAAAAGAAAACATCATTGATTCCCCTAAAGGTGGACTCCAAATTTCTTCAGTAATTCCACCAAAAGCTTCTCCTTTCCAATGTCCTGCTATCCATGAAACTTGAGATAAATTGGCCTTTGGAGAAATTGTGTTTTTTGAAAATTTTAGAGTATTGGTTTGCGCTTTACAGCTAAAAAATAATATTATAAATGTAAATATGAATGCATTCTTCATGATCGGAAAAATTTCATTCAATATACAATTATATTCGACTACAAACGATTACAGATACGTAGTAAAATGTAATAGTTTGTTTTTTAGGTGTTTAAGTAGGATTTAATGATTAACATATGTTAATAAGTAATGTTTATTGATTATCTTTAAGAGTTATTAATTAATACTTTTTTAAATCATGAAAAAACAAAAACTTAAATCATTAAAACTAAACAAGCAATCTATTTCTAAATTAAATTCTATTAATGGAAAAGGCCCTTTAACGGTTACATCTTATTATGTATGCCCATCTGATGGATTTGAACCTGTTTGTCCATCTGAGACAGTTGGATTATCATGTAGAGGCGGATCCGAATGTAAATGCTTATAATTGGATTATTTTATTTCATAATAAAAATTAAAAGCGAACGAAAGTTCGCTTTTTTTATCTAATTAATTGAAATTGTTTTTTCGTCTACTATATATTTACCATCACTAGTCATACCTTCAATAAATAATTTAATGGTTTCTGTATTAGTATTGTAGATTTTAAAATCTAGATTGCCATTACTATCTATTGTACAGTTAGGAGCCCAACCGATAACGCCATATTCTTTAAAGAAAGGATCCTTGTAAAAACGATACTTAGGAATATACATTTTCTTTTTAGTATCAAATGTAATAGGGATTTTGTATTCTTGAAATTTATTAGAGAGGTTACCACTGGGTTTACGAAATGGATCGGTATATATTTTTATAACGCCTTTATCTCCACCTCTAATACCTTCACCTGCGCCAAATTTTAAGATTTCAATATAATCTACAACAGACATGTCTAGAGTAGAAAGGAAACCAATATTAGTTAGTAAAACATCATTAAGAAAAACCACAGGAGTTCCACGTGTTCTATGCGTTAGTATAAGTTCTCCATTGTTAATTTGTGAAATATAGCCTTTCTTACTAAAGTATACAGCCAAACTTGGGGTATTTCTTCTTTCTTTATCCCCAAAAACATCAATATCTCCCCAAGATCTTTTTTCTAATTCTTGAGTTCTAGTTAATTCTTTTCTTGTTTCAATAGAGACTTCATCGAGTTGTAAAGTTTTATTTAACATTGATTCTTTTAATGTTGGGATTGTAGTGCTTAATGTACTGGTATTAGCTTTTGGTTTTAAAGAAAAGAAATCTGTTTCGTAAACTGGAATAATAGTAGGATAGAACTGTAAGTATAGTGTTGGATCACTTGTTTTTCCTTTTTTTGATATTTCACTTACTCTAATTGTTTCGCCTTCTTCTGGGAACATTCCATTTTTTTGAAAGGTCGTTTCTCCTTCGTTTAATGTAAATAAGTCGCCTTTAGTTTCTTTTAAGGCATATATAAGATATTGATTAGATTTAGGATTATTTACATTGGCTTTAAATGTAATTCCATTTTCAAACAAATAACTATTAGTAGGAACAGTATTAAAAATAGTATTCCAACTATAACTACTCCAACCTTGAGTGATTAGTAAATTATCAAGCTCGTATTTTTTTTGCCTATTAATATTTGTAAAATAATAAGCTGCATTTTCTATGTAACTATTAATATAGGGCTGAAGGTATAAATAAGATAATATGTTATGGTGTCTATTGTAAGACTTTGTACCTTCTGGTAATATAGATACGTTTATATTGTGACCAGTTTTTAGTTGCTGTAGATTGACTTTAAAATTAAGAGAATCGCTAGATTTGGTAATACTTGTTTTTCCAGATTTTAAAAGATCAATCCCGTTGTAGTTAAAAAATAGTCGCTCCAATATAGGCTTGTCGTTTTCATCAAAAAGAGTAAAAATATTTATTCCTGGAGATAATACATCATACTTGATTAATTTAGAAACCTCTAGATTGTTAATTTTAATATCTGTAATCTTAATAAGATCCCCATTATGTATGGCTAGTTTATATGTTTTATTCTTTATTGAAGACAGTGTTTTTGTATTGGTTTTAAAATTTAAAGCCACATTTTTATCTGTATAACTTAATGAAAGCGTAATACCTTTCCTTTCTATAGAATCAATTTTATATTTAAAAGACTTGCCAAGGTGATCAATTTTAACAGTATAGTCTTGATTATTTTGTGGCGTTAATAAAAAACGACCAACACCCAATTTGTTTGTTTTAAAAGTTGTTATTTGGTTGTTGTCTTTATCAAAAATAGTCCCTGTAATATCAGGTATACCAAAACCGTCTTCATTTTTTAAAATAACTCCAACAGTATTTTTTGCTTCAACTAGTAAATGGCCACTTTCTGGTAGAAATTGCGCATCAATATTATTTTTTAGGGTTTTGTTTTTAACTATAGACGTTGTTTCTGGATCAATAATTGTAATAGTTTCGATGAATATGTTTTGCTCGTCAAAATTTTTCATCCAATTAGTGTAAGCTTTAACAGTGTATTCTCCTGATGTAAATAAACCATCTATACTAAAAACACTTTTTAAATAACCATTATTTACTCTAATTAATTTGCTTTTAATAATTTTATTGTTGCTATCTTCAATAACACAATATAGGTTTGTTGTTAATGCAGAAGGACGTTTGGTTTCCTTATCTATAACATAACCGCTTAAACCTAAAGCTTCACCTTTAATATATGTAGATTTATTAAGATGTAAATAGACAACTTCTCTAGGCAACTCGCTATAATTTTCATATTTAGTGATTAAGTTAGAGTTTGTTATATCGTTTTGAGCGATAATAAATTGAAAAGCAATAAGCTGAAAAATGAAGAAATAGAATTTTTGTTTTTTGCTTTTCATATTTTGATTATGG
The DNA here is from genome assembly GCF_947500325.1 of uncultured Lacinutrix sp. GTDB lineage: Bacteria > Bacteroidota > Bacteroidia > Flavobacteriales > Flavobacteriaceae > Lacinutrix. The sequence continues at coordinate 501,614 of NZ_CANMRQ010000001.1, forward strand.
TTTATTAGTTAAAGGTAATCAAATCATCAAAAATTATTCCAAATATAGAACTTCATAAATAATTACAAACGACTACAAACGTTTACAACCGACATTAAATAAGTAGTTACCGATTAATCTTTGTGAGTCATAGCATCTTTGCAGTGTCGAAACATTAGAACTCGATAGTATTAACTGTTTAACAATTAAAAATTTTAGAAATTATGAACACGCTTAAAAACAAAGTACAGTTGATTGGTAACTTAGGAAATGATCCAGAAATCATCAATTTAGAATCGGGAAAAACACTTGCTAAATTTTCTATCGCAACAAATGATAGTTATAAAAATGCTAGTGGAGAAAAAATTACAGATACCCAATGGCATAATATTGTAGCTTGGGGAAAAACAGCAGAAATTATTGAAAAGTATCTTACAAAAGGTAAAGAAATTGCTATAGAAGGGAAGCTTACAACTAGATCTTGGGAAGATAAAGATGGAATGAAACGTTATACAACAGAAGTGGTAGTTAACGAATTATTGATGTTAGGAAAGTAAATATATATAGTATTTAAAAAAACGATACTTAAAAATAATACGTTCTATATAATAAACGGATATAAGTAATAGCGATTTGAATTATAACTCAAATCGCTATTATTTTTATTTTGTAAATTACTTTAAAAAAAGTAGATAAATAGATTGTCTACTTTTCATACACGAACAAATCGTTATCTAAAATTTAAAAAATGAAAAGGATATTGATAGGTATAGTTTTAACATTAATTACTCATAGTTTATTAGCGCAAAATATATATAGAACAGCTTGTCAAGGAAACTTAGCGAGGCTGGATAGTATGCTTTTAAATACTTCAATTAATATAAAAGATAATCGAGGAAGATCAATACTTCATTGGGCAGTTGCTTGTAAAAAAGAACAAGTCTTTAATTTCTTAATAAAAAAAGGAATAAACATAAACGGGGAAGACAACCAGAAAAAAACACCAATGCATATTGCTGTTCAATATGACAACAAAAAATATTTCGATTTACTAATTCAATCACAGCTTAATAGTAATTGGATAAATAAGTATGGCGCATCATTAATTGAATTAGCTGTTTTGAAAAAGGATAGTACATTTATTAAAAAGCTTATTGACAATGGTGTTAATGTTAATAGTACGAATGATAGAGGAAGTTCTGCTTTAGAAATTTCGAAAAGAATTAAGGCTAAAAATATTTCTCAATTTCTTTTAAGAAATGGTGCAAATAAAAATAAAGTTCGTGCTATTAAAATGAAAGGGAAGTATATGGGGCAGGAAAAACCGGGGATTATGCCAAAAATGTTTGCACCAAATTTTATTTCTACAGAAGAATATGAATTTGGTTCTGTTTTTAATGCAACTACAACTGAGTTTTATTATGGAGTAGATGTAAATGGAAAGAGTGAAATTCGATATTCAGAGCTTAACGAGGATAACTGGTCTAAACCAAAAACAATTCTATCGCATAAACGCTATAGTTATAATGATCCATTTCTATCTCCTAATGAAAACAGATTATATTTTATTTCTAATAGAGCTATAGATGGTTTAGGAGAGGAAAAAGAAGATATTGATATCTGGTATGTAGAGAGAACTGAAAATGGATGGTCAGAACCTATTAATGCGGGAACAAAAATTAATTCTTCAGGAAATGAATATTATATTTCATTTACTAATAAAGGCACTATGTATTTTTCTTCTAATAAAAACGCATCTAAAGAAAGAAAAGGTTTTGATCAAGATATTTACTATTCGGAATTCATAGATGGAAAATTTCAAAAAGCGATTTCTTTAGGAGATTCAATTAACACAATTGATTATGAGGCAGATGTATTTATAGATCCAGAAGAAAAATATATTATTTTCTGTTCTACACGATCAGAAGGATTTGGAAGAGGTGATCTCTACATCAGCTTTAAAAACTCTAATGGAACATGGTCTAAATCTATAAATATGGGAAAGGCTATTAACACTAAAAATCATGAATTATGCCCATTTGTTACTGCAGATGGGAAGTACTTATTTTACACATCTAATGAAGATATTTATTGGGTTAGTACAGAAGTTATAAAAGAAATAAAAGAAAAGAGTAATTAGCCATTGGTGGTAACTACAAAAAAAGTGAAAATTAACAACTGTAATATCATTCTCAAATCAAATAAATGTAAATTGTATTCTATTTTCTATGCAATTAATATTTTATGACAAATATATTTTCTAACATAGTAAAACATAAAAGTAAATCTGGACTAATTAAATACTCTAATGCGAATGAAGAGTATTTTTTTAAAGGACTTACTTCTGGTCTAGCTCTAAAATATGTTGCTAAAGGCAAAGAAGTGTATTATATCAATAAGCGAATTATTCCAGTAAAAGAAGGTCATTTTATTTTAGTTCGCCCAAACACTCATTTCGAAACACATATTATAAATCAATCTGCAGTAGCTAAAGGAGTATGTATTGATTTATCGTGTGTGGCTCCAAAAATTGATATAAAAAAAATACTTGATAATAACCTCTTGTTTAATCAAGCATTTAACCTTACAAATTCTACTTCAATAGGGCATCAACTTAATCAAATGGGTGCTTATATGGATGAAAATGGACAACAACCATTGGAGCACGAATCTCTCACAAACATTTCTAATCATCTTCAATCATTCTCCGAAAATATATTACATTTCAGAAAAGAAATTTATACTCTAGCTAAAAAAGAAACTACTCAACAATACATTATTCCAAAACTTCTTCAAACTAAAGAATATATCATTAAAAATTATAGGAATAATATTTTATTGGATGAATTGGCTGAGCATGTTGGTATATCTAAATTTCAATTACTAAGATTATTCAAGCATTGCTTTAATTGTTCTCCGCAAGAAATGCAGACTGCACTTAGAATGGAAGAAGCTAAAAATAGTCTCCAAACTAAAAATGAATTCATTTCAAAAATTGCTTTTGATTTAGGTTATTATGATCTAGCTGCTTTTTCAAAAAAGTTTAAAGCTCATTTTGGTGTCTCTCCTTCCTATTTTAAAAATTAGCAATATTTTACAAAAGAATAATAGGACTTCAGTACTATTTTAGATTAAAAAATAATAGCCTATTAAATATTATGCATCGAACCATCATACTAATTTCAGTAGTTTTCCTTTTCTCATTTAGTTGCAACTCTCAAAACAATGATTTTCAAGATGTTATGAAAGAGTTTGTGCAAGTTTATAAAGAGTTGCATTTACCGGATTTTAAAATTGATTATAAAGAGAATCTTAAAAGTATACAGAGTTTAAGTCTTGTTCAAAAACAAGAAGAGGCTTTTTTAAAATTAGCCGATAAAATTAAAGGAATAGATCGTTACAGTTTATCAAAAAAAGATCGTATTTCGTTTGAGCTCATGAGGTATCAAATTAATCTAAATGTAGAACGCATTTATCTTGAAAAAAGATGGCTAAAAGATCCTTCTGTGCCAATTCCCGAGAATGGTGTTTACGATATTTCTATAGGTAAAGATTGGTATCGCTATTTGTTACATTATTGGGTAGATAGAGAAGCTAGCCCAGAAAAACTGTTCGAGTTTGGGGAATTAGAAGTGGAAAAAATCAAAAATAAAATTAGTGCCATTCAACAAAAATCGGGTTTAGATGAGGTAGAGTTTAATAAACATATAAATACATCTAATTTCTTTTATAAAGATCCTGAGGACATACAAGCGGCTTTTAAAGCGAAAAAGGAACAGGTCTCTAAAATATTACCCACTTATTTTCCTTTTATGAAAAACCTTCCTGCTCATACTATTAAAAGATATACTGAAGAAAGTGACATTCAAACACCAGCTTTTTACAGAGCATACGAGAAGACTTTTTACTATAACTATTTCAATCGCCCTTTTAATAAAAGACAAATTGCTTGGATCTATCTTCATGAAGCCAATCCAGGACATCATTACCAAATTCAACTTAAAAAAACGTTAGAAAGATCCCCAATTCAAGAGCTGTTTAATTATTCTGGTTACCGTGAAGGCTGGGCTGCTTATATAGAAGAATTAGGAACTGAAATTGGTGCCTATGAAAATATTTATGATGAATTAGGCAAATGGGAATGGGATTTAATTAGATCGGTAAGAGTCGTCCTTGATATAGGTATGAATTATTATGGCTGGAATAATGATCGCGCTATGGAATATTGGAAAAAACATATTAAAGATCAGGATGACATTGCAAAACGAGAAATAAAACGAATGAGAAACTGGCCTGCTCAAGTAATTACTTATAAATATGGAGCAGATAAAATACTAAAATGGAGAACTTTGTTAGAAAAAAAACCAAACTTTAATCTAAAGGAATTCCATAGATTAGTTTTAGAAAATGGAGACATTCCTTTTTCTGTGTTAGAACCTTTTATTTTGAGTGATGGACTAACAGTAATAAACAATATTTCTTATGTTAACAAAGAAAACATAGAAGTAGATTCTTTGCAAAGACTCAATTTAGTACTTCCAAAAAATAAAATAAAGCCTCCGTTATTACTTTGGATTGGTAGTGGTGCATGGGCATTAGTAGATAGACATCGAGAAATGAACTTTGTGAAAAGAATAGCCCGTGAAGATATAGCAGTTGCTTCAGTTGGTCATAGATTAAGTTCAGCAGTTTTTCAAAACCCTTTAAGAACTACTGGTGTAAAACATCCTGAACATATAAAAGATATTGCTACTGCTTTTCGATGGTTATACGATCATGCAGATGAGTATGGTTACGACAAGGAAAGAATATATGTTGGAGGTTACTCTTCTGGAGCACATTTAGCAGCATTACTTAGCTTAGATAATCGTTATTTGCAAAATGTTGGGCTAGATAAATCTAACATAAAAGGCGTAATTCCTATTAGCGGTACATATGATATACCTGATTACAAAAATGCATTCGCTAATGGTTCTCGTCCTGAATTGGTAGAGCAACATGTAAATGCTGTATTTGGTGACACCGAAGCAGAACATTTGAATGCTTCTCCAACAACTTTTATTAATGAAATGTCGGTTCCCATGCTTTTAATTTCTGATTCAAATATGATTGGATATACTAATGTATTTGAGGAAAAAATTATAGAAACCGAATTTCAAGCGGTCACTTTTTTATACATAAGAAATAAAAATCATCGTGAATTATATGATGACATTGCTAATGGAGCTGAAAGCAGTTGTCGAAATTTTATTGTTGATTTTATTAAATAAGTAGCCCATTGAATGAGAGATAGAATAAAGCTAAAAAGAAACTAAATGAATATTAAAACTATAACAATAATTTGGTTACTATTTCTAAGTTCAGAAATAATAAATGCTCAAAATAAATTACTTGAACCCATACTTCTAGATAAATCTACATTATCAGGAGTTGGCTTAAAAAAAGTAAACTTAAAAGATGAACCAGAAAAAGATTTTTATCAAAAACAATTATATAAAGGAGAAGATATAAGTGTGTATGTTGTTTCTACTGAAACGTGGAACAATAATTTTAAAAATTTTTGGTTTGATGAGTTTATATATATGTATCATGGAGAGGCAGTAATCAAACCGAAAAAAGGGAAAGTTCAGTTATTTCATTCAAATGATTATTTTTTTGCCCCTAAAGGTTATACTGGTGAATGGGAAATAAAGGCAGGAAACAATCTTCATTATGAGTTGTCTGTAATTACAACAAAAAGAGCAGATTCATCTTTTATATCAGAAAATTTAGAACACAAGTTATTCAAAAAATCTACGCTTTCTGGTGCACATATTAAATTAGATAATGACGGGAAATATATAGAAACCCTAAGAAAAGGTATAGAGTTAACAGTGAGCTTAAAAGCAGAAAAACCTTCTCAATGGAAAATAAAACAAGCAAAAGAAATGTTAATCCAAATATTATCAGGTCAAGTAACTATAAAAAACCTAGAGGGAATTGAAAAGACTTTTTATAGTGGCGATTTTTTTATTATACCCAAAGACCTCAGTGGAAATTGGAAAAGTGAAGGGCATGGACTTGTTAAATATTTAGCTATTGAAAAAACTTTAATAGAATAACCTAAATTAATCACTATCGTTAATTCATACTATAATACAAACGGATTAAAATCTTTTAACCCGTTTGATTAATTGATACTTATTGTCCGTGTGTGTATGTATATACAAAATCTCCGTCTATTCTATAAATAGGATCTAGTTCTGCACTACCTCCATTAATTTTACTAATTGTTTTATTAGATAAAATAGCTTTTTCTTTAAAATTCTTTAATAACGATTTGCTCATGGTTTATTTTTTATGTGTTGTCTACTCTATTAGCTTTTCGACTTCCGCTTTACTTTATAAAAGTAGCCAGTTATACAGGGATAATTTTTGAAAACTTTTTGAAATGATGGTCTCAACTTCTAAAAAGCTAGATTAATAAATTTAATACTGTAGATAAACTAAAAAAGGCCCACATAAGTGAGCCTTTTTCCGCTATTAATCAATAAGTTTAGTAACTAGATTAAGGAAATCATAGCACTAACTAAACTTAGAAATGAGTAACCAGCTCATTTCAATTACAAATGTAGTTGAATACCAGTGTTTTGCGATATGATGTGTAATAAATGGTGCCTTTTGTGTAATAGGTGGCTTTAAGAGAACTTGATAATGAAAAAATGTAGTAGTTTGCTTGTTAAAAATAGCTTATTTTATTTTAAGAAACCGGTGTAATTGGTCTTGTCTTCTTTTGGCTATTGGTAGCTGTTCACTATTCTCCATAACACAATAGTTTCCTCCAGATTTATTAATGCTTAAAACTTTAGTAAGGTTAATAAGATAGCTATTATGTATTCTAAAAAAGGTATTAGCATCTAACATTGTTTCGTATTCTCCAAGGTTTTTAGTAGCAACTATTTGCTTGTTACCTTTAAGATTGAAAATAGAATAGCGCCCTTCAGATTTGATATAAATAATGTCTTCTATTTTAACAAAATCTATTTTGTCTTTAGAAGGAATTGCTATTAAATTTAGAGGTAAATTATTATTGGTAACTGTTCTGTATAAGTTTTGTACTTGATGTCTTTCTGTAAATTTATGATGGCTAATATCTAAGCAAGCCTTTTCTACAGCTTTAATAAGTTGATCTATTTCTATTGGTTTTAAAATATAATCAACAGCATTATATTTAAAAGCTTTAATAGCAAATTCATCGAATGCAGTAACAAATATTATTTTTGTTTCGTTAAAAGTAACTTCTTCTAGTAAATCGAATCCTGTACCTTGATCAAGCATGATGTCTAAAAACAAAAGTTCAGGCTTAAGTTCGTTAACTAAAGACACGCCTTCACTCTTTGTTGTGGCTTTTCCAATAATATTTATATCTGGACAGTATTGAGTTAAAAAATGGACTAGTAAGTCTACATTATTTACTTCGTCATCCACAATTATGGCATTTACTTTTGTCATAGCGAAAACTTAAGGGGTTGACTCTAAGTTAAGTAAATTTATTTTAAGTAGTGATTTTTTCTAAAGATTTATTAGTTAACGGAATCCTTAAAATAGCTTTGGTTCCTATTGCATTTCCATTAATGTCCACAAGGTCAATTATTTCCCTGCTAATTTTTTCGTTCATTATTGTATTAGAAATAGAAATACGCTCATTCATTATATGTGTTGCCCATGATTTGTGTTTGCTATCTCTTTTTGCTTTTAGCTCTTGTGCTTTTTTACGGCCAATACCATTATCAATAACTTCTCCAATAAGAAAGTTATCTTGTTTTTTAAAATTGATAGTCAGTTTTAAATCTTCTTTCATAGGTGTTAACCCATGGATTAAGGCATTCTCAATTATAGGTTGAAATAGCATACACGGTATACAATGATCACTTACATTTAAATTGCTGTCAATATTTAATTTAATATCAATACGATTATTAAGCCTTAAGTTTTCTAATTCTAAATACGATTTTAAATATTCAATTTCATCTTTTAAAGGAATATACTCTGTATTACTCATGTCCAAAGTAATGCGTAGCAGTCTCGAAAAGGCGCTAAAGTATTTATTAGCTTCTCGTTCTCCTTTTAATATCATGACGCTTTGCATACCATTAAGTGTATTAAAAATGAAATGAGGATTCATTTGAGCACGCATAGCTTTAGCTTCTAATTGGAGTATTTTGTTTTTTTGCTCGTATTGAATTTTTAATCGTTTTCTCTTTCTATTATTTTTAATTGTAAAGAAAAGAATTAGTGCTAAAAAATTGAGAGCAATAAACCAATATTGTTTATAGAATATTTGTTTAATAACTATCTCAAAATTAAGCGTATTAGTTTCATTTCCATTAGATGAAAATCCGCGAACTTCTAAGTTATAATCACCTGGATTTAAGCCTCTAAATTGAAGTGTGCTATAATTACCTAGATTAATCCATTCATTAGAATTCTCTTTAATGCGATATTGATATATGTTTTTGTCGGGATTTAATATATCATTAATTGCAAATTTAAGCGTAAGATAGTTTTGTTGGTTAGGAATAATAAATTTTGATACTGTATCTCCTACAGCAACTACTGTTTTGTTGGCTTTTATGTCTTTATCATATAATTCGTATTCTGCTAAAAATATAGTGTGCTTTTCTTGATTTATTTTAGCAATGTTTTTAGGGCTAAAACTATTCACCCCATTTAAACTTCCAAAATAGAGGTCTCCATTAGAACATTTAAAGGCAGATTTTATATTAAATTCATTATGTGTTAAACCATCTTTTTTATAGAAAGACTGAATAACATCTGTTGTTTTATTTAATCTAATTAACCCATAATAAGTTCCTATCCATAAATTTTCATTTTCTTCAATTATTGAAGCTATATTATGATTTAGTAACCCCGAATTTATTGTGTAATTCTTATACGAATAATCTACCGGATTCACTTTTTGTAAACCATTATCCGTGCCTAACCATATAATGTTTTCACTATCTTCATGAATAACTTTAACGGTATTGTCTATTAAGGGAAACTGTTCATTGTCTTTATTAAAAGATATGGCTTTGCCAGTTTTTGTATTGACTCTAACTAGCGCATGTTCTCCATCAGTTGAAATCCATAAGTTAGATTTATCGCGATTTTGATAAAGAACTTTTATTTGAGTTTGATCAAGATTAATGGTCTCGCTTAAATTACTAACATTTTTGAATGTTTTAGTATGTAAATCAAATTCATAAAGACCAATAGACGTTGCTAATAAAAATGTTGCATCTTTTATTGGTAATAAATCAAGAATATTAATCGTTTTAGTAGGGAAATTATATGTAGTAAAACGATCTTCTTTTAAATTGTAATGAACTAAAGTATCGCTATAACCAAAAAACCAATATTCGTTATCGTTTGGTTTATAAAAATTATAAGAAAGCGCAGTTACTAGATTATGCTTTTCTTCATCTTTTATATAACTAACTTTCTCAAAAAAACTAGAATCTTTTTTTTTGTTAAAAATACCATTATAAGTTAAAATCGTTATATCGCCTTGAGCGTTTTCAGTAAGTCCACGACAACTAACGTTTTGCTTTTCTAAATACTTCCTAAAACCTAATCCGCTATATCTTAAATTACTTATACCATATTCTGTATGTAACCAGAAATAGCCATTTTTGTCATATAGAACATTGTTAATTCTGCGTTTAAACGTGAATCTTTCAACCTCACTAAGAGTAAATGTTTTATTTTCTTTTTCTAGCCTAAAACCAACTAGATTATTTTCATCTAAACTTATAAAATTAAGAGTGTTATAGAAATTTGCACTAATGTTGTTAGGTATAAACTGGGCTTGTTTATACGGTAATTGAATAATTTGTCTGTCTATTTCTGCTAAATATTTATAAAAGTATTGTTCTCCATTAAAGTTATAGTACCCAGATTCGTTTTTGGCAAGTACAGAACCATTAGGAATGAGTATTGTAGACGTATTTTCTTTAATTCCAAAGGCTTTATTTGTATCAAACATAAAATAGCTTAAACCATCAATTATATGGTACCACTTATTATTTTGAACAACAATAAAGGAGTCGTCTTTAAGAATTTCAACAATCTCCATTTTAGATATTGGAGTCCGTAATTTTTCTTTACTAGTGTATTTGCTTTTAAGAAGTTTAGTGTAGATAAGCTCTGCTTTATTAGTATAGCAGTATACATAATTCTTATCTGTTCCTAACCATAAATTACCTTTAGAATCTTCTTTTACAGAGGTGAAATTAACAGTTAAGTTAGACTCTGGATAATTAGTGCTAATCCATTTAGACTGTTTAGTTTTTAAGTCTAGAATACTAAAACCACCATCAGTACAGGTTAAAAGTTTGTTTTTTGATGTTTGGGCAAAAGCATTGGTAGTTAAAATATTTACATCTTTTGGAGTATTGTATTTAAAAAAATAAGAATTTTCACCTCCCATTTCTTTTACTATCCCATTGTATGTAGAGTACCAAAGAAACCCATGGTCATCAATAAATAGTTTTTTAGGTAAAAATGTACTATAATTATTGTTGTTTATTTCTATTGTGTTTATCTCATGCTCTTGAGCTATTACTAAATTAGCATTTATAAGAAAAGCTAAAAAAAGTATAGACTTAGAAATAAAACAGGGTTTAAAAATCACTATAAGCTATGAATTATAGAGTTATTATTGACATACAAATTAAACTTTATAATTAATAAAAAAAATTACCGTGTAATAATCGGGTCGAATTTGGTTATAAATGATTTTGTACTTATCTAAAAAGTTTATAGTCAAATATTACTATTAAAGTTTTAATGAGAGCGACTGTATTTTTATTTTTTTAGTATCATATATACTGGAAAATGATCACTATATCCACCTTTATAACGCTTTCCAACATAGGTTCTATATGGACTTCCTTTATACTTTCCATCAAACTCTTTTAAAAAATCTTCATCAAAAATATTAGCGTCTACATAACGAAGCGTATTTTTTTTACGTTCAAAAAAATTATGAGTAATTAAAAATTGATCAAACAAATTCCATTTTTGATGGTAACTTGTAGTGCCACGATCATGAGACATTAGTGTTTGCATAGGGTTAAACAATCCATGGCTTAGTTCTAGAGCCTTAATACTTTTACTGGATGGATCATCGTTAAAATCTCCCATTACAATCACTTTAGCATTTGGATCCTTTTCTTTTAATTCTGAGATAACTTCTGTAACTTTTTGAGACGCTTTTAGTCTTTTATATTCGGTTTCTACATCACCACTACGCCTAGAAGGCCAATGGTTTACTATTAAGTGAAGTTCTAATCCTTCAAATAAGCCACTAACTAATAAAATATCTCTAGTATAATCCACATCACCATCTTCATCTAATAAATCTACAGTAAACGTTTTAGAAAAAGCAACTTTAAATATTGTTTCATCGTAAAGTAATGCCACATCAATTCCGCGTTCATCAGGAGAATCATAGTGAACAAATTTATAGTTATACTCTTCTAAATGTTTTGAAGCTACTAGATCTTTTAATACATCTTCATTTTCAACTTCTGCTAATCCAACAATAGCAGGGTGCTTTTTGGTGTCTTTTTTTCCAATATTAGAAATAGCATAACCTATTTTACGAAGTTTGTTTTTATAACGTTTAATAGTCCAACGTTTTTCAGAAGTTGGAACAAAATCATCATCACGTGTTAACTCATCATCATAAATATCAAATAAGTTTTCAATATTATAAAAAGCGATAGCATGTCTTTTTACTTTAGATTTAAAGAGATTTAATTTCAATACTTTTGGTTTTAATGGAGTTAAAAATAGCAAATTTTATCTGCTTTCAATTGTTTAACTTTGTGCTTTAAATGTATTTATGCTAGAAAAGAAAGACATAGAATTAGAAAGTGCAGTACTTATAGGTGTTGTAACTAGAGATCAAGACGAAGATAAAGCAAAAGAATATTTGGATGAGTTAGAATTTTTAACCTTTACTGCTGGTGGAGAAGTAAAAAAAAGATTCATGCAAAAAATGGATATGCCTAACCCTAAAACCTTTATTGGAACAGGGAAAATGGAAGATGTACGTCAATTTATAGAAGATAATAATATTGGTACTGCTATTTTTGATGATGAATTGTCTTCTGCTCAAGAACGAAATATAAGTAAAATACTTAATTGTAAAGTACTAGATAGAACTAATCTTATTCTAGATATTTTTGCGCAACGCGCACAAACAAGTTATGCTAGAACACAAGTAGAATTGGCGCAGTGTGAATATTTATTACCGCGTTTAAAAGGTATGTGGACTCACCTTGAGCGACAAAAAGGTGGTATTGGTATGCGTGGTCCTGGAGAAACAGAAATCGAGACAGATAGACGTATTGTCCGTGACCGCATTTCTTTATTAAAAGCCAAAATTAAAACAATAGATAAGCAAATGTCTGTGCAACGCGGTAATCGTGGTAAAATGGTGCGTGTTGCTTTAGTAGGTTATACTAATGTTGGGAAATCTACTTTAATGAATACGGTAAGTAAAAGTGCTGTTTTTGCAGAAAATAAGCTATTTGCAACTTTAGATACTACGGTTAGAAAAGTAGTTATTCAAAATTTACCATTTTTATTAAGTGATACGGTTGGATTTATAAGAAAACTGCCAACACAATTGGTGGAAAGTTTTAAAAGTACATTAGATGAGGTTCGTGAAGCCGATTTATTATTGCATGTTGTAGATATATCACACCCTAATTTTGAAGACCATATTGCATCTGTAAATAAGATTTTAGGAGAAATACATAGTAGTGATAAACCTACCATTATGGTCTTTAATAAAATTGATGCTTATAAGGCGAAACCATACGATGAAACAGATTTAATAGTAGAACGTACCGAAGCACATTATTCGCTTGCAGAATGGAAAAAAACATGGATGAATAGAGTAGGAGAAAACAATGCGCTGTTTATTTCGGCTTTAAATAAACAAAACCTTGAAGATTTTAAGAAGCGTGTTTATGATGAGGTTAGAGACATACATATAACTCGTTTTCCCTATAATCATTTTCTATATCCAGATTATGATTATAATAATATGGCTAATGAAAAATAAAAAAAGGCGAAACATATGTGTTTCGCCTTTTTTATTAACGTGTACTTTGTGACTATAAGTTATAGCTTAAACCAAGTACCCAGTATGTTTGTAATTTATTATCTACATTTCCAAAAGTTGGTACTGAAGTAGTTAATTGGTCTGCGGCAGATAAGTTATTAAAACCTGCAAAGGCAGCATTTAATGCTTCTTGTTTATTATTTCTTAAACCAAAATCAAAACCTACACCAATTCTCTTCCATAAAGTATAACCAAAAGAGTTTATCCAAGTCCAGTTAGATAAATCTCCAGATTTGTAACTTTGAAACGTTGAGAAGTTAGATTTGAAGCTAATAGCTCCAAATTGACGTGTATAATCTGCAACAATTTTTGCCCCTAAAGATGATTCGAAAACAGCATCGTTTTTAGCAAAAACAAAGTTGTAGTTTAATGGGTGAATAACCACGAATAAATTTTCTAATGGGTTCCAAGTAGCACCAACACCTAAATCTAAATAGCCAGGATCATTAAAATTATTTAAAATAGTCGTTCTATATTCTCCTAAAGCAGAAATAGCAAATGTTTTACTAATATTTCTACCATATAAAGACGAAATATTAAAGACATCTGTAGCTTCTCTAAAATCATCGCTATCTGTTGGGTCATCTCTATCGTCTAATTTAACCCATGCAAGGTTAATGTTTGCAGAGTTTCTCCAGAAAAATTTCTCTTGCTTTAAATTAGCAAAACCATTTACAGTAAATCCTAAGTTAGCAGAGTTGTTATTAGGAGAACCTTGAGAATACCAATTGTTAAATTGAGAAAGACTTCCTCCTATAGTACCAAATGCACCTTTTGTCCATCCTGGTAAAGCATCTATCTGGGCTTGTAAAGCATCAGCTTCTGCTTGAAATTTATCAGCTTCTGCTTGTTTTTCAGCTTTTTGAGTTTGAAGCTCATCTTTAGTTTGCGCATTTATTGAAAATGTACCAACTATAAAAGCAGATAAGATTATTAATTTTTTCATAATTGTTGATTTAATTTTTAATTGTTGATTTTCTAAAACGAAAACAAAGATAGACTTTGTACGAATTTTACCAAAAACAGAACAATATTATAACTAATTGATAGTCAGATATTTGATTAATATATCGTGAAGTAGTTAACGTTTAAAAAGTGGTACAGAAGAGCACGCTTCTCCATACATAAGTGACTTGGCTATAGGTTTTAATTTTTTAATGGCCATAGTGTAAGCGTTTACAGGCACTGGCTTATTGGCACAGCCCTTTACAATAATGGGTTTGTCTCTATAAGAATCTATATCAATTTCATTAATAATATCTTGGTAAATTGAGGTCTCTAAATCCTCTAAAGAACCAATTATTGCTTTTTCGACAAACGGTTCTAAATTAACGACCAAAAGCATAAAAGCCCAAGCGGGAATAATTGCATCTGTAGAACAAGTTATGGCTATATATTGATTTTTATGTTGAGACCAATTATAGTTTTTAACTTGTTCACGAAAGTCTTTTTCTCGTAATACTAAACCTTCGTATAACCAATCTTTAATATCAAATAGTCTGCGTTCTCCTTCAGGGTATAAATCTTCAAGATCAAATACCATTAGTTTACTATTCGCTACGCGATTTACTATTTCATTTGCCATAATAGAATTTAAAGCATTCCTAATTCTAATTTAGCTTCTTCACTCATTAGGTCTTGTGTCCAAGGTGGATCGAAGGTAATTTCTACTTCTGCGTCTTTAACATCTTTAAGTGATTTTACTTTTTCTTCAACTTCTAATGGTAGCGTTTCTGCTACAGGACAATTAGGCGTTGTTAACGTCATTAAGATTTTTACATCGTAATCTTCATTTACAAAAACATCATAAATTAATCCTAATTCATAGATGTCTACTGGTATTTCAGGATCGAATATGGTTTTTAAAACCTTTACTATTTTTTCACCAAGTTCTATAGTGTCTATTGTTGTATCGCTCATTTTATTTTAACTGTGTTTGGTATGCTATAGCATACATTTTAAGTTGCTTTATCATACTAACTAAACCATTTGCTCTTGTAGGTGATAAGTGTTCTTTTAAGCCAATTTGATCAATAAAATCGGTATTAGCCTCAATAATATCTTTTGGGTGTTGATTAGAAAACACTCTAATTAAAATGGCTATAATACCTTTTGTAATTATGGCGTCACTATCTGCCGTAAAAGCAACTTTGTCTTCAAGCATTTCAGCATGAACCCAAACCTTACTTTGGCAACCTTTAATAATATTGTTTTCTGTTTTATATTGGTCGTTAATAAGAGGTAATTCCTTTCCTAAATCTATCATATATTGATAGCGTTCTTCCCAATCTTCAAACATTGAAAACTCATCAATAATTTCTGCTTGTATCTCTTGTATGCTTTGCATTTGTATTATTCGTTTTACAAATGCAAAATTACGGAAATCTTTACATCTATTGTTTGGTTTCTTTAGCAATATTTAAAACCATATTTATTAAAGGGGCAATATCTTTATGTGGGTTACCAGCATCAAATGGAGGAACGTCATAAGTATTACCATCTTTAACAATAGTAAAGTTTGTAATTGGTGCACCATCATATTGAAAAGCCTTAGAAGGTGCCTCTAATGTGCTTAAGCTTTTTAAATTATAATCTGAAACCATGTTCATTAGCTTACTCCAATCTTCATTAGAACAGCTTTTTAGAGTTGGTTTTCCATTAACGTTATCTTGTACACTTATAGTTTTATTATCTAAAATTATTTTTTTAAAACTACCTCTTGTATGTGCTCTGTATGTTATAGTAGTATTGTTATCTTGTGCCATTTTCTCTTCTGTATTCTTTTTAGCAGTAAGTAATTCTGTAGCGCCTTTTAAAAGTGTAATAGTATTATTTTCAATTTTAAAATGTTCTGTTTTTTCTAAACACTTTAGCATTTTACTTTCTAAAGTGTTACTACCTTTCTCACACATTTTTTCTGTATAACTAAGATCTTTAAATGTTAAATTGTTATTGTTAACAACATAGCTTCCCGTAAAGGTATTACATCCTAAAAAACCAGATACTCTTTTAGAACTATCATTAAATTTAAGTGTTAGTTTTTGGGCTAGGCCTTCATGAACATCTAATTTGGTAACAGTAAATAAACCATTAATAGGATTTTGATCCTTATTGTTTTCTGCTATGTTTGCAGTAGATTTTGTACTACCGCAAGCATTAAAAATGATAGTAAAAAATAGTATTGTAATTGTTTTCATCGTCATTGTTTTTTTCTAATATATATAATAATACAAAAAAGACGCCAAAGTTGGCGTCTTTTTATATTTATGTTTAATAATACTAGTTTCCTGATAAAGAAGCTCTTGATGCGCCAGGCTGTAAAACAGCTCTCATACGAGATTTTTGACCTTCAGAGAACATAGTCATACATGCATCATCAGTGTAATCCATGTAATTCATTGTCATATCATTAGAACGACAATTAACTGTTGGGTAAGATGGGCAACCGTAGTTAGGAGCATCAGAACTTGGTGTATCTGCTACGAAATCATCTCTTTTACATCTTCCATCACCCCAAATATGGCGTAAGTTTAAGTAATGTCCAACTTCATGAGTTGTTGTTCTTCCTCCATCAAATGGTGCAGAAACAAAACCTTGAGTTCCAAAATATTGAGGAGATACTACTACACCATCTGTTGCAGAAGCTCCACCTGGGAATTGTGCATATCCTAATATTCCACCACCAATGTTACAAACCCATATGTTTAAATGAGTCTCTGGTGTTACAGGAGGATAAGCTACTTTCATAGCATCGTTAGTTCCCCAAGACGCTTGAGAATTAGAATGTCTAAATGTTCCTGCTAAAGAGAAAGTAATTTCACTATCTGCAGCCAAACCAGCAAATTCAGAAGGCGTTTGGTTAGCATCACTATTAGTTTTTCTAAAATCGTCGTTTAGTACGTTCATTTGTGAGTTAATTTGAGCATCACTAATGTTTTGTTGCGAATTGCTATAGATAACATGTACATAAACAGGAATGTTTACTACGCCTAAATTATCTGTTGGAGGTGGTGTAGTACCGCCACCACCGTTTGGATTTCCACCGTTACCATTTCCAGGTTTGTTAGCAATAAAGTTACGTGTGTTGTATTCTATGTCGTACATTTTTTTGTGCAGTTCTTTGTCTTCATTTAGTAACCTATTAAGGTTTACCATAGAATAACATGCAGTTTTCCCTTGTGCAAGTCTTGAGTGTTCATCTGTATCGGCATCTGTATAAAGGTAAAAGTCAGACATATCTACTTTAGATTGATCTTGAAGTTCTTCACTTTTATCATCATTACATGAGGTGAATAAAAAGGCCATTGCAGCCATACTTAGGATTAATTTTTTCATAAAAAGTTAGGTATTTAATTATAATTTTGACGAATATATATATTTTAACAGAAAAAAATATTGAATTGATAAAAAAATCATTCGTTTTTCGATAAATAACCAGCTATATAGATGTATGGTAAAAATATTCGATAAAGCGTATTTTTGTAAAACAACTCAAAAAAAAAAGCATTTTATCGACGAAATACTTAGTAAGTGAATTTAAGTGTCCTTAAGAGTTTTTATAATAAATAGCGTCTTATTTTTTTATGTTTAAACTAAGATATTTACCTGTTCTTTTTGAATTGTATAAGTAAAAGAAGTTCTAATAGTTCTTGGTGTCTTAAAGAAATATATTAGTTGTATACAATAGTATCGAGTAAGAAGAGTAATGTTTAATTATCTAATAAGTGTGATCAAATATCATTAATACCTTTTAAATAAAAGCTAATGACTAAGGTTTTGTAGCGCTGTAGGTACTAAAATAACCAATAAAATATTTTTTTTGTCGATTAATTTCCAGATAAAGAAGCTCGTGATGCTCCAGGCTGTAAAATGGCTCTCATACGAGATTTTTGACCTTCAGAGAACATAGACATACAAGCATCATCAGTATAATCCATATAGTTCATTGTCATATCGTTAGAACGGCAGTTTTTAGTTGGGTAAGATGGGCACCCGTAGTTAGGTCCGTCTGATGTTGGTGTATCTACTACAAAATCATCTTTTTTACATCTTCCATCACCCCAAATATGTCGTAAGTTTAGATAGTGACCTACTTCATGAGTTGCAGTTCTACCTCCATTATAAGGCGCAGAAACAAAACCTTGAGTTCCAAAATATTGTGGAGATATTACTATACCATCTGTTTCAGATGGGCCACCAGGAAATTGGGCGTAACCTAATATTCCATTACCAATGTTACATATCCAAATATTTAGGTGAGTATCTGGTGTTACTGGAGGATAAGCAACTTTCATTGCATCATTAGTACCCCAAGACACTCTAGAATTAGCATACTTATATGTTCCTGCTAAAGAGAAGTTGATTTCTGTATCTGCAGCCAAATCAGCAAATTCTAATGGTACTTGGTTAGCATCACTGTTAGTTTTTCTAAAATCATTGTTTAACACTGTAATTTGAGAATTAATTTGTGCGCTACTTATATTTTGTTGTGAGTTACTATAGATAACATGTACATAAATAGGAATGTTTACCACTCCTAAATTGTCAACTTTAGGAGGTGTATTTCCTCCGTTGTTAGGATTTCCTCCATTACCATTACCGGGTTTTTTTTTAATAAAATCACGAGTATTGTATTCTATGTCATACATTATTTTATTTAACCCTTTGTTTTCATTTAGTAATCTGTTAAGATTTACCATAGAATAACATACAGATTTACCTTCAGCAATTCTTATTGGTTCTTCAGAATCGGCATTTGTATATAGATAGAAACTAGACATATCTATTGCAGATTGGTCTAGAATTTCGTCACTATTATCGTCATTACATGAGGTGAATAAAAAAGTAATAGCTACTATGCCTAGGGTTAGTTTTTTCATAAATACCAGGTATTCAGTTGTAATATTTGACCAATATATGTATATTTTAACTAAAAAAATGATGAATTGTTAAAAAATAAGCTTTTATAAATACAATAAATGATATAGTTGTATTGAATGACGCTAAATATAGATGCACCTGCTATAAAATTATCCAGGCTAAAACATATATAACAAAAGTTTAAATAATGCCTCCTTTAAGCGTTTCTGTACACTCGGAGCCACCACAATCTTGCTATTAAACAATCTCTAGATAAACTTCTTTAAGGCATTTAAGTAACTTACATTCTATAATGTTAAGGTAGGATGTTAAAGTGTTTTTTGTTAGTTAATTAATGCTAAGCAAAAGATAATATTATAAAAAGTGCTTCGTTAGGAAAAAGATTTTAGACCACTTTTAAATGAAATAAGACTAAGAAAGCATCATTTTTGCTTTTTTAACAGCTTCAACTAAAGTATCAATTTCCTCTTTGGTATTGTAAAAAGCAAAAGAAGCACGAATAGTTCCTGGAATTTTGAAGAAGTCCATAATAGGTTGCGCACAATGATGTCCAGTACGAACGGCAATACCCATTTTATCTAATAAGGTACCAACATCATAAGGGTGAATGTTTTCTATATTAAAACTAATAACTGACGTTTTGTTTTTAGAAGTGCCATAAATTTTTAAGCCTTCAATATCAAGTAACTTTTCTGTAGCATAGTCCAGTAGTTCGTTTTCGTAACTAGAAATTGCATTAAACCCAATACTATTCATATAATCAATAGCAGCTGCAAAAGCAATTCCACCACAAATATTTGGTGTTCCAGCTTCAAACTTATGTGGTAAACCAGCATAAGTCGTTTTTTCAAAGCTAACAGTTGCAATCATTTCTCCACCACCTTGATATGGTGGTAGTTTTTCTAGCCATTCTTCTTTACCATATAGCATACCAACTCCAGTTGGTCCACAAATTTTATGAGCAGAAGCGACGTAAAAATCTACATCTAATGCTTGAACATCTGGCTTAATATGTGGACAAGCTTGTGCGCCATCTATTAAAACAGCTGCGCCAACTTGATGGGCTTGTTTTATAATTGATTCTATAGGATTGATGGTTCCTAAAGCATTTGAAATATGATTTACAAAGACCAATTTTGTTTTATCAGATAATAGTGCCGAATAGGTGTCCATTTCCAACTCACCATTTAAGTTCATTGGAATAACTTTTAATATAGCTCCAGTTTTTTCACATAGCATTTGCCAAGGCACAATATTACTATGGTGTTCTAATGCCGAAACAATAATTTCGTCCTCTTTTTGTAGTAATGAAGTAAAACCATGCGCTATTAAATTAATACTCTCTGTTGTTCCTGAGGTTAGTATAATTTCGTAAGCGTGTTTAGCATTAAAATGGTTTTGTATTGTATTACGTGCCTGTTCGTATTTATCTGTTGCTTCTTGACTTAAAGAGTGAACACCTCTATGAATATTTGCGTTATAGTTAGTGTAATAGTCTACAATAACATCAATAACTTGCTGAGGCGTTTGAGACGTTGCAGCATTATCAAAATACACTAGTGGTTTACCGTTTACTTGTCTATTAAGTATAGGAAAATCTTGCCTTATGTTTTTTATATCTAGCATTAAAGATCGAAACCAATATTTACTCCTAATTTATTAGCAATTAGTTTGGTAATGCGTTGTTTTAATTCTGGAATTTTAACCGAGTCTAAAACATTATTACTAAAAGCGAACATTAATAAAGCTCTGGCTTCTTTTTCTGGAATACCACGTTGTTTCATATAAAACAAAGCACTTTCGTCTAATTGACCAATAGTACAACCATGAGAACATTTTACATCATCTGCAAAAATCTCTAATTGAGGCTTAGTATTTATAGCAGCTTTATCACTTAATAAAATGTTATTATTTGCTTGAAATGCGTTGGTTTTTTGCGCTTCTTTTTCAACAATTACTTTTCCATTAAAAACACCTGTAGAGCTATCTGCGAAAATACCTTTGTAATCTTGATGACTTTCGCAATTTGGTTCTATATGATGCACTAAAGTATTATGATCTACATGTTGTTTGTCACCAATAATGGTAATGCCTTTCATTGTAGAATCCATATGTTCACCATTTTGGTAAAAGTTAAGATTATTACGAGTTAATTTTCCTCCAAAAGAAAATGTATGTACAAAACAATTTGTTTGCTCTTTTTGCTCAACAAATGTATGATCTATTAAAGATGCATTTTGATTATCATTTTGAACTTTATAATAGTCTACAATAGCGCGTTTATTTGCAAAAATTTCAGTGACACTATTAGTTAATACAGGATTATCTGTTAAGCTTTGGTGGCGTTCTATAATTTGAACATGAGAATTCTCTTCTACAACAATTAAATTTCGTGGTTGTAATAAAACTGCCGATTCATTTCCTGTAGAAAAATGAATAATTTGTATTGGTTTTTCTACAGCTTTATTCTTTGGGATATATATATAAGCGCCTTCGTTTGAAAAAGCAGTATTTAAAGATGCTAAACTATCTTTTGTTGCAATCTTATTAAAATAATTTTCAATTACAGGCTTGTATTTATCTTTGTTTAAAGCAGAAGACATTAAGCAAACGTCAATACCATCATGAGTGACTTGAGATAAATGAGATGAATATTTCCCATCAATAAAAATAATTTTATACGTATCTATATCGTGAATAAAATATTTTTTTATGTCTTTATATTCTAAGGCATTTTCTTGCTTTGGGAATACACTGTAATCATGTTTTAAAACACTGTTTAATGAAGTATACTTCCAAGCTTCTTCTTTTTTAGAAGGAAAGCCAGTATTTTCAAACGTCTTTAAAGCTTCATTTCTAATGTCGTGAACAGGCGAATCTACGTCTACACGATTTTCGAATGCTAAAAATGAGGTTACTAATTTTTCTTTTAAATCCATTGTCTAAGCGTCTACTTCTTCTTTAATCCAATCGTAACCTTTTTCTTCTAACTCATGAGCTAGTTCTTTTCCTCCAGATTTTACAATACGGCCATTATATAAAACATGTACAAAATCTGGTACAATATGGTCTAATAAACGTTGGTAATGCGTAATTACAACTACAGCATTATCTTTGGATTTTAATTTGTTAACACCATTGGCAACAATACGAAGCGCATCAATATCTAAACCAGAATCGGTCTCATCTAAGATGGCTAATTTTGGTTCTAACATTGCCATTTGAAAAATCTCATTACGTTTCTTTTCTCCACCAGAAAATCCTTCGTTTAATGAGCGAGATAAGAATTTGCGATCTATTTCTAAAAGTTCAGATTTTTCACGAATCATTTTAAGCATGTCCTTAGCAGGCATATCTTCAAGGCCTTTAGCTTTACGCGTTTCGTTTATAGCGGTTTTCATAAAGTTCGTTACCGAAACTCCAGGAATCTCAACAGGATATTGAAACGATAAAAAGATGCCTTTATGTGCACGTTCTTCTGCAGCTAATTCTTCTAGATCTTCACCTTCAAGAATGATTTCGCCTTTCTCAACTTCATACTCTTCTTTTCCTGCTATAACAGAAGCTAATGTACTTTTTCCAGATCCATTTGGACCCATAATAGCATGTACTTCTCCTGCTTTTACTTCAAGGTTAATTCCTTTTAAAATAGACTTATCTTCAACACTTGCGTGTAAATCTTTAATTTGTAACATATGTTTATTGACCAATTTTAACGACTTCGTTTTGTTTTGGATCTAATTTTTTGACGTTTATAATTTCTTTTATTTCAACTCTATATGGCCAACCTTCCTCTGCTTCAGGTTTTGGTATTATTTTACCTCTTATTTCTGCCATGATACCATCTGTAGATTCTTTTCTATGCGATGCTCCCATTTTATATAATTCTTGCATTTTGTCATCTATAACAACACCATAAACAGAATTTCCTACTTGTAATACAGCTGCATCAGCAAAATAAATGAATTCGCCTTTCAATAAGGTTAATCCGTCGCTTTGTTTTTCAGTTTTTTCAGGGCCATCTGCACCAATAGTTGTTGTTTCGGACTTCGTTTCATTTTTACAGCTTGTAAAAACAAAAACACATAAAAGTAATATTAAAATATGCTTCATCATTATTTTAAGAATTTAGGATATTTAGGTAATTTATTAAAATCTTCTACAGAATGTTGAATGTAAACTTTTGCATTGGTTTCTTTAGCAAAGGCTTCAAAAGCATCCATACTTTTTAATGTTTGATCTACATTAAAGTTGAAACTAGGTACACCACGATTGTCTCTATTTTCTTGTAAATGATATAAATCTCCAGTAAGTAAAATAGAACCAGCTTCAGCTAAATTTAAATATAATACTTGATGACCAGGTGTATGTCCTGGCATAGATTTTATAATCACTGTGCCATCGCCAAAAACATCATGATCACCATTAAGCTTTTTTACTTTTGTTAATGTCGCTATTGGAGGATAATTGTCTCCTTTTTTTTGTTCATCACTAGTGATAAAATTATATTCACTTTCTTGAACTAACCATGTTGCCTCTGAAAATTTTGAAGCAGATCCAGTGTGATCAAAATGAGAGTGTGATAATGCTATGTAATTAAAATCTTTTGGTGTTAAATTCAAAGCTTTTAATTGAGAGACTATTGAATCTTTTCTAGATACTGTAAAAGCGCCATTTGGAGTGGTAAATGGTTCTTGCCCAACTAAGCCTTCTGCTAAACCTGCATCCCAAAGTAAACGGCCATTAGGGTGCTCAACAATGTAAAAGGCATCTGCAAAAGTTTTCGATTGTCCTTTAAAGGCATCGTCTTGCGCAAAAATCTCTAGTTTATTTACTAATACATTACCGCCATCTAAAGTATATAGTTTTACTTCAGTTTTTTTAAGTTCAGCTTCTTCTTGTGCTGCATTATAACCATCTTCTACTCCCTTTTTAAAATCTTTACAAGATATGAAGCTAATGATAAGTATTAATAACAGAATTACTTTTTTCATAACGATTAATTTATCCAACAGAGCCTTCAAGACTAATTTCTAAAAGTTTTTGTGCTTCAACAGCAAATTCCATTGGTAATTTATTTAATACTTCTTTACTAAAACCGTTTACAATTAAAGCAATAGCCTTTTCTGTGTCAATACCACGTTGGTTACAATAGAAAATTTGATCTTCACCAATTTTACTAGTAGTAGCTTCGTGCTCTATCATAGCCGTTTTATTCTTTGCTTCTATGTATGGAAATGTATGTGCACCACATTCATTGCCCATTAGTAAACTATCGCATTGTGAGAAATTACGAGCATTGTCTGCACGAGAACTTACTTGTACTAATCCACGATATGAATTTTGAGATTTTCCTGCAGAAATTCCTTTAGAAATAATAGTCGATTTGGTGTTTTTACCCAAATGAATCATTTTAGTTCCAGTATCTGCTTGTTGGTAATTGTTTGTTACTGCTATAGAGTAGAATTCTCCTACAGAGTTATCTCCTTTTAATATACAAGAAGGATATTTCCATGTTACAGCACTTCCAGTTTCTACTTGTGTCCATGAGATTTTTGCGTTTTTCTCACATAAGCCTCTTTTGGTTACAAAATTGAATACACCACCTTTTCCTTCAGCATTACCTGGATACCAATTTTGTACAGTAGAATATTTTATTTCTGCATCATCTAAAGCAATAAGCTCCACTACAGCAGCATGTAATTGGTTCTCATCACGACTTGGTGCAGTACAACCTTCTAGGTATGATACATAACTACCTTCGTCTGCAATAACTAGCGTTCTTTCAAACTGCCCTGTTCCTGCTTGGTTTATTCTAAAATAAGTTGATAGCTCCATTGGGCAACGTACTCCTTTTGGAATATAACAGAATGATCCATCACTAAACACTGCAGAGTTAAGTGCAGCATAAAAATTGTCTTTAGTTGGAACAACTGTACCAATATATTTTTTTACAAGTTCTGGATGCTCTTTTATAGCTTCAGAAATACTCATAAAAATTATTCCCTTTTCTCCTAATGTCTTTTTAAAAGTAGTTGCAACAGAAACAGAATCTACTACAACATCCATAGCGACATTGGCTAATTTTTTTTGCTCATCAATAGAAATTCCTAATTTTTCAAACGTAGCTAAAAGTTCAGGATCTACTTCGTCTAAACTATCATATTTTGGTTTGCTATTAGGTGCAGAATAATATGATATAGCTTGAAAATCTGGTTTTTCATAATTAACATTTGCCCATTCAGGCTCTTCCATCGCTTTCCAAACTTTAAAGGCTTCTAGTCTCCATTCTGTCATCCATTCTGGTTCTTCCTTTTTCTTAGAAATTGCGCGTACAATATCTTCATTTAAGCCAACAGGAAAAGTTTCAGAGTCTATGTCTGTATAAAAACCATATTCGTACTCTTTGGTTTTAAGCTCTTCTCTTAAATCGTCTTCTGTATATTTACTCATTTTGTCTTAAAATTATAAAGAGAAACTTTCTCCACAACCGCAAGTTCGGTTTGCATTAGGGTTATTAAATACGAAGCCAGTTCCGTTTAAACCACCAGAATATTCTAATGTGGTACCAATAAGGTATAAGAAGCTTTTTTTATCAACTATGATTTTTACACCATTGTCTTCAAAAACTTTATCTTCTTCTTCTTGGGTCTTGTCAAATTTCAAATCGTAAGACAAGCCAGAGCAACCACCGCTTTTAACTCCAACACGAACATAGTCTTCGTTAGGATTATAGCCGTCATCTGTCATTAACTCAACGACTTTCTTTTTAGCTGTTTCAGAAACTTTTATCATATTCTTATATAGAATTTATCTAAATAGAGTGCAAAGATACGATATAAGTCTCTTTTTACCATATAACCTAACATTATATTAGTATATGAAGTAATAGTATTTTTTTATGAACAGCTTTCTTTAAAAAGTCTTAATTCTGAAAGTCTGGATTGGTAAGAAAAGATGGGTCAGATAGAGACAGTAAAAAAGCTTTTAAATCTGCTTTATCTTGATCTGAAAGTTGAACGCCGCCTTGATCAACTTTTTTCATTAAAGGGTCTATAGTTGAAGAGTTTTGAAGACCTTCACTATAAAAATCAATAACTTCATCTAATGTGCTAAAACGACCATCATGCATATATGGAGCTGTATATGCTAAATTTCTAAGTGATGGACTTTTAAATTTTCCATTGTCATTTGGATCACCAGTTACAGCTCCCAAACCAAGATCTGAGAATGTTGAATCTAAGCCATTATTATGAAAAATATTATCAGTCCATAAAGGATTATTTGGATTTCCATGACAGTGAAAACAATCTCCTTTTGCCTCGTCTAAAAACACATTAAGACCATTTTGTTCTTGAGGTGTAAGAGTTGCTAATCCTTGATCTGCTCTATCAAATTTTGAGTTAGCAGAAATTAAAGTGCGTTCAAATTGGGCAATAGCTTTTGCTGTAAGTTCTTTTGTAATTGTAGTAGTTTTGAATGCTTTGCGAAATAACTCTGGATATTCAGGGTGTGTTTGTAATTTGTTTACAACATCATCCCAGTTACTATTCATTTCAATAGTGTTTTGCACTGGTTCTAATGCTTGTCTTTCTAAACTTAATTCTTTGCCATCCCAAGCAAAACGCTCACCATAATTCCATGCTAAATTAAATAAAGGCATGGAGTTTCGGTTTCCAAAAACACCGTTTATTCCATCACTAGTTGGGGTATTATCTGTAAATGCATTTTGAGGACTATGGCAATTTGCACATGACATAGTTTCATCTCCAGATAAAATAGGGTCGAAAAACAATTTCTTTCCTAAAGCTACTCCTTCTATAGTTTGAGGGTTATTATTTGGTATAACTGGAGCAATAATATTTTGTTCGAAAATTGCAGGTATTTCTAATGAGTTTGGTGTTGGTTCATATACTTCCGTATCTGGAGTGTCATCTTTTGAACAAGAAGATACAGAGACTATGAGAAGTAAGTATATGAACCAATTTTTCATTAATTATTGTGTTACGGTACCTAAGCCAAATACATTTTGTCCATTTTGATTCATTAACAATTGGGCATTAGCGTTTGGCATTAAAACTTGATTTAAGACATTTAAGTCCCATGTGTTAGGGTTTTTAAACCATTCAGCAACATTCATTTTAACCTCAATAGTTATATCATCGCTTATTGTCATTGCTCCTAAATCGACAGTAATAAATGTAGGCTGATCTGGGAATACAGGAGGCATACCTGCATTAACAGCTCTAATGTGGTGGTAATTGAAAGGAGCGTCTGTGACAGTACTATTAGTATATTTTCCGTCAAATTGCATATAGTGATATCCACCACCTAATGCGGCCATAGGGACATTAAAAGAAGCTGAATTTAAATCTGTATAAGCACCATCAATATTATCTTCATGTTTTAATCCGTAAGTAAATGATACACTTGTGTAAGCTCCGGTTGGAATTTTCATTTCTGGATTATAATTTAAATCATCATTAGTAACGTCTACTAACTTATAACCTTCAATAGTTGTACTTTCTCCATTAGCTTTTGTGAAAGTAACATCAGAAATGATATATCGCAACCTTGTCATTGTAATCATTTCACCATTAGCATTAGTATACTGGGTGTTTTCAAAATCTGAACCAGCTATTGCTGTATCATCCCAGTTATGAGTGAAGTTAAAACTTGTTTTAGCTTCTGTTTTTGTTTTTAAATTGTCATCATTATCATCACTACAAGAGGTAAATGTAATAGCTGAAATTATTAAAAGGGCAAAAATCTTTTTCATTTATTATTTAATTTTTATTATTAGTAAATCACTAAAACCTTTGTTTTCGATTAAATCACCATCATTACTAGTTGCATCACCTACAGCAACTACAGTTTTGTCATTTAGTTCTGTTATACCATATGCAAAATCAATATTAGAACCACCGACAGTTTTTTGCCATTCTAATATTCCATTGCTATCGACTTTTAAAACCCAAGCATCATTTTGCCCTTGGTTAATAGTTAAATCCCCATCTGAGCTTCTAGAGCTTCCAGATAATAGAAAGCCATTGTCTTGTGTTTTAACTATTGCTCTAGCGACATCGAAACTTGAACCACCGATAGTTTTTTCCCAAAGTAATTCTCCTAATGGAGATATTTTAATAAGCCATAAATCGGCCGCTCCATTATTATTTGAAATATCGGTGTCACTACTTCTAGTGTCTCCAGCAATAATGTAATTACCATCTCCAGATTTTACAATGCCTCTAGCTTCGTCTATTTCTGAACCTCCAAAAGATTTTTCCCAAATCAAACTTCCTGTATTAGAAATTTTAATGACCCAAAAATCATAAGAGCCTTTATTGTTGCTAATGTCTGTATCAGCACTGTCCGATCCGCCAGCAATTATAAAGGCATTGTCATCAGTTTCTACTATACCTTCAGGTGTGTCTGTAAATAATCCACCAAAAAATTTACTCCATTCTATATCGCCATCTGTATTCAGTTTTATTATCCAATAATCGCCACCTGCATGTCTACTACTGTTTCTAGAGGTGTTACCTTCTCCTCCAGATGCAGTAACATCTAAAACGCCAGAAATTAAGTAGCCATTATCATTTGTTTGTATTACCGAAATGCCAGAATCTGTACCAGAATAGCCAAAAGATTTTTGCCAAGAAATATTTCCAGAAGCATCTAACTTTGCTAACCAATAATCTTCTTGGCCAGCATTAGTACTTACATCTTCGTTACTACTGTAGCTTGAGCCTAAAATAGCATAACCACCATCTTGTGTTTGTATTATATCTTTGCCACGATCATCTTCACTACCACCATATGTTTTATTCCATTGTAGTTCGCTATCTGTATCAAATTTTAATAACCAATAGTCAAAACTTTCATCAGTTTTATCTGTAATATCTCCATTGGTACTTTGTGTATAACCTAATACGGCATAACCACCATCTAAAGTACTTACAACTGCTTGTGCGCTTTCGTTTTTACTTCCACCATATACTCTAGCAAAATCTAAAATGCCAGTGACAGAATTATTAGTTGGTGTTATGGTATCATCATCACTTTTACAACTATTAAAAACAAATAATATAGATGCAATAAATATTAAGACTCTTTGAAAACGCATTGTTTTTTATTTATGGTTGGCTTTTCTTGATAATAAATAAACCTCTATCAATATCGCTAATAACTATGTTGCCACTAGCGAAATAAGGATATACATTCCATGCGCCATTAAAATTAGCATTATTATCATCTGGGTAAGTATCAAAGAAACCAACTTCTGTCATTGAATTGCTTCCTATGTTCGATATGTCTATCATACGCACACCAGCTCTATAATTGGCTTGAAAATACGTGTTGTTATGTATATAGCCATTATGATCTATTGCAGGAGTATTACCTGTATATTCCATATGAAATGTTGGATTGTCTAAATCTGTAAAATCGAAAATTAATGCTCTAGTATTACCACCAAAATTTTGTTCATCTAATTCATCTCCAAGTATAAAGTATTTCATATCACCAGTAAACCAGCCTTGGTGTGTATATCCAATGTTATTATAACTAATAGTTGAAATTCCTACTGGATTTGCTTTGTCAGTAATATCAACAATCACAACTTCATTTTCATTACTCCCAATTAAAATTTCTTTTCCTGTATAGTCAGAATCTGGACCGTTATATGTTACCACTTGCGCATCATGAGAGTATCCTCCATCTGCATAACCACCTGCAGCAACAGGATTTGTTGGGTTTTGTATATTAACAAAATGTGGTCCACCATTAAAAGTAGGTGTTCCATTTAACCTTGTTCCAACGCCATAGGCATAACCACTGTCTTCATTAATAACAATGTTATGAGCACGACCAAAGCCTGTGTAACGTGCATCAGCAGTAAAAGTTTCAGGTGCATTAGTAACGTTTCTTAATCTAGTTAAATCAAATACTTGCATACCGTGATTAGAAGCTTCACTAACAATAAATGCATGATTATTATATACTTTTATATCTCTCCAACTACTATTTACAGTGGCAGTTGGAAGTATTCCAACAACAACTAATTGTGAGGTGTTTGTTATATCAACAAAAACTGAGGCAGAAGAAGTTCCTACCAAAGCATATTCTCTTCCAGAGACTGGATCTGTCCATCCCCAGGAATCATTACCACTACCTGCAGCTCCCATTTCGGCAACTGAAAGTGTTGCCATTAGATCATAATCGTTGCAAGGAAAATTTCCTGCCATGCCATTTTCACAAGGAAATAATGGTTGTGGATTTCCTTCACAGATATCGCCAATACCATCAGAATTTAAATCTAATTGATCTGGATTGGCCTGATTTGGACAGTTGTCAATATTATCCATAACTCCATCTCCATCACGATCATCACAGACATCACCAATACCATTATCATTAGAATCTAATTGATCAGGGTTACTTGCCTCAGGACAGTTGTCTGAAATGTCTGCAACACCATCATTATCTTGATCTGGAAATGCGGTTAATGTAGAATTATCATCATCGTTAGAGCAGCTAATAGATACTGTTATTAAAAAGAATCCAAGACCAAAAAGGGTAGCAATTTTAAAAATGTTTTTTAATTTTTTCATTGAATTCAATGTTTTAAGTTTTTTTGTCTATGTATAATAGTTAATAGACTAAATTAATAATTCAATTTATTCGATTATTAATTTTTTAGTTACAGCACCATTTATTTTGATTAAATACATGCCAGAACGATAGTTTTTTACAGGTAAAACGTATTCTTGTTTATTAATATTGTTAGCAGTAAATACATTTTGCCCTAAGATATTATAAATTTCAATAGTATTTACTTTAATATTCTCTGAAGCTTTTATAGTTGTATTGGATGTCGTTGGGTTTGGTGACAAAGTGAAGCTATTTGAAAATTCAAATGAAGGCGTATCTAATGTATTACTTTTTCTAACAATAAAAAGTCCTCTTTCAATATCACTTATAATAATATTTCCACTATTGAAATATGGGTATACACTCCAAGCTCCATTAAAACTAGCACTATCACTTGTAGGGAAAGTATCGAAATAACCTATTTCAGATGCAGAATTGTTTGATGAAATAAGTGTAGGCACATCTAATACTCTCATTCCTGCTCTATAATTTGCTAAATAAAACTTATCATCTTTTACATATCCATTGTGATCAATAGCAGCTGTTGGGCCTAAATAAGTAGTTGTTAAAGCTGTATTGGTATTAAAGTCTGCATCAAGGTCTTGGAAATCAAATATTAGTGTTCTTGTGTTATTTCCAAAACTTTGTTCATCTACTTCATCTCCTAAAATAAAATAACGATGATCATCTGTGAACCAGCCTTGGTGAGCATATGCAATTTGTGGATAATCAAATTCATTAATTGCAACAACATTAGACTTATCTGTAACATCTAAAATGACTACTCTATCAGAGTTTCCATTACTACCAATAAAAATTTGTTTTCCTACATGTTCAGTATCTGGACCATTATAAGTTACTACTTGGGCATCATGAGTGTATCCTTTACCAGCATAGCTGCCAACTATTGTTGGAGATAAAGGTGTGCTTATATCTAAAAAAACAGGTCCGCCACTTGCTGCACCTCCACAACCTACTAAATAAGCTATGCCTTCAGATTCATTAATTACTATGTTGTGGCAACTTCCTATTGTTATTCCATTATCTCCTTGAAACCTAAGAACATTACCATCATTAGCTGCACTTGTATACGTTAAATCTGCATTTGGACCGTTTCTTAGAACTGTTAAGTCAAAAATTTGGACTCCATGATCTCCAAGAAGATCTGCTACAATAAAAGCATGATTGTTATAAACTTTTACATCTCTCCAAAATGAAGTGTTTCCATTAGCTGTTTCTATTCTTCCTAAAAAGATTGGATTTATTGGATCTGAGACATCTACAAAGGCAGTGCTATTTGTCATACCTACAATCGCATATTCTTTTCCGTTTAAAGGATCAGTCCAGCCCCATATATCACTACTTTCTTCATTGCCCAAAGTGGTCGCTAAAACCGAAACAGGTATATTAGACATTAAATCGTAATCTTTACAAGGGTATATTCCAGCCATATCCATTCCTGCTCCAGAATTAAATTCACATGGAGTTTGAGCAAACATAGACGTTTGAAATAATAAGCAAATAATAATTGTAAATGTGTAGTTTTTTAACATTGTGGCTAAGTTTTTAATTGAGTTTTGCGAAAATATATAAAAAAACGATAAAAAGTACGTTTTTCATGTTAAAATGCACTGTTTATCAGTTTGATATGGTTTCATTCAATTCGATAAAATAGTAATAATCAATATAAAAACAATTAAAGTATTGGATACCCTACTAATTTAGTATATCTTCTTATTTTTGCATCATGATAGAGGATAAAAACCAACTGCGTACACCATTAAGTGAATTAGGAGAATTTGGCTTAATAGATCATTTAACAAATCAATTTGAAATTAAGCATAAGTCTACAGTAAAAGGGATAGGAGATGATGCGGCAGTTTTAAATATAGAAGAAGATAGAATAGTAGTAACTACAGACATGTTAGTTGAGGGAGTGCATTTTGATTTAAGTTATGTGCCTTTAAAGCATTTAGGTTATAAAGCAGTTGTTGTAAACTTATCTGATGTTTATGCTATGAATGCAGCAGCGACTCAAATAACTGTTTCTATTGCGGTATCTAATAGATTTCCACTTGAAGCTTTAGAAGAATTATACTCAGGGATTGCTTTAGCTTCAAAAATATATAATATAGATGTTATTGGAGGTGATACTACATCTTCAACTTCAGGCCTTTTGATTTCTGTTACGGCTATTGGTCAAGTGAAACCTGATGATGAAGTCTATAGAAGTGGTGCTAAACCTAATGATTTATTAGTAGTGACTGGAGATTTAGGTGGTGCTTATATGGGATTACAGATCTTAGAACGAGAAAAAGAAGTGTTCAAGGTAAACCCTAATAATCAACCAGATTTAGACGCGTATACTTACATAATGGAACGCCAATTAAAACCAGAAGCTCGGAAAGATATTGTTAAATTATTGAAGGATTTGGATGTTAAACCAACTGCTATGATAGATGTTAGTGACGGTTTGTCTTCAGAAATTTTACATATTTGTAAGGCAAGTCATGTAGGATGCGATCTATATGAGGATAAGATTCCTTTAGACCCTCAAGTAATTTCAACTTGCGAAGAGTTTGATATAGACAGTACAACAGTAGCATTAAATGGGGGTGAAGATTATGAGTTATTAATGACAATTTCTCAGGAAGATTTTCCTAAAATAAAAGCTAATCCGAATCTATCTGTTATAGGTTACATTACAGAAGAGAGTAGTGGGGCACATTTAGTAACAAGAGCAGAAACTAAAATTCCGCTTCAAGCACAAGGTTGGAAGAGTTTTAATAACTAAGAAGTCATTTTGTAAGACTCTTGCAATCCTTCACGACGTAATTTATTTTGTCTTTTTTTGTGTACTCTGGATAAGATGAAATTTATCTCTTTAAACTTTGGAGTTAGTTCTACTAAATTACCATTTCCATTGGTAGTTAGTTCTTTGCTACAATTACAGCATTTATATTCTTTAACATGATAAGTTATGGACTTCGATACTTCGTATCTATGTCCAAATAGATTACATAATAGTTGCATGGTTAGGGAGAGTTTTAATTATAATGTTATTCATTTTTTTGATTCTAAGGGAGTTAAACTTAATCAAAAAATAATAATTCCCGACAAAAAGACTTATTTATTCGATGAAATACATGATTTTTTTTAAAAACTCACTTTTATTTTCAATATGACTCATGTGTCCTTGCGTAAAAACATGAATAGGAATATTATTTTTATTAGAAAATTGAAGGATGTTTTTGGTATCTAAAACAGTATCTTTTTCTCCTAATAAAATCATTTTTTTAAAAGGCGCTTCTATAAAAAAAGAAGAAGAATCCTCTCGTAATTTCATGCCTTCTTGAGCTGCCATATAACCTTGAAGAGGTGTTTTAAGAGCTATTAACAATGCTGCTTCGTACTCTTCCTTATATATCGTTTTACTTTCGGCACTAAATAGATTTGCAAAACTCATTCGTACCATGTTTTCAAAATTGTTTTGCACCATTTTATTTGCTCTTGTTCTTAATATTTTTCTTTCACTGCTATCAGCCTTGTAAGTTGAGTTTAATAAACACAAGCCTTTTACATTTTGAGTATATAACTTTGCAAAAGTTAGTGCTACATATCCACCCATAGAATGACCAATAAAAGTATATTTTCTTAATTTTAAATGTTTTAAAACGAAATAGACCATATTGGCCATGTCCTCCATTGTATGTATATAGCCAATACTACCCGTTTTTCCATGACCTAATAAATCTATACAAATGACTCTGTTTTTTTTAGAGATAATGTTTTTTGCATCGTTCCACATAGATGTGTCTTCTAAAAAGCCGTGAAGTAGTATTACAACAGATCCTTTTCCTTCATCTGTATAAAAAATAGTAGTGCCTTTGTATTGTAAAATCATTTTAAAGTATATTTAGACAAAAATAAGCTTTCAATAAGTATCGTTCTTGAAAACTTAATTAATAATTGTCTAACACTCACAGTTTAACTGTGATAATTTAATACTAGATTTTTTTGAATAAAAGTAAAGAAGTATTTGTTATAGGTTTTGCCTTATTCTCAATGTTTTTTGGAGCTGGGAATTTATTATTACCACCACTTTTAGGTTATAACGCTGGAGAAGATTGGTTTTGGGTAACAATAGGATTTATAATTACTGCAGTAGTGATTCCTATTTTTGGAATTTTAGCACATGCTAAGTTGCAAGGAACAATGTTTGATTTTGGTAAAAAAGTGTCACCAACATTTAGCTTAATCTATTGTGTTATTGTATATATAATCTCTATAGCAATACCATCGCCTAGAACTGCATCTGCAACACATGAAATAGCTATTCACCCAGCATTTGGAACAAGTCCATTATTAACAAGTGCAATATATTTTACTTTAGTATTAGTGTTTGTTTTAAATCGATCAAAAATTTTAAATCTTATAGGGAAGTTTTTAACACCATTAATAGTAATAACACTTTTATTAATCATAGGTATAGGTTTGTTTTCTAGTAATATGCAAATGAATGCGTCTGCTTTCGAAATACCAATTGTAAGTGGTATATTAGAAGGCTATCAAACTTTCGATGCAATTGGAGCCGTGGTTGTTGGAGGCGTTATTATTATATCTTTAAATTTTAAAAAAGAAGATTCTTTTGAAGAAAGAAAAGATTTGATTAAAAAATCAGGATTTATTGCAGGATTAGGATTGTTTATTATTTATGCAGGATTAATTTCTGTAGGTGCTTTTTATGGTTCAGAAATAAATGTAGACTCTACTTTAAGTAACGATATGCAAAGAGCAAAACTATTACGAGGTATTAGTTTAGCATCATTAGGTAATTTTGGAAACACTGTACTAAGTATTTTAATTTCTTTAGCATGTTTTACAACAGCAGTAGGTATAATAGCAGGAACAGCAGATTATTTTAAGGGCTTATTAAAGCACTCTAAAAATGCTTATACAGCTACAGCAGTTATTTCTTGTGTAGTAGGAGTTGCTATAGGGCAATTAGATTTTCATTCTATAATAATGATAGCATTGCCAATACTTATGTTTATTTACCCAATAACAATTGTACTAATATTATTAAATGTATTGCCAGAACGGTTTGCTTCTACTATAGTTTTTAGAGGTGTTGTAATTGTAACATTTCTTTTTAGTATTCCAGATTTTTTAAAATTTATTATCCCACCAGAAAATTTAGAAAGCGTTGTTAATCTTGTTCCGTTGGCAAAAGATAGCTTAGGTTGGGTTTTACCTTCTTTAATTACATTTTTATTATTAAATCTAGAAAATCTAAAAAGAAAAGCTTTGTAATTCTATGTCTAATTAAAAAAAGCTTTGTTATAGAGGTAACAAAGCTTTCTTATTGCTATAATTTTCTTTTAAAAATATATCGTGTAATAAAAATACCTTGATCATCACCTTCGCCAGCATCGCTTTCTACTGCGCTTGTTACAAATACTAAATCCCAGCCTTTAGAAATCATAGTTGTTAGTTTGGACGAAATAACTGCATCATTAGCGGCAATATTTTGAAATCGTATGCCTCCAATATTGTAAAAGTTTAATAGTTTGGTTTCTTCAAAATCTTTAACTCTAATATTTTTTCGTTTAGATTTGTTTCTAGTATTATCATCTTCAGTTTGATTAGATGAAAATTCACTATAATCACGTTCTACGTTAGAAGAAATAATTCTAGAGCGACCTAAACCCATTGGTACAATAGATTCAACACTAGTAATAACTTTTATTTCAAATTTTGGGATAGATGTAGTTGTTGTTTCTTTGTTTTGAGCTTGTAGGCTTGTTGTTACAATTAAAGCTAATAAACCTCCTAATAAAATTACTTTTTTCATAGTTCTTTTTTTTAATTTGTTATTAATTGATATTGTTCTAATTCTGTATCAGTCATTAAATGAATTCCATTAAAAGGAGCTGCATTTATTGTGAAAAAATAAAAGTTTGGACCATTTGTAGTTCCTAACATTTCTTTAAAATAAGCTAGCTGACTATTATGCCCAGGTGAGTTTTGTGGTAATTGATCTGCTGTTTGACCTTCATAACAGCACCAAGAATGTACTCCAATTTTAGAGCCTGCTTCTCTTGTTCTAATCTTACCAGAACAAAATAAATCTACACCTCCAGAATATATTTCGCTATTTGCTTTTAAATGTGTTGAGTAACCAGCATTTCTAATTAATCTACCAGTTTCTACATTTACATCATCATTAACAGAACCTTCAATTGTTGTTAAGACAAAAGTATTTACTTCTGGATAATTTGAGTTAATTTCAAGTATTTGGTTAAAGGTGTAAGTTCCTAATGTTCCAGATAGTAATGCTTGATTCTCATTTATGGTATAACTAGAGTTCCCTGCTCCAAAGTGACTTTCTTGTAATGTAATAGAAAGAGATTTGATATCACTAGATGTATTAGTAACTTGACCAGATAAGGTTATAGAGTTATTGTTTTCATTTACTGTAAAGTTAGATCCAGTATATAATTCTGTTGAGTTGACTATAAGTATAATCGTTTCTCCATCAGGCAAATTATCGTCATTAGTAGAGAGAATTATTTGTTCATTAGAATTTAGAATAATAACGTCGTCTCCATCTAAATTTGACATTTCTATAGTGTTAACAGTACGTTCTGGAGTTTCACCAAAAGTATATGTGCTTTCTATAACAGTTATAGGATTGGAATTTAGTTTTTTAATTCCATTAGGGTGAAATAGATCTGTTACGGGATTGTCGTCGTCATTTTTATTGCATCCAATTAACCCTACTAATATAAATATTGCTATTACTGATTTTAAAATTTTTCTATTTTTCATTTTTTTATTATTTAAGATGTGTAAACCCTTTGTTTAGGGGTTAAAACGCATATCCTAATGATATTCCTAAAACAGGAATTATTCCATTATCTTTTCTAGCTAAGTTAACAGCAGATTTATTTTTATAATTAATAGAAATATATTCGGCTCCGGCATTAATGTCTAATGAGAATCCACTTCCCCATATCCATTGATAACCTAATATAGCACCAGCTCCAAACGAATTGAATTTTTCTTTAACACCTACAAAAGCTGTATCTCCAGTAGCATATGTACCAAGTGCACCTCCATAAAACCCTTTTAAACTTTCTTTTAAATAGTATCTAAACTGTAATTCACCTCCAATAGATTTATTTTTATTGTTTCCATCAAACTTATAATTTGAATAGTTGGCACCTATAAGGCCAGATGTTTTTTCTCCAAGAGATAATTCGTATGCAACTAAATTTGAGCCGTATAAAAGCCCAATAGGGTTTACTTTAACAACATTTTCTTGAGCGTTTAAAGCATTCATCCCTAAAGCTGAAAATAACATTATTACTATTGCTTTCTTTAAATTCATAATTTTCATTTTAATTATTAGACAATTAAGAGTGTACTACTCTATATTTAATTATTTATTTTTTTGATTTTACAACCACTAATACTTTATAGTTACCTTGCTTATCAACAAACATTTGCGGGTCTAACTCATAATTCATAATTTTTGGCATTACGTCTTTAAGTGT
The DNA here is from genome assembly GCF_947500325.1 of uncultured Lacinutrix sp. Lineage (GTDB taxonomy): Bacteria > Bacteroidota > Bacteroidia > Flavobacteriales > Flavobacteriaceae > Lacinutrix. Next base: position 539,864 of record NZ_CANMRQ010000001.1, read on the forward strand.
TGTTTTTTTGCCATTAGCGTAGTATACTTCAGTCATGTCTTTTGGAGGAGGATTTCCCATTAATTTTTCTATTGGAAGCAGTTTCAAATGCGATGGAACAAAATCATATAGTGTTTGGTTCACTAAACCTTCTTTTTTTGTCTCTTTAAGAAATGATGTGGCTAATTTCCAATCTTTAATCTCTTTATCACTCATCCAATGCATTTTTCCTGCAGGAGCAGCTGTAAGAGTTCTAAAATAAAATGCAGGGCCTATTTCTTTACCCAAACACATTGTGAAATATGCTAATTGGTATTGATGTGCTGGATGATCTTTAGCAATATCGTCTGCAGATATACCGTCGCCTCCCCAAGAATGAATCCCTAAACGAGCCCCTTTTGTAACAATACGTTCTTTTCCTGCACAAAATAAATCTACACCTCCAGAAGAAATATTACTATTGGCAAGTACTTTAGTATTTAAACCGGCCTCTCTAATAATGCGTCCAGTATGCATATTTACTGCATCGTTTATAGAACCTGGTACATTTTGTAATACTATAGTGGTTATTTCTGGATGGTTTTTAATAAGGTCTTTAAATTGTGCATATCCTTTTGTGCCTAAGGTGCCATTTAAATACACATCTGTTCCTTTTATTTCTAGTCTTGTATCACCTAATCCTGCTAATGCTTCTCCTACTTTCATTTTGAAAGAGGATTCTTCACCTCCAGCTACAGGCGTTAAGGTTCCTGTTACATCGAATATTTTCATATCTTCTTTTTCTGCAGATATGATATTGGCAGTACCTTGCGAAACGATATATGACGGAACTTTTGCTTGATCTTCTTCTGAAAGTTCCATTAGATTCACATTAAATAAAAGGGTTTGAGCAGTAAAGGATCTTTTTTCTGAATCTTTAATGGATGTGATTAGTATTAAAGTATTTGTTTTTTTCTCTATAGTAAAGGTTGAAATCATCATGAATTCATTGTCTTCATAATTTATCTCTGGGAAAAAGAAATCGAGATTAAAAGGCTTTCCATTTAGTTGTAAGCCAAAATCCTTAGCAGCGTTTAATTGTTTCTCAACTTCTGCATCTATATTTTCTATAGAAATACCTTCATCAAATTCTTTAAAATTTGCCCAACATTTGTCATTATACCAATAACCTCCCTTTTTCTCACATTTACTTTTAGAAGATGCTTTAACTGTTTTATTGATTTTTTTAGCCATTTTACTTTGCCCATAACTATTAGACAGAGCAAATGTGATTAACGTAAAAAAAAGAATTTGCTTTATTGTTTTCATTATATTTTATTGTTTTGCTTTTTAATTATTTGATATATACCGTATAGTGTTGTTAAAATGAGTATAGGTAATATGATTATTAAGTCTATTCTTAATATGTATTGATTTAATGTTTGTATCCAATTGTTAACAAGAATTTCCCAAACTATAAAGCTTGTCCATAATAGGATTAAAAAAGCTAAAAGTAGTAGTGTTGTTCTTTTCATTTCTATAGTTTATATAAGCATGTGCATTGTTGCCTCAGCAAATATTTCTGAAATAAAAAAGAACGAACAAAAAAAGAGATAGTATTGTAGTTCGGAATTCTGAAATCCGAACTATTTACTGTTTTTATTGCGTGTTTTTTGTCTGAAATCCGGAATCCGAACTTTTAAAAGAACCGATATTATTGGCTTTTATAGCGAGAAGGAGTTGTGCCTGTAACTTTTTTAAAAGCATCGTAAAATGTACTTTTACTTTGAAAGCCTACTTCTTTACCAATACCTTCTATACTTAAATTATTGACTGTTTCACTATTGAGAAGTCTTTTAGCTTTTTCAATTCTAAAGCTATTAATATAAGTATTGAAGTTTTGATTAAGGTTCGCGTTTATAACTCTAGAGATACGTTTTGGATGGACATTAATGCCTTCGGAGATATCTAAAATAGTTAAATCTGGTTTTATAAAAATGGAATTATTAACAATAAAATCGTTTATTTTTTCTAGGAGTTTTTGTGAGTTTTCAGAAGAAGAAATTTGCTTTTCTGTAGCAGTATTGTTTTCTGGTGAAGAAAATAATAAAGCAATATTTTGTTGTAAAATACCTCGCATAGATACCCAATACAATAAAACAACATTGATTATAGATATTATTAATTCGAAATAATAATTGTCATCGAAAAATGCAGAGATAATAAAGGTTGTGGTAAATATTAAACCAATAAAAACAAAAACTCTTGCCCATTGTAAAACTTTATATTCAACTGATGCATATTGGTTTTTAAGTTCTGCGATATGTTTTTTAATCCATTTTATAGTTAAAATTCCTATTCCTATAGAATAAAATATTCCTAACACGTCTAATAACTCATACCAAAGAGAATCTTCAATTTCTTTTTTTACTTCTAAGGGTTGAAAAAATATAATAATTCCAGTAATAAGTATTAAAATTCCAGGAATTAAGGTTTTATAACTTTTTTTGTGATTAGAAAAAATGGAAACTTGTTGTACATAAATATAGAACAATGGATAAAGCAACCATGTAAATTTAAAAGGTAATAAAATATACTCCGGATAATGATCTAGAACCCCTAGATCATCTAATATTACAGGTAATAAATCAAGTGCGTAGGCTATAATGAAAAAGCCTAAAAATAAAGTGGATTTATTTTTTTTTCTATTTATTACTATAAGAAGAATTCCTAAAATAAGACCTTGAAGTAATCCTAGAGTATCTATTAAAGATATAATATTGTAATTAATTTCCATAAGTGGTTAAAGTTACATTTAAAATAAAAAATGCACATACCTCTTTTTTTCTTAAAAAGAGGTATGTGCATTTTTTAGTGTACACAAAATTTAAAAAGTCATTTTTCCTATTTCTTCCTCAATGATAAAAAATGACTGTTATGGTGTTTGATAAATAGACGATTAAGATTTAAATTTGTTACAAAGAAGAATTATTTTTTAATTTTAAAACTAAAGATGTTGTTCTGTTAAATTTTAAGATTTTTTACGACTAAACTTATAACTATTTATTTTATTAATGGCAGTACAAGATATTTCAAATTATACCTATAAAGATATTTTTTCATTAAGTGTTGTAGAGTTTGAAAAAGCTTGTGTGGTAAATAGACCAGAGCAAGTAGATGCTTATAGTATTTATTGGATAAAAGATGGTAAAGGTACTTATAACATAGATTTTAAAAGTTATAATTTTGATGAAAATGTATTGTTTTTTCTTTCACCAGGGCAAGTATTTTCTGTAGATTCTGAAAAAATAAAGGAGGCCTATAAATTAACTTTTATCCGTGATTTTTACTGTATACAAACACATGATAAGGAAGTAGCATGTAATGGTGTATTATTTAATAATGTATATGAAACTCCTTTTGTTAAACCTTGCAAAAACGACACTAAAAAACTTAGTTTTATAATAGAAAGTCTAGTAGAAGAATTTAAAAGCTCTGAGACGGCGCAATATGATATGTTGCAAAGTTATTTAAGACAATTTATAATACATTGTGTCCGTATACAAAAAGAACACTATCCTATAAAGACGGATATTGAAAGTAAGCTTTTTAAAGACTTTAGCATATTGGTTGAGCAAAATTATAAGACAGAGCATTCTGTTACGGATTATGCTAAAAGATTAGGTGTCTCTCCAAAATCGTTGACAAAAAATTTCCAGAAGGCAAATGCAGAAACACCAAGTAACTTTATTAAAAACCGAATTATTTTAGAAGCTAAAAGACAACTAATTTATTCTAACGATTCTGTAAAACAAATAGCCTATTCATTAGGTTTCAATGATTCTGCATATTTTACACGTTTTTTTACAAAAGCCACTACGAAATCTCCTCTTCAGTTTAAAAAGAACTATTAATACAAACCAGTTTTTAGTGTTTCTAGATTAGGTATAAAGGTCTATTTTCTTTTGCTATTATATGTCTATAAAAAAGGATGTTACTCGCATTTTCAAAGTCAAAACCACTACTAGTAAGCTTAACAAAACCCAATAAAACAGACTAGTCCAAGCATAAGGAACTTTTGTCCATTTTTTAAGGAGTCTTCTCGTCGCATCTTTGCAGTGTAACAAATAAACAACTAAGATTTATGAAAACAATAGAAACAAACCAATGTCCAAATTGTTGGGGTTATCAAGTTTATGATGAGAATGAACCAGAGCGACAATTATGTGAATGCAAGCAATAAAATAATTAATAAAACAATAACAATTAAAAAATAAAATTATGAGTACAAGAATAGAAACATTAAACCCGGAAACAACGACAGGAAAATCTAAAGAATTATTTAATGCCGTACAAAACAAATTAGGGTTTATACCAAACTTAATTAAAGTATTTGGTAACTCTCCAGCAACATTACAAACGTATTTAAGCTTAGGTGAATTAACGGCAAGTGGAGAATTTACAAATAAATATAGAGAGCAATTAGCTCTAGCAATTGCAGAATCTAATGCTTGTAATTACTGTTTATCTGCACATACTGCTATTGGTAAAATGAATGGTTTAACAGATGAGCAAACACAACAAAGCCGTCAAGGTTTTGCAAACGAGGAAAAAGCACAAGCAGGATTACAATTTGCAAAGTTGGTTACAGAAAATAGAGGACAAGTATCTACAGAAGCAATTAATGATGTTAAAACTGCTGGTTTTAACGATGGTGAAATTTTAGAAATCGTATTAAACGTAGTGTCTAATACTTTAACAAACTATGTAAATCATATAGCAGAAACAGAAGTAGATTTTCCATCTGTAGAAGCTGGAAAATTTGCAATAACACAATAATTAACAAATAATAATTTTAAAAACAGAAACAATGAAAAATTTAGTATTAGGAATCTTTTTAGTAGCCTTTACATTTGTAGCACAGGCACAAGATAAAATGAAAACATCTACAGTAAAAACTGTAGCATTAGAACAAACAAAAGGGGAGTTTACACAAAAAGCATTGACTTTAAGCGAAGGTACTTATGTGTTTAATGTAACAAATACTAATGCAGCACCGGAAGTAGGATTGGTTTTAATACAAGATGGAAAAGATGGAGCTAACCCTAAAAACCACATTGCAGATGCGTATGTGTCTCAAATGGTAAAGCATGGTAAAACTGAATCTTCTAAAGCGGTAACACTTACAAAAGGGACATACAAATATTTCTGCCCTTTTAATAAAACGCCTCAATATACTTTAGTTGTTGAGTAGTTAATTAAGTAGTTTTTATGTTTAAAAGCGAACTTCATTGAAGTTCGCTTTTTTTATTTAATACTATAATTATTGTCACTTCTTTTGCTACCTATTAATTTTATTTTTTGTCTAATATTGCTGGCAATATATAATCTATCATCATTTTGTCGACATTAGAATGAGCATATGGCATATTATAAGCAGATGCAGTGATTACAATTACAAATGGGATATCTTTAAATATAAAAATTTTATTACCTCCATTACCAGTGCAAAACGAAACTTCATAATCTTTACCATCTATAGTATATGTTTTGTTCCAGAAAAGATAACCATAATAACCGTTTTTTATTCCAGTATAGGCTTGCGATACTTGTTTTGCTAAACTTTTTTCTACCCATTTTTTAGATATAATTTGTTTGTCATTCCATTTTCCATTGTTTTTGTATAATTGACCATACTTAGCAAAATCAATTGCTCTTAATCGTATTCCTCCTGCAGTGTTTCCAACATTTTGGGGCGTGTATTGCCATTTGTAATTAGTAATGTTTAATGGAGCAAATAACTTCTTATCTGCATAAGAAACCAGTCCATTTGGTACAGATTTATGAATAATATCACCTAAAACAACCACACCAGCTGTAAAGTAAGTGTAGTCTTTTTCCATAATTTTATCTTTTTCTATGGGCTGATCTAGTGCAAACTTTACCCAATCGCCAGTTGGATACATATACTCTTCGTTTCCAGGGTTACTCATATCGGTGTCATCACCTAAAAAACCTGAGCTCATTGTTAAAAGTGATTTTAAAGTTATTAAATCTTTTGCAGGCTCATAATTTTTATAAGATTCAAGTTTATAAAACTCTTTGAGTTGTTGCTCTTCATTTTTTATATAATTTTCTTCAATTGCAATCCCCATCATTGTCGATGCAATAGATTTCCCAACAGACCTTGAATCATGTAAACTACCTCTCGTTTCCCCATTAAAGTACTCTTCTATTAATAATTCGCCTTCTTTAATAACTACAATTCCATTAATGTTTTCAAACCTCTTTTGAGCAATTTTTTTATTGAGTGCTTCAATTTTAGAGTGGTTAAAATGGTCTTTTGATATATCCCATCCACTATTGACTGCTATAGTTTGTAAAGCAACAGCATTTTGGTCAAAAGGTAATTCTTTAACATTAATATCAAGATTTCCTTTTGCTAGTAGTTTTCCAACATGTAGTTCTTCATTATTTAAATAGGTTCTTATTTCTATACTCAGTACATGTTTCCCTTTATCCAACTTATCTCTTCCGCCTGACATTTTCATGAATTTTAGCCACAAGTACCAACCCCAATGATCTATTCGTTCTGGTGAGATTAATGGAAGGCTATATTCTAGTTGTGTTTTTTTTGCTGATTTTAAACCAGCTCCGGTATTTAAGTTTTCTACATAAACAATTTCGTTATCTACTAAAAATGAAAACTGAAAATTGCCATTATTTAATAATTCATCTTCAGATAATTTTGGTGCTAATAATTGAAGACTATGCACTAATGGTTTATCTAATGTAAAATGGATAGACAGATGCTTATCTTCATTTAAATTAAAATGTTTAGAAAACTCAGGAGTATTACTTCCTTTTATTTTTGCTTTATTTTTTGCGAAATAGATATTATTGGTTTGCTCTAATTGAATGTGATCACTTTGCTTTTTATTTAAGGATATGTTTTTATTGTTTTGACATGATATAAAGGAGTAGACAAATAATATTAGTACTGTAATTGATTTCATTTTTTTTGATTTTTTGATTTGATTTATTTTGATTATGAATTGATTGTAAATATCAGCCTTTGTTTCTTTGAATAATTGTATAATATTAACATTTGGGAAATTAACTTAAGAAATATTTGCTTAGTGATAATTAGTATAGTCATATCTAATTATAAATCCTCAATTTTAAATTCTACTTTAAGTTTTTTCTATAAAAACTTGGGTTTATCTTAAAATAAGACTTAAAAACACGGTTAAAATGGCTTTGATCTGAAAAGCCAGATTGATAGGCAATTTGTGTCAATGAGTAATTAGAATCTAGTAATAACGGAATGGAATTTTTTATTTTTAATAGCCTAATATATTCACCAAGGCTTGCAGAAAAATATTTAGGTACTGCTCTGGAAATATGATTAGGATGAATACCTAATTGATTTGAGAGGTATTTAAGATTAAGGTTAGCTTGGTCGTAATGTATTAGTTCTTTTAATTTAATAACCCAGTTAGGTATATTTTTATGATTAAATTCTTTTATTGGTCCTAAAGATTCGCTTACTTGTAGTAATAATAGTTCAATAGATATTTCACTATACTCATCTGAAAGAATAAATTCATGATATAATTTTGCAAATAAAAAATGCACATGTGGATTTTCTATTAATTGACTTCCTTCTAGTAAGTTTAATTCTATGTTGTTACTCTTAAACCAGCTTTTTTCGAATTCTAAATGAAATCCAGCAGCATTTTCAGAATGTTTAGATCCAAAATGTGCTTCTTGCCAATTATTAAACATTAAGCTTCCAGATGGTAGTAGTGTTTTGTTTTTTGTATTGCAATCCATCATATTACCATGTAAAACAAACATGAAATAAGGGTTTTCATGGTAATGCCAAGGAGTTTTATCTGTATGATAATCGTATTTGGATAGTAAAATACCATTAAAAGATGCTTCCGAATTTCTTTTACCATAATATTTTCCTTTGGTTGATACTTTCATAATTATCTGGTATGTTCTAATCTCAATGTCTGTTTACACGGCATTATGTCTTTTTATTGTATGTTATGTTTATATCCAAGTCCTCATTTAAATTGTATTATTTAATGATGCAATATTTTAAAGATTAATTTATTTTAAAAATGTTACACTAGATTTACTAGATAATGATTTTTTTTCACCATAATCACCTGCTACTCAAATTTTGAGTTATAAACCAATATTATTAAATAAAATTCTTTCAATGTTAATGCTATGTAAGCAAACCAATTACTTTTTATGTATGATCTATAAATCCTTTATATCTAATTTCTATTCCTAATTCATTAGCTAGTTTTTTTAGTAGTTTTTTCGATTTACTAAGAAGCATTTGCTTCGTTTTATAATCTCCCTTTTCAAAGATGTGAGATGGATTTATATTAAACACTTTAATGTGTTGTTTGTTTTTAGTCAAAAATTCAATGTCTACCCAGAATCTGTTTTTTATTATCGTACCAGTTTCTGAATCACTTAAATCTACTTCGTCTTTATTTAAACGATATGTAATTAAGCTTATATCTGATATATTTATCTTGTGACTTTTATATTTGGTGGATTTTAATTCTACAATATTTGCGCTTTTTCGAATTGTAATTAATTCTTTAGTTGGTTCTAATAATCTTGATATAGAATATGATATTTTTTGGAAAGCAACAAACCCAAAAACCAAAATGAAAAAAATTAAAATTCATGAGAAATCGTCTATCACATTAATTGCCATCCAAATACTAAATACTAGGCTAGATAAACCTAATAACATTGAGGTTGAAATATCAAACCAATCTTTAGAAGATCTATTGTAATTTAGTATTGTGGCTGATTTCTCTTTATCAAATTCAAAATTTCCAAATTGTTGTTTCATTTAATAGATATTGAGTCTATTTGTACGACGTTTGACTGTAATAATAGTTACAGTTTTAATTCAATCTTTTTATTGCAGAAAAGGCTTTATCAACAAGATGATCTTCTACTAAAACTGTAAATTCATTTGTAGTAGAAATTACTTCGTATAATGAGATACCTTCCCAAGCAAAACGCTTAAATATTTGATAGTATAATCCAGATACTTTAGAGTTGTTTTCTGGTAAACGAATACTAATAGCAGAAAGATTTTCTTGTAAACCAATCATGGTTTCGTTTTTAAAATGTTCTTGTATTTTTTGTTTTTCGGTAGCAGAAATCACCATGTTGCTTTCATGAATACCTCTAGAAAATCCGTAAAAAATATTAGTATCTATGCTTTCTAATATTTTGCTATGGCTATTGACTAAGGTTTTTGAATTTTGGAAGGTAAAATCAATTAAATTTGATCGTACAGTTATATCTCCTAAATGCTTTAATACAGCCTTTAATTTATTTGAATGCCTCAAGTCTTTTGGAGGATTATAGCGTCTCAAAGCCATCATTATAGCTCCGGTTTTCACGGGTTTTCTAAGCATGACACTTATAGGTGTTTGTAACTCTTCTGCTAGAGCAGAGAAGTTAATAATGCTTCGTGATAATGCTTCTTCAAGAAAAGGTTGGGTAACTAAAATTTCTTCAACACAAGTTGCTATAGTTTTCATAATGTTAATTATTTAACAGATTGTGTAAAAGTAGACTAATTTTTTTATTTTCATTTATAATAATGGATTACAGTGTAATTTGGCCTTTTAAATAAGAATAGTATGTTGGTATTAAAATTTGGAGGTACATCTGTTGGGTCTATAGAGAATATGACTAATGTAAAAAACATTATCAATGATGGTGAGAAGAAAGTAGTTGTTTTATCTGCTATGTCTGGGACTACAAATGCTTTGGTAGATATTTCAGAATTCATAAGAGCAAAGGAACTAGAAGTAGCCTTAATAAAAATAAATGAGTTGTATGATATCTATAAAAAAACGGTTAAAGACTTATTAAGTGACACCTTTTTAATTATTGAGGCTGAAGCATACGTTAATACTATTTTTTCTGGTTTAATAGATTTGCTTAATATTAATTACTCTGAGTTGTTGCATAATAAAATTGTTGCTCAAGGTGAATTATTGTCTACTTTTTTATTTAGCCGCTTTTTATTTCAAGAGAATATAAAAGTCGCTTTGTTACCTGCTTTAGATTTTATGAGAGTCGATAAAAATAATGAACCAGATGATTTTTATATAAAACAAAATTTTAATAGAATTATAAATGAAATTTCCGATGTAGATATATACATCACACAGGGTTTTGTATGTTTAGATGCTGAAGGTACTATCTCTAATTTACAACGTGGCGGAAGTGATTATACTGCAACAATTATTGGTGCAGCAATAGAGGCTAAAGAAGTTCAAATTTGGACAGATATTGATGGCTTTCATAATAATGATCCTCGTTTTGTAGAAAATACTAAAGCGATTTCAAATCTTTCTTTTAATGAGGCTGCAGAATTGGCTTATTTTGGGGCAAAAATTTTGCATCCGCAAACGGTAGTACCTGTTCGGACATTAAATATTCCTGTGCGATTAAAAAACACCATGTCTCCGGATTCTTACGGAACTTTAATTACCAATGAAATTCATGGAGAAGGCATTAAGGCTATAGCCGCTAAAGATAATATATATGCTATTAAAATTAAATCGGCTAGAATGTTGCAAGCCTATGGATTTTTAAAGAAGGTCTTCGAGGTTTTTGAAAAGTATGAAACAGCAATAGATATGATAACCACTTCTGAAATTGCTGTGTCATTAACTATAGATGATGACACACATTTAAAAGCTATAGTAGAAGAGCTAGAAAAAATTGCAAATGTAGAAGTTGATGATTATATGAGTATTGTATGTTTAGTTGGTAATACTATTATTTACCATCAAGATACACCTCAGTTATTTCAAGTACTACAAGATGTAAATGTTAGAATGATTGCATATGGCGGTAGCAATAACAATATTTCCTTATTGGTAAATACTAGTGATAAAAAAGAGACATTACGAAAATTACAACGTTATGTTTTTGAACATAGTGATCGCCTAGTGTTGAATTAGAATTTAAAATATGAATTTGGAAGTTTACTTTTTATAAAGGCTTTAACATTAGTCAATTACATATTTAGCTATATTTATATAAAACCTTTATTATGAAACCTTTTATTTTTTTATGTGTTTTGTTTTTTACATTACAAGTTTCAGCCCAAGAAAAAGAGTTAGCAACTAAGAATGTTACAATTGCTGCAAATAATTATATTGATACTTTTTATAAAGCAGATACAACATTAGCTTATAAAAGTGTTCATAAAAAGTTACGGAAAGTAGGTTGGTGGTTTGATGAAAAGAAAGGAAAATATTCTGATGATTCTGAAATGCCTTTTGATAAACTTATAAGTTTGTCAAAACGTTGGAATAAAAAAGGAGACAAAGTAAATGAATCTACTCCAAGAAATATTGAAGTTTTAGATGTTTCAGATAAAATTGCAGTAGTAAAAGTTACTGCAGCTTGGGGTATTGACTATTTAAATATGGTTAATACCAACGAAGGTTGGCAAACAATAAATATTGTTTGGCAAACGAAACCTAAATTTTAATTACACATTAAAAATGTGAAGTTTACTCTTTTTTTACTGTATAGTTTTTTTATTTTCAACTGTTATTTCAGAACCTTCAGCTAACATAACAGAATGTGGTTTAAGCTTAGTTAAAAAGCTAAAAGTGTTACCATAAACAGCCCCAAAGTCGACATTTATTTCATAATCTGTAACATTATACTGTTTCCACTTTGGGTGAGTAACTTCGTATTCATTAGTTTTTGTCTCACTATGTTTTGCATAGCCCCAATAATGCTCTGTGATAAATTCTGTTTCGCTATTTAATGGGATCTCTATTTGTGTTTTATCTGCTCTAATTATAAATGATTGCCAGTTAGAGTTATGTTTCCAATGGTATTCTATAAGCTTTTCATTATCAATATCTTCCCATTTATGCAGCATTGGCATTGTTTCGTAATTCTCTTTATATACAGTATTCGCAACAAAAGTTAAAGCTGGTTTAGGTACTATTTCTTTAATAAATACAACACCGCGTTTCCACTCATTATTCTCAAGCCTTTTAACATAAAAGCGTAAATTAACCTCTTCAAAATTGATGTGAAAAGGAATCTTAATGCCTAATAGCTTAGTGTTTAAAAACATAAAACCTACTAGACTTATATAACATTTGTTATTCCATAAATCTAGCTCCGTACCATAAGGAACATAAGGTGATAAGATTGATGGATCAATCTCATAGTTTGCTATAGCAAGTTTTCGCCATTCTGCCTTGAGGAAACTCATTTTGTTTTATGTATTCATTAAATCTTCAATTTCATCAACTTCAATAGGAATGTTTCTCATTAAATTAAAAGGATTTCCGCTTTTTTGGATGACTACATCATCTTCTAAACGAATACCAAAACCTTCATCTGGAATATAAATACCAGGTTCTACAGTAAATACCATGTTTGCTTGCATAGGCTCAGTTAAAATACCATAATCATGTGTGTCTAGTCCCATATGATGAGATGTACCATGCATAAAGTATTTTTTGTAAGCAGGCCAATCTGGGTTTTCGTTTTGAACATCTGCTTTATCAATTAAACCTAAGCCTAATAGTTCTTTTGTCATTAATTTACCAACTTCAACATGGTATTCTGCCCATAATGTTCCAGGGGTAAGCATTTTAGTGGCTTCATTTTTAACCCTTAAAACTGCGTTGTAAACGTCTTTTTGTCTGTCTGTAAACTGTCCAGATACAGGAATGGTACGTGACATATCACTAGAGTAATTAGCGTATTCTGCACCTATATCTAGTAAAATTAAATCGCCTGCTTTACATTGTTGGTTGTTCTCTATATAATGTAACACATTTGCGTTTTTTCCAGAGGCTACAATTGGTGTGTAAGCGAATTTTTTAGAACGGTTTCTTAAAAATTCATGCATAAATTCTGCTTCAATTTCAAACTCCCAAACATCAGGTTTTACAAAACCTAAAATACGACGAAAGCCTTTTTCTGTAATGTTACAAGCAGTTTGTATTAAGTCTATTTCTATTTGGTCTTTTACAGAACGTAAACGTTGTAAAATTGGATTGCTTTTTGCTACATTATGTGCAGGGTATTTATCTTTTAACCATTTTGTAAAACGATCTTCACGAGTTTCGGTTTCTACATTAGCACGATAATGTTCATTAGTGTTTATATATACCGTTTCTGCTTGAGTCATAATCTCAAACATTATTTTTTCTAAGTCTTGTAACCAGTAAACCGTTTTAATGCCACTAGTAGCTAATGCTGCTTCTTTGGTTAGTTTTTCTCCTTCCCAAACAGCAATATGCTCATTCGTTTCTTTTAAAAATAAAATTTCGCGATGTTTTTCAATTGGACAATCTGGAAATAGAACTAAAATGCTTTCTTCTTGATCAACACCACTTAAATAGAAAATATCTCTATGCTGTTCAAAAGGCATTGTACTATCTGCACTAATTGGATAGATGTCATTAGAATTAAATACCGCTAGACTTTTAGGTTGCATTTGAGCAGTAAAGTTTTTACGATTTTTTATAAAAAGAGAGTTGTCTATTTTGTGATACTTCATTGGAAAATTATTTTTTACTCATCAAAAAGATGGAAATATGTTACTTTTCCTCAAAAATAATCAGATTATAATAAAAAAGATGCTTTAAGCACCTTTTTATATAACATTTAATGTCTTTAATACATTAATTTCTATTAGCTGTTGGTTCTTCATCAATAGGTAATAAAAGTTGATAGTCGTAACTGTAAATAAGGTTTCTCAATTTGTGGTAGTCACCTGTTTTAGGAAGTTGTATTTCATTGTTTTCTATAGCTTTTCTAATAGCTTTAAGGTTTATAATTGCCCATGCTTCTTTTTTTGCTAATGGAAAAAATACTTTATAGCGTTTATAGCTTCGTTTATATTTTTCAAAATTATTAACGATTTTTCCGTTTTCCTCTTTATAAAAAGGCTGCCAGGTATTAATACAAGTAGTTATAGTACCATTCTTTTTTGCTAAAGACTCTGTAAGCTCGCCTATGTCGTAAGCGCCATTTACAAATGTTTTTTTTGCATGTAAACTTCCAATTTTTGTGAATATTTTTGGATTCTTTTCAGTTTTTGAAGCTGCGTTATAATGTTTCATAAAATTATTTCGCATATAACTAATACGATCTACGTGAGAATCGTTTCTCCAATTTATGTATATATCCCAACTAATTTTTAAATCTTTAATAATAGCTTGCGCTTTTTTGTTAGAACTTTCAAAAGCTTTAAAATACTCAATAACAGCTTTCTCTTTTTTTATTGGTCCATAAGCTCCATCAATTTCTTCTTTTAAATCAGCAATGAAATGTTTATACATTATAGCTTTTGCTTCATTTTGAAGCCTAATTATATTGGAGTAATTTGATGTTTCTTTAGCTGTTTCTGTTAATTCGTCCATTAAAAAAAATGTTGAAAAATAAAATTCTTGATCTAAACCCCATAGCTTCATATTGTATGTTCTGGCTTCTTTTAAAAATTCAGCATCTGTAACACTTGTAAAGAATGGAATAGGTACAGCGGTTTCTCCTCCTTGAGACACAGAATATTTAGAATTAAAAGATTTTAGATTTTCTACACTTTGACTTGCTGGAGTTGTTAATTTAGTGAGTTTTTCTGCAGAATGTGGACCAACTTCAATGGCAAAATGTTTAAATCCTGAATTGGCTAATAAAGGAATAAACGCTTTATTAAATATGGAGGTTTGTTCAGAATTATGCATTTCTCCATAGACTACAAATTGAGATTTAGCAGCTATATTTTCTAGTTCGACTTTTCCTTCTCCTAGAATTGCGTTATTTTTAATAGTAAAATAAGATAGATGGTTTTTGAGAATTTCAGTGTCTAAAATTGTCTGTTCGTTTTGTGAATTTACAGTAGAGTAAATAAATACTATACATAAAAATATGATTGATTTTTTCATGATATAAAGGTTTTAAAATTAAATCTTGAGTAAGATTATTACATCTTATTTTAATCTTTAAAAAAATCTGACGTACTTATTAGTAAATTATATGAACACCGTATTTTATATTATTTTTATGTTTGTTGTCTAAAACAATAAGTTGGTATAATAAAGTTATAAGTTGATATAATTAAACTAATAACTGTTTAGAATGGTATTAAATTCGTGATATGCAATTATCTAAAGAGCTTAAATACAATATCCTTTTTGCTGTTCTACTGGTTTTTATTGGTGAAACATGGTCATATTCAAATGATATGATTTATAATAATACTAGAACCGAATGGTTTAGACCTGGAGCTGTTGTATTATTTATAACCTATAACATTTCATACTTTTCTGTATATACTATAAATTATTTAGTATTTGCACCTCGTTTTTTAAAACCTAATAAGATTTTTCAATATATTTTTTCGTTTGTTGCTATGGTCTTAATTTTTGCAGCTATTCGCTTTTTTTTGGAAGAAATTTTAATTCTAGAATTATTTAATTTTCACAATTATAATTTAAATAGACCCAATATCGTAGCGATATATTTGACAGATAGTACTATTTATGCAATGAGACCATGTTTGTATAGTAGTTTAATGTTCTTGTTTTTTAGGTTTACTGAAAATAAATCTCGTATGCATGAGTTAGAAATGCAACATCAGGAAGCTCAAATGACCATGTTGAAATCTCAGATAAGTCCACATTTTTTATTTAATACCTTAAACGGGTTTTATTCTGATTTATACGATAAGCAGCCAGAAACTGCAGACGATATTTTAAAATTATCAAATCTATTAAGATACGTAACCTATGATGCAAAGGCTAATTACATGCCTTTAAATAAGGAAATCTCTTTTATTGAAGATTATCTTTATTTCTATAAAAGGAGATATGAAGATGAGTTTTATGTAAATTTATCTATAAAAGGGAGTGTTGAGGGACAGCAAGTACCATCGTTGATGCTAATTCATTTTGTTGAAAATTTGTGTAAACATGGGATTATTAATGATTCTAAAAAAACAGCAGTTATAGATATTGTTATAAATAATAATAGCCTAGAAATTCGCACAGAAAATGAAATAAACCCTTCAGAAAATTATATGGATAAAGGCATTGGAACAAAAAATATTAAAAGACGTTTAAAGTTGTTCTTTGAGGATAATTATATTTTAAAAACTAATCATATTAAAGATACATATCTTACGTATTTAAAAATACCTCTGTAATGCAAAAGCTTAAATGTATTATTATTGACGATGAGCCAGCAGCAATACGCTTACTAGAGCGATTCGTGTCTGATGTAGCCTTTTTAAAGCTCCAAAACACTTTTACTAAACCGCTAGAAGCACTCGCTTTTTTAGAAAGTAACCCAGTAGATTTAGTGTTTCTTGATGTCCAGATGCCTCAAATTACTGGTGTTCAATTATCAAAAATTATAAAACCAAGTATGCAAATTATATTCACCACTGCTTACTCTGAGTTTGCTATAGATAGTTATGAGGTTGCTGCAATCGATTATTTATTAAAGCCGTTTTCGTTCGAACGTTTTTATCAATCTGTTCTTAAAACTCAAACAAAATGTATAAAACCTTTTGTAAATCAAGAAGAAATAGGAAACTATATTTTTATTAAAACTGATGGCAAACATAATTTTAATCGTGTCTTTTTAGAAGATATTCTATACATAGAAGGTTTAAAAAATTATGTATCTATACAGTTAAAAGAGGAGCAGATTATTACGTATAGTACTTTAAAACATTTATCTTATAGATTGCCTGAATTCCAATTTATCCAAATCCATAAATCTTATATTATTGGGTTGTCTCATATAAATAAAATAGACAATGATACCGTATGGATTGGAGGAAAACAATTACCTATAGGTAATACTTATCGAAAAAAATTCTTCGAGATCATTAATGAAAAACAGCTTTAAATTATTTTTTTTCTATTTAGAATACTAAGCGTTAAAATAAATAGAAACAACAACTTTTAAGTAAAAAAATGGTAATTTCATCCCATTAAAACGTAACTATTATGCTGTATTCTAGATTTCTTTTATTCATTTTTTTTCTAAGTACTTTTATTGTCGATGCACAACAACCAGCGACGTCAGCAATAGAAGTTCAAAATGCATTAAAACAAAAAGAAAAGCTTCAATTAAATTCTATAGTAAAAAATATTCCGTTCAAAAACATTGGTCCAACAGTTATGAGTGGCCGTGTGGTAGATATAGATGTAAACCCTAAAAACTCTGCAGAATTTTATGTAGGTTATGCTTCGGGCGGTTTATGGCATACGGTAAATAATGGCGCATCTTTTATTCCGATTTTAGATAGTTCACAAACTCAAAATGTTGGTGATATTGCTGTAGATTGGAATACTAGAACGATATGGGTTGGTACAGGAGAAAATAATAGTTCAAGATCTTCGTATTCTGGTATAGGGATATTAAAATCTCAAGATAATGGTAAAACTTGGGAGAATGTTGGTTTAGCAGATTCCCATCATATAGGACGTATTTTAATTAATCCCAATAATCCAGATGAGGTTGTTATTGGCGTTACAGGACATTTATATTCACCTAATAAAGAACGCGGTATTTACAAGACAAAAGATGGCGGTAAAACATGGAAGCAAGTCTTATTTGTTGATGAAAATAGTGGCATTATAGATGTACAACAATCTCCAAATAATTTTAATGTCTTGTTTGCATCCTCGTGGACAAGAGATAGAAAAGCATGGAATTTTGATGGTAGTGGAAACAACTCTGCAATATTTAAAAGTATAGATAGTGGTGAAACATGGATGCGTGTTTCTATAGAAGAAAGTGGTTTTCCTACAGGAAAAGGTGTTGGAAGAATAGGATTAGCTGTTTTTAATGATAATGTAGTTTATGCACTTCACGATAGTCAATTTAGAAGAGAATCTGATGATAAAAAAGAGAAAACAAGAGGTTTACAAAAGAATGATTTTAAAACAATGAATGCTTCAGAATTTTTAAAATTAGAAGATAAAAAACTAAATGGTTTTTTAAAAACTAACGGCTTTCAAGAAAAATATAGAGCAGAAAATGTAAAGCAAATGGTGCGTAGTGGAAATGTAAAGCCAATTGATTTAGCTACATACCTTGAAGATGCAAATGCTATGCTTTTTGACACACCAGTAATTGGTGCAGAAGTGTATAAGAGTATTGATGGTGGGAAAACATGGAAAAAAACACATGACGATTATCTAGACGATTTGTACTATAGCTATGGTTATTACTTTGGAGAAATTAGAGTAGATACTCAAAATGAAGATGGTATTTATATTATGGGTGTACCTATTTTAAAATCTAAAGATGGCGGGCAAACGTTTACGTCAATTAGTAAAGAAAATGTGCATGCAGATCATCAGGCACTTTGGGTAAATCCTAATAAATCTGGCCATTTAATTAATGGTAATGATGGCGGATTAAATATGTCTTACGATGATGGTGAAAACTGGGAAAAATTAAATGTCAATAGTGTTGGTCAGTTTTACGCTATTAATGTAGATAATCAAATGCCTTATAGAGTTTATGGTGGTTTGCAGGATAATGGTGTTTGGGTTGGTGCTCACAATGCTCCAGAAAACAAAGCATGGCATCAAAGCGGTATGTATCCATGGGAAAGTATAATGGGTGGTGATGGTATGCAAATTGAAATAGATAATAGAGATAGTAATATTGTATATACAGGTTATCAATTTGGAAACTATTTTAGAATAAATAGAGAAAAAGGAGAACAAAAGTATATTCAACCAAAACATGAATTAGGCGAAAGTCCATATCGATTTAATTGGCAAACTCCTATTCATTTATCAAGACATAATCAAGATATTTTATATTTAGGAGGTAATAAATTAATGCGTTCACTAGATAAGGGTGAAAACTGGAAAGCTATTTCTCAAGATTTAACACAAGGCGGAAAGAAAGGTAATGTTGCTTATGGAACATTAACAACAATTAGCGAATCGCCTTTTGAATTTGGTTTAATTTATACAGGAAGTGATGATGGTTTAATTCATATTACAAAAAACGGTGGAGGTAGTTGGAATAATATATCAGGTAAGCTTCCAAAAGATTTGTGGGTGAGTAGAATTGTTGCATCTAAACATAAACAAGAACGCGTTTATGTAACTCTAAATGGATATCGTTGGGATGATTTTACTACTTATGTTTATATGTCTAATGATTATGGACAAACATGGAAAAGTATTGCGTCTAACATTCCAATGTCTCCTGTAAATGTTATTCGTGAAGATATTGTAAATGAAAATATTATTTATTTAGGAACAGATAATGGCGCTTATGTAAGTTTTAATAATGGTGAATCATGGGAAGCTTTTTCTAAAAATTTACCAGCAGTTGCTGTTCATGATATGGTGATGCAAGAAGCAAGCAATGATTTAATAATTGGAACACATGGAAGGAGTATTTATAAAACTAATGTAGAGCCACTTCAAAAAATGAATAATGCTTTAATGAATGAGCATATTACTATTTTCGATACAGAAAATATTAGTGCTTCAAAACGTTGGGGAAATAGTTGGAGTAAATGGATGCAGCCTTTTGAACCTACTACTAATTTTAAGTTTTATTCAAATGCTTCGGTCAAAAAAACCATAGAAATTAGAAGCGATAAAAATACTGTTTTAAATACTATAGAAGTTGAAGCAGATAAAGGATTTAACTACGTAGATTACGATTTAACAATTACTGATAAAGGAAGAAAGAAACTGCTAAAAGAAAATACAAGCATAGATATTGTAAAAGCAAAGAATGATAAATATTATCTTCCAAAAGGTAAATATCTAGTTTATATTGATGGTGTAACTAAAGGATTTGAAGTAGAATAAATAATATTTTATTATTTTTTGAGTTTTTATATAAAACCTCAAACAAATGAAATACCTAAAATTAATTACAATTATAACTGTAATATTATTATTAGTTGCCTGTAGTGATAATAATGAACCTATTCAAAATAACGATTCTCAGGTTAATTTAATTATAAAATTCAAATTCGATCCAACACAAGAACGCTTAAATAATTTGGGGCAACCTGCAACTATACCAGTTGGTAATGCAGCCCAATCACCAGATTTTAAAAAAATGAGCGCTAATTATATTGAATTTGCTCCAGATGCATTAACACTTTTAGGGCAAGGAGAAATTGTTTTTAATGGTACAGAAACATCTCAAGGAGGAGCAATGGCTATAGATTTTCAAAACGCTGTTTTTGCAGGTAATAATGAAACTTTTATAACTATTCCATTAAGTGAAGTTGCTGTTGGGGATTATGAATGGGTACGCGTGTCTTTAGCTTATCAAGAAGGTAATATAGATTTTTTGGCAGATGATGGTAATGCCTATACAGGCACACTAGCAAGTTTTGTTGGCTATAATACATTTATATCTTCTTTTGATTTGAATGGAAGTAATATAGCTGTAGATGCAAATAGGTTACAAGGTTTTTGGGCTTTTGAAACCTTAGGATTAACATTCCAAGGTCAAGCACCAGAAGGAGCGACTACTGTGCCTAATCCATTATTTAATTCTTCCCCTATTCCTCAAGGATCGTGTGTGGTTACTGGACAATTTGAAAATGGTTTTACAATTAGCGGTAGTGAAACAGAAGATGTAGAAGTAACATTATCATTTTCTGTAAATAATAGTTTTGAATGGACAGAAGTAAATGCAGATGGTAAATACGAACCTAGTGCTGGTGAACAAGTTGTAGATATGGGGCTTCGTGGATTAATACCTATTGTCTCTAATTAATCTAGTTTTAGAATCTGTATAAATAACAGGAAGTGTTTGTTAAAGTAAACTAAAATTGAGAGGTTAACGTTATGATATAATCTAATTTAGCTGTGCTAAACTAAATTCATCATCAATCAAATCAATCATGAAAAACTTCGCTGTTTTACTATTTTCCCTTTTTTCAATATTTCAAAGTTTCTCTCAAGAGGACACAACGCCAGCATTAAAAATTTTTTTAGATTGTGATGTTTGTGATATCGATTATATCAAACAAAATTTAGGAAATGTCCAATTTGTTAGAGATCAAAATCTTGGAGATGTACATTTGTTTTTCGTTACACAACGAAATGGTAGTGGAGGAAGAAGTTATGAAATAGACTTCATTGGCAAAGACAGTTTTAAAGATATATCCTATAAGTTAAGTTTTTCTACAGATACTAATATGACTGATGATGATGTTAGAAAACGAATTTTAAGTAATATTAAATTAGGATTAGTTCGATTTTGGATTGGAAAAGGAACTATTGAAAATATATCTGTTTCTGTTCCAAGTCCTGAAAACGAAGAAGAGCAAGTAGAAGAAAAAGACCCATGGAATTATTGGGTGTTTAGAGTAGGCGCTAATGGCTTTTTTAATGGCCAGGAATCTAATAATAGAAGTAATTTAAATGTAAATGTTTCTGCTGCCCGAGTTACAGAAAACAATAAATTTTCTTTAAGAGTAAATTTTGGGGAAAATAAATCTACATTTACTTTTGATGGAGAAGATATTGTTAACATTAATAATAATAAATTTTTAAATATTAGTGATGTTTTAAGTCTTAACGACCATTGGTCTTATGGCGCATTTGCAGGAGTTGGAGCTTCGACTTTTAGCAATAGAGATTTCTTTTGGAATTTTAAACCAGCTATAGAATACAATTTTTTCAAATATAAAGAATCAGCAAAAAAACAATTAACATTATCTTACAGAAATGGTGTTGTTTTTAACGATTATATTGAGCGTTCTGTATTTGGGAAGAATAAAGAATATTTATGGGAACATAATTTGTTATTAGGAGGAAGCATTAACCAAGAATGGGGTAGTTTAAATGCTGAAGCGTCGTTTAATCAATTTCTTCATGATACAACATTAAACTCTTTAGGCTTTTTCCTAGGTGCCAATGTAAGAGTATTTAAAGGATTTAATTTTAACGTTAGTGGTAACTATAGAATTACAAGAAATCAAGTTAATTTAGCTGCTGGAGACGTGTCTTTAGAAGAGTTGTTACTTCAACAACAGCAACTACAATCTGGTTATAATTATTGGGTAAGTCTTGGGTTTAGTTATTCTTTTGGTTCTATATATAATACGATAGTGAATCCTAGATTTAATTTCTAAATTAAACCCATTCTAAATTTCAACGAAAACAGTATGTAAAATTTGTTATACCAACTAACGAGCGTTATCTTTGTGAGAACTATACTTTAACTACAAAAATAATGAGCGGAATTTTAAATTCTTCAATAGGAAGAAAGTTTGCCATGGCACTTTCGGCACTCTTTCTGATGGTTTTTTTACTACAACATTTTTCAATAAACATACTGTCTGTATTAAGTCCTGATACTTTTAATGATGTATCTCACTTTATGGGTACATTTTGGGTCATTCAGTATTTGTTACAGCCGGTACTTATTATAGGTGTGATTTTTCACTTCGTCATGGGATTTGTTTTAGAAATAAAAAACAACAAAGCAAGACAAATTAGCTATGCAAAAAATAATGGTGGAGCTAATTCAACATGGATGAGTCGTAATATGATTTGGAGTGGAGGATTTATTTTAGTCTTCATGATTATTCATTTTATTGATTTTTGGATTCCAGAATTAAATACAAAATTTGTTGTGGGAGATATGTCGGGATTAGTAGATCCTAATAATATTGAAAGCGGTTATAGATATCACGAAGAGTTAGTACACAAATTCGTACCTATATGGCGTGTTGCATTATATTGCGTTGGATTTATTTTCTTAGCACTACACTTATTACATGGTTTCAACTCATCTTTCCAATCAGTCGGAGCAAATAACAAATACACAAAAGGATTAAAAGGATTTAGTAAAATTTATGCAATTGGCATTCCATTAGGATTCATTTTTATTGCATTATTTCATCATTTTAACCATTAATATACAGAGAGATTTATGGCTTTAGATTCTAAAATACCTCAAGGTCCAATTGCAGATAAATGGACAAATTATAAAAATCATATCGATTTAGTAAATCCAGCAAACAAGCGTAATATTGATGTTATAGTTGTTGGTACTGGATTAGCTGGTGGGTCTGCTGCTGCTACATTAGCAGAGCTTGGTTATAATGTAAAAGCATTTTGTTTTCAAGATTCTCCAAGACGAGCGCATTCTATTGCAGCTCAAGGTGGAATTAATGCAGCAAAAAATTACCAAGGTGATGGAGATTCAACGTATAGATTATTTTACGATACTGTAAAAGGTGGTGATTACCGTTCGCGAGAAGCAAACGTATATCGTTTAGCTGAGGTGTCTGCAAATATTATAGATCAATGTGTAGCTCAAGGTGTTCCTTTTGCTCGTGAATATGGAGGATTACTTGATAACCGTTCTTTTGGAGGTGTATTAGTATCTAGAACATTTTATGCAGCAGGACAAACAGGGCAACAGTTATTGCTAGGTGCATATTCTGCAATGAACCGTCAAATAGGTCGTGGAAAAATAAAAATGTACAATCGTCATGAAATGTTAGACGTTGTAAAAGTAGATGGAAAAGCTAGAGGAATTATCACTAGAAATTTAATTAATGGTGAGATTGAAAGACATTCAGCTCATGCCGTAGTGCTTGGAACTGGTGGTTATGGTAATGTGTTTTTCTTATCTACAAATGCGATGGGAAGTAATGTTACTGCTGCTTGGAAAGCCCACAAACGTGGCGCATACTTTGCAAACCCTTGTTATACACAAATTCACCCAACTTGTATTCCTGTCTCTGGAGATCATCAATCTAAACTTACATTGATGTCTGAGTCTTTAAGAAATGATGGTCGTATTTGGGTTCCAAAAAATATGGATGATGTAAAAGCAATTAGAGAAGGCCGTTTAAAGCCAACTGAAATTGCTGAAGATAATAGAGATTATTATTTAGAACGTCGTTATCCTGCTTTTGGAAACTTAGTACCTCGTGATGTTGCTTCTCGTGCCGCTAAAGAAAGATGTGATGCGGGATATGGTGTAAATGCTACTGGTGAAGCAGTGTATTTAGATTTTGCTTCTGCAATACAACGTTATGGAAAAGAGCAAGCACATATTAAAGGTTTAAATGAGAATGATGCTGCTTTAATAAAATCATTAGGGCAAGAAGTAGTAAAAACTAAATATGGAAACTTATTCCAGATGTACGAGAAGATTGTAGATCAAGATCCATATAATACACCAATGATGATTTATCCAGCTGTACACTACACAATGGGTGGCGTTTGGGTAGATTATAACTTAATGACTACTGTTCCTGGTTTATATTGTATAGGTGAAGCTAACTTCTCAGATCACGGTGCTAACCGTTTAGGAGCTTCAGCATTAATGCAAGGTTTAGCAGATGGCTATTTTGTGTTACCATATACAATTGGTGATTATTTATCTGATGATATTCGAACAGGACCAATTTCTACAGATACAAAAGAGTTTGAAGAGGCTGAGAAAGAAGTAAAAGAAAAAATAAAATTCTTCATTACTAATGAAGGAAAACATTCTGTAGATTATTTCCATAAACGTTTAGGGAAAATCATGTGGAACAAAGTTGGGATGTCTAGAAATGTAAAAGGTTTAACGGAAGCTATTGCTGAGATTAAAGCCCTTAGAGAACAGTTTTGGAAAGAAGTAAGTGTTCCAGGAAGTAGTGATGAATTAAATGAAGAACTAGCAAAAGCTGGTCGTGTGGCAGATTTCTTAGAATTAGGAGAGCTATTTGCTAAAGATGCTCTAAACAGAGAAGAATCTTGTGGAGGTCACTTTAGAGAAGATTCTGTTGAGTTAGATGGAGAACAAAAAGGAGAAGCATTACGTAATGATAAAGATTTTGCTTACGTGTCTGCTTGGGAATATAAAGGAGAACCTAGTGATGCCGTTTTACATAAAGAAGAACTAGAGTTTAATGATATTGAATTAAAACAAAGAAGTTATAAATAAAAGAAAGACTATGAATTTAACGTTAAAAATATGGCGTCAAAAAAACGCTAACGATAAAGGAAAAATGGTTGATTATAAAATCAGTGATGTATCACCAGATATGTCTTTCCTTGAAATGTTAGATGTTTTAAATGAACAATTAATAAATAGTGGAGATGAGCCTGTAGCTTTCGATCATGATTGTCGTGAAGGTATTTGCGGTATGTGTTCTTTGTATATAAATGGAGAAGCTCATGGTCCAGATCGTGGCGTAACGACTTGTCAATTACATATGCGTATGTTTAAAGATGGTGATACTATTTATATCGAACCATTTAGAGCTAAAGCATTTCCTGTAATAAAAGATTTAGTTGTAGATAGAAGTGCTTTTGATCGTATTCAACATGCAGGCGGATTTATTTCTGTAAATACGTCTGGAAATACAATTGATGCTAATGCTATTCCAGTAAATAAAGAAGATGCCGATGAGGCTTTCTCTGCGGCAACTTGTATTGGTTGTGGAGCATGTGTAGCGAGTTGTAAAAACTCTTCAGCAATGCTATTTGTAGGTGCAAAAGTATCTCAATTTGCATTATTACCTCAAGGTAAAGTTGAAGCTACAGATCGTGTACTAAACATGGTTAAGCAAATGGATGATGAAGGTTTTGGTAATTGTACAAATACTGGAGCATGTGAGGTTGAATGCCCAAAAGGTATCTCATTAGAAAACATTGCACGTATGAATCGTGAGTATTTAACAGCGTCTTTAAAAGGATAGTTTTTAGACAAATAAGAGTCTTAAAATAAACAAAAACCCAAGCCATAGCTTGGGTTTTTTAATTAGTTTTACATAATTACTCTAATTCATTATGAAATTTAAATCAATACTATGTACTTCTGTATTTTGTTTTGCAATATATAGTTGTAAAACCCAGACAACAAAAACTGTCACTAAAGTAGAAAGTAATACTTCAGTCTATGATAATTACTCTTATACTACAGATTCGCTTTTGAAACATATAAAAACACTATCATCAGATGCTTTCGAAGGTAGAAGAACAGGGACAGCAGGTGCATTAAAAGCTAAAACATATATTATCGAAGCGTTAAATAAACTTGATGTTGGACCATTAGGAGCTCATTACGAGCAACATTTTAAATTTGATAAATATGATGCAGTAAATGTTTTAGGACTTATAAAAGGAACAGAAAAGAATAATAAATATATTGTTATATCTGCACATTACGATCACGAAGGCGTTAAAAATGGAAAAGTATATAATGGAGCAGATGATGATGCATCAGGTGTAAGTGCATTAATAGCATTTGCAGAGCATTTTAAGAAAAACCCTCCAAAGCATAATGTGATTTTGGCTGCTTTTGATGCGGAAGAACTTGGATTAAAAGGTGCTTATCATTTTGTTAAAGACAATACTATACAACAGAGAAATATTGTTTTAAACCTCAATATGGATATGATTAGCCGTAGTGATAAAAATGAGTTATTTGCTGTTGGTTCTCGTTACTATCCTAAATTAAAACCAGCAATCGATAACTATAAAAAGATAGGGAAAGCAAACCTTTTAATAGGGCATGAAGGTTTGGGTGATGGTGATAATTGGACGTATTCTAGTGATCATGCAGCTTTTCATAAAGCAAAAATCCCTTTTATCTATTTTGGTGTAGCAGATCATGAAGATTATCATAAACCTACAGATGATTTTGAACGTATTGATACTGTATTCTATCAAGATGCCGTAGAAACAATACTACAGGTTTTTAAACAATATGATGCTCTAGAATTATAAATAACAATGCAAGACTCTTCTTCATATTATAAACAGAATATTTCTACTTATAAAGCTGAAATTTCAAAGATATATAAACAATTAACAGGATTAAGTACTGCACGTCTTTTAGTATTTATAGCAACAATTATAGGTGTTTATTTTACCTTTAATAATTGGCAAATTGCTTTAAGTTTTGCTTTAATTGGGATTGTTTCTTTTTTATACTTACTTTCTAAACACACCAACTTAAAAACAAAATACAAGCTTAAAAAAGCTTTACTGTCAATTAATGAAGAAGAAATAAAGATAGGATCTGGTGATTTTTTTCATAGAAATGCAGGACTAGAATTTCAAGATCCAAAACATCATTATGCTTTAGATATTGATTTATTTGGTCGTGGTTCATTCTTTCAGTTTATAAATAGAACAGCAACAAATATTGGCGCTTTATCATTAGCAAATACATTAAAAGCTAATGCAATTAAAACTATAGAAAAAAGGCAAGAAGTAATAAAAGATTTGTCGTTAAAAACCGATTGGAGGCAAAGTTTTCAAGCCACAGCAAATTTAATTGAAGTACAAACCAAGCCAAATCAAATTGTAAAGTGGTTAAATGAGCATAAATCATTTATGCCAAAATTTTTTAAATGGATTCCATTAATTTTTTCGATTGCATCGATTGTAATAATAATTTTAGGTATTACTAAAGTTATTCCTATTGCTTATGCTGGATATTGGCTATTTGTTGGGTTTGCTATTACTGGTCGTTTTTTAAAGAAAACAAATGATTTAGCGAAAAACACTAGTAAGATTAGAGATACATTTAGACAATATGCGTTGTTATTAAAAGCTATTGAAACAGAAACATTTACTTCAGAAATACTTAAGGAAAAACAACAAAAAATACAATTAGAAGGAAAAAAGGCCTCAACTATTTTAAGTAATTTATCTAGTGCGATGGATGCATTAGATAATAGAAATAATATGATTGGATTAATTTTTGGCAATGGCTATTTCTTAACCGATGTTAAAAATAGTTTTACCATAGACCAATGGATAGAAACCTATAAATCTAAAGTAGAAGATTGGTTTGAAGTGGTTACTTTTTTTGACACTTATAATAGTTTAGGTAATTATGCTTTTAATCATTCTCATTATGTATATCCTAAGATATTAAATCAGGGAGAAACTACAGCTGTTAAAAACTTAGGCCATCCATTATTGAAATTAGAAAAACGGATAGATAATAATTTTGAGATTGATGGTGAGCAATTTTTTATTATTACTGGTGCTAATATGGCAGGAAAAAGCACCTTTTTAAGAACAGTATCTTTACATATTGTTATGGCAAATATAGGTTTGCCAGTTTGTGCAGAGTCAAGCGAATATGTGCCAGTTAAATTAATTACAAGTATGCGTACTAGTGATTCTTTAACAGATGATAGTTCTTATTTCTTTAGCGAATTAACACGTTTAAAATACATTGTAGACGCTATAGAAACAGATAATTACTTTATAATCTTAGACGAGATATTAAAAGGCACTAATAGTACAGATAAGGCTATTGGATCAAGAAAGTTTGTTGAGAAATTAGTAGCTAGTAATGCTACAGGAATTATTGCTACACATGACTTAAGTCTTTGTGAAATTGAAAAAGAGCTTAAAGAAGTAAAGAATTACTATTTTGATGCGCAAATAATTAACGATGAGCTTTATTTCGATTATACCTTTAAAAAAGGAATCTGCCAGAATATGAATGCGAGTTTCTTATTAAAGAAAATGGAGATAGTTTAAATTTTAACTAGTTATTTGTAAAAGTATCGGCGAAATTTTGCAAATACGTAAAGAACCATAACCTAGTATTGAAGACGTTATCTTTATATCAAAAATTTGAACTTTAGAACCTCTTTTCATTTTTTGTATATCTTTAAGTAAAAGGGTTGATTTAATTCTATTTCCATATACTTTTTGAACATTCTTTCCAGGTAATTTAATTTTAAAACCTATTACTTTAGCACTAAGTCCATTAATTAATAAATCTGGAAAATCGTAAGATACTTTACCGGAACTTAATTCTGTTTTAGATAATTTAATTATACTTTTTTTTGAGTTTCTCCCATTAAATTGACTTATACCACTACTTAAATTTTTTATTTTTAAAGTTTTTGAAATCTCAAAGTTTTTTCCATTAGTAAGTTTTCCTGTAACATAAATAATAACTTCTTTACCAGATTGAGGTACCATTTCATAATTACCTTGATCAATTTTTTTTAGCCCAATTCCTTTGGCGACATATTCTATATTGTTTTTAGCAACTATAGTAATTGGATTTAATATTCCTCGATATACTATATCTTGATTATTATACTCAACAATTATTTCAATTTCTGTTAATTTCTCTTTAGCTATTTGGCTTTCATGTTGTCTAATAAATGTAGAGTATATAAGAAAAACAAAATAGAATGATGTTAAAAATTTTACCATAATTTCTTAACTATTAGGAATTATAAGTCGCTCATTAAAAACCCATTTTTTAATTAAAGCCTTATTGGTTGTTATTTCTGCAAAAACATAAATTTTAGATTTAAAACAAGCAGATGTTTCTGCTAATTCAATTACTACTTTATTATCGCAATAACTCGAGTGTAAAAAGTAAATGTCTTTGTCTTTTATTAAAACATAGCCAACATGATTGTCTAGGCCAACAAAGTAAATACCATCTTTATAAGTCCTGTTTAGTTTTTGTTTTAATGTTTCAAAAGAAAGATTAGAATATATTTTTAATTCATTCTTTGGTTGTAATGCTATAGCTTCATTTAAACCACCTTGTTGCGCCATTTTATAGCGATTTATAACAAAACCAAGATGTTTTAATGTTGTAGAAACAAAATAACCACAAGCAATTTCACCATTGTTTGGGACACTAGTATGACCATTAAACTCCCAAGTTGTCCCATACCAATGTGGAACAATATCATTAATTAACTTTAAATATAAATACTTAGAAGCACTGTCTATAGCTTTTTCTTTGTTTTTAAAATATAGTGGTTGAAAATACCTTTTTGGAGATACTTCCATGTTGTGTTTTATTGTATTGTAATTTCCTTTAGCTTTAAAATTAATATTTAGCTTAATACTGTCTAGATTAGGAGTGGTTTTTTCTTCAATGTTTTTATTTGAAGATATATTATCATTATCAAATACAATAGTACTAGTAACTTGATAGTCTTTACAACTAAGAAATACTAAAAGTAAAAAAAGATGTTTTGTTTTAATAGCGTTTAAGAATTAGTAAATAAAAAATAAGGATATTAGTTAGTGATATATAGGTTATATAATTAACGCTATAAGTATACTATTAATTATGTCTTATCTTAATATTTATAATCTTGTGGAAGGTTTTACCTTACTAATTCTTATTAGTATAATCCTAAAACTTCACCTTAATAACCTTATTAAGAGTGTAGCCATTGGTATTATCTCCCGTAACATTGTCGGCCATGTTACCAGCTAAACTATCTCTAAATTCATAATCTCTTCTGTTGGAAGTATCTGCTTTCCCTTTATATTTTTTATCAGTATATACTGTTTCAGATATTTTATCTGGAAACGCAATTTGTGTCGCTAATAAAGATTTTCCATTCTTTTTAAGAACTTCAATATGTAAATGAGGCGCTCGACCAGGATACCAACCTGGGTATATAGAAATAAAAGAAACGTTCCCTTTATTATCTGTAGTTTGTCTACCACGAAGGAAGTGTTTATGCTTAAAATTACCATCTAACTGATGTGAATATTCAGAGTAGTTTCCTTTTTTATCACATTGCCATATATCTACATATACATCTGATAAAGGTGTACAATTAGTATTGACATTTTGAATTGTTAAATTTACAAGCAAAGGAATGCCATCTCGATCACCTATTATATTAGCTCTAACAACATCTGCAGGAGACTTTAAAGGAAAAGGGCCTATAGTTTCTCTTGGCGTCATTTCACAGTCATTATTAGTGTCTTTATTTGAGGAATAGTTTAAAGCAGCTCCTAAAACGGGAGTAGCAACAAGTCCTAAACCTAGATTTTTAATGAATTTTTCTCTCTTCATAACATGATGATTTAATTAATAAAAAATAAAAATATAAATGGGAAAATAAGTCCTATAACGGTTAATATCCATCCGCGTTTTTTAAAACTATACTTCCCTTTCGAAATAAACATTCCTGTAATAGCAATAACTAACATGGCAATACCGAAAATATCTGAAAACCATATCCACCAACTATTTGTAGTCTGATGTAATATGGCCATTTGCTTTAATACAGGAATAGGTTTTACAAATTCGATTTCTCCATTTCCAGTATTTAAATCTATTGTCATGAAAGCATTATTAAAATAAACTCGTCCTTCATCTCCTCTTTCTCTATAGGCTTCAAAATCACTTTCTGGAGCAAATGTGGATGCAGTATTTTTAAAATATTCCTCAGTTATGCTTGATTTGTCTTTTGGTAAATTCAGTTTTACTGGCTCTACTTTTACTGTATATTCTCTTGAACTAAAACTTTCTCTATGATTTAGGGTTATTCCAGATATCGAAAAAGCAATAATTAATCCTAAAAAAAAGTAGGCTAGATCTCTGTGAATTAATCTGTTCCAATATGCTCTTGTCTTTTTCATTTATAAATTATAATTACTTACTTCAAATGTATTTTTGATTAAACACTTTCTATAAAAAAATCTATGAAACAGCGTTTTTTTTCAGTTAAATTAAAGAACTAAGGTTTTTTATATTAATAAGTCGAAACTATATTTAGGCGCAAATCACTATAATTCACTTAATTTATGACCTAGTTTATTTAAAAAGTAATAGGACATAGTTAAATAGCTTATATATTTATATTATATAAATTAATAAAGAAGAGAATGGGGCAATATGTACTATTTTTTTTGTTAGATAAACGATAAATAAAGTTTGTTAGTGAAAGGGAGACAAAAACATATTATTTTCTGGGTACTATACACTTTATTTATTTTTTTCATATTTAGCGTGCTTACAAATTTACTTGAAACAGTATTTAGAACTTTAGGGGTTATAAGTATGCAAATGCTTGTTTTTTATTTTAATTATAATGTGCTAATACCAAAATATTATTCAAGTAAAATGTATGTCCGTTACGGATTGATAAATTTTTTATTGCTGATTTTTTCGGTTTTCACATTAGATTTTTTTGTTAGATTATCTTTTTATATTTCTCACCTTAATAGAGATCATAGTTACTCTCTAAATACGGTGTTTAACTTAAGATATTTTGATATAGATTCTTTAGAAATAATTTTTAACCATATGATGCCAGTTTTACTGGCTATATTTATTAGTTTCTTGTTTTATAATTTTTCTGAACTAAAAAAAAGAGAAGAAAAAGAAACATTACTAGCTAAAGCCGAAAAAGATTTTTTGATTTCGCAGATAAACCCACATTTTTTATTTAATACTCTTAATAATATTTATTCGCTGTCTGTTTTTAACAATGCTCAAAGTTCTTCAGCTATTATGCAACTTTCTAAAATGTTAGACTATTCTTTGTATGGATCAAAAAAAGAATTAGTTAGTTTACATGAAGAAATACAACATATTAATAATTTTATAGGCCTTTTTAAATTAAAAGATGATGGTATAGAAACAATTACTTTTGATTTTGTAAAGG
This sequence comes from uncultured Lacinutrix sp., assembly GCF_947500325.1. Classification (GTDB taxonomy): domain Bacteria; phylum Bacteroidota; class Bacteroidia; order Flavobacteriales; family Flavobacteriaceae; genus Lacinutrix. The sequence continues at coordinate 572,307 of NZ_CANMRQ010000001.1, forward strand.
CAAATAAAACTTTGAAAATTGCTCCTATGTTATTAATTCCATTTGTGGAAAATGCTTTTAAGCATGGAAATGTAGAAGATGTGAAAAATGGCTATATAGAGATCGATCTATATACAAAACAGGAGCAAGTGATTTTTAAAATAAAAAATTCCTATAGACCAAAGAAATCTGTTGATGAATCTAGTGGAATAGGAATTATTAATGTTAAAAGGAGATTGGAGTTATTATATCCAAACAAGCATCAATTACATATTGAACAAAAAGAAAATGATTATATAATAAACTTATCTATAACAACAAACACGGATGAAGCTTAATATAATTATAATAGATGATGAACAATTAGCTAGAAAACTTTTAGAGAATTATATCTCTAAGATAGAACATCTGGATCTTATAGGTTCTTTTAAATCCCCAATTGAAGCCTTATCGCTTTTAAAAGAAAAATCAATAGATATAATACTACTAGATATTAGAATGCCAGATATTTCTGGATTAGATTTTTTAAAAACATTAGAGAATCCGTCTGCTATTATATTAACTACTGCGTATAGAGAATATGCATTAGAAGGCTACGAACATAATGTTACAGATTACTTACTTAAACCTATTGAGTTTTCTAGATTTTTAAAAGCTATTAATAAAGTTGATATAAATAAAAATGATACTACTACAAATTATAAAAAGGAGATAGAATATATTAATTTAAAATATAATAAAAAGACTTATCGAATAGCATTAAGTTCTATACTATATGTTAAAGGAGAAAATGAATATGTCAACTATTATCTTAAAAATGACGAAAAACTTTTAATATATGGGACATTAAAAGACATTGAACTTAAGTTGCCTTCTTCTAATTTTATTAGAATACATAGATCTTATATAATTAATATTAATGAAATAGATTATGTAGAAGGTAATAGGGTTGTTATACAAAATCAAAAACTGCCTATTAGTGATAGTTACAAGAAGATTTTTCTTGAGAAATGGAATGCTTAATATTTATTCTAGCTTTTCAATCGCTTCTAATATATCGGATTTATAAACTTTGAAACCAGCATTTATATTAATGAATTTATTAGTGTCTTGAAACTTTAAAAGGGCATTTTTAAATTGTTTTTTTGCTTCCTTTAAATCTAGTTTTTCTTTGTACGCAATACCTAAATAATAATAAGTATCAGCAAGGTCTTTATTTATAATAATTTGCTTTTTTAAAGCCTTTATTGCTTTATCGTATTGTTTATTTTTAACATATAAAACTCCTAAAGAATGGTAATCTGCAAATCCAAAATCATCTTCAGTTTTATAACTATTTAAGCAGTTAAGAATAGTTTCTATCCCTTTAGTGTAATTACCAGTTTTGGCATATGCTAAACCTAAAATAATACGCATATCTTTTTCACCACCTGGCGTAAATTGTATATACGCTTTTGGCATTGCATAATAAGTTTCTAAGTCTTTAATACATAGTTCATTATTTTTATATTGCCAATACCAGTAAGCTCTATACCATAAATAGTCTAGAGGTTTTAATTTTACAGCTTCATTTAATAACTTAAGTCCTTCAATTAAAAACCCTCTTTTAAAATAAGGAACAGATTTTTCATAATATGCCCAATGAAATTTTGGACCTAAAGTAATAGCCTTATCAAAAAGTAGTTGAGACTCTTTACTACCTTGTTTATATTTTAAAGCTTCATCACTAAGTTCACAAGCTTTTCTTTCTCTACTGTTTTCTGGATAAATATAGCAGTTAACTTGACTAAAACTTTTTGAACAAAAAATAAAAAACGATAGTATTAAAATTGTTGTTTTCATGTTTTTTGAATTTCCCCATTTATTATTTTAATAGTAAAAAAACTATAGCCATCGAGATCTTTACCTTTGTAAAAAGGATGATTCCAGCCATTTAAACTTTTTATAATACTTAAAATATGTTCTGATAGTTGATTTGGAGGTTTTGTTTTAAGGAATGAAGAGTCGAGAGTTTGTAATCTATAACGTCCAGTTTTGTTCTTACAATTTATAGCGAATCTTACAATAAAATAACCTGAGAAATGTTCAAACTTTGGATTAAAAACAAATTTATTTAATAGTTCTGCTTCTAAAGCTTTTTCACCTCCATTATATTTAATAAGTGCTCGTTTGTGTAGAACATTTGTAGAGTCACAGAATTTAAAATCTTTGTTATCTGTATTTGGATTATAAGCTGTGTCTCCAATTTGATTTTCGTAATATGTGCCTTCTATTTCATTATTACAACTCAATATAAAAAAGAGAAATATAGTGAAAAGTGAAATCGTTTTCATTTTCATGAAATTAACTTAATGCTTTTATTTTGGCTATCATCTCTAATGCATTCTTATCTTCAGGTTTTAAACTTAATACTTTATAATAGTTCTTTAACGCTTCAGTATAATTTTTAGTGATAAAATAAGCTTCGCCTAAACTATCGTAAACATTATGCTTATAAGGAAAAATCTTTGTATTCAAATCGAAAATATACAATGCTTTTTCAGTCTGTTCAGCTCTTAAAAATACATAGCCATATGTATTAAGTTCACGACTACCTTTTACAAACTCTGCTAATCTTGGAATTAATTCTGTTTCCATAGTTTTAAGTGAATCCAAAGATTTATTTTCTAACTGATTATTAAGATAAGTCACAGCTAGGTAGTTTGGTCTGTATTTAGTTGTAGTTGTAATTTTAAGTATGTCACGCTCAAACGTTTCTTTTGGGTGTTCAACAATTCTGTTGACTTCTTTACCATCTTTATAAAATATAAAAGTTGGGACACGATGAATATTCATACCTTTTTCTTCACCATTTGGACCTTGTTTATAAGCGTCGTCACTTCTATTTAAAGCAATAACTTCTAATTGATTCATAGGGTAATTTGCTTCCTCTAAAACCGAATAAAAACGGGGAACTTCCTTTTTGCTATCGCCACACCAAGTACCTAAAAAAGCTTTAATTGTGTAACCTTTAAGTGAGTCTTTAATTGTTTTAATAATTTTGTTATTGGCTAAATAAGCATCATGATTTTTATTAAACCATTCTTTAAAAGTTGCTTTTGTTAAACCTTTTTTATCTATTTTTCCAAGCAACATTTGTTTTCCTTCTCCGTATTCTACAACTTGATTAATACTTTGCGAAAAACCAATTGATAGGCTTAAAAATAATGCGATTAAAATAACTGTTCGTTTCATGTGTTTTAATTAATGTTTTTAACGGTCACGTGTAGCATCCTTAATATTGATTTTACTAAATAAAGCTATATAGCTATGGATGGTTCATGAGTTTATTAATTTGTTTGATGATGTTTCAAAAGTAAATTCTAAATATCTTAAGCCATAATAATTTGTACAAACAACAAACTTAAAGTGGTCAATGAAAGAAATACATGTAGTTTGTCACGTTAAGATGGGTTTTTGTACTTCATTTTTGATGGTTAACTCATTTCTAAGTACTTTTCAATAGTGAAAGACACTTTTTTAAAAAAACATGGCTCGCAAATATTAGTACACATCTTATTCTGGATGCTTTTTGTATTGGTATCTTTATTTGTATTTTCTAGATACTACTGGAAAGAGAATCCGTTTTTACAGTATTTATCAATACTCGTAGTTATAGTATATGTAAATAATATTTTACTACTTCCTTTATTTGTAAAAAAGAAATGGTATATACCGTATGTCTTTGTATTTGCAATTATTTCATTTTTTGCAACACAATTATATTGTAATGTGTTTACTAAATGTGGCTGTTCTGTAATGAAATGCCTTAGTGACTACTTATGGCAAACATTAGTACCTTTAATTTTCTTTTCATTTGTATGGATTTTGTACCGTTATATAGATAAACAAGCAGAAGTAGAGCGAGTAAAGAAAGAGCATACAGAAATGGAGTTAAAATTCTTGAAATCACAAATAAATCCGCATGTATTGTTTAATAACTTAAATACTATTTATTCTTATTCTATAGAAAAACCAAACGAGGTTCCAGAGCTTATTTTAATGTTATCAGATAATTTAAAACATGTGTTATACGAAAGTAATGCAGAAACTATTTCGTTAGAAAAAGAACTTCAGTTTCTAGATAATTACATTAAGTTTCAACGAATACGAACAGAAGGCGTAAAACAAATTTTTTATAAAACAGAAATACAGTCTACAAACAAAAAAATAGCGCCACTATTATTAATAACCATTATTGAAAACGCTTTTAAACATAGTACACTAAATAGTGATATTTCTATTTCTATAATGGAAAAAAATGGTCTTTTGCAATGTGTTTGTGCAAATGATTATAATAAAAATGAAGATTCAGCTAATTTTAAAATAGGCTTACAAAATTTAGAAAAGCGATTACAGTTAATATATAAAGATAACTACAGTTTTATTATTGATAAATCTGATACATTTAAGGTTACATTAAAACTAAATTTAGCATGACCTGTATAATATTAGAAGATGAAATACCAGCTCAAAATATTCTAAAGAACTTTTTAGGTAAATTACCTAATATAGAATTAAAAGGCGTTTTTAAAGCTGCTATTGAAGCCAATACGTTTTTAAATACTAATACAGTAGATCTTGTGTTTCTCGATATAAACTTGCCAGATATTTCAGGATTAGATTTTATAAAAACGATTAAAAATCCACCAGCAATAATAATGACAACGGCTTACCCAGATTATGCTGTAGATAGCTTTGCATTAGAGACTATTGTAGATTATTTAGTAAAACCATTTTCTTTCGATCGGTTTTTAAAAGCTTTAAATAAAGCTGAAAAATTCACTGCTAAAGCAGCTAATGTTTCTAAAGAAAACAAAAGTGAAACTCTATTTTTAAATGTCGATAAAACACATCATAAAATAATAATAAATGACATCTTACATATAGAAAGCGACAGGAATTATATTACCATACTAACTAAAACGCAAAAATTATCTTACATCGATTCGTTAAAAAATTGGATAGAAAAATTACCTAAAAATGATTTTATTCAAATTCATAAATCATTTATTATCAATAAAAATTATGTTGATAAGATCTCTGGGAATGAGATTTATGTAAATGGAAATAGATTGCCAGTTGGACGTACTTATAAACAGGAGTTATTAGAGCGATTGAAGATTGTATAACATTGGAACAATATTTGTTTCAATATTATAATGAAAAACATCTATTTTTTAAATATCGGATTAATTATAGTCTTTTGCTTTTTCTTAGTTTCTTCGGTTTCAATACAAGAAAAAAAAGAGAAAGAATTATATACTTCATTACCTAAAGTCAAAAACTTCTATAATAAAAAGAAGTTGTTAGATATAGAAAATAAATTGGTTAAAGTCACTTATGGTGTACAGTATGATGGAGAGTTAAAACCTGAAATCCGACTTAATAATTGGTTACGTTCTAATACTGAAAAGGATTTTTATATCTATGACACTCAGTTCAAAAAAGGGCTAAAAATTATAGTAGATACTACTCAAATAATTTTTAAAGAAACACCCGGTTTTAATTATGAGAAACCTACTAATGCTTATCCCGTGTTTTTATTTAATAAAACAAATGCAGATATAGCCATCGGTTTTGGAAGTTTAATCTATATGATTTTAGAAGCCAAAAATGAAAAAGGTGAGTGGAAGCCAATTGAAAAACAAGATTATTATTATTGTGGGACTGGTGTTTATGAATATGTTCTTAAAAAAAATAAATTATGTGTAACGGCTGTGCATAAATATTCTGGAAGTTTTAAAACAAAATTAAGATTGAGACACTTAGGGAATTATTCTAACGAATTTGAAGGATACATAAACCCCAGTGAATTTGGAAAATATGAATCGCATGAAGCTGATTGGTTAAGTGTTGTAAAATAAACTAATATAGCTTTTGAGAGAAACTATTTAATTAGACATAAAATTAGCATTGCTAAAGCTATTAAATAGATTAATTAAGAGTATGATTATATAGTGTCTCTCAGTTTCTTTTCTTACTACTTCTTTTATTATATAGATAATAATTAAATACAAAAATATATTTTGGCTTGATAGTTGAAATTAGATTGAAAAATATCTCAAACTATTATGTGACCAACTTTTAAATTTTGTGTCTAAATTAGTGATGATAGTAATATTTAGCCGTACTGAAACCTATAAAACCACTACATAGTTTAAATGACAAGGAGTTGGTAGCAAAAATAGTGGAGAGTAATAACACCTATTTTTTTGCTATTCTTTACGATCGTTATGTTGAAATTATTTTCAATAAATGCTTGAGTTTTGCAAAATCTAAAGAAGAAGCAGAAGATTTAACACATGATATTTTTATATTACTTTTTGCAAAATTGAGAACATTTAAAGGAGAATCTAAATTTTCAACATGGTTATATGCTTTAGTGTATAATCACTGTGTAAACTATGTGCAAAGAGTTGTTAAAAAAAAGAATGAAAAATTTGTTGATGTTGAAGATGTTAATACAATTAAACATCCAATACTTGATGAAACTATATTCAAATTAAATGCAGAATTGCTAAAAAAGGCTTTACAAAAATTGAAGCCAGAAGACAGAATGATTTTACTTATGAAATATCAAGATGATATGACGGTAAAGGGAATAATGGAGTCACTTAATTTAGGAGCAAGTGCTGTTAAAATGAGACTCAATCGTGCTAAAGGAAGATTAATGGATTCATATAAAGGTTTATAAAATGGAAAATCCTTTTAAAAAAATACTACAAAGTGAAAAAATATCTATAGATGTAAAATCTAAGGTAATGGGCGATGTTGAACGATTAAAACTTGTAATTGATATAGCCGATTTATTTATGATTAAACATCCAAGTACATTAAATGATATCTTAAAAACAGCTAAAGGCAAAAATAAATAATATTATGGATAAATTGTTAGAATTCAAACCTATAGAAAATGTGTTTAGAGAACTGGGAGATTTTCTTCCTAAAATACTAGGGGCAATAGTATTTTTTATTATTGCTTGGCTTCTTTTAAAGTTTATTTTGTTTGTAGTTAAGAAGTCTCTAAGGTTTGCCAAAATAGACTCTTTTGTTACTAAGTTTATTAAAAATGGTTCCATTTTTAATACAACTATTAATATACAACCCAGTAAGATTATTTTGACTTTTGTTAAGTGGTGTTTAATACTAATCTTTATTATAATTGGTTCAGATATTCTTGGGTTAGAAATTGTATCAAATGAAGTCAGTAGAATTTTGGCTTATTTGCCGCAGGTATTTAGCGCATTTATCATTTTTGTTTTTGGAGTCTATTTAGCAACTGTTGTAAGCAAATCAACAAAGACCATGTTAAGCTCTTTTGATATAAATGGGTCTAATATTATAAGTAGAATTATATTCTATATTATTTTTTTAATAATGACTGTTATTGCTTTAAATCAATCTGGTGTTAATACAGAAATTATTACTAATAATATGTCTATTATTCTTGGGGCATTTTTAGCTTCATTTGCAATAGGATTAGGTTTTGGCTCTAAGGAAATTATATCAAGATTACTTTTTGGGTTTTACGCTCGTAAAAACTACCAAATAGGACAACAAGTAAGAATAAATGATTTTGAAGGTAAGATAATAGCGATTGATAACATTTGTATGGTTATTGAAAACTCTAATGGCAAAAGAGTATACCCAATAACTAAAATCTCTAATAGCTTAATTGAAATACTATAAAAGTGACGTTTTATGTTTTTTAGTGTCTTACTATATAAGAAGCAATACTATATGTGCTTTTATTTTAAATTAAATAAGATATAAAATAAGTGATCATTATCATTACAATTCAAATATTAGCATTATTAATTATCTTCTTATTACTCCTAGTAAGTATAAGAGAAAGAGAGGATATTAAAGATGATTTGTATAAATAAGAGTAGTCTACTCTATGCTTATTGTTATTGTAAATGATGATTTTTACTTATTAATTTACTCTATTTCTTCTTAGGATGCACCAATTTCATCTCATCAATTAATCGTGTTGCACCAGCATATTTATCAACAATAAATAATATATAGCGAGCATCTACCATAATATTTCTACAAATTTCAGGATCGTAATTCATATCGCTCATCGTGCCTTCCCAAACACGATCAAAATTAAGTCCAATTAAATTTCCATGCGCATCTATTGCAGGACTACCCGAATTTCCACCAGTAGTATGGTTAGTTCCTAAAAAGCAAACAGGGACTTTACCATTAGCATCAGCATATTGTCCATAATCTTTAGCTTCATATAAATCACGCAGTTTTTGCGGAACATCAAATTCATAATCGCCAGGCACAAACTTTTCTATTACACCATCTAAATAACTTACAGGTTGATAATAAACGGCATCTCTTGGCGCATAACCACGAACTTGGCCATAAGTAACGCGAAGTGTACTATTTGCATCTGGAAAATAACGTGCATCGGGTAAAGCTTCCATTAGTGCTGTCATGTATTTAGTTTGTAAAGCACTAATAGCTTCATTTTTTTGTTGATATTCTGCATCAATAGTTTTGTAATATTTCTCTATTATTGGTTTTGCATATTTGTAAGCTGCATCTTTATTAAGTTTCTTTAAGATCTCTTTTGCGTCACCTTCAAATAGAGCTAAAGTTGATTTTAAATTAGTAAAGGCTGTTTCACTGTATATTAATGAATTTACATTTTTGGTGTAAAATGGCATAACAGCTTCAAAAACTCCTTTGTCAACATTCACATCGTAATTTTTATGAATGCCTTTTAACCTGTTAAGTGTTCCTGTTTTTGCACGTTCAAAAACACCTGGATTTAGTGTTATTCCTTGCTCAAATTGATAAGCTCTAAACGTCATTTGCATTAATTCATTAGTCACTAAAAAGACTTCAATGAAATTTCTACGTTTAATATTTGTAGCAGCAAAATCTTTATATAAGCGATCAAATTCAGGAAGTATATTTCCATGTTTTTTGTCTAACCCTTTTTCTTTTATCGCATTGGTAAATTGAGCTTCAAGTTTTTGTCTTTCGGCTACAGCATTACTTTTTTCTATGCCTAAATTTTCACCAATCCATTTTTTCCAAGCATTAGCTATTCTAGCTTGTTTAGAAGCATATTTAATACGAATCTCATCACTAGATTTCATTGCATTATCTATAACTTTTAAAGCAGCTTCGCGAATAGCAATATTACTTGGATTAAAATCTTTAGTAATATGCTCAATTGCAACTGCTGGTAAATATTCGTTTGTACGACCCGGAAATCCAAAAACAAGTGTGAAATCTCCTTCTTCAACTCCATCTAAAGAGATTGGTAAAAAGTGTTTTGGTTTATATGGTTTATTCTCTTTACTATATTTTGCTGGGCGATTATTAGCATCTGCATATATACGAAACATAGAAAAGTCACCTGTATGCCTTGGAAATACCCAATTATCTGTATCGCTACCAAATTTACCAATACTACTAGGAGGCGCACCCACTAAACGAATATCTTCAAATCGCTCAGTCACGAATAAAAAATATTGATTGCCTTTATAAAATGATTTTACTTTAGTGTCTTGCCAAGCTTCTTTTGCAGCAGCAGCCATTGCTGTATTACTGTTCTTAGAGATAGTAGACTGTTTCTCTTTTTCATTCATAGTATCATTTATACCAGCTAATACTTGTGTTGTAATATCTTCAATACGCACAATGAATTCTATAAACAAACCTTCGTTAGGTAATTCGTCTTCAAGATTCATGGCCCAAAAGCCATCTTTTAAATAATCATTCTCTAATGAAGAATGTGATTGAATTTGAGAGAAACCGCAGTGATGATTTGTTAATATTAAACCTTGATCACTAATTATTTCGCTAGTGCAACCACCATTAAAATGACCTATAGCATCCTTTAAGCTCGAATTATTTACATCATATATATCTTTGGCAGTTAGTTTACTGCCCAAATTGGTCATTTCTTCTTCGTTCATACCTTCTAAAAGCGAAGGAATCCACATGCCACCTTGTTGTGCAGATATGTTTATTGTTATAAAAAGTAAAAGGAATTTTAAAAGTCTCATAGTTTTATTTTTTTTACGAATGGTACAAAATATAAAAAAAGCTTTTATTTATTATTGTAACTTTATGCTTATTTAAAGAATTAATGCAGCACATATCTAAACTACCTAATGTTGGTACTACTATTTTTTCGGTAATGAGTGCCTTAGCGAATAAGCATAATGCTATTAACTTATCTCAAGGATTTCCTAATTTTAAAAGCGATCAAAGGCTTATAGATATGGTCTCGCAGGCTATGTCATCGGGTTATAACCAATACGCACCAATGCCAGGTAACATGGAATTACGAGAAGCGATTGCTAATAAAATGGATTTGCTTTATGGTTCTACTTATAATCCAGACAATGAAATAACAGTTACTGCTGGTGCAACTCAAGCAATTTATACTATTATTTCCACTTTTGTAAGAGCAGATGATGAAGTTATTATTTTTCGTCCAGCTTACGATTGCTACGAACCAGCTATAACTCTTAATGGGGGAAAAACAATATCAATACAATTAAATGCACCTAATTATGCTATTGACTGGAATGAAGTAGAACAGTGTTTTTCAAACAAAACAAAACTAATTATTGTTAATACACCTCAAAACCCTAGTGGAAGTGTTTTCTCTGAAACCGATATGTTATCACTTCAAAAAATAACAGAAGATTCTAATTGTATTGTATTGAGTGATGAAGTATACGAACACATTATATATGATGAAATACAGCATCAAAGTATTTGTAAGTTTCAGGATTTAAAATCTAGAAGCTTTATAACTGCATCTTTTGGAAAAACGTTTCATAATACAGGATGGAAAGTAGGTTATTGTTGTGCTCCAAAAGTATTGATGGATGAATTTAGAAAAGTACATCAATTTAATGTGTTTAGTGTAAATCATCCAACACAAAAAGCATTAGCAGACTATATAAAAACACCAGACCATTATTTAGACTTATCTGCTTTTTATCAAGAAAAAAGAGATTTGTTTTTAGGCTTAATAGAAGAGTCCAGGTTTAAATTTATACCAGCTAAAGGGACTTATTTTCAGGTTTTAGAGTTTTCTGAAATCACTAAAGAAAACGATGTTGATTTTGCAAAACGATTAACTATAGATAATGGAATAGCATCTATCCCTTTATCGGTTTTTAACGATAATAAAAAAGATGATAAAGTTTTACGTTTCTGTTTTGCAAAAACGAAAGAGACTTTAAAAAGAGCTGCCGATATTTTAAATAAAATATAAATTGATAAAATAAATTTGGCAACATATTTGCTTAATTCTATTGAATTTAAAACTATAACTAATGAAAGTATTACAAATTACACTTATTTTATTATTCACAATTAATATTTCTTTTGCTCAAGAAATTTCACATAACGATGAAATCTATACAGTGAAGAAAGAAAGTATTTATAAAAATGGAGAAGATGTTACCAACACGTTAACAGAAGAAGAGCAAACTATTATTAAAGATAAGTTTGAGACAAAAAAAGCAGACGAAAAAGCTCAGAAAAAAGCTCAAAAAGAAGCTAATAAAATAGCAAAAGCACAGAAGAAAGCAGAGAAAGAGAGAAAAAGAGCAGAAAAAGAGCTAAAGAAAGTTCAAAAGAAACAAAAAAAGGCAGAGAAAGCTTTAAAGAAAAAAGAAAAAGCACAATCCGCTTTAAATAAAGCGAATTCTAAATTAGAGAATGCTCAAAAAAAATACGATAAGCTTAAAAGAAAAGGAAAATTATCTCCTAAAGATGAAGAGAAATGGCTGAAGAAAATAGAGAAGCTTAATGCAAATATTTTAAAAGCAGATAAAAAACTCCAACGTTTATAAAATAATGAAAGACCAACTAAAAGTAGCAATTATTCAGTCTAACTTGGTTTGGGAAAACCCAGTTCAAAATCGAATTAATTTTGCAAATAAAATTGAATCAATTTCTCAAATTGTAGATGTAATTGTATTGCCAGAAATGTTTACTTCTGGTTTTACAATGAATGCAGAGTCTGTTGCAGAAACAATGCACGGAGAAACTGTAAATTGGATGTTAGATATTGCAAAAAGAAAAGCATCTGCTATAGTTGGTAGTTTAGTTATTAAAGATGATGGAGAGTATTATAATAGGTTATTATTTGTAAAACCAGATGGTACGATTGAGTATTATAATAAGAGACATACATTTACTTTGGCAGGAGAACATAAAGTATATCAAGCGGGAAAAAAACAAAAAATCATAACATATAAAGGTTGGAATATAGCAGCTTTAATTTGTTATGATTTGCGTTTTCCGGTTTGGGCTAGAAATACAGCTAATTATGATGTTGTTTTATATGTTGCTAATTGGCCAAAACCAAGAATTACAGCTTGGGATGCTTTGCTTAAAGCAAGAGCTATTGAGAATATGAGTTATTGTATTGGTGTTAATCGGGTAGGATTAGATGCTACAAACCATGAATATCCAGGACATTCTACTATTTATGATGTTTTAGGAAAACAATTAACTAGTCTAGAACCAAATAAAGAAGGTATTGAGGTTATTGAACTATCTAAAGAACATATTGCAAAAAACAGAAGACATCTTGGGTTTTTGAATGATAGAGATACGTTTAATCTAATAGTATAAAATTTATTATTTGATCAAAACCTGCTGTTCCTTTTATTATCTCAGGATTATAACTAACACGTTCTGGTTGCATACCTTTTAAATAATTTCCAGAATCATAAACACCATTATTATTAGTATCAAAAACAACACGTAAATAATAGTCTTTAGGATCTAAATATAGAAAATCCAAAGGCTTTTCTTCCGTTAAATACTGTTCTGTCTCTACTTTACCATCTTTATCTGTTAATTGAACAATTAAAGGGAATTTACCGTTTCTAATATTAATTTGAGCGTTGTAATAACTATAATCTGTTTTAGTTCGTAAATTATAATTCAAAGTGTCATTAGTGTTTTCAAAAAGATCTACTAATGCATTTGGGTAAACTTTTATGTTATAATTATTTTCTTCAGTCTTATTAAACTTTAAAGAATAGGTGTTAGAAATACTGTCGTAATCTGTATTAAAAGAGACCGTAGTAGAGTCCTTATCTATAATTACAATTTTACTTTTGTCTATTTTTTCAAAAGGTATATTTCCATTTAATTTAAAATCTTCATTAAATTTTATATTACCACTAGGTTTAGCACTTACAATTAAAGAGTCTTTTTTATTATCTTTTATTTTTACAGTAAAAGTGTCTATAATTTTTTTATTAGTTACTTTAAAAATAAGAGAATCTACGTCTAGTTTTGGTGAGTAGAAATAATTTAAAGTATCAGCTTGTTTGTCTTTTATGTAACGTGATTTATAATTTGAAGGAACATTAGATAAAACATCAAAAGTTACTGATTCGTAATTGCCTTCAAAACCAAAAGCTATTTTTTCTCCAGCTACTAGTTTGGGTTTACTAGCTTTATAGTCTCGTTCTTCTAAAAATAGTTTTAAATCATAAAATGCAGAATCATTTGGGACTGTAATAGGAGTTTCATAAAAACCAATTTTATCAGATCCTTGTTGAAATTTATTGTCACTATTTTCATCTTTTAAAGCACGAAGTATATAAGTTCCAGCTTTTACATTTTCTATAGTAAAGTTTGTAGTACTATCTAAAGTATTGGTAATATAATCTGGTGTGCGTTTGTAAATTGTAGAATCGTTATATGTAGAGTCTTTCTCATACAACATGACAGAAACAAAATCATCTGTTTTTAAGCTAAGGGCATCTTTAATACTTCCTTTAACTGTCAAAGAATCAATATAATTCCCTGTAGAAAGTACGTATCTATAATATGTGTAAGGATTTTCTTCGTTATTATCTACTATACTATTACCAAAATTAAAAGCATAAGTAGTATTGGGTTTTAACGTATCGTAAATTTTAATAGTAATATACTTACTGGCCGAACCTAAAGGAGTAATTTCTGGAGGTGTAGACATTGGAGGAGAAACAATAAGCTGTTTGCTTAAATCCTTAATTTTTATGTATTCATCAAAATAAATTTTAATCTCATTACCTGTAAAATTTGTAGAGTAATTTTCAGGAAAAGACTTTGTAATATTTGGTGGGTCAATATCTTTTTCTCCTCCACTAGGATTTCCTCTATTGGCACAATTAGCAAAGATTACTGCAATTATTATTAAAAGTAAGAAATTTAAAAGGGTGTTACGCATATTAAAAAGGCATTGTTTGGCAAATTAACAATTTATTTATGTACTAAAGAAAAACAAAGTTGTATTCATAACAAAGTTTATGAAGAATTTAAGGTTAGAAAAAAAATCATTTAAAATTATTGAGCAAATTTCGAATATGAAACGATTGAGAGCAAATTTGAAATCAGTAATGGCTTTTATATAAATCTGTTTTTTGATGCTAAATACTCAATCTATATTTGTTTAGGAGGAAGCTGAAAAGCCTTAAAAGAGTAAGCTAATTTTAATTTTTTACAAATGAAAATATTTAATTTTTTAGTTTTAGTGCTAGTTTTTGGATTTGTATTTAACTCCTGTTCTTCAGAAGAAGTAGTTTTTCAAGAAGAAAATAATACGTTAAATACTCAAGGCTTAGAAAAAACATCTTCAGCTTCATTGAGTAATGTGCTTTGGTGTGATGGGATTTATATAATAAGCCTTACTAATGGTCCACAAATGAGAAGTCGTGTAGATCTTTCATGGGATTTAGAAAGTTATTTTGTTAATTCAGAAGATGTTACTTTTAATATTGAGTTTCAGGTAGGAGTAAATTCTGGAGGTATTCCTACTTACGGTGAATCTTATATATTTAATGAGCATAGAACGCTTTCAGCTGGAAGTGGTGTGCTACATACTTTTACAGCTTCATATAATGCAATAAGTGATTTAAATGGTTCGGTATCTGGAAGATGGAGAGTTCGTGAAGAACAGTGTGAATGGAGTGATTGGAAAGATCACTATTTTGATTTATAATAAATTGTGAGAGATTTTATATAACTATTAATAGTAATTACAGAGGCATATTTAATTTGCCTCTGTTTTTTTTATAGTAAAGATTATGAATTACTTGTTGAGTAATACTTTTTTAAATCTTAATAAAGTTATAATGTGCTCTGTAAATATTCTGCTATAAAATATTTTTTACAAAATCGAGGGTAACATATTCTGTTAGTATAGAACAGATTAATATATTAATTTTTAACTTTTATATTATGAAACAAATTAGATTTTTAACTGTAATCTTTGCAGTTGTATTAGTGTTTAATTCATGCTCTAATGAGCAAGAAAATTTTGAGAATGAAGAACAGATTTTTAACAAAGAAATTCAAAATAAAGAATTGGGACCAATTAGTAATACCTTGTATTTATATGATATTTGGAATAATTCTAAAGGAAGTTTAGAACAATTGGCTTTTTGCGATTATGTAGAGATTACAAGTCAAACGAACGGTCACCAAATGAGAAGTAGAGTAAATCTTAATTGGACAGTAAGTTTTAATTTTCCACCACCGCCACCGCCACCAGGATTAGTAAGGTATACTGTGGAGTTTCAGCCAGGAATTTCTTTTGGAGGAATTTTAACTTATGGAACGCCTTATTTTTTTGAAGAAGAATTTCTTAGTACTCAAGAAAGTATTAGTGTAAATTACAGTTCATTAGAAGAGTTAGATGGTAATGTGCAAGGTAGGTGGAGAGTTCGTGTAGAAGATTGTGAATGGAGTGATTGGAAAGACTACTATTATGATTTGTAGTAAATTGCGTGATGTTTTATAAAACTACCAATAGTAATTACAGGGGCATATTTAATTTGCCTCTGTTTTTATGCAATTGCCATAGTGGCAATGCTAATTTTAACGTTTTTTGCTTTATTGAGTTCAATAGAACAAGCTTCAATAGTTGATCCGGTTGTAATAATATCATCCACTAAAAGAATATGTTTATTATTAATAGCTTTATCATTTATTATGCAAAAAAGTTCTTTGTTGTTTTGCCATCTAGCAAAACGTTTTTTATTGACTTGAGAAGAGGTGTTTGTTATTTTTAATAAAACATTATCTAGATAATTAGCTTTTAATGCCAAGGCAATTTCTTTTCCAAAAGTTTCCACTTGATTATAACCTCTGCTGCGAAGCTTTTTTTTATGTAGTGGAACAGGAATAACAATGTCTATCGTTTTGTAAACTTCAATTTCACTTAGTTCTTTACCAAGCCAACGCCCTAAAAATGTACCTACTTGTTGTTGTTTTCTATATTTAAGATTATGAATTAATCGTTGTGCAATGCCTTTTTTTTCAAATCTTAATAAAGCAGTTGCATGTTCTATTAATATTCTACCATAAAATATTTTTTTTACAAAATCATTATTGTTTTTATGAAAATCTGTTACAGGTAAGTAATGCCTACAATCTGTACAAATACAAGATTCGTTGTCACTTAGTGCTAATTGGCAAGAGTTACAAGTCTCTGGAAGAAAGGTGTTTATGATTGATTTAAGCATTTAATCGATAAAAAAACAGGGTTCATCATAAATTTATAACATTTTAACGAATAGTCTTTCATTTTTTTTTTAAGTTAATGATTAACTATTAAATTTACATTGTAAACGCTATTAAAAAATGATTATTTATCCCCAAATCAATAATCTTAGAATCATTGTTATACCATTTGTAGTGGTCTTGTCTGTTCTAAGTTATTACAGTTATAAAAGTTATCACTCTATTCAAGAGTATGAAACTTTCTTAGTTCAAGAGAATAAGAATGTTGCCACCGAATTATTCGATATGATTTTTGCTTATCATGATATTGAAGTAGAAAATGAAGGGCTTTTAAATAGACTTGCAGCTTCTAAAAATAGAATTTCTAAAGTTCTAGATTCAGTACAAACCTACGAACCAAGTACACAATTAATTCTTAGTTATAGAAAACAACTAAGAGAGCTAAAAGAAGAGAATAAAAGAATATTAGAACTTGTAGAAGAGCTAAATGAGGAAAATGAATTTTTAAAAGTTCAAGCAGATTATGTTGGTCAAGAGTTAGAACATTCTAAAGAAAGAGTCACTAAATTTGAAAAGAAAAATTCTCAGCTATCTAAAAAGAATATAGGTTTGAAAGCAAAACTTGAGGATGTTTCTAAGCTTAAAGAAAAACTAAAAGACGCATCAAAACCAATAATTAGTAGTATTTCTATTAATGCAGTAAAGCGTATTAAAAGTGATAACATTATTGTAGAAACTAAAAAAGCAAAAAGAACTAAAAAAATACACGCTTGCTTTACTATCCAGGAAAATAAGGTAGCCGCAAAGGGAGTGCAAAATTACTATATTCAAATTATAGACCCTAGTAATAATGTTGTAGGTGATAGAGGTACAGTTTCTATTGATGGAGTTTCTACATTAATATATAGTAAAATGGTAACTGTACAGTACGATAATAAAGCATTAAATGTCTGCGAATTTATAGAGCCTTCTTCTGGGGAGAAATTTGAAAAAGGTCACTATTTTGTTTCGATTTTTAATAATTATGGTATTGTAGAGGAAACGTTTTTCCTGCTAAAATAGAGAAAGAGATATATATTTAATTTATAAAAGGACAGCTTATATAAAATTTATAGGCTGTCTTTGTTTTTCAATTATTTGTTTTTTTTAGTAAAAATATAACTTCATCAATTATTTTATCATTTCATCGAATAAAATGAAGAGTAAAGGGGGTTAATATATAGATTCGCTTAATTAATTTATTAAAATGATAGTTAACCCTCAATTATTTAACTACAGATTAATTATTGGTTCATTGGTTATAGCAATAGTGGTTTTAGGTTCTTTTAGTTATAGTAGCTATGAGAAGGTAAAACAAAATCAGGTGTTCGTTCAACAAGAAAGTAAACTTGTAGAAAGCGAATTATCTGAAATGATTTCTCAATATGAAAAGGTTGAAGTCGAAAACGACAATCTAAAATATCAGTTTGAGAAAACTAAAAATAGAATGAAAAGTATTTTAGATTCTGTTAAACTGTTAAAACCAAGTGGAGCACTAATATCTAAGTATAAAAGTGAAATTCGAATTCTAAAATTAGAAAACGAAAAAGTACTAAATTTAGTAGAGAATTTAGAAACAGAAAATACTCAGTTAAAAGCGAAAACGAAAAAAATAGAAACTGTTTTACAGAAAGAAAAGTCTATAGTTGACGCAATTAAAACAGAGCACAAAGTACTTTCTAAATCTTATGTTAGCCTAAAAGAAGATTTAGAAACGGCAAAACAGTTATCAATTGCCAATTTGGAAGCCGAAGCTGTAAAACGTGTTACATCTAAGCGTATTGTTGATACTAGACATGCTAATAAAGCAAAGCAAATACATGTGTGTTTTACATTAACAAGTAATAAATTTGCTGATAGTGGAGAGAAAGAAATATACATTCAAATATTAGATAATAAAATGAATGTAGTTGCTAATAAAGGATTTGTTGATTATGGTAAACGTTCTTTAATTTACTCTTTTAAAAAGACTGTAAATTATAATAAAGAAGATATTAATGTCTGCTCTTTAATAGAAAAAGATATTGATGTGAAATTAGAAAAAGGTTTATATTTTATAAATGTTTTTCATGATGGTGAGACATTAGGAAAAACAACCATTGAATTAAAATAAAAATATTCCCTCATATTTTTAACAAACCGTTCCAATAAATTGGAGCGGTTTTATATTTTTGTAGCTATGGCAAATCAAGACGATCAATTTAAAAAAGTAATCTCTCATGCAAAAGAATACGGTTATGTATTTCAAAGTAGTGAGATATACGACGGACTAAGTGCCGTTTACGATTACGCACAAAATGGAGTAGAATTAAAAAAGAATATTCGCGACTATTGGTGGAAAGCTATGGTACAAATGCATGATAATATTGTAGGATTAGATGCTGCTATTTTTATGCATCCTACAACCTGGAAAGCATCTGGTCATGTAGATGCTTTTAGTGATCCATTAATAGATAATAAAGATTCTAAAAAAAGATACAGAGCAGATGTTTTAGTAGAAGACTACTGTCTTAAAATAGAAACTAAAATTGAAAAGGAAGTTAAAAAAGCAGCAAAACGTTTTGGAGATGCCTTTAATAAAGAAGAGTTTTTAACAACTAATCCTCGTGTTTTAGGGTATCAAGAAAAAATAGATACTATTCTTTCCCGATTAGGAAAATCTTTAGAAAATGAAGATTTAGCAGATGTAAAATTACTAATTGAAGAACTAGAAATTGCAGACCCTTTATCTGGAAGTAAGAACTGGACAGATGTAAAGCAGTTTAACTTAATGTTTGGTACAAAGTTAGGAGCAAGCGCGGAAAGTGCAATGGACTTATATTTAAGACCAGAAACTGCTCAAGGTATATTTGTAAACTTTCTAAACGTACAGAAAACTGGGAGATTGAAGATTCCTTTTGGTATTGCGCAAACAGGAAAAGCATTTAGAAACGAAATTGTAGCGAGACAATTTATTTTTAGAATGCGTGAGTTTGAGCAAATGGAAATGCAATTTTTTATAAAACCAGGAACACAAGGAGAATGGTATAAACATTGGAAAGAAGCTAGAATGAAATGGCACTTGTCGCTTGGTATGGGTGAAGACAATTACCGTTTTCATGATCATGAAAAACTAGCGCATTATGCAGATGCGGCAGCAGATATTGAGTTTAAATTTCCATTTGGATTTAAAGAACTAGAAGGGATACACTCGCGTACAGATTTCGATTTAAAAGCACATGAAGAGTACTCTGGAAAGAAGATGCAATATTTCGATCACGAAGAGAATAAAAACTATACACCATACGTATTAGAGACATCTATTGGTTTAGATCGTATGTTTTTAGCTGTGTTTTCTAATGCATTACAAGAAGAAGAGCTTGAGAATAATACAACAAGAACAGTTTTAAAATTACCAGCTGTTTTAGCACCATTTAAGGCAGCTGTTTTGCCACTAGTGAAAAAAGATGGTCTGCCAGAAGTAGCAAAACAAATTGTTGAGGACTTAAAGTGGGATTTTAATATTGCTTATGATGAAAAAGATGCGGTAGGAAGACGCTATAGAAGACAAGATGCTAACGGAACTCCATTTTGTATTACTGTAGATCATGATACTTTAAATGATAATACAGTTACTATTCGTCATAGAGATACTATGGAACAACAGCGTGTTAAAATTGATGAACTAAGACAGATTATAAAAGATGAAGTAGATGTTAGAACTTGGTTAATGAAAATGAAATAATAAAATTATAATATAAAAAAAAGCCTAAATTTTCTAGTTTAGGCTTTTTTTATTAAAACCTATAATATAATTTCAAATTTAAAGCAAAATTTATATTAAAGTTATTGCCAGTGTCTTCTATGTAGTTGTTAGTGCCAAACCAATCACCATCATCATCATTAAACATAGTTTCTTGGGGGTTTACTACATTAGAATAACTTACATTTCTATTTCTAACACCTAATCCTATACTAGGATTTACACCTATGTATTTGCTAAAGTTAATAAATGCTCCAAAATTTAAGTTTCCACCAGTTTTTATTCTTTTATAATCTGCTTTATCATAACGAATGTTTTGACTGTTATTATTAATGTTATAATTCTCGTTAAAAAAAGTGTCAGTATGATTTATGTAAAATAATTCGGCAGATAGATACATTTTCATTTTATAATTAGGGTTTAATATATAATACACTTGCGGACGTATTTCCCATAATTTGTAATCTTTTTCTATGCGATTATAATCTACAATTGTGATATCATGATTTCCATAGCCAAGTTCAAGTCCAATTAACCATTTTTCATTAAGAGGTTTTGTATAGCCTATGTTCCATCTAGGAGTATAATCTATAATAGGGGATACTAAATTGAAAGTTAGCATTGAACCTTGAGAGTTGGTTTTATTATCTTCTTGAGCTTGTAATAAAGAAATACTTATAGTAAGTATAAATAAGATAGAAAGTGTTTTTTTCATAGAATAATATCCTTATTGGTTTCTACTCTAAGATGTAATAATGGAGAAAAGGTTGCGTTAAATTATGTTAATTAAAAATAGGCTTTCAATTGTATAGTACCAGTGTGTATGGTATTACTGGTCTCTGTTTTTCTGCCAAAATAATTAAGATTTAAATCTAGGTATTTTGTTATCTTTTGTTGTGCTAACAAACTCCATGTTAAGTTTCTTCCTGGTTGCAAACCTTCAAGCATTTGGTAACCTACGGGTGAATTTGAATTACCTTCAAAAGTGTTAGAAAATACATTGAATTCTCCCGAAATTGCAGATTTTACATTTGCATTAATAGCAAAAGACAAGCCATACTTTTGCTGTTGTAATGTTTCTAAGTCACCAATTGTATTTGCTTTATTACTGTATTGGTAGAAAACATCAAAACGAATGTTGTCATTTAATAAATACGATAGTTTAGGATTGAAGCGCTCTTCATTAATTATGAAATTCTTTGTTACAAAATTTTCACTTTCACTTTCATTTTTATCAAAACCAGCTAAGAAATTAATAAGCCAGTTAGTCGCAAACTTATGATTAAAGTTTAGTTGATGACTTCTTAACGCATTAGCTATAAAACCAACGCTAAGTACATTTCTTGATTTGTTTTTTAAAAAGGTATAAGAAGTTGTGTAATATTGTTTGCCACGATTAAAAAATAAGACGTTTCTAAAATTTTGTTGCAAGCCTAACTGGTTATTTATATTGTTATCAAAAGGATTTAAATTAAAAGCATTGCCATTTCTTTTTTGCTTTCTGTCTATTAAAAAACTGGCTTGATCATAAAAATGAGAAATAATCTTTTTCCCCTTATGTTTGCTATTTATCCAATCGCCCGGATTTAATGTTAGTGTTTGGCTAAATCTATTTTGATGTGTTTTTATAAATATTTGATTTGGCAGTAATACTCTAATATATTGTCCTTGATCTTGAAATTGAGCAATCTCAAACTCTTCTAATTCCTGTATGCCATTATTATTATAGTCATTCCATGTGTAGGCACCTTGACCTGGTTCTACTTCTACATAAGTAAAATCTTGTTGAGGTAATGTGCCAGAGTTGGTTTCAAAAACAGTATTCCATTGTATAAAATTCTGAAAGAATTGTTGGTTGTAAAGCAGCCTAGAATTTAAAGATTGTTCATCTTCTATAGCTTCGTCTTCACTTGTAAGTGTTCTATAGTTTACAAATAAAGACAAATTTGTCTTTACATTTTTTATTAATCGAGAATCTAAATAATAAGTATTAGAGCTATTTACTTTTTGTAATTGATTGTTTCTAATACTATCGTTAACGCGATGTTTATAGCCTATTTCAACAAAAACATTGGTGCTGTCCCCAATACCTGTAAAGGCTTCATATGCTTTAAATTCTTGACTTAAGTCTGTTAGCTCTTGAGTTGTATTTTCTGTTTGTTTATTACTTTCGGCTGCAAGTCTTCCTCCTATCCAATATTTGTTAAAATTATATTTTGCTGAGTTATATGTTCTAAAAAAAGTAGAGTTGGTTAGTGAAGCATTAGTATTTAAAATACTACTGTTGGATGCTATAGAGAGCTTTTCGTTTAAGAATAAATTTGCAGTTATACTGTGTTTATTTCCATTAAAATCATTAGAGAAATTAAGATGCTCAAATAAATATTTAGCGGTTCCTTTTTTATGATTAAAGACATTGGCTCCACCAGAAAATAATAATTGATCTCCAAAAGAACCGTTCAAACCATTTGTAACAGATAAATCAATATTCCAATCACGATTAAATTCAGGGTTATATAAGCCTTCAATATTTCTAAATTCTTGTTGTATAAAATCGGTGTCAATAAAAGTATCAACATTCCAAAGGCTATCTTGTTTTATTAGAGACTGTTTTACATTAAGCTTAGCAGCTAAGCCATTATTATTGTTGTCATCTATACTAGAAAATAAATTGAGATCATTTTTACTACCTGCAACCTCAAAGGTTATAGCGGTTTTTTCTGATGGATTATAACTACCATTTACAACTGCAATTTGTAATTTTGTAGGAGCTACCAATTGCACTATTGGCTCAAAATTTCCTTGGGGAATGCCTAAAATTGGAGGGGTGTATTCATAAATAGTATTAATAGCGTTAATACTACTTATAATGTAATTTCCTTGGTTGTCGCCAACATTTGTGAAACGTACACTAAACAAAGTATCATCAGGATTATTCGAAAATTCGAAAACTTCTACAGCTCCAATAATTACTTTTCTATAAAGAATTCTATTCTCATTAAAAACTTCTTCAACACTTGAAGGAGCAATCATTTGAGACATATCGTCTCCAGCATCATTTAAAATGGAGACTTGATCTGCAGATAAATTTTGTTGTAATGGGTTGTTTTTAGAATCGTTCTCTGAATATACGGTAGCACCTATTTTAAAGGTGTCACTAGTATAATTACCACCACCATAGGCTACAATTCGAGAATAGTTTCGATCGCTATATTGATAATCAACTGTAATTCTCATTTCGGAAGTAATAGGAAACGTTGAATTAAAAATAATTTCACCGGCATTATAATCTATAATATAATCTTCATTTTCACCTCGATCTACAACAATACCATTAACATAGACTGTTTCGCTACCAGAAACAATAAGAACAAATAATTCTCCATTAGGACCTTGCAGTTTGTAAGGGCCTTGGTTACCTTCTTGAGCCGTAAACTGACTAGTAGCAAATTGACCACGTACAATTGCTCCAGCTGCATATAAATTTGTTTGAGAATCATCTCCTAAATTGGCTTTTAAAGATAAGCCTTGTACTCGCTTAGAAAATGCAGAGAAGTAAGAATCATTATTTACTAAATCTATATCGCCAGCACGAACATTCCATTTATCACTAAAAATTTCAATAAATACTTGATCAAATTCATCTAGTTTTTGAGAATATCCACTTTCTTGTAAAGGAATATTAGCATCTTGAATAGAAGCACGAAGAGAGACTTTATCACTTAATTTTCCGGTAATTTGTAAATCTAATTCGCTATTTAAAACCGAATTTTGATTATTGCCAATGGTAACTCCACGAGAAATACTTCCGCTAGTAGTTAATCCATCAAAAGGCGTAAAATTGTTTTTTTCACTAGGTTGAGAAATACGATAAATCTTATTGAGCTTATCATTGTTATCGAGAATGACAGCTTCGTCAAACTGCTGGTAGGTTTTAGTAAGAAAATGTGGGTATTTTAAATAATTAATAATAATAGAATCTGTTTCTACAGGTTTTTTAAAAGATAAAGTTGCTTTCGAGAAATCTACATCATAAAATGAAGAATCAATAGGAGTTTTGTCTTTTAAAGTAATCAAGAAGTCTTTAGAATTTATACTTACACTATCTATCACAATATCTTTAGCTAAAGCAACTGTTTTTTGCCTGTAGTTTGTGTTTTTGTCTTGTGCAAAAGCAAAATTCAAAAAAAGAAAAACAAAAAAAGTAATTGTGAATTTCATATAATAGTTAAACTAAAAACAAAGCAATATATTTTGTTAATAGCTTTTCATTAAAATCAAAAGTATTTATACTGTAAAAGTAACGTATTATTTATTTTAGCTAAAACAGAAATATAATAAGTATGAAAATCATATCCTATAATGTTAACGGTATTAGAGCAGCACTAAAAAAAGATTTTATACAATGGCTTAATGGAGCTAATCCAGATGTTATTTGTTTACAGGAAATAAAAGCGATGAAAGAGCAATTAGACTTATCGGTTTTTGAAGAAGCAGGTTATAAATACCATTACTGGTATAGTGCCCAAAAAAAAGGTTATAGTGGTGTGGCAATTTTAAGTAAAATTGAACCTAATCATGTAGAATATGGGACAGGAATAGAAACTATGGATTTTGAAGGGAGAAATCTTCGTGTAGATTTTGATGGTGTCTCGGTGATGAGTATGTATTTACCATCTGGAACAAATTTAGACCGTTTAGAGTTTAAGCTAAATTATATGGCAGAAATTCAAGAATATATAACCCATTTACGTGAGACCATTCCAAATTTAGTGGTTTGTGGTGATTATAATATTTGTCACGAAGCTATAGATATTCATAACCCAAAAATGAAAAATGTTTCAGGGTTTTTACCTGTAGAACGAGAATGGATAGGTAGTTTTATTGATAGTGGATTAGTAGATTCTTATCGTTATTTAAATCCAGAAAAAGTAGAGTATAGTTGGTGGAGTTATCGTGCTAATGCCAGAGCAAATAATAAAGGTTGGCGATTAGATTATGCAATGGTTACCAAACCACTACAAGAAAAAATAAAAAGAGCTGTTATTTTAACCGAAGCAAAACATAGTGATCATTGTCCTATTCTCTTAGAATTAGATGTTTAAACTTCAACATTTATTATATACTTTATAAAAAATCATAAAATGAAATACACAACATTACCAAATACAGATATAAAGGTTAGTAAAATATGTTTAGGCTCAATGACTTGGGGTAATCAAAACACGGAAGAAGAAGGTCATGAGCAATTAAATTATGCATTTAATCAAGGTGTTAATTTTATTGATACTGCAGAATTATATCCCGTGCCAGCAACCGCAGAAACGCAAGGCAGAACAAGTAAAATTATTGGGTCATGGTTAAAAAAAACTGGAAATAGAGAGAAAGTCATTTTAGCTTCTAAAATTGCAGGTCCAGGAGATTATACTGCTCATATTCGAACAACAGGATTTACAGGAAACTCAATAAAAAAAGCCATAGATGCCGAGTTAAAAAGATTGCAAACAGATTATATTGATTTATATCAATTACATTGGCCAGAACGAAACACAAATACCTTTGGTGTTAGAGATTATACGCATAATACAAATGATAAATGGCAAGATAATTTTAAGCAGGTTTTAGAGAGTTTAAATGAAGTAATAAAAGAAGGTAAAATACGTCATATTGGTTTGTCTAATGAAAAAGCATGGGGAACAATGCGTTATATAGAAGAATCTAAAAAAAATAACCTGCCAAGACCATCAACTATTCAAAATGCTTACTCTTTAATTAATAGAGTATATGAAGGCGATATGGCAGAGATTTCAATGAGAGAAAATATAGGCCTATTAGTATACTCTCCAATGGCTTTCGGTGTGCTTTCTGGAAAATATATTAAGAAAACTGCGGCAGATAATGCGAGATTAAAATTATTTCCAAGATTTGCAAGATATAGTAGTGAGCAATCTACAATAGCTACAAAGCAATATTTAGAATTAGCTGAGAAAAATAATATGTCTTTAGCTCAAATGTCATTAGCTTTTGTAAATCAGAGACCATTTGTAACCAGTAATATCATTGGAGCAACAAGTTTAGAGCAATTAAAAGAAAATATTGAAAGTATAAATATAAATTTAAATGAAACGCTTTTAAAGGAGATAAATGAAATTCATTCGGTAATTCCTAATCCTGCTCCTTAACCTTGTCGAATGAATGTTCGGTCTAAATTAACATATTTATAGTTCTATGATGTGTTTGTAATTTTATTATCATTTAATCGTTAATAAACGTACTTAGTCTATTAAAGTAATGTTAATTATTTAGCCATTGTATTTTTTTTTAGCTTAGAAAACTTTTTAATCTAATTAAAATAGCTATGATGAAAAAAACTACACTTTTATTAACTTTAACGATGCTCTTTCTAGGGCTTCAAGTTAACGCACAAATTACTACGTTTCCTTATTCAGAAGATTTTGAAGCTGGAGATGGAGGTTGGACTGCAGATAATACAACAGCAGGAACATGGGCTTTAGGAGCCCCAACAGGTGGAATTATTAATTCTGCTGCCTCAGGCGCAAATGCTTGGGTTACAAATTTAACAGGAACATATAACGCAAATGAATCATCAACAGTAACAAGTCCTGTATTTGACTTTTCTGCTTTAAATGCACCAGGCATAGAATTTAGTATTTGGTGGAATTCAGAATTCAGTTGGGATGGTTTAGTTCTGCAATCTTCAATAGATAGCGGAGCAAGTTGGCAAAATGTTGGAGCTGTTGGAGATCCCAACAATTGGTATACAGATGGAACAATAAATGGAAACCCTGGAGGTCAACAAGAAGGATGGACAGGAAGGAATTCTAGTAATAATGGTTCAGGAGCATGGGTTGTAGCAAGGCACAATTTAATTGGGTTAAATACGCAAGCTAATGTAATATTACGTTTTGCATTTGGATCAGATGGTTCTGTTCAGGATGAAGGTGTTGCATTTGATAATATTACTGTCTTTGAAGTATCATGTCCAGAGCCAACAAATTTAACTTTTGTTAGTGCGACATCTGCAAGTGCAAATATTACATGGACAGCTGGAGGAGCAGAAACAAATTGGGAAGTGGCGGTTCAGCCTCAAGGTACTGGACAACCAACTGGAGCAGGAACGGCTACAACTACAAATGCACCATATGTTGCTATGGGATTAACACCTGCAACAAATTATGAAGTTTATGTAAGATCTGATTGTGGAGGTGATTTTAGCCCTTGGATTGGTCCTTTAAACTTTATTACAGAATGTGTAACATTTACAGCTCCTTATACAGAAGATTTTGAAAATGCAGGAACTATTCCTGTATGTTGGGCCATGTCTGGAGGTGAAGACTGGCAGTTTAATATAGCAGGGCCAAATCACGTTGGTAACAATGGTGTTATAACCGGTGCTACAGCTTCAGGAAATTATTATGCAGTTGTAGATGCATCTGGAAATGATGGACCAACGATATTAGTATCTCCTTTAGTAGATGTAACGACGCTTACAACCCCAGCTTTATCTTTTTATGAGATTAGCGATAATGAAGGTAATGCAAATTCTACTTTAGATGTAGAAGTATGGGATGGAGCCGCATGGAATCCAGTAGGAACTTATAATACTAATACAGTAGGATGGGAATTAAAAGTAATAGATATTAGTACATTAACAATTACGGGAGATGTACAAGCAAGATTTACATTCTCAGAAACAGTTACTGGAGATTTTTATGATGATATTGCTATTGATGATGTTACTTTTGATGAGTTACCTACATGTGTTGTGCCTGGAGGTATTAATTTAACTAATATTGCTGGAACATCTGCAGATCTTTCTTGGATGGCAGGTGGTGGAGAAACTGAATGGGAATATGTTGTACAAACTGCAGGTACAGGCTTACCAACAGGAGCAGGAACAGCTACTACAACAACTACAATAAACTTAACTGGTTTAACTTTTGAAACAGATTATGAAGTGTATGTTAGATCAAATTGTGGAGCTAATGGATTTAGCGATTGGGCAGGTCCAGTTAATTTTACAACAACAGTTCAACTTAATTTCACAGTAGATTGTGCTGTAGGACCACAAAATTTTAATTACTGTTATGATAATAGTGATACCAATGTATTTACATTTACTAGTACAGATGGAACACCATTAAATTTCACTATTAATTCAGGAAATGTTGAAAATAATTGGGATGAATTAGTTGTTTTTGATACAGACGGAACTACAGATTTAAATGCTGCTACACCTTATGGAAACAATGGCGATGTAAGTGGCATTACATATCAATCAACTGGAGATACAATATCTTTTACAATTACTTCAGATGGTTCTGTAAATTGTCAAGGAAGTGCTACTATTAACCCATTAGATATTACAGTATCGTGTGCAACATGTGTAAATCCTGTAGCAACTTATGTTGTTGTTGATGATTGCGCTAACGGTGACCAATTCTTAGTGGATGTAGATATTACTTCTTTAGGGGATGCTATGTCTATTGGAATACAAGATAATCAAGGAAATCCAGCTGTTTCAGTTACAACAACAGGAGTTGTGCAGTTTGGACCATACCCTTTCTTAACAGACATTATATTTACAGTTAGTAATGAACAGGATAGTAATTGTATAATTACAAGTTCTGCAATTCAATTAGCAGCTTGTCCACCAGATAATGATAATTGTATTGATGCTACAGTTGCTGTGGTTAATGATAGCTTTATTTGTGAAATGAGTACACCAGGAACATTAGTTGAAGCTACAGATTCTGGAGTGCCTACAGGTACTTGTACAGGTAATCCAGACGATGATGTTTGGTATCAGTTTACTGCATTAAGCGAATTTCAATTAATTGCTTTAGCTAATTTAGCAGGCAGTAATACATTCAATATAGACCATGCATTATATGAAGGAACCTGTGGAACCTTAGTTGAATTAGCTTGTACATCAAACGATTTATCAAGTGTTACTCCGCAATTAGTTATAGGTAACACGTATTTTATTAGAGTGTTTTCTGGAGGAGGAAATCCTGAAACGACTACGTTCGATTTATGTATTACACCATATGTTGCTCCAACGAATATAGATTGTGTTACTACAGAAAATTTATGCCCTGGAAATGGAGATTTATATACTTATAATACAATAGGAATAACACCTGGATTAGGTCAAATAGATTGTTTATTTACATCTCCAAATCCAACTTTTAGTATAATGGAAATTGGAAGTACTGGAGATATAGCAATTGAAATGGTACAAAATACAGCCTTTGATGCAGCTGGAAACCCAATTGGAGCACAATTAGATGTCGATTTTGCACTATGGGGGCCTTTTGCTCCGGGCGAAGATTTTTGCGGAACAGGAGATTTTCCTTCAACTCCAGTAGTTGGCTGTAGTTATTCAGCAGCACCTGTTGAAAATTTCACAATAACTGGAGCAATACAAGGAGAGTTGTATGTTGTATTAATTACTAATTTTGCACAAGATCCTGGTATTATTCAGCTTAATCAAACAAACATATCTAACCCTGGAGCAGGTACATTATCTGCAGACATTGAAGCAGAAATTGAAAGCCCTGATGCTGTATTTATAGATGATGATAGTGATCCTTCTACACCAAGTGTAGCTAATTTATGTGGATTTGATTCTATAACTTTAAATGTTAATTCTCCTTTTGCAGACACTTATGAATGGTCTCCTAATTGTATTTTTGACCCTTCATTGAGTGGGCCATCTTTAACAATTACAGAATCTGGTTGTTACAGTGTTACGGCATATGATGATCAATGTATGGGCTTTGCAACGACTACAGTAATTGTTAACTTATATCAAGAGGCAATAGTTGATGTTGTTCCTGCCGATGAGATAACTATTGTAACATGTGATGATGAGTCTGGTGATGGTATTGAGGAATTTGACTTTAGTGGTTTATCAAGTATTATTTTAAGTGATCCTGGGCAAAACCCAGCAGACTTTTCAGTGACATATCATGAGACACTTAATGATGCTCAAACTGGAATGAGTGCTATAACATTCCCATATTCTGCTACAGATGGAACAATAATTTATGTTAGAGTAGAAGATGTTGATTCTGTAGGAACGGGATCTGGTTGTGCGAGCACAAATACTTCGTTTACTTTATCTGTTTTAGGAGCGCTTCCTACAATAACAGGTGTTCAAGATTTAATTTTGTGTGACGATGCTACAAGAGATGGTGTTGAAGCTTTTGATCTTGAATTAAATACACCAAATATTCTTAATGGTCAAGATCCAACAGTGTTTGCTGTTTCATATCACACAACTTTAGATGATGCAACTATGGGAGTAGGAGCCTTAGTATCTCCTTATGATAATATATCTAATCCACAGACAATTTATGCTAGAATTGAAAATACTGCAGCTACAGATTGTTTTAAAACAACGTCATTTGATATTATTGTTAACGATATTCCTGTAACTTCATTTACTCCAGATTTTGATTATGAAGTCTGTCCAAATGCTACAGTTCCAATTATAGTAACAGCAACAGCAGACAACTATATGGAATCTAATGTTACTATTGCATGGTATAATGAAGGTGTTTTAGTGCCAGGACAAACAGATTTAAGTATCGATAATGTATTAACAGCAGGTACTTATACTATAGAAGTAATGTTTAATGATACTGGTTGTGTATCTACTGAAGATATTGTGATAGTTGAGTTAGAGACTTGTGTAATACCACAAGGTATTTCGCCAAATGGCGATGGCTTAAATGAGACTTTCGATGTTAGTAGTTATGATGTACAAAATCTAAAAGTATTTAACAGAAATGGTCGTTTAGTATACGAGAAAGACAATTATACAAATGAGTGGCATGGTCAGTCTCAAGATGGCGATGAATTACCAGTAGGTACTTATTATTATGTGATGAACTATCAAGGTAATAAGACCAAAGCTGCATGGGTATATATTAATAGAGCTAACTAAAAAAAACCAACATAAAACCAAATGAAGAAACTAGTATATATCGTATTCTTTATCGTAATAGGAGTACAAGCACAACAAGACCCACAGTACACACAGTATATGTACAATATGAATGTGGTCAATCCGGCCTATGCTGGCTCAAGTGAGAGTGTTTCCATAGGTGCACTTTATCGTAGCCAATGGGTTGGATTAGAAGGCGCACCCAGCACAGGAACGCTAGCGATACATTCACCAGTGGGTAATCGTGTAGGATTAGGTTTATCGCTTATAAGTGATGAAGTTGGTCCAGTAACAGAGAC
Organism: uncultured Lacinutrix sp.; assembly: GCF_947500325.1. Classification (GTDB taxonomy): domain Bacteria; phylum Bacteroidota; class Bacteroidia; order Flavobacteriales; family Flavobacteriaceae; genus Lacinutrix. The sequence continues at coordinate 603,904 of NZ_CANMRQ010000001.1, forward strand.
TAATGCTTATGCCGACTTTTCATATACATTACCAGTAGGTAATGTTACAAAGTTAGCTATGGGATTAAAAGCCGGAGGAACCTTTCATGATATAGGTATTGGATCGATTGATACTATAGATGAAGGCGATCCGTTTTTCTCGCAAGACATTAACACAACGACCTTTAATGTAGGAGCAGGATTATACCTTTACCAACCAAATAAGTTTTATATCTCTGCCTCGATGCCAAATATTCTAAATGGAACCCATTT
>NZ_CANMRQ010000002.1 GCF_947500325.1 uncultured Lacinutrix sp.
CTGCTAGATATATTTGTTTGATAGTGTTCATAGTTTCAAATGTAGTAAAAAGTAAAAAACAGCAATTAATATTTCTACTAGCTACTGTTTTTTAATTATTTAACTTCTTTATTTTTGGCATGTCCTAATTTGGAACACTACCCTATATATCTTCATCTTTCCAAATTTCTGAAGATTTAGAGTCAATATAAAATCTAAAGCCTACTGGTAATGCTAGAAATTTAATTAATTCTGGTCTAGCTTTTATTATATAAAACAAATAGTCTACCGATAAAGTATTAATATCTCCATTATAGTCATTAGATGTTAAATACCATCCAGACATATGCTCAGGGGCTTCATACCTGACGCCGTTTACTTCTGCCCCTTCATAAATATTATTAGATATTGCAATTTTCTGATTTATTCTAGGGATTAAAGGTTCTACACTTTCTAATTTACAAAGTTCAAATTGTCTCTTATATAAATCAATAGTAATCGATAAATCAAATTCAAAAATGTTTTCACCTGTATTACTATTTACATCTTTTAATTCATATAATTTAATGTATGTATTATCATAAATAAATTGTATCAGCCATGAACCACAACTAATAGTTTCTTTATTATTTATCTTTATATCACTTGATTTTATATAGGCAAGAATATAATCGATAACTTGTTTAATATCATCATTAGAATAATTTCCTTTATTTATTAAAAACTCTTTACCTGTTGTATCATTTAATCCCAGAGTTACAAAAGAATCTTTTAGTTCTATTATTGAATATTCTATCATCATTTTTTTTATTGATTATCAAATAACGGAATTATATTATTAGCATTATAACCTTTTCGTAACAATCCAGATGTTGTTCCTCCTTGAGAAGAAGAGCACCCTGCACAATGAGGGTATAATCTTTGCGAAGTTCCAACTGGAACCAAAGAACTTACTGGTTGATGATCTGGTGTGAAATTACCTGAAGCTCTTCCAGAATTAGTAGAGCCACAAGTATGACATCCTTCTGTCCCTCCAATTTCATTTATGGTAGCTCTTTCTGTAGCATTAAATCGTTGACTAGTACTTCTGGCAGGTATTGATGATCCTGCATTAGGCCCAGGTTCTAAGGTTGTTGTATTTACGTCGGGATGTACTCTTTTTGCTTCTGAAATTATTTGATCTGTTGTTGAAACACTACTTTTTTTATTAGTTCGTGGGGTAGTAACTTTATATAAGACAGCAGCAGTTGCTGTCATGGCTAAAATATTTTCAACGTCTTGTACTGTCGCTTCTCCACTTTCTACTCTTCTTGTCATATTACCCATCTCGGCAATACCATCTGAAGTCATATCTCCTAAAGTTTCCCCATTCATTGCTCCATTCCAAGTTGAAGCTACTGAATTATAACCTGCTATTAATGTATTAGCAATAATTTCATTTCCTTTACTAAAACCAGAGAACTTTACACGATCAAGCACAGGTGCTTTAATATTATGAAGTCCTAAAGTGATTACTTTACTTCCGCCAGTTTCATTATACCACCATCCCTTAGGAGGCCATTCATTAGCTTGAGGTGCCATCCCGTCTGGGTCAATAAAATAAACGGGACTATTAAAAGCATAATTATAAGGACTATGACGCCTCATTTGTTCTGCAAGTGGATCAAGATTCATCCAACGTCCTATAGCAGGGTCATAATTACGAGCAGTAATATCTACCCAACCAAGTCCTAATTCATTTTGTTCTTCTTTACCACCAAAGCCATACGGATGGTCGGTGCCGTTTACCACGTTATTATACCCTTTATGTTTCAAGCCAAAGGGATAGTAACTACCCCTGTTTTTTGAGACCTTTTGACCTTTTTTTGAGTGTATTACTCGTAAACTAGGTAGTGGTTCAATATGTAGTTTTAGGCAGCCCAATTATTAATTTAATTCACTAAATCAGTTTTAGTTAATTCTCTATTCCCTAATAATCTAAAAGCATCTCTATTATTTATCAATTCCATAGCGACTAATATTTCATCATTTTCTTCACTCAATAATTCTATTTGTTCATCAAAATAATTAATCATGTTATTAAAACATGTTTCAATATTTAGTTCTGAATTTAGAAATTCTTTGATACAATAATTTTCACAATCAATATATATATCATTATACTTTTCGTAAGTAGATAGTGTAATTTCATTACATCCCACAAATGTTTCTGCAACATCTTCTAAAGACTTACCTAATATAATTGCGGTACTACATGCTGGAGTATAAAAAAGAGAGCCATCTAAATGGTCAATGTTATCTGCATCAACGAAAACTTCATTTTCAGTTCCGATTTGTTCATCATTGCCATGCATGAGACCAATTACAACAAAATTGTTTCCATTAAAAGAATCTATTGTTTCTTCTAATTTTTCTTCAGTGCAATCAAGACCTTGAATTGGAATTAAATTCACCCCATTATTATTAATTAATGACTTTTTTATATTATTAAAACTTTCCTCAAAGTATTCTCCTAATTCATAGTCATTATCATCATAGCCAACAATAGTACTAATCATCCAGTTTTAATTTTTGTCGGCTAAATAATTCAATTGCCAATTTTAATAAATTCTTCTCAAATGTTACTCCAATTTCAGTTTGCATCCTAATACTTTCCAAAATTTCATTCATAGTATATGAGCGCCCTTCTTTAGTTTTAAGAATAACTTGGTCTCGTTTTTCATTTGGATGTCTCATTATCCAATCTTCTATTACTGCATCAACTCTAACACCTAAAACTAAAATAGCTTCATCAATCAATTTTAAAATTTTAGAATAATCAGAAGTAAAACTTTCTAATTTGAATAGGTCTTTATTTATAAGCTTTTTAAGTACTTCACCATCAATTTCTGAAATTTTACTAACAGTAATTAATATAACATATACTAAAGATGTCTTCTCTCTTATTTTTTCAAATACTTCAATTCCATCTATCTCTTTTCCATCATGAAAATTCCTATCAAGAAGTACTACCATTTTTTGACCAAGATTATTTAAAACATAATCTAACCCTTCTTGGGAATGCTGAAATAGTATTACATTATCTTCTCCATATTTAACCTTCATCTCAACCATAATCGGTGAAATTTCACTTATATCATCATGTATGACTACTATTTTGGATGGTGTTATTTCATTCATTTTATTTATTATTGAAAGGGATGGTTATTTTGAAAGTAGCACCAGTTGGCTTGAATTCATTCTCAACAACTTCAATATCCCCATTTAATGCTTTAATTTGTTTTTCTACAACGTACAGTCCAACTCCAGCACCACCCTGTTCAGCAGTACGGGTATTGTAAAGTCCAAATATCCAATCCTTATCATTCATATCAAGACCATAACCATTATCAGAAAAATAAATCACAAAATTGTTAGTATTTAAATAGCCTGTACACTTTATTTTTTTGTTTTTAGTATTTGTTAAAGCTTTGACAGAGTTAGAAACTAGGTTTTGAAAAATATCTTGAAAAGCTTTTTTATTAGTTTCAATTACAAAATCATCTTTAAGACCAAGTTCTAACTCGATACCTTCTTTTCTAAAAACGGAACTATATTGTTTTTTTAATAAATCACTAATTAATGTTGAAACATTAAATTCTTCGAATGAACTTTCATCAACATTAGCAAAACTCAACATAAAATCGGTAACAGATAAAAGTGTATCCATTTCGTTATAAATCATAACAGCATACTCTTTAAAGAATTTATCAAACTTTGGATTAGGGTAATTCAACTTAAAAAACTCGCCTAGATGCTTTACTTTTGCGATAGAAGTTCTAACTGCATGAGTAATAAGTGATGCAAATTCTTGCATTGAAACTATGCTGTAAAGAATCTTTTCTTTTCTTTCTACTTCTTTTTGATATTTTTTTTGCTCAGAAATCCCTTTACTGATTACCCTGTGTAACCCTTTAGCTTGTTCTTTTAATTTAGCTATATTTTTTTTTGCATCTGGGTTAGTCTTACTTAATTCTTTTTCAATTTTTGATAATTCTTTCTCAAAGGTTTTTACATCTGAACCAGCATCAATTAATTTGTTTTCAACAACACTTCTTTTAGCAACTCTTGAATATTTTTTTTGCTCTTTAAATGCATCCAATTGCTGAAGGATAAATTCTTTTAAGGTTTTATACTCTTTGGTATCAATAAAATCTTGCCTATTTGTTGCATCAATAATTTGAGGGTTATCTTTTTTTGTAATATCCAAAACACCTATAACTTCTCTAATACCGACATGGTCAAAAGCACCGCTATATCTACTCTTATCTATTCCAAGAATATCTCTCTTTTTTTCTACATGATCTTCGTATTCCGCAAAGGGTGTAGTTATAACACCATCTCTATATATTTTTATCCCATCAATTCTTGTATCGTCATTTTTATATGCATTTCGGTATTTCCTTTTTGCTCCTTCATCAAAATAATAGATTCGCATTTTGACAGGTCCAAAATTTTGTTTATCAATATGCATTTTGTATAAGTCTCCTTTTTTTGAATCAAAAGCTAAGGTTTCTTGCATACCCTTATCTGAATCATATTTTATTTCTGCATAATGAGAATAGTATTTTACCGCATCAGGTTTAACAGGTTTATTTTGGTAAGAAATAAATTCATTAGAATCTATCTTGATTTCAAATGGTGGATTTACAGGATAAAAGGGAGATATTAATTTTGACAATTCTTTATAAAGTCTTTCTATATCATTTACTGACCATTTATCAAATATTTTTGAGATAATAATTTTTGTTCCTTTTTTATCTACTTCCGCAGGCTCATAGCTATATTTATTTTTAACTTCAGTAAATAAAGATAATTGACCTTCTACAGCATTGTTGGATAAGTTTTCATATTCATCCCAATTGATATTAACGCAAAGCCAATTTTTATCTTTTTTTTCTTTAGTTTTTATTTTGACTCTTGCCCCAAGTTTATCAACAGCAAATCTTCCAACACCTTTTTCTCCTACAAACTTCCGATTATAGGGTGCATCAGAATATAATTTTACTCTTTTACTATTTGTTCCAACAACCATCCATTTATCTCTAATATCAGCAAATGACATTCCAGTACCATTATCGCTAATTATTATTTCACTTTTTTCAGATATTGTAGATACATTGTTAAATGTTACTGTTACTTCTTCAGCGTTTGCGTCATAACAATTTTTAACTAATTCAAATATTGCAGTTACTCTATCAGTAATTAATTCACGTCCTAGCAGTCTAAATGCATTTACATCAACTCTCCACTGTAATGATTGGTCATCTATGTTGTTAGTTTGATTCAAGTTCTTTTATATGGTTCTTTATACTTTTTGCTACAACAACTCCCAATCCAACAGGTACAGCATTACCAATTTGTCTAGCAATTACATTATTAGATACTTCTTTTTTGGGGTCTACAAACTTATAATTGTTTGGAAAACTTTGTATGAGTGCTGCCTCTCTCAATGTTATTGCTCTATCTTGTTCTGGATGACCAAAACGACCATTACTTAATCCAATACAGTAGGTAGTCATTGTTGGAGCAACATCATCCCATTTCATTCTTCCGTATACACTTTTAAAATTCTTACCACTATCTTTTTTATGGCACTCTAACCATAAACTTTCATCCCAATCTTGCCAAGTACCACCTTGTTTACTTGCTTGAATTCTTTTTTTATTTAATGGCGTTAGTTTTCTAGCAACATGAATACTATCTTTCGGGTGCGCAATACCATCCTCTACTGGAGGAAGGTGTCCAATAGCATCTTTTACTGTTACATAATTATCTTTTTTGATAGTTTTCTCTATTAACTTTACCTCTCCATGCTTTGACCCAAACAAAATCAATCTTTTTCTTCTTTGTGGTACACCATAGTCCTGTGCATTAACTATATGATAAGTAACAAAATAATTCTTGTCTTTTAATCTTTTTACAAAATCTTTAAAAACCTTTCCTTTATCAAAAGTTAATAAAAGAGGAACGTTTTCCATTGAAATAATTTCTGGCTCAACCTCATCAATTAAATTAGCGAAAGAATATAGAAGTTTCCATTTTTCGTTTTTTAACTTTAATTTGTCTTTTGTATTCTTTCCTCCTTTTTGATTATAAATAGAAAAAGGCTGGCAAGGTGCACACCCAACTAGTATCTTTCTTTTACCTTCAGTATATTTAGATACTAATTCCTCACTAGTTAATGTAGTAATGTCTTCGTGAAAAAATTTAGATTTATTATTTTTTTCAAAAGCATATTTACAAGTTTCATCAAAATCAATTCCTGCGTCGACTTTGAATTTTTCTTTAATGAATCCATGAGTTAGACCTCCAATTCCACAGAATAAATCTACTACTGAAAAATCATTTACATTCACTGTATTTCTTCGTTTTTATTATTTTAATAAAGCAACTAAGCTAATATACAAAGATAGAAATTATAGCGGATTATTTTTTTGTTATTTAAGTTAACTAAATCCAGGTAGAATAACCGACACTTTTTGTTTATTTTTGCTAAAAGAAAAACCCACTTTAATACAACTAAAGTGGATTCTTATTCGAGATAATCTAAAGTTATGCTGTAAGCTTACATACTAAGTAAATCAGAAAACTTTAGACTATCTCTTCAGCAAGACAAATATATCTTATTTTACCCTTTTTTAGAATTTCAGTTATTAACAATGATGCTTTTCGTGGTCATGATTCAATTGTTTTAAAACACCAATAAAATCAACACTTACAGAGCTGTTAATAACTTTAAGAAATAGGATGCAAAGTATCAATAACCTCCTGTAGACTTTCAAGGTCATCTTGAACATAACGTTCTGTTGAAGAAATATAACGATGTCCAGCCATATACTGCACTTCTCGTATGTTGTGGTACTGCAACCAATACGTAATTACAGACGCACGAATCTGCTTGGTATCTTTTACATTATGGTTAATTCTGCGTAGTTTTTTGAAAAGCCAGTAAGTAACAGCAAACCTATCGCTATTTTGCGGAATAAAAGCCTCGCTGTGGCATCCAATTGAGTTTTGTATAGCTTCCCTGCTAACATTTATATATTCCGCCAAAGAAAGGATTTGTGGCGATTTAATTTCCAGTTCACGGGAATTGGTTTTTCGAGTAGATGGCACATAGATTTTCCCACGTTCCAAGTTGATATGTTCCACTTTTAATGTCTTAAGTGCAGTAGCGTTTAAGCCTTGATACACCATCATTCCAGTTATCACTTTATCACGCATAGCAACGTGAGGACTGCTTGGTAATTCGATATTTCGTGTTGGGTAGGAATAGAACAAATCTTCTAGTTCCTCAAACTCTAAAAGATTATGATTGAGCGTGCGTTTAACACCACGTATATTCATACTCTCCATAGGGTTATCACCTCGATAATTTTCATCAACCAAATAATTAAAGTAAATCTTTAATGCACCGATTTGATGTCTTACTGTACTTTTAGAAGGCATTTTTCCATTACGAGTTCGCTGTAACTTTTTTGCATATTCGAGACAAGATTTGTAATCAATAGTTTCAGCTTCATAACCTTTAGAATCGCACCACTCGATAAATCGAGACTTGGCAATTAAATAACTATTAATTGTCGTCTTGGCATAATCCTGTTCTCTTAAGTATTGGTCGTAGTGTTTCATTGGTTCATTGATTTAACGAGATGAGTATAAATCTGGGTCGACTCCATCGAAGAGTGGCCGAGGAATTGACTGATAGATTTCATCGGCACATTATTCTGTAACAAATGTGTTGCTATGCTATGGCGTAGTGTATGTAAAGTAATATGTTTACCCTGTATCGTTTCGTCTTCTGTAGCTTCTATAATTGCCTTTAAACGATTAGCAATAGACATATCGTTGATGCGTTTTCCGAATTGTGATAATAACAATGCATCCGTTTGGTAGTTACCTAAAAACTCCGGTCTTCCTTCATATAGATACTCTTCGAGTAGTTGAAGATTGTATTTGTTGATTGGCACAAAGCGTTCCTTATAATTCTTCCCTTTACGCACATAAATACGTTGTTTCTCAAACAAAATATCTTCTGTATTGATATGTACTATTTCATTACGACGTAGACCGCAACTGTAAGCCAACACTAAAATGGCACGATCACGCATCTGAAAATGTTCGCTCATGTGAGATACTGCACAGGCTTCAAAAAGTAGCTTCATTTCGTCTTGAGTTAAGATGATCTTATCTGTAGTATGGTATTCTATTTTCTCTCCACGTAAGTGAACACCAAATTTGATATTGGCATTGTGTTCTTTTAAGTAGGTAAGAAATTTTTTAAGTGCTTGTTGATGCTTGTTTAAAAATGCTTTTGATAATCCACCATCACGCCTTTGGTTTGTTCGTCCTGCCAGTTCTTTGTAATAGTCTTGAATTAACTTAGTTGTTATTTTTGTGATATCGGTGTGCCCGCGGCACTCCAAGAAATGAAAAAACTCCCGAAGATGATTCGGAAGATTATAAACGGTAGATTCAGCGTAGCCAAGCACATCCAACCAGTTCTTATACGAAGCTAGTAACTCGATAAATGCTTGATTTTTAAGGACTAATTTTTTCATACCTTTTATATTTTTGACTTTTCGTGGCGAACCCATCGCCATTATTTGATTTTCAAATAGTTAGGTTCGCCATTTTACCAGTGGCGAACCAGTGGCGAAGCTGGCGCACCGTAGCACGGTGTGGCAAACATTTATTCTGCTGTTTGTAGCTTTTCTAAACATACATTCAATGACTTGTCAATCGTATCCTCTAGGTGTTTAAATTCCTCCACATCCACAATCTCATAACTAAAGGATTCGCCTTTGATATCGTTGCGCTTCTTGATATAACCTTCTTGTAATAGCAGTTGGTGGTATCTGCGTAGTGTGGATTCTTTGATACGCAGTTCCTTCCTGATTTCTTGATTAAAAAAAAGCGTATCCTGTTTGTTTGCCAAATACGCCTTGAGGCGTTCTAGATAGTTTCGTGTTGCACCATTTAAAGGATCTGACTTACGAAGCAGAATTTCTTTAATCAAATCATTCGCTACTTTAATATCTTCTAATGTAGATTCGATGTACTCTTCGCCTGTATGAATATCAAACTGTGATTCACGTTGGTGCTGATGGTAGAAGGTTACCGCTTCTATAAATTGCAAATAATGAGCATTGGTACGTCGTGGTTTGAATACTGATTTGGGTAGTATCAAATGCTCGGCATACGGATTACGAATCGAAACAGGTGCTAATAAGCGTTGTACATTTTGCAATATTTTCTTTGCATCCAGTTCCTCTTGAACATTTACCTTACCTGCGGAGGCTCTCCGCTGATATGCCATGATGCGTTCGTCTTGTTCTTCACTTTCATCTATATAGAGTAGGAAGGAACGGTTGCTGTTATCTTCATACACAGATTCTTGTGTAGTACACCCTGCTACCGATACTGGACCCTCAACGGTTAAGCTTTTCGTTTTGCCTTCCCCACCAATACCTTTCTGAACTACAGATTTAGTAATACGTTTCTTGGTTTGTAATTCTCGTAACGGATACAATACTTCTTCTGCACCATCCATATCTTCAATAAGCACTAGTTTGTTTTTAAGCTCGTTTCTTTTGAAGTAGTAGAAAGCATTAGCAGATAAAACGGTCATTTCTATTTTATCTTCTTCAGGGATAAGCTCTGAAACTTTTGATTGAAGATGAGTTTTTCCCGAGCCAGACTTTCCGTAAGAGATACATTGTAATGGAGATGCAGTTTTCCTAGAAGTGAATATCAAATACATCAATAGTCGATTTGTTTCTTCCCCAATCACACCACTTGCACCAATTAACTTATTGGTCTTTTCCATCAGCTTTTCTGAACGTAAAATGTCTATTGCTTGTCTGCGTTCCTTTTTGGTTAGCAGATATTCAAAAACTTCTTCTTCGTTTTCTTTGGCTAATAATTCCAAGCGATGCTGTTCTAATAAATTAATCAGCTGCTGCAAAGAGCGTCTGATTACCGATGTACCAACTTCCAAGTATTCAGCTAGCTTTCGAACTAGCTTTTCAACTCCGTTAGAATTATACAAATCAATATTATGGCGGAGTGCATGAAATGCATCTTCAATTCTATTAACCTTCAAAGTAACTCGCATACGATCTAAACCGTGAATGTTCAGCCCACCTAAAATGTGGAACTCCAGCACCTCGGTTTGGAAGATGTAATGGTTGATATTTGAAGTATTTAATTGACTCATATTTTGTAATTTTACGCTTTACATAGATTCAAGCACAAATTTATATTCAAATATATGCTTTTAAACACAAATAATATAATTATTTTATGTGTTTTTTGCTGTTTACAATTAATTCAACTAATTTTGAAGTTAAATAATTAGAACTAATGAGTGTTACACAGCAAATACTTTCGGCAAACTTGAAGGCAATTCGTAAGGAAAAGAAGATTTATCAAAAAGATATTGAAACTCGTACAGGGCTTTTAGCCAGCACCTACAGCCGAATTGAAAATATGGAAGTAGTGCCTAATTTGGCGAGTATCGAAAAGATAGCTGAAGCACTTGAAGTTTCCGTAGTAGAGTTATTTCAGTCTAGAGAGATTACAGATAAGTCCATTGCTCAGAAATTAGAGATGGTGGATAAACTTTCAGAATACAACCGTAATGTATTTGAAGTGATGACTGATACCATTATCGAGAAGGACAAACTTGAGAAGCTACAAGAAGTTAAAAAGAAGAACCGTCTTGCTGAATTGGATAAAGCAAGAAAAAAATCTAGTTAATATTTAATACTAACTTCAATTGCTTTTTTAATAATTTTCTTCTCTTCTTATAGAATTTTTCAAAGTTTGCAAACTCTAAACTTGTATCTACTGGAATATAATTATCAATACAGAATTTATCTCTATCAAGAATATCTTTTGAATTATCTAGCCAACTTAAAAAGTGTTCATCGTTTTTAGAATTATTTTTTTTAGATTCTAACAGTTGTAGATTTGGAAGACTATCCTTCATTGATTGCCAAGAAACCCATTTTGATTCTGAAATACTTTCTGCTCTTAATTTTGCATCTGTGAACCGAGATTCAGGATGAATATGATCTTGTTGAAACTTCACCTCTCCGTATCTCAAATTAGGATATAAAAGTGACAACACAAAAAACGAACTTTGTCCCTTTCTATAACCTAGAAACTCTTCAATATCATCTTTGTTAATCTTTAAAGACTTATTAGCGGTTAGTTTTTGACCAGACAATAAATCAAATGAGAAGTTTATATTTTTCAACTTATAACTACCATCTATATTCTTTTCCCTTAAAGCACTTCTAAAGCTAGTAATAACCTGATCTCCTTGACCTCCATAAACATTTTTCAATAAGGAATGTAATAGATACTTCTTGATATTTTCAACGTCAGAACTATTCTCTTTGCCTCCTTTTATAAGATAGTAAGCAATAATTATAATTGAGTTTTGAGAAGCTAGTAAACCGCCATTAAATCCAAAACTCACCAATAAATCAACAGTTTTATTAAGAGCCTCTTTTATAGAGTTCCAATTGTTCTTTATCAATTGTACATTCTCAGATTTGAAAGAGTTTACCCTAAAAAGTACAGGTAAATCGGAAAGAACCAAACAGCACCTCATTAAAAAATCATTATTAAAATTAAACCCTTCACCTTTAGAGTTTAATTCGCTTAAAAACTTCTCTATTTTATCTCTTCCATCTTCCCACGTTGCAACAATAGTTGAGAATAATAAATCTGTTTTTGACAAAACAGTACCTCCGCTATTTACCCTCACAAAAATCTTTAATATATCATCTAATTGTGTTCTTCCTTCTTTAAAATAATTTATTATTTCGTCTTTATAAATTTTTTCATGAAGCTTGTTTAATGCCTTTTTTATGAATGTTTTTTTCGATTCAAAAATTTCTCTTATTTCATCATTTTCAATTTCTTTTTTTATAGCTTCATAATATGCATCAACTTCATTGTTTTCACCCATAAGCATTATATCCTTAACATTAAACCAAAACTCATTTGATGATTGTTTATGTTTTTTATCAATATCTAAAAACAGAAATTGGAAATCTCTATCTTCATCTATAACTGTAGTTTCAAAACCAAGAGATTCGTGTTGCTTTTGTACATACGGTAAAGTAAATAGATTTAAATGTAGTGTTGAATTAAAATAAGACCTAGGGTTATCCCAAGCTAAATATTTCTTCTTATCTGTATAAGTTCCTTGTAAAGCCAAATAGATGGAACTCAATCTTTGTTGACCATCTAAAACCCCAATTATTTCATCTTTTAAAAAAGATGATTCAACTTTAGAATTATAAGGGTTTCGTATATCATATTTTTTCAAAAAATGATAAAACACATATTCATTAGCCTTAACTCTAGGCAAGTGCCAAAAGAGAAATGTCCCAATGGGATAGTCTTTTATTAAAGAGTCAAAAAGTTGTTCTATTTGATATTTTCCCCAAACAAATTTTCTTTGTATTGCAGGTAAAAACATTTTGGAATTCTCTATATCCTGTATTACTTGATATATAGTAGTGGATTTATAACTCATGCCTATTCAATATCCTTAAAGAATTCTCCCAAACTAATCTTATGAGCATCTAGTATTTTTAGCAGGCTTTCAAAAGTAAAATTAGTACCCTTCTCCATACGCCAATACTGCATTCTTGAAATACCATATTCTATAGCGAAATTCTCATAAGAAGTAAATCCTTTTTCAATTCGCATACGTTCTAATTTATCGGCAACTCTCATTATTCTTGAATCGTATTTCTTTTCTTCTTTCTTTTTTTGTTTTGCCATAATTGTCTGATTTTCTACCAAACAAAGGTGGTTTTTTATGCTACTTCACGTTACCACAAATAAATTACCTCATTTATAAACATATTTTCTTATGTTTGCTTTTTAACATTTAAAATTCAACTATTTATGAAAAAACTACTTGTACTGTGCTTTCTAACAGCATTAACACTAACGGCTTGTTCTGAGTCAAAAATCAGCAAAGAAGAAGCTTTGACGATTATTAAGCAGGAATTTAAAAAGGACTGTACACAAAGGCTAAGCGATGCCTATTACAAAAATGACAGGAACTATAATTCTATTGTTAAGATGGTCAAAGATCTTGAAAAACAAGGTTATTTGAGAGTTAAACAATATGGATATGGTGTTGAATACTTTCCCACCGAGAAAGCAAAAAGTTATAGGGTAAACGGAAAAACATATCGAGTAGCCACAAGTAGTGTGCAAGATATTGTTGCCATAGCCCATAACGAAGATGGAACAGCTACAGTTCGATTTAGTTATAAATATGAAAACCTTCCATTGTTCCAAATTAGAAAGTCAAGCTCGTATTTTAATAAGACTAATAAGAAAGATTGTAATATGGAAATACAAGAAGGAGAAGTTGTCTTTAAGAAATTTGATACAGGTTGGAAGATACAGTAAAAGACATATCGCGAGCAGATATCCAAAGTCGCCTTACCATTTGGCTTTTTGGAACATCTGCTGGCACGATGACGTAAGTCGGTAACAACTAGTGTTCCCTTTTAGCGACATCGTGGCAAGATTGCACCTTATGGCTTAAGGTCTGAAGACACATAACCAAAAGGTGCATTCTTGCTAGGGAAACCCTAGAACCCCTAAACCAAAAAAAGCTAACAGAATTGAATCTTGTTAGCTTTTTTTTGCTTGTATTTTAATCTACGATTAGTTAACGCTCACGATCAAATCCTCTACCTTTGGAGCGTCTATTTCTCAAATTTCGCACTTGAGATAGTCGTTTGTTTCTTTCAATATTTTGGTCAAGTAATTGTAGTTTTTCCATCGGATAACCGAGTGTTTTAATACGGTATTTTCTACTTTTTTTAATACCTAATTGGCTTCCACGTTTGTAGAGTTCATGCCCTTTTTCTTTTAAGAGTTGTATGAAATTTTTTGATGATGAAGCCTTACTGTAGATTTCTGCAAGGTCTAATTGCAGTTGCTGTTTTTCGGATAGCTTTCCTGTTCTTAATTGGAGTTGGTATTCCACATCTTTTAGAAGCGATGGTTCTTTTTTTTTGAATGATTGACTCTGCTATGCTCAAGCTTTAGGTACTTTTCTTGGTAGCGTTCCATAGTTTGCTTCAGCTCACGGAACTGATTCTTAGACAAGCGTTTTACTTTTCCGCCAAGTTCTACGGCAGATACAATTACATGAATATGTAGATGTTCTCTATTTCTATGCATAGAAGCTACTACCAGTGAATTTGGACTACGCTCTTTAGCGTAGGTTCTAGCCACATCGAGCATAGCCTCCCTGGACAGATTTTTAGAATCGTTTGTATGGAAACTAATGATTTCGTGATACGCCCTGTTGCCGTTTTTATGCGGAATTAACCGCTTATCGTTATTAGTTTCGAACTGAGTTAGCATATTGTCGATACGAGCCTCCAAAACGGCTGTTTCAAGCATTGAATTTCCTTTAGATTGCTCTAGTTCCTTGTGATACTTTCTATCGCCACGAATGGCTCTGCTTAATACAAAACCTGAATCTGTCAGATCGTGTCCTACAAGAATATACCGTAGGACATTAGATAGATTGGCTTTACTTTTTATGGACTTACTTTTGATAATCACAGCTTATGTTATCAATTTTGAAAATTCTAGTTCTAGTGATTCAATACGCTCAAGTGTTTCTTCTACCTCTGTAGATTCCCCATTGCGCTCGAGCACTTCTTCTGTAAGTGCAATCAATTGCATCAGTTTTTGATGGATGACAACTAATTGTTCATTGTCAAAATCTGATTTAGAGCCACCGTCTAATGCGTTGAATACAGCATCGTATAGGTATTTCGAGACCGTTCGTGTTCCCTTTTCTTGTTTGATGCGTCCAAGCGTTTTAACATCAAAACCAAGCCTAAACTCTTTACGAGTTTTTCTACGTTTGCGGTTGTATTCTCTGTGCCAAAGCTTATAGTATTGTTTTTTGGCTTCGATAATTTCTGCTTTGGTTGGATTGGTATTTGCTTCAAATACCATATCCATATACTCATAAATATTACTGTACTTCATTGTCTTGTGGTCTTTGATTCTTATCATCTCTGTATTTCTCAAAATCGATGTACTGTGCTGTATATTCAGCATTCAAAATTTCTGCATTCTCTGGTGCTTGTAATTCCATATACTTAACCAATTTAGATTGCTTGTAGAATGGAATAGTTTTGCACTTTAGCGGCTGCATCCCACTTGGTACGATAATGATTTCGTCTTTAGACATCGTGCGCACTTCGTCTGGAGTCATAAGTGTTCGAATACGCTTACTACCATTTTCATCTTGATATTCATAAACACCTAGTGTGTCTGAGATAGCACGACTCTCATCTGAAAGTCCAGTGAAGTACACTTTCACATTGGCATTGTTTAAAATCGTCTTACCGTTGTGAACGCCGTAGTTGTTGTACAACTGATTTTCGGATTGAATCACACCCATAATTGGCATAGAGAACTTACGAGAATTTGATATTACGTTTGCAAGGTTGGGTAGATGTAAGCTTGATAGCTCTTCCAAAATTACAAACACATCATTATCGTTTTTACTCGGTAAGCTTCTAAATACGTGTGAGAAATATTGCTCCCAAAAGATGCTTAAAATAGTGCTGTAATACTGCATGTCTGACAATGGACAGCGCAAGAACACAGCTACCTTTTCTTTGCGTAATTGTTCGAAATTGAATGTATCAACAGAAGTTAAATCACATAGCGTTTCGTCTTCGCCTAAAAAGGCTAAAGATGCTTGTGCTGAACTAATGATACTCGCACGAGTATTTTCAGAATTACCCATCAGCGACAAAAACTTACGCCATAAATGTTTAGGCGTAGTCGCTGCAAAATAACTATCAATCACCTCAGGTTCTCCAGCTAATGTTTCTAGTATTCTATAGACATTAGCTAGGTTCTGATGAATACGTGGCTCTGTAGCACGTAAGTGATGAATGCAAAGTCCGATAAGCTCGGTTGCTTTAAGTGTCCAGAAATCCGAATCTTTGCTAGTAGCTCGTACTAACATACTCGCTACTTTGTTTACATCCGCATTGGTCTGAATCCTATGAAGCGGATTGTAATACAACGAATTGGTTTTGTCTCCAAAGTTGATTTCTTCCACTTTATAACCACGATGTAATAAGAAATTACGTGTTTTGCTTAACTCCCCTGAAGGATCGTTAATGAGCATAGAACCACCATTTTTATCATTTCCAATATTGAAAATAGTTGGATAAATAATGGTCGTTGTTTTGCCGCCACCACTAGGCGAAACAATCACCATATTGTTACGTGACTGCTGTACTGATAAATGCTTTTTCCCTGTAACGGAAAAGCCTTTATATCTTCCAGAAATCAGTTTTGATGCTGATGTAAAACCCGCCTTGAGGCGGTGGTCTTTACCAGCGATTTTATCTAAAATGCCGTCTAAAAACTCTCCCGTTCTTTCCATAGCTAGTATGCCAAAATCCTGTATATTCATTTTCCTAATAATTGTTTAAATGCGTTATTGAATGCTTCTAAAAAGAGTTCCAATCCACGTGTCACCATATACACGCAGATCAAAACAATTTTGAAGATGAATTGTAATAGTGTTAGTATCGTTTTCATATTATTCGATTTAATCTAGATTAGAGATAAATGCGACAGGAATACCTAACTCTCCAAATACAGCCGTATATAGTTTTCGCATCATTGCGAAAGCTTTGTCCTGCTTTATTGTCCGTGGCTGATACACCACAACAACTTTGATATTAGAACTGCCTTTAATCACGCCAGATGCCTGCTGTAAAAACAATGCTTTCACCTTTTCGGAAGACTTTTCCAGTAGCATCAAATCTTTATATCGATGTACCGAGAACCAATCGCCATTATTCTCCTGCAAATCCGAATAGACGCATAGCGTCGTTTGACTAATGGTGTCCTTCTGTAGATGCTTTAGTTCTTCTACTAATGGCTTCCAAATAGAAGAGTATTGATGAACTGTACTGTCTTTTGGCTGTGATAACGTAGCGTCCATTTTAGTGTAGAACTGCTTGATTTCAGCATCACGTTCTAGTTGATTTCCCATTAGAGCAGTACCACCACCAAGAGAGAATTCTGAACGTTTGTTGTGAACTAGACTGCTAATAGCACCATAACGAAATGTTGCGGATTGCCATGAATTAGCTTCTAGGTTAAACCGTGACTGTATAGCCTCAATATCTGGCTTTGCGACAAAGTCGGTTTCTGTCACGTCTTCTAAAACAGAAATAGTGATTCCTGTTTGCTCTGAGTTGGTGCAGGCTGACATCGTCAGCCCAATCACCAATATGTATATCCAACTTCTCATAACTATATACTTAAACCTTTATAGAATGATGGAAGCATTGGAATGTCATCTTCGAAGAACTTCGGCACCTTACCATCAGAGCGATGGATACAATTGGTACTATAAAATGTCTTCTGTGACTCCTCGTATAATCGCTGGATGAGCTCTTGCATATCGTGCGCATAAATTTGTATTTGCGTACGTGCGAGCTCCGATTCCTTCTGTTGTTTACGAACTTCAGCAATCTTCAATTTTAACTCATCAACTTCTTTTTTAAGCTGTTTTGCTTCATCTTCAGCAATTCGGTACTTATCCCATATCTTCTTTTCCGCTCGGCTAAGTCCAGCAAATGTGACCACTAGCGTTGCTACTGCGGTAAAGAATAGGTTGAGACAAGCGAAGTAAAGCGGTCCTGCGCCACCACCAAATACATCATTACCTCTAAAAGTGGTTGTTCTAAAGATGCCTAACACGTAGAAGATTCCAAATAACACTACAAAAACTGTAACTGCTATGAGGCGTTTCTGCCACAAGGTTTTTCCCTTGTCGATAATCTCGTGGAGATGCTCTGCAATGTAGAATATCCCAATACCGATGGCTAGTCCGATAATGTAAGATGTGATAAGCGGATACCCCATAGCCTGTAGTGCCGTACCTGATATCAAAGTATCTACCAATACTAAAAACATTAAAATAAGTCGTGTCCACTTATAGCGTGCAGCCTTCTTCTTTAAGGTGTTGTCACACTTCTCAAGCTCTCGCTTTTTCAAACGGTAATCCGTTTCGGTCTTTTCAAGTTCTGTTTCCAACTCTTGTAATTTCCTGTCCGCTTCCGCTTTATCCGCTACAATGTGGTGGGATTCAATCTCCGATTGTAACTCCTTCTTTGCCGTCATCATCATCTTGGAGTACGCTCCATTAATGACACCGCTGTAGACGTCTTTTTCACAGTTCGCTTCGGGCTTACTGGGTTTCATATTCCCTAAGTCTTTACCTAAAGGAATGGCGACGTCCTTTTTAATTGTTTCGTGTTGTTTTAAGAGCTGCTGCTCTAAATCAGCCATTTTGTATCTGAACACAGTTATACTGTTATTTTCCGATACGTTGTTCTTCACTTTTTGTTTCATGATTTTTAGTTTTAAAATGTTACATTTATAGGATAACCTCTTTTGCTAAAAATCTTTTTTCGCTTATTTTATAAGTATTTACATTTCAAAAAGTGATGATTTTTTTATCTTGTGCTTAATTTTTACACAGAAATATGAGTAAAATATTAGTATCATGGGTAGCCACAGGACACGATTTTCTTAGAAAGAATAGAGACTCGTCGGACTTTTCCATTAATGAGAACGGCCCACATTATTCACTCTATCGTGATTTTGGGAAGGATTTTGATATTCATTATTTGCTGAGCCAGTATAACGAAAACGAAAACCTTGAAGCGGAATTAAAATGTAAAAGATTGGCAGGTAAACTCCGTAATGATTTTAAAAAACAAGTGATTGTAAGGTATATGAGTATTGATGATATTCTTTCTATCGGAACGATAAAGAATAAAATTGATAGTCTTGTTAAGGTATTATTGAAAGATATGGATGTACAAGTATTTGTAAGCTCAGGTACACCATCTATGCAGACAGCTTGGTATTTAATGGGGTGTGAATTATTTCAGCGAGATACGATTCAATTTTTCAGAAGACGAGAAGCTCGGTTCATTAAAGATGGTAGAACACCACCGAAAGAATATATAAAGTTTGATGTTTCTAGCTATGCTGGAGTTACCAATGCACGGGATAACTATGGTGCTAGAGATAACAATAAAATCCAAAAACCTTTTGTTACAGCTTCATTAACTGATATATATACTAAAGCGATTCAACTTGCAGGAAATGATAAAACTACAGTTTTAATTCAAGGAGCATCGGGTACTGGAAAAGTCTTTTTATCTAATTACATTCATCGTGAATCCAACCGAAAGAACAAATCTATTCTAAAAATCAACTGTGGTGCTTTTCGGGAAGAAGTATTAGAGACCAAACTGTTTGGTTATGCAAAAGGTGCATTTTCAAACGCCACACAACTTACTACGGGCTTATTTGAACGTGCTAAAGGCGGTACTGTTGTTATGGAAGATATTGAAAAATTACCCCTTCGATTGCAGATACGTCTTACCAGTGTATTGGGCAAAAAAGCATTTCAACGCATAGGTTCTAACAGGGATATTGATATGGATGTTCGCATAATTGCTATAACAACAGAAGATCTGTATGTCCTAAGAGATCAAGGTGTATTTCATAAAGAATTACACTACCGATTGGCGATTGCCGAATTGCAGTTGCCTTCTTTTTACACAATGAGTAAAAAAGAACGGAAACAATGGGTAGGTTATTTTATGGAAACTACTTATACTAAATTAGAAGTAGATTATATCGAACATATATCAAAAGAGGCTTGGGATTTTATTTTGCAGTATCCTTTTTTAGGAAACCTTAAAGAAGTGTCTAATATGGTAGAAGTTTTCTATACCTTTTGTAAAGGAAAGATTACATTAAAAGATATACCAAAGCAGATGATTCGTGATAATAAAGCATCTGTTTTACGATTGGATGCGGTTATTAAAAAACACGTTCAACAAGTGACTGAGCGTTGTGGAGGGAATAAAAATAGAGCTGCTTCTTTATTAGGAATTGATAGAGCGACGGTAAGGAAATATGTAAAATAAAAACATTCATAAAGGTGAATGTTTTAAGTATTAAATTGTTTTGAATCATTAGTTCAATTAAATTTAGATTCAATTACAATTCGAAATTGATTTTTTTTAAGATAATTCATAAGTTGATTCCACTTTCTTTGTGGCAACTCCTTATTTTTACTTAAATCAATTTCGGGTGCTCCATCAATATTTGAATCATCACTCTCTCTGAAGTTAATACCAAGTTCTTTGAGTTTGTTCTCTAAATCTTCTAGGCTATTTTCTTCCGAATTGGGGCAAATAAATAAGACGGTTGTTTCGATTGGTAAATCGAAGTTTTGAATAAATTTCATAATATAATATTTTGATTTCCATTACATTATATCAGAAAAACTATAATCTTGTCAAGTGTTAAAATTTAACTATTTTTAACAAAAAATATATGACTGAAAATTACACGACATATCATCATAAGGCTAGAAACTTATATGCTGAACTATTCAAGAAGAAAATAATAGCTAATAAGAAACAAGATTTACGACAGATTTTAGAAGCAATTTTAATTCAACTTTTAAAAAAGTATTATAAGAAGGAAGCTACCGATCACCATCTAAGATTTGGAGACCTTAATACAATGAAGAAAAAATATGAGACTCTTTTAAATGGAAATATATTAGATGAAAAATTTAGACCTGCACTTAAATTTTTAAATGATGAAGGTAACATGGGTAGTCATCCCAATGACAGAACAGACAATGCAGGAGAAGAATCATATGTAGAAGCTCTAATTATTTGTATAAAACCAATAATAAAGCATTTTTTCGAGGATTATAAATTTGACACCAGTTTTCTTGATGCTGAAAAAACAAAAGAAATCAGAACTTTAGAAGAAGACAATCAAAAACTGGTTCAAGAAAAACAAGAACTAGAACAACAATTAAATCTTCGAACTAAAACCGAACAGGAGTTAATTCAAAAATTAACATCAGAAAAAGATTTATTATCAAAATCTGAGTCTGAAAAAGTAGCACTCATCGAGTCAAAAAATAAAGTCAAAAAAAAGAGTGAACTATTAACCATATTATCTTATATATTAGGAGCATTCCTTCTTTTTGGAATCATTTATATATTTATGGCTCAAAACAATATAAATTTAAAAGAAACTCAAATTAAATCACTTACGAATTCAAAACAACATTCTGAAGAACTCATCAGAAGAAAGAACTCAACAATTGATTCGCTTGAAAGAGTTGTTTTAGTCACAGAAAGTAAAGAAGAAAAGAACTTTGGATTTAAAAATGAATTTAAGGGCAATGTCGGTAAGGTAGAAAACCATCAAAATATAAACAACCTCGATGATCTTGATAAAAAAGAATAATAGATTTTTCCTGTTTGTAATACTTTGTTTTACAAATGTCAGCATATCGTTCTGCCAATCGGATTCCAAGAAGACAAGCAATATAGAAATCAAAAAAATATTGAATGAAAAAGCAGAATACTGTGCTGTCCCTTTAGATTTTCAATTAAGTTTTTCCGAAAAAGTGGACAAGGTCTATAATGTTCAAAATGTAAAAGAAGGCATCAATATAAGTGGTAATCAAAAGGTCATTATTAATACAGGAGTTGTTTATCTCAAGGGGAAAGACTCAGAAGTTTTTTATTCTCCCGAAAAAAGTGAGACTGCTATCAGCAAGGAGTTTCAAAAGTTGATGAACATAAAACTTGATAGCACCCTGCGGAAATTAGATGACCTTAATCAAAGAATAAGCAAATGGGACAGTACACTTGTTCGTTTTGCAAAAGTTTTGGAAAAACTCCCCAATGATAATCCAAAGAAACCTCAAGGAATTGAGCTCCTGAAACAATACAAACAGAATATCCAAACAGCATCCTGTTTAAATAATGATTATGGAGACCAAGTTATTATCGAAACAGACGAGCAAGGAAACAAAGATTATCTTTTTGATATTGAAAAAATAAAAAATGACCCAAACTATTTATTTGTCGGTAATGAAATCGAAGGGTTCGTGATTGTTAAAAAATCTAATAAATATGGATTTTTAAGTACGGATGATTCCTATAAAGACATTCCATTTAGATATGAAAAGGTAAGACCATTTAAGTTTGGACGAGCTGTTGTTGAAGATAGAGAGAGAATATATGTAATAGATAAAAAAAGTAATGAATTATTTTCTTTCGCAAAAAGTTCAACAGGCTTTGAATTGAATCCTGATTTCTCTAGTCAATATAAAGCTTTTGATATTTTACCAATTAACGAAAGTCGATTCTTAATGAAAGGCATACTAAATGGTGTTGCAGATTGTAGTGTACTTATAAATCAAACAGGTGGAAAATTGAGTGATTGTTACAATACATTAGAACAGATTAAGGGAAGCTCTAGTATCTTAAAAGGAACTACTATAGAATCTATACATGCTGAATATCAAGGTGAAAAACAAATTTTTAAAGAAATTGAAAAATCATTTGTTGATACCAATGGAACTAAAATTTTTGATAAAAAAATAAATTTAAAAAAGTTTAAGTTCAAGCTTAAAGGAAATAAATTCAAACAGGAAATAGCAAGAGTAGAAGATTTAATTGCTATTGCAAATGCAAAAAAGTACGTCCTTATCTTTAGTGTATTTAATTCTTACGACACGTTGTATTATTATACAATTATTGAAGACCTCAAAAAGAGTAGAAATCTAAATTGTTTATCATTACCTGTAAAAGAATCTGAATATAGGGTCAATAGAAAAAACCATCTCTTTTTCTATTTAAAAGATTACTCCAATTCTGAATCAAAAATTTTACTCACAGGTGTTTCGTATGACGAAGAATCTTATTCTTCAAAAAAATCATTTAAGCCATATCTTAATATTCCAAATAAAAAAATCACTCAAGATAATTACAAAATTAAAAATGATGATACATCAACACATGTTATTAATCTTCATAAAAACTCGTTAAGCGTGCAAAAGCAAAAACGACATACTATCTATAACTTTTCAGAAAATCGTTACATAGATATTTTATGTGATTCAATAATTGGTATAGATAGTGATAGCGAAAGAATCATTTTCACTAGCTCAATAATAATATCAAAAGACAAATCTATATATACTTCTGAATCATCTGGCTTTGGAGTTTCAAATTTTGATGGGTTATATATAATCCCACCAATATTTGAGAATATTGATTATTCTTCTTCCAATTCCAATATAGAAGCCTATACTTTTGATAACAAAACTATAATTTTTGATAAAGAAGGAAATTGTTTAAATGGTGATTGCGATACATACAAACAATTGAAAAACAACTATTTTTATTTACTAAACACTTTTCAAGATTAAAAAATAGATCATGAAAATAACAACATTAGTACTCATTCTTTCACTTACAACAATGGGTTTTGCACAACACGAGACACATAATAATGATGATGGAAGAATTATAAAAATCCCTGTAGTCTTACATATAGTAAATAAAAAGGCTAATGAAATTATTGAGCAATTAAATACAAATTATGCTGCAAAGAATGACATGTCATTAGCTGATACTCAGTATAAGACATTAGCTGGTAACTATAAATGCTATTAAATAAAATGAAAAGCCCGTAATCGGGCTTTTTTTAAATTGATTTGTCTGTTATGTAATCTACACTAAAGTAGTCATATCCAGCATAGGATAACATTGAAATACCAACAGTAGATAAAGCTTCGTTTAATTTTACAGCTTCCTGATAATGATTTTGGGTCATTTTCTTTGGGCGAAAATTAACGCTAGGTCTTGTAATAGCAAGTACCACACCTTTTGCATCTACCATAAGGGCATTTCGTACTACTGTAGAAACGTCACTTTCAATAGTAAATGGACGTTTGTAATCTGAAAATCCAATCATCTCATTATCTTTATTATAATAGATAATTGTGAAAAACTCTTTTTTCACCTTTTTACTTTCTCTTACAAATTCTTCTCTTGAATTACTATCATTAAGAAAGTATGGTAACTCCTCAAGTTTCTTAAAAGAAGTCTGTTCTTGAAGAGGGTTTTCAGATGCGAATTGGTATACACCATTTCTACATGTTATTTCTATAGGTTTTAATTGTGTTGTCATAAGGAACTAATATTTTAAATTCCTCATTATCATAGCATAATACCAAAAAAAGTCAACACCTAAAATCGCCCTTACACACACATCAAATTCAAAATCTACACAGATGATAATTTACCTTATTTCATATCTAGCCTTCTCAATCTTATCTACAGACCTAGCACATATCTGTCTTATACGTGATGTACTTACACCATATAACTTAGCAATAGATATATAAGTCATATCTTCTAATGTTCTAAGGCGTAACATCTCAAAGGAACGTTCGTTTAATATGGATTTATAAGCTTTTTCGTTTCTTATGAATACATCTTTTTGGATATCAAATTGACCGATTTTTTTCATATTTATTATTATAACATTAATGTCTATGTAGACACTTATAAAATACTTTAATGTCCATTATGGACCCAACTATTGGGAGAAAAGCGTTAGCTTTTCCCTTGTTACACCCAACTATCTCTTTCTAATTGTTTACGTTGTTGTTCGTCTCTTATTTGCATCAATCGGATATGGTCAGGCATTTTTTCTTTTGCGGTGTACGTTGGTATAGAAATTTCTTTTGTAGTAAGTAATACTTGCGGTGGTTTTTCTTTTGTTTTTTCGTTGTAAAACGTAGTTTTTTCCGAGTTTTGAACGGGTAGTGCATAAAAGACACGTTTGGCTCGTTTTCGTCTTACAGGGTCTGTTAAATCATTGCCCAAATAATCGGAAACACTAATGAGCTTTTGTTCCAATAGCTCTTGTATTCCATTAGTAACACTTCGGTTGGATAGCCCCGTTTTTTCAAACTGCGAATGCGAAATCCAATCCCGCTGTTTTACATTTCCATTGGCATCACGCCACCCTAAAAGATTCCTGATAATTTTTAAATACACACGCACAGCTGAACCACTTAGCATTCCAATCTGTTTATCAAAAAACACATTAGGAACTGGTGTCGTATGATTAAGCTTCATCAGATGAAAAATTAATCACGGGTAAAGATTCATTATGGTTTGGGAAAATCATAAAGTCTGTGTTTGGCTGATGATATAGCTGCAAGAACCAACCACCATTTTCTGTTACTTTAACAGCACCTACCTTGTGGTAGATTTTCTTATCTGTGGCAGTGCCACTAATAGTTTTACGAGTAACAACATTATAAAATTTAGTCATACTAAAATTAAGTTTTTACGTACTTCCACCCTTAGAGCCATAGCCCAATAGGATAATGTTGAAATACTCGATGTCGCATAAACGGTATTTTACGACATTAATAATCTATTTTTTAAAGGGCTATATGCCCTAGAGATAATTAATGGTCTGACCATTTAATTCGACTTAATAGTAACTTAAATACAAAGTATTATACTTTGTAAAAAGAGTATCACTACATTATCATATTCATAGCTGAAAGTACTGCCTGTAATTATATACTTAAACAAAACAAAAAACAACCCAGTATTGGATTGTTTTTATGCGGTTTGAAAATTATTTGCACTCATGGAGAATGTATTTAAGTAACGTCTAGCCACATCTTTGTATCGCTTTTGTGATAACTGCATATATTGGAAGCTCGATTCAGGCTTCACGTGACGTAAAATCGCACTCACATCACGAACGCTTCCCCCTTGGTCTAAAATGAAATTGGCTTTTCCGTGTCTAAAACTATGTGGAGTAATTGTCTTATCTAGCATTGCCATATCAGATAATTCTGTAATCCAACGTTGAATGCTCCTTGGTGTAAATGGCTTTTCAGTCTTTGGATTAATTAATAGGTTGTCAGACTCTGCGTCAATGCAAATTCGAATACCTAAATATCGATTGATAAGGTCATTGGTGGTTTCTCCCCAAATAACGAGGTTATAACGCATACTCTTTCGAGTCCTTACTTTGGCGGTTCGTAGTCCGTCTTCCCCTTGTTCATTAATGTCCGAGATTTTTAAATCCAAAAGTTCGCTGAGTCTCATTCCTGTATCCCATAAGATATGGATTACTAGTTTTTTCTGTAATTCTGCTAAATTATCTGTGCCTAACAAATCACTCATATCACTTAAGTCTTCAGCGCTCACCATATCTTTATCTGCGCTTACAAAACGTATTGGGATAATTTCCTTTGGGTTAAACTGTGTTTGCCCTCGTCCATGCCAAAACCAGAAGAAGTTTTTCAGCACTCTAGCTGAATATGCAATAGTATTTAAGCTGTATTTGTCTTCTAAACTGCGATGAAAAGCAATAATGTCATCGCCATTAATTTCTGAAAGTAGCCGCTTTGGAGCTACAAAATCTGCAAACTGTTCTAATCTAATTCTGTAGCAGTTATATGCTGCACTTGTATGTGTCTGTTTCCATTCTAAATAAGTCTGTATTGATTCCTTGATAGTCATATCATAAAAGACCCGCCAAAAGGAAATCTAGCGGGTCGTTTATACATCCCAACCTTAGGACGGTAGCCAAAAAATGAATACCATACTGTAAATAGTTCAGATGAATAAATAAACACGCGCTGTTTCCTTTAATCCATTTAAAAAATTAAATAGACGAGGCTTTCGCCCAACGAGGTTTCTTTGTATTTAAGTTACTGGTAATAGTATATTTCATAATGTGAAAAATGACAAGGCGTCCCCAGTCATGTAGCTTAAGCTGTCTTCCCTAGTTCATACATGGTATAATGGTAATAAGATGAACGTAAAAAAGTCCTTCTAAAGGAATCTCCAAACAGTACCACAGATTTAAAAAAAAGCAAGTAGTTCTTTCGGCAGGCAATAATTGCCATTAAACAATTACATATTTTATTCTTTTATCATGTCCCTTTTTATGCATTGGCATCATAACTCATTACATGAGGTCAGCTATTTTGCTCGCACCAATTTTCGTAGTGATGGACGTTTGTTCGGCATCAAACAAGCAGACAGAATGTTCCATTTATATGCCTTTGGTAAGAGTGGAAGTGGTAAGACTTCCCTTTTAAAAACATTAATGATACAGGATATTGAGGCTCGAAGAGGATTTGCCTTTATTGATGTTCATGGGGATGCTTCACGAGAGATAATAAAGGTGGTCAATGACCGCTTTCCTGATAGACCTCATATCTATTTTGATGTCACTAATCCTGAACTTGATATTGGATACAATCCGCTTCGAAAAGTATCCCCTGCAAAACGGTCATTAGTAACTTCAAACATTTTAGAAATTTTCCAACGTCATTGGAAGTCCGCTTGGGGAATGAAAATGGAACACATTCTTAGAATGATTTTGCTAACACTATTGGATCAGCCCAAAGCACAGCTTTCGGACGTCCTAAAAATACTACGAGAGAAATCATATCGGGATAACTGTCAAATTCATATCCAAAATGAAGACATTAAAAAGTTTTGGTCTGATGAATTCCCTAAATACAAACCCAACGATTTGTTACCTATTATGAATAAGCTTGGTGGATTTTTAAGCCATACAATTATTCGTAAGGTTTTAGTTGAAAACACAAATCAAATATCGCTTCGGTCTATTATTGATAACGGGCAAATATTAATTATCAATGTAGCAAAGGGACAAGTGGGAGTGGATGTTGCCAATATACTTGGTGGCTTACTGCTCACTTCCCTTGCATCTGCTTGTTTTTCTCGAATTGATATTATGGAGCATCAGCGCACACCTTATTATTTATATATAGATGAGTTTCAAACCATTTCTGGTGCTGAACTTATTGCAGAATTACTCGCACAAGTGCGTAAATTTAAGGTGGGGCTGATTTTAGCTAACCAGTTTTTACATCAACTAGATTCAGAAGTTAGAGCCAGTGTACTTGGAAACGTTGGTACAATAATAGCCTTTAGATTAGGGATTACAGATGCTCGTTTAATGGAGAAAGAATTCTATCCTGTCTTCAAAGCTTCTGACTTCACTTCCCTTGCCAATTATTCCATCTATCTAAAATTAATGATTGATGGAAAACCCTCTGTGCCCTTTAGTGCAGACACAATTCTTTAGCCGAGAGTTTCGGCCGACAAGTCAAATTAGAACAATACCGATTTATTATTCCTTTTAATTATCTAATCTGTACATGCCTAAATTAAAAACGCCTGTTACGTATTACGGCGGAAAAATCAATTTAGTATCAGAGATAGTTCCACTAATTCCAAAACATAAGGTGTATGTAGAGCCTTATTTTGGTGGTGGTGCCATTCTATTTGCTAAAGACAAATCTGATGCTGAAGTCATAAATGACCTAAATGCAATGGTCATTAATTTCTATGCTGTAGTTAAGTCCAAAGATTTTGAAAAACTCAAAGAAAAAATTGAGCAAACCTTATTCTCAAGAGCCACTTATAATGTAGCACTTGCTATATATAGAATGCCACATCTGTTTGATAAAATTCAACAAGCATGGGCATTCTATATAGGAACTAATATGGGATTCTCTTGCCAAATTGGTTCTTGGGGTTATGACAAATATTCAAAACGAGTCAAAGCCTTTAGAAACAAAAAACTACTGTTTAATGAATCAATTGCCAAGCGTTTAGAAGATGTCCAAATCGAACATTTGGATGCACTTAAAGTTATTCAAAATCGTGATGGCGAAGATGTGTTTTTCTATCTAGACCCACCATATCCAAATTCTAATCAAGGTCACTATTCAGGATTCAGCCAACAAGATTTTGAAGACCTATTAGTAGTTCTATCAAAATTAAAAGCCAAGTTCCTTTTGTCTTCATATCCAAATGATGCTTTAGAGAAATACACGAAGCAGTTTGGTTGGCATACTAAAACTTTTGACAAACCTCTCTCTGCAAGAAAAGCGGTGGGGTCAAAACCTAGAGGTCGCAAGACAGAAGTCTTAACTGCAAACTTCTCGCTAAGCGAGATTAAATAATAAAAAATGAATTCTAATTCGCACCGATTCGGTGTAATACTAATCTGTGCCATTGGCACTTAATACAATTAAATATATGAAACGAGTCATTGAAAAAACGGTCAATCTGAATTTGATTGGTGTAAACGGAAATGCATTTATGATTATGGGTGTGTTTAGAAAACAAGCCCGAAAAGAAGGTTGGAGTCAAGATGAAATTGACACCGTACTAACTGAAGCTAAAAGTGGAGATTATAATTACTTGTTAGCCACTATTGAAAATCACTGCGAACCTAAAGACGAAACTCATGACAATTAAAGAACGTAAACGGGTTCTCTATTTTTTAGAAGCTCTTATGGTAAACCTGGAAAGTCACGAAAACCATCAAATTAGTTCTGAATTCTTGAATTTATTCTCAAGAACCGAACTTATAGAAATGGTACTGTGGCTTCATACAAATTACGATAAAAGTATGCTTACAGAAAAAACAAATGCCGAGTTATTGCAGCTACTAAATGATGATGCTAATGTACTTGCCTTTGTCATAGAACAATGGAAAAGCAACATTAGTCTTGTCCCAAAATTAACGCAAACTGAAGTTGATGATTTCTTTGAACGTATGCCCATTACAATTCATTATTTGAGAGATAAACCTGTAGAAGAGTGGGATGATTATGACGTCAGTAATTATTACTCCATTTTATACAAACACGGAAAGACCCGACGTGTATTTGCCATCTATACTTCTGATGTTAAAGAAGAAGATAAATATGTAGTAAGCACACAACCATCCTTCTTTTTTGATACTAGAGAAGAAGCGGAAGAAGAACTAGGGCGATGTTATGAGCAAGGTCTCAATAAATGGGATTCCTTACAAATATTATCACTCTGGAAAATTGAATAATCACTTTTAAATTTAATACTTATGAATGCAACTATTGTCGATGTTTTAATTGAAAACATCAAAACAGACCAAGACCTTTTACAAACTGTAGAGGCAAAAATTGAAACTGCAAAAGATGAAAAACAAACGATTGTGAATCGTCTGAAAGAACAGCAAAAGGATATTTCGGTATTGCTTAAATATGCTGATGAAAAACAACACGCTAAGATTGAAGCTTTAGGATTTAGCTTTTCCGAAACGCAAAAAGGTTTAAATACAATAGCTTCTACGGCTTTTGATTTGATTCTAAAAGCTAAAAATAATCAGCTGACTAACCAAGAATTATATGATGGTTATGTGAACTCTTTAAAGAATAAAGATGAAGCTGTTAAATATTCCGAGTTTAATATCAAATGCCGTTCGCTTTTTAATACTCAAAAGTTATTGCGTAAAAAAGGTAGTGACCCAAAATCGTCAAAGCAAGATATCATTTCTTTAAACGGACGTGTTCTTCCAAAAGACGATAAAGTAGCTGTTAAAACCGAACCGAGTAAAACATCTCAAAATAAAAAGAAAGATGACACGGTTTCCAAATAAACAGAAAGCTATTGATTTAGCTATTTGGCAAAACCACAATCATCGTTTTGATGACAACTATGGAGTAGTCCTAAGTAGCAAAGGCGATTATATGGTTTTTCAAACTGACCATCCTTCTTTTAGTAAAAGTGAGTTTGAGAACTTGCCAGTTGATTATAAAAAAATGGATTATAACCACATTCAACAAATACGAATGGATGCTGACCCATTACCTCATTTTGAAGAAATCGCTGGTATGTTTTCTTTAGCCCATGGAGAGACATTACGTTTTATATTAAATACCAAAATCCCACTTAAAAGATTTATCCGTTACGAACTTGCGTGTCGTGGTTATGATGAAAATTTTAAATGGGTTGGTTTTGATAAAGCTGAAGAAATTTGGTTGAAATAATTGAATAAGCAAAACGCTCACTTTTTTAAGTGAGCGTTTTAATAATTAATTCTCTATCAGTTTTATAAGATTATTTCTTTTTTAGTTTTTTCTGAATTCTTACCAAGCCATTCAAGAACAAGATTTCCCTTTTCATTTATACTTATATTTTCAACAATATTTTTTGGGGGTCGAATAGTTTTATCAAAGTCTTCAATAACTTCTTTTACAGTTCCAGTTTGAAGATTATAAATTGAAACCAAAACATTTTCTTTATCTCCTTTATATACAATAATATTTTTATCAAAATCTTCCAAAAGAGGGTACATTAAAATAGTTCCACTATCTCCTTTCGTAAACTTTGAAATTAAGACAAAATCACAAGTTGAACCGCATCCATCTCTAAAAACAAAATTATCACCTATTTTACGAATCTTATTTATTTTAGTTTTATCATAAGCCAAAGTGTCTTTACTAATATTCTCGAATACACCTTTTACTCCCCATTTAAAAACACCATATGCACCTTCTGTTTTTTGGAAACTTATAAGGGTATCGTTTCTAGTAAAAATAGTGCCATAATGATTTTTAGGTTTAGTATTAAGTATTTTTTTAGATGTGTTTGTTGTATATTCACTATTCTCTTTACAAGAAAATAATGAATATATAAATACTGTTCCCACTAAAAACAAAATCTTACTATTAATTAGTCCTCTTTCCACAATTCAGGAATTTTATGATGACCCAGAGGAACGAACTTGTTTTTTATATATAACATAGGGATTTCATATTGTTTATGTATACGAACACGCTCAACAAACAAAGGAATATATTCTTCTTCCTCATTTTTTTTCCATCTTATACCATCAGAGCAGAGCGATATTCCAGAATAATTCGATCCATTATCTTTAAGAATCAATATTACATTATGTGGGTTATACTCTGAACCTCCAATAATTTTAAATTCATAAACTAACGCATCTCCAAAATTAAGTATTTTCTTTTTTTCAGTTTTAATCATTTTAATCTCATCATAGATAAAATCTGACACAAAATATTCTTCCATTAAAACACGGCCTAAAGATGTAGTGTCTTTAAGACATTTTTTGGTAATTATAATTTCTCTCTGAGAATCTTTATGTGTTGTGTAAATAACAGTTGAATCAATTACAACCTTGGAGCTATTTAAGTCAGCAAGTAAATTATTAAAATCTAAGTCTGACAAAAATGTGTCTTCTATATTTTGAGGCTTGTATAAATCACTTGCATTCTTAACAGGTTTAGTTGTAATACAAGACTTAGATATACCTTCGATTTCATCATTTTTATCTACTATTGACTCAGATGTGATTTGATTGGTCTTGTCAGGTTTTGAATTACAACTTAAAGCTATAAATACAAGGAAAATTATTTTAAATCTTTTCATCATTTTTTAATTACTTGTTCGAGGTTTTGAATCACTAATCATTTTTAAAACGCTACCTTGATACCCTGCTGTTCCACCACCATTGTAGCTTTTTATTGCACTGTTCCAACCTTGGAAAGTAAAAGTTTTAGCTCCTGTACTTTTATCATAAGTAACACCTCCCTTGAATCCTTTAGTGGCTAAAACTCTAATTCCTGCTGTAATTGATTGACCTGTGCTTGGTTCAGTTCCTTTCGTCAGCCCATAATTAGCTTTAAACCCACTTCCCCAATCTCCAGTTACATTCGATTGCATAATATCAGTTGGAGGATTATTACTTCCTTGCCCTAAAGTTGATTCTTGCATAGCAACTGCTTTTACAGCGGTTGGATCTAAATCGGGTATTTCTGATATAGCATCCTTTGGAATACTTGAATTACCATCTGTTTTTAAATCTAATGATCCTTCATTTTTACTTTTATTAAAAATAAAAGTTTCTGCTGCAATCTTATAGTCATGCTCCTGATACTTAGCCCCAGTCGTATCAGAGTTCCCTTTCTTTTGAATAACATTTGGTAAAGGAGCTTCCGTGTATCCATTTCCATTAGCACCATCTACATCACCAACAGATGAGTTACTAGTCTGAACATAAACCTTATGAATTGTTTCTGATTTTATTCGATTAACTTCTTCTCCACTAGAGTTGTAATAAACTATATCTTCAGGAGCCATTCCGTCAGGATCTATAAAACGTAATGGGTTATTAAATGCGTAATTGTATGGAGAATGTCTCCTCATCTGTTCAGCTAATGGATCAACATTCATCCAACGCCCTAAACTTGCATCATAATTTCTAGCACCGAAGTCATGCCAATTTAATCCAAGTTCTTCATTTTCCTCTTTCCCATTGTACCCATACGGATGATGCGTTCCGTTAATTACGTTATTGTAACCCTTGTGTTCAAGTCCAAATGGATAATCGCCTAAGGTCATTTTTTTGACCTTTTAACAATTTTAACAACCTATATGTTGCTTTTGTTACAGTATTTTTAAAGAACGTTTACTATTATTAAGAATTTTAAATTTGGAATTACTATCCCTTATATTTATCTAAAAAACAATAGTTAGTGTTTTTTACTAACTATTGTTTTACAATATTTTATATTTAAAATTACTCTATCAACTATTCTGACTCATTACCATCGACATCTGTACCATTAGTTAATATGGGAATAATCGCATAATCAATTTTGTTATCGATTAAAATATCTTTTATTTTTATATCAAAAGTATTTGAATCAATATTATCTGAACAAGCAGGAAAAAAATCACCATCTTTAAATCTTATGAATGATATTTTTGAGCTGTCATTTAGATATTCAAAATGTTTATAAGGTCTAATTTTTTCTTTTAATTCTTTTTCTAGTTTTCCAGACACCTTTTGATTACCTCGAAAAAAAACATATGATGTTGAATATGGAATTGAAAGATCTTTTCCTGAATATAAATCACTATTAATAAAGTTTCTACATAGATAATCTTCGTCTATAACTATTTTAAATAATAAAACATCTTTTTTCTTAACATCAAAAATATCCCAAAAACTCCAATCATTTATAGCATCATTTGCTGAAAATATTGAATATTTATCTGTTGATGTTGAATATGAAGGTTTTTTTAAATTATCGTCTATTTTGTCAATCCCAAAAGAATAGATTGAAAGAGATTGATCTAGATTATCATATCTGAAGTTTATTCCATATTCTAAAATATTTTGAATGCCCTCTTCATTATTCAACCATTGAAGCATTTTACTAAAGTCCTTTTTATTGTTTGGTAAATTCTCTAGTTTATTAATTGAATAATGTTCCATTCTTTCAGTCAAAACTGATGACTGATTATTATACACATTAACATATTTTTTAAAATTGTAGTATTTAAATAAAACATAACTACATATAATAGTAATAATAAGGACAAATAAAAAAGTTCTAATATATTTCATAAATTGTTAAAATTAATTTATAGTTTATTTTTAATTACTACCTATTTCACGCCAAGCTTTTTGATTTTTAGGGCCAAAAATTAACCTTATAGCAGCACCATCTCCTAATCGATGTTGATAGTAATTTCCTTTACTTGCTTTAAGGACAGAACTGTTTCCTTGAGTGGGTACTTTATTTTTACTAAAGCTATCTGCAAATCTTTCTTTTTTATCTATTCTCTGAACTCTAACCAATATATTGTATGATTCACCATTATGCTCTATATCCATTCTAAAAGAGGTAAATTGAGATTCTAGCGGAAATTGTGAAGCAAAACTTAAATCAACAGGTTCAAATTCAATTGGATTTTCATTAAGACTATCATACCCTGCTGTATCTTTATTTTCCCTTAAAACATCTAATTTCTCTTTCCTTTCTTTTATAGCTGAATTATAACGAGATACAACTTTACTATATGCTTCTTTGACTGGAGATTCATAATAGCTTTTAAAATTAAAACCAGGTGTATTTTCAAACTGATTCCAAATCCATGGACTATCCTCTTTTTTAATTACCTCACTAGTTGTCTTTCCTCCATACTTTACTCCAGCTTTATTTGCTTGTTCCTCAGATGTAATATTTGAATCCCAATAATAAGTTTTCCCTCCATCTTTACTTACCCAATCTTCGGGTGCCATACCATCAGGATCTACAAATCGTAAAGGATTATTAAATGCAAAATTATAAGGGCTCCATCTTCGCATATCTTCAGCTAAAGGATCGATAGTAGACCAACGAACTGACCAAGGGTCGTAATTTCTCGCTCCGTAATCGTATGTGTTTAAATCCAACTCTTCTTCATATTGTTTGCCGTTAAATTTGTACTGAAGTGCTGTGTTTGTTGAAGAAACCACGTTATTATACCCCTTATGTAACCCGCCAAATGGATAATAACTACCCGTCTTTTTTGAGCGCTTTTACATTTTTTTAATCAATACCTCAACTTCAAATGGAGGTTATTTCAATGAACATTTATTCTAAAATAAAAATAATTCTTTGTGTTTTATTGACCTAATTTTTATTTAAAAAATTTTGGATTATCTCTTATAAATTTATCTGTGATTTTTATACTTTCTTTCCCTTCAATAAAAAAGTAATATTCATCATAATAATCTTCCTCTTCATAGTACTCTTCCTCTTGGATAAATATTTCGTCATCTATTTCACTTGAAAATTCAACAACTATTTTCGTAACATCACTTTTTTTTATTGGAATAGAATCAAATAAAATATAATATTGATCTTTGGGATACTCGGACAAGTATTTTCCTTCTATTTCAAATAATTTTTCCCGATAAACAAATGCAACATTACCATTGTCTCTGTAATTTCTTTTTAAATCGCAACCAACCAAAATTATAATCAGCAGCACAATTAATATTCTTCTAATCATTTTATTATAATTTCTGATTAATATTAGTTTTCTAATTGATTGAGTTCTTCCAAAGTCTTTATTTTTCAGGAAAATAATCTAGCAGATAGTTTTTATTGCTTTTCAGGTTAAATAAAACCTCATCTAAAACAATCTTGATTTCTTTTTTCTCTCTAAGAGAAAGAGAATCCGTTAATGATATTCTTGAATTATCTGGAGATTTAACCTGAATCGTTTGAATATTATTTCTAATATATTCCAAAACTTTTAATAGAGTTTTATTGGTTTTTTTATGTTTTTTTATTTGTTCAAAAGCCATTTTTGTAAGTTCAGTAATAAGAATTGATTTTAGAGGCAATTTCTCTTTGTCTTTCAGAATTTTTATCAACTTAATTACTTCAATTTTTTTTTCCTCAAAACTCCCAAGTTCTCTTTGTTTATGAGGATTCATTTTTATTTTTGTTGAACCTTTAGAGAATTTTGGATTTTTAAAAAGATGATATTCATTTTTACCTCTCACAAAATCCGTTCTTAGTGAAGGAACTAAATCAATGACTTCTTCACAACCATTTATATTAAATATCAAGCCTATAGAAACTTTTTGCTGACGAATACCCACTAAATCAGAATCATTAAAATTGTATTTAAAAAAATTGTATAATTCATAATACATGTCTTTTGCTTGGCAGAAGCTCGTTTTCTTAAACTTAATTAATATATCAAGATCGGATAACCCACTTAAAGCCGTTCCAATTGCTTTAGAACCCTGATATGTTGCTTTTCCTAGTAAATCAAATCCAAATCTTTTATTGATTGCCGCTTTTATTCTTTTACCTTTGATAAGCACTTGTCGATCTATCTCATCTGGCTCATAGGTTTCTAATACAGATGCCAAATAATTAATTTCGTCACTTTCATTTAATATTTCTTCTCTACTTATAAATACAGAAAGCAAAAATTTAGTAACACCAACACTTACTACCCCAATTATTACACCTAGTGTTCCTGTTAATATGAGTGATTGGAAATCGAATTTTCTTTCCGGATTTTCTTCTTTCTTTTTAGCTTGGTAAGCCATATTTACTATTAAACCTAATATGCCACCAACTACGGCTCCAGTTTCAATAAAATTGTCTTTTTTTTCTTTCATTAGGTGCTTTCTACGAACGGAAAAAGTTCATTATTATCATATAAATAAAATTGAAAACCATTTATTTCTGATGCATTAATACTTATTATTAAAAGTATTGGATTTGTAATGTTTACGGTAGCGCACTGAGTTATATTGACCATAGCTTGTTTGTCTGTATGGCTGTAGGCTGTTGATCCATTGGGATGTGTATGCCATTCACCAATATAATACTGATTTGGCTGTTTTTTATAATAGACTTCAAAAGTACCACCTATACCTTTGATACTTCGTTGAAATAAATAAGGTGTACCTTGGTACACTTTTGGCAAAACCGTATCGGTAATGGTAAGTGTCTTAAAATTGTTACTGTAATAGCCCATCAAAAAACCCCCAAATTCATTTGAGAATTGTTCAATGCCATAACTGGATAGTCTTTTTAATAAATCTTCAGAAATTATAAGTTCTACTTTTTTATATGTATTTGTATATTTCAAAATTCCTTGAGCTTTAGTTTAAATGCTATCTCTGAACCAGTTTCAATAACAAAATTGTTTTTCGGTAAATCCTTTTGATATAACAAATTGATATGTTTTAAAGCATATTGCACCAACAGATTGATATCATTATAAGATGCTTTAAATGTGGGACTCCAACAGCCTGTAGGGTTATACATGTCTTCTGTATCTTGTTTTAATACTTTTTCAAATTGATGTGTCACGAAACCATAGATATTAGGATAAAATGCACAAACTAATTCCTGTGCTTTATTAGTAATAGATAAATTAATGACATCGCAGGATAACTTCAATTGATTTATGACATGCATAAGATCGTTATCGGTAGTACAATCAAAAATGGTATCATAAGAATTTATGAATTCTTCTAATTCTTTTCGAGCATTTGGATCATTAAACAAAGCCTTTGATATTGATTCAAAATATATCTGGTTAACACTTCTAACCTCAACGAAAGGCGATGTTAGTGATAAAAGACTCTTTAATTCATCCACCTTATCGGTTAAGCCATTAGCGAATTGAAATTCAGCACGACAGACATTTTCTGGTTCTTTGATATCATAATCACATAAATCTATTTTGAGACTGCCACTTTTTACAAGTGTACGCGCTACAATACTACCTATAGCACCAATACCAATAATTAAGATCTTCTTCTTTGTGATATTTTCAGAAAAAGCTCCACGCCCAAAAAAATAGGAATAAGATACATTGTGAGATATAGCCCATGTTATTTGTCCATGGGTAAGCTCAGTTATCCATTTTTTATGTTCTTTTACCCCTTCAATTGGAAATTTACCAACTTCTAATAATGCTACTTGCCAGTGAATTTCTGAATTTGGAATGTTATAACCTATGTATAATGGTATAACTTGTCCTTTAAGTTTTTTATTTATATAATCTTTTTCGCAATGATGAAGAAATTTTAAAAAATCTAGTTTAAAAACATCGACAAAGTTTTCCCAATTAAGAAGTACAAATCTATCATGAAAAGCTGGTGGTGATTCAACAAAAATATATATGCCGTGATACTTTTGTGGATTACTTTTATAAAAAAGACTCCATTTACAAGAAGCTAATTCTTTTCCAGAAGAATTTACAAAACTATCTGTTAAAAAATTAGTTACACTCATATCTCCTAAAACCCCATTATTTAGAAATTTCAGATTTACAAAACCATAGTCATGCTTTTTAAATTCATAATCAACATTGGTAAATGTGAATGTATATTTATTGTTTTTAAAGCAGTGTTGAGGAACAATAAGATGCTCATAATGGTTATCTTCTTCTTTGTTGATATAGTATTTTACAATCCAGTTTTTTAGAGAATTAAAATCAATATTTAACTTCTCTTTAAGATGAATACTATGTGACGTATGAATACAAATTGTGCCATTTCCCATTACATGCTTATAGGCTAATAAATCTTGGTTAATGAATTTAATGGTTTCTTCATTATAGGATTTAAAAGGATATTGTGGTAGTATCTCAACTGTAAATAACAGAGGAGTGTCCAGCCCATCAAAAGCTATTTCTATTTTTCCTTTTAAAAAAATATCCACTTGTTCAAATGAGGAAACTAGATTTACAAATGAAAGGCCTTCAATACATTTTGTAATGATATTTTTTCTTGAGACTCTCATTATCCAAAACGTTCATTTTTTGGTGGTCTAGAAAATAAACTCGCTGCACCAGACTTTTTTCCATAGCCATTTCCATTTTTGTCTTCATCCTCAAAATCTGGATTAGTAGGAAAGTAATGTTTCAAGTTATCCTCGTTATCTTCAATTCTTTCTAACATGTTTTTCATTTTGTTAGATAGATTACGCTTTTCGTAGTCTTCAAGGGTGTCAGCAATATCATTTCCACCATTACCTGGGTCTTTTAGAGTAAAATTGTCTTTGGTAATATGGTCTCTAATATATTCCATTACTGCTTTTAACTTTTCCCAAAGGTTCCCTTTAATGTTCTCTTTATCAAATGCCTTTATAGTAATTAATTCCAATAAAAATGACTTGTAATTTTCATTATTGGTTGTTTTCCATACTTTAAATAATCGAATAATTTTTCGTTCATTATCCTTACTTTTTATATGGTCTATTTGAGCATGAATATTGGTTTGGATATAGCTTTGCGCTTCTAATTCACCATAATTAGAATTTACATACAAATTCAACTTATGGTCATCTTCATATTGACCTGTATTTAGTTCTCGTCCTGGAACTATGTCAATACTAATAATATCTCCATTATCATCTGCGTAAAATTCTATGCCAATAGATACTTTTTGTTTGATTACTTCTGCTACACTACCGTACTTTTCTTGTAGGAAGTCAAAAATATCATTAAACATTTCTTCCAATGTCATAAATGCATCACGTTTAAAAGGAATCATTACATCCAAATCGAACTTACTATTAATAGCTGTATGCTTTGCATACGATCCTGAGTTTAATGGATTATATATATCACTGGAATATTCAGCTTCAATGGCTTCTTTAATATCTTGTCTTTTCTCACGATACTTTTTTAACAAATCCTCAATATGAGTCATGCGGTGAGTTTGTAAAACGTTCTCTAAGTGTTCACTTTTAGTTATATTCATAGTTTTAAATGTTTTGTTTTAATGTTAACAAGAACGCTACATTTTAAGGGTGTTCCAATACCTTGGTAAGGGTATATTTGAAAAGGTGAGGGGGTACTCTTTATTCCTTATAAAGATTTTGAAGTTTTAAGACGTTCATAGTATTGGCATAGAGATGTGCATGTGAGTTTACATAATCTAATAGATATCTGTTAGGAACATTTCTAAATGCTATGTCACGAGATGGAAATCTCTGGTCATTTGAAAAATATAATACTCCTACCTTCCGAGTCAAAAACTCAGCAGTAAAGTTTAATATATTTCTAGTATAATGCTCTCCCTCCCAATATCGATTTTCTGCATCGCAATTATCCAAAACCATCATATTGAAGTCACTAGGTAACAAATTCCCTTTATTTGCTAACACAGTTTTTACTTGTTTAAAACTCAATTCTTTGATACGGATATGAACACAATTAAAAGCTACTTTAGCTGATTCTTTTTCAAAAATGTGCTCTATTGTATCATTTACAGGTGTTGATGTTTCACTAATCAGCAGTATTTGAGATTTTGTCCTTAAATCTTTATTCAACTTTTCGGTATTTTGAATGCGAAGAATAGTATCGTCTTTAATTTTTTCTACTTTTTTAATCGATATATCACATTCTCTTTCCAAAGAAATTACGTTCTTATTTATTTTCTTTTTTAGGTACTGTTTTAAATAATATCCTAAGCCAAAAAAGCCTAAAACACTAAAAAAAAGACTAATAAGCAAACCTTGTGTGCCAAGTTTGGTAATGAAAAGATTACTAATATTATTTTTATTTTCGAGGGTTTGTTCCTTGTTGTTTAAAATATCCTCATGTAAGGAATTTACTTTTTCACCAAGTTTTTGTTCTAACTGAGGTTCGTAGTTTTTTTTTGCTATTGATGCTTCTTGAATATCTTTATTTTTTTGTTGAGCAATTAATAATACTGATAGGCTAATTATAAAAAGTGTCTTTTTCATTATAAAGTGTTTAATGATTATAAAAAGTGTCTAGTTCTTCCAAAATATCTTTAAGTGCCAATCCACTTACGGCATAATTGGTTCGGAATCCTCTAGTACTTTCTAGATCTCCTGCAAAATGTACTCCTAAGACCTTGCCTGTTTCAAAATCAATTAAAGGCGAGCCAGAATTACCTCCCCAAGTGGTACAATCATGAAAATAAATATGTTCATGAATTGGTGTTTTAGAAAACTTTCCAGGGGCAAATTGCTTTACATCTCTAAGACCATTAAAGTGATTCCCTTTTTTTATTTGATCGTCACATGCGGGATATCCAACTACGAAAATCTTTTCTTTAAATTTTGGTATCTCATAAGAGAGTTCTAAACCTTCAGGCAATATATCTCCATTGTGATTTTTCTCATCAATGCATAATAGGGCGATATCCAATTCTCGCCCATTTGATATATAAATGACTTCTTTAACATCAAATTCAAGTTCTAAATCAGTGGTATGCTCTTTTTTAAAATCAATTCGTAGACCATAAGTATCACCCATCCAATCTCTACCTATTTGATATAGGCCTTCTTTATTCTTAGTAACATAATTATCAACAACATGTTTGTTAGTCACTACAATATTTGTGTTTTTAAGTAACCAACCTGTACCAATCCAGTCTCTTCTGTCATCACCTTTAATTTCTATTCGTCCTACAGATGGAATAACTTTGGAAATTACATCTTTATTATTACTAATTTGCTTTTCCCAAGGTGTTGCAGTAGCAATATCTAGTGTGTCATTATTAATAAGAAAAACTGGACGATCAATGGTTTTTATAATGCTTTGTTCAGCACGTTTGTGCAAATCTAGCTCTTCAATAATCCCTTTAATTGAAGATTGAAACAACATATCAATAACATGTGTGTCTTCAAAATCGTTAAGGAAGGTTTTCAAGCTTTTAAAAAAAGTGTCATCGTTGGTAAAATCAACATGACACTCTATCCCATTAATGATTTTTTTATCGTTGTAGTAGGCTTTTAAATTGGCTAATACATCCTTGGGTGACAACCTAGGTTTTTTGTTTTCCGAACTGGCTTCATTTGTATCCATTATACTTGTTTTATTTAGAAGCAAGTACGCAAGGAATCATAAAAAAGACAATACCGTGATAAAGGTATATTTAATTAAGTCTAGAAATTAAAACTTATTCAAAGTTATAATCCCTATTGAGAGCATAACTTAGCAATGCATCACGACCTTTGAGGTTTAATTTTTTTGTAATGTTTTTTCGGTGTGTTAATACTGTATGTTTGCTGATAAATAACTTATCAGCTATCTCTTGGCTACTTAATCGTTTACCTATCAAATCCAAAATTTGGTCTTGTGTTTTAGTAAGAAGTTTTTCTTTTTTTATTTCTGTTGTTGAACTATCATTCTTTAATGGTAATTCTGAATCATAGTAAATTTCACCATTATGTACTGCTCTGACGGCTTCTAAAAGTATAGGTAAGCGAGCATTTTTCAGCAGATAGCCCTTTGCACCAGCAGCAATCATTTTTTTAACGATATCGCTTTGCCTAAACATTGTAAATGCAATAACTTTTATATGCG
The DNA here is from genome assembly GCF_947500325.1 of uncultured Lacinutrix sp. Classification (GTDB taxonomy): domain Bacteria; phylum Bacteroidota; class Bacteroidia; order Flavobacteriales; family Flavobacteriaceae; genus Lacinutrix. Next base: position 42,501 of record NZ_CANMRQ010000002.1, read on the forward strand.
AATATTTCGCCGTGATTTGCTTAGTGGCTTCAATTCCATCTACGTTTGGCATTCTAATATCAATAATTACAACATTTACATGTCTATTTCTCTTCTCTAAGAATTCTAGTAGAGCTTGTCCGTCATTTACTTTACCAATAATATTAATGTCTTCTTCAAATTTAAAAAAGACATCAATACCATCTATAAGACTATTATGGTCTTCAGCAATTACTAAGTTAATCATAACGGTATTTCTATTATAAACGTACTTCCTTTATTGGAGTTAGAATCAATAGATAATTTTCCATTTAATTCTTCTACTTTTTTATCTATACTGTATAATCCTAGCCCTTTTTGTTTTTTTAATTGAGCCATGTCCAATCCAACCCCATTATCCTCTACAATAATTATTATTGAGCTTTTATCACCGGTAATATCTACAGAGACCTCTGATGCTTTTGAGTGCTTTAAAGCATTGGTAATCAATTCCGTAGTCATACGCCGTAGATCATTTTCGATGGATATATTAACAATATTAGATGTTCCATGACTGTGTACCTCTAAAGATAATTGATTACTCTCATTAATGATAGCTGCAAAATCCTTAATAATATCAACCCAATAGCCAGAATTTCGAGATGCGGAATCTTCCAGATGAGCCATGTTTCTTACTTTTTGATAGGCTTCGTTCAATAATTTTCTTGTTTTGGATATTAAGTTTTCTTCTTCTTGTTGAAAATAATCTTTATGTGCTTTTAGATTATCAAAACTTTGTTGAATAGCTATGATCAATCCTCCTAAATTATCATGTAATTCACCTGCGATACGCTGACGTTGACGATCTTTTTCTTCATTGCGTGCATCAATTGCTTCTAATTCTTTTTCTCTTTCCGCAAGTTGTTTTTTACTACGATAATACAATATGAGTATTGTACCAATTACTATAACTGCTAATAAGATAACTGCTAATAAGACTAGGCGATTTTTATCTTTTATCCCCTCTGCCTTCAAGGTTAAATTTTTTTCAGATAATTGGTTAGTTTCTAACAAGGTTAGTATATTATTTTGCTTCGCTATATTTACACTATCTCTGTGAGCTACCATCTTTTTATAGTAAAAAAAAGCAGAGTCTTTTTTTTCTAAACTTTCATAATTGAGGGATAAATACCTGTAGAGTCCTTGTTTTCTATTGTGAACATTCTCTTTGATAGGCAAAATTTCTGCTTTCAAAAGTATTTCGATAGCTTTTTCATATTCCTCTTTAAGAGTATAGGTATAGGCACTTGTGCGTAAAGATGAATCCATATAATCAGGTGAGTCTATAATTTTTGCATAATATTGCATGCTATCTGTATGCACCTTAGACTGTTTAAAGTCATTTATATAACTTTGATTTATAACTGCCTTATAGTTATGCACCTTAAACATTGCCTGTGGAGTTTTTATAGTATTAGCGTATCTTGTTGCTTCTTGAAGATGGAAACGAGTTTTTTCAATATTAGATTGGGAAATTTCCAAAAAACTCAACCCCAAATGAGCAGTTAATAATTGTTCCTTGTCATTATTTTTAGTCGCATTTTCAAAAAATGATTTTAGATAAGATTCCCCATCGTATTGCAAAAAGTCCTGAGAAACTAATGTATAATGCAAATCATTATTAATGATATTTGCCATTTTTTTGTTCCCATCTATATTGAATAGCTTTTGGGCTTCTATTTTAAGTGCATATGCTTTTTCTTCTTGGTTATTGTATCTATAAGTATCTGCAAGCACATAATAGTACCATGCTTTATATTTCTCTAGAAGTTGTGAACTATCTATTTTTTTAAGATTAATAAATGCTTTTGCCAAATCTCGTTTTTCAAGAAATAATTTCCCTTTATAATACCAATATAAACTGCTATCCTTATTGGAGATATTAACATCTTGAAGTTCATGTTCAAAAACAGTATAATTTTTGCTCACCAATAAGGAATCTAATTTATTTATTTGTGTAAATGCCTTATTAGACAATAACAAACAACATAATAACAGTATGTGTTTCATAAATGAAATTTTAATGTAGCAATTTACAATATTTTAAGCGGGATGTAATACACCACCACCGACTGTTCTAGGCTCCTCTTCAATTATGTTTGCAGGTATTCCAGCAACGAATTTTTGAAGCAGTTCCATATCGCATTCATATTCTTTAGAATTAGAATTGAACGTAACATGATGTTTTACAAAAAAACGATAGATTTCAATATTAGAATCTTCAAAATCTTCATCATGTAATGTTATAACAAGGATTTTTTCATTTGTGAAACTAGCTACTTTGAAAATTGAATCTAGTTCCAAAGTGTCCCTATTCCAATCTAAGTTTTCAAACGCTAATTTTTTTCTGTCTGTAGGATGCCCATGACTATAAATAGCAAGGAAGCAAGGAATACTTTCACTAGAGATATCATAACATTGTTTTAATTCTAGACGGTAATCCTTTCCTGAATTTGTTAAGGTGATTTGAGGTATTTCTGTTGCTATATCAATCTTATTTTTTTCGATTGAATAACTTCCCCTAGTGTAAAATAATTGTTTGTGTGCTGAAGTTTCTAAAGATTTCATTTTTCTTTGAGTTTAAATTATTAATAAAAAATTGTTTTTAATCTAATTCAAAATTAAATGATCATAGAAGTTGAAAACATACCCTGGTAAAGGTAAATTTAGATACTATTAATCGGATGCATTGTCTCGATAATCTCCTGCAAACTTTCCAAATCATCCTGAACATACCTTTCTGTAGAAGAAATATAACGATGCCCTGCCATATACTGAACCTCACGAATGTTATGGTGACTAAGCCAATTAGTTATCACAGAAGCTCTAATCTGCTTCATATCTTTTACGTTATGGTTAATACGTTTAAGGTTTTTAAATAAGTATCTAGAAATAATATCAAACCGATCTGAATTTAGTGGAAATAAAGCCTCTGTATGGCTTTGAATTGCATCTTGCAGTAATTCCCTGTCCTTCTCAAGATAGTGAAGCAGTGGCACGATTTGCAACGATTTAAGCTCTAATGTTCGAGCATTGGTCTTACGAGTTGATGGCACATAAATTTTTCCGTTATCGATATCAATATGTTCCAGTTTTAATGTTTTGAGTGCTGTAGTATTTAAGCCTTGATAGACCATAAATCCTGTAATCACTTTATTACGCATAGCTACCGATGGACAATTAGGCAATTCAATGTTTTCAGTTTTATAGCTGTAATATAAATCCTCAAGTTCATTTTGATCTAAAAGATTATGATTAAGCGTACGTTTAACGCCACGAATATTAATACTCTCCATTGGATTCGTACTTCTTCTATTATCATCAATAAGAAAATGGAATAGTATTTTCAATGCGCCAACTTGGTGCTTGATAGTACTTTTAGATAGTGACTTCCCTTTTCGTGGTTGCTGTATTTTCTTTACATACTCCAAACACAATTTGTAATCAATCGTTTCTAAATCATAATCTTTAGCATGGCACCAGTTAGAGAATAAGCTAGCAGAACGCAAGTAGGATACTACTGTTGTTTTAGAATACCCTTGAGTAAATAAATAATTTTCAAACTGTTCCATGTTCAATGTCTTTAACTATGTGCGTATAGATTTGCGTACTCTCTAAAGACGAATGCCCTAGAAAAGTACTAATAGATTTCATTGGTACTTTGTTTTGAAGTAGGTGCGTAGCAATACTATGACGAAGCGTATGTAGTGTAATATTCTTTTCTATAATCGTTTCATTTTCTGTTGCATCAATAATAACGGTTAATCGGTCTGCCATCGTTTTATCATTAATACGTTTTCCAAAACTTGAAAGCAGTAGTGCATCGGTTTGGTAACGCTTTATAAACTCTGGTCGAGCTTCATATAAGTAATCTTCTAAGATTTGCAGATTGTATTTGTTTATTGGAATAAATCGTTCCTTGTAATTCTTACCACGGCGCACATAGATACGCTGTTTTTCAAATAAGATATCTGAAGTATCAAAATGAACGGCTTCATTTCGGCGAAGTCCGCAGCTATAGAGTAAAACCAATATGGCTTTATCACGCATTCTAAAATGTTCACTCATGTGAGATAGAGTGCAAGCTTCAAATAATGCTTTGATTTCGTATTGCGTTAAAATCACTTTCTGATTTTGATGATTGATTTTTTCGCCTTTTAAATGCACGCCAAATTTAATATTGGCATTATGTTCTTTTAGATAATCCAAGAACTTCTTTAAGGCTTGTTGATGTTTGTTTAAAAAGGCTTTTGATAATCCGCCACCACGTCTGCTATTAGCACGATTAGATAAATCCTCATAATACTCTTTTACAATTTGAGTAGTGATGCGTTCAATGCCTGTATGCCCCTTCTTTTCTAAATAGTAAAAGAACTCTTTTAAATGATGAGGTAGATTGTAAACGGTAGTAGAAGCATAACCAAGTATATCTAACCAGTCTTTGTATGACTTTAGAATGGTAATAAATGACTCGTTTTGTAGCTTTAATTTCTTCATCCCTTTTACGTTTTTAGCTTTTGTGGCGAGTATCATTGATACTTTTGATTTTCAAACACTTAGCCTCGCCATTATGCCAGTGGCGAACCTATGGCGGTGTGGAGCCCACACAGGCATTTTATTTCACTCAGATGTAATAATTTAACTTGCTTTTTTTAATACTATTTTTAAACAATCATCTAATGCTTTATTAATCATGTCTTCTAAATTTTTGTATTCGTCTGCATCTATTAGTTCATAGCTAAAGGACTCTGATTTAATGTCTGCACGTTTCTTGATATAGCCTTCTTGTAATAACAGGTGATGGTATCTACGTAGCGTACTTTCTGCAATCCTAAGTTGTTTCCGAATTTCCCCATTAGAAAACAGCGTATCACCCTTTTCTGCCAAATGGACTTTAAGTCCCTCGAGGTAGTTTCTTGTTGCACCGTTTAGGCTATCGGATTTACGAAGCAGTATGGATTTGATAAGTGCATTGGCTTGTCTAATATCTTCTAATGTGGTTTCTATATATGCTTCCCCAGTTTGCGTATCATATTTTTTCTGTCTCTGCCACTGATAGTAGAATGTTATGGCTTCAATAAATTGCAAGTAATGTGAATTACTTCGCCGAGGTTTAAATACCGATTTAGGAAGGACTAAATGTTCCGCATAGGGATTAATAATTCGAATGGGCTTTAATAAGCGTTGTACGTTTTGCAATAGGTTCTGTGCATAGATTTGATCTAGTACATTAATCTTACCAGCAGACGCTTTACGCTGGTAACTCATAATACGCTCATCTTGTGCTTCACTCTCATCTATATAGAGTAGAAAAGAACGGTTAGAATTATCCTCATAAAGTTTTTCCTGTGTGGTACATCCAGCAACCGACACTGGCCCCTCAACTACAAGGTTCTTAGTTTTGCTTTGTCCGCCAATTCCCTTTTGCACTACAGATTTAGTAATACGCTTTTTGGTTTGTAATTCTCGAAGCGGATAGAGTACATCTTCCGCACCATCTAAATCTTCAATGAGGACTAATTTATTTTTAAGTTCATGACGTTTGAAATAATAAAAGGCATTAGCCGATAACACGGTAATTTCAACTTTGTCCTCTTCAGGTATCAGTTCTGCTACTTTAGATTGTAAGTGTGTTTTTCCGGCACCACTAGAACCAAAAGAAATACAATGCAAAGGATTGTCAGTTTTTCTACTGGTAAATATTAAGTACATCAAAAGTCGATTATCGACTTCTCCAATGACACCACTTGCTCCAATCAGCTTATTCGTTTTCTCCAGTAAATTTTCAGACTTTAAAAAATCCATTGCCGAGCGACGTTCTTTTTTTGAAAGCAAATATTCTTCTACTTCCTCGTCTTCCTCTTTATCTAATAGCTCAATTCTATATTTTTCAAGATGATTAATGAGTTCTTGCAATGTTCTCCTTATCACCGACGTTCCGATTTCTAAAAACTCTGCAAGTTTACGAACTAGCTTTTCAACCGCATTAGAATTATACAAATCAATATTATGGCGTAGTGCGTGGAGCTCATCTTCTGTACGATTAACCTTTAAGGTAATTCGCATGCGGTCTAATCCAAAAACGGATAAACCACCAAGAATATGGCATTCTAAAACATCAGTTTTAAAAATAAAATGATTAGGGTTTGAGGTATTAAATAGATTCATTTTTTAAAGAGCTTTTAAACATCAAATAACACAAAAATATCATTCAAATATAAATAAATATGATTATATAAATAAATAAAACTTGTGTTATTTGCTGTTTAAATATATTTGACCTAATTTTGATGTTAAATAATAGATACTATGGAAGCAACACAAGCACTATTACTGGAGAACATTAAACGTATTCGCAAGGAGAAAGGCATGAGCCAAAAGGATGTATCAGAAAAAGCGGATATGCTCGTGCCAACGTATTCAAGATTAGAGCGTGGCGGTTCAACGCCTGGACTCTCTACTATTGTAAAAATTGCTACAGCACTTGATATACCAGTAGTGGAGTTATTTCAAAGCTCAGAAATTAAAGACCGCTCAGTTGCTCAAAAATTAGAAATGGTAAATGACTTATCAGAGTATAACAAGAATGTAGTAAATATCATGTTGGATTCTATGATTGAAAAAGATCGTGTAGAGAAAATACAGGAAGTTAAAATGAAATCTAGATTGGCAGAGTTGGAAAAAATTAGGAAAAAATAAATTTATGAAATCACTTATACCTAAGAGCTTGTTTCCTTTTATTGAGAACAGCATTTTACTTTCCCAAATGTTTGTTATTCTATTGTTTTTTGAAAACTATAGTTTATATATCTATGAAGAGTCAATTTTTGATTTAAAAATTGAATTTGATTTAATAAAATTGAAACCGTTTTTTGCTTTTATTTATTTTCTAGCTATTACAAAAGGCATATGGTGGGTTTTAAATACAGTTAAAATTTTCAGTTCTTCTTTTTACAATGATGATGAGGCTGTAAAAATTAAAAGAAAACAGTCTTTCACATTATTTCTACTACTAATAGTTACTTCTTTTTATCTATTCAAAATAATGAATAACCCTTCATTATTTCCATTCTACATAGAAGATTCATACTTCACCAATAAAATTATACAAGCACCAATATTTATAACTGCTTTTTTAAGTTTAATAATTTTTCTTGTTAGTTTTTCAAGTTTTTCAGAGAAAGAAAATTAATCTAATTTAAAAACTAGAACATCATTTGATTTGATTCGAATTCTTTTTTTTGTGAATTCCATAGGGTATTTTTGATAGGATAAAAGATACCTTCCTTCTTTGATTCCAAAATATGTAATAGATGTTGGAGAATCTCCCTTTCGAAAATCTATATCGAATCTTTTGATTCTCTTAGTTTTCAAGTTTTTTAATGTCGCTGGAAAGAAATCTTTACCATAGGCAACAAACTTAATACTTCCGAATTCTCCTGTTTCATTCTTTGATTTTAAATTTGTTGTATAAAAATCTTCAATCCCCATTTCCCTCAGGGTAAATTCTACACCAATACTATTAAGAGAATCTTGATATTTGCTTACAGTATTTGGAATTGGCACATATTTTGACCCTGTAGTGGTCCCGTAATTATTGTGATTCCCCAATTTAATCACATGAGAGTCATTATCTTTATTGGAATTAGGCTTTTTTTGATTATTATCTAAAGCTACTACATGAGAACCATCATATTTTTTTTCAGCGCCTAATGAGTTTTTCGTTTCCTCGTGTAAAACCTTTAAGTTAGATTCATCAGTATTGGTAACATTATTATCATCTTTTGAACCACTATCTTGCTCCAATGTTTTGTAAACTACAATCTCTTCAGGTTCTTCTTTCTTCTCTTTTTTTGAGGAAGAATCTATTTTATTTATAACTTGTTTTTTTTGTGATTCACTATCAGCTTGTTCAACCTTAGGGTTATTTTCCTTGGTATCATCAGATCTTAAAATATTAATAATTTCATCTAATTTTCCATTGTCCGATATGTAAACATAAAATGCTAATAATGCGGTAGTAATAGCAAGAAGAGTTACGAAGTATATTCTAATTTTTGTCCAGTTAAGCTTCATATTTTCTTAATTAAAACCTCTAAAGAATTCTTCAAAAGAAATATCTAAGGCTTTTAATACCTTACACAAACTACTGAAACGTAAATCTTGCCCATTTTCATAACGTCCATACTGTGCTCTTGGAATCCTATTATCATAAGCAAACTGCTCGTAGTTTTTGTATCCTTTAGCAATGCGAAGTTCTTTTAAACGCTGCCCTAAAGCTTTGAGTTTCTTATCGGAGTATTTATCATGTGTTGCCATATCACAAATAGACAAGAGTTCCTACTTTTTAACAACTACTTATAAGTAGTATCTAATAAGGTGTTTTTAAAACAAAATTTCTTATGTTTGTCTTCATATATTATTAACTAAAACATACATAATGAAAAAAACTCTTCTTCTAATAGTAGTAGGCATCATCTTTTCCTGCACTTCCAAAACGACCTTATCCGAGTCTGAAGCACTAGCAATTTTGAAACAAGATTATAAAGGCGATTGTTACAGCTTCGTTTTTAATAAAATGAATGATTGGAAATCCAATAAGAATTATGTGGATGCTTTTTATGAATTAGAATCAAAGAAACTTGTAACCATTTCTAAAAGAGAAACTTTTATTCATGGCAAATCTACGGGATATATTCTTTCATGGCAACCTACAGAAGAAGGCCTAAAGTATAAAAGCAAAAAAAGTAAGCAGTATAAGTTAACCGAGCTAATCGTTAAAGATATTGTAGGTATTTCTATTAACCAAGAAGAGAAAACAGCAGTCGTTCGATTTTCCTATGATGTAGTTTATACTCCTTTTAAGAAAGTACAGAATAGGTCTTATGGTAATTGTAAAAGTTCTACTGGAGAATACGAATTAGAATTTATACTTTATGATACTGGTTGGAAGATTAAGAAGTAATGTAAGTACCTTTGAACAAATTGTCTCAGAAGTGCTCAGATCATTTGAGACAATTTTTCTTAAAGTACGTCAAGAAATTCAGAAGAAACTGCCTCTATATTTTTGAGGTTATTTCCATTTCCAATCTAAATGTGAAGAATAATCGATTTTTATTTTTTTTGAGAGTGATTTTAATTCCATTCTGGTTTTTTCGATATTATCAACTCCTGATTTTGGAATAATTAGTGCACCGCCAGTTTTAATTTTTAAGAAAAAGTGACTTGAAATCTCTATGATTTTTTCTAAAGATGAGTAATTAATTTTTGATTCACCAGTTGTATTAATAGTTTCTAAAAACGATTCTTTAAAAGCAAGATTAGATTCTATTCCAAATCTATTTTTATAGTTATCAATGACAAACTTTAAGTAATGTTTCTTATAATGCTTTTTCAAATAAAAAGGATAAAATATTAATGAGAGAAGAGTAATAGTACAAGAAATATAGAATGTGAACTTTTTACCATTTGAATAAACATAAAAAGTCATTAAAACAAAACCAAAAACGACAAGTAACCAGCTTTTTAATCTTTCCTTTTTTGCACTCTTAGATATAGATGCATCATATAGTTGATGTTGTAAATAATCATCTTGGTTTAAGCTATATTTTAAATTCATTAGAATATTATATTTAAATTATTTTGACATATCTTCCATATCGAGTTATCTTCTTTTTTTCTGTTCTTCAAACCACTTTAGCTGCGATTTAATCCGTTCAATTATAACATTATCTTGATCATTATGTATATCTCTAATTTTATAATTTTCTTTTTCAGGTTGCAATCTATTTACGAATTCATTAACTCCTAAATTGAAAAGAGCTTGCCCGAATCTCTGATCATAATGATTTGCTAAATAGTCAGAAATTAAATCTAGTATCTCTTGGTGCTCTTTTTTAGGATTTGACTTGCTCCATTCTAGTTCAAATTCATCTTTACCAATTTCAAACTCCCCAAACTCGTCTATATCTATAGTTTGGTCGCCAAGAGCTCCATAGTCGTCAAAAATTTTCTGCGAATGATATTTTAATCGGTTACCATTTTCATACAATTCAATTTGACGAGATGGATATTTGTCTTTTCCAACTTCTAGGTACCAAATAGAAGTTCCCCAAGAATCATGTTCATCTCCTCTTGTTTCATTCCATTTTCTTTTATAGTACTTTGTCATTTTACTAATTTTAAAAATTCCATTTCTCTAATTTCCTTTCACTCAATCACATCTTTTACTTGAATTTCCAAGTCCTCAATTCCATTATACTTTCTAAATTCCATGGTCTTTCCAAGTGATTTTAGTTTAGTTAACAATTCAAGAATTAATTCTAGAGGTTCAGCTTCGTATCCAAACATATTTTGATCAAATTGAGTACCGATTAATAACCCGTCATTTTCTATTCCAATACACCAGTTTTCAATAAATTCAGATAATGGTATTTCTGCTATTTGATATTTTTTCCAACCTTTTTTAATACAAGATTTTGCTCTAACCTTTTCAGCCCAAAAGCATATTATTTTAATTGGTTCTCCATCTTCATCATCATAATGTACAGAACTTGATGTAGCATATCCTTTTTTGTTTTTTAAAGCGTAAACTATTTCAGTTTCGCATACAGTTCTTAAGAATGTTTTATGTCGGTTTTTGACTGTTATATGGTCTTGAAACATCTTTTTTATTTTTCAAATATTTTCCATTTTTCTCCAACGTCTATCCGTTCTGCCGATTCTCCATAATTCAGATAGTAAATCTCATTGAGAGTTAAGTCTTTCTTGACGACTTCTTCTAAGCAGACAAGTTTAGCTTTGGTCAAATCTGGATTCTGTTCTGAATGAAATTGCCAATCTCCATCTTCATTATGATAGACATACTTTATTGGTTTCCCTTCCAGAACTTCAGAAGTTGTATATACACCTAGATTCCTTTCTTCAAGAAATTTAAACTTTGTATTTCTATCTAGTAGTGGCTGTTTAAATTTGAAATTTTCATTGAATCCAAGTTCCCAAGGAAATTTACCTTCTCTATCAGGCCAGACTATTTGAAGTGTTGGAAAATTTATTGAATTGTCATTGTACCATCCTGCATAGCCTAAATAGTCAGGATAATGTTCTTTCTTTATTTCAACAAACTGAACAGGAAGTTCGACTAGGAAATCAAGATAATCAACTCCTTCTATGAATCTATTTCCTCTTTCAATTTCGTCTTTTACATTATTTATTATTGCTCCTGTTGATTCAGAGTCAAGTCCTATTATTATCAATTCAGGATGTTTGAATTCTTTATATAGCCCAATTGAATACCCAAACCTTGGGGAATATCCGTCACTCTCTACAAAAGCGATATGCACCTTGTGTTCTTCAATATCTTTAAGGATATTGGCAGTTATTTGTTTATCATGTTCGTAATGTTCACTCATTGCTTAATTTGAAGATAATATATGATTTCGTTGTTTAGAGATTAAGATAGCAAAAAGGATAGACTATTGTAGGGCATTATTCTTCATTCCATTGCTCTAAATCATCAACAGGGTTTGGTAGTCTTCCTTCCAACCATTTCATTAATGTTCCAGGCTTGAATTCTCTATCTTTTGTTTCTATTACCCAAGATAAAAAATCGTAGGGTCCGCCATTCATGTATGGAGGAGGTGAAACAGGATAGAATACAGTAGGCAATCTTTCATCGATTGAAATATAGTTTATTACAAACCCTAATTCTTGAACTACATTCCAAGCAAGTTTATTTTCGATATCTAACGAAAATTTTAGCCACCAAATTCCGTCACTGTCTCCGTATGAAATTGGCCTTTGTATGCTAGGTATTCTTTCTAAATATTCAATTAAAGTTTTAAATGCTCTTTCGTCCAAATTTTTAAAATTTTAGTCTTGTCCATCAATAGTAATAGGTAAATATTCAATCCGATTCGTAAGGAAAACCCCTATCAATATTATTTTTAAAAGTGTTTCCTATATCTTAGGTACAGTTTTTTATATTTTAATTTCTAATTATTTTATTCCAAAATGATTTCTTTGGAATTAGATTTTTTCTTTCCAAATTCAAAACCTCTTTTCCATTTGCTTTAATTAATAAATCTAAAAGCTTGTTATATCCATTTTCTATTTTGTATTCCAGCTCATTTTTATAAAGTGGAAAGACATTGTAAATATTTATTTTTCGACCATCTTTTTTGATTTCCGTAAAATCTTTGTCAAATGTAACAGACGGAAGAACTAAAGCCCCAACAAATTTAGTTTCATTACTGTATGGTGTCATATCCTCTTCCGCTTGAATTGTATGTCCAATTCCAATCCAAGTATTGTAAAAGTGGGGGAATTTAGTTGTTTGTTTTAAGATTGAAATAATCCAGTCATTTTTGTTTACGCCAGAGTAAACTTGTTCAAATTCAATGTCTTTTGGAATTAGCATCATTAATTCGGCAAATTCTAATTCAGGTGGGTTTTCCGCTTGTTCCGACACATTCATTTTTAGAGTACTCATTCCAGAGGTCAGAAGAATATTGAATTGTGCATTCTCTGGTTTAATGAAATAAATATCAAGATGTAAATCTAATGTTGGGATTTCGTGAAAAACAGTTATTAAATTTTTATCGAAAAACTTGTCCAAATGTTCATTAATCCATTCAGAGTGTTCATGGTAATGTTTTCTTTCCGAAAAAGGTTTTTTGTATTCAGTCATTTTTTTACTTATACCTATCGATTATATACCTATATATTAGTTAGCTAATTTAGTAAATCTTTTATGTCCTTTATAAAAAATGGCCTCATCTGCTTTTACCATTTAAGCATTTGAGGACATTTTTAATTCGATTTAACGAAAGTCGCTTTAGGCTTTTTCGACAAATCTCAAAAATCCATACTTGGATTTTGCAGGATTGCATTATGACAATCACAAGCTCTTTTTCATAATGCATCCTGCTAAGGAGACCTTAGAATCCCAAAAGAACTTGTACTTTTTTAGTCAGTACAAGTTCTTTCTTTTTTAATCCAAACAGGTTTTTAAATTTCTCAAAAAAAGTTTTAGACTTAGCATTTTTAATAACCCATAATTTCTCCCCTTTTAACTTTATAGGCCATAGGATATGAGATTCAAAATGAGTACAGCTCACTAAATTACTATCTAGTTCTGTATCCAATTTACTAGAAAGAATGCTAATCATTTCTTTAATATTTTCAGCATACATGGAGATTTCAGAATATTCATTTTTTCCATGATAAAAAACCATAAACCAATCATCCAACACAGGTCCATTTTCTGTAGTATATTCAGCAACTATCTTGATTGAAGAAATTGGTATTTTTTTATAGTCGCCATCAATATATTCAAGTATTAGAGTATTGTCTTCAATATAAGTTCTACCAGATTGATTCGTTATTTTTTCAATTTTATTCATATCGAAACTATTAATAGAAATAGTTAATTAGCAGAGAATTTATCAAAAGTTTGCCAATACTTATCCTTAAAAATCTCAAAATTAAAATCGATTTTATTAGAGTACTTATTTTGAATTTTATACAGTTCCTTTGAAGGCTTTCTAAATTCAGAACAAGCAATAAAAAGTTCTCTTAGGTTATCTCCTGTTTGTCTTCCAATATTCAGGTAACCTTCTGAATCTTTTAGTTGAAGCATAATTTCATCTTCTATATGATCTAGAAACTTATATATTTCTGTATTAGGCATTCCTTCATTTTCTTCTCCATTATATTTAAACCTCAAAACAACTATCCATGGATGAGACCCTTTTTTATCCCATTTTAATAAATCTGAATTTACTGAAGCTATTATTTCTCTTCCGTTTTTTAATTTGAATTTCATTCCAGAATAATTATCATCTTCAGTATTATGTATTAAGCCCTTATACTTTTCTATAAATTCTTTTTCACGCCATGTAAGATATGATTTCAATTTTTCAATATGAATAAGCTCACTTTGAGCTTCTTCATAACTAATAACATTAAGGCTATCAATTGATGTGGCAAAATTTAATTCTCCTAATGAATTTTCTAATGCTAAATAAACACCACTAATAATAGAAGTTCTATTTTCATCATCTAAATCCTTATGCGCAATCGTAATATCAATTTCATCGGGACAATTAGTAATTTCATTGGGATAAAACATCATAGTGGTTTCATCAAAGCTATAACCATCTAATTCAATACTATAACTATTATCCAGTGTAGGTTGTTTAAGTGCAGTAATTTTCCAATTCTTCATTTCGGGAGCTGCATCAACTAATTCTTCAACAAACACAATATTTTTAATCATTCCATCTGCTGTTATTATAAGTTCAGCAGTATCATCATCAAACATGCCAGCCAAAAACCAATAGCCATCTTTCAATTCATTGAGTTTAGGTGCCAATTTATCAAAGAATACTTTATTAATATCTCCTTCGTGTTTTAAAGATTTATAAAATTTCTTTTCATTTAATTGAAACCATTGCCAAAAATCAGAATACGTTTGTATTGGTTTTTTGTTAAATATCATATTAAATAACCCCATTGATTTATTATTCTAATATTTGTAGTTGTGATGAAAAACTAATTTAGAAAAAAAGGAAGTCAAAACAATAATGTTTTAATAAATCTTTCACCTTGTTCTTTCACGTCCTTTAGACTTGTCTTTATTCTGCTGTTGATGCTCTCGTATGCTTTTAAGCATATTTAATCGCTTGTTTTGAGTGATATTTTTATCTAGTTCGCGTAATATATTTTGATCGTAGCCAAGTGTTTTAAAACGAAATTTACGCTTTAGTTTTACACCAACGATTTTATTATTTCGAGTGTAGAGTTCGATTCTCTCCGACTTTAATCGTTTATAAAAATCAGCTTCAGAAGTTGCTTTGGAATACACTTTTTCTAATGTAGAAATAAGCTCTTGTTTATTAGATACTGCACCACGAAGATGCATTTGCAATTCAGCATCTTTAGTTAAAATTTTTTTTTTGAAGGATTGTGATTAATGGCAGATTTCGAGAGTTCTGGAAAATGTTTTTCTTGAAACTGTTCCATAGGAAGCTTAACCTTGTTTTTAAAATCATCACGAGAAATACGAATCGACTTCCCTGTTTTATATTCCACTCCAGAAAGCAGTATATGAAGATGGACATGGTCTTTTTCTTTTTTATGAGCAGTAACTAGTGCTACTGATAAAGGCGAGCGTAGTTTTAAATATTCTCGTGCTATTTTTTTGAGCTTATCATTGGTTAGGTCTTTGGCATCATCCGAATGGAAAGACAGGATTTCCATATAGAGTTTTACATTGTTTTTTCTTGGATTTATTCGGTGCTGCTCATTAGCATAAAACTGTTTGGAAATCTCATTATTGGATAGATTCTTTCCTTTGATAAAACGAGTCAGCACAAAACTATCGTCCTGTTCAGCTTCACGTAAGACATAATCAACTACTGTTTTAAAGCTTTTGTTATGCTTATAGCTTTTGGACTTGATTATCATAAGGACTCCTGGATTACGGTTTCTAATGTCCCTATATGACTTTCTAACTGCTCAATTTTATCAGTATCAATATGCTCGTAATCCAAAAGTTCACGTAAATATTCACTGATTAAAAACAGTTGCTGTTCAATTAGGGCTGTATTAACTCTTGGCACTAAATCGGTGTGATTATATAAATGCGCAACAACCAAACCATGTATGTACTTTGAAATACTCTGTCCTTTTTCAAGTTTAGATTTAAGTACGGTTACATTCTGTTTGGAAAATGAGATTTGAAATATTGGAAAAGCTTTTCGTTTTCTCCGCTTCAAATCTGTGTTATAGGCGCGCCAATACTCCTTTTTTGCATTTATAATGGTGTCCTCAGAAGGCGTTATTCCATCAAAAAGCATATCTAAATAATCATGTATGGATGTAAAATTAATTGGTCTCATCGGCTATCACGTTTGGAAATAATTCTTCTAGTGGTAATAATTTAATAGCTGTAGAACCTATATGGTTAGCTTCATACGGAGGTAATTCTGAGAGCTCTCGTAAAGCTCTAACTTTAAAATAAGGCTTAACACGAGCAAAAATGGTACGCATTCCTGATACTAATATTAAAGCTCTATTTGTAGGAAGTGACATAATCTCATCGGCTGTTAAAACAGCACGAGATTTCAATCTGTCTTTGTCCTTTTTGTCTTCAAATTCATAACGTCCCAAAGTGCATTCGAGTGCCGTAGCGGTATTTAAATCTGCCGAGAGATATACTTTGGTTCGTAAGTTTGAAATAATGGCATCGGCTCGTTTACCATATTTTGCAGTAAGCTGTGCCTGTGCATTTTGGCAAACACACATAATGGCTCCTCGATACTTACGAATGTTAGATGCTATAATATCCAAAGAGCCAATAGATAAAATTGGTGTTTCATCTAAATGAAAATACACATCGTACATTTGTTTTGTCGGTAATTCTTCAAAAAAAGATTCGAAATATTGTGATAGGAAAATACTTGTGATTTTAGAATAGTATCTCATTTTTGCGGTACTGCTATGTAAATACAAAGCAGTAAGTTCATTTCTAATACTATCAAAATCGCCGATAGTATCTGAAGAAGTAATCTCAGCAATATTCTCATCCAATGCAAAAATTTGTATCGAAGCCTGAGCAGTCGATACAATACTGGAAAATGTGTTATCGGATTGTGAAGTAATAGAGGTGTATTTTACAAATAACTCTTCATCAGCGTACTTTGAAAACAAATGGTCTATCAAAATTTTATGTTTAACAGATTGCATAATATCCAATAAATGTGCAACATTTGTAAGGGTATGAAACTGCTTATCTTGAGTCTTTAAAATCGAAATAAGTACATACAACACTTCAATAGCTTTAGTATTCCAAAAAGAATCCGCATTATCTTCAGAGCCAATGGTCACTAAATTGGTTGCTAGTTGTGTGATTTGACTCTTGGTATTAGCTCTAAGCATCGGATTAAATCGAAGCGACGTTTTAGGTGAAGAAAAATCTAGCTGCAAAATGCGATAATCTTTTTCTGCTAATGCGCCACTGGTTTTTTCAAATAGTTCTTTAGAGGGGTCATGCAATATTTGACTACCATTTACTGTGAGTACACTTCTAAGAACAACACCAGCGGTCTTGAATGATCCTGTTTCTCCATTAACAAGTACACCTTGCATGGAGAGTTTGGGCGAAATAGATTTACCGTTTAAGTTAAAGCCCTTATTCCTGCGAGATAGAATTTTGCTAGCTCGCATATACTGACCTTTAAGCCGATGTTTATTAGGGTCTAAATAGGCGACTAAATCTTCTAAGCCATCAACTAATAGTTCAAAAGCATTTTCAAACAGTGAGTATGTATTTTTCATTTTTTAAGATTTTATAAGTTAAAAGCACATCATGTGCTGTCCATTATGGATTTAGATATAGTTTTGTAATACATTATTGAGCGCTGATAGAATGCTCTCAAGTAATCTTCCTATGATATACAAGGCATTTAAAAAGAGTTTCCAGAGGAGTTGAAAAACGCCTCTTAGAAACCTTACTAGTAGTGAATCATCCATTACGTCCAATTTTAATATGACGTCCTACAATGACTTTTCCTCCTCTGGATTCAATCATCGCTTTATAGAGTGTTACCATAGCTGTAAAGACAGGAGATTCTTCGATACTGGGTTTGTAGATAATGTGAAGTGTAACCCCTGAGAGGTTTTTAGGTAACTGAATATGAGAACGTAGTGCTTCTGTTGTGGCATCAATATCCTGTAATAACTTACGTTTAAAGCGAACATCATATACAGAAAATAGCGCACTATGCTCTTTTAAATCTGAAAATAATAGAATATCGTAAGGGCTATTCTTTTTAGAAGCTTCTTCAATCGCTCCCAGTACCACGCTAAAAATAGCCGAGCGTAGCAAAGGTTTTTGCTGAGTGTTGTAATAACGCAGAGAATCCCCAAACTGTTTAAAAAATAGGCGTCTTGATTTACGACGTTTATCTTCATTAGAGAGCCACCCAGTCTCAGCCTTATCAAGGTTAAAACTATATTTTGAAGCATATCGGGTATCTGAGATGTAACTCAGCGATATGCTTATCGCATCAGTAGCGTTAGTATCTCCTAGATAGGTTGTAATATCATCAGAAATTGGCGCGTAACTATGGGCTTCGCTTCTGTCAATAATGACAGAAAGGTTATGGTCTTTTGGCGAGTAGTCTTCGCATGCTAGTAAGCAAATAGATACTATAAGCGTAAAAAATAGAATATATCGTTTCATAATATTAGTGTTTAGAGGTGTTTTGATTGGTTTTGAAATAATTACTAAGAGGCTCTGGCTTTTCTAAAAAGGAATCTGGGCTGATGCCATCCTTTCGTCTTAAAAGATTTTCAGCCTTGAACTGAGCGACCGAAGAGCGATAATGGGAACTAATAAGGTTGGCATAATGCTCCCCCATATAGCGTAAGTTTTTTAAATCGATGAGTTTTTGGCTGCATTCCATAGGAATTGCATCTAAACGGTCATTGATTTCAGAGAGCTGTTGTTCTGCTTTTCGAATTTGGTCTTTGACGATTTTGTAGCGTTTAAAATCATTAACCGTTTTACGAAGTGGCTTGTAGATAAGTGCAATCAGTGTGCCTGCTAACCACATGACAAAATTTACCGCTACAAATATCCAAGGAGAGATGTCCTGAGATGTGCCATCATCAAAATCGGATAGGAACACTTTTCGAAGTGTAGCAAAGCCATAAAGCAAGAAAACCACCAGTGCGGTGACAGAGAGTCCAGCTAGCCATTGTTTCATTTTACTATCGAAATAAAAGACAATGTCTTTCATAGAATGTGAAATGAGAAATAGACTCACGGCTATACCTACAGATGCGCCTAATGCGGAAATGGCATTGGGCGTTAGAATCAGTAGGATTTTCCAATTAATAAGCGTTTCAGCACCACATAATCCCAGAAGAATTAGCTGCCATTTTCGCCATTTGGTAATACGATGGGTTAAATTCTGTGGCAAATGTTTAATCTCTTTAACTAGTACACGCTTATCTTCAATCAGTTCAGCTTTGTGCTTTACCAATTGCTCTTCTTCCTTAGCGTAGGTCTGTTTGATATGCGAGCCATTATCATTAATTACAGCAAGCGCCCCGATGATTTTAAGTACTTGTTCTAAAAAGGCTTCGAATAGTCCTTTAATCTTTGGAACGAACAGCATCGGCGAATCTTGTTTGTTGGGACGGCCTTGATTCGCCATATCTACGGCAAAGGATTCTACGGCTTTGCTTAGTATTGGAAGCTCTTTATCAAACAAGGCATCAGCCTTTGGATGATAGAAATTTACAGGTTGTAATTCTTTGTGTTTTGTTTTCATAAGAGTTAATTTTTTAAAATTCTCTTATGTATTAGCCAATATTTGACCAAAACAAAATCACTGAAAATGAGTGGTTTATGAAATCTAAGGTTTCATATATTGAAATCAAACCACAAAAAATGAAGCCTTTTGTGGTCTTTTTTATATTGAGCTTGTCAAGAAATAATGCCCATTTTGATTGCTTTGACCATTAATTGAGCGGTGGTTTTAGCCTCAAAACGTTCTTTTAATTTGCGGATGCGTTTTTCAACAGCAGATTTAGTGATTTGTATGCCTTTAGTTTCTAATTGTAATACAATATCATGGTGATTCCCTCCATTACTAAGGCCGTTTAAAATCACCTTATCTCTATAGTCTAAATCAAGTGTTGTTTCATAATATTGAAATTGCTTAGCTATAGAAGCGCTAATATAACTACCATTATTAATTACAATGTCTATTGCTGGTAATAGTTCGTTAAGACTGATGTCACTTTTTAAAATATAGCCATCAGCTCCTAAAACATTGATAACATAATCCAGCATTTCAATGCTATCAACTTTAGATAAAACAATAACCTTAGTTGGTAATTCTATTTTTCTAATGTAGCGTAATAAATCATCTCCAGAGAAAAATTCAGCATTGGTATTGGTTTTCTTTAGAATCAAATCCAGTAATATTAAATCAAAATGATGACTGCGAATTAGCTTTGCCGCCTTATCAGTTTCACTAGCTTGTTTAATAACAAACTCATAGTTATGATATGCTGTTAGCGTTTCAACAATACTATGGCTAGCAAGGTCATGGTCTTCTACTATTAATGTGTTGATTTTTCTTTTTACTTCCATAGCTTTGGTAATTTTACTATTAGGAGTGTTCCTTTGGAATCAGAATGATCAATTTCTAGAGTTCCATTCATATCAATAATCCGTTTTTTTATATTAAGCAGTCCAATCCCTTTATTGTTTGTATGATCTGTAAAACCAATCCCGTTATCTTGTATTTTGATAATAAGGCTGTTTGCATTTTGCCTGAATACCAAAAGTACTTCTGAAGCCTCGGCATGTTTTTGAATGTTAATTATGGCCTCGCGAATAATACTATAAATATTTACTTGGATGTGGGCAGGAATGTCTTGCCATAAAATATCATCTAATCCTGCATAATTAAGCTCAGTCTCCATTGCTAAACCCATTTTAATAAATAGGGCTTTGAGTTTTTTTGAAAAAGGAATAACAGAAAAATGCTGCAAACTAAGTTCTTGAGAGCGTGTTCGCATTTTGCCATAAGCGTCTTTGAATAAAGTAAGGACTATGTTCCATTTATTATCAAATGCCTCTGATTGTAGTTTTTCTGCTTTTTGTAATCCAACAACGATGTCACTGGCTATATCATCGTGTAAGTAAAGTGCTAATTGATCTTGTTCATCTGCACGTGCTTTAAGTTTTTCTATAATACTGAGTTGTTTTTCTGTTTTTTGCCGTTGTTTAAAATAAAGAAAGGTTAATCCAAAAGTTACAAGTAGTAGAAGACTAGTGGCTGCAAATAATAGTTTTTGATTTTTATGACTTTGATTCTCTAGAGTTAATTTAGCATTTTGTGTTTTCTGTAGATTCGTTCGGTATTTGATTTTAACCAGTTCATGCTTTAGAGTTCGTTCTGCTAAAATGAGACTGTCTTTTATTTTGATACGTTTTTTAAGAAAATGAGAATTATTAGAAAGCTGATATAAAAGATCAAGAGCCTTGAGTGTATTTTTTACATCGTTTATGGTTTTGGCATTTCTATAAGCTTTTGTTAAATATAGATTAGCGCTGTCCTTAATACCTCTTTTTAAATAATAGTCTGCGATGTGCAATTCACTGACCACTTGACCTCTAATACTTTTGCCTTTTGTTCTTAGCGCATATGCGCCATATAATTTATCAGCAGCCTGTAGTTTTTTATTTAGAAATTGAGTGTAACCTAAATTATCTAATGCCATAGCATAGATTAAGGGAGCCGTTTTTAATGTTTCAGGAGCAATGACTTTTTGAAATTGCTGAGTTGCCTTCTGATAATCACCCTGATTACGATAGACAATTCCTATATTATTCTCAAGAGTACGTGCTTGTTTGTCATTTGTGCTTAAAATGAGTGCTTTATCATACCAATACGACGCATCACTATATTGCCCTAGTTCATTAGAGATAATTCCTAAGTTATTATATAGAGATAAAAGATAACGTTTCCCTTTTTTAGTCTTAGGTGTTAAAAAATGTAATGCTTCCATTGCGGTTTTCTCACTACCATAATAATCACTGATTTGTGTTTGAATGATAGCCATATTAAGCAGATTAGCAGCTATATCTAGACTATCCTCTGTTTTTTTATAAATTAATTGGGCTTCATTAAAATGATAATATGCACTATCATAGACAAAGCTTTTTAAATAATAACTTCCTAATTTATAATGCCCTAAACCAATGTAGTTGCTATCCTTTAAAGCTTTGGCTTTATTATATAAATACTGACTTTCATCTTTAAAATCATGATAATTTTGCTTGCTATAATGGTAGTTCGAGAGTTTATGGGTTATGACAAACCAAAGCGAATCTGAATGTGAGGTTTTAGCTAATTGCTGTGCCTGTTTCAAATAGCTAAGACGTGAGGTATCCTTTTTGTTTTTGTAACGTTTTAGCAGTGTGGTAATTGAATCCTTTGCGAAAGGAAATGAATTCGAATCATTATAATGCTCAGACTCTCTACAAGCATAGCTTATAAATAATATTGAGAGCACTATTATGATTTTTTTGTTAAGCACACTTAAAATATATAACAATAAAATGGAACTATGATATAAAAACAATCCTGCTAATAAAAGCAGGATTGTCGTTATCAGGATACTGCAACTAGTCATCCTCATCTTCATCATCTGGTTCAGATGGAAGCTGACCTTGTTCCCCGCAGCAGTCATAAGTGACTATTTCTTTTGCGGGTTGTTCAGATGATAAGCTATCATCTGGATTGCAGGCAGTAACAAAATAAGTTACTAAAACGAGAAGCATAAACTTCGAGACTAAAAATCTCATAATTAGAAAATAAAAGTTTCACAATTACATTCCTTCCCGAATCCTAATTACACTACAATATTATAGTATATGGAAGTCTTGTAACTGAGGTAAACCTCAGTGCTATGTTTTCTAGGCCATTTATTTTTGACAATAGAAGGTTTTAAATAGTTTTTATATGAGAAATAAAATACTGATATCTTGGATTGCCTACACGCATGATTTCATTCTAGAGGGAGAGCGTAAAAATCAGGTAAACCCATCTGGTACTCATAGCGCATTATATAAAAGTAAAGCTATATTTCACTATGATACGCACCTATTGTTATGTGCTGCAAGTCAGAGTGATCGAGACCTGCGCTTTGAACGGTTATATACCTATCTTATAAAGACCTACAATAGAAATACGATTCCATTATATATGGATATCTCTGATATCATTAACATAAAAACAATTAAGGATGCTCTTGTTCCAATACTAATGGAGTATCGTAATGATCAGGTAGATATTTTTATCTCTTCTGGTACTGCTGCTATGCAAACGGCATGGTATCTATTAGCGATGCAGTTTAAAAATGTGCAATTATTTCAAATCAGACCGCCTAAGTTTCGTAAAAGTAATGCGCCTATTAAAATCCCTGTATCTGTAGAAGTCTCAGGAATCACTAGTGGTCTTGAAGTCATTGAACATAATGAAGTTAAAACCAAATCTAATACCAATACTATTATCACAGCTTCAATGACAAAACTATATCAGCAGGCTGATAAAATCGCACTGACAAATAATGTAACTACTGTTATTTTAGGACAAACAGGCACTGGTAAAGAGCTTATAGCTAAATACATTCACAAAAAATCGAAAAGAAGTAGCCATCGTTTTATAGCTATTAATTGTGCAGCTTTAGGAGATAACTTATTAGAAGGACGGCTTTTTGGACATCAAAAAGGAGCTTTTACAGGAGCCTTGACCTCTAGTATAGGTGCCTTTAGAGAAGCAGATGGCGGAACTATTTTTTTAGATGAGATAGGAGATATTTCATCTAAGATGCAACTAACACTTCTTAGGGTATTACAGGAGAGAATGGTAGCACCACTGGGTACATTTAAAACAGTAAAAATAGATGTTCGAGTGATTGTGGCAACCCACAAAAACCTTTGGGAAATGGTAAATAATGGTAGTTTTAGAGCTGATCTTTTTTATCGTTTGATGGTCGCAAATATTAATACGATTCCATTTTGTGCCTTAAAGGAAGAAGAGCGTATAGCTGTTTTTGATTTTTTTCTAAATAAGAAGCAACTTCTTTTTGAGCGTGAAAAACCATTAATACTATCAAAAGCCGCTAAAGCCAGTCTACTAGCTTATCCTTTTTCTGGAAATTTTAGAGAAGTTGAGTATTTAATCACTAGATGCTATATCTATTGTCATAAAAGCATAGAACTTGAGGATATCCCTTATAGAATTCGTCACCCTAAAGGTACAATTGCCTCACTCAGATTAGATGATTTAGAGAAGCATCATATTCGTAAAGTTTTAGATATGTTTTCTGGTAATCAAGAAAAAACCAGAAAAGCTTTGGGTATCTCGGCAGGAACAATGAGTAATAGAATGAAATCCTTTGGATGGAATTCTAGTTAAAAAAACTGACTCACATTATTTGTGAGTCAGATAGATGTTTTGTTGTCAATAGAAACGAATTATTACATATCCTTATAACGAGGATCTGGCTCAAATTCAATGGCTATTTTTCTAGCGTATTTAGAAATAATATCAGCAAAAACTTGAGCGCTATCATCAGTGAATTCATCTTTATAGATGGTTATAGACATTAGATATTTCTGATCATCTAAAGAGGGAAATTCTCTATGTACGATTTTTAACAGATCTAACTGTGATTCTATAGCTCTAAGAAAAGAAGCGTCCTTTAATTCAAGTATAAGATAAGTTGCTAAGCGATTGTTGATTGTTTCTAAAAAAGGTATTTGTAAATACATAATTATTATTTTTTAAGGTTCTATAAATAGAGTAGCATACCTGAGAATTTTGTCAAGCAAAATAATGCATGAACATATAAACTACTGAATATGATTGTTTTAAAAAACCCATTTAGTGCTATTAAAAGAGATTATTTAAATCTATTTGATGATTCTAAAACTGTAGAGAATAGAAAACTATTTGCAAGAAATATAGTGTCAACGATTGTTGAGGACATCTATTTTGGAAAGAAAGAGATTGTAAATTTTTATGATGGTGTTAATTCACGAAACGATAGACATGAAAAGACAAAGAAGCCTATATACAAAAATTCATTTAGAGGAAAGGTACTTTTTTTATGTGATAAAGGCTTTATTGATGAGGGTTTACGTTCGGAATACTTATTTATTAATAATGAAGCTGGACTCCATTCAGAGGCGCATACACGATTTAAATATGGAGAAAAGCGGTTACTACATGTTATAAAAGCTTTTGTAAATCAAATACTAGAGAGTCTATTGGATCGATTTGAAGAATCGAAAGATTATTTAATACCTATGCAAGTTATAGCAGCGCATGATTATCAATTCCATAAGCGTATCATTAATCGAATAGAAACGTTTTGGAATATAAGGCATAACGCATCTTGGTTTACAAAATACAAGACAACACTCTCTAATATATTAGTAATATTTCTAAGTCTTTTAGGGAGTTCTTACGGAGTAGCACTCTGTATAATAGGGATATACAATACTAGAAAGCTTGTTTTTAACCGACAATTAAAGCGGAGTAGAAACCTGCTTCACTATACATTTTTAGTAATCAACCTATTATGGATCGGTATTTATTTACATGCAAAATTAGATCAAGAAATAACCTATGGAAGCTTTGAACAGCATTCATTTGAAGATATAGAGGGCTCTTTAGCTTTAACCTACGTGCTGGATACATTGCTGCAAAAGGAAATAAATTTAGGATATCTTAAAAAGAATGAATCTGAGCAGATTGATATATATCATGCTTACAGAAATGTTGGAGCTGCAGAGCTAAAATTTGCCAAAGCGTCGCTTAAAATTCATCGAGAGTATGATCATATCTTATTCGAAAGCAAATTAAAATCTAGTGACGCCAGTTTTGATCTGTTAGACTCAGTTTATATTGATATAAAAGAACCTTACCATGTTCAGTTTATGGAAGGAGATATCACAAGTCCATATAAGCCTGATTGTAAAGGGTATGGGTATAATAAAATATTAGGCAAAAATTACTTTAAAGAGCTAAAAGGGCTTTGGGGTGAGATGGATATTGGCACTTACATTCCCCAATCAATAGATACATATCAAAACGGCTATTGCAGCTCAGGAGTTATTAGAGCTACCTTTAAAATAACCAAACTATAATTGTATTATGGAATTATTTCAAGACATAGAAGCAGCATATCTTTTGGTTGTTAATAATGAATACCCGCCTGATAAAAGAAGAGCCTCAGCTAATGATATTGCAAAAAAAATCATTCGATATGTTTTTAATAAAGCGGATAGAAAAGCGGATATGCTTGCTATTAATTCTAAACAAGGTGCTATAACAAAAACGAATGCTAATAAGTTACCGTATAAATTACATCCCTATGGGAAATTAGATTTTTTATGTGATTTTGAATACATACCATTAAAACTAAAACCAGCTATAGAATTAATATTATCAAGAGGTTTTGATGAAAAATCACCAGAAAAGTTAAACTCAAAACCAGAGCTTTCTTTTCTTTCTATTCACGAAATTCTTAATAATATCTTAGAATGGTTTTTAAATGAGGAACATCAAAATACATCCTATTTAGTAGCGGTTCATATCATTGCTGAGAATGATATTGAGTTTCAAAAATCAAAAGATGAATTGATAACTTCTTTTTGGAATGTAAAGAAAAATAAAAAAAGATGGATTGATAAGTATGCTACATTACTATTATATAGTGTCATTTTATTTCCACTATTTATTGGGTTATGTGTATTAATAGAGAACTATATATTATATCAATATGATATTTATTTTTTTGAAGAGGTCTTTTATATATTAGATATTGAAACTTTTGGGGTGTCCTATCTGTTTTTGATGACTATAATTAGTTTTATAGGGATACATAATACACATAAATATGTGCTAAGAAAACGAATAAAAGTATATAGGTATCTACTATTTTTTATTGGACTACTGCCAGTGATATATGGTCTTTTTACTCTAATTTTTAAAACTGAAATCTTTTTCCCAAATAGTGAAAACGAGCAATCAACAATATTTTTAGACCCTGACCCCAATAATAATGGCATGGGTTTTTTAGCTGTCTCATATAATTCGTGCAGTCAGCTAACGCCAGAATGTCTTAGGAAAAGAATTGACCTAGATAGTATTTCTACAAATGAAAAAACATTTAATTTATTTATGGAATTTAAATGGCTAGGAAAGGCTAAGCCAGATTCTCTTGCTATTCATTTAGATTATAATAGGTCTTATGATACTGATTTGAGAATTGGAGCAAGCTCTTATTACTTAAGGCCTCATAGAATTTTCGACACTGTTCGAATTATGGGCTTAAAACCTGATGAAACTCTAACTTATACTAGTAGTGGTATTACCTATGTAGATGATGGAGAGATATATCCCTATGATTCTATTTCAATAAAAGAATTATTTAGTAAATCTAAATATTACATTAAAATTCCTTGCAGCTCAAAACGATCTAAAAGTATGACTGAAAAAGTAGTATTGAATCTTCGTGTGAAAGTGGTTAAAAAACAAAAAACATCTAACTAAAGCTAGTATGAAGCTACTTTAGATAATAATACGTCATTGCTAAGCTAGTTGCATCAAAAATACCAGTATTATGATTCTCTCGCATCCACCGTTTGCGAATAGGAAACTGATATTTTTTAAGCTCTCCAAACCATTCAATAAGTTTAAGTGCTATTTGATATTTAGAATGTGCTTTAAAAGCACTAAAGACCTCTTTAATTTGAGTACGAGTAAAACTATGAATCTCTAGGTTTTGTAATTTCGCTTCATTGCAAATACAATCAATGAGTGTTTCTATACGTTTACTGGTCTTTTTTGCTATATCATTTACATCTCGAGTAATGATGATATCTGGTTTATAATACTCGATATAATCACGTACTTTTTTAATGGTTTTCTTATTATTTACTGGTTGTACATAACCAATACCATATTCTATAAGATGGTCTGGAGCATCAAAAAGAGCATAACCAACACCATAACGGTTAGGATAAAGTGCTAATACTGTTACCTTTGATTTATTCATAGGATTTCTCTAACTCCATAAGTCGAGTAATAAGCGTATTAAGCCCTTCTATTCGCAAGCTATTTTTTAGAGTTTTAGAGGTGTTTTCAATCTGCTCAATAAGCTGAAAACACTTATCGATAAGTGTTTTGACATCTGTTTGAAGCACTTGCTCAAAAGAGGATTGTATTGATAAATTAAAAAGTGTGTGATATCCTAAAAGGGCTTTGGAGTTAGATAATTTTCCAGCTTCAAAGCGGGATAAATTGCCTTGATCTATGTCTAATATAAATGCAAGATCGTTCAGATTCAAATGATGCGCCTTGCGTGATTTACTGAGGTATTGGTAGGGTTGTTTATTCATAAAGTGTTAAAGGCAATGGGTTAAACATTGCCTTTTCACATATTACAATCTTTTAATAAGAAGGTGGTAGGGCTAGAAATATGTAAATACTACATATTTTTTTCGGGGTTACCCTAATATTTGGTGGATAAACTGTGTATTTTAGTGTCATTGATTTCGGTGTTCTAAGCTTTTCTGAATCTGTCTATAACGTTCTGTATCACTTATTTTTTGAACACCTTGTGATGTATTGTAACAAGATTTAGTTGTATTGTTTAGTTTAATAGTGTGACCTTTATTCACTGGATTATGGCAAGTAAGTTCACTAGCTTTTTTAGGGTTTGCTACAAGCCGTAAACGGCTTGAAAAATACAGACGAGAAGCTCCTCGTCTTTTTACCTTGGTATCAAGTAGCGTATAATCTATGGTAGTGACTTCGATATAACCTTTTGTAACAAGTGAATCAATAGCATTAGAAATGGCTCTTCCTGATTTATTACAAGCGACAATAAATAGTTTTTGAGATATCCATGCCCGCTTCATTCGTTTATTAGCATTTGTTGGATGCACTTGTCCTATGGTTCTATGTATTATAAATAATAAGACTCGTAGCTCTGTATCTTTTAGAGATTTGAGTAAGCTAGTAAATATAATATTAGGCGTTTGGGTTGTGTT
This sequence comes from uncultured Lacinutrix sp., assembly GCF_947500325.1. GTDB lineage: Bacteria > Bacteroidota > Bacteroidia > Flavobacteriales > Flavobacteriaceae > Lacinutrix. The sequence goes on from NZ_CANMRQ010000002.1 coordinate 71,173, forward strand.
TTTATAATAGCTCATCTATAGATCATAGCTAAATAACAGTAAATATAGGTAGGGCAAGAAAAATGTAAAAAACATTATAAAAAGACCGATTTAAATTGGTCTTTTCTCTAATATTGCTCTAATCTTGGTGCTTTCATATTCATATGTGGTTCTGTATTGGGTTCGATGTTTTGCCTGCTATCTTCACATACTCGTACTAATAGTACTAAATTCTTCAAATAGCCTTACAGATAAAGCCTTTTTAGGGGTTCGAAAGCCTACTTCTGGCTCGTACTCTAAAGGCGCTTCAAATAGGTAATAAAATAGCTTTTGTTTTTGAGTAACATCGCTTTTTAACCATATTTGATAAGGGTTTTTTAGCAATTCGAACATCTTAATGAGTGGGGTTCGACAGTTTTTTGACTCTTGCTTTGCAGTATCTAAAATGATCTGGTTTTTTTCTATTTTTTCTGCTAATTCATTAGCTTTCTTTTCATATTGCTTGCGTAATATTTCAGAAGTTTTTGAACTTGTAATTAGTGAAATCAGTGTATTCATTTCTTCTTGTAGTGCTTTAAGTTCTACTTTTTTATCTTCAAACAACTCCATTTTACTAGCCTTTTCAGAGGCCAACATTTCATCAACGACCTCATGTGTTACTTGATGTATCTCTAGATTTGGGAGAAATGTATTTAATAGCTCTTCAAATTGTTTATGTAAATCATCTCTACTGACAGATTTAAGTCCTTGTTTTGTTCTAAGTGAACAATTTTTATTTCTGCAATAGTATTTATGATAGAGTCCTCCCCATCTACCTCTAGATTTACAAGCTGTTAATTTTTCTTTGCAATAATAGCAATTAACAAGACCTCTTAACGGATACTCAGGATTAATATCTTTACGGATAGGTTTTATATGATTCGTTTTTTTAAGTCTATTTTGTATTAAATTATATTCTTTAAGGGTGATTAATGCCTTATGATGTCCCTTTCTTCTCTCGACATCCCAAGGTTTATATTCAATATAACCAGCATAAAACACATTGGTTAAAAATTTCTTTACAGTGTCTAAGTATTTATGAGGTTCCTGCTGTGCAAAAACTCCTTTTGATTTTAGAAAAATGGCAACATCCTTTCTGCTTTGTAATTCTCCGTAAGCAAATTGCTTTAGGGCTTTTTTCATAATAGGCGCATAGGCATTAGGAATATCAATGGTGCCATGTACAGGGTCTTTGCGTATTTTTTTATACCCTTTTGGAGCAACAAAAGCATTGTAGCCTGCGATAAGTCTTGCGCGTTGTTTCTGAATAACTTGTCTGCGGTTTTGATGCCGTTCTAATTCATTTTGTGCCGCAAACATCGTTTCCATAAACCGACCTTCAGGACTGTCATCGAAATTGTAATTTAAACATTCGGGAGTTAGACCATTAGCTGTAAATGTTGTTCTAAGTTCAATATGAAATTTAGTATCACGTGCAAAACGTTTTAAATCGTCAAATACAACAATGAATTCTTTATGCATATTTTTTTTAGCATATTCCAAAAGTTCGCGCATTGCAGGACGCTCTAGAAAGTTTCCACCTCCAGTAAATTTATCTTCAAAAGATTTTTCAATACGATACCCTTTTTGTTTGCAATACTCTTCACAGCGTATTAGTTGACTTTTAGGGTCTTGTTTTTTTGTGGATACACGGGCGTAGATTAGAGCAATGGACGTTTCTTTAGTCATATCCATTGGTGGTACTACGGTTATTAATTTTACGATGTTCTTCATCAAGTAATTGTCTGGCAAGACCTCTTAAAAATCCCATAAGACCTTTAAAATCGGCTTCACTCATACCTCGATTAATAAGTCGTTGTTTCGCCTGTTTAAAACTTAAATGCAGTGAGGGACAACTAAATGATGTTTCGTTGCAACACAAAAACCTTTGTTGTCCCTCACTGTTTTCAAATTCTTTAGAGTCATCAAATGTATTTTTGTGTTGCATAGTCATTATAACATATTGGATTAAAGTGGCGATTAAATAATTAGTTATGGCGCTAAAAAAACACTATGATTTTGATAGTGTTTTTTAATTTTACTTGTTAATTATGATGTTTTGAAATAATTTATGGCAGAGCGAGAATTATGTAACAGCGAAAATAACCTTGCGATTTGAGATGTAGTAATGGTCGATGCAGAAAAAGCTTTAGAAGGACTACCCGAAATCATAAGTTTTAAATAGATTTCATAATTAGCTAGGTTTACAAAATCTATGGCTTCGAATGTAGGATAAAACTCTTTTGTCATAAATCTAGCATCAGCTTGACCTAAGCGAAAACAGACTATTGAACCAACATTACCAAGTACTGCATCTCTAATTTTAGGGTCTAATTGTGAAATGTATTGATGTGCCATAACCAGACCCAATTTAAACTTTCGAAGTTCAGAGAGCATATCAATAAGGGAAGCAGTCGTATAATTTTGAAATTCATCCAAATAACAGAAAAAAGGTCTACGCTGATGCAATGGTGTATCAATACGAGAAAACGCCGCTGAAGCTAGTGATGTTAATAGTAATGAACCAAGAATATAGGAGGCATCTGTACCTAGTGCACCTTTAGAGAAATTAACAAGCAGAATTTTACCCTCGTCCATAATTTGCCTAAGTGATATTTGCTCTTTGTTACTAACTAAAATACGTTTTACAGAAGGATAAGATAATATACCACCCAGCTTATTATAAATTGGAATCAAATCTGATTTTGGAGAATAGTTTTTAAATTCTTTCTCCCAAAAATTCCGAACATCAGGATTAATGATATTGGGAAGACATTTATTTCTATAATCTGTATCTTGAAGCAACCGCAAAATATCCGAGAATGTAGCCTGTTTTTGGTCTAAAAGTGTTAATAGCACATTTCTTAAAATATGAGAAAGCTTCATTCCCCAACTCTGATTGCCCCATAAATGCTGAAAGATTTCTAAAATATTAGACGTTACAAGTGATCGTTTTTCATAGGATACTTTTCGCAAAGGATTATATCCAAGTAGCATATTAGGATTAGTAGCATCTAAATACACCACATCATCTATGCGATGCTCTGGTATAAGGTTTTGTACTTTGGACACTAAATCACCGTGAACATCAAGTAAGCAAATACCATGTCCTTCTATAATATCTTGCAGCACTTTTGTTTGTAGAAGTGTTGTTTTTCCAGTTCCTGTTTTTCCAAGAATGTAAAAATGATACAAGCGATCCTCAAGATAGATACCAAATTGATTACGTTTATTTCTAAAATTAGTTTCCGCAAAATAGCAGATGGGATTGTTTTCAGAGTAATGCATATTAGTATTTTCTCCTACTTAACGACAATCCAAAAGAGCGAGTAAAATGTGATTTATATTACATAATCCTCGCTCTGCCACTTAATTTTTTAGTAGTTCATACTGGTTTTAAATCAGAACCTTTAAATGAATAAAAATGAAAAACCAAACATGCCACGAAGTGCAAATCCATTACAAACGACCACTTTTTGATACTGAAAAGAAAATCAAATCATCAACTGATACGGAAAGCATTCTGAGAGATTTTATTGATACCAAGCGTATCGACCATAAGGAATTCTTTTGGGTAATCTTACTTACCAATGCCAGTCAAGTCATTAACATCAGTGAAATAGGAGTAGGTTCTTCTAATGGCGTAAGCGTGAATGTTAAAGAAATTTGTCAGTTAGCATTGCTGAGTAATGCCATGCGAATTATTATTGCTCACAATCATCCCAGCGGAACGCTCGAACCATCACAAGCTGACCGACAACTAACCCAAAAGCTAAAACAAACACTTAATCTTTTAGATATTGAATTACTCGACCATTTAATTATTACCTCAGAAAGTTACATCTCTTTTGTCGATAACAACTGGATGTAGTTTCTATTACTGTATGCCCAAAACCCCAATTACTTATTATGGTGGCAAGCTTAATATGCTTAAAGCCATACTACCTTTAATCCCCAAACATAGAATATATACGGAAAGTTTCTTTGGCGGTGGTGCTGTCTTTTTTGCTAAAACACCATCGGAAGCTGAAATTATTAATGATACAAATAACCTTGCCATTAATTTTTACGAAGTCTGCATCACAGATTTTCAGGCGCTAAAAACTAAAATTGAAGCGACTCTTTTTTCAAGAGCAAGCTATTCTGTTGCGGTTGCTATTTATAGGATGCCTCACTTGTTTAATAAACTACAACAAGCTTTGGCGTTTTATATCGGAACCAACATGGGATTTTCTTGTCAGATTGGCTCTTGGGGCTATGACAAATATGGAAAACGAGTTAAAGCTTTTCAGAATAAAAAACTGGCTTTTGATACCTCTATTTATAAACGATTAGAAAATGTGCAAGTTGAAAATACGGATGCTTGTAAAGTCATTTCTAGTCGTGATATGGAAGATGCTTTTCATTATGTAGACCCACCATATATAGATTCTAATCAAGGTCACTATGATGGTTATTCTAAAAGTGACTATCAAAAGTTACTTGATACGCTTTCTAAGGTCAAAGGACAATTTTTGCTATCCTCATATCCTTCTAAAATTTTATCAAAATATATAGAAGAAAACGGTTGGTATACTATCCAATTTGAAAAACCACTCTCTGCTCAAAAAGCAATAGAAGGACAACCACGAGCTAGAAAAGTAGAAGTGCTGACGGCTAATTACCCTATTTCAATTAAAGACGGACAAACATTTATAAATGGTCTTAACTAAACAATTACACATTTAAAATTAACTCAAACCTTTTTAAAATTTAATATTATGAAACTGAGAGAAAAAAGACGACTACTCGTATACTTGGAAGTATTGGCAGAGCAATTTAACGCCGAAGACAAGAAAGGAATTAATGAACATATCATTAAGTACTTCCCTCGTGAAGAGCTTATTAATGTTGTCCTTTGGCTTTTTCAAACCACTTGGACGAAAGCACATTTAGAGTTTAAATCTGATATCGAACTTCTTGATATTATTGGTAGTGATATTGGAATACTACTGTATCTCATTAATCGATTAGAAAAATCCATTATCAATTATCCCACTTTTGAGCAAAAAGAAGTGACTCATTTCTTTTCAAGAACCAACAATGAAATTCATTATTTAGCATCTAAACCAGTAACAAAATGGGATAGTTATGATGTTGCTAATTACCGTGCACTCTTAGTTCGAACTGGCACTACAAAAAAAGTCTACGGCATTTTTACTGCTGATGTCTTATCGGAAGATGTGTATGCAGTGACTACTAAACCCTCTTACTTTTTTGATACAAAACAAGAAGCCGAAGCTGAGATTAAAAATATTGAAGCGGAAGGACAATTTAAAGCTGAAGACTTAACCATTCATTCTCTTTGGCTATTACACTAATTATTTAAAAACGAATAAGATGCAACAACATTATAAAACTTATGCTTTGTTTAAAAAGACGGTTCCTGAATCTAAAAAATACACAGTAAAACCTGAATCTGATGTCTTTCTAACAAAACAGGAAGCTATCGAAGCGTGCAACCGTCGCTATGAACAAGGTCTAAATAAATGGCATTCATTAAAAATAATGATGCTGTGGAAAAGCAAAAAAATAACATAATTATTAATAACTAAAACAATGGATACACACAGAAACAATTTATTGAAACACTTTGCTATGGTAATGCGTAACCTAGCACTGGGAAAACAAACCGATACGATGATGAGTAAAAATCTTGTGTTTTATTTCACAAGAAAAGAACTTATCGACATGCTTAAAAAACGTTTTAATGGCACTATTCCAAAGCAGCATAATCTCTTAGAATTAGAAAACAGAGAGCTATTAAACCTCATTGATAATGATCTTTTTATTATCTCTTATGTCACTGAAAAGTGGAGTAAGGAAATCGTAAAAGAAGCTCCTAAAAAAGAGCTACCACAAAAGATAACTCCTAAAAATGATACAAAAGATGGAGCAAAAAAGTAATCGCTATTTTTCTAAAATAAATAAGAATAAGGCAATCGACCAACTTATTTGGCTCAACTTCAAACATCGTAATGATTTAGAAACCTTTAAACTTGTTCTGACAAATAAACTTGATTTTTCAATTCATAATCAAGATTTCGACCCGTCAAGTTGGGGACTTAATGAGATACGACGTATCAGAAAACATTATCGTAAGATGACGTATTCTGAGATTAAAGCTATAGCTAGTGATTCTGAATCGCTTGAACATTGGGAAGCTATTCGTGGCATGATTTCAACGCAAGATGGTGAAATATTAAGATTTATCCTTAAATATCAAGTACCACTTGAAAAGTTTATTCGCTATGAATTAGCTGCTCGTGGTTTTGATGAAAGTCATCATTGGATTGGATTTGATAAGGCAGAAAAGATTTGGCTTAAATAACAATTGAATAATTTAAACACTTTGCTTTTGCGAAGTGTTTTTTATTAATCGTATAAATAGACTTTTTATCTAATTAGTTATATCAATATTATTTCTTGATATATATTGCTGGTAAATACGTTATCATTTTTACAAGTGGTTTAGTTTTTATTTAGTTAGTTTAAATTTAACGTATTCTAAAATTTTTCAAGGCTACTATTAGTTTAGTAGTCTTTTTTATGCTTCCAAATAAATCCATAACCGTAAATATAATTAAGCACCAATTTACTACACGTAGGAATATAAACCCCTTATCTAATAGGTTCTAATAAACTTTCACTATTTAAAAGAACTACAATGAGCCTCAATTAAGAGGCTCATTGTTTATTTAAGTTAATGATAATCAGTATCTAAATTTTGCTTTTTTTCAAAAGCACCAGTTTACTACATTACCAAAGTTAACATTACTTTTTAATTTGTTTTATTTTTTAACTCACAATTTTCAACTAGCTTATTTTCAATACAATCCCATTTAAGGAACACATTATTTTAAAATAGCTATGTAGATTGCAGAGCAAAAAGCCTTAAGAAAACAACTTAACAAGAGAAATATCTGTAAAGTATGTCTGTAAAACCAAAGATTTAACAAAAGTAAAACTCAAAACCAAAAATGAAGTTTAGTTTTTAACTCAATTTCAAAATTTCAATGAACGTTTTGTAACTATACTTCGGCAAGCTCAGTAACCACCTCTATTTCAGTACAATCCCATTTATGGGACACATTATTTTAAAATAACTGTGTAGATTGCATTCCCTTCGTTTCTTATAGAAAAACCAATAATTAAGTTTTACTTTAATTATTGGTTTTCAGTATTTTAAATTCAAAATTTAATCCATGACCTTTTTTACTACCTTACCAACACTACCATCACAATTCATAAGATAATATTTCTTTTATTTCAGAGTCACCATTTATTTCAAATATTAATTCTTTATCAAGTATAGCTTTTTTACTAATTATTATTCTTGGACTGTCACTTTTATCTGTTATTATAATATCATTTTCTATTATGATATCTTTAAACATACCTTCATGTATTGATATTCCTGTTTCTGTTCTAATAACAACTTCATTTATTAATAGCTCATTTGTCGTTATTCTATTTACAGTAAGCCACAACTGAAAATAATTAGTAGTTAATTCACAAGTCAATATTACTTCTAAGTCATCTTTCTTAAAACGTTTTTTCTTGTGAATCCACTTGTTTTTGTAGTTACTTTTTTTGAACCTTTCAATTAAATTTAATAATTCATCTAATGGAATAGACTTAATCTTGTTCGCTTTTTTAAAACCTTTCTCTAGTAATTCTAAATAGTAGTTGTAATCTTCAGTTTCTTTTGCTTTTTCATATACTTTTTTATCAAAATCTAAATGAACTTGTAATACTTTAGAAGGCACAATAGATGATGGTTTTAATTCAAATTCAGATAAAGCAATATTAATCATATTAAATGTTCCATCTGTTTTAAATTTCTTTTTTCTAATTTCTTTAGAAAAAAAGTCATTAATAAAATCTATATGCTGTTGAAAGTCATAGCGTAGGTCGTTATCAACACTAATGTAAGTGTTATAATCTAATCCCAATGATATATAATTTAAATTCATAATTAGTTTGCTTTTGGTCTTTTATGTATTAATGGGTTTAATGTTTTTTTATTGGAATTAGTTAATCTTTTTTCTGCATCTAATGCTTTTTGTCTTGCCCCATTTCCACTAGGTATTCTTTCTAAGATTCGAGAAGAATAATTTCCACCATCTTTATTAAGTGAGTTTACTTGACGTGTTGCTCGATACGAATTGCCTGCTTTAGATATTTTTCCACCACTTATACCTACTTTTTCTATATTATTTGTATTATCATCTACCAGTCCATATACATGTTGTGCTTTTTTACTCGCTTTAGAATTACCATTAATATTTTTTAAAGCTTTTTTAACAACCTTTTTATTAGCCCCCGGAATAACTGCTGCCACAGCAGCATATGGTGCATCATCCACTTGTTCGCTTGCATAATTACTGAGAGCCCCTTCCATATCTCCAGTGACTTCTCCTTCTGCAACAGCAACTAATCCTTCTCCATAAGGTAACATTTCTACAGCTTCTTTACCAAAATCAACAGTAGCATCCATGCCCCCAGAAAGCGTATTCAATGTCCCTGACTTTTCTTGAAGTCTAGATGCAGCTGCACTATCTGTTCCTCCAGATGCTGCTAAAGTTTCTGCATCACTAAATAAACCTCCAAAAAACTCTTTAACCTTATATTTAGCATAAGTTAATATTCCCGTACAATCAACACCAGGAGGGCAATTCCCATCTGGGTCATCAAACACAATAGGGTTATTTACTGCATAATTATAAGGTGAGTTATGTATTTGCCCAGCTGCTTCTGCAAGAGCATCTAGTTGTAGCCATCTTCCTAATGATGGGTCATAATGTCTTGCATCAAAATCATAAGCATTATAGCCTAACTCATCATTAAGTTCTTTGCCACCAAATTTAAACTTGCTAGCTACCGAGTTTGTATTCGCCGAAACCACGTCATTATACCCTTTATGTTTTAAGCCAAAGGGATAGTAGTTATTCTCTTCAATAATCTCTGTAGCAGCATCAATATCGCCATTACCATCGCTATCCGAGTAGGATAATCGTATATTCCCTAAATGGTCTTTAAATTGATAGACATAATCAAAACTACCATTATCAGGTTGTATATAGCCTTCAGGGTGTGAAAAGAATTTTAAAGTTTCACCAGCGCTAGTCTCTTCATAAATAAAGTTACCAGCATACTTAGTTGTTGTCAATGAACTTCCATTGGTTACTACTTTAGCTTGTTTAACACCAGTAGCATCGTAAATATACTCAATATTTTTATTGGGATCGTTGTTAAAAGTAACTTTAACAGGTAGGTTTAAATGGTTGTAAATAATACCATTTTCGTTGGCATTACCAATCCCTTTATTAAGATCTTTTACCATATTACCATTAGCGTCGTAAGTGTAATCGTTACCAGTGGTATTACCATCGTTAAAGCCTTCACTTTTATTTGCAGAACCAGAATAATCTGCCACAGCTAGTAGTTTATTCCCTGCATCGTATGAGTAAAATAACTTATCCATAGGGTTAATACCATGTGTATTAAAATCTCCTTTACGGTCTAAACGTAATAGGTTTCCATTCTTATCATAACTTATAGAGCTTACAAGATACTCGTTAGTAGATAGAAAATACGATCCAAAGATTTGATCTACAGCTTTTGCACCTTCAATTCTATTTAAAGCATCGTAATTATAACTATAGCCTTTTAAATCTTTAGACACATTATCTGTTCTCCATAATGTTTCACTAATATTACCATTGTATAATGGTGTACTACTTTGCACTCTTGTGGTGTTATAATTAAGTTTAAAGCTAAACAAATCGCTCCCCATATTATCCACATCGTTAATTTGTTTTAACCAACCTCTAATATTGTATTTATAATCTACACTTTGTAGTCCATTAGAGGTTTCTGGTAAAGCTGCAACATTACCACCTACTTTTTTGTTTATTAATTGCCCTAAAGTATCATAACTATTATTAACTATAAGTTCTGGCGTACCATTATTTATAGTTTGTGCTTGGGTAAGCAAACGATTAGCATGATCGTAAGTAAACACATCGTTAGTAGTTATAGATACATTATTTTTAGTATGTGTACTCTCTGTTTCTAATACTTTACCAACAAAGTCTAAGACGCTTTTTACTGTATCTACCGTGTTTAAATACTCATTTTCACTAGCGACATATACAGGTCTTGCTTTGTCATCATAATACGTTGCACTAATAATTAAATCACTAGTTCCTAATACACGTACTTTACTACCTGTAGCTAATGATTTGGTAGCTGTTGAAATGGTTACATTTTGTCCTGCTAATGTAAAAACACCTATGTTAGGGAATACATCAACGATATCTTGTGGGTAATCATCATAATAGTTTACAGTATAAACTTCTATGTTTGTTTTAGGTAGTACTTTATTACTATAGTACAGTCTAAAATCTCCAATAGTATTTAAACTGGCTGTTCTAGTCTCGTTAAGAATACTTTGTGCTTCTATAGCAGATTGCAAGTCTATACGTGTTGTAGTATTAGTATGCTTTCCTGTATAGACCACACGACCTAAGGCATCATACTTAGTAAATAACCACTCATTGTTTATACGTTGATTCGCATCTTGGGTTAATACTGGTCTATCTAAACTATCGTAGACAATATATTCCCAACCTTTACCAGGGATTTTTTTCTCGATTAAACGGTTTCTATCATCGTAATGGTACTGATAACATAACGCCTCTAGCTTATCATCTGCTACAGATTGTGCAGGTAATGGTATAGTAAAATTACCATTAAAATTAGTGAGCTCTCCAGAGCCAGACAGATATAAATGCCCATTTTCTATAGATACTAAATAGCTACTACTACCAGCTGCAATGGTTCCCACAATAACATCTGGTATAGAATGGTATAATTGGCCAATAGGTCCTGTTCTTAATGGCGTAGCGATATTAAAACTCAAACTAATATTAACTGTTAAGTTTCGTGACGAGGCACTTACACCCAATACAGCACTTCCTGTACCTGTAACTACAGGTTGCCCATTTTGCTGTCTAGGAATAAAACTAGAAGCAGGAATAGTCGTATTAGCATCTTGATAAGCATTATCATACAATACTTTGTCACTACCTTCTGGAGAGAGTACATAGGTTAAGTTACCAAAATCATCATAGACATATTGCGTGTCATGTGGTGTTGTATTATTATATGTGCGTTTTAAGATCACTTGACCTTGCTTATTTTTAAACTCCTCGGTAGTATGGTCTGTACCAGTAGTCCAGTTCTCATCTTTTGTAATAGTTTTATAAAGCTCATTAGCATTATAAAAACTATTGTAATAGAGTTGTGGTGCATTGGTTTGTCCAGTAGGAAAAATAACAGTATAATACGGCACTTCGTTAGCTATATTGGTTTGGTAATCGAACTTAATAGTATGATCACTATCTGAGTCATGCGCTACTTTCCAATCGGTACCAGGAGCACCTTGTTCTAAAACTCTATTAAGCGGAGAGGCATCAAAGCCTTTTTCACTAAATGGATTTGGTGCACTTGTATTTAAATCTTCCGGATAAGTCTCTGTATAGTAATTTTCTAAATCAGGAATAATTAAATCATTGGGAGTAAACTCACCAAAAGTAACAGCAGCATGTGGTAAATACTCTTTTGTTTGACGTCCATACTGATCGTAAACTACAGGAGTAACAATATCTGTAGGAATTGTGTTAGTATTAACTTGCGCTAAGGTTAATTCACCACCATCTAAGCGTTGTAATAACGGTTTATAGAAATATTGTTTAACATTTATGTCTTCTGTTGCATACAAATAGTTTCTAAACCTTGAAACAGTTGCATTAGCATTCCATTTAAATTCTGTTCCATCTAGTACTTTATTGCCTTGTATATCGTAAACCCCAGATGCTCCAGTATCATTTCCAGTGTAATTATAAGGGTGTATAATTCCAACCAATAAATACCATGTATCTAGTTGTGGTAAGTTACCAGCCCAAAAATAAGGATTAGATTGCTCCACGCCATTTAGATTACTTACATAAGAAGTACCATGGTATGCGGCTCCATCGGTTAGGCTACTCGTACGTTTTACCCAGATGGTATAACGATAGCCTAAAGTTTTATCTATTGTAAAAAAATTTGTATTCCAACCACCATCAGGTTTTAATGTACTTACTGTATTATCATCTTGATTATGGCATTCCCATAACAAATCTGTATCTCCAAATGGGGTAGTACCAGTAATGATTTTATTTTCTGAATTAGAACCAGTACGAGTAAAAAAGGAAGAAGTATAATTACCTGCTTCCCAGTCGTAAGTAAGTTCGTTTTGTGCATTAGCAAGAGACATGTTACCACCTTGACGCAAAGCTATACTTTGCTCTGGTCTACCTAAACCATCGTAATAGGTAATGTTTTCTAATTTATCTATATTAGGCAAAGCGTTTATCTCAGTCTCTGTTTGTACTGGTTTTTGATAGCTAGTACTCTTTACATAATTTTTTGTTGTGGTTTGTGCCAAAGCTATGCTAGACACAAATACCGCTGCTACTATTATTAGTATTTTTTTCATGTTTGTCTCTTAGTTTTGGTTAACGTATTTGTATTCATTCTTACTCAAGATATTGTCGTCTTTATCCTTGACATATTTTAGACGATTAAAGGCATCGTACTCGTAAGTCATGGTGTAGTCTTTAGGATCTGTAGTACTAATAACACCTACAAATGGATCGTATTTAAACGTAGTGACTTGAGCATTTGGAAGACTTCTTAAGTCTGCTTCTTGAGTAAGCGTTAAAGCCTCAGTAATAGTAAAGCCTGTTCCAAAACTTGGCAGTGTTTCAATAGCGGTATAGGTTGCATTTTCTATTTTGGCAACTGGATACATGCTATTGTAGCCCCAAATATAACTTATAGATGCTCCAGAAGTTTTTTTGACTTCTAATATGTTTCCATAAGTATCATATCTAGTATATTCTAATCTTGTTTCTGGAGTTTTAGACCCTTTTGCAACTTGAACTTTACTTGGTAACACTAAATTAGTGTCTTGCTCATCGTAAATGGTATTGGTTTGTGTAAGTTTAACACCATCTTTAAAGGTTTCTGTGGCTATAACGTCATTAATTTTATTTAAATCTTGTAATCTTGATACTTTACCATTTTCATCGTTATATCCAACAGGAAAAGTACTTGGTGAAGGATAGTGGTATTTTGTTTTGTAATACTTACTCTCATCATTTATATCTAAATAAGTACGATCTTCACTTACTTGATAATATACTGGGTTATAAAAAAGCGTTTGCTTTGTTGCCACTTCTTCACCAGTTGTAGCTTGCGTATCTGTATAAAAATAGTCTTTAGTAATTGTATCTTTTAATAAATATTTAGAGAATAAAACATCATAAAACTTATAGTAAACGGGGGCTTCACATGTAGAACTACCATTAATACAATTACCATGTAAATAGGGTGCAGAATTCCCCATAAAGGCTCTTCCTGGAGTAGGTTCTGAAGCTATGTAGTGGTCTAAAGTGCTGTAAAATTGAGAGTAGTAACATTCTTCATCATAGACAAATAATGATTTAGCGACGCTTAATTCTATTGGATCATGATACGCATAAGTTACTTCTTTAAGTATTTGGTCTGTAGCATTAAATACTTCTTGTTTCGTTAAAACGCCTTGCAAATGAGATTTGTCTGGTAGTGGTAAAAACGGATAAGAATAATGTTCACCATAGGTTGGGTAATCTACAGGCGTTGTAAAATGATAGAGTGTACTCCCTTTAGTATCGCCTTTAATATGTCTTACACTTACTTTTGCGTAGCCTACATAATTACCTTTAGTAAAAGCGGCTTGAATACTACTTAGTTTTTCTACTATTTTATAATCGATATCAAGAGGCATTGCTGCTGTAGCCGTATTATTACCAGCACTACCAAAATTAAACAGTGCTACTGTGTGTTTTTGAGATCGAGTATATTCTTTAATATTTGAATATAAGCCATCTATTACACCAGATGATGGTGTGTCTACTGGAAGCGGAACACCTTTACCTCCTAAAACATCATAACTAAAGATTGTTTTTGTTTTTGCCGTTAAATCACTGTTTTCATTAAAAAAGACTTCTTTTATTCTTAAACCACCACCATATAGATAGTGCTTTAATGGATCTTGAAACAGTTTATAATTCACCGTTGCATTAACATTAACAACAGGGTTATTGCTATTAGGGGTAGATAAAGAAAATAATCTTATTTCATAACTTCCTGCTGGCAGAGTAAATAATTCTACATCATCAAGTTTTACTTGAGCAATAACTTGATCTACATTAAGGGGATCATTTGTTTTTACTATTTTAATACTGGTATTATCTTTATCCGCTTGTGTACCACTTGAACTTACTGTTCTTACAGAAACTTCTTGAGTTCTCAGGTTAGTAAAAGGAACGACATAAGAAGAGTATCCATCATTTTGGATATTACTATTATTAAAGTCTCCCCATGCAGTGGTACAGGTATAATTATCTGGGTTATATTGTGCAAATTCATCTTCAGTAAATGCTCTAGCGCCTATTTGTGAGAATCTATTAGATTCAAAAATAAAATTTTTAATACCAGAAGTTGGGTAAGTTATTTTCTCAAGAACACCAGTAGTAACCTTGTCTTTATCGGCACTAAATTTTAGTTTGCAATTAGCAGGCAACCCTGGGCTTTCTGCCGCTTTATAATAGCCCCAAATATCTTTATTTGGATTGCCAAATTCTGGTAACTCGTCTTTATTAGTATAGGCTAAATGATAACTATAACTATTATTTGTAGAAAAGATTTCTTCAACTGTATCTAGAAACAAACGATTATTAGGTGTCACAGAGTGTGCTAATTTAAATGTTTTAAAAACACTCCCGTTTGGTTTTTTTATGATAACTTTTTCTAAAACCTTAGCGGTTGAAGTATCAAATTCTGGATGATTTAAAGTATTGTTTGTTATAAACTCGATACGCGATTGGTCATGGAAATCTATAGAACTAACCTTTTTTGTTTGTATGGTTAAGGTCGTTTCCGATTTTGTATACTTAGGTTTTAAAATAGAGTTATTATAAATAGCCCAACTTAGCGCTTGTTCATGAGGTTCTCCAACAACATTTCCCCAAGTTGCAATAACACCACTTGAATTTGCAAAACTCATACTTTTAATCTCGACATTACTTTCAGAGATTGGTGTTTTAAATGTTTCAGTAATGTTTTGGTAAGTGTAAGTTGCTAAATTATTACCATTAACAGTATTAACCTCACTAATTTTCCATGCAGAGATATATTGCATGTCGCTTGGTATAGAAATATTGGCAGGATCTCCGTTTTGTTTTATACTAACACTATAGCTTGATGAGTTACTAGTCTCGGTATCTGCGGTATTGAAAATGTACTGTATGCCTTTAGTATCTAAAACAGTAAAGTTACTTATTTCATAATTAGCATTATGATTTAGAGTAATTTGTAAATTACTATCATTCTCCATCATTTTTACAACCAAACTTGTGCCTTCTTTAACGATAACAAATCTTGCAGTAGCGCCATATAAGCTTAGTTGGTATAAATCTGGTTCATTATCAAAATCACCATCAAACGAACCACTACCTTTACCACTGGCGTTCCATAAAAAGTCTTGAATATTACAATTAGCGACATCTTCTGTGTAATCACCAGTTGCAGACCAGCTTAAGTCATAATAGCCATTATGGTATACGCCCACAACTTTATTTGTACTTGTTGTAGTATTACTTACTTGATCTAATTCATCAGCAATATCTCTTACTGTTCTTGAAATAACAGCTTCTCCAGAGATAGACCAACCTGTTCCAGTCCAACCAGAACGCTCGTCTACTCTAACACCCATTGTATTGTACATTAGATTAACGGGTAAACTAAAATTAGCACTTGCTTTCTTAGTATATAAAGGTAAAGAAATTTCTGGCTGACCAGTATAGTGACTCACAGGAACTTCTTCAAAATGCATAAGGTTTGACACCGATGGTGACGGAGGGATAACTGTTGGTAAATCTTGTGCAAATAGACTCATTGTAAAGCACAAAAAGAGTAATAGAAAACGGTGTTTCATGTAGAATAGAAATTTAAATTAGTAATAGCATAGTCTTAAACTAGACCAGAGTATAATAGGTTAACGAAAAAAAATAATAATTATTTTCTTACAACTGTATTGATTTCAAAAATGGGCACTTTAATTATATTTAACAACTCATAATGAGTAAACACTACTAATATATGAGTGAATCATATATTTTAGATAAATATTGAACATTAGTTTTTAATACATCTACAATCTAGGATATAAAACTTAAATACTCGTTTAAAACAAATCATTATCTATTAGTGGCATTTATTGTAAAATGTTACCAATTTTCAATATATATCTTGAAATAAAAAACAATATTTATTTACAAGGCAAACATAAGGCTTTTTAATACTTAAAAACAAGAAGTATATGTCTAGATTCATGAATTTAGACATATAAAATAAACTTTAATAACTACTGATAGAGCCTTGTAAGCGTTACAACACCTAAATTAATTTCTACCCCATAACACTACTCAATTTAAACATAGGTAGATACATTGCAATTAAAATAACTCCTACTAAAACCCCTACAAATAAAATAATAAAAGGTTCCATCAGGGTTGATAATAGTTTAGAGCGTTGTTGTACTTGTGTATTGTATTGCGTGTTTAATCGTTCGAAAATAAATTCATTTTGATTAGTTTCTTCAGCGACTTTTACCATAGCTACCATTTTATCATCAAACAGCTTATGTTGTTTTAAACTATCGCTAAGAGTATTTCCTTTTAAAATACTCTCTTCAACTTTGTTTAACGCATCTTTTAAAGGATAGAAGTCTATCATTTGTTTTACCAATTGGATACTGTTAACCACAGGTACTTTGGATGCTGTTAATAAACTTACCGCTTGTGTGAATTGTGATAAATACACGGTTTTTACAAAATCGCCTATAAAGGGTAATTTTATAGCAAACTCATCTTTTATCTTCTTAAACCATAGTTTTTTATTAAAAATAGCTCTTGAAGAGAATAATAGTAATACAATTACTAATATAAGCCAACCATAGCTTTTAATAAACTCTGATGCTGCAACAATTAATTTAGTAATAGCAGGTAATTCTACTTTTTGTTGCTCAAAAATATCTTGAAACATTGGTACTACATAAGTTAGCATAAAAACCAAAACAAGAATGGCAGTAGATAGTATAATTGTAGGATAAGTTAAGGCGCTAACAATATTACGTCGCTGTTCATTTTTACGAGCATAAAATCCACTTAGTTGTTGTACTACTTGATCTAAGGTTCCTGTTTCTTCTCCTATTTTTAAAGAATAATACTCGTAATCTGTAAATTCTTTTTGTTCTGCTACACTTTGCGATAGTGTTTGTCCAGAAACAATGCTCTCAGATATGTTTTTTAATACGTCTTTATGTTGTTGTTTTTTATGAGAGCTTTCTATTAACTCTAAAGCATCTTTAAGTGTTATACCTGCTTTGAGTAATACACTTAATTCTGAATATAAATCCTCTTTAATTTTATTAGAAAATGAATTGCCAAAAAGCGTAATTTCTTTTTGTAGAAAAGATGTAGTATCACTTTTTTTAGTTGTTACCGTTTTTGGTTTTGATATGTTATCTAATTGAAATGCCATTATTTCATATATGCCGATGCAGCATTGTCTTTATAAATAAATAATTTTTGATTTTGAAACGCTTTTGATGTTTCTAATTTAAACGCATCAATAGTACCATTTTGTATTACATCACCATTAAAAAACACCGTTTTATTATCTAAGGGAATTCTAAATGTATCTAATGTTTTTACAATATACTCTTTTGTAAACGTATAGTGTATAGAATCTATTTCTGAAGAAAATACCATTTGATTCTCGATGTCATTATATTTAATTGTATTGTAACGATTAAAATCAATCCATAGAGACGTTTCTAACTTATTTAACGCTGTCGCTTGTTGAAAGTTATTTTGAATACTAGTCATATGTCTTTGTACTAAAGACAATACAGAAAAGGCCAATCCAACAACAACAGCTGTTAAGATAAGTACAATCAACATTTCGCTTAAAGTAAATGCTGTTATTTTATGGTCTTGTTTCAAAATACTGTTTCGTTATGGTTTTATTTGTTTCTGTATTTATAGCTTCAAATTCTATAATGGTTTTATTATTTTCTATAAAATGATCAGCAGAAATGCCCCAATGTTTAAAAGATTCGTTATGCGGTAATTGCAACTTGTCATTTCTTTGTAAATATTGTAATTCATTTAATTGGGCTTCTATTGCTCTTGTATTTGTTTTAATTATATTAGAGAGGATGTTATTTAATATCATACTCGCTAACATAAATACAATAATAATAAGTACAGTAGCAACTAATGTTTCCATTAGAGTAGAGGCTTTTATTTTTTTTAGTATAACCATTTAACGATTCCTTTTTTTGAATTCTTAAACAGCAAACCAACATATTCTTGTTGTAGATTGTCGACTATAATAGTCCCGTTATAAATATGATTTTGGTATATAGAACCAAATTGATTGGCTACAAAATTATTAGTAAATATACTACCATAAATCTTACCCTCTAATTCTGTATTTTCATTACAATAAACTTCACCATAGATTATAGCTCCTTTTTCTATTTCAATATTAGCTTTGTAATTGCTTTTTTGTGTTTCACCTTTAAAAAGCACTATGCCTTTTACTTTTGAATTAGCGTCTATTTTAATATGATTAACGTTTTTGTTTGTGCCTTTGTTTACCACATTAATAGTTTCTTCTTCTATTAAAACTAGGCTAGATGGATATTTTAAATTAGAATTTTTTCCAATAATGATATTTTTTGTTGCTATAGCTTGAAAATTACCATTTACATTGCTTTGTATTTCAATATCTGGAGCGATTAAAATTACATCTTTTAAAATAGCAGTATTATCTACTATAATTTTGGTTTTAGATTGGATAATAATATGTCCTATAAAGCGATTGTTATTTAATCTAATTGCAGAGTTGCTATATACCATTTGTAAAGGTTCTAAAAAGGAATTAGTGTAACTTTTACCTGGATCTATAGCTATAAGTTGTTTTGGATTAATTGTTTTTATCAGATTTTTAAATGCAGCGCATTGTTTCTCTATTTCAGTATTTAATGATGGTAAATTAGACGCTATTTTTGTTGGCCCATAAATAAGTTGAGTGCCATAATATGATTGGCCAGAAATAGTTCCAGATTTAACGCCTCGCTCTGGTAAATACGCTAGACCTTCAATTTTAGTGTTTCCTACTAATACTAATGGTTTGTTGTTATCTTGAATGTATAATGCTGTTCTATATAGCTCTGGTTGAATAGCACCAATTAAAGCTACTTTTTTTAAGCTATTCGTTTTAATTTTTGAGATTGACACCACTTTCTCAAAAACACCCCAAGAAGAGTGAACTAATTTTAACGTTTTATAATCTTCTTCATTTAATTTAACTGCAGTAGTGTCATTAGTTTTAATGTTGTTTAATAAAAAATAATCAATGCCTTTATTTGCATTTGTAATAGTTTCAATAACAAAACTTGTTTGTACTTTAAAACGATTGTGTATATGAGTAAAAAGTATAAATCCAGCCAATAATAAAGCAATAATAACAACTATAAACAGTGTAAGTTGTAATGCTCCAGCTTTAAATTTAAAAAATAACATTATAAAGGAATTGTTAGTCTTTTATTATTTACAGAGACTACAATTTCTTTAGTATTTCCTTTTATAAGCTTAACATTTTGAACTGTTTGTCCCTTTTTTAGTAGGTGTTGATTATTGTCTATATTTACAATAAAGACCTGCTGTGTAGACTGTTTTACTAAACCACCATAGGTAATATTTGGCATCACTTCAGGTTCTATTTTTTTAGTATTTTTTGCAGTATTTCTTTTGGCGCTTTTAGTTGGGATTAATGTGCCTAAAAAAGGATCTTTATTAGTCTTTTCAATTGAAAATGTATCTCTTTTTTCTTTTTTACTAGGATTAAACGTTACTGTAAATT
Organism: uncultured Lacinutrix sp.; assembly: GCF_947500325.1. Lineage (GTDB taxonomy): Bacteria > Bacteroidota > Bacteroidia > Flavobacteriales > Flavobacteriaceae > Lacinutrix. The sequence continues at coordinate 91,318 of NZ_CANMRQ010000002.1, forward strand.
CTTGTTCGCTTACTTCTTGCGTTTCTGGATTAATCGTATTTACTATTTTGAAACCAATAAAGCTCCATAAGCAAATAACTGTTGCTAAAAGTATGTATGTTTTTGTTTTATTCCTCAACAGTAAATACTTGAGCTGTATAATTAGTTTGGTAATTTGTATTTATAGCTTTTACTCGCCATTCATAACTATTAGCAATTAAATTCGAAATACTAAAATTAGTAGCTGTTACTGTTTGATTCTCTACAATTTGCGTAGCATTAGCAAAATTAGGTGTTGCAATTTGTATAGTATAATTATCTGCGCCTAAAGTAGAGTCCCATGAAAAATTAATTGTATCTGATGTATTAAATATAACAGCATCTGCTGGTGCTAATAAAGAAACAGTAGCATTAGATATATTTACAACATCTGCAGGTGAAATAGATAAATTTTGCGCAGTGTAAGCTGTTGAATACCCTGAGTTTTCTGCTTTTATGCGCCACTCGTAATCTCCAGATACTAATAGTTTTGTGAAGCTAGTTGTTATAATTGTAGAATCTAAAATTATTTGTGTAGCATTCTCAAAATTAGGCGTTGCAATTTGTATGGTATAAGTTTCAGCTTCACTTACAGCTTGCCAAGAAAAAGTAATATCTGCTGCAGTTAATGTAACATCATCAGTAGGTGCTAAAATGGTTACTATACTATTAGATATATCTTCTACTTCTACAATATCATCACAAGATATAACTACCAGTATGATTAAAAGTGATTTAAAAATAGGCTTCATTTTTATAATTTAAAATAGTTAATCTCTTTTTTTGCACGAGAAGCTCTCATACTTGTTTTATTTGGACATCTATTTATTGGATCTATCAAATCTACAATCTCTAATTGTTGTTTTTCATTTTGTTTCCAGCAACAATTTAATGTTTTGTATGCAAAGACAACACCGTCATTAAATCTTATGATATTTGTCTTTTCACCATTTTTATATAATTGTAAAGTATAAGATTTAATGCCATCTTTTTCTAAAAAGCATTCATCTGCCTGTGAAATATTAGTAATCGCTTGTTGGTTTAATGCCATAGACAAATAGCTAATAATACTTGCTTCGTTTTTTGTGGTTAAATAACTTTTTACCGTTTTATTAGTTTTACTATTAAGTGCTTTTAAGACTGTAATTTTATCTTGAATATATAAACTAACAAACTTAGGTTTAATCTCTAAAGAATCTACATAATTTACAGTAATTAAATTAGCTGTATTAGCATTACTAAACGCTTTAAATGTTTTTTTATTAAAAGACTTTACAGAAACCGATACTTTAACAGGTTCTTTATATTCTGGAATAGCTGTATTTGTATAGCTTTTGTTTAAAAGCAATTCTTTGTCTATACCAATAGTACCCAATATAATTTGTTGAGTAGTTGTTGATTGCATTTGGTTATCTATTGATACGGTTTTGCAACTTACTAAAAGTATAAGTACGCAAAGACTAATTATGTTTTTTAGCATTAAATTTATTTTTGTAACTATATAAAACTGCTAGTTATGTTTTATACTTAGGTCGTAAATATAATTAATAACTAGTTTAATAAAGAATTAGTATGGTGTGCATTAGTCTAAATTTATGAATATAGACAATAAAAAAAGCACTTTAAAGACAATATATAATGATTACTGCTAATAATATTTATATTTACTTCCAAATTACTTTTGCACATGATATTAAATAAAAAAATACCTGCCTATAACCTTCAGGAAATATTAATTGTATTAGTTATTATTGGTATTTTATTATTAATTGCTTATCCTAAGTTAATGCCATTAATAGCTAAAACAAAAAGTGTCGAAGCTCAAACGCAATTAAAGCATTTACATAACTCGCAAACCACATACTATTATATGTATTCTAAATATGCTATTGATTTTAATGATATTGATTTTGAAGCACCAAAAACAGTTAATAATAATGGAACTGCAAATTATACTTATGAAATTCTAAGTGCTACCAATAGTACTTTTAAGGCTAAAGCTACTGCTATTACAGATTTTGATGGAGACGGGATATTTAATATTTGGGAAATTGATGAAAATGGTGTGCCTAAACAAATTGTAAAAGATTAAATGATTTTAATAATTGTAAAATGGCTTTTACTTGCAACATTCTTATTCGTGTTTTTTCAAGATATTAAAGAACGTAAAGTTTATTGGTTTTTATTCCCTATTATAGGGTTTTGTTGTGGTCTATTACTTGTAAAAAAACAAATGCCTGAAATTGTGTTATATACTATAACTACAAATATTTTATTTGTTGTTTTTTTATTAATTATAGTATCTATGTATTCTAAGTTTAAATTAAAAACAGATTTTAAAAATACGTTTGGATTAGGAGATGTACTTTTCTTTTTTGCAATAGCTTTTTCTTTTTCAAGTATTTCTTTTATTATTCTATTTGTTTTTGCACTTATTTTCTCTTTGATACTTCATTTGTTTTTAAAGAAAAAATCAACATACAAAACAGTGCCTTTGGCTGGATATATGAGTTTGTTTTTTGCATGTATATACACTACACATTGGTTAGGTTTTATTAATACAGTCTATACTATATAAATTTGAAAAACGACTTTAACATAGAAACGTCTTTATTACAAACTATTAGTAGTGAACAAGCCTATCACTATAATATTGTACCATTTGAAGCTAACAATGAATATGTTATTTTTAAATCTGATAATGTTTCAAAAGCGCTTAAACAAGAGTTAGAAATTGTTTTAGGACAAAAGATCGAATTATTATCTGAATCTTCAGAAAATATTAGACAGTATTTAGCAACAAATTTTAGACAACAAAATTCTAATAAAACAGAAGATTTTCATTATAGTAGTGATTTTTTAGAGAAGTTATTGTATTCTGCAAAAAATATTGGTAGTAGTGACATCCATTTTGAATCTTACGAGTTAAAATGTAGAGTCCGTTTTAGGTTAGATGGTAAATTAAAAGAACAATTTTTAATTCCTTTAGATGAGTATCCTGTTATTATAAATAAACTTAAAATAAAAGCAGGTTTAGATATTTCTGAAAAGCGTTTGCCTCAAGATGGTCGAATTACAGTAAAAACAAATACTGATGAATTTGATATTCGTGTATCCTCATTGCCAACACTACATGGTGAAAAAATGGTTTTGCGTATTTTAAGTAAAGATGCTAATCATATTAATTTAGAAGATTTAGGTTTCTCTAATTCAGAGCTTAGAGTTTATAAAGAGACAATTAAAAAACCTAATGGTATTATCTTAATATCAGGACCAACAGGATCTGGAAAAACAACAACGCTTTACGCAACGCTTAAGCTATTAAATGATAACCAAACCAATATTCTTACAATAGAAGATCCAATTGAATACACACTTGAGGGTATTAATCAAGTACAATTAAAAGAAAATATTGGATTAGATTTTGCCAGTACATTGCGTACCTTTTTACGTCAAGATCCAGATGTAATAATGGTTGGTGAGATTAGAGATGCTAAGACGGCTAACATGGCTATTCGCGCAGCCTTGACGGGACATCTAGTTTTGTCAACAATACATACAAACTCTGCATGGGCTACTATTTCAAGATTAATTGATATGGGAATTCCAGCTTTTTTAATAGCGAGTACTTTAAATGTTAGTGTTGCACAAAGATTGGTTAGAAAACTATGCAATACTTGTAAAGAAGAAAGCGTTATTACGGATGCTATATTTCCTTCTAATTTTGAAATCCCAAACAGTTTAAAAACGCATTATAGAGCAGTTGGTTGCAATGCTTGCTATTATACAGGGTATAAAGATAGAAAAGCGATTTATGAAATTATACCTATTACAAAAACGCTAATAGAGAATATAAAACATAACGATTTAGAAATAGATAGTTATATTAAAGAACATAATATTGCTACACTTAAAAGTAATGCAATAGAATTAATAGAAAAAGGGATAACTTCGGTTGAAGAGGTTTATGCTTTATTATCTGATTAAACTAATTAAAAAGTTACTCGTTAACGGCTAGCATAGAGATGAAAAAAATAATCTACATAATATTACTATTCTACTTTAGTTTTTCTTTTGCCCAGAAAGAAGAACAACGTATAGAAACTATAAAAAATCAATTAACAGCTTTGTCTGTTACAAATAATGGTTTAACCGAAAATTTAAAAACAGAAATAACCGTTAAAGACATCCAGTTGTCTACTTTTTTAAAGGCTGTTGCAGAGGTACATAAGTTAAACATCAATTCTTCTAACGACTTAAACAATATTATAATTTCACCTAGTTTTCCAGATGTTACAGTCACAAATTTATTAGTCTTTTTATGTAAAGAACATAGTCTAACAATAGATTTTACTGGTAATATATTAGCAGTAAAAAAATACCAAGAGCCACAGAAAGAAATAGAAGAACGCATTATTCCTATTACATATATTCCAGCAAATAAGTCGATCTCTATAGATGCAAAAGGAGACAAACTGTATGATGTTTTTAAAAAAATAATGGATAATTCTGGAAAGAATCTTGTGTTCACTCCAGGTCTTGAGAATAAAGCAATAACAGCTTATATACAACAAGTGCCATTTGATACGGCAATGGAAAACTTAGCACTTGCTAATAATTTATATGTAGAAAAGACAAAAGAAGGGTTTTATGTGTTTGAAAATAATGCAGTTGTAAGTAATGCTAATGGTTCTAATTCAAACCAAACAGCTCAAAGACCAGTAAAAAGACGTAGATCTAATTTCTTTTTTAAAGTTATAGATAAAGAAAAGAAACTATTAGAAGTTAATATTGTAAACGAACCTATAGGAAATATTATTAACGATATAGGAAATGAATTAGATATAGATGTTTTTACAGCATCTCCTTTAGATAATGCAGGAACAGCTTCTTTTAAAACAAAAAACATAAGTTTTGATGATTTATTAGTCAAGATTTTTGAAGCGAATTCGTCGTCTTCAACAACGCCTATTAATAGTCAAAACTCGCAACAACCAAGGTCTGGACAAAACCCAAATAACCAACAAAGTGTAAGTAGTAAAACGGACGATGCTGTTTTTACCTTTAAAAAGGAAGGTAATGTGTACTTCTTTGGTACAGAGAAACAGTTAAGTGTTCGCAAGGTTGAAATTGTATACTTGCAATATCGTTCTGTAGAACTATTATCAGATCCTGCAGGCGGAACTTCTTCTAGGAATAATTTTAGTAATAATTACAGAACCGGAAATTATGGAAATAGCATAGGTTTTAATAACCAAGCAAGAAGTAATAATTTTGGTAACAACTCTCAACAAACAAATAGAAATAATAATACTCAAAGAGGAACACAAAGTCCAAGAAGTGCAGAATCTAAAGACTTATTAACTATTGTTCCGGAAGAAGTAAAAGAAGGTTTAGACTTTAATACAGATTATGAACTTAATAGCTTTTACGTTACTGGTCCAAGCACAAAAATAGAACGCTTTAAAGCATTTATTAATCAAATAGATAAGCCAGTTCCTGTAGTACTTATTGAAGTCATGATTATTGAAGTGAGCAGAAACACAACTACAGATACTGGAATTGAATGGGGAATAGGAAATGAACCAGTAACAACCCAAGGAGGAATATATCCTGAAACAGATATTACCTTAGGCGCAAAAACAATAAATAAAATTATTGGAGGCTTTGGTGATTTTGCTGGTTTTAATTTAGGCAAGGTTGTTCCAAACTTTTTTTCTAAAATAAAGTTAATGGAATCTAATGGTAATTTTAAAATTTTATCAACGCCTAAATTAGCAACTTTAAATGGTCACAGAGCAACATTTTCTAATGGACAAACATCTTATTATACGGTTACCGAAAGAAGTATTATTGGAGCAGATAACCCTTTAACAAATGAAATTGTAAATTACGTTCCTATAGAAGCAGAATTAGGTTTAACCATAAAACCATCGGTTACAGGAGATGGACATGTTTTATTAGACATAAATGTTATACAATCAAGTTTTGGGAATAGAATTGATGCAGATGCGCCGCCAGATATTAATTCTAGGACATTTACATCTATTATTCGTATGCAAGATCAAGATATTGCTATTCTTGGAGGGTTAGAGGAAAATGCAAAAAATGATTCTGGATCAGGAGTACCCTTTTTAGCAAGGATTCCAATAATAAAATATTTGTTTAGTAGGCGTACAAGAACAGCTAAGAAATCAAAGTTGTCAGTATTAATAAAACCAACAGTAGTTTATTAATGCTTAATAAAATAAAATCATATTTGTTATTTGGAAACCGTTTTTGTGGTATAGAACATACTATAAAAAATGGTAAGGGAGTAATTATTACCTCGCTTCTAAAAAAAGCAAAAAACCAGGTTGATATTGAGCATACTTCTGAGGTTTCTTCTATTGATGATGCTTTCAATTCACTTCCCAAAAAGCAACATATTACATTAGTCATAAATAATGATAATGTTATTACTAAAAGAGTTATTGGCAATATAAATAATGATTTAAAAGTAGTCTATCAAGCATTTCCAAATATTAATTTAGATGATTTTTATTATGAGCTTGTTAAACAAAAAAGTAATCGTTTTATATCTATTTGCAGAAAGGAATATGTTGATAATTTGATAGAGCAATATTCTCAATTAGGGGTGTCTGTAATTAATTTTAGTTTAGGAAATTCTCTCATTTCTAGTGTTACAAGGTTTATTAATTCTGAAGAAAAAATAGCAACATCTAATGCCTATGTTTCTATTGAAAAAGAGGAGTTAGTAGATATAAAAAAGATTAATGATTTAGAGAATCGAACATATGATATTAATGGATTATCTATATCTAATCATACGATTTTGTCCTTTTCTGGAGCATTACAATCTGTTTTAAAATCGAATAATTCTAATACCAACTTTGAAACACAAAAGAAGAATTTATTAAGAGAATATAATAACAAACGCTTTTTTAATCAATTTTTAAAATATGCTGGTCTTCTCATTTTAGGTTTACTGTTTATAAATTTCTTGTTTTTTAATCATTATTATAATAAAGTAAATGAGCTACAACAAACTTCACAAATAAACCTAACAACTAAGAAAAAGATTTTAGACCTAAGTAAGTCTGTAAATAAAACTCAAGAAATGGTAGATAATATGCTTAAAAGCAGTAGCTCTAAAAGCTCTTTTTACGCAAATGCTATTGTACAAAGTTTACCTAATTCCATTCTTTTATCACAGCTAAACTATCAGCCTTTATTAAAAAGAATCAAAGCTGAAAAAGATATTGAATTGAATAGCAATGTTATATTAGTATCTGGAGACTCTAATTCTAGTGAGGTGTTTTCTAAATGGATTAATGATATAGAAACGAATGACTGGGTTAAAAATGTAGAAATTATAGACTATAGTGATCTTACAAGGTCCAAATCAACTTTTAGTTTAAAAATCAATATTAATAATGACTAGCAAAAACAAAAACATAGCATTATTAATAGGTTTTTTATTTGTTTTAATTTTAGGATACCAATATGCTATTTCTAATACTATAGCATTACGAAAAGAGTTTAATAGTCTTAAGAAACAAGAGTTGCTTTTTAAAAATGCACCTAAACAATTATCAATTTTAAAACAAAAAGAGAAGTATTACGATTCGTTACTTGTTAAGTATCAAATTAATGGTAGTTCGATTCAAAACAGTCTACTTAAAAGTATTAATACATTTGCAAATACTAATAGCATTCAACTAATAAGCTTTTTGGAACCACATGTAATTCAAAAAGATAATTTAACTTATAATACATATCTATTTACCTTACAAGGCAACTACAATGATATTTTACAGCTTATATATAAATTAGAACAAGGCACTAAATTTGGTGAAATAACCAATCTTCATTTTGAACGAAAAAAGAATTATAGAACTGGTAAGAATTATTTACAGGCTAGTGTTCTAATGAGGAGTTTTGGGTAGTATATTGGAATGACTGGATGTTAAAGAAAGAGTTTGTGAGGAAATTAACTCTTTTAGAGTTAATACTTTTGATTCGATAGTATTATAAGAAGGAAGAGCTATAGTAGCAGAGTTTATTAATGCGTAAAATATGAGTATTAGTAATTATAGTCATAAATGAAAAAGATCTTCTCGATACAATTTTTATCAAAAATCACTCAATCTAACAGTAAATAAAAACCAATCAATTTTATATATTAAGAAGTAGTTTCCTCAGTAGAAATATCTTCATCTGCTGCCTTAATAATACTCGGGAAAATTAAAGGCGCAATAGATTTTACAGGTTCGTAAAGTAATGAGTCTTCAATATGTTCATCGTTTACAAAAGTGATAGTATTATTCATTTTGTTAAAAACAATTAATAATACACTTAGAATTAAACCTATTTTAAGGGCTCCAAAAATACCGCCTAATAATTTATTTAAAATACCTAGAGATGCAAAATCTGCCAATTTAGTTAATGCTTTTCCTGCTAAAGCAACAACAATAATAATAATTACAAAGGTTATAGCAAATGCAGTGACATTAATAGTCTTTTCTGCCCATTCTGTTCTACTTTGTAAAAACTCGGCAACAAAATAACTAAAATGAATGGCGCCGTAAACACCAGCAATCATAGCAACAAGAGATGCTACTTCAACAAAAAGGCCTTTCATGAAACCACGAACAAGACCAAAAAGAAGTAAAGCACCTAAAACAATATCAATAACAGCCATAATATTAGATTTTAGACAAATATAAATTAACTTTGCCTGCGAAACCAAATAATGGTCCTTTTAGGAGAAAGAGTCTATTTATATTTTTGGTTTAATTGGTTTTGTTTTTATAACGGAATCATATTAAAATTGTTATACATTAAATAAGATTCTCTTTATTAACAGTTACAAATAATATGTCAAGAGACGAAGCATTAAAACAACGCTGGGAATTAGTGGTAGATAAATTATCTAAACAATTTGCAGATGGAGATACATTAGACTTAGACGCTATAATTTACCTTATAGGTGTACAGGAGTTAGGACAATTAGATCGAAAATTTAAAAAAGACCATAAGCTAGATTTAATGCATATTGCCATTTGTAAATTATTAACACCTTATGGTTACTACGAATTCGATTTTGTAGACGAAGATGGTTGGCCACACTATACCGTAAAAGAACAATTACCAAACTTAAAAGCAGGAGAGCAGAGTGTTTTAATGAAAGAAGCAATAGTTAATTACTTTGTTGAAACAGAATATATAGATTAATCTTTTTCTCTATATTTTAATATAATTGAACACCAATAAATGCTTGCTTAGCTAAGGCAAATCCCGATAAAATTTATAAATTTGCCAATCATTTACAGATTATGATAGACAAGATAAAAGAACTTATAGCAGAAGCAGAAGCTTTTAAAGCACAATCTAAGGAAGAGGTTGAAGCCTTTAGAATAAAGCTTTTAGGTCAAAAAGGAATCGTTAAAGAATATTTTGCTGAGTTTAAAAATGTAGCTAGCGATCAAAAAAAGGAATTTGGTCAAGTAATAAATCAACTCAAAAATACGGCTCAAGAAAAAGTAAATACTTTAAAAGAGGAGTTAGAGAACAATACTGTAGATGTTAGTGCTTATGGTGATTTGTCTAAACCAGGAGAACCAGTTTCTATTGGAGCAAGACATCCTATTTCTTTAGTAAAAAATCAAATTATAGATATTTTTTCTCAAATAGGATTTAACGTAAGTGAAGGTCCTGAAGTTGAAGACGATTGGCATAATTTTACAGCATTAAATTTACCAGAATACCATCCAGCTAGAGATATGCAGGATACGTTTTTTATTCAAACAGATCCAGATATATTATTACGTACGCACACCAGTTCTGTACAAGTACGTTATATGGAAAATAATAAACCACCAATTCGTACTATTTCTCCTGGGCGTGTGTATAGAAACGAAGCTATTTCTGCTAGATCACATTGTTTCTTTCATCAAGTTGAAGGATTGTATATTGATAAAGATGTAAGTTTTGCAGATTTAAAACAAACCTTACAATATTTCACTACCGAGTTATTTGGCAAGTCTAAAATTAGATTACGTCCATCATATTTCCCATTTACAGAACCAAGTGCTGAGGTAGATGTGTATTGGGGATTAGAAACAGAAGTAGACTACAAAATCACAAAAGGAACCGGTTGGTTAGAAATTATGGGTTGTGGTATGGTAGATCCTAATGTTTTAGAAAACTGTGGTATAGATTCTAAAGAATATTCGGGTTTTGCATTTGGTATGGGTATAGATCGTATTGCAATGTTATTGCACCAAATAGGAGATATTAGATTATTAAGTGAAAACGATGTACGTTTCTTAGAGCAATTTAAATCTGCTTTATAAAAAAAATCATATAAATTAAAAGCCCAATTAAAATTTCAATTGGGCTTTTTTTATGTATTAAGATTAAAAATTATTTTAAAATAATCTCATAAGGTGTTTCATTATTTAAAGAGTAATTTCCAGAAATATCTTCAATTACTTTTTCATTATCAGCATTAAAATAGGTGATTCTAAATTGCTTTATTTGGTCTTCAGGATACGAATTTAAACTTAGTTCTATAACACCACTAGCATCACTAGTTTTACTTTCTTTAAATTTATACTCAGTCAATGCATCAACCGTAACTTGTGCAGCTTGCCCATTTACGGTTATAAATTTGGCTTTAAAATGTTGTAACTCTTTTTCTGGCTCATTAACATAATTTAAATGTTGCTGATTTGTATTTTGGTGTTTATTTCTATAAAAGCCTAAATGAATATTATTACTTACATCATCTAAAAATGTATTGTAACCTTCTTTTTCTGCATTATCAAAATATTTACATGATTCGCTAGTATGCGCTCTTGCGACTTCTACTTCTTTACTATAGGCTTTTCTATTGGAGCGATTTTTTAAAGCTAGTACAGAACGCTTAAACAAATAGAAAACAAATAAACCTGCTAAGACTTCTAAAACATAAAATAAAACAGGTAAAATATCTTGAATTCCAAAAAGTGACTCACGAATACCAGCAGCAATTTCTCTATCAACTCTTTCTTTAGAGAAGTAAAAAATAGCAGCACCAATAGCAATAAATAATATTACTCCAAAAACAAATTGACCTCTAGCATGTTTAAAAACACCTGCGCGAATGTCGGATTCTGGACGAGAAGCATTAGATGAGATTTTTTGCTCTTCAAAAAAACGTTTGTTTCTTGTGTGAGAACTTAGCATGCCAACTAAAAGTTCTGCAATAACAATAGAAATAAAAATAATACCTATACCAATTACCCATGGTGCTTGAGGTAAAATATCTCGGTAAATTTCACGACTAAAATAGTATTCTAAAATACAAATAACGACGAAGGCTATTGTAAATGGTACTACATAAGCATTAGACATTATTTTATCCCATTGACTTAGTTTTTCTTCGTCTGGTTTTAAAATTTCGAAAGTATCTCTTGCTCGTTTTGATGCCGAATTCGCTCTTGCAGCTACTTCATCAGAAATAGAGTATAAATTTTCAGATTTATCGGTTGATGGTTTGTTCCAGTTTATTATCATGTGGTTGGTTTGTTCTTTTTATTAAAAGCATTCAAAGTCTTCAAGGTAGCTAAAAAAGCCTTCTTTACCTTCAAATTGATTAATCTCAATTCCCGAAAATACAGAAGTGTCTTTCCAGCCTACCAAATACAATTCTGCATTGTCTGTAAGTTCCAACATATTAGATATTTTTTCAATCTTACCATTACGCTTTGGTTCGTTTACTCCATCTGTAAATAAGGCAACAATAATTTTATCGTAATCTTCAATGTTTGGTTCTTTTAGTAATTTATTAATATGCTCAAAAGCTAAATCTATATTTGTAATGTCATTATTTTTATAAGGTTTATAACCTAAAATTGATGTTTCTAATGTTTTAGACAAAAAAGTATTTAAACGAGATTCGTTTTTCTTTTTAATCTTAGCGTTTTTAGCTTTTATCTTTTCGTTATGTTTTTTTTGTTTTGCTTGTTCGGTAAGCGTAGGATTATCTGAAGTTAAGATGTTTTCATAAGGTTTTAATGCACTTACTTTTAGTCTAAAAATCTCTTTAGAATTTGGCGCAGGATTACCTAAAATAGTTGAAGCAAAATAACCATTTCCGTTTTCGTTTATAATATCTATTACAGCTTTATAATCTTCTTTATTTAATTTTTGAATACTTTGAGAAGAGCCACTTCTATCGTCTCCTAGAATAATCATTATTTTACAATCTGGAATTTCTTCTTCTTGAGCAATGGCATGTGTTTTAGAGCCATTATCTATGCAAGATAACACAGTTAAAAACAAAAAAGAAAGTGCTAGTATTGGTTTACGGTATATCATTGGTTATTTGTTTATGCTAATATATGTAATAAAAGTATACGTAATGTTACATTATCATTCATTGAATTTAACTAAAGTTCTTCTTATTTTTGCAAAGATTTCCATTTTCATGGAAATGAAAAATAAAAATTTTCAATGAAAAAAGACATTGTAATTCCTGAAGTAGAAGGTATTTATATCGCTGTTGTAAACGAGTATAACGAGATTTATAAAACGCACGATTGGAACGCTTATATTATTAATGAAAAAGCAGTAGATTTAGAAATGGTACTCATAGTAACTAGTGGTTATTCTGAAGAAAAAATGACATCTATTTTTAGAAAAAAACTAGATCTTTTGCCTAAGAAGAGTTATGCTAAAATAGAATTAATGCAAGAGGATTTATTTGCATTAAACAATCAATTTAAAGTGACCTTTTTTGAAGGCAACCAAATGTTTGATAAAACCTATACTTTTAGAAAAAACACTATTAACTTAAAAGCCTTGCAGGCTATTCCTTTAATGGAAGCAAGAGGTGTTTTGGTGAAATAATACCATTTCCCAAATGAATTTACCGTATTAAAACGCGCCTTTTGAAATTCTACATCAAAATAAAAAAGAAACGTAACTAAGGCTATGTTTAATTTTTCTTTCTTGCATAATTTCAAAATCCATCGTTTTCCTTTTCAGTAAATTCATTTAAGAACTGGTATAACCAATTTTTGCGAAGGCAGGAATCTCTTAATAGCCAGTAATTATTTTGTGTAAATATTGAAACAGCTGGTTATTGCGTTAGGGATTAAACGGTTTGTTTGAGCTCCTCGCAGAGAGCGAGTAGTGAAAGCCCGACCCTTGTGGTAACGCCATAAAAATCGTGGTTACAATAATTGGATTCCTTTTTGTAGAGGAATAGGCTAATCCAACTTATCTGTTAGTTTTTTAAACACTTTTTTTGCGTCTTTGCCTTCATACAAAATGGCGTAAACAGCTTTTATAATAGGCAATTGTGTTTTCTTTTTATTTGTTTCATTAAGTAAATAAGCACTTTTTGTAGCATAATAACCTTCTGCGACCATACTCATTTCCATTTGGGCACTTTTTACTGTGTAGCCTTTACCAATCATGTTTCCAAACATGCGATTTCTTGAAAAAACAGAATAGCCAGTAACTAATAAATCACCTAGGTATGCAGAGTTGTTAATATTACGTTTCATTTTATGCATCTTTTTAATAAAACGTTTCATTTCTCTAATAGCATTACTCATTAAAACACTTTGAAAATTGTCACCATAACCTAAACCATGTGCAATTCCTGCAGCTATAGCATATATGTTTTTAAGCATTACTGCGTATTCCGTTCCAATGACGTCATCACTAATTTTTGTTTTAATATATCTGCTAGATAAAGCGTCTGCTATGGCTTGAGCTTTACTAGAATTTGCACAAGAGATGGTTAGGTATGATAAACGTTCTAGTGCAACTTCTTCAGCGTGACAAGGTCCAGCAATAACACCAATGTTCTCGAAAGGAATATTATAATGGTCATGAAAATGTTCTCCTAGAAGTAACCCGGTTTCAGGAATAATACCTTTAACAGCAGATACAATGGTTTTATTAGTGATATTAACTTTAAGCTTTTCTAACTCTCCATGAATAAATGCAGAAGGAATAACAAAAATAAGCACATCTGCATATGCTGCCATTTCATTAATATCATTAGTTATTTTTAATTGCTCTAAGTGAAACTCAACAGAACTTAAGTAGCTTGGGTTATGTTTTTCTTTTAATAGGTGTTCTTTAGTATAAATACTTCGCATATACCAACCTACTTTTTCTTGATTTTCACATAACATTTTTACAATAGCTGTAGCCCAACTACCAGATCCAAATACTGCGTATTTCAATTCTTTATTCATAAATCATTTTCAATTCTATATTCAAAAGTACACAATTAATGATACTTATTAAAACGCTGATAATAAGTCTTTTGAGTATTTTGGCATGCCTTTTGAAATGATGATAATATCAATCCTTAAAACGACAGATTATGAAGACATTAAAATTACTTACAGGATTTGCTTTAATAGCAACATTATTTACTTCTTGTGTTACAGAAGTAGTTGTTGACGATTACAATAATGGTCCAACACCAGGAATAACTTTAAATCAACTACTTAACTCTTACGAGTTATGGTATGTAGATATTAACGAAACTTTGGGCACAGGAGAAACACCATTTTTGCAAATTGCTTTTACCGTATCATTTAGAAATGGGACTTTATATGCTAATAACAACTTAGTTGGTATTGGTAGCCAAGGTAATGGATACGGAATTCCGGTTGGTTATTATAATACAAATAATATGATTTTAGATGTAGATCATGATATTGATGGTTATGAAAGTTTCGACGTATATCAAATAGACAATAATACTATAGAATTATATAACCCATTTAATGATACATCATATTTCCTTAATGGTTACCAACGTTCAAACTTTGATTACGATTTTGTGTTTTATGATAACATTCATTATTTCATGCAAGAATATGAAGCGTGGGAGAAAACTTATACTAGTGACTTTGGTGCATTAAATGAATTTGATAACGAAAACTTTTTGCAGTTTTTATCTGGTGGGAATGACAGTACATTTAGAAGTTCTCAAGATTTAGCTGGTACTAATCCAGATAATTTAATATGGGATTTTACAGGAGACTATGGTGTAGGAAATGTTAGTGGAGATATGTATTTAAAAACATTGACTTTAGATTATGACTTTTTTGATAATGAATTTTTTGAATTGAGTGTTATTAATGATGAAACTGTAGAGTTATTTCATGCAGATTCTGGAACAGTATATGAATTTAGAGGAAGAGGTTATATTCAATACTTAAAAGAAGGAACAACTGTAGATAAAACAAAAACGTCGGGTCAAAAGAAACGTAAACAACGCACACCTAAGAAAGAAAATAACCGTGAAAACACACGCGGATAGAATAAAATGTAGTTAGTTAATTTTAAAACCGATTAAAGAATTTTCTTTAATCGGTTTTACTTTATTTTAAAGTTGTTTTTACTTATTTATGGCATATTAATTGTTTATATTAATTGGAATTGAAGAAGAATTTCTTCAACTTTACAAATAGTAATTAATAACACTTAAAACAAAAAACAAATTATGGGATTATTTTCATTTATTAAAAACGCGGGAGCTAAAGTTTTCGGTATTGGAAAAACAGATGCAGAAGAAGCTGCTGAAGCTGCTGCTGCAGAACTTAAAATGGAAGCATTAGCTGCTAGAAAACTAGAAGAAACAATAAGAGATTTAGACTTACAAGTAGAAGGTTTAAATGTACTTATCGATGATGATGCAGCTACAATTTCTGGTATGGCTTATAACCAAGCGACTAGAGAAAAAGTAATATTAGTTGTTGGTAATAGTGATGGAATCGCTACTGTAGATGACCAAATGACTGTAGAGCATGTTGAGCCTGTAGCACAATTTCACACTGTAGTTAGCGGAGATACTTTAGGTAAGATTGCTAAGAAGTTTTATGGAAATGCGATGAAGTATCCTGAGATTTTTGAAGCAAATAAGCCTATGTTAGAACACCCAGATAAAATTTATCCTGGACAAGTTTTACGTATTCCAGCATTAGATTAACTAATAAAAGAGATACATAAGAAAAACGCCAACCTTTTGAGGTTGGCGTTTTTGGTTTAACTAAAATAATTCAAGGGATATAAAATAATTTAATTTATTTGCTGTAGAGAACTTGTTGTGTGTCTCCACTCATTAAATTCTTTACAAAATATATAGTTGAACCCAAAAAAGGAACACAAATAATTAAAAGTGTCCATAATAACTTATTCTTATTTTTAATCTCATTCTTATTAACTAACCAAATACTTAAAGAAATATATCCAAAAAGTATTAGCGATATAAGAAAAAGATTTGTAGGGCTTACCGAGTTCATTACATCTGTTTTTTATCAAAGCTATAATAATGAATTGTTGCCTACAAAAGTATTTTTGCTGTTTTCGTGTAGTTCATCGAAAAGTGCTATTTTTTAACATTTTCGGTTACGGGAAAAACCGTAAATTATAAAAAAGAAGTTTGGTTAATTTGAAAAAATAAGGTTTTCTAACGTTTTAGATAAATACTTACCACATTTAAATGGGTGATATTAAAACTATTTCAGGTTAAGTTTTAGAAGTATAAAGTGATGTTATTATAATAAAAAAAGCCAACTTGAGAGAGTTGGCTTTTTTTCCGCTATTAACCTAACCCCGTAAATAAAACCTACAATTATCTACTGGATACTACCAAAGCTATAGTAATGCTAGTTATCTCACAAAAGTATTTTTACCATTTTCGTGTAGTTTATCGAAAAGTAGTATTTTTTAACATTTAACGTTACGGGAAAAACCGTAAATAACTATGAATGGTGTTGGAACGCTTTGTTAAAAATGAGAGTTTTAGTGATTTTAGATAAATAATCATTCCATATTATCTCATATTAATGATAAAAGGAGTTTAATGTATTATAGTAGATAAATTAGATTTTTTATAATAAAAAAAGCCAACTTGAGAGAGTTGGCTTTTTTTCCGCTATTAACCTAACCCTGTAAATAAAACCTACAATTATCTACTGGATAATATCAAAGCTATAGTAATGTTGGATGTCTGGCAAAAGTATTTTTGTCATTTTTGTGCAGTTCGTCGAAAAGTACCGTTTTTTAGTGTTTTATGTTACGGTAAAAACCGTAAATGAAGGAGAAGAAGGTTTTTTAGTTCTAAAAAAAGTCGTTTCAGAACCAAAAACGAAATAAAAAAACTTATTTCTATTTGTAAAAATTCATTTCATCTAAATAGTCCCAGACATGTTCAGGTAATAAAGGCTTTACATTTTTACCTTTTTTAATCGCATTACGTATTAATGTCGATGAAATTTCCATAATAGGAGCTTCTATCTTATGAATTTTATTGTGATCAGTAAATCGAGTGTCTATTGAGCCTTTAGAAATTCGTGGGTATACATATATATTATGGTTGTCTAATATGAGTTCATAATTCTTCCACTTATGAAAACTTTTTAGATTGTCTTCTCCCATAATTAAAGAGAATTGATAGTCTGGATGTTTTTCTTGGAGATAGGTTAATGTATTAATTGTATAATTAGGTTGTGGTAAGTTAAATTCAATATCACTTTCTTTTAACTTAGTATAATCTTTAGTGGCACGATAGACCATTTCTAAACGTTGAAAGTTGTCAAGTAAAGTACTTTTTTTCTTAAAAGGATTATGAGGTGTTACAACAAACCAGATTTGGTCTAGGTCGCTGTTTTCAACCAGTTGATTGGCGATAATTAAATGCCCAACATGTATTGGGTTAAAAGAACCAAAATAAAGACCAATATTCATTATGCTTAATACTTATTCGTTTAAAAAACCACCAACAATAGTTTCTGCTTCTTTTAAAGCTTTTTCTAAATTATCATTTTCAATAATAACATCAAAAAGCGGAGCTGTTGCTAATTCGGCAGGAGCTTTAGCTACTCTCATGCTAATTTTATCCTCACTTTCTTCTCCTCTATCTTTTAATCTTCTTATTAATTCGTTTAAATCTGGAGGTTTTACAAAAACAGCAAGTGTTTGTTCAGGGAATTTTCGTTTTATACGTAATCCGCCAGAGACATCTATATCGAAAATAACATTTTTTCCAAGTGCCCATAAGCGTTCTACTTCTGCTTTTAATGTGCCATAGAAATTATCTCTATAAACTTCTTCCCATTCTAAAAAATCATCATCCTTAATATGCTGTTTGAAATCTTTTAATGATAAAAAATAGTAATCTTTAGCATGTACTTCTTGTCCACGTTTTTCTCTAGATGTTGCCGAAATAGAAAAGGCTAAATTTAATTCTTCTTGTTTTAAAAGATGACGTACTAAGGTCGTTTTTCCTGAACCAGATGGCGCAGAGAATACTATAAGTTTTCCTTTTTTTGTAATGTCTTTATTCAATTCGATAATTCTTTAGGTTATAAAAAAGGTCTCAAGCGTATTAGACCAGATATTATTAAATGCTAATTATTAGTCTATAAAACATTTAATAATTGTTCTTTAATTTTTTCTAGCTCATCTTTCATTTGAACCACTAATTGCTGCATAGGAGCATAATTACTTTTAGAACCAATAGTATTTATTTCACGTCCCATTTCTTGACCAATGAAGCCTAATTTTTTTCCGTTAGAGTCTTTAGAATCAAGAGCGCTAATAAAATACTCTAAATGGTTTTTTAGACGTACTTTTTCTTCAGTGATATCAAATTTCTCAATATAATAGACTAATTCTTGTTCAAAACGATTCTCGTCATATTTTTCACGAAGTTCTTCTACACCTTTCTTTAAACGTTCCCGAACACCTTCAACACGCTCTGGGTCCATTATAATTACTTTTTCTAATAATTCATTTATGGTCGCTACACGTTTTTTAAAATCTTGTTCTAAAACTTTCCCTTCATCTAAGCGATAATTATTAATTAGTTTTATAGCTTGTTTTATTTCAGCTTCAATTTGTTTCCATTCACTTTCATCAATCTCTTCTCGTTCAGTATTTAAAGCATCAGGAAAACGAACAGCCATTTTTAAGTATTCTGTTTCCTCACCAGTATTAATAACATTTTTAAGTTGCTCTATGTATTGTTTAACAACAGGAGTATTAATCTTTGTTGAGGTATCTTCAGCTGTAGTTTCTACATAAATTGAAAAATCTACTTTGCCTCTATTCAATTCTTTAGCCATTAATTTTCGTAAATAGAGTTCTTTCTCTCTATATATAGATGGCATCCTAGCATTCAAATCTAAGTTTTTACTGTTTAGTGATTTAAGCTCAATTGTGATTTTTTTTGTTGGTAACTGTAATACAGATTTACCATAACCTGTCATTGAATGTATCATAAAAAAAATTATAAAGTTGCACAAAGGTAAGCAAAAGAGAATCCATAGAAAACACTAAATTTGCATTCTAAAAAAACAAGGAAAATGTATAAAAAACAGTTCGAAATTCGTTGGAGTGATGTAGATGCGAATAGACATTTGGCTAATTCTGCCTATACTAATTTTATGAGCCATACGCGAATGGGGTTTTTAATAGAACAAGGTTTTACTATGAAAGAATTAGCAATTCATAATATTGGACCAGTAGTTTTTTATGAACATATGCACTATTTTAAAGAAGCTTTTATGGGGCAACCAATTACAGTGTCTTTAGAAGTTTCGGGTTTAAGTGATGATGGTACGTTTTTTAAATTTGATCATAATTTTTATAATCATAAAGGTGAAAATATAGCTTTTTGTGAAATGCTTGGAGCTTGGATAGACTTGTCTGCTAGGAAAATGACTAGTTTGCCAAAGGTTTTATTAGATATCGCAGATCAATTTCCAAAATCTGAAAACTATAAAACTCTTACTAAAGAAGATACTAGAGCGAATGGGCGCATACCCAAAAACATAAACCTTTAGTTTTCTTTAATTGCTACTTTAGGTTTTTTTGTCACTAAGTACACACCTATAAAAATTAGCGTTGAAGCAATTATTTTTACTGGTGTTATACCATCACTTCCCATTATAATAGCAAAAATACCTGCGATTATAGGTTGTATATATATAAATATAGTTACTGTAGATGCTTTTAAATGTCTTAAGGCTAATGGGTTTAGAATATAAGTTCCAAAAGTAGCTCCAACAACAACAAAAGCGACTGCGAAATAAATATAGGGTGTAAAGTTATTTAAATTAGTAGACACTAATTCGTTATAACCAAAAGGAGCAACTAAAATTAAACCAAATAAAAATAACCACCTTATAAAGGTAAAAGGGTGATATTTTTCGGTTAATTTTTTAATTATTATAATATAAATACTATAAGAAATAGCGTTTACTAAAATGAGAGCGTTTCCTAAAAAAACATTGTCTGCAGCTCTAAGCGATTTACCATAAATAGTAAGCACAATGGCTCCTGCAAAAGCGAGAAGAACACCAAGAATTTTTAAAGATGTCACCTTTTCTTTTAAATAAATAGCAGATAGTATTAATACGATAATAGGAGTAATAGTAACTATTACAGAAGCATGAATTGGAGTTGTAAATTCTAAACCTTTAATAAATAGTAACATGTTTATTGCAACACCAAATACAGCGCCTAAAAAGAAAGTAAAATAATCTTTTTTATCAATTTTTTCTTTAGGTCCTAAAAAACTAAATAACCAAAATAAAGCAGTAGCACCTCCAACTCTAACAAGAACAAAAGCATTAGATTGCATATAACCACCTGCTAAAACATCTTTAACAAAAGTGTAATTTAAACCATAGAGAAGTTGTACTGCAAAGGCAGCAATTAAAGCCCAATATCTAGTTTTCATGTAAAGCTATTTTTACAGCTTCAACATTATTTTTAGAATTACCTATAAAGATGTTATTATTTAAAATAAAAACTGGGCGACTTAAAAAAGTATAATGTTCTAAAATGAGGCTTCTATAATCGTTTTCTGTAAGCGTTTTGTTTTTTAAATCTCTTTGTTTGTATAATGTCGCTCTTTTACTAAAAAGAGACTCATAACTACCAGCAAGATCTTTCATTGCGTCTATTTGCGCTTCAGTAATAGGTTCTGTTTTAATGTTTTGAAGCATATAGTCTGAAGGCCATTCAATATCTTTTAAAATTCTAATGCATGTGCTGCATGACTTTAAGTAATAAACTTTATTATCCATAGCATTTTGATTTGTTTCTCAATGAGATTGAAAAACTTAATTTTTTAAAATACAAAGTAAATTTATTTCGAATAGATTCTGCTATATTTATCAAAATTTTAGATTATGGATTTTACTTTTGATGTATTTGCTAAAACGAGAGGTTTTTTTAAAGCCTATTTAGAGGAGTTATCTCTTGCCCAATTGAATGCGATACCTAATGGATTTAATAATAATATTATCTGGAACATTGGACATAGTATTGTTACAGAGCAGATTTTAGTATATAAACTATCAGGGTTAAAACCGAATGTTAGTGATGAGTTAATAGAAAAATATAAAAAAGGAACGGTTCCAGATGGTGAAGCAACACAAGAAGATGTTGATGAGCTTAAGGTATTAGCATTTTCTACAATTGAACATACTAAAGCAGATTTTGGGTCTAAAACTTTTAGTTCATTTTCAGAATATACCTTATCAACCACAGGTAATACGCTTACAAATGTTTCACAAGCAATACAATTTGCATTATTTCACGAAGGTTTACACGCAGGTTATATTTTAGCTTTATTACGAGCTTTAAAAGTTTAGAAATTCGTTTGCTTTAACATATGGAATAGTAAATTCTATTATATTATTGCTTGCAGTATTGAAAGTATCATAAAAAACAATGACACCATCATCACTAAACCCAAGATGTTTTGGTAATTTAAAAGTATCCGTTTTAAAAGCGGCAATACGATCTTCATTGGCAGATAGTAGTTCCTTATTATAATATTTTTTTGCTAATGCTGTAAATGCTGGGACGTCATTAATTAGATCGCTTGTTTTCAGTTGTTTACCAGTTTGGATATCAAAATTAAAAAATTTGAAAACTAAATTACTATGAGCACCACCAGTATTAATACTTGAATTCATTGCAATTGAGGTTATCGTTTTACTTTTAAATATAACTTCACCGTCAATAAGTACTTCCCATGCTGGTATCTCTGTGTATAATGTTTTACCAATTTGTTTTTTGAAATTACTATAAGATTTTTTAAAATTAGTGATACTTTCTCTTGTGCTAATTTTATTTCCATTAATTGCATCTACATTTAAGGCTGTATTTACAAAATTAGTAAGCGTTGTATTAATTTGTTTTGCAGCATCAGTTTTACCTTCAGCTTTAGGAATATTAATTTCTATTATTGTTTCATCTTCACTTATTATACTTGTTTCAGAAAAATTAAGAGTAACTTCATCTTTACATGAAAAGCAGAGCATACTAATAATAGTAAAACAAGAAATTTTAAACAATTTGAAAGTAGGGCTATTAAACATAAGCTAAAGGTATTAATACAATTTGAATACAACGAATTAAAAGATATTTTTGTTGTAATCAAAATAAGAAATTATTGAGGAATAGATTTTGTTTAAATTATAATTAATAATGAGTACTATTAATAGTAGTAAATTATAAACACACACACATGAAATTTAATACAAAAACAATACATGGTAAGCAAAAGCATGATCTAGCTTATGGAGCAGTTATGCCTCCTATATATCAGACATCTACTTATGCGCAAAGTACGCCCGGTGGACATAAAGGATTCGAATATTCTAGAACACATAATCCTACTCGACAAGCTTTAGAAAATGCATTTGCAAGCATAGAAAATGGTAATTATGGTTTAGCTTTTGGTTCTGGTTTAGCTGCTATCGATGCAATTATGAAACTTTTAAAGTCTGGAGATGAAGTTATATCAACTAGTGACCTTTATGGTGGAACTTATAGATTATTTACTAGAATTTTTGAAGGTTTTGGTATTAAATTTCATTTTATAGGTATGCAAAATGCTACTAATGTTGAAAGTTATATAAATGATAATACAAAATTAATTTGGGTAGAAACACCAACTAACCCAATGATGAATATTATTGATATTAAAAAGACAGCTACAATTGCAAAAAAGCATGATATTATATTGGCAGTAGATAATACATTTGCAACGCCATATTTACAACAGCCATTAGATTTAGGAGCAGACATTGTTATGCATTCTGCAACTAAATACATTGGAGGACATAGCGATTTGGTTATGGGAGCTTTAATTGTAAAAGATAAAGACTTAGCAGATAGGTTGTATTTTATTCAAAATGCAAGTGGAGCAGTTTGTGGACCACAAGATTCTTTTTTAGCGCTTCGAGGAATAAAGACATTACATGTAAGAATGCAGCGTCATTGTGAAAATGGAAAAGCGGTAGCCAAATACTTAGCTTCTCACCCAAAAGTAGAAAATGTGTACTGGCCTGGTTTTGAAGCCCACCCAAATCATGATATTGCCAAATCGCAAATGAAAGATTTTGGAGGCATGATTTCTTTCACTACTAAAGGAAATAATTATGAAGAAGCAATAAAAGTGGTAGAGAGAATGAAGCTTTTTACATTAGCTGAATCCCTTGGTGGTGTTGAGTCGCTTTCTGGGCATCCAGCAAGTATGACACATGCAAGTATACCAAAAAAGGAACGAGAGAAAACAGGAGTTGTAGATTCTTTAATTAGATTAAGTGTTGGTATAGAAGATATAGAAGATTTAATAAATGATTTAAAACAAGCTTTAGGGTAAACCAAAAGTTTTAGATACCTTTTTAATCTAGTCTAAGTAGTATATATAGCCAAAGTTTAGCCATACTAACCAGTCGTTATGTTTATTACTTTCTAATTTATGATTTAAACCATCTATCCAATCACTAAAATAATATTGACCACGAAGATCTAACATCAAATCTGCTACTGGAGATATTTTATACCTTACACCAATACTACTAACAATAGACCAAGTTGTACCAGAATTAACATCTATGGGTTCTGGTAGATTACCTGCAGACCATGGCGCATAAAAATTATTTAAATTTGTGCTATCTCCAGTACCGAAAGAAGTCGATACTTGAGGATTGTAAGAGACATAATGTGCTCCAAAACTAACAAAAGGGGCAAGCTTATATGCATAAGCCTGAAAAGAACGAATACTTAATGGGAAATATTCTAATTGCATACCAATATCTAAATTATTAGATACACCATTATGAGCTCTAAGTCTATCTGCGTCAATAGATGTTCTTGAAGCATCTACCCATTCGCCTATATGTTCTAATTTAGCTCTATTCCATGAGATTTCTGTTCTTAACTTAAAGTGATCATTAAAAAAATTGTCTGTAGTATAGCAATTACAATCTGCTCGATATGCAAAATTTATATAATGTACTAGACCAATACCTATACCACTATTTCCTGCATTAGTTTCTAAATCTAAGCGTTCTCCAAAATCAGATTTAAATGCAGTCGGGCCAGCTATAATGCCTATCTCATGAGAGAAACCTAATTGTGCTACTGATGCCTTTGAAGCTAGTAAAATAAATAGTAACGGTACTAAATGTTTAATTTTAAGCATATTTGTGTTCAGGTTAAGAGGCATTACAAGACAACAAATATAAAAAAATCCGATAAACTAACAAATATTACAGATAAAACGCATGAATTAAATTTCATTCATTAGAAAATAATATTTTGCGAATTTTAAAATAAACAACTATAATTTTTAAAGATATCTTATATTTGTAGTCGTTAAAAACTAAAAAATAACAATGTCATAATTTTAAATACATGAAAAATAAAATTGAAGCATTTTTAGACCTAGTAAAAGAGAAAAATGGCAATGAGCCAGAATTTTTACAGGCAGTACATGAGGTTGCAGAAACAGTAATACCTTTTATTGAAGAAAACCCACAATACCAAAATAAAATGTTACTTGAGCGTATGGTAGAACCAGAACGCACAATTATATTTAGAGTACCTTGGATTGATGATAAAGGAAACACTCAAGTAAATAGAGCTTTTAGAGTAGAGTTTAATTCTGCTATTGGGCCATATAAAGGAGGTTTGCGTTTTCATCCATCTGTAAATTTAAGTATTCTTAAATTTTTAGGTTTTGAACAAGTATTTAAAAACTCATTGACAACATTACCAATGGGTGGTGGAAAAGGAGGAAGTGATTTCAACCCAAAAGGAAAAAGCGACAATGAAGTAATGCGTTTTTGCCAATCGTTCATGTCTGAATTATTTCGTCATATAGGCGCAAATACAGATGTTCCAGCTGGAGATATTGGTGTTGGTGGACGTGAGATAGGATATATGTTTGGGCAATATAAAAGATTGCGTAACGAGTTTACTGGTGTTTTAACAGGAAAGGGAATGTCTTATGGAGGTTCTTTAATTAGACCTGAAGCAACAGGATATGGTTGTGTATACTTTGCTAAGAATATGTTAGCAACTAAAAATGATTCTTTTGAGGGTAAAACAGTAGTTATTTCTGGATCTGGAAATGTAGCGCAATATGCTTGTGAGAAAGCTACAGAGTTAGGTGGTAAAGTTGTTACTATGTCTGATTCTTCAGGATATATATACGATAAGGATGGTATAGATGCTGAAAAGTTAGCATTTGTTATGGAACTTAAAAATGTAAAAAGAGGAAGAATAAATGAGTATGCAGATAAATATTCTTCTGCTACTTTTTATAAAGGAGAAAGACCATGGGGTACAGATTGCGATATTGCATTACCTTGTGCTACTCAAAATGAATTAAATAAAGAAGAAGCTGAAGCATTAGTAAATAACAATGTTATGGCTGTTGCAGAAGGCGCTAATATGCCAACAACTCCTGAAGCTATTGAAGTTTTACAAAAAGCGAATGTGTTGTTTGCTCCAGGAAAAGCATCTAATGCGGGTGGAGTTGCAACTTCAGGTTTAGAAATGAGTCAAAATTCATTACGTTATAATTGGACTAGAGAAGAAGTTGATGCTAAATTGAACCAGATAATGAATGATATTCATGAGTCTTGTGTAAAATATGGTAAACAAGAAGATGGTAGTATAGATTATGTTAAAGGCGCCAATGTAGCTGGGTTTGTAAAAGTAGCAGATGCCATGTTATCGCAAGGTGTTGTATAATAAATACTTCATTATATTAAAAAAGCTTCCTATTAATAGGAAGCTTTTTTAGGTTTTGTATATATTTTTGCTTGAAATCGCGTTGTATCTTTATAAAGTTAAATTATGACTAAAAGAATTAAATATTTACTAATAGTATTATTTATAATTCCAAAACTAATCTTTTCTCAAGATTTTTCAGAATCATGGACTGGGCATTTTTCATATTTGGATATAAAAGATGTTTCTCAAGGCGAAGATAAAGTTTTTGGAGCTGCAGAAAATGCAATTTTTATATACGATACACAAACCAATGAAATAGATAAATTATCTACTATAAATGGTTTGTCTGGCGAAACAATCTCGAGTATTGAGTATATAGAAGACAATGGATTATTGTTAATAGGTTTTGAAAATGGTTTTATGCAAGTTTATAATGAGTCTAGTAGAGATTTTTTATCTGTTGTAGATATCCTTGACAAACCTACAATTCCTCCAAACGAGAAAAGAATTAACCATTTTATGATTTATAATGGATTTGCCTACATCTCTACAGATTATGGTATTTCACTATATGATTATAATAATTTAGAGTTTGGAGATACTTATTTTATTGGAAATGGAGGTTCACAAATAAAAATAAATCAGACTACTGTTTTTGGAGAGTTTATTTATGCAGCCACGGCAGTTGGTATAAAAAAAGCGTTAGTATCTAATCCTAATTTAATAGATTTTACACAATGGCAACAAATTATTACTGGAAATTGGTTAGGAATTGTTAGTATTGAAGATAAACTATATGCTACAAGAACTAATAATCGACTTTATAGTATTACTAATGACGTGGTTTCTCAAGTAGCTGTATATAGTAATAATATTGAAGATACTAGGAGAAGTAATAATAATTTAATAATTGCGACACAGAAAGAAGTCTACATATATAATCCTGAAAATTTAGATGTTATTGCATTTGTAGCTACAAATGAAGAGTATGATACAATTTTTACAGCAGCGATTTTTAATTCAAATAATGAAATATATGTAGGAACTAGAGGTATATATAATAACACTTTCGGAAGAGAAGGTTATGGAATTTTAAAGACTACTACTACAGACACTGCTATTTTTGAAGAGGTGCATCCAGAAAGTCCATTATTAAATAGATTTTTTCAAGTTAATACACAAGGAGGTCAAATATGGGGAACTCATGGAGGTCACTCAGTAACTTTCAACCCATATGCAACAGGAGAAGTTGTAAGGAAATCTGGACTTAGTCATTTTATTGATGGGACTTGGGATAATATTCCTTATGATGATTTCTTAGAGTTAGTACCATTTCCTTGGGCTTTATCTTATATAGCAATTAATCCTTTTAACTCCAATGAAGTTTTTATAAGCTCTTCTGTTTATGGAGTTATTGTTATTAAGGATGGATTAGTTGATACTCATTATTTTCAAGATAATAGTACTATAGTACCTTATAATGGAACTAGTTATTTTGTTTTTGCTAGTGCTTTTGATGATCAAGGTGTATATTGGGTATTAAATGGAAGAACAAACAATGCTTTAAATAGATTTAGAGATGGACAATGGCAAGATTTTAATTTAGAAAGTATAATCAATCCTGCGGGAAGTAATTTAGGGTTTTCTGATATTACATTTGTAGGTGACGATAAGATATTTTTCTCTACACTAAATTATGGGATTGTTGGCTATAATAAGAATAATGGAGAATATAAATTTATTAGAGATATCGAATTTGGTATGCCTTCAGAAAAAGCATGGACAGTTGAAACAGATCAACAAAATAATATTTGGTTAGGAACAGATCGTGGTTTAAGAGTTATATATAATACGACAGAGTTTTTTGATAATCCTGGTTTTCAAGCGTCTAATATTGTAGTGTTAGATGATGGTACGCCTAGAGAACTTCTCTTTCAACAATATATTACAGATATTGAAGTTGATGGGTCTAATAATAAATGGATTGGGACTTTAGATACAGGAGCATACTATTTGTCTTCAGATGGACAAGAAACTATTTTTCATTTCACTAAAGATAATTCACCTTTGCCATCTAATGACATATTGGATATTGCTATAGATGATGTTAATGGTATTGTATATTTTGCTACAGAAAAAGGCCTAGTAGCATTTAAGTCTGAAACCTCAAAGCCAGAAGAGACATTGGCAAACGCTTATGTTTTTCCAAATCCAGTACGTCCAACTTTTAATGTTAATAATGATAAAATAAAGATAAAAGGTCTAACAGATAATGTAAATATTAAAATTACTGATATTGAAGGTAATTTAGTTACAGAGGCAGAATCTAGGACCAATGCAAAATTTAAAGGCTATAATTTAGAGGTAGATGGTGGAACTGCATTGTGGAATGGTAAAAATTTAGCCAATGTTACTGTGGCTTCTGGAGTATATTTAATTATGCTTACAGATTTAGATTCTATAGAAACTAAAGTTTTAAAAGTAATGATTGTGCGATAATGATTTTAGCTACAAACGCCATTGTTCTTTCTAAAATTAAATACAAAGACCATGATCTTATTATAAAATGTTATACTCAAAAAAAAGGTATAGTAAGTTACCTTCTAAAAGGAGTTTTAAAATCAAAAAAAGGTTCTAAGATTGCATACTATCAGTTACTTACTCAATTACAACTTGTTACAGATTATAAAGAATCTAGAGGTTTGCAATATGTAAAAGAAGTAAAGGTCAATCATCTATATTCTAGTTTACATACAAATGTTTTAAAAAGCGCTATAGTTTTATTTGTAGCCGAAGTTTTATCAAATGCATTACAAGAAGAAGAGCAGAATGACTCACTTTATAATTATTTAGAAACGACACTGCAATGGTTAGATGCTAATGAGCATTTTTCTAATTTTCATCTTCTTTTTCTTTTAAATTTATCTAAATATTTAGGTTTTTATCCAGATACTATGCAAATTGAGGCTCCTTTTTTTAACTTGCAAGATGGAGAATTCCAATATGACAGTAATAGTAAGTATTGTATTTCTAGTGAAAATTTAACATTATTAAAACAATTATTGGGCACAACATTTGATGGTTTAGAAGTAGTGAAAATAAATTCGAAACAAAGACAATCCTTTTTAGGAATGATTTTACTGTATTTTGAATTACATTTGGGCAGTTTTAAAAAACCAAAATCGTTACAAATATTTAATGAGGTCTTTAATTAAAAATAAAAAATTAGTATATACTTTACTGCTATCTTTTTTTATTACTACTATTTTGCAAGCGCAAAACATTGAAGTATTAAATAAAAAGACATTAGAGCCAGTAGTTGGAGCGGCTATTTATAATGAAGATCAATCTAAAAGTGTTATAACAAACTTCAAGGGAAGTACTAATTTAGATATCTTTAATGATAACGAATTATTGTATATAAAGCATATTTCATATACTCCTTTTTTAATTGAAAAAACTAAAATAAAAAATTTCACAGTATACTTAATAGCCAACGCTCAAGGCTTAGAAGAAATTGTTATTTCTGCATCTAAATTTGAACAAAATAAGAGAGATATTCCTAAAAAAATATCAAGCGTTAATGCTGCATCTATTGCTTTTTCGAATCCACAAACCAGTGCAGATCTTTTAGAAAGCACAGGGCAAGTATATATTCAAAAAAGTCAACTAGGAGGCGGAAGTCCAATGATAAGAGGTTTTTCAACTAACAGACTACTTATTACTGTAGATGGCGTGCGAATGAATAATGCTATTTTTAGAGGAGGAAATTTACAAAACGTTATATCTATAGACCCTTTTTCTATTCAAAACACAGAAGTTTCATTAGGAGCAGGATCTGTAATTTATGGAAGTGATGCCATTGGTGGAGTTATGAGTTTTTATACTCAAAAACCACAATTATCTTATAGTGATTCTAGTTATTATAAAACGCAGGCCGTATTAAGATACGCTACGGCTAGTAAAGAAAAAACTGCCCATATTGGTTTTAACTATGGTTTTAAAAAATGGGCGTTTATCACCAACGCTAGTTATACAGATTTTAGTGATTTAAGAATGGGTAAGCACGGGCCAGAAGATTATTTGCGTCCTGAATTCGTGGTAACTAATAATGAAGAAGATGTTATTGTTTCTAATAACAATCCTTTAATACAAAAATTTACAGGATACAATCAAATCAATATGATGCAGAAAGTGCGTTATGAGCCCAAAGATAATTTAAGTTTTGATTTAGGACTATTTTATACAGCCACGTCTAATAATCCAAGATATGATAGGTTAATTAGATATAGAGGTAATGATTTAAGATCTGCCGAATGGTTTTATGGACCCCAACGTTGGTTTATGAGTAATTTAAATGTGACTAAATTAAGTAGTAGATCAAATTTATATGATAAAATTCAAGCAACAGCTGCATATCAAAACTTTCAGGAGAGTCGCATAGATAGAGATTTTAAAAGTACAATAAGGAATAAGAAAGAAGAACGTGTAGATGCACTATCTTTTAATTTAGATTTAGAGAAATCTATGACTAAAAAGACAAAATTATTCTATGGATTAGAATATGTATATAATAAAGTTAATTCTGAAGCTATTGAAGAAAATATTGAAACTAATCAAATAAATGATGCGGTTTCTAGATACCCAGATGGAGCAACTTGGCAATCTGCAGCTATTTATTTAAGTTTAAAGTATAAACCAAACGCTAAGTTCGTTTTTCAAAGTGGTTTACGCTATAATAAAGTTATTTCTAAAGCAGACTTTACTGAAAATAATACTTTTTTAAATTTACCTTTTGATACTTCTAAAAATGATTCGGAGGCATTAACTGGTACAGCGGGAATTAGCTGGATGCCAAATAGAACGCTTCAATGGAAACTTAATTTTTCTTCGGCATTTAGAGCTCCAAATATAGATGATATAGGTAAGGTTTTTGACTCAGAACCAGGATCTGTTGTAGTTCCAAATAATAACTTAAAACCTGAATACGCTTATGGCGGTGAGTTGGGATTAAAACTTAATTTTGATGATCTACTCATTTTAGATACTGGTGTTTATTATACGTATTTAGATAATGCTCTAGTAAGAAGAAATGATGATTTAAATGGAGAAACTCAAATTATTTATAATGGAGAATTAAGCGATGTCCAATCTATACAAAATGCTTCTAAATCTTGGATATATGGTTTTGAAGTTGGCGCCAAACTTAATATATCTGAAGCCTTATCTTTAACCTCACAATATAATATTATTGGAGGAATAGATGAAACCGAAGGTGTTGAAGTTCCCGTTAGGCACGTAGCTCCAAATTTTGGAAACACTCACCTTATTTGGAAAAAAGAGAAACTTAAAGCAGATGCTTTTATTGATTATAATGGAGAGCTGTCTTTTTATAATTTAGCACCTTCAGAAGTAGCAAAAGATTATATTTATGCTTTAGATGAGAATGGAAACCCGTACTCGCCTTCTTGGTATACTTTAAATTTTAGAGCTCAATATCAATTAAATTCAATAGCAACATTAACGGTGGCTTTAGAGAATATAACAGATCAACGTTATAAAACATATTCATCTGGAATAGCTGCTCCAGGAAGAAATTTAGTAACCTCACTAAAGTTCGATTTATAAAATAATAAATAAGTAAATTATTTATACTTATAATTTACTTTTTAACCATTTTTTTAGTGATTATTTTTCCATTTGACAAAGAAATTTGAGCAATGTAAGTGGCAGAACTCAAATTAGGTAGGTTATAAATTTCAGTGCTTGCACTTCCGTATAATTGATAAAGTTCACGACCTAAAATATCAAATATTTTAACCTTTTGTATAGTTACAGAATTAGGAACGGTAAATTTAACATTATCGTTTTGAAGCTCTATAATTGAGATGTCATTTACAGATATATCATAACCATCAATACTTAAATTATTGTTCTTAAAAACGATCTCAAAACGATCTCTAAATTCTCCATCATTTGAGGCGAAATCATAATTAGAATTACTTAAATCATGAACTACGTTATTATAATTGTCTTTTAGATAGATCGTATTAGTATTAAAAAACTCACCTTCAAAATGCGAAATAGAAATAGTATAAATTACAGGATTCGTTATTGTTGTATATAGTCCTAATGGAATAACTTCGTCAAGTGTTAAACTTTCAATGGCTTTACCTTGAATAGCATAATTTAGAGTATTGTTTTCTATAATTGAGTATAAAAATGTCTTATTCCCTACAGATCTATTTCTTGTAGCATCATAAAAAGCACCATCGTATAGGTTAGTAGCACCATCTAAATAGCCAACTAAAATTTGACTAGAAACTCCCGTATCAGAACTTAAATACAACCACAATTTATTTGCTTCATTTGTTTGATTAGAGGTTCTAAAAAACTGATTGTTATTACCTGTAGTTCTCATAGAGTTATTAAAAGTAACTGTGCCTTCGGAAATTGTATCACCATCACCATTAGTTGAAGAGCCTGTGCTACTCCCCATATTATGATATTCAGCAAAAAAGCCTTGGCCAGATGGAATATATGGATTAGGTTCGTCTAAAGCATCTACTATACCATCTCCATTATTATCGCCACCAGCAGTACCGCCAGTTCCATTTACCATAG
The DNA here is from genome assembly GCF_947500325.1 of uncultured Lacinutrix sp. Classification (GTDB taxonomy): domain Bacteria; phylum Bacteroidota; class Bacteroidia; order Flavobacteriales; family Flavobacteriaceae; genus Lacinutrix. Next base: position 124,030 of record NZ_CANMRQ010000002.1, read on the forward strand.
CATAATCAGATTGACTAAAGTTGTTTTGAGAGTTTCCATTATTATTATCGGCTGGTGCGTTTTGATGAGACCATAAATATAAAGCACCCTCAAGAGTACCTGTGGGATTCGTTGAGGCGTCGTATGAGTTTTCAGAAAGAAAATCTGCTACAGATATTGCAGAAGGATAAGGGTTGCCTATAAAATTCCAGTTTTTATCGTTAGTTTCTGTATCGTTTCTATAAATTGTTACTGGAGTAACACCATTATTAAACGCTCCAGAAAACGTATGTGTAACACCAGATCCAGCAAATGAAGTAATTGATAAGGTGGCAGCATAGCCTATTCCTGGTTGTAATATCTCACTACCAGCAAGCCATAACCAATCGTTACCATTGTCATCTTCGTCATCATATACTCCATTAACAAGTACATTGTCATTATTCATTTCAGCAGCACTATCTCTAAAGTTTTCAGCTTGAAATCTAAAACGTCTACTGGCAGCTGCTGGAGATAAAGCACCTCCAACAGTTTCACCAATAACAGGAGAGCTCCAAAAGGTATACTCTAACCAATCTTGAGCAGGAGCTGTTATTTTTGTAACTGTAGACGAAGCTCCAGTGCTATTTGTAAAAGTTGCACTATCATTATTTTGAACAAATGCTCCACTGGTTTCCACAGTTAAAGTACCACTATTAGTTACGTTGTTCTCAACTTCTATAAAGTTGTTATTTGTTACTGTTACAGTATAAGAGCTGTTAATTATTAAACTACAAGCGCTAAAATCACCATTTGTAGAAGTATTATAATCCCCATCAATTTCAGCTAAAGTTGTTAAATTTGGAGCGCCATTAGACCATGTAGTACCATTCCAAACTGTATTTTGCATAGTTACTTGCGCAGCGTTTGATGCTATTGCGCATAGTCCTGTCTCGGTGACTTCACAGTAAAACTGATAACCATCTAAATTATAGCCATCAATTGATAAGCTGGTGGTAGTTTCACCAACTACTATGCTTGGACTAAATGCAGCAGCTGTTACGTCTAACCATCCAGTAGAAGTGCCATCATTATATTTCCATTGGTAAGATAAAGCGCCAGCATTTCCTGCTGTAGCAGAAATACTTGTAGAAAAAGAATTGCAATTATCAACATCTAGAGGTTGTGTGTCTATTGTTGGAGATGGAGTACTGGTAATTGCAAAACCAAAACAATCTTCATCACCATCAAAACTCCAATCTGCTAAAGCAAAAGTTGTAGATGGAGCTGTTGCCGTATTTGCTCTTGTAAAAACATAACCAAGATTAAAACCTACACCTGGAGTAGTATGATTTTGCCAAACATCATGAGCTGTAGAACCATTAACTAAAACAACACGATCTTCATCATTTAGACCGCCGCCAGAAAAAGACAAATCTGGTGTGATTGTAGCGCAACTAGAGCATGAAGCACCAGAACTTAATATAATCATAGTAGTGCTACCAGCACTTATAGTTCCTGTTAATGCCATGCTTAAATTAAACCCAGTAGTGGGAACTGCAGAGCCTAAAGTAAAATTATTATCGATACCTAAAGTATATGTGGATAAATCAATATCTGTTGCTGTAGGGTTTAAGAGTTCTATATAATGACATGAATCTGTTTGATCATCATAAACACCTGAAATAAGTAAATCTGTAAAACTGGCTGAAATACCTCCAGATCCACAATCATCATCAAGAAAAAGAAAACTTGTTGCGGAATCTAATCCACATGCAGATTCGGTAACAGTTATGGTTCCAGTTGAAGCTCCAACTGGAACTTCAGCTATAAGAGTTGTACTGTCAACGAAAGTAACAGTTCCTGCTGTTCCGTTAAAATCAACTGTACTAGTTGCAGTAAAACCAGAACCTGTTATTGTAACTTGAGTTAAACCTGGGCCAGATATAGGAGAAAAACCTGTAATAGTGTGAGTAGGTGTGCAGCCACCACAATCTGATATTGTAAAAGGACCACCAACTGTTTGGTTTACGGTATTACTACCTGTCCAATTCCCAGAGTTATTTATTGATGCTAAAATGGCAGCGGTTGTTCCTGAAAAAGTTCCAGTGTAAGCAGTGTTATCTATTTCAGATAAAGAAACGGCATTTAAGCCATCTGTTAAACCTGCTGGTAAATTACCTGCGGCAGCACTTCCCCAAGTATCTGGGGCAGCACCATCATTATCTAAAGCAGCTAGATATGTAGGTGTGGCGGTAGTACCTTGATAAGCTAAAAGGGAATCGCCATCACCATTAAAGTTTAAATCGTTTGTTTCTGTAACATTTCCAGCGCTAGCACTTGGTGTAGTGGTTATTGTAATAATTGTACCACATGAGATACCACCTGTAGGTGAAGTCCAAGATATGGTACCTTCGCCTCCAGTAAGAGTGTCTTCTTCATTATCTGTAAAGTGAATAACTTCTCCTACGGCTATATCTGTTAAAGCTACAAATGAAAAATCATCTGTACCATCAGCATTATATTGTACTATGGCAATATCACCGGCAGATAGTTGTGCATTACTTTTTAGGCACGCACACAAGAGTACTATTAAAAATAGTAAATATTTTTTATAAATCATAAGGGAATGATTTTTGCTATTAATCAACGCCTTAAAGATAGAGTAATAATCGATTAAAGTATTATTTTTTCGACGTAACGCGTCTTGATTTTCGATGTAATACATTATATATCGATAAAAGAAGTATAATTGAGTTGTATTGTATTTTTACGATTAATATAATTCCCTATCTTTTTATAACTTTTTTAACAATTATATTTCCATTTGATAATAGAATTTGAGCAATATACGGTGTCGATTTTATGCCAGATAAATTATAAGTTTCTTTACTTGAGTTTCCTTTAAATTGATATAATTCCCGGCCTAATATGTCAAATATTTTTACATTTTGTATTGTTTCCGAATTTGTAACGGTAAACTTAACATTATTGTTTTGAAGTTCTATAATTGAGACATTATTTGCAGATATTTCAAAACCATCTACATTTAAGCTATTAGCATTAAAAACGATTTCAAAACGATCTCTAAAGTCACCACTATTAGAAGTAAAATTATAGTTAGAGTCACTTAAGTTATGTATTACATTATTGTAATTATCTCTTAAGTAAATAGTATTACTATTAAAAAAATCACCTTCAAAATGAGAAATTGATATACTATAAATTACTGGATTAGTTATAGTTGTGTATAGGCCTAAGGGAATAACTTCGTTAAGAGTTAAACTCTCAGGAGCTTTACCTTGAATCGCATAATTATAATCGCTGTTTTCTATAGTAGAGAATAAGAACGTGTTATTACCTATAGATTTATTCCTAGTTGCATCATAAAAAGCACCGTCATTAAGATTAGTGGCCCCATCTAGATACCCCACTAAAATTTGACTAGATACTCCCGTATCAGAACTTAAATAAATCCACAATTTATTAGTTTCATTAGTTGAGTTAGAGGTTCTAAAAAACTGATTATTATTGCCTGTACTTCTCATAGAGTTGTTAAAAGTAACTATACCTTCTGTAATTGTATCGCCATCACCATTAGTTGAAGATCCTGTACTACTTCCCATGTTATGGTATTCGACAAAAAAACCTTGACCAGAAGGAATATATGGATTAGGCTCGTCTAAAGCATTCACTATTCCATCTCCATTATTATCGCCACCAGCGGTACCACCTGTACCATTTACCATGGCATAGTCCGATTGACTAAAGTTATTTTGGGAATTACCATTGTTGTTACTTGCTGGTGCATTTTGATGAGACCATAAATATAGAATACCTTCAATAGTTCCTGTAGGATTAGTTGTGGCATTATATGCATTCTCAGAAAGAAAATCGGCTACAGATATTGCTGAAGGGTAAGGATTACCAATAAAATTCCAATTCTTATCATTAGCTTCTGTATCATTTCTATATATAGTTACAGGTATTATACCATTATTAAACTCCCCAGAAAAGGTATGTGCAATTTGACTTCCTGGTCCAGTAAACGAAGTAAAAGATAAGGTCGCAGCATAACCTATTCCTGGTAGCAAAACATCACTACTTCCTGTTAATGACCAAACATTTCCATTATCATCCTCGTCATCGTAAAAACCATTAACGAGTATATTATCATTATTTATTTCGGCAGCACTATCTCTAAAATTTTCGGCTTGAAAGCTAAAACGTCTACTAGCAGCAGCTGGAGATAAAGCATTTCCGGCAGTTTCACCAACTACAGGAGAACTCCAAAACGTATACTCTAGCCAATCTTCAGCAGGAGCTGTTATTTTTGTTACCGTAGATGAGGCTCCAGAAAGGTTTGTGAAAATTCCATTGTCGTTATTTTGTACAAATGAGCCGTTAGTTTCAATTGCTATAGTACCATTATTTGTGACATCATTTTCAACTTCAATAGTATGGTTGTTGTTAATCGTTAAAGTAAAACCAGAATTAACAGTTAAACTACAAGAACTAAAACTACCTAATCCAATAGTTGCAGTATCATAGTCTGCATCAATAATAACCTCAGAATTAGTATCTGGGATAGAAGGTGTCCAAGTGCCATTCCAAGTAACAGTAGATGGACATAAAAGGCAATTATATGAACAGCCTCCTAAATTGGTTATTCTTGTATTATTTACGGTCCAATTTGTAGCATTAGAAACTGCAGCAAGTATTAAAGGAGTATCAATTACAGTAGAACAATTATAGTTTCCATTTTCAAAATCACCTATATATAATGCATTAATTGTGTCTGTTAAGCCATTTGGTACAGCAGAAGTTAGAGGTGTAGTTGCATTAGTCCAACCATTAGTACCACCAAAAAATATAGCATAAAGAAATGTTGGTGAAGTTTCTAATCCTTGATATGCTAATATTTGATCACCATTAAGATCAAAAGAAAAGAGGTTACTATCTGTAACTGTACCTATTGAAGCAGAATATGGACTATTATCTGTTATAGTAATTTCTGTACCACAAGTTAAGTCTGAAGTTGCAGTCCATATTATTATACCTTCACCAGTTCTGAAACTTCCAGAAGTTTGCCACCCATTATCTGTAAATTTAATTTGAGTAGTATTTAATACATCTGTTAATAAAACAAAAGTAAATTGATCTGGATTGTCTGAGTTCACACCTGTAATAGCTATATCACCTGCAGCAAGAGTTGTTTGTCCATACACAAATCCAAAAGAAAAGAATAATGCAATTAAAAGTGATTTTATTTGTTTCATAATTAAGGGGCATTTTAGAGTCTAATAAATCGGGAGGAGTTGAATGATTTATAGATTAAATATTTGTGCTATCTACACTAGATAGCCTAAATTATATATAATAGTGAAGAAAATGATACTAAAAACCCTTAAAAGAAATAAGGTTTTCCCTTTAAATTAATAGCTTATTTTTGAAGTATGTATCAAAATAATAAAACCTATACTGTAGATCAAGCTATAAAAAAAATGGAGCATTATTGCGCTTACCAAGAGCGTTGTCATCAAGAAGTAAGGCAAAAGTTAAAAAGGATGAGTATGATACCAGAAGCGGTAGATGTTATTATAGTACATCTTTTGGAACACAATTACCTTAATGAAGAGCGTTTTGCTAAAATGTATGTAAGAGGAAAGTTTAATATTAAAAAATGGGGTCGCCGTCGTTTAACACTTGAATTAAAGAAAAAAGAAATTTCTAAATTTAATATAGAGCAAGCTCATAAGGAGATATCTGAAGAAGAGTATATAAAAACGCTTAATGATTTAGCTGAAAAAAGAGCCGATTTAATTCGCGAAGTTAATACAATTAAAAAAAAGAAGAAACTTGTAGACTACCTATTATATCGTGGTTGGGAACCACATTTAGTTTACGATAAAGTAAATAAACTTTTAAGCTAAGTTTACTTTTTAATAAATTTTTTAGAAAAAACTTTTCCTTTAGATAATGTAATTTGAGCGATATAAGGCGCAGAACTTAGGTTTGATAAATTTAAAATTTCTGAGCTTTGACTTCCATAGAACTCATATAATTTTTGACCTAATACATTTATTATTCTAATATTTTTTATAGTTGTCGAGTTTGGAACAGTAAACTTAATATTATTATTTTGAAGCTCAATTATTGATATATTATTCGAAGTAATTGAATCATCCACAATTAGAGTATCATTTCTAAAGACTATTTCAAAACGATCCTTAAACTCACCATTATTAGATGAGAAATTATAGTTTGAACTACTTAGGTTGTGAATTACATTATTATAATTATCTTTTAATAAAATGTTGTTATTATTAAAAAAATCACCTTCAAAATGAGAAATTGAAATCGTATAAATAACAGGGTTTGTAATAGTGGTATATAATCCTATAGGAATGACTTCATTAAGTGTTAAGCTTTCTGGAGCTTTACCTTGTATAGCATAATTAGAATCACTGTTTTCTATAGTAAAAAATAAGAATGTATTATTACCAATAGATCTATTTCTAGTCGCATCATAAAAAGCACCATCATAACTATTTGTAGCTCCATTTATATAACCAATTAATATCTGACTGGATACTCCCGTGTCAGAACTTAAATAAAGCCACAATTTATTAGCTTCATTAGTCGAGTTAGAGGTTCTAAAAAACTGATTATTATTACCAGTATTTCTCATAGAGTTGTTAAAAGTAACGATACCTTCTGTAATTGTATCCCCATCACCATTAGTTGAAGACCCTGTGCTGCTTCCCATGTTATGATATTCAACGAAAAAACCTTGACCAGAAGGAATATAAGGATTGGGTTCATCTAAAGCATCAACGATACCATCTCCATTATTATCACCACCAGCAGTACCGCCAATTCCGTTTACCATTGCATAATCAGACTGATTAAAATTATAAAAAGAGTTGCCATTATTGTTACTTGCAGGTGGGTTTTCATGCGACCATAAATATAAGGCACCATCAAGAGTTCCTGTTGGATTAGTTGAAGCGTTATATGTGTTTTCAGAAAGAAAATCTGCTACAGATATTGCCGAAGGATATGGGTTACCTATAAAGTTCCAGTTTTTATCATTGGTTTCTGTATCATTTCTATAAATGGTTACTGGAATAACTCCATTATTAAACTCCCCAGAAAAGGTATGTGCAATTTGACTTCCTGGTCCAGTAAATGATGTTGTAGATAAAGTTGCAGCATATCCTATTCCAGGTTGCATGATTTCACTACCAGCTAACCATAACCAATCATTTCCGTTATCATCTTCATCATCGTAAAAACCATTAACGAGCACATTGTCATTATTGGTCTCGGCAGCGCTATCTCTAAAGTTTTCGGCTTGAAATCTAAAACGCCTACCTGTAGCTGCTGGTGATAACGCACTTCCAATAGTTTCACTAGAAACTGGAGAACTCCAATAAGTATATTCTAACCAGTCTTCAGCTGGAGCTGTTATTTTTGTTACTGTAGATGTCCCTGCTACATTTGTGAAAGATGAGTTATTATTATTTTGAACGAATGCTCCATTAGTTTTAACTATTATTGTTTCATTATTAGTTACGTCATTTTCAACTTCTATATAGTTGTTATTTTCCACAGTGACCGTATAAGTATCATTTACAATTAAACTACAAGCACTAAAATCACCATGAATTGATGTATTATAATCACCATTAATTTCTACCGAAGTTCTTGTATCTGGAACTCCATTAGACCATGAAGAACCATTCCAGACAGTTGGAGCCAAACAAAAATTATATGTACATATACCTCCTAAAGCCCCGGAAACAGGCGCGTTAGTAAAAAACCAATTATTTGTGATATCTGCAATTTGAGTCTGTACTTCAGCAGCTAAGCCTTCTACTAATACTGGAGAGCAAATAAAAACACCATTATCAATCTCTCCCATATAAATGGCATTTACAGTATCTGTAAGACCAGTTGGCAATGCAGAAGTACTTGAGGTTACTGCATTGCTCCATCCTCCATTTGCATTATCCATATGAATGGCATGAATAAATGTTGGGCTGGTATCTAATCCTTGATAAACCAATATTTGATCTCCAAGAGTAGATAAATCAAAATCTTGAGTTTCTACTACTGTACCTTGATTAGCACTAAAAACCCCAGCAGTATCTGTTAATTCTATTTCTTCACCAGCCAATAGATTTGTGGTGGCAGTCCATGTTAATGTACCATCTCTTGTTGGGTCATCTCTAAATAGATTAGAAGGTAAAATCCAGCCTCTATCTGTGAATTTAATGACTGTTCCTGTGTCAATATCTCTAAAACAAATAAATAGTACTCTATCTGGATCGTCACAAGCAAATCCGGTAATAGCAATATCGCCTGCAGAAAGAATCGTTTGTCCGTACCCAAATCCTATAGAAAAGAGTAGCGTAATTGAAAGTAGGTTAATGGCTTTCATATGTAGGGGGCTTTTTACAAATGTAGATAATTTAAATTAATGATTTTAGATAAAAGCGTGTTTTTTTAAATTAAATAGTTGATTTTGTAGTGGTTAATAATTAATTGTGTTAGTTAAATAGGTAGCTAAACTATATATAATAGAGAAAAAACCTACACTTAAAATCCTTATAATAAATAAGGATTCTCCTTTTAATTAAATAGATTGTTTTAAGTGTGTATCAAAATAATAAAACGTGAACTATAGATCTAGCTATAAAAAATAAAGATATTATTGTCTAGCTTTTGAATTAAAGATAAAATAAATTGATTATCTTCTATATTCTATTAGTAATCATACTTAGTTTTAGTATAAAGACATTGATTATAAGTTAAAAACTGCCCCTATGTTTCCAACAAATTGATTGTGTATGGTTTGATCTAATCTTAGGCTTTTAGATTCGTATTTTGCTAAAGTAGTTCCAACTTCTGCAAAGACTCCAAAACCAGAAGAGAAAAAGTAACGTGCACCTAAGTGGCCTCCAAAATTTTTCAGCCCCAAACTTAAGCCTGGATAAACATCAAAATCGTCACTAACATTTATAATGCTTCCTAGATTTGCATTAAACCTTGCTCTAATATCATAGCGGTCAACAAAATCTGCATTAGGTACACTTGTATTTAATGCATAAGCAGTTATAACGCCTACCGAAATGTTTTCACCCAAGCCATAATCATAACTAAGACTTAATCCAGAAGCGTTTTCTTGTAAATTAGCTCCAATAGAAATTTTTTGATCTCCTTTGCCATTGAAAGCTTGTCCATAACTTAATAAAGTAGAACAAAATGCTACTAATATTATTATTTTTTTCATGTGTTTATTTATTTGTATTTATTATTGCTTTTTTATTTTTCCAATCTATCCATTTTTGGCCTTTTATGCGTCTCATTAAGTTGTCAAAATTACGCATAAAAAAAACATTGTAAATAGCTTTGCTTAAGTTTTTTGGGTGTCTAGCAATAGCTCTTAAGCTCATTGAAAATCCAGGGGTGATATATTTCATATAATGCCAATAACCTTCTGGCATATATAAAATTTCACCATGATTAAGTTCGCATTTCCATCCAATAGCATTTTTTAACGCTGGCCACTTTTCTAAATTAGGATTTGAGAAATCAATATCCTCTCTTACAATTAAAGAATATGGGATTTTATATAAGTACTTATTCTGTTTTTGATCAAATAAGATGCATTGTTTTTTTCCTTCAAAATGAAAATGAAAAATATTAGCGAAATCAATATCATGATGCATGAAAGTATGCGAATTTTTTCCACCAAAAAATAACATAGGAAGCTTTTTCATTATGCGTAAACCAAAATCAGGATAGGTGAAATCTTTTTGAAGTTGAGGTACTTCTTTTAAAATATTCCAAAGGAAAATCCTAAATTTTGTAGGTTCATTTTTGAGCAATTCAATATAATCACTCATTTTCATTTTCTCGTGAGGTTGATTAAAACCATCTTTGTAGTCTACTGGTCTATCATCGTATAAAGGGACTATTTTATCACCAGCTATAGTTTTCATATAGTCTAGATTCCATTTAGAATGTGCTGGCCAATCTTCAATAAAATGCTCAATAACCACAGGTTTTTGAGGTTTAAAATAATCGCGAATAAAAACATCTTTCGAGATTGTTTTTACGCGTGGAATGTCTTGAAGATTAAGTTTCAAATATTAAAAATTTTGCTCGTAAAGTTAAAAAAACGCTCAAAAACTTAAAATAGTATTCTAAAAATTGCGCTTTATTTAACAGCTTTTGCTTGTTGTTTGGCTGTCTCGTTACGCTCAATTTTATGCTCAGGTCTAGACCATTTGGGTTTTTCTCCTAAGGCTTCAAATTGAGAATCTTGCGCTTCTACCGTTTCAGGTTGCATTTTTTTAATGAAAGGTTTTTGTGGATTTAATCCTAATAATTCAAACATTTTCATGTCTTCATTTACATCTGGATTAGGTGTTGTTAATAGTTTGTCTCCAGCAAAAATAGAATTTGCTCCTGCAAAGAAACACATAGCTTGACCTTCTCGACTCATTTCTGTTCTACCAGCGCTTAAACGCACTTGTGTTTCTGGCATGATTATTCTTGTTGTAGCTACCATTCGTATCATATCCCATATTGACACAGGTTTTTCTTCTGCTAAAGGCGTACCTTCAACGGCTACTAGAGCATTAATAGGTACAGATTCAGGTTGTGGGTTTAAAGTAGATAGTGCGACTAGCATTCCTGCTCTATCTTCTACTTTTTCTCCCATACCAATAATACCACCAGAACAAACTGTTACATTGGTTTTACGAACGTTGTCTATAGTTTCTAATCGGTCTTCAAAACCACGAGTAGATATAACTTCTTTATAATATTCTTCAGAAGAATCTAAATTGTGATTATAGGCATATAAACCAGCTTCAGCAAGACGTTGTGCTTGGTTTTCTGTAATCATACCTAAAGTACAACAGACTTCCATATCCAGTTTATTAATGGTTCTAACCATTTCTAAAACTTGATCAAATTCTTCGCCGTCTTTTACATTACGCCATGCTGCTCCCATACAAACACGAGAACTTCCAGAAGATTTTGCACGTAATGCTTGTGCTTTTACTTGTTGAACAGACATTAAATCGTTGCCTTCAATATCTGTATGATATCTTGCAGCTTGTGGACAGTAACCACAATCTTCTGGGCAACCACCAGTTTTAATAGATAATAATGTACTTACTTGTACTGTATTTGGATCATGATGCTTACGATGAATTGTAGCAGCATCATATAATAATTCCATTAATGGTTTATTGTAAATATCTAGTATTTGTTCTTTTGTCCAATTGTGTTTTATCTCGCTCATAAAAAATCTGTCTCTTTATTGGGTTCAAAAATAGTTATAACCATTTAGATTCTGGCTCTGTTGCATCTAAAATATCAATATTTAATATTTGTGCTATTTCTTTTGCTACTTTAAATGCGTCTTTTTTATCTGTTGTATTATAAGCTGTTATTTTTTGATTTCTATTGTAAAATAAATTGAGTTGGATAATATCACTTTTTATGTTTGTTTCGGCACTTGCCGCACGAATAGTAGAAGTTTCAGTTGTACTAAAAATAGAGACATATTCAATTTCCGGTAGCTTTTTCCACTTTCCAAAACGGAAACTAAATAAGGAGATAAAATTACGATAGGTTTTAGTTTCTAAATCCATTTCAGTGCCATCTGTATGAAAAAAAAAGACAGCCATTCCTGCCATGATTAAACCAAAAAGACTACCTCCTGCTACCCAAGATATTCCTAAGGCGAAAAAACCTATTCCAAAAATGAATTTCATTATAGGTACTTTTCGTTTGTATACTATTTTATTCATTAATAAATGTGTTAAAAATTTTATAGAACTTCTTTGGTTCTTCTAAATATGGATTATGGGCACTGTTTTCAAACATTTCAAACTGAGCTTTTGGCATAAAGGTTTTGTATTGTACTGCAAATTCTGGTGTTGATACACCGTCATAACGTCCAGCAATAACTAATGTTTTCGCTTTTATATTTTTAAGTTCTTTTCTATAGTCTTGATTTATCATACTTCCAGAAACATCAAAATCACCATCTTTACCTATAATAGAAACATATACATCATTGGCCCAGCCACGGTATTTTTCTTTAGGAGAATTTTGTTTTAATTTGGTGTTATGGTAGTATATGTATTTTGTTGGAAAGCTTCCATAGACTTTCATAAATTCTGGATCGCTAGAGACGTAACCTAATGCTCGAAGCGAATCTACTTTCTTCCATTTTTCTGGAAAATGTGTTTTAGCATAATGGTTATAGCTATCACAGTTTGCTTGCCACATCGCTCCACTATGAAATCCATTAATTAAGACCATTTTATCTACATTGTCTTTATATTTTATTGCATAGGCTTGTGCAGGAACTGTACCATAAGAGTGGCCAACCAAAGATATTTTTTTAAATTTTAGAAGTTTTCTAAGTTTTTCTATTAGTGCTACATCAGCTTCAACAGAATATTCGCTAGGACTTTTGGCATCGTCACTTTTTCCGCGGCCTAACCAGTCGAAAAAGACTACTGTATTTGTTTTATAGTACTGGCCAAAATTGCCTTGCATATAATCATGAGAATTTCCTGGTCCACCAGGTAAAAAGAAAATAGGATCTCCAGAACCTTTTAGTTCTACATTAATTTTATAGCCATCTATTTCGTAAAATTTTGATTCAAATTGATCAAAAATTTTAGAGTCTTGCTGTGCATTATTACAAGCTGTTATAAAGAATATTGAAAGGTAAAAGAACTTAAATATGGTTTTCATAAAAACGATTGATTTATTGTAAATATAATTATTACCGACAAACAAAAAAAGTGGTTATATATAAAGACGTTTTACCATTAATAAGTTTATAACTTATATGAAATTGTTAGGAGCGAATTTGAATCCTTATTAGGCGCATATACAATTGCTATTTGTTATAGTTAAGTAATTTTTTATTTTCGATTAAAGTGTTAGTGGTCAGACTATATAGTCTATCTGTGAATGAATTTTAAAACAAAATAACAAATGAAAAAACTAACTGTTTTTCTAACTATTATTAACTCTTTCTCTATGTTGGGACAGAGTGATTGGTGCGGAGCTAATGACATAGAAAATAATTTCTATTCAGAAGTTTTTACAAAAGTGAACCAACGAGCAAGTAAGGAATCTTTTACCGATCTTGAGAAATTTGTACTTAAGGTATATTTTTATGATGTAAACGAAACTGATGGGACGAATAATACGGTTTTGTCTGAGATTGAAGCATTGGACATAATTGCTTATCTCAATAAGAATTTCAATGCGTTTAATGTTTTTTTTAAATATGAAGGGATTTCAAATTTAAACAAGTCTGAATTCTTGATAATTGATGAAGGTCCTGATAACGGTAGTGAGGAAGCTGTTTTTGTAAATTACCTTGATTCTACTTTAGGAACGCATGAACTTGGTGCTATCAATATTTATTCTGTGGAGGAGATTAATGGAGCTGCAGCTTATTTTAAGCCACAACCAGAAGGGAAATTTGGTACGATAGTGATACCTCATTATCGTATAGATACGCATTACATAATGGCTCATGAAGTAGGACATTTTTTTAGTTTAAGGCATGTTTTCTTTACTGGGCTTAATAATAGTAGTGTTGAAAATGTAACAAGATTTGAATCATCTATTCATTTTAATGCAGATACCAATGGAGACAGGATTGTCGATACTAATGCAGCTCCAGAGGGAATGGCTTGGTGGCCAGATGATTGTACTTATAGATCATACGGAGCTACAGACCCCGTTGGATTTCCTTATGATTATCAGGGTCTTGAGCCTCCGGTCAAAAATTTTATGAGCTATGCACATGGTTGTCAACAAGAATTCACAATAGGTCAAATAGCAGTTATGAGAGGCTATATAGAATACATGAAAGATAATCCAGATGGTTTAACACTCATAGCCAACAATCCAGTTTCAATTCTTTACGAGCCGTTTAAGGGAGAATATTATCTTGCAGGCCCAAATGTTACAAAACCACCTTTGTTTCAATATGGTTTTGATTATGAGTTTGTAGATTGTAGTCAAGCTGAAGTATATAATCAGCCATCAGATTACTCTGATATTTCTTTTTGGTATGGAGGTGTATTAGAATCCTATGATGTGGATTATGACTCACCTATTCCGCATAATAATCATACGGCTATTCGCATTCTTCAACTAAATAATCCACAGCCTAGAAAATGTTACAATAACAATAATTTGAGTCCAAATGGAGGGAAAATAATACATTTTCTTGATGGAGTTCTAAACACTAATGTAAATATAATACCTAAAGATTCAGATGAAATTAATAGTGAAAATTTAATTGAGGAGTTAAACTCTGGATTATATAGTATATATAAGAATTATAATGATGGGCGTGTAGAACAAAAAACGATTTTAAAGAAACAATAGTTAAATAAAAATAAATAAATTAAGTAAATAAGATCTAGTTTTATTTAGAAAGTAAAATACTTACTGCATTTCCGCCAAAACCAACAGCATTAATTATAATGTGTTCTATTTTTTTTGGAGGTGTTGTTTCAATAAAAGGTGTTGAAATAAATTCCTGTTTTTGAAGCATTAAAACAGCCATTTCTACACTTAACATACCAGATGCTCCCAGAGTATGTCCAATTTTCCATTTGTTGGTAGTTAACGCAGGTGTTTTATCGCTAAAAATTGTTTTAATGGCATTAATTTCTGAAGAATCGCCTTTAATTGTACCAGGTGTATGTGTAACTATAATATCAATATCATCAGGGTTTAAATCACCTAATGCCATAGACATAGACTTTACAAAACAGTCTCCATTTGTAGATAAAGAAACATTATGTTCTAAAACTTCTGTTGCATAACCAATACCAATAATTTTAGCTAAAGCATTAGGTTTATTTCCAGATTCCAAACAAGACATTGCAGCGCCTTCACCAAGAATCATTGTGTTTTGTTTTTTATTAATATCTAATGCACGACATGGAAAGTCGTTATGTTGTTTAGCATAAATTTTTAATGCTTGCATTTGTGCAATAGTAAATGGTGTTAAAGGGGCTTCGCTACCACCAACTAAAAATTTATCACAGAGCCCAGATTGCAACCAAGCAACACCATTAAGCATAGCGTGTAAAGCGGTAGAACAAGTAATAGAGTGTGAAATGTCTGGTCCTTTAGTTTGTAAGTCATGAGCAATCCAAGAAGAAATATTTCCCAATGTTGTAGTTGGAGAACTTAATGTTTTAGCTTTATTTCTATTTAAAAAATCTTCATGAAATGTTTCAAACAATTGGGTTGCTCCGCGAGAAGAGCCAATATTAATTCCAAAATTGTCTCGTAGTTTCCAGCCGGCTTTTTCTGCTGCTTGTCTTGCAGAATAGATTCCGAATAAAACAGAATTATCTAATGATTTGTATTTTAAATCTGAATTTTTAAGCTTAGAAATTGCTGTTTTACTATTTTTTGACAATTCTGAAACCAAATGTCCATTGTTTTCAGAAATGCAATGCTCATCATTTTTATAGTTTGCCCAAACTTCTTCTTGTGTTTTTCCTAGAGGAGAAATTGATGAAATAGCAGTTATAGATATTGGTTTTAGCACAGCCTTTTTAATTTGAGGCAAAAATAAGTCTTATCATTTTTAACTCCTATTAGTTTAAGAATTATAAGTTATAATTTTTTTTAATGTAACGAATTCTAGAAAAGAAATACATATAATTAGAATTTTAGAAACATCTAACGAGACATAATAAAAATGAAAAAAACATTAACAAAAAAAGAATATTCAAAAATAATGGTAACAGCTATGACCTTTGTTGTTACTTTTATTGTTGCTTCAGCAATATTTTCAAATTGGGAGTTTTTAAAAGATTTGTTGTTTTTTAATTAGAGAATCATATTGAATTTTAACATAAAGCATTAAAAATTATGGAAGAAATAAGACGTAAAAGTTGGTTTAGTCGCAATTGGGGTTGGGTACTTGGAGGAGGCTGTTTGACAATGATTATTATTGTAGTTGTTTTTGTTGGCTTTGCTGTTTTTAAAATTTCAGATACTATAACAGGTTCGGAGACCTATATGCATGCGCTTTCTAAAGCAACTGAAAACGAAAAAGTTATTGAGTTTTTAGGCTCGCCAATTGAGAAAAATGGTATGGGAAGTACAGATTTTACGTATAATAATGGTACAAGTGAAGCTAAGTTTACGATTCCAATAAAAGGACCAAAAGACGAAGGTAATATCGTTGTTGAAGCTGAAAAGATAAATGATGAATGGACTTACATAGAGCTTTATGTGAAAATAGATGGAGAAACAGAAATTATTAATTTACTACAACTTGAAACAGAAGACTCATTAGACGATTTCTAATGAATCTTCTATAACTTGATAAATTTTGTCCAATTGCTTATCCGAAATAGTATAAGGTGTTTGTATATATATAGTTTGACCTAATGGCCTTAGAAAAACGCCTCTATCCATAAAGAATTTTAAGAGTTTGTCTCTTAAATCTCCATAACGTTCCATTTTGGTGTTAAGATCTAGCGCAAAGATAACACCTATATGTCTGGACGTTTTTACTTTAGGATGATTTTTAATACGCGAATTAAAATTACGATGTGCTTCTGAAACTCTACTAATATTATCTTGAATGTCTTTAGAGTTTAATAATTCAATTCCAGCAATAGCAGCAGCACAAGCAACAGGATTTGCAGAATAGGTATGGCAATGAAAAAAACCTTTTGCCATTTCATTACTTAAAAATCTGTTGTAAATTTTTTGAGAGCATGAAGTAATAGCCATTGGAACCAATCCAGCAGTTAAGGCTTTACTTAAACACATGATATCTGGTTTGGTTTCTATATAATCTGAAGCAAAATAACGCCCTGTTTTACCAAATCCAGTCATTACTTCATCTGCAATAGTTAATATTTGATGTGCTTTACAAACTTTTAAAATTGCATTTAGGCCATTACTATCATGTATTTTCATTCCTGCAGCACCTTGTACTAAAGGTTCGTAAATAAACCCTGCAATATTATATTCTGATATATAATTTTTTAAAAGATTTAATATTTGATTTTCGTTAGTGCCATCTGGAGTTGGAATACGTTTAACATCTATTAAAAAATCTTCAAATGGTCCATTATATACAGATAATCCAGAAACACTCATAGCTCCAAAAGTATCGCCATGAAAACCATTATCAAAAGCTATAAATGTTGAACGCTTTTCGTTATTATTAAAATAATATTGTAAAGCCATTTTTATACCTGCTTCTACTGCAGTTGAGCCATTATCGTTAAAGAAGATTTTGTCTTGACCTTGTGGGAGAATTTTAATAAGCTCTTCACTTAGTTTTACAGCAGGTTCATGGGTGAAATCGCTAAACATAATTTGGTCTAGCTGCTGCATTTGGCGATATGCTTTTTCTATAATATAATCGTTACAATGGCCATACATACAAGTGTACCATGACGCAATAGCATCTATATATTCATTGCCATCTTCATCAGTTAAAATACAATTTTTGGCTTTTACAATAGCTAAACTTTCAGGTTGAAGCTGGTGCTGTTTTAGCGGGTGCCAAATGTACCTTTTATCTCTTTCCTTTATACTCATAATTTCTCTCTAAATAACTCAGCATATTCTCTTACAACATTCCTATCAAAATATGGTTCTTCTTCAATACGACCAATAACAGGAACATTTGTCATTTTTTTTATAATATCTTCAGTTGTTTTATGCTCATTACCACTAAAAATAATAGCAACATCTAGTCCTTTTTCTTTTAATAGATTTACCGTTAATAGTGTATGGTTAATACTTCCTAGATAATGTCTTGAGACGACAATAATTTTATAGTTTGGTTTAATAATATCTAATATAGTGTTATCATTATTTAATGGGACTAGTAATCCACCAGCACCTTCAATTACTAAATTGTTTTTAGTTTTTGGAACTGTTATTTTTTTTATATTAATAGATACATTGTCTATGTCTGCAGCTGCATGAGGACTCATTGGGGTGTTTAAAGAAAATGCATTATCGTGAAATTGCGATTTATTATTGGAAATTAATTGCTTTACTTTTTTTGTATCGCAATTATCTAATTCGCCAGCTTGAATAGGTTTCCAATAATCTGCTTCTAGTGCTTCTGTTATAATAGCAGAAGCTATAGTTTTTCCTACTTCGGTAGAGATTCCTGTAATAAAATAAGTGTTCATTTAAAAAGTAGTATTACAAACGTTACAACGGTGTTTTGTTTTTTCGAAAAAAGGGAATAGCATATAAAAGATGTTTTTACGTGTAGGTTCTGCTATTAATATTTTTGTTGATTCGCAATTAGGGCAAACTATGTTTTCTCCATTTTTATCTTTTTCGTAAGCTCTAATTCTATTATAGATCTTTAAAGCTTCGGTTAAATCTTCATTAAAAACTAATAGTTTAACACCTCCAATTGCTTGGCTAATTAAAGGATCAGAATCTATGGTTTTTTCATCTAATAGCATTACTCTAATGCCTTCTGCTTCCAGTTTAGATTTTGTTATTTGAGCTTCAGTAGAATATGGAAATGTGGCTAATATAGTATAGTTGTCTATCATAAAATGAAGTCATTTTATACAAAGGTAGTAAGTAAGTTTAATACTTGAGAGATTTCTGCCTTACTATTATAAGAATGTAAACAGAAGCGAAGTCTTTCTTGTCCTTTAGGAACCGTTGGAGATAAAATAGGTTTAATATTAAAATTATTTTCTTGGAATGCTTTTGCAATAGTTTTTACCTTATCATTTCCAGGAATAATGCAACAATGTATAGCAGAATTACTTTCTATGAATTTGTCTTTTAACTGAAGTTTATTGATCTCAGATTTAAAAAATGAAATATTTTCATGTAATACTTCTATTTGAGACGTTTTCTCAAGTTCTTCATTAGCGAATTTAATTGTAGCTAAACTATGAGGTGATAAACCGGTAGTATATATAAAAGAGCGAGAGAAATTAATTAAATATTGTTTTAATAAATCACTTCCTATAATTGCAGCTCCATGACATCCTAATGCTTTACCAAAAGTAATAATTCTTGCAAAAACATCTAATTTTAAGGCTTTGATTAGTCCAGAACCAGTAGGGCCTAAAACACCAATGGCATGTGCTTCATCTACTATTAAATGTGCTGTATTTTTTTTACATAGCTGCGATATTGCTTTTAAATTAGGAGTGTCTCCATCCATTGAAAATACAGATTCTGTAACAACGTATTTTTCGCCATCTTCATTTATATAGCGAAGCATTTTATCTTTTAAATCTTCTAGATTATTATGTTTAAACTTATAAGCTTTAGCATTACTCATTGTAATGCCATCCCTAATAGAAGCATGAATATACTCATCGTAAAAAATAATATCGTCACGTTGCGGCACACAAGAGAAAAACCCCAAATTAGCATCATAACCAGAATTAAAAACTAAAGCAGATTCGCAATTGTAAAAATGGCAAAGCTGTTGTTCGACCATATTATATAAGTCATGATTTCCTGTAAGTAAACGCGAGCCTGTAACACCATTTTGCTTAATGTTATTAGCGACTAAATGGTTATGAGCAGCATTAAATATTGCTTCATTAGCAGAGAACCCTAAATAATCGTTAGATGAAAAATCTACTAAATTGTTTTCTGAACCTAAGTTACGTAAGGCATTTTCGGTTTGACGATTTTGTAGCTTTTGTAAAAGTTTTATAGGGAGTTTATTCATTTAAACTTTTGCTTTAATTCTTCCTTGTCTATCCATTTCTGTTTATTAGGAATAGTAGCATCTAGCAAGTCAATATTTAATTTTTCAGATAAATCGTAAGCCATTTCTACTACTAATTCAAAATCATTTTCTGTATATAAAGTAAAATGCTGGTTGTTATCGCACCACAAATTTACACAAAAACCTAGACTGCCGTCTTGCATTAAGTCAGTAAATATTGAAACATATTCATAATTATTTATAGTTATCCAGCGTCCAATCTTTATTGGGCCAACTTCTTTTGTAGCTCTAAATTTTGAGTTTTTTATGTCTATATATATATGTTTTCTTGAGCTAAAAAATATGCCAACTATAATTAAATAAATAGAAAAAGAGATATTGTTTGCATATATTCTAAAGTATTCCATTTTAAAAAACACAAATAGAATAAAGGTGAGTATTAAACCAAAGGCAATAGTAAAGGAAATAGCTGCAACTGGAATTTGCCAGATAGGTCTGTTACTTTCTTTTATTGCAATGATGTTTTCATCTTTCATTACTCAAATATAATCAATGCTTTTAGATCAATTTAAAGCATGTAATTAAAATAATATTATCTTTTTTTAATAAATAATTATTGTTTTTCAATAATTTAATTATATTTGTTATCGTTAAACAATAATTATTTATGAAAACAATTAAACTACTTAAAAAATTAATAGATGTCTTTTTTGTACTGCTATTATTATCCTTGTTTATTTACATTGTAGTTGGTATTTTATATTTCGGTTTTTCAGATCTACTACCGGAAGGCGCGATAGAAGTACAAGATTTTATTGTAAAAGATAAAGCAATGTCTATATTCTTTACTATACTAGCTATTGCTTTTGGCTTTTTTGTAAAAGGTGTTTTTCATTTGCGAAAAACGATTCCATTATTACTGACAGGAGATTATTTTTCTGAAACTATTACAAAACATTTTAGAGCATGTGGTATTATATTTATTTATGTTGGATTAACAGCTTTGCTTGTGCATTTAATTTCGCAATGGTATTTAAATAGTATTATTTGGATAAGAATAGATACACAGATTTATATGTTTCTTTTCTTAATTATTATAGGTTTGTTTTTTAAATTATTTAGCATAGTTTTTTCGAAAGCAAGAGATTTAAAACAAGAAAACGAACTAACAATATAATTATGAAGAGTATAAACGAAATAAATAGCCTTAAATTAATTATTAAAGCATTGTTTTTTGTTTTTTGTGGAAGTTATTTACTGCTAATAATAAAAAATATGTTTGCCATAATGGAAAACGATTTGTCCTACATAAACGAATGTTCTTCTGAAGATATAACCTCTTTAATTATAGTAACTATTGTTATTAAGTTAATTTCTAAAGGACTGTTTTTTATTGGATTTTATCATTTAATTAAGGTTTTAAATTTTGAAACATTAGATGGTAGTTTTTCAATCAAAAAAATAAATTTATTTAAAAAATCTGGACGGTTAATTTTACTCTCTGGAGTAATAGGCATTTTTGCAATTAGTATAGATATGCTTATTAATGTTTTTAATGCAACCTTTAGTACTATTGAGCAGAATAACGATTTTTTATATTCTCTTTATTTTTCTGCTATAGTTGGTTTGTTTTTAATAGTATTTAGTAAGATTTTAGAAAGAGCAAGTGAGTTAAAAAAAGAAAACGAACTAACAATATAATCGATGCCAATAATTGTAAATTTAGATGTAATGCTTGCTAAGCGCAAAATGAAGAGTAAGGAATTAGCTGAAATTATTGGTATAACAACAGCAAATTTATCCATACTAAAATCTGGAAAAGCAAAAGCAGTAAGGTTTTCTACTTTAGAAGCAATTTGTAAGGCATTAGACTGTCAACCAAGTGATATTTTAGAATATATTGAAGACTAGTATTACATATCATAGAGTTAAAACTACCGAAGAATTAAAGGCCATTTTAAAACTTCAAGAAGAAAACCTACGCCATTCAATTTCAGAGGAGCAAAAAGTAAAGGAAGGTTTTGTAACACTAGAACATGATTTCGATATTTTAAAAAAGATGAACGAGAGTTGTGCGCATTGTATAGCAAAAAACAATGATAAAGTTGTAGGTTATGCTTTATCGATGCTTCAGTATTTTAAAAGAGACATTCCTTTACTAATTCCAATGTTTAATGAAATTGATAAAGTAATTAAAGAACAAAGTAGATCTTCAAATTATATAGTAATGGGGCAAGTGTGTGTGGATAAAAGTGTAAGAGGAAAAGGTGTTTTTAGAGGGTTGTATAATTATATGGCAGAAGAATTAAAAAGCAACTTTGATGCTATTATTACAGAAGTGGATACTAAAAATAAACGCTCTTTAAATGCGCACAAAGCAGTAGGCTTTGAAACTCTAAAAAAATATAGTTCTAATAATCAATTATGGGAAATTATTAGCCTAAGAATATAACAAATGTTTTATATTTTTTAATACATTTACACATATGTTTGCACTAGTAGATTGTAATAATTTCTATGCTTCTTGCGAGCGTGTGTTTAACCCTAATTTAGAAGGGAAGCCAATTGCTATTCTTAGTAATAATGATGGTTGTGTAATTTCACGAAGTGACGAAGCAAAAGCTATAGGCTTGCCAATGGGAGCTCCTATTTTTAAATGGGACTCTTTTTGCAAGGCTAATGGTATAGAAGTGCTGTCTTCAAATTATCCTTTATATGGAGACATGAGTAGTCGCGTGATGTCTATTTTAGAACAATTTACACCAGATGTTGAGGTTTATAGTATAGATGAGTCTTTTATAGAGTTTAAAGGTTTTAAGCATTACGATTTTAACGACTATGGGAATCAAATTAGAACACGCATAAAAAAATGGACGGGTATTCCAACCTGTGTTGGTATTGCGCCAACCAAAGCGTTAAGCAAAGTGGCAAATAAAATTGCTAGAAAATTTCCGAAAGAAACAAATGGTGTATATGTTATAGATAGTGAAGAGAAGCGAATAAAAGCTTTAAAATGGATTAAAATTGAAGCTGTTTGGGGTATTGGTCGAGGTCTAACAAAACGATTAAAACTAAAAGGGTGTAAAACAGCTTACGATTTTACACAATTATCTAATACGTGGGTAAAAAACAATTTTTCGGTTATTGAATTACGGTTAAAACGAGATTTAGAAGGTGTCCCTACTTTACAATTAGATGAATTAAAAGATAAAAAAGCAATTGCAACTACACGAAGTTTTGAATATACCTATTCAGATATTGATAATATAAAAGAACGTATATCTACATTTGCAACAAGTTGTGCTGAAAAATTGAGAAAACAAGGCTCAAGTTGTTATGTTATTATTGTGATGTTAAGTAGTGACAGGCATAAAAAAGATATGGAACAGCACCGCGTTAGCCAAAAAATTAATTTATCATTTCCTACAAATTCATCTTTAGTAATTAGTGATTGTGCTGTTAAGACAGTAATGTCTATCTTTAAGCAAGGTATAAAGTATAAACGTGCTGGAGTTATTGTAACTGGGTTAGTACCAACAGATAATTTTCAAATGAATTTATTTGAAAATGAAAACCCTAAACATAAACCACTAATGAAATCTATAGATAGTCTAAATTCTAAATATGGAGATTATAAAATTAAATTAGGGAATCAAGACTTAAAGCGTACATGGAAAATGCGTCAAGAGCGGTTATCACCACGCTATACTACAAATATTAACGATATTATTAAAATAAAATGATAGCACACAAACAAGGAAACCTAACGTTCTTTACACCAGAAACTATTGAAGGCGCAGCAGCGCAACTTTTCGATACAGGAATCTCTGCCGGATTTCCTTCCCCAGCTGAAGATTTTAAAGAACATCGTTTGTCTTTAGATGAAGAATTGGTAAAGAATAAAGAGGCTACTTTTTATGCAAGAGTAAGTGGGCAATCTATGATTGGAGCAGGATTAGATGATAACGATTTGTTAGTTATAGATCGTAGTTTAGAACCTGAAAACAATAAAATAGCAGTTTGCTTTTTAGATGGAGAGTTCACGGTAAAACGTTTAAGAGTATCAAATGGAGAAGTTTGGTTGCAGCCAGAAAACCCAGATTATCCTATTATAAATATTACAGAAGAAAATAATTTTTTAATTTGGGGTATTGTGACTAATGTTATTAAAAAAGTATAATTAATATTGTAACATATTATTATTTAAAAAAATGAAGTCACTTTTTTCTATCCTTGCCATCTTTTTTGCAACTTTTATTTTTGCTCAAAACATAACATACTCTATAAGTTTTGAAAATGCGGTACACCACGAAGCACATATTAATATTTCATATACAAACCTAGAAGGGAATTCTCTTTTAATGCAAATGAGTCGTACATCGCCAGGGCGATATGCTATTCATGATTTTGCTAAGAATGTATATAATGTAAAAGCTTTTAACAGCAAAGGTGAAGCATTAAAAATAAAACGTGTAAACCCACAAGCATGGGAAATTTTAAATCACGATAAAACAGTAAATATTTCTTATACTTTGTTTGCAAATAGAGCAGATGGCACTTATAGCCAAATTGACGAAACACATGCTCATCTTAACATTCCAGCAACATTTATGTTTGCTCCAGAATTAAGTGAGAGTCCAATGGAGATAACTTTTAAACCAAGAACAGATTTAAACTGGAAAGTAGCAACACAATTACCTCTAAAAATGGGAACAACATATACAGCTCCTAATTTGCAGTATTTTATGGATAGTCCAACAGAGATTAGTAATTATAGTAAAAGAACTTTTACAGTTAAAAATCAAGACATTGAATTTGTGTTACATCACAAAGGGACAGAAAAAGATTTAGACACTTATTTTGAAAAAGTAAAGAAAATTGTAATAGCGGAAGAAGCTGTTTATGGAGAATTACCAAAGTTTGATTATAATAAATATACTTTTTTAGCTTGTTATATTGGTAATGTAAGTGGAGATGGAATGGAACATAGAAACTCTACTATTTTAACAGATAAAGAAGGTTTGGCCGAAGGCGGAATGAAAGGAAACATAGGAACCGTTTCTCATGAGTTTTTTCATGCTTGGAATGTAGAACGTATTCGCCCAAAATCTCTTGAGCCTTTTAATTTTGAAGATGCAAATATGAGTGGAGAGCTTTGGTTTGCAGAAGGTTTTACAAGTTATTATACTAATCTTATTTTATGTAGAGCTGGAGTTATTACACCAGATGAATATGTTTCAGGATTAAATAGAACTTTTAATTATGTGTGGAACTCGCCAGCAAGGCAGTTTTTTAATCCTATTGAAATGAGCTATCAAGCCCCATTTGTAGATGCGGCATCATCAATAGATCCAGTAAATAGAGATAATACATTTATTTCTTATTATTCTTACGGAAGTGTTTTAGGCTTAGCATTAGATTTATCATTACGTGAAAAAGGGTTGAGTTTAGATAATTATATGAAGATTGTATGGAATACTTACGGGAAAACAGAAATCCCTTATACTGTTCAAAATCTTAATAACTTATTAAATACATATGCAGGTGAAACTTTTGGAAATAGATTCTTTGAAAAGTATATTTATAAAAGTGAGATGCCAGATTATGAAGCATTATTTAAAACTGTAGGATTAAAAATTGAACAAGATACTAAGGTTAATTTTTCAGGTATTTCGTTAAATAAAAATAGCATTTCTAAAAATGTAAAAATAGGATCGCCAGCTTATCGTTCTGGGTTAGAGAAAGGAGATCAATTACTAAGCATAGATGGAGTTAACTTAGATAAGAAAAACACTCTTCAATCTATAATTAATGCTTCAAAAAACAAAACAGTAGTTATTGACTATATTAGAAATAAAGAAACTAGAACCACAAAATTAACGTTAACATCAGATCCAACATATACAATTAGCATTTCAAAAAATGCGAAAAAAAATATATTGAAACAAAGAAAAGCTTGGTTAAAACAATAGCATTTTTATAATTATTATTTAAGAGAAAATGAAATTTGACAATCCATTATTGTTTTTTATATGCTCTATAGGTGTTTTTAATGGCTTTTTAGCTAGTTTTTATTTCTTGTTTTTTAGTAAGCAAAAACGAGTACAGAATTTCTTTTTAGGATTACTCCTTTTATTTTTGAGCCTTAGAATTGGAAAATCTGTCTATGTTATTTTTACCGAACCGGCAGAGCGTAATTTATTAATTCTTCAAATAGGTTTATCTGCTTGCTTTTTAATAGGAATATCTTTGTATTACTACTTAAAGGCTTCTGTAGAAAACACAAAAATAATTCCCAAATCATGGAAAATTCATTTTGCTGTTTTATTCCTTTTTATTCTTTTAGTGGGTATTATAAAACCGTATCAAACTAGCAAGGCATTTTGGAGCCAATATACAGTCCATTTTATTTATGCTGTTTGGGGAATCTATATTCTTTTATCTGGTGTTATTCTTAAAGCTATTTTTAAAAAGTTCTTTAATAGAGGTGAAAAATGTACAACCTCAGAGTTGTGGTTGATTGTTGTTTTTATTGGGAATGTATTAATATATTCAGCTTATCTTATAGGATATTTTTATCTGTATTTAGTAGGTACTATTACATTTTCTGTAGTATTTTATTGTTTATTAATATTCTTATTATTTAGAAATAATAGAGACAATATTTTTAGAGATATCCCAGAAAAGTATCAGTCTAAAAAAATTGAAAAAAGAGAAGTAAGCGTATTAGTAAAAACATTAGATGAAATAATGTTAAAGAAACAATTTTACAAAAACGCTAATATTAAATTAAAAGACATTGCTCAAGAGTTAGATATTTCACCTCACAAATTATCACAATTATTGAATGACAATCTAGGAAAAAGCTTTGCAGTATTTATAAATGAATATAGAATAGAAGAGGCTAAACAATTACTTACTCAAAATAATCACTATACATTAGAAGCTATTGGTTTTGAAGCTGGATTTTCATCGAAATCTACATTCTATGCTACTTTCAAGAAAATTATAGGGCAAACACCATTAGAATATAAGAAGCAATATTCATAGCCTTTTTCTCCAGTTTTATAATCTTGGACATTTCAATTATAATCTAATACATCATTTTGTTATTGGTTTTTAAGATTTGTATTAAATCTAAAAACAATTCATCATGAAAAATTACATCGTATTATTATTTACAATTTTTACATTTCAATTTGCAATTGCACAGTCCGAATGTGCAATGATTGAAAAAACACTTCAGAATTATATAGAAGGAAGCTCATATAACAAATTAAAAATGTTAGAGAGTGCTTTCAGTGAAAACGCAACATTATATTTAACCAATAAAGAAGGAGAGTTTAATGTTTTTACACCTAAAGCGTATGTTGCTTTTTTTAAAAATAGTGAATACGGAAAGTTCAATGGTCGCCATGGTAAAATATTAGCAATTGAAGTTATTAAAGACATCGCTAATGCTAAAGTTGAAATCTCTTTTCCAAAAAAGAAGATGGTTTATATAGATCTCTTTCTTCTTAAAAAGACAAAAAATGGTTGGAATATTATAAGTAAAACTGCAACTAGAGTTGATAATGAAAAGAGTAACTAATATGAAATACATTTTCTGCATTTTTGCCTTATTACAGGTGTTTAATAGTTTCTCACAAGAGCGAATAATTCCTTTTATTGAATCTGAAATTACTTTAGATGGTAAAAGAGATGAAGCGGTCTGGGGACAATTACAAGAACAAACAGGTTTCTACAATTATTTGCCAACAGATATTGGATTGGCAGAAAACCAAACTTCAGTAAAACTATTTCATAATGGAGAGCACCTATACGTTCATGCTATTTATAATGATAGTACTTCAAAAACACAAGTTAGCACACTAAAAAGAGATGTGTCTATCGTTTTTAGTGATGCCTTTGTTATGGTTTTAGATACTCAAAATCAAGAACAAAATGGATACCTGTTCGCAGTTAATTCTTTAGGAAACTTAACAGATGGTTTAGTTGGTAGAAGTAATAGCGGTTATAATTTAAGCTTTAGTTGGAATGCTACTTGGCAGGCAAAGACATTTTTAAATGGTAACAAAAAGCAATATGAAATAGCGATTCCTTTAAAAGCTTTAAATTTTAATAAAGAGAATGATGTTTTTGGGGTTCAGTTTTATGTAAGAGATATTAAGAATAACTCTTGGACGATTTTGAAGAATGTAAAACGTAATTATGCGAATTTAGATTTACGTTTTACAGAAAAATTTAAAATAGAAAAACTCCCAAAAAATGCGACAAGTCGTTTTACTATAACGCCAGCTATAACTACAAATTATCAAGAAGAAGTTATTAAAAATATAGATGAGATAACATTTAAACCAAGTTTAGATGTACAATATAATTTAACATCATCATTAAAATTAGATGCTACAATAAATCCAGATTTCTCTCAAATTGATGTAGATCAACAAGTCACAAATTTGACCCGATTTTCAGTATTTTTTCCAGAACGAAGAAATTTCTTTTTAGAAAATGCAGATTTGTTTTCCAATTTAGGTGTAAGTGGTGTTAATCCTTTTTATTCTAGACGTATTGGAGCAAATAGTGATGTCCAATTTGGATTAAAACTATCTGGAAATATAACATCAAAGAGTAGAATAGGTATTTTAAATGCGCAGTCCGATAAAAATGAAGTTACTAGCTCGCAAAATTTTAGTGTTTTGGTAGCAGAACATCAATTGTCAAAAAACTTTACAACAACTGGTTATATAGTGAACAAGCAAGAAACAGATAAATTTGAGTTTCTAGATGTTTATAATCGTGTTGCAGGTTTTAATTTAAATTATAAATCCAATAACAATAAATGGATAGGCTTAGTAAATTATGGTAAAAGTTTTAATGATGATATTTCTGGAGATAATAACTTTTATAATGCAGGTATTTGGTATAATAAACGAGGATTAGAATGGAACGTATCTATAAAAAATGTAGAGAAGAATTTTATTACAGAAGTAGGCTTTACACCACGACTCTATAACTATGATGCCATTAATAATATTGTAATACGTGAATCTTATACTCAAACTACAGCTGGAATTGAATTTCAAAAATTTTATGAAAAATCTAAAACGCTAAACTCTGTTCGTTATATAAATTATAATAATAATACATATTTGGATAAGAATGGAGATATTACTCAATCTTCGCATTTTTTTAATTCTGCAGTATTTTTTAAAGACTTATCAGCTGTTTATTTTGTGTTAAATTACGATGTAATAAACCTTAAGTATGGATTTGATCCTTTAGGTAATGGGAATGCTTTAGTGCCAGATAAGTATCAATTTGGGATTTTAAAAGTTGGATTTAATTCCGCTAATAACACAAAATTTCGTTATCGATTTAATATTCAAAAAGGACGCTATTTTAATGGAAATAGAACAGTTGGAGGCGTATATTTAAACTATCAATTATTGCCTTTTGCTAACCTAGAAGCATCTTATGATGTGAATGCTATTGATTTAAATGAATTAGGAAAAGAAACGTTTCATTTAGGTAGGTTTACAAGCCAAATATT
The DNA here is from genome assembly GCF_947500325.1 of uncultured Lacinutrix sp. Lineage (GTDB taxonomy): Bacteria > Bacteroidota > Bacteroidia > Flavobacteriales > Flavobacteriaceae > Lacinutrix. Next base: position 153,321 of record NZ_CANMRQ010000002.1, read on the forward strand.
TTTTAATAACCGATTAAATTGGACAACTTATTTACAATATAATACCCAAAGAGATAACTTTAATATTAATAGTCGATTACAATGGGAATATAAACCACTATCTTATGTTTATTTAGTTGTTACAGATAATTATAACCAAGATATTGCAAGAACAAATTGGGGGATAGCTTTTAAAGTAAATTATAGGTTCGATATATAAGCAAAAATGAAATATATCGAACTTATAATTAAGAATATTAGATTAACTTTTACTTGTTGTTTGTATAATTGTTAATTAAATCCATAAGTTTTATTAAATCATTCTCTCTTGAGAGTTTAATCTTATTTTTCTTTAGCATTGTTATAATTTCCTTTTGACTATCTTTTGGAAATAGAGCAGCAAATTTTTTCTTATTTTTTGGTATGTTTCTTACCGATTCGCCTAAAGAGTTTATTTTTATATAGTATTTACTATCAGAGCTTTTGTATTCATTTGGAGAGTCTGGTAATGAGGCATGTGAAGATTGTTTCCCTTTTACATATACTTTTTTGTCTTTTCTATATAGAGAGATATTAGGAGTCTCTTTTAAAACTACATAAAAACCATTTTTTTTATTTTTAAAATTTTCAAAGACCTTTAGCGTTTTTCCAGTATTGTTATAAATAATAACATAGTCTTTTACATTATTATTTAGAATTAAAAGTTTTGAGTTTTGTTGCACTTCCATTTCATCATCAACAGCATTATATCTCACTAGGTAAGTTTTATTTAAAGGTTTTATTGTTGCTGCTGTAAAAGTATCATTTAAATAAGGAGATCCTTTTACATTATTCCTTGAGTTGTTTGTTGAAGCCTTATTAACTAGAATAGTAGATTCTAAGACTTGTGCGCTTATTTGTTGTCCTGAAACATTAGTTACAGGTAAAGCCAAAATTAGGCCTAATGCAATTTTTGAGAAGAGTTTCATAGTGCTTTTTTTATTACATAATAGCAAAAAAAATGCCGAATAATTAATATTCAGCATTTTTTTTATTATTTGTATGTAATTTGTAACCTAATCTGCTAAGACAATTACTTTATTATCTTTCATTTCAAGTGTACCAGAATTAATTGCTAACCAAGTACTTTTATCTGCTTTTGTAAATTTATCAGCAACTTCTTCTTCTAAAGTAATATCTCCATATATTTTTACATGTCCTTCTTTTAATAAAGAAACAACAGGAGCGTGATCTTTAAGCATTTCAAATTCACCATTTATACCAGGAACAGCAATACTAGTTACTTCTCCGCTAAATAAAGTAGCTTCTGGTGATACAATTTCTAAATACATAATTCTCTTGTTTTATGATTAAGCTTCAGCTAACATTTTCTCTCCAGCTTCAATAGCTTCCTCAATAGAACCTTTAAGGTTAAATGCTGCTTCTGGTAAGTGATCTAAACCACCATCCATAATCATATTAAATCCTTTAATTGTTTCCTTGATATCTACTAATACACCTGGAATACCTGTAAACTGTTCTGCTACGTGGAATGGTTGTGATAAGAAACGTTGTACACGTCTTGCTCTACCTACAGCCATTTTATCTTCTTCAGATAATTCTTCCATACCTAAGATGGCAATAATATCTTGTAATTCTTTATAACGTTGTAATAATTCTTTTACTCTTTGTGCACAGTCATAGTGCTCATCACCTAAAATATCAGCCGTTAAAATTCTTGAAGTAGAATCTAATGGATCCACAGCAGGGTAAATACCTAACTCAGCAATTTTACGAGATAATACTGTTGTTGCATCTAAGTGAGCAAAGGTTGTTGCCGGTGCTGGATCTGTTAAATCATCTGCAGGTACATAAACCGCTTGTACAGATGTAATAGATCCTTTTTTAGTTGAAGTAATACGTTCTTGCATTGCTCCCATCTCTGTTGCTAATGTAGGTTGGTAACCTACGGCAGATGGCATACGACCAAGTAATGCAGATACCTCAGAACCTGCTTGTGTAAAACGGAAGATATTATCTACGAAGAAAAGTACATCTTTTCCTTGTCCATCTCCAGCTCCATCACGGAAATATTCAGCAATTGTTAAACCCGATAAGGCTACACGAGCACGTGCTCCAGGTGGTTCATTCATTTGTCCGAATACGAAAGTAGCTTTTGAATCTTTCATAGCAGATTTATCTACTTTTTGAAGATCCCAACCTCCTTCTTCCATAGAATGCATAAAGTCATCACCATATTTGATAATTCCTGACTCTAACATTTCACGAAGTAAATCATTTCCTTCACGAGTTCTTTCTCCTACTCCTGCGAATACAGAAAGTCCACCGTGCCCTTTAGCAATATTATTAATTAACTCCTGAATTAATACAGTTTTACCTACACCAGCACCACCAAATAATCCAATTTTACCACCTTTTGCATAAGGCTCAATTAAATCAATTACTTTAATACCTGTAAATAAAACCTCTGTAGAAGTTGATAAATCTTCAAATTTTGGAGCTTGTCTGTGAATTGGAAGACCTGCATCTCCAGATTTAGGTAAATCACCTAAACCATCAATAGCATCACCAATTACATTAAATAAACGTCCGTAAACATCTCCACCAATTGGCATTTGGATTGGAGCACCAGTAGCGTTAACTTCTGTTCCTCTACTTAAACCATCAGACGAATCCATTGCAATAGTACGTACAGTATCTTCACCAATGTGAGATTGTACTTCTAGTACTAAAGTAGAACCATCAGGTCTATTAATTTCTAATGAATCGTAAATTTTTGGAAGTTCAGTACCTGCTCCGAATTCTACATCGATAACTGGACCTACTATTTGTGCAACTTTACCTGTAACTTTTGACATTACTTATCTATTTAATATTATGCTATTTAATTGTTTGAAAACACGATTTGTTTTCGCGTGCAAAGATAGGTGATTTAATTTAAAATAAAAGTTGTTTTTCTAGCTTTTTTAAACATAAAAAAACGCCTTCAATTTGAAGGCGTTTTAAAATATATTATTTTGTATTTATTATGGTAATAGAGGTGAATATGCAACACCAAAATCATCGGCTTTTGCTACATTCCCAGAAGCTCTAAAATTTGAACCATATGTAGTGTCAATAGCATCTAAGAAGCTGTTTGCCATTAAAGCATAGCCACGAGCTGTTAAATGAATACCATCTAAACTTACTAATCCTCCAAATACTAAACTAGTATTCATGTCGTAATTATCAAAATCAATTCCAGTTGTAGCTGCTTGATCTAAAATACTATTTAAATCAACTAAAGCTAAATTATTGCTAGAAGCAACAGAAGAAATTGTAGCATTGTATGCTGCAGTAGCAGTCGCTATTTCCTGTTGTTCTTCTGGTGTTAATACCCATTTGTCTGCTAATGGAATTGCAACACCATTAACTGTCAATGGATTTCCTGGTACAGCTTCAGTTCCTATAAAAGAAGAGGCTGGCAATACAAATAAGTCTGCAGCTGTAGCTTGTCTATAATTAGGTAATCCTAAAGCTGCTAAATTTGTTAAAAATTCATCTTCTATAACAACTGCGTTAGTTGCAGATTCTACAAAGTTAATAGTTCTTTTAGCAGCTTCAGCAGCGTCAATTAATCCACCAGCAAGAGCTGCTTGTAATCCACCATTGTATGCTGCATATGCACCATTTACGGCACCAGCTGTAGCTGCATCTAAAGGAATTGGATTATGAGGTACTGTTGTAAAGTGTGATAAACTTGTAATGTTTGGAACATTACCAATTGCACCTTTAGCGCCATTTGCTGTTAATGCAGTAACCATAGTATTTAATGCAAAATCAAAAGTTGCAGAAGGCGTAATAGGGTTTGTACCATCACCGCCAGAAGTAGCATAACCTAATACATCATTTCCACCAACTTCACTTAATGTAAAGAATGTTGGGTTTTGTGCAACAGCTAATTCTACCATAGAAGCATTTGGAGTTGTGCCAGTTAAACGTATTGCATATGGGTTTGCTAATCCAGCAGAAAGATTTGCTATGTTACCATACCCAGGAGCAATCATATGAAAGCTTTTAGCTCCAGGGACTCCAAGATTATTAAAAGGTCCAGTTGGAGGAGCAAGTAAATCTGTTCCAACAGTTACAGGTCCAATTACAGATTCTAATGGTACAGGACCTGCACCACCAAATACTAATCTTGGATCTTGTATTCTATTACCACCTAAAGCTAAACCACCAAAGTTATCTGAAGTTAAAGGCTGAGTAAAACTTCCTCCTCCAGCTGCTAAAAACTGTTTTGATAATGTATTTGGAAAAGAATCTTCTTGTCCAGCGATAAATAGTCCGCCATCTGTAAATCCAGCAGTGAAAGAAGCTCCAACAGCAACGTAGTTTGAAAAATTAGCAGTTCCTGCAGTTAAAGCAGGTAATGTTATTGCAGGTTCAGGAGCATCTATAAAATCTTCTTCATCATTACAAGCCGTAAAACCTAATGCTATAGCAATTAAGTAAACGTATTTTATGTTTTTTATAGTTTTCATTATTATAAGTTATTAATTGTTAATGAAAGGTAATATTGCGAACCAATAAATCCAGTACCAAAGGCTGTAAAATATTCTGTACCTGTTAAGTTTGTAGCACCAGCTTTAATTGTTGTTTTTAAACTAGGAACTCTATAGTTAATTTGTGCATCAACCGTATGAAATTCTGGAACCACACCGTTTCCAAATGTTGCTTCCCAGAAATAATCATCACTAAATCTGTATGCTATATTAAATCCAAAGTTTTTAAATAAATCAGTATTACCAAAAGTAGCTTTAAACTTATGCTCTGGAGTGTTGAAACTAGTCATTAATCCAGGATCTGAAGCTTGATCGAAATCTTGTTTAGTAAACGTATAACTTCCACCTATATCATAGTCTCCAAATATTTTAGTAGATAAGCCTAATGAAGCGCCATAAGAGGCTACATCCGCATCAGAGTTTGTGTATGCACTATATGTCTGGTAATCTCCATTATCAATAGCTTGAACAGCTAAATTATTTCCAGCAACCCCATAAAAAGTAGATCTTACTACTTCTTGTGAAATAAAGTCTTCGTATTTATTATAGTACGTGCTAAAGTCAACAATTAGTTTGTCAAATTTACCTCTATAACCAACTTCTACAGATGTTACCTTTTCAGGTTTTACCAATTCAGCATTAGTTACAACTAGGTCACTCTCGTTACCAGAATCTAGATAAGCATCAACAGAAGTTGCAACATAAGTGTCACCATAAGCGGCAGTACCAGTTTGGGTTACTGTAGCAGGAATGTTTTCTCCAGGAATTGCTTGACCTGCTAAACTTACTGGGAATGTTCTTTGGTATCTATCTAAATTACTTTCAGCAGAACCTATTAAAATAGCTCTACCTGCATCTAAACCAATAAATAAATCTTGAGTTGTAGGGTTTCTAAAACCAGTTTGAGCAGATGCTCTAATATTATGATCCCTATTTACAGTTAAGCCTAAAGAAAGTCTAGGAGAAACAAATCCATCAAATAATTCTGATTTGTCATAACGACCAGAAGCAGTAACTTTTAGTTCCATATCATCAGTTATGTCAAAATCTTTTTGAATTTGAGTATAAACACCATATTCAGAGTATCTAATTTCTCCGTCAGCATCAGTATAGATTGTTCCTCCAGAGTTTAAGTTATAGTTTCTGTAAGAACCACCAACTTGAATATCTGCAAAATCAATTAAATGACTAAAGTTGTAATTAGCATCTGCATGGTAATATTTAGAAGCATCTTGAAATTTTGATCCTCTACTTAAATCGGGATCTTTAATACTTGCTTCAAAAGCATTGTTGTATTCTGTTGTTCCAGGTAAAAAACGACCAGTATCTGCTGCTGCTCTTGCTGCATCATGTTTTTGTTGTTCTGTTAAACCTAGAGGGTTTCCACTTAATTCTATACCTGCATAGGTTCCAATGTAATCTCCAAACCAATCAGTATCACTTTTCCAAGCTCGGTTAATGTTAATACCAGTGAAAACCATGTCATATGAATTACCTGCTTTATCACCTACTACATATCCTCTAACAAAGAAGTTATCGTTTTTTACTTCTAATTTATGTTGTTGTTGGAAGAATCCGTTAATATTATATCTATTAGTTCCTTGGTAAATTGTAGAACCTGTACCTACTTTTCCTACATAAGATAATTCTAAACTATTATCTTCAATTGGTCTAAAATATAATCCCCAATCTGCTTTAACACTTTCAGCATTATAATTTGTTAAGTCTCTTTCATTATAACCAGTTCTACTTACTTCTACATCTGGAATGAAACCTAAGCCAGATGCTGCTCTTATATTAGTAGAAACTTCATCACCATAGACATTAATACCATTATAATTTAAGTTAGTAGCTCTTGTTCCTCCAACTCTATCACTATCAACTTCACTAGTCGCAGCCCAATCTGTACCTTTTAAGTAACCAAAGTTCACTTTTACAGCAAATTTGTCTGTGAATTTGTGAGCTAATCTAATACCTAAATCTGTATAAGGGTTATCGCCAGCAGCTTCCTGAGATGTAATACCTCTTTTTATATAGCCACTAATTCCTGAGTGCTCAAAAGGATTTTTACTTCTCATGAATAGTATACCATTAAATGCATTAGCTCCATATAGCGCAGAAGATGCTCCTGGAAGTAATTCAACACTTAAAACATCAGTTTCTATCATACCAACTAAATTTCCAATAGGGAAATTTAAGGCAGGAGTTGAATTGTCCATACCATCTACTAACTGCATGAAACGTGTATTAGCAAATGTTGCAAATCCACGTGTGTTAACAGATTTAAAGGTTAAACTGTTTGTGTTTACATCAACACCTTTTAGATTTTCTAATCCGTCATAAAAATCTGCAGAAGCTGTGTTTTTAATTTCTTTTAAACCTATACGTTCAACGGTTACTGGAGATTCAAAAATACGTTCTGGAGTTCTTGAAGCAGAAATAACAACTTCATCAAGAATACTACCTTCGTTTAAAACAAAGTTTAATACTTGATTATTACTTGTTACTTCAATACTCTCAGTCGAATAGCCAACACTACTTGCTTGTAATGTAAATGGAGGTGTTTCACTCGTGTCTAATGCGAAAGCACCATCAAAATCACTTGTAGTACCTAAAGAGGTTCCTGTAATAATAAGATTTGCGCCTGGGATAGGTATACCATTATTGTCCATAACAGTACCAGATATTGTTGTTTGGGCGAAAGTAATTCCGCAAAAACACAACAATACAATTGATAAGATTGTTCTCATTTTTTTGATTTAGTTAATTTATTGCAGGCAATATACGTTATTTGGGTCTATCTTAAAAGAAAGTTAAGATAAATTATGCGCGCATAATAAAAATAACTAATAAAAAACCTTAAATATTTATCTAAATCACAAAAAACACTAGTGATAAATGCTTATTCGAGAATCACGCCAATAAATTTAACAGCTTAATTGATTACTCAACCGTAACTGATTTTGCCAAATTTCTTGGTTGATCAACGTTTTTATCGAGCATTACAGCGATATGATATGATAATAATTGTAATGGAATAGTCGTTAAAAGAGGTGTCAAAAGTTCTAGTGTTTCTGGAACTTCAATAACATGATCTGCAAGGTTTTTAACCTCTGTATCTCCTTCGGTAACTATACCAATAATTTTACCTTTTCTTGATTTAATTTCTTGAATATTACTTACCACTTTATCATAGTGCCCTTTTTTTGTTGCAATAACAAATACAGGCATTTGCTCATCAATTAAAGCAATAGGTCCATGTTTCATCTCTGCAGCTGGGTAACCTTCTGCATGAATATATGAGATTTCTTTTAATTTTAATGCGCCTTCAAGTGCAACAGGGAAATTAAAACCTCTACCAAGATAAAGACAGTTTTTGGCATCTTTATATGTTTCTGCAACAACTTTTATATGAGCATCAGATTGCAATGCTTTTTGCACCTTGTCAGGAATTAATTCTAATTCTTGCAAGTGGAGATGAAACTCAGAATGAGATAAAGTACCTTTTTCCTTTGCTAGTTTTAAAGCAATAAGTGTTAAAACAGTAATTTGTGTTGTGAACGCTTTTGTTGATGCTACTCCAATTTCAGGACCTGCGTGAGTATAAGCACCAGCATGAGTTTCTCTAGCTATAGAGGAACCAACAACATTACAAACCCCAAATACAAATGCTCCTTTGGATTTAGCAAGTTTTATTGCTGCTAAAGTATCTGCAGTTTCACCAGATTGCGATATAGCAATAACAACATCATTTTCAGTTATAACAGGATTTCTGTATCTAAATTCTGAAGCATATTCTACTTCAACAGGAATACGAGCTAAGTCTTCGAATATATATTCTGATACTAGACCTGCATGCCAAGATGTTCCACAAGCTATTACTATAATTCTATTAGCGTTTAAAAACTTTTCAAGATTGTCATCTATACCAGCCATTCTAACCTGACCTTTATTAGCATTCAATCGCCCTCTATAAGTATCTTTTATAGCATTTGGTTGCTCGTGGATTTCTTTAAGCATAAAATGCTCATAACCACCTTTGACGATTTGTTCTAAATTAAGTTGCAATTCTTGGATATAAGGATCTACTAATGCATCATTCTTAATTTTCCTTATTTTAACACCTTTTTTTAATCTTACAATAGCCATTTCTTCATCTTCTAAATAAATGGCTTTTTTAGTATACTCTAAAAAAGGAGTAGCATCACTTGCGATAAAAAATTCATTTTCACCAACACCTATAGCTAACGGACTTCCTAATTTTGCAACTACAATTTCGTCTGGTTTGTTTTTGTCAAAAACGGCAATAGCGTATGCTCCAACAACTTGGTTAAGAGCTATTTGTACTGCTTTTCCTAACTTAACTTGTTCGTTCTTTTTTACGTCTTCAATTAAATTTATTAAAACCTCAGTATCAGTTTCAGAACTAAAAGTATAACCTCTTTTAATTAATTCTTTTTTAATTGAAGCATAGTTTTCTATAATTCCATTATGAATTATAACTAAATCACCAGAGTTTGAGTAATGAGGATGTGAGTTAATATCATTAGGAACGCCATGAGTCGCCCATCTAGTGTGACCAATTCCAAGAGAACCTGTTGTTTCTATTTCATTATTGACACGATTTTCTAGATCTACTACCTTTCCTTTTGTTTTAGATAGTTGAATAGAGTTTCCGTCATAAAGTGCAATTCCAGCACTATCATAACCTCTATATTCTAAACGTTTTAGGCCTTCTAATATAATTGGGTAAGCTTCTCTCTTTCCTATATATCCTACAATTCCGCACATATGTGATTAGTTTTCTGGTTCTGTATAAAAGATTTCAAATTCGGGACGTTTATCAACTGTTAAAGATTGATTTCCATGTAAAATGGTTGCTTTTGCTTGAAGGATGCTACTAGTTGGGATTAAGCTAAGTACAGTTTCATCGTCTTCGTCTTCAACTGCGTTTTGAATCTTTGAGTTTTGAGATAAATTAACGTTTGAACTCACGTATAATCCTAATTTAGTATTAGTAGAATCTCTTTTTAGTATATTATTAATATGGTTTGTTATTCTAAACTTATATTTTCCTTCACTCAATGCTTCAGCGTGAACTATTTTAGAATTATTAGGATTTGTTGTATTTGTAGAGCCATCTAAGAAAAAATCTACAACAGGAACATTGTTTTTTAAATCGAATAATAATAGTCTAGTCGGCTCATTTTCATTGTCGGTAATTTTTGTTTCATCAACATGAAAAATTAAATTAGCTTCATTAATTAACCATTTGTCTTTTTTACTTCTAAATTCTGCTTCTTCATCTCCAAATAGATCAACAACTGCCATGTAGCCATCTAAACCTTTTAAGTATAAATTTTCATTACCATTTATAGCGTCTCCGTTTAAATCTGTGGTAACTCCAGTAGTATTAAAAGTATTAACTCTTTTTCTATTAAAGTTTAAGGTGAACTCAGTGCTGCCTAGAGCAGTACCTGCTATTTCTTCTTCATTAGTATAGTCAACTATAATGTTTGTTTCACTAGAACCAAAATTTAATACGATCATACTACCATCATTGGTTATAGGTTCAACTTTAAAAATAAGACCTCTAAAATAATCAACAAAACCATTTGCATTGTCAAAAGCTGCTTTACCTTCTTCACTAAAAAATAAATTTTGTAAAAAAGCATTAGTAGGATCATCAATTGGTAAATTAGGATTAAAAAGTTCTAATTCCAATCTAGGAGATAAGCGTTGTGAAACTTCACCATCATCATCTAGAACAAGAATTTCTTGAGGACTAGGTCTAAAAGGATTTGCGGTTGTGCTTTCATATAATAGTTGACCAATTTGATTGCAAAACAATTCTTCTTCATTAGAATAATAAAATTGTTGTTCTTCAAATTCTGTATTTGGATCTAGATCTCTTATTAGATATTTAGATTCATAGATAGATAGTTTATAAGCAACCTCTGGATTACCAAAAATAGAATCTAAGCTATAAGTGTTAGCTCCATTATCATCTGTTGATTCTAATATTGAATAGTATGGAACTGTTAGTTTTACTCCTTCAAGAACAGGATCTGTTCCAAAATCAGGGCCAAAGAATCTTGGAATAACTTGAGTAATTATACTTGCAGATGTTGTACCAAATTCAGAGTTTGGATCTTTATATACACCTAATAAGTTTGTAGAGAGCTCTGTTGTTTGTACTCCAGTCATATCTGGATTACCAGAAGGATTGTATGGTGTTACAGATTGTGTGTAAGTTACTAAAGGGAAAACTCTACTTGTAGCATCAAAATTCTTTATGCCTTCTATATTGCTATCTATATTAGCAAAATCTTTGTCACATGCAATTGTGACTACTAAAATCAAGGCAAGTAATGCTATAGATTTTAGACTTTTAATTGTTTTTTTCATAGTATTTTTTAATTCTTTCTTAGTTAAAAAGAACCTTTATTGTAAAACGCTGGTATTATAAAATTCTGTATAAGCTTCAGCAAACTCATCTTTTTCTTTAAAGTCTAAAACAGGTTTTTCAGAGTCCTTTAAATAATCTTCTAATTCTTTAGGCATTTCATGAGACCCTATAATTAATGCATCAGAATGGTCTATCGCTACTTTCATTAAATTGTTGTATGTCGGTTTTTCTAATACCTTAATAGCGTCTTTGTCAATATTATCGAATGCAACTTTATTAATTAAGTCTTCATTTAACGTTGTATCAAAGCTTTGATTGTATACAGAAGTTACAATTTTACTTTCGTTAAATAAAGGTTCGTCTTTGTAAAATTGCTTCAAATACAATGGTAGTAAGGATGCAAGCCAACCATGAACGTGAATTATATCTGGAGACCAGTTTAATTTTTTAACAGTTTCAATAACTCCTTTTGCAAAGAAAATAGCACGTTCATCATTGTCAGGGAATAAGTTTCCATCCTCATCTGTAAGCGTTGCTTTTCTTTTAAAATATTCGTCATTATCTATAAAATAAACTTGAATACGTTCTTTAGGAATAGAGGCAACTTTAATAATTAATGGCATATCTAAATCATTAATTACTAAATTAATACCAGAAAGACGAATCACTTCGTGTAATTGATGTCTTCTTTCATTAATATTTCCATATCTAGGCATGAATATTCTAATTTGTCCACCCTGTTGATTTACCATTCTTGGAGTTTCAAACGACATTGAAGAAATCTCTGTTTCTGGTAAATATGGAACCACTTCAGATGATACATATAATATTCTCTTATCTTTCATACGTTAGTTTTAATAGATTTATTTATGGCTATCTAGGTTTGCCTTTATCTTTCTTTTTTTCTTGTTTTTTCACCTTAAAAACTCACTTAAGAGCATTGTTATATGGAAAAATCAAAATAAAAAACACGCAAAAGTACAAAAATTTATGCAGATTGCGACTAATATGTTAAGTTTGCACGCGTTAATTTTATATTAAAAAATGACTGTTTTTTCTAATAAAACTGAAATCCAAAAGCATATTTCGGAAAAAAAAGCAAAAGGAATCACTTTTGGTTTTGTCCCAACAATGGGTGCTTTACATGATGGACACTTGTCTTTGGTAAAGGAGGCATTGGCTAATAATGACTATTGTGTTGTTAGTATTTTTGTCAACCCAACACAATTTGATAATGCTGAAGATTTAAAAAAATACCCACGTACTTTAGATCAAGATGTTAAGCTATTGAAAACGGTTTCTAAAGATATTATCGTTTATGCGCCTAGTGTTAAAGATATATATGGGGATAATGCGAAAGCTGAACATTTTAGTTTCGATGGATTAGAATTTGAAATGGAAGGCAGGTTTAGGCAAGGTCATTTTGATGGAGTTGGAACTATAGTTAAGCGATTATTTGAGATTGTAACACCAAATAACTCATATTTTGGAGAGAAAGATTTTCAGCAATTGGCTATCATTAAAAAACTAGTTGAAAAGTATAATATACCAGTAATAGTAAATGGATGTAAAATTCATAGAGAAACAAGTGGTTTAGCTATGAGTTCAAGAAATACTAGGCTAAAACCAAATTATAAGATTGCTGCGCCTTTTATATATAAAACATTAAAAGATGCAAAAGAAAAGTTTGGCACAAAAAGTGCTAATGAAGTAACGGAATGGGTTGAAAAACAATTTGCAAAACATAAACTATTAGAATTAGAATATTTTATTATTGCAGACATTGAAACCTTAAAGCCAGTAAAAAGAAAATCCAAATTTAAAACCTATCGTGCTTTTATTGCTGCTTATGCAGATGACATAAGATTAATAGATAATTTAGCACTAAATTAATTACCTTTGCACCATGCAAATACAAGTAGTAAAATCTAAAATTCATAGAGTAAAAGTAACCGGCGCAGACCTTAATTATATTGGTAGTATAACTATTGATGAAGATTTAATGGATGCAGCTAATATTATACAAGGAGAGAAAGTACAAATTGTAAATAATAATAATGGAGCGCGTTTAGAAACTTATGCTATTCCGGGGCCAAGGAATAGTGGAGAAATCACACTAAATGGTGCAGCTGCAAGATTGGTTTCTCCAGGAGATGTATTAATCTTGATTACTTATGGCTTTATGGATATTGAAAAGGCAAAAGTATTTAAACCTTCATTGGTGTTTCCCGATGAAGCAACAAATCTATTAAAGTAAACATTGAACAAATCGATACTTAAAATATTAAAAATTTCACTCCCAATTTTATTGGGAGTTTTTTTAATATGGTATTCTCTTTCAAAACTATCTTTTCAAGAATTATTAAGCTATTTTAAGTCTGCTGATTATGTATACATATGTTTAGGAGTGTTTTTAGGCTTTTTAAGTCATTTATCAAGAGCTTACCGTTGGACTTTTATGCTAGAACCACTTGGTTATAAAATTAAATTTGGTAATAGCTTTATGGCAGTATTTGCTACTTATTTAATAAATTATACTATACCCCGAGCAGGTGAAGTAGCACGAGCATCAATTTTAACTAACTACGAAGGTGTACCTTTCGAAAAAGGCTTTGGAACTATAGTTGCAGAACGTATAGCAGATGTGTTAGTAATGATACTAATTATATCTATAACCTTGTTTTTGGAATTTGATTTTATTTATAACTTTTTAGTAGAACGTTTTAATCCATCTAAAATAATTATAGGTTTTTTAGGCTTAATAATTTTAATCTTTTTCTTTATATTTTATATAAAAAAAAGCAACTCTAAAATAGCTGTTAAAATAAAGAGTTTTGTAAACGGATTAATAGAAGGCGCATTAAGTATTTTTAAAATGAAGAAAAAATGGCCGTTTATTTTTCACACTTTTTTTATATGGGGTATGTATGTATTGATGTTTTATGTAACTACTTTTGCAATCCCGCAATTAAATAATATACCATTAGGCGCTATTTTAATAGCTTTTATATTAGCTAGTTTTAGTATTGCTGCTACAAATGGAGGTATTGGTTCATATCCAGAAGCTATAGTTTTAGCTTTTTTATTGTTTAACTTACCTGAAAACCCAAGTCGGGCTTTTGGATGGATAATGTGGACCTCACAAACCGCATTGGTTATTCTTTTTGGCGGTTTATCATTACTTTACCTTCCTATTTATAATAGAAAGAAATAATTTGTACATTGCATTTCTAATTTTAAAAACCCTACTATGAAACGTATTATTTACCTTTTCGTTTTTTTCATATCGATACATTTTATTGGTGCCCAAGCAACTTATAAGAACTTTAATTCAGCTCGATTAGGAGAGGCTAGAGACATTAAAATTCAATTACCTAGAAGTTATGATAAAGGAGATAAAAGTTACCCTATTATTTTAGTTTTAGATGGTGACTATATGTTTGAAATAGTTTCGGGAAATGTAGATTATGCATCGTATTGGGAAGATATTCCAGAAGCTATTGTAGTTGGTGTAAATCAATATGGTAAACGAGATGCCGATAATTTATATTCTGAACAAAATTCGTTACCAATAGAAACTGGTGCAGCATTTTTTGAGTTTATAAGTATGGAGCTTATTCCATTTATTGAAAAAACATATAGAACAGAAAAATTTAAGGTAGCAATTGGGCATGGTACTACAGCTAACTTTATTAACTATTACTTGTTAAAAGAGAACCCTTTATTTAATGCATATGTAGCTATAAGTCCAGATTTAGCTGCAGATATGACAACATTTTTAACTGAAAAGTTGCCTAAAATTGAAAATAAAACATTCTATTATTTAGCAACTTCAGATAATGATGTGAAATCAATTCAAAAAGGAACAAAGGCTTTAAATGATGCCATTAAAGGTGTAGATAATAAAAATGTATTAAGTAGTTTTAATGATTTCATAGGGCCTTCGCATTATGCACTTCCTGCACATGCTATTCCGCAAGCTTTAGAGGATATTTTCTTTGTGTTTAGACCAATTTCAAAGAAAGAGTATAAAGAATCTATTTTAAAATTAGAAGACTCTCCAGTAGATTATTTAGTTGAGAAGTATAGAATGATTGAAGATCTTTTTGGGATTAAAAAACCTATTTTAGTTAATGATTTTAGAGCTATTGCTGCTGCGATTAAAAAAACAGAAAAATTCGAATATTTCGAGCCGTTAGGTAAATTAGCAAGAAAGGAATATCCAGACACATTGTTAGGAAATTATTATTTAGGACGTTTTTACGAAGAAACGGGAAAGCCTAAAAAAGCTATGAAAACATATCAATCTGCATATATTTTAGAAGAGATAGGTGGTATTACTAAAGATCACGTTTTAGAATTATCTGAGCAGATTAAAGCAGATTTTGGATATTAATGGCTAAAATAAAAACCACTTTTTTTTGTCAAAGTTGCGGTACGCAATATGCGAAATGGCAAGGGCAGTGTACAGCATGTAAAGAGTGGAATACTATTGTTGAAGAGGTTATTCAAAAGCCAGAAAAGAGCGATTGGAAAACACCTTCAAATACCGTTAAGCGTGTTTCGAAACCTTTAAAAATAAAAGAAATTGATTCCTCTAAAGAAGCTAGATTAGATACCTTAGATGCAGAATTTAATCGTGTTTTGGGAGGTGGCATAGTACCTGGTTCATTAACACTTTTAGGAGGAGAACCAGGAATAGGTAAGAGTACTTTGTTATTGCAGATTTCTTTAAAACTACCGTATAAAACATTGTATGTTTCTGGAGAAGAAAGTCAAAAGCAAATAAAAATGCGTGCTGAGCGTATTAACCCTAATAATGATAGCTGTTATATTCTTACAGAGACTAAGACTCAAAATATCTTTAAGCAAATTGAAGCTTTAGAACCTGATATTGTTATAATAGATTCTATACAAACATTGCATAGTGATTATATTGAATCATCTAGCGGTAGTATTTCGCAAATAAAGGAATGTACTACAGAACTTATTAAATACGCTAAAGAAACTAATACGCCTGTTGTTTTAATAGGTCATATTACCAAAGATGGTCACATTGCAGGGCCAAAGATATTAGAGCATATGGTAGATACTGTTTTGCAATTTGAAGGTGATCGTAATCATGTGTTTAGAATTTTACGAGCTCAAAAAAATCGTTTCGGCTCTACCAGTGAGTTAGGTATTTATGAAATGCAAGGTTCTGGTTTGCGAGAAGTAAGTAATCCTAGTGAAATATTAATATCAAAAAAAGACGAGGAACTTTCTGGAAATGCTATCGCTGCAACTTTAGAAGGTATGCGTCCATTAATGATAGAAGTACAAGCATTAGTAAGTACAGCTGTTTATGGAACGCCGCAAAGAAGTGCTACAGGGTTTAATGCTAAAAGACTAAATATGCTTTTAGCTGTTCTAGAAAAAAGAGCAGGTTTCCGTTTAGGTGCAAAAGATGTGTTTTTAAATATAACAGGAGGAATAACTGTTGATGATCCAGCTATCGATTTAGCAGTGGTTGCAGCTATTTTATCTTCTAATGAAGATGAAGCATTATTAGCAAATTACTGTTTTGCTGCCGAAGTTGGTTTATCTGGAGAAATAAGACCAGTACAACGTGTGGAGCAACGTATTTTAGAAGCTGAAAAATTAGGGTTTTCAACCATTTTTGTGTCAAAATATAATAAGATCTCTCTTCAAAATACAGCTATTAAAATTCAATTGATTTCTAAGATTGAAGATTTGGTTGATTTTATAGTTTAAAAATAATTACATGATTATTGACGCAATCAAAGAAAGTTGGAGTTGGACTAATCAAATTCCAAAAAGAATTATAGATATAAATGATTTTGGAAATATTATCTTTCTATCAGAAGAAGGGTGGATATGTAGAATCTGCCCTGAGGAATTAGAATTTTCAGTCATATCTAGTGATTTAACGGAATATGAAATTTTAAAAAAAGATAAAGATTTTGTTGAAGACTGGGAAATGAAAACTTTAGTAGATTTCTCAAAAGATTATTTAGGAGAATTAAAAGAAGAAGAAAAATTTTGTCTAAAACTAGCAGGAGTATTAGGTGGAAAATATGAGGCTGAAAACTTAGGTAAGATATCTTTTTTAGAATTAATTTCATTTAGTGGAGATTTAGCAAGACAAATTAAAGATTTGCCAGATGGAGCAAAATTTGAATTGAAAGTAGAAGATTAACCATTTCCGCCCAATAAACCTCACTTTTTTCTCAAAATTCCTTAATTTCGCATTTCTTATAAGAAATTAGAAAAAATGAGCGCAGGATTCCCTGAATATAAAGGACTTAACTTACCAAACGTAGCAGAAGAAATTCTTAAGTATTGGCAAGACAATGATATCTTCGAAAAGAGTGTAACTACTAGAGAAAATGCAGAACCATATGTGTTTTTTGAAGGACCACCAAGTGCAAATGGTTTACCAGGTGTACACCACGTTTTAGCACGTGCTATAAAAGATATTTTTCCACGTTATAAAACTATGAAAGGCTTTCAAGTAAAGCGTAAAGCTGGATGGGATACACATGGATTACCAATTGAACTTGGTGTAGAAAAAGAATTAGGGATTACCAAAGAAGATATTGGTAAAACCATTTCTGTAGAAGATTATAATGCAGCTTGCCGTAAAGCAGTAATGCGTTATACTGATATTTGGAATAATCTGACTCAAAAAATGGGATACTGGGTAGATATGGACGATCCATATATTACCTATGAACCAAAATACATGGAAAGTGTTTGGTGGCTGTTAAAAGAAATCTATACTAAAAACTTAATGTATAAAGGCTATACGATTCAGCCTTACTCTCCAAAAGCAGGAACAGGATTGAGTTCACATGAAGTTAATCAACCTGGAGCATATCAAGATGTAACAGATACAACAGTGGTAGCTCAGTTTAAAGCGTTAAACGAAACATTGCCAGATTTTTTACAAAATGAAGGCGATATTCATTTTATAGCTTGGACTACAACACCTTGGACGTTACCTAGTAATACCGCATTAACAGTTGGACCAAAAATAGATTACGTATTAGTAGAAACATATAATCAATATACATTCAAGCCTATGAATGTGATTTTGGCAAAAGCTTTAGTAAATAAGCAATTTGATGGTAAGTTTAATAAAGTAGAAACCAAGCCAGAATTATTGGAATATAAAGATGGTGATAAGAAAGTTCCATTTTACATTGTAAAAGAATTTAAAGGGAAAGACCTTGTAGGTATTAAATACGAACAATTATTACCGTATGCTTTACCTAATGATAATCCAGAAAATGCTTTTAGAGTTATTTCTGGAGATTTTGTAACAACAGAAGATGGTACAGGAATTGTACATACGGCACCAACATTTGGTGCAGATGATGCTTTGGTTGCAAAGCAAGCAATGCCAGAAGTGCCACCATTACTGGTAAAAGACGATAATGGTAATTTGGTGCCACTTGTTGATTTGCAAGGTCGTTTTAGATTAGAAGTTAAAGATGATATATATGGTTTTGCAGGAGAATATGTGAAAGCTGAATATTTGAAAGAAGAAGAGGAAGCGATAGAACTAGTCAAGCAAAAAGAAAGTTTAAAGTCAGTTATTGCTGATTTAAAAAAATATCTAAGTGTAGACGAAAGGTTAGCTCTTAAATTAAAAAATGAAAACAAAGCTTTTAAGGTTGAAAAATATAAGCACAACTATCCACATTGTTGGCGAACAGATAAACCAATTTTATACTATCCATTAGATTCTTGGTTTATTAAAATTACAGACGTTAAAGGTCGTATGCACGAGTTAAATACTACTATTAATTGGAAACCAAAATCTACTGGAACTGGTCGTTTTGGTAATTGGTTAGCAAATGCAAACGATTGGAATTTATCGCGTTCACGTTATTGGGGAATCCCATTACCAATTTGGAGAACAGAAGATGGTAAGGAGGAAATATGTATAGGTTCAGTTGAAGAACTAAAAGCTGAAATGGCTAAAGCAGTTTCGGCAGGTATTTTAGCTGAAGATATTTTTGCAGATTTTGAAGTCGGAAACAATTCCGAAGAGAACTATGCAAAGCTAGATTTGCACAAGAATATTGTTGATGAGATTGTGTTAGTATCTCCAAATGGACAACCAATGAAGCGTGAAGCAGATTTAATAGATGTTTGGTTCGATTCTGGTTCTATGCCATATGCACAATGGCATTACCCATTTGAAAACAAAGAATTAATTGACGATAAAAAGGCATATCCTGCAGATTTTATTGCAGAAGGTGTTGACCAAACCAGAGGTTGGTTTTATACATTACATGCTATTGGGACTATGGTTTTCGACTCGGTAGCCTATAAAAATGTAGTGTCTAATGGCTTAGTATTAGATAAAAACGGACAGAAAATGTCTAAACGTTTAGGTAATGCTACAGATCCATTTGAAACCTTAGATACTTATGGAGCAGATGCCACACGTTGGTATATGATTGCTAATGCAAACCCTTGGGACAATTTAAAATTTGATTTAGATGGTATAGAAGAGGTGAAACGTAAGTTCTTTGGAACATTATACAACACGTATTCATTCTTTCAATTATATGCTAATTTAGATAAGTTTACTTATGCAGAAAAAAATATTGCTTTAGATCAAAGACCAGAGATTGATAGGTGGATCTTATCAGAATTACATACATTAATTCAAAAAGTAGATGAGTATTATGCAGAGTATGAGCCAACAAAAGCGGCACGTGCAATTTCTAATTTTACACAAGACTATTTAAGTAATTGGTTTGTACGTTTAAGTAGAAGACGTTTCTGGAAAGGTGATTATCAACAAGATAAAATTTCTGCATATCAAACATTATATACATGTATGTTAACCATATCAAAATTGGGAGCTCCAATAGCACCATTTTTTATGGATAAACTTTACTTAGACTTAACAAAAACAACACAAACAGAACAGTTTGAAAGTGTACATTTGGCAGAGTTTCCTAATGCAGATCTAAATTATATAGATAAGTCTTTAGAGAGAAAAATGGAGAATGCTCAAACAATATCATCGTTAGTATTATCGTTAAGAGCAAAAGAAAAGATAAAAGTACGTCAGCCATTACAGAAAATAATGATACCTGTAGATTCTGTTGAACTTAAAGAAGAGATACAAGCAGTAGAGAATTTGATTAAAAGTGAGGTAAATATCAAAGAAATAGAGTTATTAGAAGATGCTTCAGATATCTTGGTAAAGCAGATTAAGCCTAACTTTAAGGCATTAGGGCCACGTTTTGGTAAGGATATGAAGCTGATTGCTAGTGAGATACAGAAATTTGATTCTGAGGATATTAAAAAAGTTGAACAAAATGGGGTTATAGATGTCGATTGTAATGGAAAAATTATTACTTTAGAACTCGGTGATGTTGAAATTACATCTCAAGACATCGAAGGATGGCTTGTTGCAAATGAAGGCTCTATTACTGTTGCATTAGATGTTACTATTTCTGAAAAATTACGTGAAGAAGGGATTGCTCGTGAGCTCGTAAATCGTATTCAAAACTTACGTAAAGATTCAGGGTTTGAAGTAACAGATAGAATTAGTGTGCAACTACAAAAAGATGATTTAATTACGCAAGCTGTTAAAACGAATTTAGAATATATCAAGGCAGAAACATTAACAGATAGTCTTGAAATTGTTGATCAAATAGATAATGGTATAGAAGTTGTGTTCGATATAATAAATACCAAATTAGCTATTAAAAAACACGCATAATATGTCAGTAGAAAACACAGTAAGATATTCAGATAAAGAATTAGCTCAATTCAAATCAATAATATTAGAAAAAATAGAAAGCGCTCAACACGATTTAGAGTTAATAAAAAGTGCTTATATGAATGATCATAATAATGGGACCGAAGATACTTCTCCTCAATTTAAAGCATTTGACGAAGGTAGTGCGGTAATGAGTAAAGAATCTAACTCGCAATTAGCAATTAGGCAAGAAAAATTTATTCGAGATCTAAAAAATGCATTAATTAGAGTTGAAAATAAAACATATGGAGTATGTCGTGTCACAGGGAAATTAATTAATCCTAAACGATTAGAATTAGTACCTCATGCTACATTAAGTATTGAGGCTAAAAATATGCAGAAATAATATTTTCACTATTTTTAAAAAATAACAAACGCTTCAATTTTTATTGAAGCGTTTGTTATTTTCAAATATATTAAACAACTTTTGTATTTGTTTTAGCGTTATTTAAACTGAAAAATAATTCTATTTTTGTTTGAAATATATTCTATGTCTCTAAAAAAAGCGTCATTATTTATAATTGTTATTTTACTAATCGATCAGATTAGTAAAATTTATGTTAAAACTCATTTCCAGTTGCATGATTCTGTTACTGTTTTTAGTTGGTTTAAAATATACTTTGTTGAAAATGATGGCATGGCTTGGGGAACTAAACTAAGTGATATTATCCCATTTATAAGTGATAGAACAGCAAAGTTTAGTTTAACGCTTTTTAGAGTTATTGCCATTTTTGGTATAGGGTATTGGTTGGTGTCTTCAATTAAAAAAGAAGCCTCAAAAGTACTGGTTTTAGCTTTAGTGTTTATATTTTCTGGTGCTATGGGGAATATTATAGATTCAGTTTTTTATGGTATTTCATTTAGCGATAGTTATGGGCAAGTAGCCCAGTTTTTGCCTAAAGATGGTGGTTATGATAGTATGCTGTACGGTAATGTTGTAGACATGTTATACTTACCAATATGGCAAGGTAATTTGCCAGAATGGATGCCTTTTTATGGCGGTAAAAACTTTGTGTTTTTTGAGCCAGTTTTTAATATTGCAGATGTTGCAATAAGTATAGGCTTTGGGATTTTAATTTTCTTTAATAAGAAAGCGTTTCCTAAATAATAAGAAACGCTTAATGCTTATAATAGTAGATTATTGTGATTGTAGGTTATGCGGTTTTAGTAAAGATGCTTTCTAGTTCAGATATATTTACTGGTTTTATTAGATAGTCTTCCACACTTGATAATGATTTTGCACGATTAATATCTAATGGGTTTATAGAAGAGCTAACGACATATAGTGTAATTGCTTTATCTAACTTATTTTTAATTTTAGTAAAACGTTCTAAAAATTCCCATCCATCCATTACTGGCATATTTAAATCTAAGAAAATAATTTCAGGAATTTGTTCAGCTTCTAAATTTTGGAGTATAGCTTCAAAATATTCTATACTTTGTTTACCATCACTAAAAACTAGTAAATTTTCACAAAGCTTTTTAGTCTCAATTATTTTTTTAACTAGATTAACATATACGCTATCATCATCTATAATGCATGCTAGTTCAACAGTTGAAGTTTTCATATTATGGTTAGGGTAGATTGATTATTAGAATTGTATTTTAAATGTTGTTCCTTTGTTTACCTCACTTTCTACAAAAATTTGACCGCCTAAGGATTCAATTTGGTTTTTTGTGATAAATAATCCAATACCTACAGCATCTTTATTATAATGAAAGGTTTTATACATACCAAATAGTTTTTTTCCAAACTTATCCATGTCAATACCAATACCATTATCACTAACTTCAAGATACGTTTTTTTATCTTTTATATAAGTTTTAATTGATATTACAGGGTCGCGCTCTGGATGTTTATATTTAATTGCATTGGTTAACAAATTTAAAACAATACTTTCCATATATGCAGGAATATATGGTAAACATTTTACCTGAGAGAAATCTACATTTATAGTAGCATTACTTTCCCTTATAATTCTACTTATTGATTTTTTAACAGTAGCCATAGTCATTTCAAGACAAACTTCAACTCTGTTTTGATCTGTTTGGGTTTGGATTGTTACAACTTCATTTAAATGGCTTATAGTTGAATTTAAACTTTCAGAAATATCTTTAATACTAGTGATTAGTTCAAGTTTTTCTTCTATAGAATTTACATCATCAATAAGTTGAGTGATTAAAGATAAATTACTTGAATGAGATCTTAAATTATGAGATACTATATGCGCAAAATTAAAAAGCCTAGAGTTTTGCGAAGCAATAATATCAGATGTTTTTTGAAGCGTAATGGCTTTAGATTTTTCTTCGTCTATATCTTGGAATACGCCACGTATACCAATAATTTCATTGTCGTCATTGTATACAGCTTTACCAATAGCTTTTGCCCAAAACTCTCTACCTTTTGATGTTAGCATTTTAATTTCTGTATCAAAAGGATTGCCAGCCATTGCACATTTAAAAAAGCAATCTGCTGCTAATTGTTGATGGTCTTCCGCATAGTATTGAGAAGAGTCTTTTAAGGAAGGAGTATAATCTTCAGGATATTCTAAAATCTTTTTTGTTTGGTCATCCCAATAGCTTTTTTGCTTTTTAAAATCTACATACCAACTACCAGTGGAGGTCATTTCTGCGCTTTCTTGGTAGTAAAAATTGTCTTTTTTTACTTTTTTATTTGTTATATATTTTTTCTCATTAAAAAATATAACTTTTGAATCGCCGTGAACATTAACAGGTAGGTTATCATTGGTAATACAAATGAATTCTTTGTACTCTCCATTTTTACATTTAATAGATATTTCTTGTTTAAAGTCTAAATAGTGTCTTACTAAATTAAAAAAATTATCTCTAAAAGCATCTCTTTGATCTGGATGAATAAGATCATTTAGAAAATAATCTAGTTTAATTTCTACATCATCAGGGTTATAGCCTAACTTCTTTATAAAGGCAGCAGACCAGTTACTGGTATTGTCATATAGTTCCCAATAGCCAATATCTATATCGTTGATTACGTTTTTAAATAGTGTGTTCTTTATCATTCTGTAACAGCGGTAATTTGGGGTTTGAATTTCAAATATAATAAAAATTACATTTAAACGATAAAAAATTACATTTAATCGATGAAATGAAGTTTAGAACTTATAAATTTTGTATGGGGTAATACAGAGATCAAGAGCTATATCTGTAGGATAGACATCTTTAATCTCATTTTCAGGCTCATAAAAAGAAAGGCCGATTTTTAAGGTGCTAGAATTACAATTAGCTAGAAAATTATCGTAAAAGCCTTTTCCGTAACCTATTCGATTGCCTTTTTTATCGTATGCTAATAAAGGAACAAAGACAATATCTATTTTTGAGTCTTCTATAGGAATACCATCAACAGGTTCAGGGATATTATATTCATTCAGTTTTATTTTTACAGAGTCAGTAAGTAAAAAATTTTGCAGAGTAAAGGTTGTGAAATCACTTTTTGGAATTACAATGTTCTTGTCTTTTCCAGATAGAATATTTAATATATAATCTGTATTGATTTCTTTTTGCTTTTCAATAGAAAGAAAAAGATGATAAAAATTAAAGTTCCAAATATCTACTTGTAATAGTTGATTAGCAATAGCCATACTTAACGAATCAATATCTTCATTAGATAATGAATCACGAAGCATTTTGTATTTTTTTCGTAATTGAGCTTTTGTCATTTTTAAATTTATTAAGCCAATTTTGTTGAAATATGAAATAAAGCATCACCTTGATATACTATTGGTGATTCGTTTACATTTATGATAAAGCCATCATTACTTGCTTTTACAAAATGATTGAATTTGCCATAAGGATCGGTTATGTTTCCTATGGTTTGTCCTTTTTCTACCTTTTCATTAATAATAATAGAAGGTTTAAACATTCCAGAAAAGTTGGCTCGAATCCATTTACTTTCCGCTATAAAAACACATCTTTTTTTAGGCTCCGAAACATTAAATTTACTAGATAACATTCCATAATGATTAAGAATGCGTTTAGCACCATTAACACCTGTGTTAGTAACATTTTTATCTATATGAAAAGACTTTCCGCCTTCAAATAATAAAATGGGAATACCCATAGTATTACATGCGCTTCTAAACGTTTTTTTAGAGTTTTTAGAATAAAGAACAAAAGGTGCTCCAAAAATTTCGGCAGCAATATCAAAATCTTCATTGCCTTTTGCTATTCTAATTTGTGGAGCGTTAAAACGTAACGCGCCTCCAGTATGAAAGTCAAGAACAAAATCGGCATGAGGAACAACTTCGGTAATTAATTGATTTGCCACTCTACTGGCTAAAGAACC
This sequence comes from uncultured Lacinutrix sp., assembly GCF_947500325.1. Taxonomy (GTDB): domain Bacteria; phylum Bacteroidota; class Bacteroidia; order Flavobacteriales; family Flavobacteriaceae; genus Lacinutrix. The sequence continues at coordinate 178,364 of NZ_CANMRQ010000002.1, forward strand.
TCCTTTGCTTCCGGGAAATACACGATTTAAATCACGTCCATCTGGAAACTCTCGTTCCATATTGATGAAGCCAAAAATATTTAGCACTGGAATACAAATCGTAGTTCCTCTTTTGGGTTTGTTAATCCCTTTTGCTATAATCTGCCTTACAATTTCTACACCATTAACTTCGTCTCCATGAATACCAGCAGTAAATAGCATAGTAGGTCCAGGTTTTTTTGAACGTTCAATAATAACGGGAACGTCAACTGGTGTGTGAGTGTGTAGTTTTGCTAGATTAAAGCTTACTTCTTTGCTTTCGCCAAGTTTTATAGTTTCACCTAAAATATGTAAATCGTTTTTATTTTTTGTCAGCATTTATTTTTTGTTTTTTTCAATAAAACCAATAATACTTTTAGCAATATTGCGTCCTGTAGCACTTTCAATGCCTTCTAATCCTGGTGTAGAATTCACTTCTAATAATAATGGACCTCTTGCAGATTGTAACATATCTACTCCGCAAACAGGAAGCTTTAAAGCTTTGGCTGCATTTATAGCTACCTTTAATTCTTCGTGACTTAATTTGATAATATTGGCACTGCCACCACGATGTAGGTTTGAACGAAATTCACCTTCTAAACCTTGTCTTTTCATAGCGCCAACGACTTGCCCATCCACTATAAGCGCACGTATATCTGCTCCTTTAGCTTCTTTTATAAATTCTTGTACAATAACTCTAGCTTGAAGGCCGTTAAAAGCTTCTAAAACAGATTCTGCAGCACTTTTAGTTTCTGCTAAAACAACACCTAAACCTTGGGTGCCTTCTAATAATTTTATAATGACTGGAGCACCACCAACATGTTGAATAACTTCTCTTGCATCTCTAGAATAATTTGTAAATACAGTTTTTGGCATTCCAATGCCTGCTTTGCTCAAGCGTTGTAAGCTTTTTAGTTTATCGCGTGATCGTAAAATTGCATCAGAAGTAACGGTTGTGAAGACATTCATCATTTCAAATTGTCTAACTACAGCACAGCCATAAAAAGTTACAGAAGCACCAATTCTAGGAATAATAGCTTCAACATAATCTAAATAACGATCTTGGTAATAAATAGTAGGTTTTTCCTTTTCAATAATGATATCACATTTCAAAGGATCAATAACTTCAATTTTGTGTCCTCTTTTTTCGCCTTCCTCAACCAAACGATCTGTTGAGTATAAGTTTGCGTTTCTGGAAAGAATAACTATGTTCATTTGTGGTGTCTAGTTGTTTTTGCAATATAATAAATTAACCTAATGTATTTTTTCAATATTACTATTTAATATACCTTTGAAGTAATGAGTAAAACCGCTTTAGAGATACAACTAAAAACGCTACCAACATCTCCTGGTGTATACCAGTATTATGATGCCGAAGGGAATATTATTTATGTAGGTAAGGCAAAGAATTTAAAAAAACGAGTAACATCGTATTTTACCAAAAACCATGAGAATGGTAAAACCAGAGTTTTAGTTAGAAAAATTGTAGATGTTAAGCATATTGTAGTTGAAACAGAGAAAGACGCCTTATTATTAGAAAATAATCTTATTAAAAAATATAAACCAAGATATAATGTCTTATTAAAAGATGATAAATCATACCCTTGGATTTGTGTGAAAAAAGAACGTTTTCCTAGAGTGTTTTCTACACGACGAGTGATTAAGGATGGAAGCGAATATTTTGGTCCTTATACTAGTATGAAGACAGTAAAAACCTTACTGGATTTAATAAGAGGGTTATATTCTTTACGTAATTGTAACCATCAATTATCTCAAAAAAAAGTAGCAGAAGGTAAATTTAAAGTTTGTTTAGAGTATCATTTAGGTAATTGTAAAGGCGCGTGTGAAGGGCTAGAAACAGAGCAAAGTTATCATGAAAATGTAAGAGCAATTAGGGAGATTTTAAAAGGAAATTTTAAAGAATCTCTAGGCCAGTTTAAACAGCAAATGAAAGATTTGGCAGAAGCTATGCATTTTGAAGAAGCTCAAAAAATAAAAGAAAAAATTGAGGTTTTAGAAAACTATCAAGCAAAGTCTACTATAATTAATCCTAAGATTAGTAACGTAGATGTCTTTTCTATTGTTAGTGATGAAAGCTATGGTTATATCAATTTTCTTCAAATTTCTTATGGCTCAATTATTAGGTCACATACATTAGAAATAAAAAAGAAACTTGAAGAAACAGATAAAGAATTACTAGAGCTAGCTATTATAGAAATTAGGGCAAGGTTTAATTCAAACTCTAAAGAAATTTATGTGCCTTTTAAAGTAGATGTTGGCGATGATGTGAAAATTTCATTACCACAATTAGGAGATAAAAAGCATATTTTAGATTTATCTATTCGTAATGCAAAGTATTATAGGATGGAGCGATTTAAACAAGTGAAAATTACAGATCCAGATCGTCATGTGAAGCGAATTATGGCTCAAATGCAAAAGGATTTAAGATTAAGCGAAGAGCCAAGACATATTGAATGTTTTGATAATTCTAATATTCAGGGTACTAATCCAGTGGCAGCTTGCGTTGTTTTTAAAAATGGAAAACCAAGTAAAAAAGAATATAGACACTTTAATATTAAAACAGTTATTGGGCCTGATGATTTTGCTTCTATGGAAGAGGTCGTGTATAGACGGTATAAACGATTATTAGAGGAAGAAAAGCCTTTGCCGCAACTTATAATTATAGATGGAGGTAAGGGACAATTGTCTTCTGCCTTAAAAAGTTTAGATGCTTTAGAATTACGAGGAAAAATTGCAATCATCGGAATTGCAAAACGTTTGGAAGAATTATTTTACCCAAATGATCCAATTCCATTATATTTAGATAAAAAAAGCGAAACACTAAAAATTATTCAACAGTTAAGAAATGAGGCGCATCGATTTGGAATAGAACATCACAGAAATAAACGAAGCAAACAAGCGTTAAATACAGAAATGGAAACTATTCCTGGAATTGGTGAAAAAACTATTGTAGATTTATTAAAAGTATTTAAATCCGCAAAACGAATAGCCAATGCTAAATTAGATGAATTAGAGAATGTTGTTGGTGTTTCTAGAGCAGAAAAAATATATAGCTATTATCATAAAAACGAAACCGATTAAATGAGATTATTTATAATCGTAATTTTACTATTATTAACTATAAATATTAATGTTTATGGTCAAGAAATAAAAAAGAAAGAGCCTAGGGTTGGCTTAGTATTAAGTGGTGGTGGAGCAAAGGGATTAGCTCATGTTGGGGTATTAAAAGTAATAGATAGTTTAGGGATTAGGGTAGACTATATTGCAGGAACAAGTATGGGTGCTATTGTAGGTTCTTTATATGCTTCAGGGTATTCTGGTAAAGAACTAGATTCAATTTTTAGAGTTGTAGATTTTGATAAAATTCTTAACGATGATATTCCAAGAGCGGCAAAAACATTTTATGAAAGAGAGAATAGTGAAAAATACGCTGTAATACTTCCGTTTAATAATTTTGAAGTTAAATTGCCTTCAGCATTATCTCGAGGGCAAAACACTTTTAACTTGTTGTCTAAATTAACCATGCATGTTAATGAAGTAGAAGATTTTAGTAAACTTCCTATTCCGTTTTTCTGTATAGCTACAGATATTGAACATGGTCAGCCTGTACTATTAGATAAAGGAAACTTAGCACAAGCAGTAAAAGCTAGTGGCGCATTTCCTTCTTTATTTCAACCGGTTTTAATAGATGATCAATTATTAATAGATGGTGGAGTTACAAATAATTATCCTTTAGATGAGCTTAAAGCAAAGGGAATGGATATTATTATAGGAGTAGATGTGCAAGATGGATTATCTAATAGATTGGACTTGTCTTCAGCTCCAGAAATTTTATTTCAAATTAATAATTTTCGTACTATAAATGACATGAAAATTAAAGCTCCAAAAACAGATATTTATATTAAGCCGGATATTACAAAATTTAATGTCGTTTCTTTTGATTATGCTAAAGAAATTGTTGAGAATGGAGTAATAGCTGCTAAATTAAAAACATATGAATTACAAGAATTGGCAAAAAGACAAATTTTAAAAAAACCTAAATTTAAAAGCCATGAAGTTCCAGATAGTTTACAAATACTCGATATAAATATAAAAGGACTAAATAATTATACTAGGTCTTATGTTATAGGGAAATTAAAGTTAAGACCAGGTCAAAAAATAAGTTATAATAAGTTTATTAGTGGGACAAATAATTTAGTTGCAACCAATAACTTTGATAGTTTTACATATAAGTTACAGCCAGCAACTAAAGAAGGAGTTAGAGGTTATAATATTAATGCTGAAGTTAGAGAAACAAAAAAGACAACATCATTAAAATTTGGTTTGCATTACGATGGTTTATATAAAAGCGCGTTATTAGCTAATATTACAAAAAAACAATTCCTATTTAAAAGTGATATTATGTCTCTAGATTTAATAGCAGGAGATAATGTAAGATATAATTTTGAATACTATGTAGATAAAGGAATTTATTGGAGTTACGGTTTAAAGTCAAGATATAATGAATTTGAAACAGATGTGGCAGCTTCAATATTATTATCACCAGAACAATTGGAGAGTGCAGGAGTAAATAAATTAGGTGTTAAAGTATCAGATTTAACTAATAAAGTATTTGTGCAAACACAATATAAAAATGATTTGTCATTAATATTTGGATTAGAACATAAACGCTATAAAATTACTACTGAAACAGTGTTGTCTTCTAGTGATCAAAATAAAACAATATTTGATAAAAGTGATTATTTAAGTGCTTACGGGAATTTAAAATATGATTCATTTGATAATAAACACTACCCTAAAGAGGGATTTTATTTTAATAGTGATTTTCATCTTTATTTATACTCTTCAGACTTTAATAACAATTTTAAAGAATTTTCGGTGATACAGGCAGAATTAGGATATGCCTATAGTTTTTCATCAAAATTTAGTAGTAATATTTTATTAGAAGCTGGAACTTCAATTAATGAAAGAGACGATATGCCTTTCAATTTTGTCTTAGGAGGTTATGGAAATAACTTTATTAATAACTTTAAATCTTTTTATGGTTTAGATTACTTATCTGTGTCTTCAAATAGTTTCTTAAAAGCGACAATAAATTTAGATTTTGAGCTTTTTAAAAAGCAACATATTTTGGCTTCTGCAAATTATGCAAATGCGAAAAATAATTTATTTAGTTCAGAAGATATAGATTGGTTTTCATTACCAGATTATTCTGGTTATGCATTAGGTTATGGGGTAGAAACTTTTTTTGGCCCTGTGGAGGCAAGATACTCTTACTCTCCAGAATCTAAACAAAGCTATTGGTTCTTTAATCTTGGGTTTTGGTTTTAGCAGAAACTTTATTAAAAGAATTAATATATTGACTTACAGTTTGTAACTCAGTTTTAACATTGCAATTCTAGGGAGAATAAAAGTTCTGCTATCACTAACTAAAAAAGAATTAAAAGAGTTTTTCTGTTTAAATCTCACATTAAATAAATTAGTAGCATTTATCTCAAAACCCCAAGGGCTATCTTCTTTTTGATAGAATAAAGAGGTGTTAGCCGTATCAAAAGTATTATTGATGTTTTGGTTTTTATTATTGTAATTATCAAAAGTATAATCAGCTTTAAAGATAAAATCCTTTAAGAAATCATATTCTAAATTAATTTCTAAACGATCATTTTCAAATTTATTGATTGTGTTTTGAGTCTTGTAATTATTAAAATCTTTAGTGTAGTTTATTTCAATATTTGGTAAATTTTTAAACAAGGTTTCTAAACCAATAGTGGAAGTTATAGATTTTGAAATATTAAGGTTTACGTCATCATTTAATAACTGAAAGTAATCATTATAAGTGAATCTACTACTTAGTTTATAACGTATTTTATTAATTTTTTTTGTTAGTCTACTACTAATGCTAAAGTTTTGTTCTGGCTGGTCAAAACCTATAGGTGTGTTAAACGATTTTATACCATTAAGTTCTGTAGTAGTTTTAATTGTTTCTATACGTTTATTATAACTAGTGTTAATATTAAAATTTATACCTCTAAATAAACTAAACTTATAGTAGCCTAAAGAGGCTGTGTGATATAATTGGTTCTCTAATTGATTATTGCCTCTATAAACACTATTAAAACTAGAGAGCACAAAATTATTTGCCAATTGATTAGCGCCAGAAAAACGTGCATTTAATCGATATCTAAAATTTAGTTTCTCACTATTATTAAACTCAATCTTAGTGGTGAATTGTGGAAGAATTAAAGTTTTAGAAAACGTTTCGGCGTTATTAAATTGTTGTGTACGCCACAAATATCCATGATAAAACAATGCAGGTTTAAAGCTAGTAATACCAATTTGAAACTTATACTCTAAACCTAAAAAATGTAAAGTAAAGATAAATAAGTATTTCATAAAGTTATTTTATTAAATTAGCGTAACTATATTTAAACTATGCGAATTTTCATATTTTTTTCTTTTTTTTTAATACTCAATTGTGATAAAAGCGTAAAGAATAATTTCCCAGAAGGAGTGTGGTTTCATGCTTATGAATTAAGTTCAGAAGATTTACCAAATGGAGCTTTAATATATAGAAGTACAACTTATTTTGAAATGCCTCCTGCGAGATATAGGCATTTCTTTAAATTTATAAATGATAAAAGCTGTGAAACTATTGAGTTAGCAGTAAATGATAGGCATAAAACCATAGTTGTTCCGTGTAACATAAGTAAAAATGTATTACAATTAAATAGTATATATTATAAAATATTGAGTCATACTAAAAAAGAAATAATTCTATTAAAAAAGTAGAGTCATAACTTTTTTCGGAATTATTAATAAAAGTTTCATAGATAGTGCAAATAGTTTTTGGTTTTAAAACCATTTCTGTAACTGCAAAAAAATCACGATATTTGTATTGTAATGAAATATTATTGGCAAGACATATTAACCTTCTTAAAATTTCTTATTAAAAGAAATCCTGAATGATTCTAAATAATTGATAGTTAATCTATTGTGTAATTATAAAATGAATTATTATGCCATTATATCATAAATTAGGAAATATTCCACCCAAAAGACACACTCAATTTAGAAAAAAAGATGGGTCTTTATATTACGAGCAATTATTTGGAACCATTGGTTTTGATGGTATGAGTACAAACTCGTATCATGAACAACGACCAACGCAAGTAAAACAAATTAAAAAACAATATAGTGTTGCTCCAAAAATTGCAAAGAAAAATCATATACAGTCTTATCGTTTTAGAGGCTTTCAAGTAAAACCAGAAAATGATTATTTAGAAAGCAGAAAGGCCGTTTTAACAAATACAGATTGTACTATTATTTTAGCAGCGCCAAAACAATCTACTAAAGATTATTTTTATAAAAACAGTGATGCAGATGAGTTAATCTTTGTCCACAAGGGCTCGGGGAAACTAAGAACGCATTTAGGTAACCTTGATTTTAAATATGGTGACTATTTATTAATTCCTCGTGGAATTATATATAAAATAGATTTTGATACTGAAGATAATCGACTTTTTATAGTCGAATCTAGAAGACCAATTTATACGCCAAAACGTTATCGCAATTGGTTTGGCCAATTATTAGAGCATTCTCCATTTTGTGAGCGTGATATTCGCAGACCATACGAATTAGAGACAAATAATGAGTCTGGTGAGTTTTTAATGAAAATAAAAAAACAAGATGAAATCTTTGACATGGTCTATGCCTCACACCCTTTTGATGTTGTAGGTTATGATGGATATAACTATCCTTATGCATTTTCAATCCATGATTTCGAACCTATAACAGGTAGAGTTCATCAACCACCACCAGTACATCAAACTTTTGAAACTGATGCTTTTGTAGTTTGTAGTTTTGTACCTCGTTTATACGATTATCATCCGCAAAGTATTCCAGCTCCTTATAATCATAGTAATATAGATAGTGATGAGGTTTTGTACTATGTTGATGGCGATTTTATGAGTAGAAATGATATTGATCAAGGTCATATTTCATTGCATCCAGCAGGCATTCCACATGGACCACATCCTGGAGCTACAGAGAGAAGTATTGGTCACACAGAAACTGAAGAATTGGCTGTTATGGTGGATACTTTTAAGCCGCTAATGGTAACTGAAGAAGCTATGAAAATTGCTGATGAAGATTACTATAAATCATGGTTAGAGCATTAACCTAAAATATATTATTTCTGATAGAAACAGGAATCCATTTAATTATTAAAAATCGTATTCCAAATAGACATGGAATATCAAAATATATTACTCATGAGTAAAAAAGAAGTAAAATCAGTAAACTACGGTTTAGAAAAAATATTTGAAGAGGCACAAGATTTTTTGCCATTATTAGGAACAGATTATGTAGAATTTTATGTAGGTAATGCAAAACAATCTGCACACTTTTATAAAACAGCATTTGGTTTTCAGTCTTATGCCTATAGAGGATTAGAAACAGGATCTAAAGATTCTGTTAGTTATGTTTTAAAACAAGATAAAATACGTTTGGTTTTAACAACCCCGTTAAATAGCCAATCTAAAATAAACGATCATATAGTAAAACATGGAGATGGAGTTAAGGTTGTTGCTTTATGGGTTGATGATGCAAGAAAATCATATGAGGAAACCACTAAACGAGGTGCTAAATCCTATATGGAACCAGTTGTTGAAAAGGATGAGTTTGGTGAAGTTGTAAGAGCTGGAATATATACTTATGGAGAAACAGTACATATGTTTGTTGAGCGTAAGAACTATAATGGGGCATTTATGCCAGGCTTTGTAGAATGGAAAAGTGACTATAATCCAGAGCCAGTAGGCTTAAAATATATCGATCACATGGTTGGAAATGTTGGTTGGGGTCAAATGAATACATGGGTTAAATGGTACGAAGATGTTATGGGCTTTGTTAACTTTTTATCTTTTGACGATAAGCAAATCCATACTGAATATTCAGCGCTAATGAGTAAAGTGATGAGTAATGGTAATGGACGTATAAAATTCCCAATTAATGAGCCAGCAAAAGCTGCCAAAAAATCTCAAATAGAAGAGTATTTGGATTTTTACGAAGATTCTGGAGTACAACATATTGCTGTTGCAACAGATGATATCATTAAAACTGTAGCACAGTTAAAAGCTAGAGGTGTTGAGTTTTTGCCGCCGCCGCCGCAGGCATATTATGATGATATACCTAGACGATTAGGAGTGCATATGGATATGATGAAAGAAGATATTAAAGAGCTTCAAAAACTATCTATTTTAGTAGATGCAGATGAAGAAGGCTATTTACTTCAAATTTTCACTAAACCTGTAGAAGATAGACCAACATTATTTTTTGAAATTATTCAAAGAATGGGAGCTCAAGGTTTTGGAGCAGGGAATTTTAAAGCATTGTTTGAGTCTATTGAAAGAGAACAGGCAAAAAGAGGTACTTTGTAAATCTTAAGTTAAATAATCACTAAAAACACTACGAATAAGCTTTGTGGTGTTTTTTTGTTTTATATTTTTGGAATAGTAATTGTAATCTACTAGATAGAACAATAAATATTCAGCTTAAAAGTTGTTTATAACAACACATTGACTATGAAAAAATTTACATTTATAATGATTGCAATTTTTGCTTTCAATTTATCATCTGCACAAGTGGGTGCTTTTAAATCTGGAGAATGGTTTAAGTTTAAGATGAGTTATAGTGGCTGGATGAAAGCGGGTAACGCAACACTTTCTGTTAAAGAAAAACAACTTGATGGTAAACCAGTATTTCATGTCGTTGGAAAAGGGTGGACAACAGGAGCAATAAAATGGTTTTTTAAGGTTGAAGATAGATACGAAAGTTATTTTGACGCTAATAAAATTATTCCTTATAAATTTATTAGAAAAATTGATGAAGGAGGACATAAAAAAGACATTGAAATTAAGTTTAATCATAAAGAGCGAACTGCTTTTGTTCACAATAAAAAATATAATAGTAAAAAAACAATAGATACAGAGCCAAACGTACAAGATATGGTCTCTATGTATTATTATTTAAGAAATAATATAGATATCGAGACATTAAAACCTGGAGACGAAATAAAAACAAATATGTTTTTTGATGAAGAGAATTATGGTTTTAAACTTAAATATTTAGGAGAAGATATTGTTAAGTTAAAAAATGGTAAGAAAGTAGAATCACTAATGTTTAGACCCTATGTTATGGCAGGACGTGTTTTTAAAGAAGAAGAAAGTTTAACACTTTGGGTTACAAAAGATAAAAATAAGATACCTTTACGTATCAAAGCAGATTTGGCTGTTGGTTCTTTAAGAGCAGATTTAGTGGCTTGGAAAGGACTTAAATATCCATTTAAAATTATTGTCGAAAACTAATGAGTATAGACCAAGAATTAACCGAGAAACTAGAAGAAAAATACAAAGCGATAGATCAAAATGTAAACATTCACTTAGATGGGATGTTGCATAGTAAACCAATAACTTATTGGGATTATATACAAACTGATGCGCTTTTAAACCTTCAAATACAGCGTACAACATTACCAGATGAAATGGTGTTTTTAATGTACCATCAAGTCAATGAGTTATTGTTTAAAATGATTCTCTGGGAAATAGATCAAGTAGCAAATGAAGAAAATATGACAGCTGCTTTTTTCGAAACTAAAATGATGAGGATTAGCCGTTATTTTGATGTGTTAACATCTTCTTTTACTGTTATGAAGGATGGTATGGACGTTGAACAGTATAACAAGTTTAGAAATACCTTAACACCAGCTAGTGGTTTTCAAAGTGGTCAATATCGTAAAATTGAATTTGCTTCAACAGAGCTTATTAATTTAATAGATAATAGATTTAGAGAAACCATAGATAGAAACACGCCTTTTGAGCATGCTTTTGAGCATTTATATTGGCAAGCAGCAGGAAAAGATTATAAAACTGGAAAGAAAAGCTATTTATTAACAGCTTTTGAAGAGAAATACAAAGACGAATTTATTAGATTTGCACAATTCACTAACACTCATAATTTGTGGACTATTTTCAAAAAACTACCACAAGAGGTTAGAGAAGATGAAGATTTAGTAAAAGCAATGCGTCATTATGACTACACAGTAAATATTACTTGGGTAATGGCACATTATAATACAGCAAATCACTATCTAAATATTGGTGGAAAAACAGCTGAAGCAACAGGAGGAAGCGAATGGGTAAAATATATGCATCCAAAATATCAAAGAAGAATCTTTTTTCCAGATTTATGGAGCAAGCAAGAATTGGAAGATTGGGGAAAAAATATTTAATACTACTATTTTGTATTATAACAGCTTTTAGCTGTAAAGAAGATGTTGTAATACCACAAAATTTAGATACAGTTTTAGTTGATGAACCTGAGGATGTTTACGAATTTGGTTTTAACCTTAATGACTATGTTGTTAAAAGAGATACTATTAAATCTGGGGATAGTTTTGGGCAAATTTTAGAGCGCAATAATATTAGTTACCCTAAAATATTTGAAATAGCCGAAGAATCAAAGGATAGCTTTGATATTAGAAAACTACAAATTGGTAAGCCATATACATTACTCTGTTCTAATGATTCATTGCAAAAGCCAAAGTGTTTTATATATCAGCCAAATAAAGAAAAGTATGTTGTAATTGATTTTCAAGATTCTATTAAAGCCTATACTAGCACTAAGCCAATAAAGTATATAGAAAAAGAAGCTTCAGGAATCATTACTTCTAATATTTCTCAAGCGATGGATGATCAAGGAAAACCATTTATGTTAGCTTTAAAAATGAGCGATATTTATGCTTGGACTATTGATTTTTCTAGACTTCAAAAAAACGATAAATTTAAAGTTATTTATACAGAGAAATATATAGACGATTCTATATATGCTGGTATTCACGAGATTAAATCAGCTTATTTTGAGCATAATAAAGAACCATTTTATGCTTTCGAATTTGAAACAGATTCGGTTTTAGGAATAAGAGATTATTTTAGTGAGGAAGCTAAAAATTTACGTCGTGCTTTTTTAAAAGCACCAGTTAGTTTTAGTAGAATATCATCAAGATACAATTTGAAAAGACGAATTGCTTTGTATGGTAATAGAGTGAGACCACATAAAGGAACTGATTTTGCTGCTAGTATTGGAACGCCAATTATGGCTACTGCAAATGGAACAGTTGTCGAGTCTGCTAGAAGAGGTGGTAATGGAAATTACGTTAAAGTAAAGCATAATAATACATATACTACACAATATCTGCATATGAAAAGTAGAAAAGCAAAAGTAGGGGATTTTGTTAAACAAGGAGATGTTATTGGTTATGTAGGAATGACAGGAAATACTTCTGGTCCGCATGTGTGTTATCGTTTCTGGAAGAATGGAAGGCAAGTAGATCCGTTTAAAGAAAAATTACCAGAAGCAAAACCAATTTCAGATAGTTTAAAAATTGAATTTCTAGAGTATATAAAACCATTAAAAATTCAGCTAGATACTATAGATTATCCTATGCCTCGTATTGAAAAAATAGAAAATGATAGTTTATTAATTAAATCTGGAGATAATAAACTTTTAACATAAAAATATTAAATGGGGTTACCATCTATTAATCCAACAACTACAAAATCTTGGAAAGCATTAGAAGAACATTTTAAATCGGTAAAGGATTTAGAAATGAAAGATTTATTCGCTAAAAATAAAAATAGAGCGAATGATTATACTATAGAATGGGAAGACTTTTATATTGATTTTTCTAAAAATAGAATAACAGAAGAAACTTTTAAATTACTTTTAAGTTTAGCAAATGAAGTAAAATTAAAAGATGCTATAGAAGCTTATTATAACGGAGAAGTAATTAATAAAACTGAAGAAAGAGCAGTATTGCATACAGCACTTCGAGGAAAAAAAACAGATACTGTTTTAGTTGATGGTGAAAATGTAATGCCTGAGATTTTTGAAGTTAAAACAAAAATTGAAGCTTTTACAAGTAATATTGTTAACGGAACAAGAAAAGGTTATACAGAAAAAGCATTCACAGATGTTGTAAATATAGGTATTGGAGGAAGTGATCTTGGACCAGCAATGGTGGTAGATGCACTTCAATATTATAAAAATCATTTAACAACACATTTTGTAAGTAATGTAGATGGAGATCACGTCAATGAAGTGATAAAAAAACTTAACCCAGAAACAACACTTTTTGTAATAGTTTCAAAAACATTTACAACTCAAGAGACGCTATCTAATGCGAATACAATTCGTGAGTGGTTTCTAAATCATGGTTCTCAAGAAGCTATTGCAAAACATTTTGTAGCAGTATCTACAAATATTGAAAAAGTAAAAGCATTTGGTATAGATGAGGTTAATATTTTCCCAATGTGGAATTGGGTAGGTGGTCGTTTTTCACTTTGGAGTGCTGTAGGATTAACTATTAGTTTGGCAGTTGGTTATGATAATTTTAATAGCCTTTTAGATGGAGCTAATAAGATGGATAACCATTTTAAAACTGAGGATTTCGAGTCTAATATTCCAGTAATATTATCTCTTTTAACAATCTGGTATAATAATTTTTTTAAAGCAGAGAGTGAAGCTGTAATAGCGTATTCTCAATACTTAAACCAATTTGCCACATACTTACAACAAGGTATAATGGAAAGTAATGGAAAAAGTATAGATAGGAATGGGAAACCAACGAATTATCAAACCGGAACTATTATTTGGGGAGAACCAGGAACGAATTCTCAACATGCTTTTTTTCAACTTATTCATCAAGGAACAAAAATAATACCAGCAGATTTTATAGGATTTGGAAAAAGCCTTCATGGTAATCAGGACCATCAAGATAAACTAATCTCTAACTATATAGCACAAACAGAAGCTTTGCTTAATGGCAAAACAAAAGCAGAAGTTGTAAAACAATTAGAAAGTCAAAACCTTTCTAAAGATAAAATTGAAGAACTGACTCCTTTTAAAATTTTTGCAGGTAATAAACCAACTAATTCTATATTTATAAAAAAGCTAACGCCAGAAAGCTTAGGAAAATTAATAGCTATGTACGAGCATAAAATTTTTGTACAAGGAATTATCTGGAATATATATAGTTATGATCAATTTGGGGTGGAGCTTGGTAAGCAATTAGCTAGTGAAATTTTAAATGAATTTGATTTTAACACTATTGCGAATCATGATGCTTCAACACAAAATCTTATAGAATTCTTTAAAAAAATAAGATAAATAATGTTAAAAGGTTTGTTAATAGCTTTGTTTGTTAATGTCTTATTATCAGTAATTTAGTTGTTATCTTCATAGATGTAAAAATATGTTAACCTTAAGTTAATATGCGCGCATAATTTATTCGTATTTTTGCCGAAAATTTAAACCAATCAATTTTAATTTAACAAAATGAAGAACAATTTCAAATTTTTCTTTTTTGCAGTCACGCTACTATGTTCTGCAATTACAATGGCTCAAAGCACAGTAACAGGTACTGTATTAGATCCAGAAACAAACACGCCTTTACCGGGTGTTAACGTTATTGAAGTAGGAACCTCTAATGGAGTCTCTACAGATTTTGACGGAAATTTTAGTCTAACAACAAACGCAAGCGAAACTAAAATAGCAATCTCTTATGTAGGGTATTTAACGCAAGAGTTCACAATAACAAGCGATACTAATCTTGGAGAAGTTAGTTTAGCGCCAAGTGAATTTGGATTACAAGAAGTAAATATTATTGCTTCTGTAGCAGTAGATAGAAAAACGCCTGTTGCAGTATCTACAATTAGATCTGCAGACATTGAATTAAAATTAGGAACTCAAGAATTTCCAGAAGTTTTAAAATCTACTCCAGGAGTTTATGCTACTAAAGCAGGTGGAGGATTTGGAGATGGACGTATTAATTTACGTGGTTTTAACTCAGAAAATGTTGCAGTTATGATTAATGGTGTTCCTGTTAACGATATGGAAAATGGTCGTGTATTCTGGAGTAACTGGGCTGGATTAGGAGATGTAACAAGTTCTATGCAAGTACAAAGAGGACTTGGAGCATCTAAAGTAGCAGTACCTTCAGTTGGAGGAACAATTAATATTATTTCAAAAACAACAGATATTGAAGCTGGAGGTAATGTATATTCTACATTAGGAAATGATGGATATAAAAAATTCGGATTAACATATTCTACAGGCTTACTAGAAAATGGTTTTGCAGCAACAGTATCTGCCGCAAAAACAGATGGAGATGGTTATGTAGATGGAACCCAGTTTAATTCTGTATCATATTTCGTAAACTTATCTAAAGAAATTAATGAAGATCATAAACTGTCTTTTACAGCTTTTGGTGCTAAGCAGCGTCATGGTCAGAGACAAAATAGACACTTAATAGAAACGTATAGAAATAGTGAAAGAGGAAGAAAATTTAATTCTGACTGGGGATATAAAAATGGTCAAGTAACTTTTCAAGAAGATAACTTTTATCACAAGCCACAAATTTCTTTAAATCACTATTGGGATATCAGTGATAAAACATCTTTATCTACAGCTGCATACGTGTCGTTTGGATCTGGTGGTGGAGGCGGTATTAGAGGTGTTAATAAATTTCAGCTTAGCCCAGATGGTATAGATGGAGTTAGCCCATATAGAACAGGGCTTTATGGACCTATAAACTTTGATGTAATTGTAGATGAAAACGAAGCTCTAGGAGCTAACGGTTCAGAAACAATATTAAGAGCATCTCGTAATGACCATAATTGGTATGGAGTATTATCTACTTTAAAGACAGATTTAACAGATGACTTAGTGTTGCTAGGAGGTGTAGATTATAGAAACTACAAAGGAATACACTTTCAAGAAGTAACAGATTTATTAGGAGGTAGATACTATGCTGATGCAGGATCTAATGAAAATAATCCATTAGGAATTGCTCAAGTTGGCGATAAAATTAATTACTATAATGATGGTTTAGTAGGGTGGTTTGGCGTATTTGCTCAGGCAGAATATGATATTAATGAAAAATTTAATACTTTTTTATCTGTAGCTGCATCTAACACATCTTACAAGAGAATAGATTATTTTAACTATTTAGATACTGATCCATTACAGGAAACAGATTATTATAATTTCTTAGGTTATAGCGCAAAAAGTGGGGCTAACTATCGTTTAAATGAAAACCATAACGTCTTTATGAATATTGGTTATTTTGAAAAAGCAGCAGATTTTGATGCTGTATTTCAAAATTTTAGTAATGATAACATTAATGCAGATGCAGAAAATCAAAAGATTTTTAGTGTAGAATTAGGTTACGGGTTTAGAGGAGAAAAATTATCTGCTAATGTTAACTTATACAGAACGGCTTGGAGAGATAGAACAGAAACAGTAAGTTTCCAACAACCAGATGATACTAGAGCTACAGCTAATATTTTAGGTGTAAATGCTATTCACCAGGGTATTGAAGTTGATTTTGTATACAAACCAACAGATAAACTTAATATAACTGGTATGGTGTCTTTAGGAGATTGGAGATGGGAAAATAATGTTGAGAATGTACAAATTCGTGATGAAGAGCAAAACTTAGTTGATACAGTAGATATTTTTATAGAAGATTTACATGTTGGTGATGCAGCTCAAACAACTATGGCTTTAGGGGCTAATTATAAGTTTACACCAAAAACTAGATTGTCTGTAGATTATAATTATTTTGCTAACTTATATGCAGATTTTGATCCAAGTGATAGAGGTGTAGAAGGAGCTCCAGATGCATGGAAAGTACCAGCTTATGGTATTTTTGATACAGCTTTATCTCATAGTTTTGATTTTGGACCTTTTGAGGCAAAGTTAACAGGAAGAATTAATAATATTTTTGATACAGAATATATTGCAGATGCTCAAGATGGAGCTGGCTCTAATTCTAGAACAGCATTAGTATACTATGGTTTCGGAAGAACATTTAGTGTTGGTGCTAAACTTAAATTTTAAAAAAAAGAAAAATGAAAAAAATAGTTTATTTATTTATTGTTTTAGGTATAATCATTACTGGTTGTAATCCTATTGAAGATATCAATAATGAGATTGATGCTGAAGCTAATCCTATTGTAGGAAATGTAGATTATACATTAGTTGAAGATGATTATTTAAATGAGGATTTGTTAAACTTAGATGTAACATATTTCGAAACAGTGGATGCTGCAAAATTAGCTTTACCAGCTTTTTTATCAGATTTATATCCAACTTATGGACAAGGATCAACAGTAAATGTTGGTTATAATCTATTTGTAGGAGACGCAGAAGGTGTTAGTGATTTTATTACATCTGATACTTATAATTTACAAAATGCAGATTACCCTGGTTTTGCAGATGTTATTTTTGCATTCAATGTAGATGAAACACCAGAAGATTTTTTACCAGCAATTTTAGATGCTCAAATTACTACTCCAGTAGCAGATCAAATAGCTTTAGCTACTTTTAGACAATATACAGAAACTCCTGTCGTAGGTTTTAGTAATATTTATGAAGCTGTTTTTCCTACAAATTTTGGTGATTTTGAAAATATTGATATTGCTGGACCTCAAGGATGGACAGAAGGTCCAGATAATGCTCAAGGTTCAGGTTTCGCTGGAGGAGCTGTAGCTAATGAAGACTGGTTAATCTCTCCAGAAATTAATTTGGCAGGCGAATCTGATTTAAAATTTCAAATAACTCAAAGAGTTAGTTTATTTGGTGGTACAGCAGATCAATTTGATGTTATGGTATCTACTAATTATACTACTGGTTCAGATTTATCAACAGCAACTTGGACAGCTTTTGATATTGATAAAACAGAATCTGGTGATTTTGTTACTTCAGATAATTATGATTTTTCTGCATATGATGGTGAAACTATTCATGTTGCATTTAAATATACATCAACAGATATAGTGTCTCCACGATGGAGAATTCAATCTTTTTCAATTAGAATAGCTGGCGCTGAAGGGAATACGGAAAATTTAGGAGAATATTACACTTACTCAGGTTCGGAATGGGAATTAACTGATGGTGTATACTATTTAAGTTCTGCAGATTATGATTCTATGGGAGAAAATAATGGTCAGCCAGGTCGTTTTGATAATTTTAGTAATAGTGTTGTGCCAGAAAACTATTTGCCTACATTCTTAAATATTAAATATCCTTTTGCTCAAGAGGAAGATGAAATCTATATTATTTATAAGTTCTTTGATGGAGGTGTTAGTAGACAAGGAAATCTTTATACTTATACTAATGGAGAATGGGTAGGAGATACAGATATTATTGCAACTACATTACAGTTTGGTTTTGATAATGGAGAATGGGTGCCAGATAATACTATTAGGTATACATTAGTACCTGGAGACTATGATGCAATTGTTGCAGCATTAAGTACTCAATACCCAGATCCAACATCAAGTATGTCTAATTTTGGAAACTTTGAAAGACGTGTTGGTAATGCAGCCGAATGGACAAATCCAATGGTGTTAGAAGCTTTAAATATTGTGCTTAATAACTTAAACCCTTCTGCTGAAGAAGCTCAAAAATATATTGTTACAGTAGCAATATATAATGGTTCTACAGGGACTGAAGATTTTGCAGTCATTAAAGAAGGTGGCGTTTGGGTTTACCAATAAAAAATATCATTTAAAAAACCGCTTCACAATTGAAGCGGTTTTTTTATGCCTAATAATTATTACATTTGTTTAATACCAAATACAACATAAAATAAGCCTAATAATTAATTTTATTTTCTATTTCTTCGTCGTTACAAAATTGAACTATAGCAAATACTATACTTAAATTTTATGCCTTGAATAAATCGAAATAAATTTCAATTCTATACAATTCATTTTATATTATATTTGGTATAACAACTAACTTTAAATATATAAACTATGCTTTCAACAGTAAAAATGTTACACTCATATTGGGCTTATTTAGCTTTTTTTATGATGATAATTGCAGCAGCAAATGCTTTAATAAAACACTTTGGTAAAAAAGAGTATGAGGCAAAAGATTTTAGAATAGCCTTATTTACATTAATTGTGTCACATATTCAATTATTAATTGGTATAATATTATGGTTTGCTTCAGATTATTTTGGAGAGAATACTATGAAAGAAGTGATGAGTAATTCTGCTTTACGTTCTAATGCGGTAGAACATCCTTTGACAATGATTATAGCTGTTGCATTAATTACTATAGGTTATTCTAAACACAAAAAGAAGTTAACTTCTGCAGGTAAATTAAAACCATTAGCTATATTTTATACTATCGCTTTAATTTTGGTAATTGTAAAATTACCATGGAACCAATGGTTTAATTAGCTGTAAGTAGCCTTATAATATAAAAAAAGCGATTCTAAATTTAGAATCGCTTTTTTTATATTTTATAGAATGTTTTTATTCTTTCACTTCTTTAATTAAATAAACATATACAGGGAAATGGTCACTAAAACCGTCTGTAAAACCACCATTAGCAAAGCTCCGTTTCGGATAGCCCTTATAGCGTCCTTTTTTGTTTACTAAATAGTTTTTATTAAAAATACCTGCTTTATAAAATTTAAAAGAATCGTAACCCTTTTCAATAAATGGTTTTGTCAACATAATTTGGTCAAATAAACTCCAAGCATCTCTATAAGCATTAGAACCTAACCCTTTTTTATAAAAATCAATCATTGGATTGTATATTCCTTTAAGGGGCACATTCTTTTTCTTACGCTTCGCTTTTAAAACATCTTTTACACTAGCATTTGTAGGATCGTCATTTAAATCACCCATAGTAATAATCTTAGCATAAGGGTCTATAACTTGTAAAGAGTCTATAATGCGTTTATTTAACTTTGCAGCTGCAACACGTTTTGCGCGACTTCTTGCTTCTCCTCCACGACGCGACGGCCAGTGATTTACAATAACATGGATAAGTTCTCCATCTAATTTTCCAGACACTAATAATTGATCTCTAGTATAAATACGTTTTCTAGAAGTATCATCATATATTTTTAAAGTATGTGTACTTTTATTAATAGGTTGAAATAAATCTTTTTGGTACATCAATCCTACATCAATCCCTCGTCTGTCTGGCGAATCGAAATGTATAATACCATAATCTTTAGCTAATAAAAGCGGATCATTCGCTAAATGTTCAACAACATCTACATTTTCAATTTCCGCTAATCCTATTATTGCAGGAGAATTCCCAGAAGTATCACTACCAATATCAGAAATTACACGAGCCATATTATGTACTTTTTTCTTGTAAATTTCTTCACGATCAGCTTGAATTTCCATCATTGGGCTGGCTTCATCGTTTTTTTCGGGGTCATTTACCGTATCAAATAGATTTTCAACGTTATAGAAAGCTACTGTGTGTATTTTAAACTTCTTTTTCTCTTGGGCGTTTAAACTTATAAAAGCAGTAATTAAAGCTACTGATAGCCAAGTTCTTAGGTTTTTCATTAGTATAAAAGTTAAATTATATTATGCAAGCATACAAAATGCTTGCCAAAGGTAAATCTTTCTAATAAATAATGTACCTTTGCAAGCCTTAAATAATAAATATTTAACGTGTAAACTATTATTAACTATAATTTCAAGTATGAAAAAAGGTTTTTTTATTTTTTTATTCGGAATGTTTTCTGTCTTTACAATTGTTGCCCAAGAAACAGTTGTAAAAGGAAGCGTTAAAGATGCTGTTACAGATGAACCCATTCCAGATGTTACAATCACTGTTGAAGAAACAGGACAAACAGAAACGACTGACAGTGAAGGTCAGTTTAAGTTTGCGACACCAGTACCTCTTGGTGAGCAAATGCTAAAAATTGAAAAAATAGGGTTTTTAACTAAACGATATCCTATTGTAGTCAATGAAGGAAGAACAGTAGATATTCAAGATATGACCCTTGAAGTAGATCGTGGAAGTCAGGAAGATTTATTTACTATTACACTTTCTGAAGATGAATTAAGTGACGATGATGCCGGTTCAGATAATATCTCCGGGTTATTATCAGCGTCAAGAGATGTGTTTCAAAGAACTGCAGCTTTCGAATTTAGTTCTTCGTTTTTTAGGGTAAGAGGTTTAGATTCAGACAATGGTACCGTTCTAATTAATGGTATTGAAATGAATAAATTCGATACTGGTAGACCGCAATGGGGTAACTGGGGAGGATTAAACGACGTGGTTCGTAACCAGGAATTTACAGCAGGTTTAGCACCATCGGCATATAATTTTGGTGGTATCTTAGGAACAACTAATATTAATACCAAAGCTTCTAATTATAGAGAAGGTGGTCGTGTAACGTATTCTTCATCAAATAGAAGTTATACAAATCGTTTAATGGCTAGCTATGCTTCAGGATTAATGAAAGATGGTTGGGCATATACTATCATGGCTGGAAGACGTTGGGGTAATGAAGGTTTTCAGGATGGAACACTTTATGATGCTAACTCATTCTTTGCTTCTATTGAAAAGAAAATTAATGATAATCATAGCTTAAACTTCACATCAATATACGCACCAAACAGAAGAGGACGTTCTTCTGCAAATACACAAGAAGTTTACGATTTAAAAGGTATTAAATACAACGAGTTTTGGGGGTATTTAGACGGGAAAAAAAGAAATTCAAGAGTAAGAGAGGTAATCGAGCCTATATTAATGTTAAACCACACTTGGGATATCTCATCTAAAACCACATTAAATACTAATGTAGCATACCAATTTGGACAAAGAGGAAGCAGTCGTATAGACAATGCTTCTGGAGCTAATCCAAGTCCTGCATATTACCAGAACTTACCAAGTTTTTATTTAGCAGACGACGATGGACCAGATTTCGCAGGAGCTTATGGGTCTGAACAAGAATTTTTAAATGATGGGCAATTAAATTGGAATAACTTATTTATAGCCAATGATTCTAGAAATTTGTCTGGAAATACAGCTGCATATGCTTTATATGAAGATAGAACAGATGATAAAACGTTAACAGTTAACTCTATATTTAATACAGAATTAAATGAAAACATTATTTTAAATGCAGGTGTTAATTACAGGCGTTTACGTTCTGATAATTTTGCAGAAATTATTGATTTATTAGGAAGTACAGTTGGAGCTTCTAACGTAGATGCATTTAGTCAAAACCAATTCGATTTATTAAATCCAAATAGAATAGCACAAGAAGGAGATAAATTTAGATATCACTTTAAAATAGATGCAAATGAGTTATCTGGTTTTGCGCAAGCTCAATTTAAGTATAATAAAGTAGACTTCTATTTAGCAGGAAGTTTAACAAAAACAGATTACCAAAGAGAAGGTGTTTTCTTAAACGAAAATCAGGTGTTACGTAATGCAGCAGGAGAGATTACTTTAGATAACTCTTCAGGAAAAGGAGATAAATTAGATTTTACAGGCATTGGTGCTAAAGCAGGGTTTACATATAAAATATCTGGTAAACACTTAATAGATGTTAATGGAGGTTATATTACCCAAGCACCAACTATTAGAAATACCTATACTAACTCTAGAGAGAGTCATGATTATGTGGGTGTTTTTCAAGGACAACAATTAGGAAATATCGAATTAACAGAAGAAAAAATTAGTTCAGCAGATATTAGCTATATTTTCCGTTCATCAATAGTAAAAGCTAGATTAACTGGGTACTACACAAAGATTGAAGATGCAAACGAAGTCTCTTTTTATTTTACGCAAGGATCTACAACAGGGTTTATACAAGAAACAGTAGCTAATGCCAATAAAAAGCATGTAGGTGCAGAGTTAGGTATAGAAGCACAAATAACACCAACTATTAAATTAAAAGGCGCTGCTTCTGTAGGGCAATTTACTTACGATAATAATCCTTTTGTATATGTAACATCTACATCTGAAGATTTTATTGATACAGATGTTGATGGAAATGATATTAATAGATCTGGTGAAATATACGAAACCTCTTTAAAAGATTATAAAGTAGCAGGAGGACCACAACGTGCTTACTCCGTAGGTTTCGAATATCGTGACCCAGATTACTGGTGGTTTGGGGCAACAGCAAACTTTTTCTCTAACGCTTATGTAGACATTAGCCCATTAGCGCGTTCAAATAAATTTTATCAAGATGAAGACGGATTACCGTTTGCAGACTACGACCCAGAAGTAGCAAGAGAACTTTTACGTCAAGAAAAGTTTGATGATTATATGGTAATTAACTTAGTTGGTGGTAAGTCTTGGAAAATTGGAAAAAACTTTGTAGGTTTCTTTGCAAGTGTAGGGAATTTACTAGATAAACAGTATAGAACAGGAGGTTTTGAGCAAGGGCGTACGGCCGATTATAGAGCAATTAGAGATGATAGAAGTAACCCAAAAAGAGTATTTGGTTCTAAATACTGGTATGGTCGTGGTGCAAACTACTTCGTAAACGTATATTACAGATTTTAAAAAAAGAAAAAGAAAAAATTATAATTAAAACATTAAATTGTGAAATGCTTTGCATTCACGAACTCAAAAAAAATAAAGTTATGAGTAAAACAAATAAATTTTTAGCGTTAGCACTTGGTTTAGTAACTATGCTATTTTTAAATTCATGTGTTGAAGATGATGATTATACTGTGCCAGAAGTATTGGTGCCAGCTGTAGATATTTCAACATTGGGAACAAAAACAACTTTTGCAGCTGTAGCTTCTAGATTTGCTGATGCGCAAGCAGATGGAGATGATGTTGGTACTTGGGAGTTTGATGCGCCTTTATATATTGAAGGATATGTAATCTCTAGTGATGCAGCAGGAAATTTCTTTGAAGAAATTATTATTCAAAACACTACAGATGAAAATGATTTAGCTGGAGACCCTAGAAAAGGTATAAAAGTTGAAATCAATGTAAGAGACCTTAGTAATTTCTATAACTATGGGCGTAAGGTTTATGTTAAACTTAATGGTTTAGCTGTAGGTGAATCTAATGGAGTACTTACACTAGGTAAAGCAAATGGAACGTCATTAGGGCAGTTAGAGCCTTTTGAATATCAAGATTTTGTAATTAGAGATCAAGAAGTTGCTACTATTTCTCCTAAAATGGTTGCGATTGCAGATTTATCTGAAGACGATGAAAATACTTTAATTCAAATTTCAGATGCACAATTTATTAAAGGAGCAATAGAAGCTACTAATACTTATGCTGGAGAATCTACTGATCAATTTGATGGTTTTAGAACTATAGAGAATTGCGAGACAGGTTCTACAATTTCATTACAAACAAGTACGTTTGCAGACTTTAAATCATTTCCTTTAGCTGGTGGACGAGGTACTATTGAAGGAATCTATTCTAGAGATTTTGGAGACGATTTTAGTGTATTAATTGTTAATGATACTAATGCTATTAATTTTTCAAATACAGATAGATGTGATCCTATAGTATTAGAATGTACAGATCCAGTATCTACAGCGGTTACAATATTTAACGAAGACTTCCAATCAATTACAAATGAAGCACAATTAGATGCTTTAGGTTGGACAAATATTAATGTATCTGGAGGAAGTGAGCGTTATGAAGACAACTCATTTAGTGGAGATACCTATATGAAAATTTCTGCTTTTGGTACTGGTGAAAACCCATTAGAAGCATGGTTAGTAACACCTGCAATCAATTTAGATGGTTCTACTAATGAAGAATTAAGTTTTGAAGTATCTTCAAATTTTGAAACAGGAAAAATTCTTACAGCTTTCATCACAGAAAACTTTACAGGAGATGTTACTACTACTGAGTGGATTGAGCTTGAAGCAAACATTCCAATTGGAGATAGTGGATTTGGTGATTTTGTTGCATCAAATATTAATATCTCATGTTTAAATGGAGATGTTCATGTTGCATTTAAATATTTAGGTGCAGCTGGCGGAGCAGAAACAAGATACCATATAGATGATATCAAGGTTACAGGAATGTAATAAATATTATTTCAGTAAAATATTGAAAAAACCTGCTAGTAAATACTAGCAGGTTTTTTACTTTTAGTGCATGACAGTTT
Source organism: uncultured Lacinutrix sp. (assembly GCF_947500325.1). GTDB lineage: Bacteria > Bacteroidota > Bacteroidia > Flavobacteriales > Flavobacteriaceae > Lacinutrix. Next base: position 203,385 of record NZ_CANMRQ010000002.1, read on the forward strand.
TCGATCAAATTTTTTATTTCATTTTCACACGATATAAAGCACGTTTTAAACAAAAAGCTAACACATTAGCTTTAGTCTATACATCTTTGTTTCAAATAGCCTTAGTTTTTTTATTAGGGTGTTTTTTTGCGGCTTTTTTTAGTCAAATGAACTTTGAGACTATGTCCAGTGATAAAACTTGGATTCTTTTTATACTAACCTCAATAGGTTTGCATATTAAAAACTGGATAAAATATAATGGTAAAACAAGAAAAGTAATGAATGCTAGATTCAATAAAAAGAAATCCCCAAAGTACAATTTGGCTTTGCTTATAGCATTGCCATTTATTTGTATGGTAATGGGCTTTGTCTTTCTTCAAGCTTTGTAAGTAGAACGATTATTTACCTAAGTTAGATTAATATTAGATATACTATAAAAACGTCAATTCTAGCGATTTTTCGTATTAAAATGGAGAAAAATTGTATCGAGAATAGTTTTTAGTAATGAAATACTAGTCATCTTAAGTCTATCAAAAGGCTCACACAAAACTCTTAACAGAATTTCACTCAAACTGATATTAATACATTAAAAAAGCCACTCGATATATATCAAGTGGCTTTTTTGCTATCTAACCAATTAAAAATATAAAACAGTTTAAGGGACTAACTATTCTATTTTGCTATACATAAGTAGTGTGTATTAATATCTTATTTCTTACATTTTAACAAGACAAATATACAGTGTATCTTATTGTTAATTAATAGGTTGTGTAATAAATGGAAGCGAAATTGTAATAATTGGGAAATAAAGTTAGAAAAATAGTTCTTGCGCTAACCTATAGGTATTAGCATGTGCATTTACTATTGTTTTTATATCTGGAGAATAGCCGCCGCCCATACTACACATAACAGGAATATTATAGGACTTGCAGATTTCTAAAACAAATCGATCTCTTGATTTGCAACCTTCTACTGTTAAACTAAGCTTACCCAATTTATCAGAGGCTATAATATCGACACCACTTAAATAATATATAAAATCGGGTTGTTGTTCTTGTATTAATTTTGGTAGTGTTCTATATAAAATAGAAAGGTATTCTTCATCACAAGTATCATTATCTAAAGCAATATCTAAATCACTTTGTTCTTTTTTAAAAGGGTAATTGTGTTTGCCATGCATTGAAAAAGTAAAAACAGAAGTATCTTCTTGAAAAATCTCTGCAGTGCCATTGCCTTGGTGAACATCTAGGTCTACAATTAATATTTTTTCTGCTAATTTTTTGTTTAGAAGATACCTTGCGCCTATGGCTTGATCATTAAGCATACAAAAGGCTTCGCCACGGTTAGTATAAGCATGATGCGTGCCTCCTGCAATATTCATGGCAATACCATTGGCGATAGCAAATTGACTAGCTTTTATAGTGCCATCTGCAATAATAATTTCACGTTCAATTAAAATTTCACTTAACGGAAACCCTATTTTCCTTGCTGCTCTTTTATCTAATGTGATATTAAGTAAATCGTAAAAATAGTCAGGATCATGAACTGCCAAAATAGGAGATTCATTTAGCATGCGTTCTGGTTCAAAAAAATTACTAGAGATACAAGTACCTTCATGAAGGAGTTGCTCAGGAAGTAATTCGTATTTCAACATTGGAAACCGATGACCTTCTGGTAATGGATGTTTATATATTGGATGGTATGCTATTTTAAGCATCTATTTATGCAGTTTCAATTGTATACGTTTTCTTGCCACATCTACTTCTAAAACCTTTACTATAATTTGCTGGTGTAGATGCACATGCTCGTTAACATCTTTAACAAAGCTATCACTTAAATTAGAAACATGAATCAAGCCACTTTCTTTAATACCTACATCTACAAAACAACCAAAATTGGTAATATTATTAACGATTCCTGGTAACAATTGACCAGAATGTAAATCGGTAATTGTTTTTATATTTTGATTAAATGTAAATACTTTTGCTTGTTCCCTTATATCTAATCCAGGTTTTTCTAACTCTTTAATAATATCTTCTAAAGTTGGTAGGCCAACGATTTCTGTGCAGTATTTTTTTAAATCTATTTTTTGAAGAATATTTTTATTTCCTATTAATTCGGAAATAGAGACATTTTCATCTTTTGCCATTTTTTCAACTATTTTATAGCTTTCTGGATGCACTGAAGAATCGTCTAAAGGGTTTTTTGCAGTTTTAATTCTTAAAAAAGCAGCGCCTTGTTCAAAAGCTTTACCTCCAAGGCGAGGTACTTTTTTTATGTCATTTCTGGATTTAAAAACACCATTTTCATTTCTATAATTAAAAATATTCTCTGCTAATTTTGGACCAATTCCAGAAACATAACTTAAAAGAGAAGTACTCGCTGTATTAATATTTACACCTACAGCATTTACACAATTTTCTACCACTACATCCAATTGTTTTTGTAGTTTGTTTTGGTCTACATCGTGTTGGTATTGTCCAACACCAATAGATTTAGCATCAATTTTTACAAGCTCTGCCAATGGATCTTGTAAGCGTCTACCAATAGAGACAGAACCGCGAACTGTAACATCGTAATTGGGGAATTCTTCACGAGCAATTTTTGATGCAGAATAGATACTTGCTCCAGCTTCACTAACAACAAACACTTCGACATTATTTTTAAAGTGCACTTTTTTTACTAGGGCTTCTGTTTCTCTTGAAGCTGTACCATTTCCAATAGCAATGGCTTCAATTTTATAAGCTTCACTTAAAGAGCTTATTTTTTTTATTGCACCAATACTATCACTTTTTGGTGGATGTGGATATATGGTTTCGTTATGTAATAATGTGCCTTGGGCATCTAGGCATACAATTTTACAACCTGTTCTAAATCCTGGATCTATAGCTAAAACACGTTTTTCACCTATTGGAGAACCTAATAACAATTGTTTTAAGTTTTTAGCAAAAACAGCAATAGCAGATTGATCTGCTTTTTCTTTAGCATTTTGTAGTGCTTCGTTACTTAATGATGGAAACAACAACCGTTTATAAGCATCAGAAATGGCTAATTCTATTTGGTCTGCACAAGCATTATTGCTTCTTATAATTTTATTATCAATACGTTCTAAAGCACGAATGTCATCAATCTCAATTTTAACGCGAATAAATCCTTCATTTTCTGCTCTTAGAATAGCTAATAATCTATGCGACGGAATACGTTGTAAACTTTCAGACCAATCGAAATAATCTCTGAATTTTTGAGCCTTTTCATCTTCAGCTTTTGTTTTTACAACTTTGGTAGAAATTTGAGCATGTCGCTCTAATTGATTTCTTAAGTTGTTTCGAATATCTGTACGTTCATTTATCCACTCTGCGATAATATGTCTCGCACCTTGTAAAGCATCATCTGTAGTTGTAATTTCTCCTTTTACATATTTAAAAGCTATTGACTTTACATCGTTAGCATTTTGACTCATTATTATTTTTGCTAATGGCTCTAAACCATTTTTTCTAGCAGTTTCTGCTTTAGTTTTTCTTTTTTTCTTGTATGGTAAATACAAATCTTCAAGAGTTGTTAAGTCTATACAAGATTCTATTTTTTGTTTTAATTCTTCAGTTAAAACGGCTTGCTCTTCTAAAGCTTTTATTATGGTGGTTTTTCGTTTTTCTAAAGCTTCATATTGTTCCTTAAATTTTACAATATCCCCAATTTGAACTTCATCTAAATTCCCAGTACGTTCTTTTCTATAACGAGAAATAAAAGGTACGGTACAATCTTCGTTTAATAAATCTATTGTATTTTTTACAGAAGATTCTTTTAATTGTGTATGTGATATAATGTATTTTAAAAGCATAAAAAAAGACCTTATTTATTAATAATAAGGTCTTGTAATATATTTAACTCTCGTTAATTTTTCGAATAAAAATTTAAAAAATATTTAATTTCCTCCAGATTGTGTTTTCGCATCATTTATCATTTTGTCATTTGGAAGAATAGCTACGTTTACTCTTCTGTTTTTTGCTCTTCCAGAAGCAGAAGTATTATCATGTATTGGTTGAGATTCTCCAAACCAATTAGTTGTAAAACGACCACTACTTAATCCTTTTCCTGTTAGATAGTTTGTTACTGCATATGCTCTGTTTTTTGAGAGCTTCATATTGTTTTCATTACTACCAACACTATCAGTGTGCCCAACAACTAAAATGTTAGTGTCAGGATATTCTCTAAAAATACCTGTTAATTTATTTAAAGTTTCTTGAGAGGCAGCATTAATATTATATTTAGCAGTATCAAAGTATACACCACTATTCTCATCGAAAGTAATAACAATGCCATCATCCACACGTTCTACTACAGCACCAGGAATTTCTTCTTCTATTTTTTGAGCTTGTTTGTCCATTTTTGCTCCAATAAGTACTCCGGCTCCACCACCAACAACGCCTCCAATAACAGCGCCTAATTCTCCATTGCCTCCTTTTCCAACGTTATTGCCTATTATAGCACCTAAAATAGCACCTCCAGTCGCACCAATTACAGCCCCTTTTTGTTTGTTATTAGCATTCTTTACTGCATTACAGCTGGATATATTTATAATTAGAAGTAATGAAAATAAAGTAATTATAGGTTTATTTATTATAGATTTCATAGTTATTATAATTTTGAAAAGTTCATATTAATTGTAAAAGGTTTACCTTCTAAAGAAACTGTTTGTTGCCATTGCATATTTGTTTCAGATAAAGTAGATAACTTTAATCTAAAACCTTGATTAGTTTCACTTTTGCCCTTAGCATTTGTTGGTTTTAAAAGAAAACTATAAAGCCCTGTAGTTTCATCTACTTCTTTAATAGTAAAAATGAAGTTTCTTTCACCATTAGAGCAATTGTCATTAACAATATTATATGTTCCAGTATTATTATTTGGAATAAATTGCCATGTGCTTTGTTCAAAGCATTCCTTTGTCGTGTCGTTTAATAAAGTAACATTATAAGTTCCTGCTTCACTATAATTTATAGAATTCATAACCCATTGTCCCTTAATTGTTTTTTTTGAAAGACGTACAGTCTTTGATGCACCACAATTAAAAAGCGTGATAGCAAATATGAAAAGCATTAGTTTTTTCATGTTTATTTTTTTGAATTAATTTATTAAGTCTAATATAGTTTCTTAGAAAATGATCAATTTATAATTTAATGATATATACGAGCTTAATAGATAATCGGACTTAATTATTGGCTTAAAGACATGTTTTGTTGGAGAAGGATTACACATATTTTGATTGTTGTATAATTAATAATTTTACTTCTCGTTATTATTATACCTGCTTTTATAACAAAATATATAATTGATATGAGAAAAATACTGTTTATTGTTTCTGTTGTAGTTGTGTGTAATAAATCTTATTCTCAAGAGAAAAAAAAGCTTCTATCTAAAGAAATAGTATTTAAATTTTACCCAAACCCAGTTAAAGAAGATTTATTTATTTTGGGAACACATAAGCTTAAAACGATAGAAATTATTGATGAATTTGGCAAGCGAGTAGAAATACATACTTTTAATAAAAGTATTATTAAAATGAATGTTTCTAATATTAAAAAAGGTGTTTATTTATTGAAAGCGATCGATATAAATGATAAACAAGAGATTAAAAAACTAATTATTAATTAGTAAACAAGCAGCTTTTTATTATTTTAAAACGATAAATAAGATTTTGAATGCCTAAAAATTACTATTTTAAAACATCTAGGCGCTTTTTAACAAAGTGCATTTTAATACTTCTTATAGCTGTTTTAAATTCATCTTGTACTGTGTTACAATGGCGTTCTTCGGATGCTGAAATAAAAAATTATTTCAATAAAAAAGAAATTCCAAATCAACTTTCTTATCATACTGTAGATAGTTTAGATATTAAAATTAGAGTGCTAGAAGTTAAAGCCTCTAAAAAGAATGTAAATCTGGTATTTTTTCATGGTTCTCCAAGTTCTTTATCTGCATGGAATGGCTATTTAAATGACACTTCTTTTATTAAAGAAGCTAATCTATATGCTATAGATAGACCTGGATACGGCTATTCTAATTTTGGAGATGAAATGGCTTCTATTAAAAAACAAGCTCGTATTATGAGCAGTTTAATTAATGAGTATAAACTGGAAAATGTTATTGTAGTTGGATCTTCTTATGGTGGTCCATTAGCAGCTAGATTGGCAGTTGTTAATAAAAATGTAAAAGGTGTGGTTATGATATCGCCTGCTATAGATCCAAAGCAAGAAAAGAAAATTTGGGGATCAAGATTAACGCAATGGTGGATTACGCGTTGGTTGGTACCAACAGGGTATCGTGTTGCTGGCGATGAAAAAACAGTGCATGCTAAAGAATTACAATTAATAGAAAACGATTGGAAACAGGTAAACGTTCCTGTTTTACATATTCATGGAGATGTTGACGATATTGTACCTTATGGCAATATAAATTATACTAAAAAACAGTTTAATAATATTGAAATAGTTACAATACCAAATACGGGACATGAAATTGCTTGGGCTAGACCAGAATTGATTAAGCCACGTTTAAAAAATCTAATAGATTACATAACAAAAAAGTATGAGATTAAACCTCAATAATACAGTTCTACTAAGTTGTGTTTTTATATATGTTTATTAGATTTGATAGGAGAAATAAAGTTTATGCATAAAATTTATCCGTTTCATTCTAAGCTACAAAATCATTTATGGATTGCTTTTGGCCTCATATTTTGGGTCTTTTTATTTTTATACTTTTCTGAGCCTTTTGATATAAATAAGTTCTCTGAAAAAGAGAAAATATTTTTATTACCAATTTATGGTTTAATACAAGGTGTTTGTTATAGTATTCCTTTAGTGTATCAATCTATTATTTATAGAAAAAGAAAACAATGGCTGTTTATAAATGAGTTAGCTTTTTTAATATTATTAGTTGGCATTGGTGCCTTTATTAATTTTTTATTTTATAACGTTGTTATTGTTAATAATGATCCTGAGACGTATTCTTTTTTTCAATATTTTAAATGGATTTATTTACCAGCAGTTACTATTATATTACCTTTTGTTATTATTAGTAGAATAATTCTAGGAAAATTATATAATAAAAAAAATGTAAGTAATAAGATAACAATTAAAGGAAAAGGGAAAAACGATTTTATAACTTTAAAATTTGAATCATTATTATTTATTCAATCGTCAGATAATTATATAGAAGTTAATTTTATTCAAAATAATGTAGTTCATAAAAAATTAATGAGAGGAACAATTTCTGAAGTTCAAAAGTCTTTTCCTGAATTATTAAAAACACATCGTTCATTTTTAATAAATAAGTTACATTTTATTCAGTTTAAAACAGAAAATAAAAAACTGTTTTTAGATTTAGGCTTTGGAAATGTTATTCCAGTTTCTAGAAATTTACAAATGGCTATAAAAAATAAGTTACAACCAACCACAAACAAGTAACATTTCGCCACAATACCAGTTTTTATTGTGCCTTAAGAATTTTTAGTCTAATACATTTGAAGCATTAAAAACTAAAAATGTATTTTAAAAATGTTAAAAAAGTCAGTATTATTTCTCTTTATTATAACTATTTCTTTGTTTGTTTTATCCTTTCAATCTTGTCATATTGGACGCATGATTAAATATTATAAAGCAGATATTGATGATCATAAAATTTTCCCATATACAGAAGTTAATACAGGAGAAGAAACATTTTATTTTAAAGATGGAACAAATTCTAAATACGCTAAACGGATAGATACGTTAACAGTAATAAAAAAAGATAAACGTATACGAATAAAAGAAGTATTAGATAAACAAACAGAAACTACTGCGTATCTCATTATAAAAAATGATAGTATTATTTCAGAAAACTATTTTGAAGGTTATAAAAGAGATTCTATTTCTAACATATTCTCGGTATCAAAATCTGTAACCTCATTACTATTAGGAATTGCTATAGATGAAGGCAGAATAGAAAATGTTAACGATCCTATCACTAAATATATACCAGAATTATCTGAAGCCAATAAAATGTTTAATAAGCTAACACTAGAACACTTATTAAATATGCGTTCAGGTTTAAAATTTGAGGAAACTTATAGTAGTCCTTTTGATGAAGTTAGCAAACTGTATTATGGTACAAATCAAATTCAACAAATTAAAAAAATGAAATTTGAACATAATCCAGGTACTGTACATAATTATCAAAGTGTTTGTACAACATTACTAGGGATAGCTATAGAGCGTGTTACTAAAAAAGAATTAGGGAAATATCTTGAAGAAAAAATATGGAAACCTTTACAAATGGAAAACCCAGCAACTTGGAGTATAGATGACGAAACAAGACGAAATACTAAAGCTTTCTGTTGCTTAAATACAACAGCTATAGATTTAGCAAAAATTGCGAGATTATATTTAAATAAAGGTAAATTTAATGGTAAGCAAATAGTGTCTAAAAATTGGGTAGAGAAATCTGTAATAGGAAATAAAGAAAATGATTGTTATCAATACCAATGGTATAGTAATAATTGTTCAGAAGATTTTTATGCTTTAGGAATACTTGGTCAAATTATTTTTGTCTCTCCAAAAGAAAATATTATTATAATACGTTTAGGCAAATCTGGAAGTAATATGTATTTAGAACCTGTAGTAAAAATGTTAATTGAATAAAAAAAGGCCCAAATAGTTGTTATTTGGGCCTTTTTATAATTTATTTATATCTTTTTAACTTATATGTAATCCATTAGAAACATTCGCATCATCGGGATTTACAAATACTAATTTGCCTTCAGGTGTTTCTGTCATTAAAATCATCCCTTGGCTTTCAACGCCACGTAATGCTCTTGGTGCTAAATTAACTAATACAGTTACTTTTTTACCTACTACCTCTTCAGCTGTAAAGCTTTCGGCAATACCAGATACAATTGTTCTTACATCAATACCGGTATCCACTTTAAGGACTAAAAGTTTTTTAGCTTTAGGCATTTTTTCTGCTTCTAAAATGGTACCAACACGAATATCAAGTTTTGTAAAATCGTCGAAAGTAATTGTGTCTTTTTGAGGTTCTACTGCTTTATTTGCTGCTTCATTAGCTTTTTTACTAGCTTCTAATTTATCTAATTGTGCTTGTATTTCTTTATCTTCAATTTTAGAAAACAATAATTCTCCTTTTGCAATTTGATGGCTTGCAGGTATTAAAATGTCTTTAGTTGAAATATCTGCCCAAGTGTTCTCGAGACTATTCTCCTGAGTCGAATCACTCGAACTGACGTTAAGTATATTTTTTAGTTTTGAAGATGTAAACGGTAAAAAAGGTTCACATAGCGTAGCCAAGGCACTTGCTATTTGTAATGCAACATACATAATAGTCTGTGTACGTGCTTCATCTGTTTTTACTAGTTTCCATGGTTCTTCATCTGCTAGATACTTATTCCCTAGTCTAGCTAAATTCATTAATTCTTGAGAAGCTTCTCTAAAACGGTAACGTTCTAACGAGCTTTCTATAACTTTTGGATATGCTTTTACTGCAGCTAATGTCTCTTCATCTACTTTAGAAAACTCACTTGGAGTAGGTATTATACCATTATAGTATTTATTTGTTAAAACAACCACTCTATTAATAAAGTTTCCAAAAATAGCTACTAACTCATTATTGTTTCTCGCTTGAAAATCTTTCCAAGTAAAATCATTATCTTTTGTTTCTGGTGCATTTGCTGTTAATGCATAACGCAATACATCTTGTTTGTCTGGGAAATCCTGTAAATATTCTGGTAACCAAACTGCCCAATTTTTAGATGTAGATAACTTATTCCCTTCTAAGTTTAAAAACTCATTAGCAGGAACATTATTTGGTAAGATATATGAACCTTCAGCTTTTAACATTGCAGGAAAAATAATACAATGGAAAACAATATTATCCTTACCTATAAAATGAAGTAACTTGGTGTTTTCATCTTTCCAATATGGTTTCCAATCTTTACCTTCTCTTGCTGCCCATTCTTTAGTAGCAGAGATATATCCAATTGGAGCATCAAACCATACATACAATACTTTGCCTTCACCACCAGGAACAGGAACAGGAATTCCCCAATCTAGATCTCTTGTAACTGCTCTTGGGCGTAAACCATCATCAATCCAAGATTTTACTTGTCCGTATACATTAGGTTTCCAGTCTTTTTTATGACCTTCAAGAATCCATTCTTTTAAAAATTGTTCATGTTTATTTAATGGCAAAAACCAATGTTTTGTTTCTTTTAAAGATGGTACATTTCCTGTAATTGCAGATTTTGGATTAATTAAATCTGTTGCATTATGGCTAGTACCACATTTTTCACATTGATCGCCATAACTTTCTTCATTGCCACATTTAGGGCAAGTACCAATAACAAAACGATCTGCTAAAAACTGATTAGCTTCTGCATCATACAATTGTTCTGAAACTTCTTCTACAAATTCGTTTTTATCATATAATGTTTTAAAAAACTCTGATGCTGTATCATGATGAATTTTATCAGACGTACGCGAATAATTATCAAAAGAAATTCCGAAATCTTCAAAAGACTGTTTAATTATAGCATGGTATTTATCAACAATATCTTGAGGTGTTACACCTTCTTTTTTTGCCTTAATAGTAATTGGAACGCCATGTTCATCACTTCCACAAATAAAAGCAACATCATTTCCAGTTAATCTTTTATAACGTGCATAAATATCTGCAGGCACATAAACACCAGCTAAATGCCCAATATGTATTGGGCCATTAGTATATGGTAATGCTGCAGTAATTGTATATCTTTTTGACATCTTTTGTTCTTTTGAAGCCGTAAAATTAAGGATTTTAGCTGAAGTTATTGTAAAGAAAAAGCCTTTAGATAACTAAAGGCTTTTAAAAAATAAAAGAAGTGCTTTTTATCTTAGAATTATAGACTTACTATAATTTTGATTTCCTATAGAAATGCGATAAATATATTGTCCGTTACTTAGTCTAGTTTGCGCTTCTTTTTTTACATCTAAACTATATTCGCCAGGGAATAGTAATTCATTTTTAAGGGTAGTAACTTCTTTGCCTAAAATATCATAAAGTTTAATATCTATATGTTGAGTATTATGGTTTTTGAATTTAATAATGGTATTGTTGTTATCCATAAGTACATAATGAGAAAAACCTTCTGCAGTATCAAAATTGTCTACACTTAGAGCACTACAAGCAAAACCTATATCTAAGGTGTTATAATTTTGCCCTAGTAAGGCTTGATTAACAACTGTCGGGCTAATACATAACCATTCTTGCATAACGGTAGCATAAACTTCTCTAAAATCTACATTATAAATTAAATTTCCATTATCATCTAGAGTTGTTAAGCTGGGATGATTGCCTATAAAGCCGTTACCTTGAAGTCCTGGTCCAAACATAAGTAATGGAGCTGCTGCACCATGATCTGTACCATTAGAACCATTTTCATCTGGACGTCTTCCAAATTCGCTAATAGTCATAGCTAATACATCTTGATCATGACCTGTAACTGCTAAATCATCAAAAAATAATTTAACTGAATTAGATAAATTCATTAATATTTCTTGTTGCCTCACAGTTTGGTTTGCGTGCGTATCGAAACCTCCAAGTGTAACCATATAAACCTTTGTGCCTAAGTTTCCTTTAATCATTCTAGCAACATTAGCTAATTGCTTACCTAGTCGTTGAGGTAAATAATTAACATCATTTGAAGAACTTATGTAAGCATTATGAATGGTTTCTGCATAAGTAAATGTTGTATTTGTAGTCCCACGTATAAATCCTAGTTGCTCGCCATATGTACAAGTAGGAAGACTACTCATATCGTGTAATGTCCCATTTTGTGCAATGGTTTCTAATTGATTAGGATTTGCAACAGAAAACGCATAATTATTATCATTACCATCAAAAATTAAATTACCTATACTACCTATTTGAATAGCGGCAGGAATAGTTGGAGGATTAACAATATAATCTGGGTAAAGGCCTTCAAAATAACGGCCAAACCAACCAGTAGCGATTGTGTTTTCGGCATCTGTAGATGCCCAAATATCAGATCCTCTAAAATGCGATAGACTAGCATTTTCATAACCAACACCATGCACAACTTTCATAGCTCCATTACCCCAAAGCGTTTGCAGCTCTGTCATATAATTTGGCATTGCAACATTAGAAGACAAATTATATAAATCATTTAAATTATGTTTTATTGTAGGTCTTAGCATTTCATATTCTCCATATTGATCTAAAGGAACAATAGTATTTAATCCATCATTTCCTCCTTTAAGTCTTATTAATACTAAAACACGATCACTTTCACTTTGACTTAGTGCAGCTGCTAATGGTGATGGTTTAGATGCTGTTATTGGTGTTCCTCCAAGCATCATTGTTCCGCCTCCAACTAATCCTAAAGCTTGTAAAAAAGAACGTCTATTCCATTTTTTATGTTCTTGCACATGAATTTCTGCTTTTGTTTGTGGTTTTTTATGAGTATCGCACATAGTCTTTGTTATTTAATTTGAAATTCTGGTATTTGAATAATGTGAAGTAACAAGAGTACTACTTGATACGGTGCTTCTTGCCAATATAAGGACCAAATATTGTCTTCATAATAGCCATCAGAGATATTATATTTAAAAATATCTGTAGCAATATCATAATCTGTTAGGGTATGTAATTCTTTTGGAACAAACCTATCTATAATCGCTTTTGTAATAATATATGGGTCACTAATATCTCCAGCAGTTTCTAGAGCAAATGTTCTAAGCGCTTCTGGATCTTCGTTCCAAGTTTGCCAAATCATATATTGCATGATTTCCCATCTTCCGGTTAACGTACTTGAATTAATCCAATCATGATTACCTTGCCAACCAGCAACATCTACTGGATTAAATAAATTTTGTCCAGCAACACCAGATAAATACATCAGGCTACTTTTAAACTCATCTGTTATTGAAAAGCCAGTAATTTTTAAATAATTAATAGTTAAATCATAAGGACTTTTAATTTGAGTGCCTAAACTTAAAGTATTAAAGAAATGTTCACTTTTAAATAAAGTTCTAAGCACATTTGAAATATTAAAATCCACTACAAAGACACTAGCCATTTGAGAAACAATAGTGTCATTTACATTAGGACTAACAAAGTATTTATATAGTTTTTTACATATAAAATTTGCAATTAAAGGTGCTTTTTCTTGGAATAGAATATTGATAACATCGTCATAGCCCCAATTTCCTGTTTGCCCAAAAATAGTCTTATTGGTATTATTAAATGTATTAGTATTAAAATCTATAGGAGCACAGTAGCCATTCCATCCATTATAACCAGTAAGCGCTTTAGCTGTTTCTACGATATCTGTTTGCGTATAACCATTGTTAACACCTAAAGTAAAAAGTTCATATAATTCTCTAGCATAGTTTTCATTAGGACTATTAGCAGTGTTATCAAGACCGTTTAAATAAACTAGCATGGCTCCAGTAGTACCTATAGCCCTAGTAAAATCTTCAAAATTACCTAAAGCATACGTTTGTAATGTTTTATAATATTCAAAAAGTTGACTGGAACAATAGTATTCTGATAATTCAGTTACATAATGATTACTCCAAAACAGAGTTAATCTCGCAAAAAGCCCATCGTTTAAAAAACGATTAAAGGCATCTAACCTAATTTCATCATGATTATTTTGTATTTGCTCATCTGGATCTAAACCTGCGTCTTCATAATCTTGATATGACATATTTGCCCAAGAAGGATCGGGAGTAGGTTGCATTGCTAATGCATTGTCAATAATGGCATCAATAACGGTTTCTGGAGTTTGTGTTAAAGCAGCGTCAATTTCTGTTTTAGATGCTCCAAAATGTAATCTTCGGTATAAATGATTTGCCTTTTCAGCATTCCATGGATTAGCTGCACTAGGTACATAGACTGAAAGGCTACTCGTATTGCAAGAAGTCGAAGTTTGCATAGGCTATTAGTATTTTAGGCGCAATTTAATTGCGTTGGTTTTAGAGAAAACAAGTTATTTGATAACTTAATTATCTGCTATTTTAGTATAAGCAGATAAAATAGATACGTAAATTATTTACATTTAGGACTTTGAAACTATCAAAAAGTTTATTTTTTTGAAATGAATATGACTATTTAACAGTTTAATAAATTGATGTATTTTTACAATATGATTAATAAAGCGCTTATTTTATGCTTGTTTTGTATTGTATTCTTCTTTGGAAATTATAATGTTTCAGGACAACCATCACTATCACAAAAAAATAATATCGAATTGATACAACCTCAATATTTAAAAACTGGCGATACAATTGCTATTGTTGCGCCTTCAGGGATTTTAAAAAATAGAAATGATGAAGTCGCAAGAGCAAAGAAATTATTAGAAAGCTGGGGATTAAATGTCTTGATAGGAAAACATGTGTTTAGTAAAGACAATCATTTTGCAGGTACAGATGCTGAGCGTTGTGAAGACTTTCAAAATGCGTTAGACAGCCCTAATATTAAGGCTATTTGGAGCGCACGTGGTGGCTATGGTACAGTTAGAATTTTAGATAAATTAGATTATAGTAAATTTCTTGAAAACCCTAAATGGATAATTGGCTATAGTGATATTACAGCTTTACATAATCAAATTCATACTAAAGGCGTAGAGAGTATTCATGCTTTAATGTGCGTAAGTTTAACAAAAGATCTAAATGAAATTAAAGAAAGTATAGAAACTTTTAAATCAACCATTTTTGGAAAACCATTACAGTACAATTTAAAAGGCTCTAAGTATAATAAAGTTGGTAATGCTAAAGGGCAATTAATAGGAGGAAATTTAACAATGCTACATACCATGTTAGGCTCTAAGACTAGTTTAGATGTAGACAATAAAATTTTATTTATAGAAGAAATAGGAGAGTATAAATATCATATTGATCGTATGTTGCAAAGTATGAAACGTGCAGGTTATTTTAATAATTGTAAAGGTGTTATTGTGGGAGATATGAGTAAGTTGAGAAAGAATACAACACTATGGGGTACAAGCGTTGAGCAGCTTATTTTGGATGCTTTATCTGAATATGATTTTCCTATAGTATTTAATATGCCTGCTGGTCATGAAAAAGATAATCGAGCAATGATTTTAGGGCGAACAATAGAATTAAAAGTTAGTAAAGAAAAAAGTACTATTGTTTTTGAAGAATAATTAAAATGGCGCATCATAATGAGCTTGGGAAAAAAGGAGAGCAACTCGCTACCGATTTTTTATTAAAAAAAGGCTACGACATTATTGAACGTAATTATCGTTTTGATAAAGCCGAAGTTGATATTATTGCCCAAATTGAAGAGACTTTAGCTATTGTAGAAGTAAAAACAAGATCGACAATCGATTTTGGAAACCCTCAAGATTTTGTAAAGCCAAAACAAATACAGCGTCTTGTAAAAGCAGTAGATGAATATGTTACTGTAAATGGTTTAGATGTTGAAGTGCGTTTTGATATTATTGCTATCGTAAAAGATGGTAAAAACTTTACAATAGAGCATTTAGAAGATGCGTTTTATCATTTTTAATGACTAGTTAGAATTAAAGACTAGAAAAAAACAACTGGTTTTTTTAAGTAAAGATTAAGCTTGGAAAATGCATATGTTTAAGTTTATGAAAAAAGAAAAAATACTATTTAAGTTGCAAAATTATTTTTTTTGTTTCTTTTTGTTAATTATTAATTATAGTTTTTGTCAAAGAGATATAGATAATGATGAGATTCGTATTGCTGTTGATAAAGCCAAAACACTTGCAAATAATGGTAACGTAATTGCTGCTGAACAAGCATTTAAATTAGCGCTGTTGGAAGTAGAATCACAAAGCCTAAATTATTTAAAAAGTAAAATTTTAATTGAATGGGGTATTGTATTATCAAACTCATTTGAATATAAAAATGCACATGATAAATTTTCAAAAGCTTATAGCGATGCATTAGAATTTAATGATAGTCTTCAACAGGCTAAAATAGAAATCCATCTAGGTAACGTAAATTATAGTCTAGGCAATAAAACTGAAAGTTCCAAATTTCATAACCTTTCCAAATCTAAAATACTTAAGATAAAGGACAGTTCTAACGTTGCGGCGTATTTATGGTCAAGTATTGGCACTATAAATTTCATGAGAGGTCAAGATTCAGCTAAATATTATTTAAAAAAAGCTATTGTAATAGCAGAAAAATATACAGATAATAAGCTTATTTCTAATAGCTATATGAATCTAGCTAGTGTATATGCATTTATTGAAAAAGAAATGGATTCAGCTTCTTATTTTTATGAAAAAGCTATTAAGTATGCTCATAAAACTGGACTTAAAAGATTTATTAATGATACCGAAATTAGGTATTATTCTGCTAAAATATCAAGTCAAAATGATTTAGAATCATTAAAAAAAATAAAAGAGATTGGAGCTGTTTTTAAAGAAGAAAAAGACTGGGAAAACTATAAAGTTTCTCAATATATATTAAGTGAATATTATAAAAATAAAAACGATTTTAAAAAAGCCTTGACTTATCATGAAGGTTACGTAAATGCAATAGATAGCCTTAACTTAATAGCTAATCGTAATTCAAATATAAAATATAAAGAAGGACTTAATTTTATAGAGCAAAAAAAACAACTTGAAATCATTGAAAAGCAAAAAGAAATAGAAACTAAGAACTCTCGTTTTACTCAATTACTTATTATAGGTTGTTCTTTAGCTATTATATGTGTTTTATTATTACTTTATATAAGAAAGAAGAACGCATTAGTAAAAACTTTAAATGAGAAAGTAAGTTTCCAAAATAAAACAATACTACTCAAAGCAGATGTTGAATTAAAAAATAAAGAGCTTTTAACTAATAATATAAAACTAACAGAAAATAACACAGCATTAGAACATGCCGTTACTGCATTAAAAAAAATACAATTAGGAGCTTCTTCAGTAAAATCTAAAACAGCAATAAACGATTTAATTTCTGAACTTAAACTTAGACAAAGTACTAATTTATGGACAGAATTTGAATATAGATTTAATGCTATTAATCCAAATTTCTATAGCAAACTATTAAAAGATTTTCCAGATCTTACTGCTAATGATAAACGCATTGCAGCGTTTATAAAACTCAATCTTTCTACTAAAGATATCGCTACGATTACTAAGCAATCAATAAATTCTATAGATGTTGCAAAAACAAGGCTTAGAAAAAAATTAAACTGCACTCAAGACAAACAAGATTTCTTTAATTTCATAAATAATTATTGATCTGAAAATAAGGTAATTACGGTATTTTGTAAGTTTTTGTAAGGCGTTATAAAGTATTTGAAAGATAGTATTTAAGTGTATAATATTTTAATTACTCTTTTTTTGCTTGAAAAATTAATTGAAATTATTATGAAAAGAATTACAAAACAAATACTAGTATGCAGTATTTTATTATTTACAAATTTGGCTTTATCACAAACTATTTTTTTTGAAGAAGATTTTGAAACCACTGTAAGTCCATTACCTACATTTACTTTATCAACTTCTTTTGGAGATGGTTCAGTTTCAGGAGCAACAACAATTGTTGAAGGAGCTCCTGGATGTGGAGATTTAGGCAGAGGTATTGTTACAGATTTTAATAGTACTAACGTTGATTTTAAAATTAGTCAAAATTCAAGTAAATTTATGGCTATTAACCCAGAAATTTGTGGAGGTTATTATAATAAAGGTGCTATAACAACAACAGCAATAAATACTTCTTCTGCAACATCTCCTGTGAAATTACGCTTAAAGTATTATAAGACTTCTACATTAGGGTGGTCAGCAGGAAATCATTTAGCTATTATAGTAAGTGATGGAACAACTAGTAGTGAGTTTAGTAGTGAATTTAATGTTAGCGATAATTGGACAGAGATAACACTAGATCTTCCAACTTTTTCAAACCCTTCAAATGTTTCTCTTGAAGTACGTTTTTTTGGAGGAGAAGGTATAGGAGTTGATGATATACAAGTTGGTTATGATTTTGCTTTATCTACTGATTCTTTTGCTTTATCAAATACAGGTATTTATCCAAACCCAGTAAAAAATAATCTTAATTGGAAAACGGATAATAATGCAAAAATAAAAACGGTAACAATACATGCTATAACAGGAGCAATTGTAAAAAAAATAGATATAAATGAAGGAGTTACTCAAGTTAACGTTGAGGACTTAACGGCAGGTTTATATCTTATAAATTTTAAAACGGATAATCATACTATTAATAAAAAATTTATAAAACAATAGTGCTTTATAATATTTAATATTCTAGCTTATACATTGAGCGTACAATTTTAAATTGTAGTGTTTGTGGATAAAAAATAACTGCTTTAGAATACAAAAAAAGCGAAGTAAAATTTACTTCGCTTTTTATTTTGTGTTAATTAAAATATTAAGATTTAGGTAAAACACCGTCTTTATTAATTATTTCTGATTCAAAATTTAATGTATTCCATGCAGTCCCTTTAAGGCCTTTTAAAACAAATTTTCCATTAACAAAGTCAATACTAAATTGAAAACTTGCAAGTTTAGGGTCTTGGTTTTGTGATTTAGAATCTGCAGAAACGGTTCCATATTGATCAACTGTTTTAACTGAATTTAAATCAAATTCTAAATTTGTCCATGCACAACCTCTAATACATCTAAGAGTCATATTTTGTGCATCTTTTTTAATACTAATAACAAAATCTTTTTCTTTAGATTTTGATTGAGCAGAAGTAAGTGTTGTCGTTAGCAGAGCTATTGCCAAACAAAGAACACTTAAAAATGATTTTGAAATATTTTTCATAATATTTGGGTTTTTATAATTAGTTTTCTTTTTTATGTTCTAATAAACCATCAAAATACGGTTTAAATTCTGGAAAATCATAAGGTTTAGCTAATATGGTCTTGTTTTTATCTAAAACAAAGTAGCTTGGTGTTGCTTTAGCATTGTATCTATTCCCAATTTCGTTTTCCCATTTGCCTTCACCATATACGTGATAAAAATCTGGGTAATCATACGTCATGTTTTTCCAACGGTATTTATCATTGTCTAACGCTACTGCAACAACTTGTAATTTCCCTTTTTCTAAACTAGCAGCATATTCTTTTAATATAGGTAATTCATCTAAACAATGTGAGCAGGTAGAATTCCAAAATATAACTAAGTAGTTTTCTGCATTATCTAATTCGCTTAATTTTGTCTTTTTTATTTTGTCCTTTTTGTCTTTTATTTCAATATCAAAATCTGGAGCTATTTTTCCAATAGAAGACATTTCAAAATACGTTAAATTATCTATTAACTCTTTGTCATTCTCTGCTTTAGCAATAGGAAGTAAATATTTAGAGGCTAAATAATTAGCTGAAACTTCATTTTTTTCGCCTTCAAATTTATTCCATAAAATTTCTAATATAGTCTTTTTAACCTTAGGGTTATTTCCCATGGCTTTAATAAGCATATCTAGATTATCTTGATAAGACTGATTTGGATTGTTCCTATCAACAAAATTGAAGACGTAACTAATAGAGTTATTAATTAAAAAATTTGAATTTTGAAGCTGCTCGTTTCCAAAATCTATATTCTTAAAATAATTGTCTTTTATGTTCTTTGAAAATGTTAATACATCTTCATATTCTGATGGAATGTATGGTTTGCAGGCTTTTATAAAATGATTAGCAATCATGCCTTTTGAAGCAGATTCAAATTCATTTTGCGTTTTAGTTAAAACTTCAAATATTTTAGAAAATCCTTTTTTGTCTGTATCACCAGAACCGTAATAGTTACGTATACTTTTATTCACTAAAGCAATACTTCTATTATAAGATTTATAGATTTTATTTTCGTTAGATTTTTGAAAACTTAGTCCTTTTTCTAAATCAAAGGAAAGTTCAACATCTTCTTTTCCGTTAACTAATAAATCGAAATTATATTCATTTTGAGGCTGAGCATATACAATACGATAGGTTCCAGGAACAGCTGTAGAGTCTAATTTTATTTCAAATTTCCCGTTTTCATCAACATCTGCATTACCAACAAAAAGAGAAGTTTCTGCTGTAACGCGATATAAGAAAGCAAATTTAAATTGATCTGCAGGAGAAAAAGTACCTTTTACGCTATGTTGAGCAAATAACATAGCTGGTAAAATAGCGAATACAAAAAGTAATTTTTTAGTCATTATAATGGTTTTTTATTCAACTAAGACAAAAACTAAGCCAAAATTGGTTCCAGTGCTTTTAAGGCTTGTTTTACTGTTTTAATACGCTCAAAGGTAAGTAATAATCGTAAACCATTTCTAGTTTGCTTTTCTTTCATCTTACCTGCAGCTGGATTTTTTTGTACATACTGTAATAGTTTTGTGAAATTTGGACTTTGGTAAAAGCTACTTTGTTGATCATTAATAAAGTAGCCTATTAGTTTGCCTTGTTTCATAATAACCTTTTCAAGTCCTAATTTAGTGGCAATCCATTTTAAACGCACGCTATTTAAAAGGTCTACAACTTGCGTTGGTAATTCTCCAAAACGATCAATAAGTTCAGCTTCAAAAGTCTTTAATTCTTCTTCTGTTTTAAAATTATTAAGCTGCGTATATAGGTTTAATCTTTCGGCAATATTATTTACATAATCGTCTGGGAATAATAATTCAAAATCGGTATCAATAGTTATGTCTTTTACGTATTCTTTATTTTCAATATCTTCATCGTATAAGTCCTTAAATTCAGATTCTTTAAGTTCTTCAATAGCTTCATTTAATATTTTCTGGTAAGTATCAAAGCCAATTTCATTTATAAAACCACTTTGTTCGCCACCTAATAAATCTCCCGCGCCACGAATTTCTAAATCTTTCATTGCAATATTAAAGCCGCTACCTAGTGCAGTAAATTGTTCTAATGCTTGAATACGTTTTCTAGCATCATTTGTCATTGCAGAATATTCTGGAGTAATAAAATAACAGAACGCTTTTTTATTACTTCTACCTACTCGACCACGCATTTGGTGTAAATCACTTAAACCAAAATTATTCGCGTTATTAATAAAAATAGTATTTGCGTTTGGTACATCTAGCCCACTTTCAATAATGGTAGTACTTACTAAAACGTCAAAAGCACCATCCATAAAAGATAGCATTAATTCTTCTAGTTTTTTACCATCCATTTGGCCGTGACCAATACCAATTTTTGCATCTGGGACCAAGCGCTGAATCATACCAGCTACTTCTTTGATATTCTCAATACGATTATGGATAAAGAATACTTGACCTCCACGTTGTATTTCATAACTTACAGCATCTCTAATGCCTTCTTCGTTAAAACGAATAACATTACTCTCAATAGGATAGCGATTTGGCGGTGGCGTTGTAATAACCGATAAATCTCTGGCAGCCATAAGACTAAACTGCAAGGTTCTTGGAATAGGTGTTGCCGTTAATGTTAATACATCAACATTATCTTTTAATGTTTTTAATTTTTCTTTTACAGCAACTCCAAATTTTTGTTCTTCATCTACAATGAGTAGTCCTAAATCTTTAAATTTTACATTTTTATTTACTAATTGATGTGTACCAATAATAATATCTACATGACCCTTTTCAAGTCTTTCTAAAGTCTCACGTTTTTGTTTGGCTGTTCGAAAACGGTTAACATAATCCACAGTAACAGGGAATTCCTTTAAACGCTCACTAAATGTTTTATGATGTTGAAATGCTAAAATAGTTGTTGGCACTAAAATAGCAACTTGCTTACCATTATCTACAGCTTTAAAAGCAGCACGAACAGCAACTTCGGTTTTACCAAAACCTACATCTCCACAAATAAGGCGATCCATAGGTCTTTCACTCTCCATATCTGCTTTTATATCTGCAGTAGCAGTAATTTGATCTGGTGTGTCTTCGTATATAAAAGAGGCTTCTAATTCATGTTGTAAATAGCTGTCTGGGTTATATTGGTAGCCTTTTTCTAGTTTACGCTTAGCGTATAGTTTTATTAAATTGAAAGCAATGTGCTTAACACGAGCTTTGGTTTTTTGTTTTAATGTTTTCCATGCCTTACTACCAAGTTTATATACTTTTGGAGGTTTACCATCTTTACCATTAAATTTTGTGATTTTATGTAAAGAATGGATACTTAAATAAAGTACATCTCGTTCTCCATAAACTAATTTTATGGCTTCTTGTTTTTTGCCCTCTACATCAATTTTTTGAAGTCCTCCAAATTTCCCAATACCATGGTCTATGTGTGTTACATAGTCTCCAATATCTAGATTGGTTAATTCTTTTAAAGTAATAGCTTGCTTTTTTGCATAGCCATTTTTTAAGTGAAACTTATGGTAGCGTTCAAAAATTTGATGATCTGTATAACATACTATTTTGTGGTCATGATCTATAAACCCTTGAAATAAGGAGATAATAATAGTCTCGTAATGTACGTCTTGCTCTACATCATTAAAAATATCATGAAAACGTTTAGCTTGTTGTTCACTTATACAAGCAATATAGTTTTTATAACCGTTATTATGATTACTATTTAAATTGTCTATTAATAAATCAAATTGCTTATTAAATGAAGGTTGAGGTGTTGTATTATATACAATGTTTTCTTTAGTACTTAGCCAAGAATCACTACCAAATTCTACAACATTAAAGTCTAACAATTGCTTTTTTAATATTGTTGAATTACAAAACAATTCTGTTGGCTCTGCGTGTTTTAAATCTGACGATAACTCTTTAAAAGCATCTTCCGCTTTAATGAAAAAACTATCAATTCTTGAAAATAATAAATCTATATTTTTAGTATAAATTACTGTTTTTTGCGCGATGTATTTTAAGAAACTGGCACGAGACTCTTCTAAGAATTTATTTTCAACATTTGGTATAATACCTATTTTTTTGATTTGCTCGTTAGAGAGTTGCGTTTCTACATCGAATGTTCTAATACTATCTACTTCATCTCCAAAAAATTCAATACGATAAGGTTCATCATGAGAAAAAGAAAATACATCAACAATACCACCGCGAACGGAAAATTCTCCTGGTTCTGTAACAAAATCTACACGTTTAAATTTGTACTCGAATAACACTTCGTTTACAAAATCTATATTTAAATCGTCACCTACATTAATTTTTAATGTATTACGTTCTAGCTCTTTTCGCGTTACTACTTTTTCAAATAAAGCATCTGGATAAGTAACTATAAGTGCAGGTTTTTTTTGTGAGTTAATGCGATTTAATACTTCGGCTCGAAGTAATATGTTAGCATTATCTGTTTCTTCTATTTGGTATGGTCTGCGGTAACTTCCAGGATAGAATAATACATCTTTTGTATTTAATAATTGTTCAAAATCATTAAGGTAAAAAGCAGCTTCTTCTTTATCGTTAAAAATTAATAAAAAGGGCTTTTGTGCATTTTTAAAACTTTCACTTACAACAAATGATAATGCAGACCCAACAAGACCTTTTAAATGTGATTTTGCATTGTCTTGAGTTTTGTTAAAAGCTTGTGTTTGGGTAATAGAATCCTGAAGTTTTTGCAGTTGCAAAGACTTTAAATAAGTTTGCGAGATTAGTGTTTTGCTCACGTATTTTGTATTGGATAGCAAATATAAGTTATAGAATTATGAATTGGTAATTCTTGATTTAGAATTCTTGATTTCTAAATTAAATTCCAGTTTAAGAAATAGCGATAGTAATAGTTATTAGAGATTGAAGTATTGTTATAATTATTTATAGCACTGAATGTAGAAGAGGAAGTGTTATACTTCTTTAAAAAAGAAGCAGAATGAAAGCCCAAAAAAAGCCCTTTTTAATTTTAAAAGATTTTAAGTTTAACTATCTTTGCGGCACTTAAAAAATTAAAAGATATATGTCATTTTCAGATTTATTTGATAGCGGATTTAAAAAGCGTAATGAAGACCATTTTGCAGCCATAGTTAGAGTGGCAATGGATGATGGAATTATTACCGATGATGAGAAAGCGTTTTTAGACCGTTTGGCGCGTAATTTAGAGATTAGTGAGGCTAATTATGCTGAGATTTTAAAAAATTATCAGTCGCATCCAATTAATCCTCCAACATCTTACGATAGACGTTTAGAGCGTTTATTCGATTTATCTCGTATGGTTTATGTAGATCATATTAAAGGTGATCACGAAGAGGTTTTATTAAGAAAAATAGCTGTTGGTTTAGGTTTTAATCCTGAAAATGCAAAGTATGTTGTAGATAAAG
This sequence comes from uncultured Lacinutrix sp., assembly GCF_947500325.1. GTDB lineage: Bacteria > Bacteroidota > Bacteroidia > Flavobacteriales > Flavobacteriaceae > Lacinutrix. The sequence continues at coordinate 227,612 of NZ_CANMRQ010000002.1, forward strand.
CATTAACTTTAGTTAGTAACGGTGTTGATTTAGATACTTTTATTGAAGAAGTTAAACAAATGAATAGATAGTATATTTATACTATAAAAAAAAGCAAGCTTTAATTAGCTTGCTTTTTTTTTATCAAATATTTAATTTTTCTTAAGAGCACATCTTTATCATATGGCTTTCCTAAATAACTGTTTATTCTTCTTTGTTTACAATATTGTTCTTCTTCTTTAGAAGGATGTTTAGATAAGATCATTATTGGAATTTGCTTAAAATTTTCAAAATCTGAATGTCTTATATAACGTGCAGTATCCAAACCGTCCATTGTTGGCAGTTTAAGGTTAAAAATAGCGATATCGAATGGTTGTTTATGAAGTTCTTCTACAACGTCGTCTCCTGTTTCTACTATTACAACATCGAATTTTTTAGACTTACTTACACTCTCTAAAAATATAGCTTGATCTCTTTTTGAAGGTTCAGCCAAAAGAATTTTAAATTCATAATTAGCTGTTGTTTTATTAGTTTTTGTAATATGCTTATCTTCTTTTTGATTTTTGTCAATTTCAAAATCTAAAGTAACAGTAAAGGTTGTGCCTTCACCTAACGTACTATTAACCTCAATAGTTCCATCTAGTGCATTTACTAATTCTTTAACAATGGCAAGACCTAAACCAGAACCATCATTTCTTATTTTATTACTTACTTGGTAAAAACTTTTATAAATAACTTCTAGCTGATCTTGTTCAATACCAATACCAGTGTCTGTAATACTAAATTGAATAGTAGCTTTATCTTTAGTTAATGTTTTACATACTACATTTAAATCTATACTACCTTGTTCTGTGAATTTTATGGCATTACCAATAAGATTACTAGCTATTTGAGCTAATCTGTATTTATCTGCAATAACATATTTAGGGCATTTTTCATCAATTTTATAATTGAGTTTTAATCCTTTTTTCTCACATTTTTTTGTGTATATGCTTATAATTTCGTCGAACTCATTTAATAAATTATAACGTATAGAATTGATAGTGAAATGACCAGATTCAATTTTAGAAATATCTAAAATTTCATTAATCATAACTCTTAGTTTTTCATTTGTATTCTTAATTATATTCAGATTATAACGTTGACTTTGCTCTAAATTTGAGTCTTCTAATAATGCTGTAAAACCACTTATTGTATTTACAGGCATTCTTATTGCATGAGTGAAGTTAGCAATAAAGTCATCTTTAAAAGCTTCCTTTTCTTTTAGTAAATAATTAATATGGTAATAAAGTTGCGATTTTATTTCTGCTTCATTTCTAAGCTGCGCGACTTTTTGGTATAGTATATATTGTTCTGTTAAATCTTGAAAAACGAAAACTGCATGTTCATCCTCTGTATTTAAAATGCCATCTACAGTTCGTGTGTTTTTACCAATAGTTAGATTAATGCAATCAAAATTATATTGCTTATTTGTGGTATTTAATAAAGGGATAATAGTATCAAAAAAAGGATGTAAATCACTTAAGTGTTTTCCTTTACTATCAATAAACAAATCAGATTCAGAGTCAATTATGATACCTTGTTTGTTAATTAAGAGTATTTGGTTTGTTTGTTTTTTGTGAAAAAAATTGTAGTTAGTAAGCATTAATTAAGGAACAAGCGATATTTATTATACTAAATAAATATACACTTTTTTTTATAATAGTATAGATTAGAGGAAAAGTGCTTATTCTAAGTGTTTTGCAATTATTTCTAAAAGCTGATTTTCATCAAAAGGTTTTTTCAACACCTCATTAATTCCTGCCTTTTTATATAGTTTTAAATCTTCTTTAAAAACTTTAGCAGTCATAGCAATAATTGGTACTTTTCTTTGATGAGGTTCAGGAAGTTTTCTTATTTGTCTAGCTATTTCGTCTCCTCTATGTTCTTTAAGTTTTATATCCATTAAAACAAGATCTACTTCATTATCATAGTCTACCATTCTAGTTAGTACTTCTTCTGGTTTAGAAACAATATCTAAGAAAAATTGACCACGAGTTGCAAGTATTTTAAGTACGGATAATTGAATGATTTCTGAATCCTCTACAAGTAAAATATTATATTTTTTAGAAGGATTAAACACAACTTTAGTTGCGTCTATTTCTTTAGTAACTTTTAATGAAGGATTTGAAATGAAATTTATATTTGTAGAAAAAGTTGACCCTTTACCATAGTTTGAAACGACCTTAATTTTACTATTTGTTAATTCTACCAAATATTTTACAATAGCTAAACCTAAACCAGTTCCTTTGTACGATTCATTTTTATTTACTTGATTGAAACTGGTAAAAATATCTTCAAAATTTTCTTCTTTAATACCTATTCCTGTATCTATAATTTCAAAATGTATACTAGCTTTTTGTGCTCTTATTTGGTTTAGAGAAACATTAAATGTTACACTACCATTATGTGTAAATTTAATAGCATTATCTAATAAATTAGTAATTACCTGTCTTAAACGTTTAGCGTCACCTCCAATAACTTCTGGTAATTTATGATCGTAATTATAGTTGAACTCTAAACCTTTTTGCTTAGCCTTAATCGTGTAATTAAATTTTATTTCGTCTAGCAGTTTTTTAAAATTAAAAGGCTCGATACTTAAATCTAGTTTACCCGATTCAATTTTAGAAATATCTAAAATGTCATCAATCATTTTCTTTAAAAAACTAGAAGTAGAGTTAAGAATTTGTATATAATCCTTCTGTTTTGGGTCTAATTTTGTTTTACTTAAAATATTAGAAAATGTAAGTATACCGGTTAAAGGATCACGTAATTCATGACTAAAATTAGCAATAAATGTATTTTTAAAAGCCTCTTTTTCTTTTAAATAAGTATTTTTAAGTTCAAGGATTTGAGAATTAATAACCGATTCATTTCTTACTTGAGCAGTCGTTTGGTAATTATTATAGTGCGTCGTTAAATCTTGAATTACTAATAAGGGCTTTTTATTATTTTTAAAGGTTTGTAAAATAATATCTGATATGATTTCTTTAGATTCAATATTTAGATGTACACATGAAAATATAGTTTCTTTTTCTATACTTTCTCCTAAAATAGGAATAATGGTTTCAAAGAAAGGGTGTATGTCAGAAATGTTCTTTTTCTCAAAATTTTCAAATAAGCCATTGTCAGATTCTAAAACTAATCCATTAGGCTCTAATACAGAGTATTGTATTACTGGTTTTGTGTATTTTTGTTTGTATTCTTCGAGCATTTTTGCTGACTTTGATTTTTCTAAAGAAGCGATTCAGCTAATTTAGAAAAAAGAAAATCAACTTGGTTTCCTGTTTTTGCACTAACGTATAAATCCGTTAAACGACCAAAATTATCGTTGTTCTCCTTTAAAAAAGCTTTTGTTACTAAATCGTTCTTGTTTCCAACAACTTTTATAGGCGTATTTTTTTGTTTTTCTTTTAAGAAATCTATTTCAGCTTGAAGGTTTTCATATGTAGCTGGTCTAGTTACATCGTAAACATAAATAAAAGCATTGGTACCTATTAAATAAGATAGTCGTGTATTATTTATATCATCGTTGCCTTCTAAATCCCATATAACGAGAGATACGTCTGTATCCTTTTCTGGAATTTCTACATTCTTTTTAAAGATGTGTACTCCAATAGTTACTTTGTAGTTTTCAGAAAACGTGTTTTCTACAAAACGTCTAATTAGGGAAGATTTTCCAACACCAAAATGACCTAGTAAAACAATTTTTTTTGAGATTTTCATTACTGAAATATACTTTTATTTTTATAGAAATTAAGGGTTTCGGTATATAAATTTATTACTGAAATATTTCTATGTATATGGTTAAGAGTAAGCCAAAAATAGTAAAAGACACATAATTATATGTCTTTTATAGAATTTATTTTTACTTAAAATACTCTTTAAGCTTTTTAGAGAAAACAACTTTGTCGTCAATATCCTCTTTGTTAATATAATTTTGTGCGAAATCTAGTAGCCTATCTTCTAATCTACTTTTAAAAATAGCATTATATGCACCTGAAATTACTACGGCAATATAATATGATGAGAAATTTTGTAGGTGAATATGAAACAAATCGTACTCAATATATTGTAATTCTTGTTCCTCTTTTTCAAAAGCATCTTCAGCAAAACTTTTAATAGCTGTGAGCATTCCAGCCACCATATCTTCATCAATTGCTTGTGTTTTAGAATATTCAGAAATAATTAAACCAGAACCTTTTTCTATAACCATGATTTGCTCAATCATAGGTTGTGCTAATTCTTGTAATATTAAATCACCTTCACTAACTCCTGTTTTTTTAGATTTAAATTTTCTTAAGAAACCTTGAAAAGAGAAAGTAGAGTTTATTTTATTATTTATCTGCTCAGATAAAATTCTCATTTCTTGTTGTACATATTTTTTTATCATCTTTCCAATTATTGGAAATAATGCTTCTACAACGGCATCTTGAGAGTTTTTAATTTCAGATTTTAATGTTTCAGTTATTGTTGGTCCTAAAGTTTTAGGCATTTCTGAAACAAAATCTTCTAATTTGTCATCTATAATAGGATTAACACGTTCAGATAATTTTTTTTGTTTTTCAAGAATTTCTTCTAAAACCTTGAGTTTTTTCTCAACTTTTGCGGCATACTCTCTTTCATCTGTTAATAAGATGTCTTTTAAAATAGAAAGTTTTTCGTCTTGATTCATGGCGTGAGAATCAATTAATTACTTATTTTCTCGCCAAGTTTTATAAGTAAATCACCAAAAAGTCTGCGGTCTAATTTTTTATCATCTAAAGCTTCGGCTTTATCATCTAGAGTGTTTTCAAGCTCAGTAATTCTAATATTAATATCTGTACTAAGGTTGTCTATATTTTGAAGTAATTCAGCTTTAACATCATCTATCAAGTTCTCAAGTTCTTTTTTCTTACTTAAGATATCTTGTTTTACAGCTTCAAACTCATGATTGTATTCTTGTATGTTTTCACCAAAAATAAGTTGTTTAATTGCATCAATTTTAGATGATGGATCTGTTGCAATTATATCTTCGGTTTTGCTTTTATCGTTCTTTGCCATTAATGCATAGTTGTTAAGATTATTGTAAAAATAACAAAATAATTAGATAACTAAGTTTATTATTCTGCGTTTTGCATGAATTCTTCAGCTTTTTCAACCATGTTTTTACTTCCGCAGAAAAAAGGAACACGTTGATGAAGTTCTGTTGGTTCGATATCTAAAATCCTAGTAAAACCATCGCTAGCTTTACCATTAGCTTGTTCTGCTAGGTATGCCATTGGATTACATTCGTATAGTAAACGTAATTTTCCATTAGAATTTTTTGAACTTTTAGGATAGATATAAATACCGCCTTTTATCATATTTCTATGAAAATCTGAAACCAAACTACCAATATATCGAGATGTGTACGGTCTATCATCTTCATCTTTTTGGCAATATTTAATATAGTCTTTTACACCTTGAGGAAAATGATTGTAATTACCCTCGTTTACAGAATAAATATTTCCGTTTTCTGGGAATTGCATGTTAGGGTGTGATAAATATAATGTGCCTAATGCAGGATTTAAAGTAAATCCATTTACACCATGACCAGTAGTGTAAACTAGCATTGTAGATGTACCATATACTACATAACCTGCAGCAACTTGTTGATTGCCTTTTTGCAAGAAATCTTCAAGAGTAACTGGAGTCCCAACTGGAGTAACACGTCTGTAAATTGAAAAAATAGTTCCAACAGAAACGTTTACATCTATGTTAGATGAACCATCTAATGGGTCGATTAAAACCACATATTTATTTTGATTGTTTTCATCTTGACTATTTATTGAAATAAAATCATCTTCTTCTTCACTAGCAATACCACATACAATATTCCTGTTAGTTAATGTTTGGATAAACTTTTCGTTAGCATAAACATCTAATTTTTGTTGATCTTCTCCTTGTATGTTTGTATCTCCAGCTGCGCCAGTAATATCTACTAAACCAGCTTTATTTACTTCATGGTTTACTACTTTAGCAGCCAAACGTATGGAGTTAATAAGTCTAGATAACTCGCCAGAAGTATATTTAAATGACGATTGGTTTTCAATAATAAATTCTCCTAGTGTTTGATTTTTTCTAGACATATATGTAAGTAGTGTTATTTTGCAAATATCGTATTTTTTTAAAAATTACACTGTCTTACTAAGAGGTAAATATTTAAACGTTCGTAACTTTAAACTATATTTGAGTATTAAATAAAATATTATGAGTTTTTCTATTCGTTTAGCTACTAGAGAAGATGTAAAAAGTATTCATGATTTAATTGTTGAATTAGCAGTTTTTGAAAAGGAACCAGATGCTGTAGAAATTACAGTAGAAGATCTATTAAATGATGGTTTTGGTGTAGATAAAAAATTTGTATGCTTTGTAGCAGAACAAGAAACTAAAGTGGTTGGTATTGCTTTAGTATATTCACGCTACTCTACATGGAAAGGTTCTGTTTTACATTTAGAAGATTTAATAGTAAGCCAGAGTATGAGAGGTACAGGTTTAGGTACTGCTCTTTTAAACGAAGTTGTAAAATATGCTTCTAGATTAAAAGTTAAGCGAGTAAGTTGGGAAGTGCTAGATTGGAACGAGCCAGCTATTAAGTTTTATGAGCAAAAAGGAGCCAATGTAATGAGAGATTGGGATGTAGTACAATTAGATGAAGAAGGAATTAAAAATTATTTGAACGCTATTTAATGAGAATATTCAAATTTGGAGGCGCATCAGTTAAAGATGCAGATGGTGTAAGAAATGTTATTAAAGTATTAGAAAAAGTAGGTTATAAGAATACTCTTATAGTGGTTTCTGCTATGGGTAAAACCACAAATGCATTAGAAATAGTAATTGATAAATATTTAAACAACAAAAAAGAATTAACTAACGCACTTCTTAAAGTTAGAGACTACCATAGTGATATACTTATAGATTTATTTGCTAACAAGCAAGATCCAGCTTTTAAGGTTGTAAATAACCTTTTTGAAGAATTAGAGCAATTTTTAAAATTAAATAAATCACCAGATTATAATTTTATTTATGACCAAGTTATTGGTTATGGAGAATTAGTATCCACAACAATTATTAGCCATTATCTAAATAATAATGGAATTGAAAATAAATGGCTTGATGTAAGAGAATGTATTAAAACAGATAGTTATTATAGAAGATCAAATGTAAATTGGGATATAACTCAAAGCTTAATTTCAACTAAAATAAAACCTAATACTTTTTATATTACCCAAGGTTTTTTAGGCAGTGATAAAAATAATTTTACAACTACTTTGGGTAGAGAAGGAAGTGATTATACTGCAGCTATTTTTGGATATTGTTTAAATGCAGAAAGTGTTACTATTTGGAAAGATGTTCCTGGGGTTTTAAATGGAGATCCTAGATATTTTAAAAATACACAACTATTAAATACAATATCTTATACAGAAGCTATAGAATTGGCTTTTTATGGCGCTTCTGTAATACATCCAAAAACACTTCAACCATTACAACGAAAAGAAATTCCGTTACACGTTAAATCTTTTTTAAATCCTGAAAACAATGGTACGATAGTAAATAAAACAAAAGGGATTACACCACAAATACCTTGTTTTATTTTAAAACAAAATCAAGTGCTATTGTCATTATCTACGTTAGATTTTTCTTATGTAGTTGAAGAAAATATTAGTGAAATATTTAATTTATTGGCATTATATAAAATGAAAGTAGATGTTATTCAAAACTCTGCGATTAGTTTTTCTGTATGTATAGATAACACATATAATAATCTTGATAAATTACTGTTGCATTTAAAAGCAAAATTTAAAGTAACTTGCCATGAAAATGTATCATTATATACTATTAGGCATTATGATGATATTGCAATAAGAGCGTTAGAACAAGGTAAAACCGTACTGCTTAAGCAGTTATTTCAACAAACAGTACAGATTGTAACTCAATAATCTATTGCTTACATTTGTAGGCATTAACCACTAAAAAATAACATGGCATTAGTAACCGCAAAAGAAGTTTCAAAAGCAATAAACCTAGACAAGTATGGTGTACTTGGTACTTTTTTTGGATGGCTATTAATGAAGATTTTAAAAATATCTACATTAAATAAAATCTATAATCGTAATAAACACTTAAACGAAGTTCCATTTTTAGATGCTATTTTAGACGAGTTTCAAATTAAGTTTGAAATCCCTGAAGAAGACTTAAAACGTTTGCCTAAAGATGGTGCTTACATCACGGTATCTAATCATCCATTAGGAGGGATTGATGGCATTTTATTATTAAAATTAATGTTAGAACAGCGTGATGATTTTAAAATTATAGCCAATTTCTTGTTACATCGTATTGAACCGATGAAACCTTATATAATGCCTGTTAATCCATTTGAAGATCGTAAAGATGTTAAGTCTAGTATTGCTGGTTTTAAAAATGCAATAATGCATTTGCGAGATGGTCATCCATTAGGTTTATTTCCTGCTGGTGAAGTTTCTACTTATAAAGACGGGAAATTAATGGTTGATAAACCATGGGAAGAAGCTGCTATGAAATTAGCTCAAAAAGCTAATGTACCAATAGTTCCTATTTATTTTCATGCGAAAAACAGCAAGTTATTTTATAAACTGTCTAAGATTAGTGATACGTTTAGAACAGCAAAACTGCCTTCTGAGTTATTAACCCAAAAGAAAAGAACAATTAAGGTTAGAATAGGTAAGCCTATTAGTGTTAAAGATCAAAACGAATATCAAAATTTAGAAAATTTTACAGATTTTGTTCGCCGAAAAACATATATGTTATCTAACGCTTTTGAAACTAAAGAAAAAACAATTAGCTCTATTTCTTCTAGTTTGAAAGTTACTAAAACACCTAAAGCAATTGTTACTCCTGTGAGTTCTAAGGTTATGCAGGCAGAAGTAGAAGCACTTAAAAAAAATGATAGACGTTTATTAGAAAGTAAAAACTATGAAGTGTATTTAACTCCTGCTAATGAGATTCCTAATATTATTAGAGAAATTGGTAGGTTAAGAGAAATCACTTTTAGAGAAGTTGGAGAAGGAACTAATGAAGCTATAGATTTAGATAAATTTGATAGTTACTATAACCATATGTTTTTATGGGATAATGAAGCTAAGTTAATTGCTGGAGCTTATAGAATGGGATTAGGATCTCAAATTTTTGCTGCATTTGGTATAGATGGTTTTTATCTTCAGGATTTATTCCGTTTTGAGCCAGAATTGCATAAAATGATGAGCGAGTCTATAGAAATGGGGCGTGCTTTCATTATAAAAGAATACCAGCAAAAACCGATGCCTTTGTTTTTACTTTGGAAAGGTATAGTACATACAACTTTACGTCATCCTGAACATAAATATTTAATAGGAGGAGTAAGTATTAGTAATCAATTTTCTAACTTTTCTAAGTCTTTAATGATTGAGTTTATGAAATCTCATTATTATGATCCATATGTAGCCCAATATGTTCGCCCCAAAAAGGAGTTTAAAGTTATTTTAAAAGATGCAGATAAAGATTTTGTATTTGATGCAACTGAAGCCGATTTAAATAAATTTGACAAAATTATTGATGAAATTGAACCAGGAGCATTAAGACTTCCTGTACTATTAAAGAAATATATTAAGCAAAATGCAAAACTAGTAGCATTTAATGTAGATCCATTATTTAATAATGCGGTAGATGGCTTAATGTATATTAAAATTGCAGACTTACCAGATAGTACTGTTCGTCCAGTAATGGAAGAATTTCAGGCAGAATTAGAACGTAAATTTTCTGAAAACCAATGAAAAGAATAGTTGCTTTTACTGTATTTTGTATTGCAACATTTATATCAAGTTATGGTCAAGAATATTTTGGGAAAATATTAGATTCCAAATCTAACGAACCTTTAGAAGGTGTTTCTATCTATTTTGATGGCACTACAATAGGTACTACTACAAATTATTTAGGAAAATTTAAAATAGAAACGAAGCAATCTATAGAAGCATCATTAGTTGTTAGTTTTTTAGGGTATAAAACGAAAGTTTTAAATAAAGTAGATTTAAAACAAGAAGAACTTATTGTTTATCTAGAGGTAGAACCAATGACTTTAGCAGAAGTCGTAATAGAAGAAGATAATTGGTCCAGAGAAAAAAAATGGAAGTATTTTAAGCAGGAATTTTTGGGTAAAACTCTAGCAAGTAATCAATGTAAATTTCTAAATTCTAAAGATATAAGATTGGTTTATAGTAAAAGTGAAAATAAATTATTTGCTTCATCTAAAAATCCAATACAAATTATAAACAAATCTTTAGGTTACAGAATAGATTATAATCTTGTTGATTTTGAAATTGTATTTATTGGTAATAAGAACTTTATAAGAGTAGAAAGAGTTTATTATAGTGGCACTAGTCAGTTTAGAGAGATTAATGAAAAAAAGATAAAAAAGAAGTATGTTAAGGCTAGAGAGAATGTCTATAATGGCTCTTTTTTACATTTTATGAGATGTATAGCTAATGAAAGTTTAGCTGAAAATAAATTCCAACTTTATATTAAACCAGAGCCAAGAAGTAAACAGTTTGTTGGAATATCTCCTACGGCAGTATTTAAAACAAAAAAACTTAAAACGAAAGAGACAGAAGTTATTATAAATAGAAGAGGTAAAATTACAATAATGTATAAAGGGTTTAGCCAATCTGGAATTACACTTGAAGATGAAGAGACTACTTTCAAGATTGATGGCTATGGCAACTATTATCCAATATATAAATTACTTGTTAGTGGTGAGTTTGGTAAGAATAGAATTTCTTCAATGCTTCCTTCTAACTATGGTATAGATTAACAAAACATAAAAAGAATTTACTTTAAAGCTTAGAGCAATTTACTTGAGTCTTTACAAAAAAGTCATTTACTAATCTTCTACATTCGTTTAATTTATCTTGATTTATGCTATAGAAAAGATTTTTGCCTTTTATCTTTTGCTTTAATAATCCTGTTTTTCTAATCTCAGCTAAATGTTGTGAAATAGTTGGTTGTGCTAAACCTATAGCTTTAACTAACCTATTACAATTACAATCTTTATGTTCACTAATATATTGTATAATAGATACTCTTGCTGGATGCCCTATTACCTTAGTGTAATTAGCAATTTGGTTTTGTTGATCGCTAAAGATGTGTTTTTTTGTAAATCCCATTTTTTTTAATTTAAAAGCGTGATATTGCAATATTACAATAATTTTAAATAATAAAAAACCTAAGTATGAAAACTTAGGTCTTTACTTACATTATTTTATTTTCCAAAAAGCCTCTGGAAGAAATTCTTCGTTTTCTTTGTTGTTTCTTCAATTACCTCTTTAGCATCATCTGCAAAATCTTCTAATTTTTCTCCTGCTTCACTAGCCATTTCTGAAGCTTTAACTTTAGCTTTGTCTAAAGCTTCTTTAGCATCATCAATCATTTCTTTCCCATCTTCATTAATAAAAGCAGTAGTTTTTTGTTTTGCTTTTTCATATGCTTCTTTTGCATCTTCTTTTAAATCATCAAACTTTTCTTCAGCTTCATGGGCTAATTCAGACGCTTTAGCTTTTGCATTATCCAGAGCTTCCTTGGCATCTCCTTTAATAAACTCTTCAGCTTTATTTTTTAAATCACCTAGTTTTTCCTTTGCTTCATCAGCAATTTCAGAAGCTTTATCTTTCAAATTATCTATAGATTCATTTGAGTTATCTGTTACCTCAGATGCTTTGTCATCTAAAGCTTCACTTGTATTTTCTACAGTATCTTCAATATTTTCTTCTAAATTGTTGTTTTCTTCAGACATGATTTAATTGTTTTATTATTTATTATAGGTTAAATATAAAGCAAATCTGTTACAATATTTATAAAAAAGCTTTATCTATAGGTTCCCAAAGTTCAATTTTATTTCCATCATTATCTAAAATCCAACCAAATTTTCCATAATCATATTCTTCTATCTCTCCTATAATAGTTACGCCTTCTTCTTTTAAAGTAGCTAATAATTTAGGTAAATTTTCTACTCGATAATTAAACATGAAGTCTTTTTTTGAAGGCTCATAATATTTTGTGTCTTCTTGAAAAGGAGACCATTGTGTAGAGCAATCATTACCTTCTTTGTCTTTCCACCAAAAGGTACAACCATAATCGTCTGTATTAAAACCTAAATGTTTTTTATACCACGCTTTAGTTTGTTTAGGGTCTTTGGTTTTAAAGAATAAACCACCAATTCCTGTTACTCGTTTTTTCATTTTTATTTCTTTTTTAGAACTGATTCATATATGTCTATCCATTCCTCAACACTCATTTTACCTAATAACTCTTCAATTAAACTATAAGGGATATCTTCTATTTTTTTAAATCTTACACAGCTTTTACCCATGTCTAATTTGTATTTACAGTGTTTTGGATATTCTCCAACAAACCAATCATATAATTCTTTCTTAGCATACATGCCAGAATGATATAAGGCTATAAAGTTTTTTTGTGAAGCTAAATTAATAAAAGGTAAAGGAGGAAAAGGTTTGCAATGATAACCATTTGGATAAATAGATTTTGGAACATAATATGCTAACATTCCATAACCCATTCCTGCTTCCAAACCTTTTGGCATATGTTTTATAATAAGGTTGTTTAATTTTGTAATTGGTTCTTTTCTATCTTCTGGTAGTTGACTAATGTAATCTTCTGGAGAGTCTGCTTTGTACTGCATAATCGTTTATTTTTATTTGCGTTGTAAAATTAATGATGATATTAAAGATATAATAAATCCTATAATAACGACAGAGGAAAACATTATGAAAGCCATAAACCCCGATCCACCATAATCTGCCATTTGTTGTGTTAGTTTTGTTTTTTCAATTTCAAATTCTTCTGCAGATAATGTAGATTTCATTGTTTCTAATGTTTTATCTAAATATTCTGTAGCAAAGTCAGGATTAATTACTGTAGTGTATATATAATCTATAATACCAAAACCTATACCTGCGAATAGTGAAATTAAGACTCCTATTTTTAAAGCTTTGCCAAATGAAACAATGCCATTATTCTCTTTGTCTCTGTAGTGCTTAATCCCAAAGAAAACAAAACTTAATGAAGCTACCATTGTTGTATATCCTACAATCTCTTGAGCAGAATAATTTAATGATTTTCCAAGTGTTAATGCTAATAAAAATAATATGGCTGCAGTTAATAACCCATAAACACCATATCTAATGACTGTATTTTTCATAATCTATATTTAGTTAAAAATTAGTTATTCAAAAGTAGAATGATACTTGAAAAAATGACTCATACTAAAGTACCAAATGGCTTGTACTTTAGTCTAAAAATATAAATTTTATAGAATTTTTAAACTTTTTGCAATTTGAATGGCTTGTGTACGTCGTTTAGCATTTAATTTTAATAATAAATTTGAGACATGAGTTTTTATAGTACTTTCTGAAAGAAATAATTTCTCTGCGATTTCTTTATTTGATAAACCTTCAGAAATAGCTTGTAAAACTTCATATTCTCGTTTGGTGATTTCTAATTCTTTAATCTTTTGATGATTAATTTCTAGAACAGGTAATACTATTTTGTGCAAGCTTTTTTTATTAAGATAGATCCCAATAAATAGAAAGACAATGGCTACTAGAATAATAACAATTTCTACATTAAAATTATGAGACGTTAAGGTGAATTTGCTTATTTGAAATAAGGTTAAAATAGCAACAATTAGTAATCCAAAAACAAGAATAGTTTTTTTCATTAGCAAAAGTTCATTTTTATTTTATCTACAATTGTTTGCGCCAGTTTTTCTTTACTTTCTATTGTCCATCCCGCAACATGTGGTGACAATAAAACGTTATGAGATTGTATTAAATAGCGAAAGGCCTGCGGCATTTCTTCACCAGCTCTAATATTATTTTTTTTGAATAAATTTTCGAAAGACGATTTTTCATATTCCAAAACATCAAGTCCAGCACCTATAATTTTACCAGATTTTAGAGCAGAAACAAGATCTTTGGTAATTACGCTTTTTCCGCGAGCTGTATTAATGAGCCAAAAAGAGTTTTTAAATGAATTTATAAAATCCTCATTAATCATTCCAATAGTTAATGGTGTTTCGGGTGTGTGAAGACTTAAAATATTAGCTTTTTGTTGTAACTCTTCTAATGAAACTTGCTTGGCATCTTCATTACCAACGTTGTCTTTTATATCATAGCAAAGTACTTTAACATCAAAACCTCGTAATTTTTTTGCAAAAGCTTTTCCCATGTTTCCATAGCCTATTAAACCAATGGTTTTGCCATCCAATTCGAGTCCACGATTATCTTCACGTAGCCATTTTCCTTGCCTAACTTCTCTATCTGCTTTATTAAGTTTATTAAACAATGATAATAGCATTGCTAAACTATGTTCTCCAACTGCATTTCTATTGCCTTCAGGAGCAGCAATAAGAATTACACCTTTTTTTTGAGCATAGTCACAATCAATATTTTCTAATCCAGCACCAACACGACCTATAAATTTTAAGTTTTTTGCAGCATCTATAAAGTCTTTATCTATTTTAAATCGGCTTCTTATAATAAATCCATCGTATTGATGAATGATTTTTTGAATAGCCTCTTTAGAATCTACATAGTTTTCATGATTACTAAAGCCTAAGGCATTAAGTTGATTAATTAACAACGAATGGTTAGCGTCTAAGTGAAGAATTTTCATAGTTATATCCAAGGATATTCGGTTTGTGTTTTTTCGTCTTTTACATTTCCAGTATGAGCTGTATTGAGTTTTTCGAATAATAGTAAATGGACTTCTTCTTCATTTTTTGTCATAGGATTGTGTTCAACCCCTTTTGGTACAACTATAATTTCACCTTCATTTACAATTTCTGTTCGGTCTCTAAACTGCATGTATAATGTGCCTTTTATAACTTGAAATAATTCATCTTCATCATCATGACTATGCCATACAAACTCGCCTTTTATTTTGGCTAAAATGACTTGCATATTGTCTACAGTTGCAATGCGATGTGGATGCCATTGTTTAGTAAAGGCGGCGTGTTTCTCTTTTATGTTAATGGGTTTCATAGCTTAATACATTATGTGTGAGTATAAATTTACGACAATTTGTATTAGTGTAAAACTTATATGTTTATCGTATTTTTCTATTTAATAAAAGGAAAGTGTTTTTTTGATAGAAAGGTTATATTCCTAAAATAAGTTTTGCAATCCAGAAGTAGATTAATATTCCAAAAATATCATTACTAGTAGTTATAAATGGGCCAGTTGCTATGGCTGGGTCTATTCCCTTTTTATCTAAAAATAGAGGAACAAATGTACCAATAAGACCTGCTATTATAATGACAACAACTAAGGAAACAGAAATGGCTAATGCTGTTAGGAAATCTCCTTTTGTAGCCCAGACAAAACCAAAAAGAAATAGGGCAAGAATGACACCATTAAGTGCAGCTAAAAGCATTTCTTTTATTAAACGATTATTAATACTGCCTTTAACATCATCATTAGCTAAACCTTGAACAATAATAGCGCTAGATTGTACTCCAACATTTCCTGCCATAGCAGCAATTAAAGGTGTGAAGAAAAAAAGAACAGCATACTTCTCGAAAGAACTTTGAAAACCTTCCATTATAATAAAAGCTCCAATACCTCCAATCAAGCCTAAAAATAGCCAAGGCAAACGAGCCTTAGTTAATTCAATAATACTATCATCTGCTTCTACATCTTGGGTAATACCAGCTGCAAGTTGGTAATCTTTATCTGCTTCTTCTTTAATAACATCTACAATATCATCGATAGTAATACGGCCTAACAGTATTTTATTTTCATCGACTACAGGAATAGCTTCCAAATCATATTTCTGCATGATTTTTGCAACATCTTCTACATCTTCAAAAACTTTTACATAATCTACTTTAGGTATGTAAACAGTAGAAATATGTGCTCTTGGTGATGCCATTAATAGATCTTTTAGAGACAAACGACCTATTAATTTTTCAGCTTCATCAACAACGTAGATAGAATGTACTCGGGTTACATTTTCTGCTTGAGCTCGCATTTCTTTAACACATTCTGTAACGGTCCAATTTTCGTTTACACTAACCAACTCTTTAGCCATTAGACTACCAGCAGTATTCTCATCATAAGTTAGTAATTCTTGAATTTCAGCTTTATGTTCTTCATCTTCAATTTGAGAAATTACAGCTTCTTGACGTTCTTCTGGAAGTTCTGCAATAATATCTGCTGCATCATCTGTGTCTAGTTCTTCAACTTCTTCGGCAATTTCTTTTATAGATAGTGAAGCAAGAATTTTTTCTCGATCATCATCATCCATTTCCATAAGGATATCGGATGTTTTTTCACTATCTAAAAGCTTAATAATGTAGGTAGATTGTTCAGTTTTTAACTCTTCAAGAATTTCGGCAATATCTGCATGGTGGTAGTCATTTAGTAATTCAAGAATCGTTTTATCATCTTGAGAGTTTACTAAAAGTTCTACCTTTTCAATAAGTTCATTACTTATTTTGAATTGGATATTTTTATCTTGTTCTTCCACCTAAAAATTTAATTTTCGCTATCGTTTTGTATTAAAGTTGTAAGTTCTATAAACGCTTGAACATTTAGTTGCTCTGGACGTTTGCCAAATATAACATTTGCTTTTAATTTATCGCTTAGATTGAATGTTTTTAAACTGTTGCGCAATGTTTTTCTACGCTGTTGAAATGCTTGTTTTACAACTCTAAAAAAGAGTTTTTCATTACATGGTAAACTGTAATTGTCTTTACGTATTAATCTTAAAACTCCTGAGTCTACTTTTGGCGGTGGATTAAAAACAGTAGGAGGAACAGTAAATAAGTATTCTGCATCGTAAAAAGCTTGTGTAAGTACAGATAAAATACCATAGACTTTGCTACCCTCTTTAGAACATATACGTTTTGCAACTTCTTTTTGAAACATTCCAGAAAATTCTGGAATTTGGTCGCGTAATTCTAATGTTTTAAAAACAATTTGTGTTGAAATATTATAAGGAAAGTTACCAATAATTGCTAATGGCTCTTCTTTAAAAGTCTCATTTAAATTGTATTTTAAAAAATCTTTTTCTAATATTCTTGGAGCAAGATTTAGATAATTATTCTTGAGGTATTCTACACTTTCAGTGTCAATTTCAATAACATAAGTTGTTACTGGCTTTTTTAGAAGATATTTAGTTAAAACACCCATTCCTGGACCAATTTCTAAAATATTTTTATAACCATTTAATGTTAAGGTGTCTGCGATGTCTTTTGCAATAGTTTCATCTTCCAGAAAATGCTGACCTAAAAACTTTTTTGCTTTTACTTGATGAGAATTGTTTTGTTTTTGTGCCATTAGTTTAAGTTAAAGGTGAATTAACTAAGATAAGTTTTTAACAGCCTATATTAGTTCAGGAATGATGACTATTTACTTATTTAAAGTCTACTGTATATTCGTCAATAATTTCTAATTCAGTTCTAAAAGCTAAAGATTTACCAGCAAATTTAGACAAGCCTTCTGCTCGTAAACGATCTGCATCATCTTTATAATAAGCCTCTAACGATTCTCTTGAGTGCGCTCTATATTGAATAGAATAAGTCTGTCCACCCATTTCTTCCTCAATTAAAACTTTAGTCAATTTTGCTTCTTTGAATTTGCCGGTTGCTAATACTCTAGGTATATGTTCTTTTATCCATACTATCCAATCATTATGTATAGTGTCATCTACATTAACTGTAACATTGTATATGAGCATAATTTATTAATTATAATATAATAAGCAAAGGTAAGATTTTACTCTTAATCTAATTGTAAATGAAAATGTATTACTTAATTTATAGCATCGCCACGAAGTGCACGGTATTTTTTTCGAGCCTCAACAAAATAAATACTATCTGCATGATTAAAAATAATAGATTCGTATAGTTCTTTAGCTTTTTCAGTTTGCCCTAACTTATTAGCATAAATTTCGGCTAAGGCATAGATTGCATCATCAATTAAAATGCCTTCATTATAATTTTTAATTATAGCTTCGTAATTATTTTTTGCCTTTTCAAATTCTTGTTTGTCTTCAAATAATTGTGCTTGTTTTAATAAGGTTTGAGGTATAATAGCTTCAGTTTTATGATTTTTTAATATGCTTGACAATATAGATATAGCTTCATTTTTTCTGTTTTGAAATGCTAACAGATCTGCTCTTGCATAACTTTTTAATGCTACTTGTAAAGAATCATCAAGTTTGTTATCTGAGATAAGTAATTTTAAATCTAATGCATCATTGGCTGTTAATTGAGAGGTTGATTTTTTTAATATTTTTAATTGGGATTCTGCCCATTTAAAATCGCCTTTATAGTAGCTGGTTTTTGCGACTTTAAAACGAGCTTCTTGTGAAATGGGACTATTTTTTAAACTACGTTGTATTTGCGTATAATAAATTAAAGCTTCATTAAATTTTTCTTCCAAAACTAAAATATCACCTAATTCTAATTTAATTTTTGCAAGTAAATAACTTCCTATGCCAAGCTTTAAACTGTCTTTTAAATAAGTAATGGCATCACTAGTATTATTTATATAGAAAGCTAGAAAATGGGCATAAGCAATTTGTAGATCTATAGTTCTGCCGTTTTTGCCAAATTCATTTAATAATGTTTTATATCTTTTATTTATAGCATTGTATTCTTCTTTAGTAGCTTGCTCTGTTTCTATTTTTAGAAGATTATAATGAGCACTTATTTTAATGTCAATATCTTGTGTGTTTTCTATTATAAACTCATAAACTTCTTTAGCTATTGCTATTTGTTTTTGGTTATATGCAATATTTGCCAGTTCTTCAACACGATTTAAAGATTCTAGTTGTCGTTTATATATTGCTTTTTCCTGAATAAATGCTTTCTTATAATCTTTTTGCTGAATAAATAGCCAGCTTAACATTTCATTCCAAAGTAAATTAGGTGATGTTTGAATTTTTTTAAGTAAAATTTTTCTTAAAATAATATTGTTATTATTATCACTATTCTCGCTTATAAATGTGCTAAATTCTCGTTTTATTCTATTGATGTAACTTTCGTTAATTTCTGAAAAATTAATATAACTATTAAACATTTTTTCAATATTACCTTGTTCTCCATAAATACGAGCCAATTGCATATTGAAATTTAAAGCAGGTTTCAATGCCATTGCTTTTTCATATGTTACAATAGCTTGTTTTAAAAGTGAGAAGCTTTCAAAACTTCTCCCTACACTATAGGCATTATTGGCATTCTTGTCTAAAGTAGCAATTGCTTTATTGTAATTTAGCGTTGCATTAATAGTGTCTTTTTTTAAGCTAAAATTGTAACCAAGTTCTACTAAGTATGGTGGATATTCATAACGAATTAATTCAGTAGTTAGTAATTTTTCTGCTTCAGTAAATTGTTCTAATTGCTGATGTGTTTTAATAAGCTGATAGAAGTAATTTCGATTTTTATTGTTTTTTGCGTAGAGTTTTTTGTAAGAGACTAGCGCTTTTTCAAAGGCTCCGTTTTTAAAGTATTCTTTAGCTAAAATATCATCTTGAGAAAAGGTATTTAAGCTAGATAAAAAGAATAAAAGAAATAAAATTCGCATAGTCATGATTTGTGTAAATATAGCAAATGTTATGCCTAAATAAAACACAAAAAAATGCCTGAACTTAACCAGGCATTAGCCAATCTAAATAAATGTGCTATTAATCATATATTTTACATGATTCAATTACTTGATTGGGGTATTGGTAAAATTATTTGTTTGCAACAATAGTTGTATTCAATTGCGATTTTAATTCATCATATTCTGAAGAAAAAACCACAGTGGCTACAATAATTAGCGTTGCAAGTAGGAACAAGCGCTTAATGTTTTTCATATAAGTAGGGTTTATTATGGATTCTAAAAGTCATAATAAAATCTAAATAAAAAAAACTAATAAGCAAAAAATCGTCAAACAACGTGTTTTTTTAACATTTCGTCGATTTAAAAATGTGTTTCAATTTTTATTCAATTGTAGAGAATCCTGTATAAGGAACTAAAACATCAGGAATAGTTATACCATTTTCAGTTTGATAATTCTCTAAAATACCAGCTAAAACACGTGGTAATGCTAATGAACTACCATTTAATGTATGCGCTAATTCATTTTTACCATTACTATTTTTAAAACGTAGCTTTAAACGATTAGCTTGATAAGTTTCAAAATTAGAAACACTAGATATTTCTAACCAACGATCTTGTGCAGTTGAAAACACTTCAAAATCGTAAGTCATTGCAGATGGGAAACCAGTATCTCCACCGCATAAACGTAAAATTCTATAAGGTAATTTTAGCTCACGTAAAATGGTTTTTATATGTTCAATCATTCCATCAAATGCTTTATAAGAATTATCAGGATGCTCCACACGAATAATTTCTACCTTATCAAATTGGTGCAATCTATTTAATCCGCGAACATGAGCTCCATAACTTCCTGCTTCACGCCTAAAGCATGGTGTATAGCCGGTTATTCCTATTGGTAAATCTGCTTCATTTAATAGTACATCTCTAAAAACATTTGTACCTGGTACTTCAGCCGTTGGAATTAAATATAAATTATCGCGAGAATCATGATACATTTGGCCTTCTTTATCTGGTAATTGACCAGTACCATAACAAGACGCTTCATTTACTAAATGTGGTAGCTGATATTCTGTATAACCAGCATCAGTATTCTTGTCTAAAAAGTAGGCAATTAAAGCACGTTGTAATCTAGCACCTTTCCCTTTGTATACAGGAAAACCAGCACCAGAAATTTTATTCCCTAGTTCAAAATCAATAAGGTCGTATTTTTTAGCTAAATCCCAATGTGGCATCGCATTTTCATTCAATTTTGGGATGTCTCCTTCAGTAAATATCTCTTCGTTATCCGCTTCGCTATTTCCTGCAGGTACAGATGTGTGTGGTACGTTAGGGATTTGATATAACAACTGAGTTAAAGCATCTTCTTTTGAGTTTAACTGTTCTTTTAGTGTTTTTTCATTATTCTTTAAAAGTGTCGTTTTTTCTTTTAGAATATTGGCTTCTGCAGCTTTTCCAGATTTATATAAGTTACCAATTTCTTTGGAGATTGAATTAGATTCTGCTTTAGTATTGTCTAATTCACTTTGTAAAGCTCGTCTCGCTTCATCAACAGCAATCACTTCATTTACAATAGTAGTAGCATCAAAATTTCTTTTTGCTAAACCAGTGATAATTGCATCTTTGTTTTCTCTAATAAATGGTACTTGTAACATAAATTTTATTTTGGACGTTATCTAAAGGTCAGGCTATTCGCTAAATCTTTTTGTGGAAAAAACAAAAAGCATATTGCCATAATTATGTAGCAATCACGATGTATTACTCAATATATTTATGAGTAATCCTTAACGCAAGGGTATAACTTCAATTTAAAGACGTAAAAGTAGTAAGATTTAGTGTGTTGTAAAATAAAAAGTGTGCCTATTTTGAAGGCAATATCCAATCATTATGTTTAAAGATATTCCATTTGGCATTTGCCATGTCTACTTCTGGGTTAATTAATTGCCTGTGAGGCTTGCCATTTACACTAACATATGCATTAACATAAATTGAAATATCCTTCCCTTTTTCTTTATATTCTTTTTTTAAACGCTGTGCAAATTGCCATATAACATCAGGTTTAGAACTTGCTAATCTTATTTGTTTTTTTGAGAGATAATGCTTAAGATTAACTCTTATTTCTTTTTTGGATTCTTTGTCTACAATTTTATAAGTTGTGGTACTCGTTTTAGAACGTAACATCATTCGCCAAGACATTCTATGGCCTTCTTCTGTCCATAATACATTATCTTCTATAAAATGATGGCGTAGAGGTAATGCAATTTGTATTACAAAATAGATAGAAGCTAGTGTAATTAAGACAGGTTTGTATTTAGGTACTATTACTTTA
This sequence comes from uncultured Lacinutrix sp., assembly GCF_947500325.1. GTDB lineage: Bacteria > Bacteroidota > Bacteroidia > Flavobacteriales > Flavobacteriaceae > Lacinutrix. Next base: position 249,614 of record NZ_CANMRQ010000002.1, read on the forward strand.
GAATCTGTATATAACTCTTTCTTTTTTAGAAAAATATTTTTAACAGTTTTTGGTTTAAAAAAGAATAAACAAAATGCTAAAGATAGATATGGAAATACACCAACTTGAAATACTATGGAATTAAACAAATGAAAAAAGATCGAAGCAAAAAAAGCATATTTTCTTGTAGGTTTAAATAACAATAATGGAATAATTAACCCATCAAATAAAATGCCTCCATAGCCTACCAAGTAAGGCATAAAATCATTTTGTAGAAAACCTCCTATTATGGGATAATTGATTTTGCCTTGCATTAATAATTTAGGAACTGTTAAATCTATCCAATCTGGATACATTTTAGCAATAGAAGCATAAGAATAAAGAATGAACAATTGTAATATAAATATCCATTTACACCAACTAGGCATCGAATTTTGTTTTATACTAGGATTATATTTAACATCTAATGACGCATATTTATTTGCAGGTAGTAAAACCATAATTGCGCTCAATAAGATTAATAAATAATAATGATTGTTATAAGACGCTTTTTGCATAAAATAAACACCACACCACATTAATGTGAATGCAATAGTGCTCATTGTATATTTGTAGCCTAACATAATTAGGAAACCAAAGAGCCCCATTATTATATAATAAACATACATCCAGTTTCCTGGTAAAGGTTGTAGCCATTCAAACCCAATAAAAGAAAAGGTGAATTTAGGATCAACTAAAGTTCGTGTTATCCAACCAGTAAAAATAGCTCCAACCGATTCTAAAAAACATAGTAATCCAAAAATAATCCTGAAGACTATTAATGCACTATTATCTATATGTTTAAATAGAAATTTATTGAGCATAATTATTAATAAATGTTAAAGCATTAATTTTATCCTGTTTTAGTTGTTCTTTTAAAACATTAACCGATTCAAATTTTTCTTCATCTCTAAGTCTTTCTAGCAATTCAACATTTAATTTCACATCATATAATGTTGTTTTCCAGTTAAAAAAATGAGCTTCAATAGTTTGCAATTTGCCATTTACTGTTGGATTGGTACCTATATTCATCATGCCAAAAATAGTATTGCCTTCAATTTTAGTTTTTACAACATAAACACCTTCTTTAGGAATAAGTTTATAGGTTTCATCTATTTCAATATTAGCAGTAGGGAAGTTTAAGGTTCTACCTATACCATTACCTTTAACAACATGACCACTTAACATAAACGGATACCCCAAATAAGTGTTTGCAGTTGTAATATCTCCTTCAAACAAGGCTTTTCTAATTTTTGTAGAGCTTACAGCAACATCATTAATATCTTGAGCAGTTATTTCTTCAACTTCAAAACCATACTGTAATCCAAAGGATTTTAAATCTTCAATATTTGCAGATCGATTTCTTCCAAAATGATGATCATATCCAATAATAACATGCTTTGCTTTTAATTTTTTTATAAGAATATCTTCAACAAAAGATTTAGCTGTTAATCTAGAGAAGTCTTGAGTAAATTTTTCAACTACCATATTCTCTAACCCAAAACCTTTTAATAAAGTTTCTTTTTCCTTCATTGTATTAATAAGCTTAATATTTGCATCTTTTTGTAAAACCATTCTGGGATGTGGGAAAAACGTTAATATAGTTGGTTTTAATGATTGCTCTTTACCAACAGTAACAATACGCTTAATGATTTTTTGATGCCCAATATGTACACCATCAAAAGTGCCAATTGTAACAATGGTGTATTTGTTATCAGAATTTTTAGATTTCAAGCCTGTTTATTTATGAAATACAAAAGTATAAAAAGACTAACTAAATTCGTTTCTATAATATGAAATTATAAAAACTACTTGTTGTTTTATTAGATAAAACCTCCTTAGATTAGTATTATTTTAATTTAAATATCTAGTAATAATACATTTAGTATAATTATGTAAACTATAGTAATAATAATATTTAATCTATAACCTATAGGCTATATAGGGTATAATTATGCGGTAGATTTAGTTAATTTTTTTCGATTTTCTCACAAATAAAAGCTAATTTTGAGTTTATTTATAAAATCTCTCACAATTATGAAAACAAAATTACATTATGTTTTGTCATTGGCAATCTTGCTATTTGCCAATAGTATATTAGCGCAAGATAATATATGGTCCAAAACAACATTTAAAGACGGTACTCAGGGTATTTCATTAAAAAACCTTGACAAGGATAATTCGGAAGTTTTCCAATTTAATATTGAAAGTTTCAAGCAACAACTACAAGGCGCGCCATTAAGAAATGCATCTCAGGGTAGATCTAATACCATTGTTTCTTTTCCAAGTATAGATGGTAAAATGCAAGAATTTAGAATTGTAGAAACTCAAATTTTCTCTTCTAACGATAATGCTGCAGATCACCCAGGTATTAAAACATATTTAGGTTCAAGAGTAGATAATTCTGGAACTAGAGTAAGATTTAGTGTGACGCCTTTAGGGTTAAAGGGAATGATTTCTGAACCAGGAAAAGAAATGGTTTATATTCAACCAGTTACTAAAGTATCTAATGGGCAGTACCTATTATATAATAGAACAGCAAAATTAAATTCTTCTGATACATTCGAATGTTTAACAGAAGATATAGAAATCACTAAGCGAATTGTTAGTAGTGAAGTATCTAGAGATGCTAACGATCAATTATTAAGAACTTTTAGAATGGCTTGTTCTGTAACTCAAGAATACACAAATTTTTGGGATGATGGTAATGCAGCTAATGGAGATAATAGAGCAGATGCTTTAGCACAAATGATTTCAACTTTAGATAGAAACAATGAGGTGTTTGAAGTAGATATGGCGATTACATTTGTTTTAGTTGATACAGCAGATGATCCAGCTTTAGACTTAATTTATTCACCATCGGTTCCAGATCCTTATGGAGGGAATTTAAATGGAGATTTACAAACAAATTTAACGGCAACCGTAGGAGAAGCTGATTATGATATAGGTCATTTACTAGCATTTGCGGGAAACAATGGAAATGCTGGATGTATAGGATGTGTATGTGAAAATGGAAAAGGATCTGCTTTTTCTGCTCACCAATTTACAGACAATGATGGCGGTCCATATATGGCAGACTTTTTTGATATAGATTATGTACCGCATGAAATAGGTCATCAAATGGGAGCAAATCATACTTGGTCATTCAATTCAGAAGGAACTGGAGTAAATGCAGAGCCTGGTAGTGGAACAACTATTATGGGTTATGCAGGTATTACAGGCGGAAGTGATGTTCAAGATCATAGTGATCCTTATTTTCACTATTACAGTATTTCACAAATATTAGATAATGTAGCTAATGCTCCAAACGATTGTGCGGTAACTACAGCAATAACAAATAATCCTCCAGTAGCAGATGCAGGAGCGGATTTTGCGATTCCAAACGGTACAGCTTTTATATTAAAAGGAGCTGCAACAGATCCTGATGGAGGAGACACTTTAACATATACTTGGGAGCAAATAGATGATGGTGTTGTGCCTAATACTGTTTTTGGACCAACAAATGGATCTGGAGCAATGTTTAGATCTCGTCCGCCGAGTACATCACCAGATAGATATATGCCTTTATATAGTAGGGTTTTAGCAGGTCAATTAACAGAAGATAATCCTGTTGAAACTGTAGCGAATACTTCATGGGAAACTGTGGCAACTGTAGGGAGAACATTAAACTTTGCATTAATAATAAGAGATAGGTCAGAAGCTGGAGGCGTTGGTCAAACACCGCAAACAGATTTTGATACTATGGTAGTAACTGTTGAAGGAGGCGCTCCTTTTACAGTAGTGACTCCACCAGCTTGGGGTAGTGGAAGTGCCCAAAATGTATTATGGAATGTAGGACCTACTGATAATGCAACTATTAATTGCCAAACCGTAAATATTAAATTTTCTACAGATGGAGGCGCTACTTTTCCTACTACATTAGCAGCAAATACACCTAATGATGGGACAGAAGCTATAACTGTGCCGGCAGTAGCAGATACTAGTAATGCAAGGATTTTAGTAGAAGCTGCAGATAATATTTTTTATGCATTATCTGAAACATTTGATATTTCAAGTGCCCCTTCATTTGCATTAAATAATGCAAATGGTGCTCAAAGCGCTTGTGGTATAGATTCGGTAACTTATGATGTTGATTTCTTTACTGTAAATGGTTTTTCTGAGACTACAACTTTTAGTGCTGCAGGAAATCCAGCAGGATCTACTGTAATGTTTTCTCCAACTACATTAAGTGCAGATGGAACTACGACTATGACTGTTTCTGGATTAACGGGAGCTACTGCAGGAGACTACACTATTGTAGTAACTGGTATGTCTGCTTCAGAAACTAAAACAGTAGATGTAATGCTTACAGTTGTAGATGGTTTGTGTGCTTCAGTGGCTAACACAACTTATCAAACAAGTACAACATTAGTTCAGTTTGGTTCTATAAACAATGCTTCTGGAAAACCTTCAGGGTATAGTGATTATACTGCTATGTCAACAGATGTAGAGCAAGGTATGTCATATCCAATTACAATTAATCAAAATACAGATGGTAATTATACTTGTGTTAGTACTGTTTGGGTAGATTGGAACCAAAACTGTGTTTTAGAAGCAAGTGAGGCCTATGATTTAGGATCTGCAACTAATACACCAGATGGACCAACAAGTAATTCACCATTATCTATTATGGTACCATCAGATGCTGTGGTAGGGAATACAATAATGAGAGTAACAACTAAGTATCAAAATGCTCCTACTGCTTGTGAAAATGGACATGATGCAGAGGTAGAAGATTATACTGTTAATGTTACAGCTGCGCTTTCTGTTGATGAATTTAGTCTTAATGGCTTAAGTATTTATCCTAATCCAAATAATGGTTCTTTTAATGTGAAATTGAATACTACTTCTAATAGTAATATAGAAATATCTGTATTTGATATTAGAGGAAGAAGAGTATTTGATAAGCGCTACACTAATACTTCTGATTTTAACGAAGTTGTTAATATTGGAGATGTAGAATCTGGAATGTATATGTTACAAATTTCTGATGGTGCTAATACGCAAACAAAGAAAATAGTAGTAAAATAATTATCACATTTATATATAAAAAAAGGGAGCTAATTTAGCTCCCTTTTTTATTTTCCATTAAAACTATTCATGGTGTTATTTATACCTGCTAATCCAAAAGATTTAATAAGTTCTATAGATTTGTTTAATCGTTCTTCTAGTTTGTTGTGTTCTTCTTCGCTCCATTCGCCAAGTACATAATCCACTTGTCTGCCTTTACTAAAGGCATCACTAATTCCAAATCTAAAACGGTTGTATTTGCTTGTATTTAATTTGTCTTGAGTGTCTTTTAAACCATTATGGCCACCATCACTTCCTTTTGTTTTTACTCGAATACTTCCAAAAGGCAGATTTAAATCATCAGTAATAACTAAAAGATTCTCAAGTGGGATTTTTTCTTTTGTAAGCCAATATAGTATTGCTTTTCCACTTAAATTCATGTAGGTATTTGGTTTAAGTAAAATGAAGGTTCTACCTTTTGCTTTATATGTGGTAATGTCTCCTAATTTTTGTGTTTCAAAGGTTAAAGATTCTTTTTTAGCTAAATGATCTAATATTTTAAAACCAATATTGTGACGCGTATTTTCATATTTCTCGCCAATATTTCCTAAACCAACAATGAGGAATTTTTTCATAGGGTTATTTTCTTCTATATTATTTGATGCTTTGTTTATTTTGAAAAATCTTGTAATACACTCAAACATATATTAGTATTGTTTTTCGTAAAAATAGAAAAGCATCCTGAATTAACAGAATGCTTTTTTATTATTTGTAGAAATAGTTATCTATTCTGCTGCATCAGCTGCTGGAGCTGCTTCTGCACCTTCTTCAGTTTCTTCATCTTCATCTTCATCTGCTACAGAAGTTCTAGAACGTCTTACTAAGCAAACTACAGTGTTATCTGGATGCATAAACTTATAGCCTTCACTTTCTAAAGCTGTGATATATAGTTTACTTCCAATTTTTAATTTAGAAATATCAGCTTCAATAAAATCTGGTAAATTTCCAGGTAAAGCTTTTATTCTTAAACTACGTTTGTTTTTACGTAAAACACCACCATTTCTTACTCCTGGTGAATTTCCAATGTAAGATACAGGGATATCCATAGTAATTTCTTTATCCTCAAATACTTGGTAGAAATCTACGTGTAAAATTCTATCTGTTACAGGGTGAAATTGAATATCTTGTAAAATAGCGTTATATGTATCGCCATTTGCTAATTCGATTACAACTGTATGCGCATTTGGTGTATACACCAATTTAGAGAATGCTAATTCAGTTGCTGAGAAATGCACTGCTTTGTCTCCTCCGTATAGTACGCAAGGAACCTGACCAGCATTACGTAAGGCCTTTGTTGACTTCTTGCCTACGCTTTCTCTTTGAGATCCGTTGATTGTAATTGATTTCATTGTTTTTATTTATATTTAATTATTATATACTTATTTGTTAATCTAGCTGTAAGACTACATTAAAAATTTAGAACTAATAGATTTGTTAAAATGCACATTATGCATTACTTCTGCAAATAAATTAGCACAACTTATTACTCTAATCTTTTTACTCTCTTGCTTTAAAGGAATAGAATCTGTAACAATTAATTCTTCTAACTTTGAGTTTTCTAACCTTTCATATGCATTACCAGATAAAATAGGATGCGTGCATATAGCTCTTACGCTTAATGCGCCACGTTCCATCATTAAATCTGCTGCTTTAGTTAGTGTGCCAGCAGTATCAACCATATCATCCACTAATACTACGTTTTTTCCTGTAACGTCACCTATTAGCTCCATGTGCGAAATTACATTTGCTTTGGCACGTTGCTTATAACATATAACAACATCACTTTCCATTGCTTTCGAATAGGCATAAGCTCTTTTTGATCCTCCCATATCTGGAGATGCAATGGTTAAATTATCTAAATTTAATTCCTTTAAATATGGTAAAAATACAGTAGATGCAAATAAATGATCTACTGGTTTTTCAAAGAACCCTTGTATTTGATCGGCATGTAAATCCATAGTGATAATTCTTGTTGCACCTGCAGCTTCTAGCATTTTTGCTACTAATTTTGCAGCAATTGGTACTCTAGGTTTATCTTTACGATCTTGTCTTGCCCATCCAAAATAAGGTAATACAGCAGTAATGTGTCTTGCAGAAGCACGTTTAGCTGCATCAATCATTAATAACATCTCCATTAAATTTTCAGAACTTGGATTTGTAGATCCAATTATAAAAATTCTAGTACCACGAATAGACTCTTCATACGATGGTTGAAACTCTCCATCACTATAAGTAGAGGTAATTACATTTCCTAAACTTGCACCATATGCGGCCGCTATTTTTTCAGCTAAGGTTTTACTTTGCGTTATAGAAAAAATTTTAGCGTCTGGCTTAGTATTTGGCATCGTTAAAATGTTTTAATGCAGTGAAAAACACTACGTTATTTTTAATGAGGTGCAAATTTATAATTTTTTTTCATGTATGAAGCATAATAGCTACTATTTTTAAGGCATTTAGAGAAAAAAGATATATTTTTGTGCTCCAAAATAGCTCAAGTGGCGGAATTGGTAGACGCGTTGGATTCAAAATCCAATTTCTTCGGAAGTGTGGGTTCGATTCCCACCTTGAGTACTTAATTTAAGGGATAAATCAATATTAATTTGATTTGTCCCTTTTTTATTAGATACCTACACAAAACAAGATTATAAATAAAAACCACCTATAAAGAGGTGGTTTCTTAATCATACTAGGTGCAGAAAATAGTTGTATTCTGACATTAGTGAGTTTATTCGCATGCTATACGAATAGATAGGCAATTAATTTCTGTTTCTGCGCATTCGCCAGTTAAAACTACACAATCTCTTGAAAAACAAGGCAGTGCTGCAGAAGCGGTGTCGTAATCTTTTGTGCCCTTTTCGATACCTCCTCTAATTGCACTACTATTAAGTTTGGAGATTACATTTTTGTTTAGAGATAAGCCATTGAACTTTTTTTTCTTCATAATTTAAAATTTTAAAATATTAGTATACTGAACGTTTATAGACACTCAGAGTATGTGTCTTTTATATAGTGTTCATTAAAAACGAAAATGTTACTATCAGTTATTCGATTTTTTTAAGAAAAATATATGAGAAGAGTTCTGTTGATAAAAAAACCAGAAGTAAAATGGCTAACAAAGTACTGCTGTTATCCTGATTTCTTTATGTGTATACTAAGAAGCTATTACGTTTTCTTATATTTCTTAAAAATGAATATGCTAAACACAATTAGAAGAAGTATTGTAATACTAATGTATATAATGATAGTATAGTTTGTTCTTGGTAGCAAAGTCCCTGTATCACCAATCAATACCAAAGCTGCCCAATAATGAGGCGAAGCTTCTGCATCACTATTGCTGTTTAAATAGTTAAGTTTAGCTGTACGTAAAGCTTCAGATTTTGTTTTGCCTTCGCTTAGATTTTTATAAAAATGAGAAGTGATAGTAGCTGTAGCTTTATCGTTTGTACTCCAAAGAGACGGAATTACGGTGTGAGCTCCAGATTTAAAGAATCCACGAGCGAGACTCATTACACCTTCTCCGCGATTAACCTTTCCTAAAGAAGTGTTACAAGCACTTAATATAATTAATTCGGCGTTATTTTTTAAGAGGTTTAACTCAAAATGATGTAGTTTTTTATGTCTCAAAGCAATCCATGGATTTATAGTGTCTGAAGCATCTGCATGAGTAGCAAAATGGACAATTTTATATTGATCAATAGCTTGGGTTACATTTTCTTTGGTAGCTTGCTCTTTAGTTAGTAGATCACCAGAGTAATATTGATTTCCAGAATTGATTTCTTTTTCACTTTGCGAAAGTGTAGTAAGGTCTTCAGTAAAAAACATTGGAGCTATACCAAAAAAATCTTTAGTAGATTTTCTTAATACTTTTGAATTCTCCTTTGAAAAAGAAAGAGAAAGAGCATAATTGATTTCTGATTCCTCAATAAGATAAGAACCTTTGCCTTCATCTATTACAAGAGCTTCAAATGGAATGAAATTAAGCACGTGATCAGCAATAATTGTTACTTTTTTGTTTTTTAAAAGGTTCCTGGTTTCCTTTGGGAATAAAGTTTTATATATATAGTATGATGTTTTCTTATATTCTTCAATGTCTTTTATGGTTCTAAAAGGGGCATTGAGTTTTTTTCTCACCTCGTAGATGCTAGATATTAGCTCATCGATTGGATCTATTTTAAATAAAATATTTTGGTCTCTCGATAAGAGTAAACCATATGCATTTGGGATAGAATTCGCCTTTCTTTCAGCCATAATATACTGAATAATAACTTGATCTTGCTTTAATTGAATTTTAGAAAGAGGAAGTATTTTGGGTAAAGCAGTTAAAGTAAAATGATTAGGGTGTTTTTTAGTTATAGAATCTTTAAAGAACAATAATTTTTCTTTTTCTTTATAAATAGTTAGAGATAAAGAATCATTATTATTTGTTGTTTTTTCTGATAATGCTTGTAATTTGTTTAGATTGTTTTTTAACTCTTTTTCTTTTTCCAGAATGTGTGTTGGTAAAAGAGTGTTGTTTTTCTGTATTTCTTGAGTTAATAATAATGCTTTATTTTTTTCCATAAAGTAAAAAGCATCAGATAGATTATTGTTTTTATAACAAGCCTCTAACCCCATAATATAAATCTCTGAAGCTAAATCTCTCCATAATAATCTAGATGTGTAAGAGAAATTATCAGACATTAAAAGGTCAATAAGTCGATCACTAATTTTTACTGTTTTTATAGCGAGCGTATTAAAATTTTTATCTTTTTCTTGTATAGCTTGCTCTAGATATACTTGGGTTATTTTTTTTAAAAGCTCTAATAAAAACTCTTTATCATGTACAGCTTCTAGTTGATCTTTTGTGGGAAACCAGTTTTTGTTGAAAGTATTTGTTTTGAAATAAAAAGATAACGACTTGTAATAATACTCCAATGCTTGGTTGTAATTACGTTCAGTATATGCTGTCTCTCCAAAACCATAATAGATTAATTTTTTTTTGCTATGCTCATCTTTTACATACGATAAAGATTTAGACAAATATTCTTTTGCTTGTTTTATATTTATATTAATATGTGAAAATCCAAGGTTATAATAACTTTGTCTTTTATAATCAGGATTTTCAATCTCTGAAGCATACTCTAGTGCTTTATTAAAATGAAAAATAGCTTTTAGAGTATCTGGTTTGTATAATCCTTGAAAGTATTCAGAACCTAAATTAGTATGTATTGCAAAAAGACTTTTCTTATTAGGGTTTTCGTGAGTTTTTATAAGTGAATCTGCTATAGTTAAATGTTTTATTGCTTCCTTACTACTACTTGATTCTCTAATTTGTTTATAAGCATAGGCAATATTAATGTGATTATTAAGAATTCGTTTTCTGTCTTTTATAGTATCAAGAAATGAGAATGCAAGTAAATGGTTTTCTACAGCTTGGAATGGATCACCTAGAATTTCGTAATTATCAGCTATTTTTATAAAAGAACGGCCGTCATTAAAGTCAGAGTCTTTAATAGCAATCGCTTTTTTAAGCCATAAAATAGATTTTGAGAGGCTGTCATATTTTTTATAAAAATACCCAACATTATATGTGCTTCTTTTTAGAAGTTCTGCATTATAAGGAATTGCTTTTTTTCTAGCTTTAACAGCAATCTTGGTGTATTCTATAGTCTCTTTTTTAAATTTTTTACGATAATATCTTTTTGCTAGTTCATGAGCGTCATTACCTAATTGTGCATAATTATTTTGTTTTTTGTAGGTTTCAAATAATTGATTGTAAAGCTGTGTTTTAACAGAGTCATTGACTTTTAAACTTTGTATAGAATCTAATGCTTTAGAAGCTTCCTGACTATAAAGATGTAAACTTGTAAATATGCAATAAACAAAAAAGAAAGGGAAAATAATTCCCTTTCTTTTTTGTTCTGATATTTTATGAATGTTATTCAATATTCGGCTATCTTATAAGCTTGCAGGAGGTAGTAGAGGTACTTGATCACAAGTATCATATGTCTCAATAAAAGAGTTAATACTCATTGAAAAACTTATTTCACCAGGTTCATCATCTGTACCATCACTAACAGTTTTTCCTCCGTCAATAACAACAGAACCTCTATTTCTAGGAGGTAATCTTAATTCATCACAAGGAACATACCATTCTTCTACAAATTCACAGCCAGTATTTGTGTTTGCTAAAATCAAACTAAATCTATACTGCCTAGCCCAGTTTAAAAACGCCATTCTATCAAAAGCATCTGTATAAGTAGCATATCTAACAAAAACTTTACAGAAAGCATCTGGATTTCTTTCTAATTCTGTTGCGTTTAATCCATCTTGGTCGAGTAATTCTACTTCTTTTATAGAAGTTTCTTCTTTAGAGCAACTTTGTATTCCAACTACTAATATTGTTATTAAAAATAATAATGCGATTTTTTTCATTCTAAATATTTTTTTTGTTTTATAATTTATTAGTATGTTCCACAACATTCACAAATGTTACTACGCAAAAGTAAAAAAAATAAATTGTTAAATTTTTTTCATGTCTATTATAAAAGAAAATGATCGCCTACAGAACTTAGCAGAAGGTAATAAAGAAGTAGTACAAGAATTGTATAGTGAGGTTTTTCCTAAAATTACTAGTCATATTAAAATGAATAGTGGTAATCAATCTGATGCTGAGGATATTTTTCAAAAGGCATTACTACAGTTGATTGCCAGATATAGAGTAAAAGCGTTTGTTATAGAGAGTTCATTTGATGCTTATCTCTTTTCTGTGTGTAGGAATTTGTGGAGACGGGAATTAAATAAGCGAAAAAGGATGGTAACAAATACTAGCGTTGTGGAACTATCGAGAGAAGCAGATGATATGACAATGGCAGTTTTAGAGCAAGAAAAGTGGGAGTTGTTTCAGGAAAAATTAGCACAGTTGTCTGATAATTGTAAGCAATTGTTAAAGCTGTTTTTTGAGAAAGTGCCCTATAAAGATATTGTCAATAAATTGGGGTATAATAGTGATAATGTGGTAAGGCAGCGTATTTTTAATTGTAAATCGCAATTAACAAAATTGATTAAAAACGATTCTAGATATAATCAAATCAAAGAATTATGAAAGACTATTCAATAGAAATCGATGCGTATCTAAATGATACGATGTCTATATCAGAAAAACAGAAGTTTGAGGAAATACTTCTTGCAAACCCTGAGCTATTAAAAGAACTAAAGCTTCAGAAGGAAATGCTTGTTGTTTATGAAGACATTGAATGGTTAGAAGGCGATAAAGATGTGTTAAAGACTGATGAGGCTAAGAAACTAAAATCTTTTTTCGAAAGTAAAGAAGCTGCTAATTTAAAATCAACAATTCAAGAAGTGATTTCAGAAAACACTTCTAAATCAATAAATAAACCTTTTTGGTTTGTTGGTATTGCAGCGTCTATAGCAATTTTAATAACAGTTTCTTTATTTGTATTTAAAGAGAATAGTCTTAATGAGTTATATACTCAATATATACATCTCAACGAGATACCTTCTTTAGTGACTAGAGGAAAAGATTCTAATAAGTTGTTAGAAAATGCTCAATTGTTATTTGAAGACCAAAAATATCAAAAAGCAGTAGAGACCTTTATAAAATATCATAGAAAGGAAGACTCAATAGAGCCTTTAAGTTATATATACATGGGTGTTGCTTATTTAGAACTTAATGAATTTGATAAAGCATTAAAACAATTCGAGGAGCTTTCTAATACGTTGCAGGCTAAAAAAATTAATTGGTATAAAGCCATGACGTTTTTAAAACAAAATAAAAAAGATGAGTTGATTGCTGTATTACAAACAATTCTATCAGATACAAACAATTATAAGTATAAAGAAGCACAAGTCCTTATGCAGCAGGTTAACAAATAGTTTTTGAGTTTAACATTGCATTGGTGCTTTTCTTTTTTTTATATATTTACATACACCCTAAAAATATACTCTACTATGCTCCAAGAACTATGGTTTAATGTACAATACGGTATTAATCATGTATTAGATATTAATGCGTACGACCACGTTTTATTTTTAATTGTTCTAACTGTTCCTTACATGTTTAAAGATTGGAAACGTGTGTTTTTATTAGTAACACTATTTACTATCGGGCATACTTTATCTTTGGTTTTAGCTACTTATGGAGCGGTAAAAATTTCAGCAAATATTATAGAGTTTTTAATTCCTGTTACCATTTTAATAGTGGCGCTTTTTAATGTTTTTACCTCAGGTAAAGGTGCTCAAAAAGAAAAGATAGGTATATTATTTATTTCCACTCTGTTTTTTGGACTTGTGCATGGTTTAGGTTTTGCTAGAGAGTTTAAATTATTGGTTGGGAGTGATGATAATAAATTAATTACACTTTTAGAATTCGCATTGGGTATTGAAATAGCTCAAGTAATTATTGTTTTTCTTGTTCTATTTTTGGGCTACTTATTTCAAACGGTTTTTAGATTTTCTAAACGCGATTGGATTATGGTTGTTTCTGCAATTGTTGTTGGGTTAGTAATTCCTATGTTATTAAACAGTCCTTTATTTTAAATATTTAACATAAAGTTTTCACAAACTTCTTTAATTTCATTGTAATTAAAATACGAACCTATTATCTTCGTTACTAGTACTAAGTGTATGAGCAATGGAGATGTGTTGCAATCTTTTTTATAAAAATAATAGAGGTTGTTATAACTAATTATTAATTTAAAATTAATAGTGTACAAAAGCTTATTAATATAAAATATGCCAAAACATAAAAAATTAAAATACGATAAGGCTTATTTGCGTATAGCAAAAGAATGGGGTAAACTATCGCATTGTCATCGTAAACAGGTTGGAGCACTTATTGTTAAAGATCGTATGATAATTAGTGATGGTTTTAATGGAACACCAACTGGTTTTGAAAACCCTTGTGAAGATGAAGAAGGCTATACAAAATGGTACGTGTTACATGCAGAGGCAAATGCAATATTAAAAGTAGCCTCATCTACTCAAGCTTGTAGAGGTGCTACATTGTATATTACTTTATCTCCATGTAAAGAATGTAGTAAACTAATTCATCAAGCGGGTATTGTAAGAGTAGTTTATAAAGAAAGATATAAGGATGATTCTGGATTACGTTTTTTAGAAAAAGCAGGAATCCAATTAGAACAAATAGAAGATTTAACAGCTTAATAATATGAAAAAAAAATACTGGCCTTTACTTCTTGGTGCTGCTATTGCAGCTGGTATTTTTATTGGTGGAAAGTTAGATTTTAACGATACTAGTGATCGTCTGTTTACTTCAAATAGTAAGAAGGATAAGTTAAATCGTTTAATAGATTATATTGATCACGAATATGTTGAAGATGTTAACACTGATAGTATTGTTGATGTTACTGTTAATGGTATTCTAGAAAATTTAGATCCTCACTCTGTTTATATTCCTAAACAAGATTTACAACGTGTTACTGAGAATATGAAAGGTGATTTTGTAGGTATAGGTATTAATTTTAATACGTATAAAGATACAATTACTGTAATTAGAACTATAGAAAATGGACCTAGTGCTCGTGCTGGTTTAAAAGGAGGAGATCGTATTATTACTGCTAATGGAGATTCACTTTTTGGGAGAGATTTAAGTAATGGAGATTTAGTAAATAAATTAAAAGGTCCAATTGATACTAAAGTGGTTTTAGAAATAGTAAGAAAAGGAGAAGAGAAACCATTAAAATTTACGGTTACTAGAGATAATATACCAATAAAAAGTGTTGATGCTGGTTATATGTTAACTCATAGATTAGGCTATATTAAAATAAATAGATTTGCTGAGTCTACCTATAAGGAATTTAAAAGGGAATTAAATAAACTACAAAAGAAAGGCGCTAAGGAATTGGCCTTAGATTTAAGAGATAATCCTGGTGGGTTTTTGGGGATTGCAGAACAAATTATCGATGAGTTTTTGGAAGATGATAAGCTTATCTTATTTACAAAAAATAAACGTGGAGATATTGAAAAAAGTTTCGCCACAAGTAGTGGTGCTTTTGAAGATGGACATATTTATGTGTTGATTGATGAAAATTCAGCATCGGCAAGTGAAATAGTAGCAGGAGCATTACAAGATAATGATAAAGGAACTATAATAGGTCGTCGTTCTTATGGTAAAGGGTTGGTGCAGCGTGAAATGCAATTAGGAGATGGAAGTGCAGTGCGATTAACTGTTTCGAGATATTATACTCCAACAGGACGGTCAATACAGCGTGCTTATGAGAAAGGAAATAAAGATTATTTTGATGATTATTATTCTCGTTTAGATAGTGGAGAATTATTAGATGCTGAAAAAATTGAAATAGCCGATTCTCTTAAATTTACTACTCCAAAAGGGAAAGTAGTATATGGCGGCGGCGGAATTATACCCGATATTTTTGTACCATTAGATGAAGGTATGCAAAATGAAACAATTAAGTTTTTACAACGTAGAGGTTATATTAGTCATTTCGCTTTTGAGCATATAGAAAATGACAGAAGTGCTTTTGATAATGCTATACGAGAAGATTTTATAGATAATTATGAGGTAAGTGATGAGATGATTGGAACTTTTCAGGATTATTTAAATGTTAAACGTAGAACAACAGTTGTCTTTGTGGCATATAAAGAAGAAGTGAAACAATATATAAAAGCTGCTATAGCAGAGCAATTATTTGGTTTTGGTGCTTACGAAGAAGTCGTAAACCAAAAAGATATCATGATTGACGAATTAATTAATCTTTCTATAGAAAATGAGAATTGAGATGATTCTTACTTTATTAACGACTTCTTTTTTTTTAATAGCTATTATATTAAGATTAATAGATTTTAGCGCTGTAAAATTTCTTAATAAAGGAATTGTTGTTGAAAGTTATACTGTTAAAACAAGAACTATTAAAAAAGAATTTCTACTTACAAAAGATAAAATGTTTAAATCTCAATTATGTAGAATGCTTATAATGAGAAAAATACATAACTGTAGTGTTTTTCTATGTATTGCATGTTTATTTCTGTCTTTACTGTTTGCTGTTTTTTAAGCAAGCTTATCATGAACTTTAGTTTGTTTTCCGTTATTCCAAAGTGTTAAAATATCTGTTGCTACATGTGCTCCGCTTCCTGAAGCAATAGCAAATTGACTACGCCAACCGGCAAGTGTGCCAGCTACGTACAGATTATTTTCAATTAAATGATTTTTGTTTTCAAGCCAAATTCTACTTTTTTCAACAGCTGCTCTTGGGTGAGGTTTTATGTAATCTTCAAGCCCTTTTATAGCTAACAAATTAGTGTAGCCAACAGCAATTACAACACGTTGCGATAAGTATGTGTCTTTGTTTGTAGTAACTTCAAAGCCATTTTTAATTCGTTTAATCGAACTTGTTTTTTCTTTTTCAATTTGAATAACTTCGGGATATAAATCTCTAAGTTGTTGACGCCCTTCAATTAGTAAATCTTTGCCTAAAGTACCTGGTTTTAGTCCTAAAACATTATTAAATAACGCATTTTGTAAATGAGACGTTTTTTGATGTGTTATAATTGCAACTGTTTTATCTTTTGCAAAAGGTTTTTTTAAACCAGAGCCTAAAATTAAAGCACAAGATAAACCAGCAGCTCCACCACCAATAATTAAAGTGTCTAACATTTATTGTTTACTTTTCTCTTCAATTTTTTTTGAAATTCTTAAAATCTGTAGTAGTAAAATAGCGCAAAGTGATGCTAAAATAGTAATTATTGCAATTGAGCTTTCGCCTTCAAAAAGCGCGCTAAAATTAAGTTTGGTTGCATTGTAAATTATAAGCCCTACAGCAATTACACTTAAAATTGTGGTAAATATTTTCATCTTGTAAAGTTAAGCAAAAAGAATTTTAATATTATCAGCAAAAAGCTTAACAGCAATAGCAAGTAGTATAACACCAAATACTTTTCTTATGATATTTATACCATTCTGACCAATTAAACGCTCTATTCTTCTTGAGGTTTTAAGTACAAGGTATATAACAAGAACATTTAGTAACACAGCAACTATAATGTTTTCAATACTAAATTCAGCTCTAAGAGATAATAGTGTTGTTAAACTTCCTGGTCCAGCAATTAGTGGAAAAGCTAATGGAAATACAGAAGCAGTTATTGGGTTGGTCTCTTCGTCTTTGTATAGAGTAATGCCTAGAATCATTTCTAAAGCAATAAAAAATAAAATAAAGGCACCAGCTACAGCAAATGAGTTAACATCAATTCCTATAAGGTTTAATATGCTTTTTCCTAAAAACAAAAAGGCTATTAATATAACTCCAGCAATAATAGCTGCTTTTTCACTTTGAATATGTCCAGCTTTTTTTCTTAAATCAATAATAATTGGGATGTTTCCAACGATATCAATTACTGCAAAAAGCACCATGAATACTGTAAATATTTCTGTAGGGTCAAAATTCATTGTCTTAGATTTTTAAATTTTCGGCAAAAGTAGTTTATAATTAGAGATTTACAATGTAATATATATGTAATATTTTAACGATTTTAAAGTTACTTATTTTGTGTTAATATGCATTATATTTGTTTAATATTCGAGATAAATAATTTATGTTTCAACTTGGAAAAACAATAGTATCTGAAGCTATCATAGAAAAAGATTTTGTGTGTAATCTATCGGCATGCAAAGGCGCGTGTTGTATTGATGGAGATGCAGGTGCACCATTAACAAAAGAAGAAACAGAAATTCTTAAAGATATTTATCCTAAAGTTAAACCTTTTTTAAGACAGGAAGGAATTGATGTTATTGAGGCTCAAGGAACTTCTGTTACTACTGTTTTTGATGAGTTAGAAACGCCATTAATTAATGGGGCAGATTGCGCTTATGTTATTTTCGACGACAAAAACACTGCGCTTTGTGCTATTGAAGAAGCTTATAATCAAGGAGAAGTAGATTGGAAGAAGCCAGTATCTTGTCATTTGTATCCTATACGAGTTAAAGATTATACCGAATTTTCTGCTGTAAATTATGATAAATGGGAGATATGTGATGATGCATGCTCATTAGGGAAAGAACTTCAAGTTCCTGTTTATAAATTTGTGAAAGAAGCGCTTATTAGAAAATTTGGAGAAGATTGGTATAGTGAGTTAGAGAAAGTTGCAGAAACCATGCGGTAATAATTTCTGTATTATGCAGTTTTTAATCTATGTATTTCTTTGGTTGGAATATCTATAGTTACTTTGGTTCCTGATGCTAAGTTATCATTATATAAATCTTCAATTTTTAATTTATAAGATTGTGTATAATGTTTAGAGAAATTTTCTAATCGTTGTTTAGTTAAACCAATACCAACAGATTTTCTTTTTAGCAACTTATTCTTATTAATTTCTGCAGAAGCTTCACGACCAATACCATTATCTATAATAGCAATACTAACAAAGTCTGTGTTTTGTTTAGTGATGTTTATATGTATAGATTTATTATCTTTTTTAGACGAAAGGCCATGCCATAATGCGTTTTCTAAGAAAGGCTGTAGCACTAATGAAGGTACTTTTATAGTATCCATATTAATGGTTTTACTAACTGTATACGAGTAATCTATTTCATTTGAAAAGCGTATGTTTTCAATATTCATATATAAATCCATAGTCTCTAATTCTTCAGCTAAAGAAATTTCTTTTTCAGTTGAAGCGACAAGAATTTTTCTAATAAGTTTTGAAAATTTGTTTAAATAATAAACAGCATTTTCTTTTTCATTATTAATAATGTAAAGCTTGATTGAGTTTAAAGAGTTAAATATAAAATGTGGATTCATTTGACTGCGTAACATGTCTTGTTCAAGAGTCAAGATTTGCTTTTCACTTTTAAGTTGCCTATGTCTATAAAAAAAGAATAAACCTGCAGCTAGAGATAATAAGCAGAAGAGGATAACAAAGGTTGTTTCATTTCGTTTTTCTAACTTTAATTTTTCTTCAGCTAATGTTTTAATTTGATTGGTTTGTTTTTCGGCTTCATATTGAAAACGTAATCGGTTTACGTATTGTGTGTTTTTCTCATTACTTATACTTTGATCAAGTGCTACAGCATTTTTATATTGTTCTAATGCTAATTCAGGATTACCGTTTTTTTGATTAATGTCAGAAAGTTGAAAGATGGCTTCAGAGATAAAAGACTTTAAATTGTAATCTTCTGCAGCTTTTAGACCTTTTTCAAGATTCTTTTTGGCTAAAGCTATCTGTCCTAATTGATTTTGAGCAGATCCCAGTCTTATATAGGCCGAGGCAATATAAAATTGATCTTGTTTTTCTTCAGCTAAAGCAATAGTTGGTTTTATAACTTTTAAAGCTTTTTGAGGTTTTTTCTGTTTAACATATATACCTCCAATACTATTATTACATATAATTCTACCAATATCAGAGTTTATCCGTTCATTATATTTTAGAGATGTTTTGTAACTTATTAAAGCCTTTTCTAAATCGTCATCGGCTTCATATATAGCACCAATATTATGATGATTAATAGCTAAGCCTAATTCGTTTCCAATAGATTCTTCAATTTTTAAAGCCTTATTAAATTCTTTTAGTGCTAAGTCTTGTTGTTTTAAGCTTAGATATATGTTGCCCATACTATTATGGCTCACTGCAATACTTTTTTGAATACTTTTTGTCTTTTCTATTTGCGTTTCAGCAAGAGCTAAAGCGTCTTGGTGGTAATCTAATGCAGAACGAATATTGTCTTGTCGTCTATCAATTACTCCAAGCATATTAAGGCTTACTACTTCGTATTCTATTAAATTATGTTCTTTAGAAATAGAAAGTGCTTGTTTTAAGAAAGCTCTAGATTCATTAAAAAAAGATTTGTTTCTGTACTGGTTGCCCAACATTATGTTTGCAAAAGCTTGTCCAGGAATGTAATCTGCTATTACACTTTTCTGTAAAAGAGTGCGCATTTTTACAGTGTCGTATTTGTTTTTATAAATAGCATATTCTAAATCATCATATTTACTATGATTTGTTTTAATAATACTATCTGCAAGAATAGAGAAATCTTGTTTTTTGTTTTGAGCTTGTGTTAGTTGGAAACTAAAGCATATTATTATAGTAACTAAAAAATAGCTTCTATATTTATTTTTGTAATAAAATAGTTGTGATTTCATTGCTATAGTTTTTCTAAGAAATCTGATTTTCGTTGTCTTGCTACTGGAATTTTATGGTTAGAGTCCATAATAACATAGCCTTCGGTTTTAAGAAATTCTTTGATTTTTGAAAGATTAATAACGTAAGAATTATGAATTCTAAAAAAATCACCATCTGGCAATAAAGCATTCACTTCTTTAAGCTTCTTGGTTACCAATATTTTTTGGCCATCTGTTAAAAAAATCGTGCTATAATTCCCGTCAGATTCTACAAAAATAATATCCTCAATATTTAAGAATAATAATTTACCATCTGTATTAATTGTAATCTTCTTTTTATTTTTAGATGTTGTGAAATTAACTAGAATGTCTTCAATTTGATCCGAGTTTAATGCTCGTGATCTAAATTTTTTAATTTTTGATATAGTAATCTGTAAATCATCAGAATCTATTGGTTTTAATAAATAATCTAAAGCTTCATTTTTAAGAGCTTTAATAGCATATTCATCATAAGCAGTTGTTATAACTACTGCAATATCTTGCTTATTAAGTTTTTCTAAAAACTGAAATCCATCCATTGTAGGCATTTGTATGTCTAGAAATAAACAATCTGGTGTATTATCGTTTAAATAGACTAATGCCTCTTCTGGTATAGAAAAGGTTTTAATTATTTCTATTTCGTCACTAAAATTAGTGAGTTCCCATGATAAGCCTTGAATGGCTTTTGGTTCGTCGTCTACAATTACCGCTTTAAGCATAAGTTTAAGGAGATTATTACATAAATATAAAACATATAAAAGACTTCACATTATTTTATGTATAAGTGGTAAATAATTATGTGTAATTAGTCAATTATGATGTTATTTTGAATTTAGGTATTTTAAAGAGAGTGGCAACATACCACTTATACATTAAAACCTACCAGTTATACATTTCTATGATTTAGAGATTGTCTTTCATTATATATTTATACTGTTATGTTAGTTTTTTAGTTTCTTAATAAGAAAATATTTAAGTGACTTAGGGAATCACTATAAAAGGTTATGCTATTAATCTATCTAAGAGAATAAATGAATAACTATTTGTTTATTTCTTAAAATTTTATTCTATTAAGAAGCGATGAGTTATTATAAAAAGTGAGTGTTTTTTTACGCTCACTTTTTTGTTTTTTAAAAGAGTTAATGTTTTATTAAAACTTAAGAACTGTTAAGGTCAATAAAACCAACTTGTAGGTCTACATTTCAACAATTGATGTTAAAAACTTTGATAATATTTAAGGTTAAGCACCTTTTAAAATCATAGATTATTTTCAATCTTTGTTAGTCCCAAGAAGAACCATTTTTTCGTTTTAATTTTTTACAAAAAAGCAACAATATTATGTCTCAAGTAGTCGAGCCCATTTTACAAGAAAACAAAGACAGATTTGTCATTTTCCCTATACAACATCATGATTTGTGGGAATGGTATAAGAAGTCTGAGGCTAGTATGTGGACTGCTGAAGAAATAGATTTACATCAAGATATTACAGATTGGACAGATAAATTAACAGATGATGAGCGTTATTTTATTAAACATGTATTAGCGTTTTTTGCTGCAAGTGATGGGATTGTAAACGAAAATTTGGCAGAAAATTTTGTAAATGAAGTACAATATAGTGAAGCAAAGTTTTTCTATGGTTTTCAAATTATGATGGAAAACATACATAGTGAAACATATTCGCTTTTAATTGATACTTATGTAAAAGACGAAAAGGAAAAAGCAATGCTTTTTAATGCAATAGAAACCTTTCCTGCAATTAAGAAAAAAGCAGAATGGGCATTAAAATGGATAGAATCTCCAAGTTTTGCTGAACGTCTTATTGCTTTTGCTGCTGTTGAAGGTATTTTCTTCTCTGGGTCATTTTGCTCAATATTTTGGTTAAAAAAACGTGGTTTAATGCCAGGTTTAACTTTTTCTAATGAGTTGATTTCTCGTGATGAAGGTATGCACTGTGATTTTGCGGTACACCTACATGAAAATCACTTAGTGAATAAAGTGCCAAAAGAGCGAATTAAAGATATTATTGTTGATGCATTAAACATAGAAAGAGAGTTTATTACAGAGTCTCTTCCAGCTAGTTTAATAGGAATGAATTCTAAATTAATGTCACAGTATTTAGAATTTGTTACAGATGGTTTGCTTGTAGATTTAGGTTGTGAAAAAGTGTATAACACAGCCAATCCATTTGATTTTATGGATATGATTTCATTACAAGGAAAAACTAATTTCTTCGAAAAACGTGTGTCAGAATACCAAAAAGCTGGTGTTTTAAACAAGGAAGAAGAAGAAAATAAGTACGATTTTGGTTCAGATGATTTCTAGAACCAAATAAAAGAATTCAAAAACAAAATTATTTTTTATTGGTTTTTAAATATTTCTGTAGTCTATTGACTTTGGAAGCACTTTTGGAAACTAATTTTAATTGTATTATAAAAAAAACTAACACAATAACTCCCTGTTTATCATGTTGTTGTGTATTTAGTGTAGCTAATTAACCCTTTTTCTGAAAATGGCGGCTTTCAGAATAAAACTAAAAATGTGTAAAGTATGTTTGTATTAAAAAGAGATGGTAGAAAAGAACCTATAATGTTCGACAAGATTACGTCTAGAGTACGTAAACTATGTTATGGACTAAATGAACTTGTAGACCCAATTAAAGTGGCAATGCGAGTAATAGATGGATTATACGATGGTGTAACCACTAGTGAATTAGATAATTTGGCCGCAGAGCAAGCAGCAACTATGACTACTGCTCACCCAGATTATGCACGTTTAGCTGCCCGCATCTCGGTTTCTAACCTACATAAAAACACTAAGAAGACGTTTAGTGAAGTCATGACCGATTTATATGAATATGTAAATCCAAGAACTGGTAAAGAAGCACCTTTATTAAGTGATGAGGTGTTTAATGTTATTATGGAAAATAAAGATAAATTAGATTCTTCTATTATCTATAATCGCGATTTTGGCTATGACTATTTTGGGTTTAAAACACTAGAACGTTCTTATCTTTTAAAATTAAATGGGCAAATTGCTGAAAGACCACAACATATGTTAATGCGTGTGTCTATTGGTATTCATCTTAATGATTTAGATGCAGCTATTGAGACATACGAACTAATGTCTAAAAAATACTTTACGCACGCCACACCTACATTATTTAACTCTGGTACACCAAAACCACAAATGTCATCATGTTTCTTATTAACAGTAAAAGATGATAGTATTGATGGTATATACGATACATTAAAACAAACAGCAAAAATTTCTCAATCTGCAGGTGGAATAGGTTTATCTATTCATAATGTACGTGCAACAGGAAGTTATATTGCAGGAACAAATGGAACTAGTAACGGTATTGTACCAATGTTAAAAGTATTTAACGATACAGCACGTTACGTAGATCAAGGAGGCGGAAAACGTAAAGGGAGTTTTGCTATGTATATAGAACCATGGCATGCAGACATTATGAGTTTCTTAGATTTAAAGAAAAACCATGGTGCCGAAGAATTACGTGCTCGTGATTTGTTCTACGCTATGTGGATGCCAGATTTATTTATGAAGCGTGTACAGGAAGAT
The DNA here is from genome assembly GCF_947500325.1 of uncultured Lacinutrix sp. GTDB lineage: Bacteria > Bacteroidota > Bacteroidia > Flavobacteriales > Flavobacteriaceae > Lacinutrix. The sequence goes on from NZ_CANMRQ010000002.1 coordinate 273,454, forward strand.
GGACAGTGGACATTAATGTGCCCAAATGAGTGTCCAGGTTTATGTGATGTTCATAGCGAAGAGTTTGAAGCACTTTATACAAAATATGAAACAGAAGGTAAAGGACGTAAATCAATAAAAGCTCGTGAGCTTTGGGAGAAAATATTAGAATCTCAAATTGAAACAGGTACGCCTTACATGTTATATAAAGATGCTGCTAACCGTAAATCTAACCAGAAAAATTTAGGAACAATTCGTTCTTCAAATTTATGTACAGAGATAATGGAGTATACATCTCCGGATGAGGTTGCAGTATGTAATTTAGCATCAATTGCATTACCAATGTTTGTTAAAAATGGCGAGTTTGACCATAAAGAATTATTTAGAATCACTAAACGTGTTACTAAAAACTTAAATAAAGTAATTGATAGAAATTACTATCCAGTAAAAGAAGCAGAAAACTCAAATTTCCGTCACAGACCAATAGGTTTAGGAGTGCAAGGTTTAGCAGATACATTCATTAAATTAAGAATGCCTTTTACAAGTGATGAAGCTAAAAAATTAAACCACGATATTTTTGAAACATTATACTTTGCTGCAGTAACAGCAAGTATGGAAGAAGCAAAAGTAGATGGGCCATATCAAAGTTATGAAGGGTCTCCAATTAGTAAAGGAGAATTTCAGTTTAACCTTTGGGGTGTAAAAGACGAGGAACTTAGTGGACTTTGGGATTGGGCAAAATTACGTAAGCAAGTATTAAAAAATGGAGTGCGTAATTCGCTTTTAGTAGCACCAATGCCAACAGCATCAACATCTCAAATTTTAGGAAACAATGAGTGTTTTGAGCCTTATACGTCTAATATTTATACGCGTCGTGTATTATCTGGTGAGTTTATTGTAGTAAATAAACATTTATTAGAAGACTTAGTAGATTTAGGCCTTTGGGATGAGAATTTAAAGAACGAAATAATGAGAGCGAACGGTTCTATCCAAGATGTAGATGTTATTCCTCAAGATATTAAAGATTTATATAAAACGGTTTGGGAATTATCTATGAAAGATATTATAGATATGTCTCGTCATAGAGGTTACTTTATAGATCAATCTCAATCGTTAAACCTATTTATGGAAGGCGCAACAATGGCTAAGTTAACGTCAATGCACTTTTATGCTTGGAAAAGCGGCTTAAAAACAGGAATGTACTATTTACGTACTAAAAGTGCTGTAGACGCTAAAAAAGTAACTATTTCAAGAGCAGCAAAAGCAGAGCCAGTAGTGCAAGAAGTTGCTGTAGATAATGATGGTGTAACGCAAAAACAACAGCAAGCTGCTAAAACAGCAGAGAAATTTGCTAAGCAGGCCGCAGAAAAACCAGAAGGCACACCTATGAGCGCAGAAGAAATGAAAGCATTAATAGCCCAAGCTAAAGAAGCTGAAGGTGACGATTGCTTAATGTGTGGATCGTAGACAAAATAGTCTTATTATATTACTAATTAGAGTATAATAATGAGAACTAATTAAGTGTTATTACTCAAAAGGGCATCTCGAAAGGGGTGCTTTTTTATTTAAAAGATATAAAAAATACTATATTACAAACCTAACCAAATTTAATCTATGGAAACAGCAGAAACTTTAGGGGAATTAACTTGTACACATTGTGAATTACCAATTATAGAAAATACGGCTTTTTGCCCAGAATGTGGATATCCAGAGAAAGGAGATGAACAAGATGTGGCTAAGTTTTATGCTAAACGTGTGATGGCAAAAAATAAAAACATGGATGCCGAAGAAAAAATAAAATCCGCTAGAAATACACTTTTTGTTATGGCAGGATTAGTAATGCTCTTTGGTTTTTTTTCATTTTTTGTAAATGATGATTATGTAACACTTATAATTAATTTTATTATTTGTTGTATCTATTTATTGCTTGGAGGTTGGTCTAAAGAAAAACCACTTATAGCATTGTTGCTGGGTTTGTTATTGTATATTACTACAATAATTATTTCTGCAATAATAGAACCATCATCTCTAATAAAAGGTATTCTTTGGAAGATTATTATAATTGGCTATTTAGGGAAAGGAATATATTCTGCATCTTCTACAAAAGATAGTAATTAGTGTCTTTAGTTTGTAAACGTTGTAAAGCCATTTTTGATACAGAAATAAAGTTTTGTTCAGAATGTGGTGAATCTATATCTAAACATATAGAAATAAAGAAAATAGAAACTATAAACTTAATTATAGGTTTCTATGCAACCATGTTAGTTTTTATAGCTGTAGTTTATTTTATAGGAGATGTCTACCCTGAAAATTTTGTAGCAGATTTAGTTATCGAAATTACGTTTGCATTAATTATTATTGGGTTCTCTATATTAGATTTTAAGAATATTTTAAAGTTATATTCAGTTCAGTCAATTAATTGGAGGTTACTCTTGATAGTTATTGTTACTCCTATAATAAGTAGTCTTATTGTATATTATTTTATCGAGTTTGTTACTTTTTTAATGGATAATGGTGAATCCAGCAACTATTTTGTGTCATATTTGTATCTAGAGCATCCTTTGTTTTGGGCTATATTTTTTGTCGCTATAATGCCACCTATTTTTGAAGAGCTAGCTTTTAGAGGCTTTTTATTTAATAAGTTAAGAGAGATTACTAGTAGTAATTTAACTATAATTGCAACAGCTTTTTTGTTTGCACTAATTCACTTCTCATTTATTTCTTTTCTATGGATATTTCCTTTTGGATTATTATTAGGATATTTAAGAAGTAAATATAATACCATTTGGTTAGGTGTTATTGTCCATTTTTTACATAATCTTATTGTACTAATGTTAGATTATTATGATTACTATAAAATGTTAGAATAGAAAATCATTTTATTGTTTTATGTGAAAAATAACTAATCCATCAAAAAATCTGTGCCCAAATAACCATCGTTTTTATTATAATACCACGCGCGGTTTTTTGGCATTTTAATAGTGCTAATTATAGATTCACCACTTAGTAAAATATATTCACCACTATCTTTCTTTATATTACCTTTGTCATCAGTTTTGTAAAACTGATAAATTTCCATAGCATAAGTTTTGCGATTAAAATAAAAATACCAGATATCACTACCAACAGTAGCTTCGTATGTTGCTTTTAAAACCAGATATTTTTTGCCTTTAAAAGATTTAAGTTCAACTTTTTCATCTATAATTGTCCCTTTATCTTTCAGTTTCATTGGTAAGCCATATAAATAAGTGTAATAGTTTTTATAGAGAGCTGCAGTTTCACAGTGAGAGCGTTTAGGTTTTTCTTTTAAACTAGCAATTCTAAGAGAATCTGCAGGTGCTATTATACATTTACCTTTTTTAATTGTATATCTAGAACTAATAGTATCTCGTTGGGCTATTACATTAAAAGATTCTTCTGGTAAATCTATATCAATTACGCTTACTCTTTTAGGGTTATTGGGTGTTTTCATAGTTACATTTAAAGTATTATTAAATGTTTTCCAATTATTATTTGGATCATGATATTGTATGGCTTTGTCTAATAATTCTGATCCAGAAATTTTTTGGCTAAATACAATTGAAATTGAGAAAAGAAACGAAATAAATACTAAGTTTTTCATTTTAAAATATTGCTTATACACGCTAAGTTAAGTTATTTATATTTTAAGGCTATATTAGATGTCTTAACCTAATTTTTATATGGAACCAAAGAATTTTAAAGTTACACCAGATATCTACGCTAGTAAAGGGAAGCGTTTTGCTAATTTAATTATTGACTACATAATACAAGTTCTTATTGGTGGTTTAGTTGGTATGCTAATAGGTTTAATAATAAATCTTACAGACAACTATGAGTTATATGAATGGTTCTTTGTGGACGAGGCTAGATGGAAAGATTACCTTTTAGGAATTATTATACTTCTTGTGTACTTTATAATAATAGAATCTTTAACTGCTCATTCTATAGGGAAATATATTACTAAAACTAAGATTGTAATGGAAGATGGCTCTAAGCCTCAAATCTCAGATATAATACTTAGAAGTTTGTGTCGTTTAATTCCATTTGAACAATTCTCATTTTTAGGAGATGAAGCAAGAGGCTGGCATGATAGTATGTCTAATACTTATGTTGTAGACGAAATAAAATTAAAAGCAAAAATAGAAAGAGAAACGGGTTTAGAGTTAATTGGGAAATCATTAGAAGAAATAGATCAAATACAAAAAAGCACCTTGTAAAAGATGCTTTTTAAATTCAATATATATAGACTATAATATTAATCTGTTGATGCCATTAAAGCAAAAAACTTATCAATATTAGGGAGGAGAATTATTCTTGTACGTCTATTTCTTGAGCGTCCTTCTTTGGTTTCATTTTCTGTTAATGGTTGGTAACTACTTCTTCCAGATGCAATTAGTTTCTCTGGAGACACACCAAAGTCTTTTTGTAATTTACGTATTACAGAAGTGGCTCTTAATACACTTAAGTCCCAATTATCTGAAACTCTAGCGTTACTAATAGTTCTAGAATCTGTATGACCTTCTACCATGACATCAATACTAGGTTCAGAATTAATAACATCTGCTAGTTTTTGTAAAATACCATTTGCTTTAGAACTTAAACGGTAGCTTCCGCTTCTAAATAACATTTTATCAGAAATTGAAATCATTACTACTGTATCATCAATATCTACTGCAATGTCTTCATCTTCATTTAAAGTACTAGTATCGATAACTCTATTAAGACTGTATTCTACAGCTATGTTCATAGAGTCTTTTAGGGTTTTTGCTTGACTTACCTTATATGGATCAGCCTTTGCTAATGTTTCACGCATTTGGAGTTTTGTAATGTTTGATGCAATTGTACCATCGGCAGATATAGACATTTTAGAATCATTTTCTAATTTTAAGCCATCATTGTCTTCAACTAAAGAGTTTATTTTAGTATTATAATCTTCAACTCTAGCTTCAATTTTTGCAAATTTAGCCTCTAAATCTTCTTTCTCAACCTTGGTTTTTGTTAGCTCATTAACCACTTCACCTTTTTCTTGTTCTAAGGCTAAGTATTTCTTTTTAGAAACGCAACTTGCTAAAATAATACAAGATATAAATGCGATTGCTGTTTTTTTAATAATCATAGATTAGGTTTTAAATATTTCTATTAGTTACGTATTAGAGAAGATTATGGATTTTTTTAATAGCCTTATTTTTTTAAAACATATTAACAAACAGAATTAAATTTAAAGGTCTTCAATAGTTTAATTATATTCATACCTTAAAATTATAATTAGAAATTTATAATGAATAATACTCTTAAAGAAGTTGCTTTAGTATTTTTTAAATTAGGTTGTTTTGCTTTTGGAGGCCCAGCGGCTCATATTGCTATGATGGAAGATGAAATTGTAGTAAAGCGTAAATGGATGACACGAGATTATTTTTTAGATCTTATTGGGACTACCAATTTAATTCCTGGTCCAAACTCAACCGAAATGACAATGCATTGTGGTTATGAGCGTGCAGGAAAAGTTGGGCTCTTTGTAGCTGGAATTACATTTGTACTTCCCGCAACTGTTATTACAGCAATTCTAGCTTATTTGTATGTTGAATATGGAGCATTACCTCAAGTAGAACCATTTGTTTTTGGAATTAAACCTGCAGTATTAGCAATTATAGCTTCAGCAGTACTAAAGCTTGGTAAAAAAGCTATAAAAACAACCGAATTAGCTATTTTAGGAATTATAGTTTTAGTAGTAAGCTTATTAGGTGTAAATGAAATTATTGCCTTATTGAGCGCAGGCGTTTTAGGCATGTTATATTTCTATATTAAAGAAAAATCGATTAAGGGAATAAATAGTATTTCTCCTTTGTTTTTTTCTTCTGGTTTAGGATTTACATTAACTAAACTATCTACATTAAAAGTGTTTTTGGTGTTTTTAAAAGTAGGCGCTATTTTATATGGTAGCGGTTATGTTCTGTTTGCTTATTTAGATGCTGAGTTAGTAACCAGAGGTTGGTTAACCAGAGCCGAATTAATAGATGCAATAGCTGTTGGGCAATTTACTCCTGGACCAGTATTATCTACTTCAACGTTTATAGGCTATCAACTCTCAGGATTTTATGGTGCTTTGGCAGCAACTGCAGGGATATTTTTGCCTTCTTTTTTGTTTGTTTTAATTCTTAATCCATTTATCCCCAAAATGAGAAATTCTAAAATACTACGGTATTTTTTAGATGCAGTTAATGTAGCAGCAGTTGCAGTTATGCTTGCTGTTTTAATTATAATGAGTAAAGAAACCTTGTTAGAATGGAAAGCAATTGTTATAGCATTAGGTTCTGCTTTTTTAGTATTTAAAAGTAAAATAAGCCCAATTTGGATTATTATAATCGGTTCTATATTAGGTTATATTTTAATGAGATTCTTATAACCTGAGTTCGATATAAATTATTTACACAGAAGCCTTATAAATAGTAAGATTTGTACTAAAAAGACACAGGTTAATCCTTTAATTCAAGGCTTTTTAGGATAAAGATTGCTGTTTAGAAGGCTTTCTGTAGATTCATTTTGTCTTTCCTTAGACGTCGTTATGACTTTTCGAGCTATAAATAGCCCTTCAAAGTCAAGCCTAGTCTAAGAAAATCAAAATAAACTGTGTGTGTAAGTTATATCGAACTCAGGTTTATAGTTTTAAAAAGAAAAAGCCTCCGTATTATGGAGGCTTTTCTTTTTATATAAACGTATGGTTTATTATTCAGTCTCTGTTATAGTCGCTGGTTCTACAGAACTATCGTGAGCACTATGGTACTCTTCTAATAAGTTCATTGTAGCAGATAATAAATCTTTAGTTTCTAATAATAAGCCAAAGTATAATGTTGTGTTTTTTGGACTAGACTCTTCTGTTCTTGTACGTGCTACTTGCTTTACAATTTTTGAAGTTACAATGTCAAACACTTCTTTTTTACGATTTAGAATGTCTCCAATTTGTTCAAAAGAACGAGAATCAAAAGCATTTTTAATATTTGTAAATAACGCTTCTAATGCATCATCGACTTCTTTTAACTCTTTAACTTGGCTAAATTTAAGCTTCTTATGATTATTGTTAATGTGTTTATGACTAGCTCTAGAAATATATTCTAAAGATTGTGTCATGTCTTGTAAGTAACCTAAAATATTAATGTAGAAGTTACTAGCATCAACACTAGATTCATCTAAATTTTTAATAAAATAAAAGATATTATCTCTTAAATTATCTACTTCTTCAGATAACTTTGTAACCTGTTTTTTGTTCTTTTTAAGTGATGCTAAATCTTGTTTGGCAAGACCTTTAACAGCATTCGTGTAAATTCTATTTCCGCGTTTTACAACACTAGCAATATTTTTAGCACTTTCATGTATAACACCTTGTACAGAACTACTTTCTTCAGAAGTTGTTAAACTGTCTTCATCTATAGTTTTGTTAGAAGATTTTTTATGAGATAAATAGTTTCTTACTAATAATGTTCCTGTTATTAATAGTAAAATAGGAGTCATTACTTCAGGATTCCATTTAATTAAGAACACTACTAAACCAGCAGCAATAAAAGCTCCTAATGCAGTACCAAACCATCCGCCAATTACATTTAATACACCAGCAACTCTATAAACAGCACTTTCTCTACCCCAAGCACGATCTGCAAACGATGTACCCATAGCAACCATAAATGTTACATATGTAGTAGATAAAGGTAATTTCATAGAGGTAGCAATCGCAATTAAAACACCGGCAACCATTAAGTTAACAGAAGCTCTAATCATATCGAAAGCTGGAGCATCTATACTTTGATCCTTAGTTAAAGCTAGAGCGTCAGGTTTTTCAAAACTTCTTCCTATACTTTCTTGAGCAGACTTTGGTATAATAGAACTAATAGCATTGGATAACCAAGACGATCCTTTTACAATACTTCTTGATAACATATTAGGTTCAAATTTCTCATGAGTATCACCTTGACGCGATAAGCTTAATTCTGTTTCAGCTACTGTTTTCGCTTTCTTAGAAAACCATAGTGTTAATACCATAATGCCACCAGCTATAAATAATAATAATGGTTCTGCAGGTACTTTTTTATCTAAAACAGACATTAGCATTGTTGTATCCATTCCGCCAGCTATCCATGCTTCGTAAGAGTGATACGCAGCCATTGGTACACCAATAAAATTTACTAAGTCATTACCTGAAAAGGCTAATGCTAAACCAAATGTACCAACTGCAATTACTACTAGTAGTATTGTTTTTTTTGTGATGGCTTGAAAAGCATAAGAAACGCCTAGCCATAATGCAAAACTTCCTAGAATAATAAATATCTCATTACCTTCAACAAGCCCTTTTAAATCTTTATAATAAGGTGTTCCTTTTAATCCTTTTAAGAAAATAAAATAAGTAATAGCTGTTAAACAAACGGCACCAAATATAGTTCCGAAGTTTTTAACTTTATTTTCGATTTGAAATGTAAATATTAAGCGAGAAATCCATTGTACTAATGCACCAACAGAAAAGGCTATGAATACAGACATGACAATACCACTTATAATAGTGATTGCTTTTTCTGTATTAATAAATTTACTTATATCTGATAAAGTATGTACACTATCTGGAGCATTAATCTTAATTAATGACATGATTACAGCTGCTCCTAATAAATTAAATACAATAGAAACTGTTGTAGAGGTTGGTAAACCTAAGGTGTTAAAGAAATCCAGTAATAGAATATCTGTAATCATTACTGCCATAAAAATGTACATGATTTCGTTAAAACTAAACATCGCAGGTACAAAAATACTTTTACGAGCTACTTCCATCATACCGCTAGAAAAAACGGCTCCAATAAAAATACCTAAACTTGCAACTATCATAATAGTTCGCATAGAAATAGCTTTAGAACCTATTGCAGAGTTTAAGAAATTAATTGCGTCATTACTAACACCAACTACAATATCAGCTACGGCTAAGACTGTAATGGCAATTAACATAAATAAATAAATATTATCCATAATTTTTAATTAAAATAAGTTTGCAAATATCATTAGTGTTATTGAGTGTAATGTTATCTCAATGTTATTTTTATCTCAATTTTAGAAATGAATATCAAATCCTATTCTAAAAGTAATATTATCATCTTTACTATCTACAGTTGTGTAGCTTAAATCTGCTTGTACTTTTAATTTGTGACCTACAAGGTATTTAGAACCGCCTAATGTATATTGTTCTTGTGGTAAACTTCCAGTTACAGTATCATAATCTACAGTTGTAAAACGTCCTGCAATTTCATAGTTACTTTTAAATAGGTAACCTGCTTGTAAGTTAAGTGCATCTCCAGTTAATACTACATCTCCAGTTGGTGTACCATCTACATCTATAGCAACAGCATCTTTAGCACTACGTGTAGCATATTCTCCCATAAAAGAAAACCCTTGATACTTAAACATAGCATCTACAAACACAGTTGTAACATCTGTTTCATATAAAGAATCATCACTTCTAAACATATAATCACCAGCAAAACCACGTTCTCTTACCGATCCTTGATTAAAGTTGTATGTTGCACCTACCATTAATTTTGGCGCATCTTCACGTTTTAAATCTGCTTGGCTATAATCCCCTTTAGATTTAAAAGTTCCAAATGGTAAAAATTCTAAACGACCAGTATATTGTAAACCACCTTCATTTCCTTCTGTTACATTACGTCCTTCACCTTGAGAAATAGAAAGTTTTTCACGCATTACAAAATCACCACCTAATTTAGATTTGTGACGTAATTGAATACCTAAATCACGGTCAATATTAAAACGGCTGTTTAATAAAGAACGATCTATTAATTGTAGATTTCCTGAAGATACTACACGCTCTACATTTCCAGGCAATTTTGTTTGTCCAGCCCAAAGTTCCCAATTTTTAGCAAAATTCCATTTTATAACGGCGTCTAGAATAATACGAGGTGTATTTCTGTTAAATTCATTAGCTCCAGAAACATCTCTATTAGATAAACCTAGCTCAATTTTATATTTTAATTTAGGGGTATATGCAAAACCATCAAACTTTAAACGTGCTCTACGAACTATAAAGTTGTGTTCTGGGCTTGTGTATTGATTGCCATCATGATCCCAAGAAGACATAGAACGCACTTGAAAACGTGGTGCAAATTTTATACTAAAAGAACTGTCTTTAGCAGTAAAGTTAATTAACCCTTTACCAAATTTAGTATCACTGATTTCCTGTGCATTTGTTGAGATGTATGCACATAATAATAATGCTGTAAGCGTAATTTTAAGTTTCATTATAATTATTAGTTTTTTGTCGCTGCAAAGAACTGGTTTTAATGTTAACTCAATGTTTCCAAATGATTAATTTTGAGTGATTTTTCAAATAAAAAAAGACTGCCTTGGCCAAAGCAGTCTCATTAGAAATCATAATAATGTAGTCGACAAAAACTAATAGATTATAATGAATAACTAATTGTTTTGTCTTAAGACATTACAAAGATTAATAATGAAGTTAAACTAAAAGTAAAGCTAATATTAAGTATTTATTAAGCTTTTTTTATGCTGAAATTGAATTTTAGTTTATTGATTTGTAGTGAATTGCATATTCAATGTTAATTTAATGTTATGTAATAGTTGCTTTAATGTTATGTAATCTTTATCTTTGGATTATAATGTTAAAACCCATAATTATGAAGAAATCAATTTTATTTTCAATTGCCTTTTTAATTGCTGTGGTAACTTTTGCACAAGAAAAGCGAAATTTAAAAGTTAACAAAGACACTAATTTAATTGAAGTTGTTTATTATCATGACAATGGAGTTGTAAGCCAAACAGGTGCTTACACTACAGATGGTAAGCTACAAGGCGAGTGGCTTAGTTACGACACAGAAGGCAAGAAACAAGTTTCTGCAAATTATGATAATGGTAAAAAAGTCGGCAAGTGGTTTTTCTGGAAAGATACCACTCTTAAAGAAGTAGATTATAACAATAATGTTATTGCCAGTGTAAGCGAATGGGAAGTAAAGACTCCTGTCGCAGATAGTAATTAAATTATTGTAATTAAACAAAATAAAAAAGCATCCTCATTGAGGATGCTTTTTTATTTAAAAGGCTTTTCCTTATTAGTTTACAGTCCAACTTGCACTCCAAGTTGCATAGTCAGTTCCTGTACCATTACCATCTCCAGAAATAAAATCTGCTTCAGTAAATGTATTACCTGTATCGTTTTTCATTTTTTCAATCACATCTGTAAAAGTTACATCTGTTACTTGTAAATCATTACTTAATACACCAGCTCCAGTAGGAGCGTCTCCTTGGTTACCATCCAAATCAAAACCTTCAGCAAATCCTTGAATAGATACATTATTAAAAATGCCTTGTGTTCCTGCTCTTAGTCTAATAGCTTCATTACCAGTTGTAGATCCGTTACCTTCTATAGTTAAATTGTTTACAGTTGGTTTAGACCAGAACATTGGATTAGAATTGTTTCCTATATCAGTATTATAGCCATCAGCCTCGATACCTTTATCATGATTTGCTCCATGCTTTACATAAGCATTAGTAATTGTTCCTGTATAACCTTCTGTCCAATCTATAGAATCATCTTGAGCATTTACAACAGAAACATAATCTACATTTACTGTGCCTCCAAAAAATTCAATACCGTCATCTTTACCTTCAAAAGCTTGAATGTATTCTACTAAAGTACCATTACCAACACCGTAGAAAGAAAGACCATTGTTTTCAGATTGTCCATCTGCTGAACCTCCAGAATATTCAATTCTCATATATCTTATGCTACCAGAATCGTCATTAGCATCTGTACCACCATAAGGTAAACTTGCAATTTCTGATGTTGAAGTTGCAGAACCAGCCACAGAGTTTATAGGCGCTTTTCCTAAGATTATTAATCCACCCCAATCACCTGCTTCAGGATTAGAAGCATTAGATGTTAATACAATTGGGTTTGCAGCTGTTCCCATGGCGTTAATTTTAGCGCCTTGAGCAATTGCAATATATACATCGCTTCCTTGAGCTAATGCATTAATTGTAGTTCCAGCAGGAATAGTTAATGTAGTTCCAGCAGACATAATTAAAGAACCGTTTAAAGTGTAATCTGTACCAGATTCTAGAGTTAAATCACTAGTGTAAGTTCCAGATATTGTTGTTCCAGTAGAAGTAGTACCACCATTGTTTACATTTAATACGACATCTGCAGTATCGTCTGTAGAGCAAGCTGAAAAAAGCATGGCTAAGATTGCTAAGCCTAATAAAAAATTACGTTTCATAGTGTTGTTTTTTAGTTTAATAATGTTGTGTTGTTTTTGATTGTTTTAAAATTTATATTTTAATTGTAGTCCTAAGTCTATTCCTCTTTTGTATTCTGAAAGTGTTACATCTCCAAACGATGTATTTTCTCTAACACGTTCTATACTCGGGTCGAGTAAATTTTTAGCACTAAAATTAATTTCGAAATCTTTGCCAATTTTGTTCTTTAAAACAAAATCAACAGTAGGTATTCCTTTTTCAATAATATTTCCTAATTGCCCAGAACCTAAAGCAGAAATACGATCTGAGAAATATGAGAATACTAAGTTTGCCGTTGGTTTATATTTTTCCCCAAATGTTGGTGTATAACTTAAATCTGCATTAATAATTAAAGGAGATGCACCTTGTAATTTATCTGTTCTATTTAAAGTTGAAGAATATAAACCTGTAGAACTCTTTAAGTCTTGTTCTGTATGCATATAAGTTGCATTAAAGCCTGCAGATAATTTAGGTTTTTCATCTTCGTTTACTAATAATGTTTTTCTAGCTTCTAATTCAATACCTAAAATAGTTGCTTTGTCACCAGTTCTAAAATAACGTTGCGTTCCTGTAGCATCATTTGCAATAACTAAGTTTATTGGGTCATTAATTTGTTTTCCAAAAGCAGCTATAGAGACTATTTCAGAACGGCTTACAAACCATTCGTATTTAAAGTCAATATTATAAATTGATGAGAATGATGGGTTGTTTAATAAATCTGGATTACCTCCAATACGTTGTGTTACACCTTCATAAACAAAAGGAGCCATTTCCTTAAACTCTGGAGTAGAAACTGTTTTACTAGCAGAAAAACGAAGGTTTTGATCATCGTTTAAAGCATATTTAATACTTAAACTTGGTAAAAAGAATACATTTTCTGTTTCTCTAAATCCTGGTTCATTAGCTGGTAAATTAATTACATCATATTCTATACGTTGTTTAAAAGATTCTATTCTAGCGCCTGGTACGACCAACCATTTGTCTCCAAACTTTAACTCTGCATTTGCATAACCTGCATAGACATCTAATTTACCAGAATAGGTGTTTTCTGGAGCGCCAGGTGCATTTGTGTTTCCGTATTCGTCAACAGCAGCATTAATTACTTTAATATTGTATAAACCGCTTCCATCAAGAGGTAGACTATTTAAATTAATGTTGTTAACATTAAAATAGCTATTTAAATTAGAAACGTCAGATATAGTATATTGATCATCAACATCAAATCCGTAACGAATATTTTCAAAATCACGTGTTTTTGATCTTCCGTTAAAACCAAAATTTAATTTTGTGTTTTCTTTTAATTCATATGTAAAATTTAAACGACTGTTTAGTTCTTCATCTTCAATATCTTGGAAATAACGTTGGTTGTCAAAATTTACATTGTTAAAGAAACTTGGATTTGTTGTAGGGTCATTATCTAAAGCTAATTGGTAGTTTTCAATGCTGAAACGTTTTCTGTCTGGTTCATGAGAGTTAACTCTATTATAACCAATAGCCCAATCTGCTTTTAATTTATCAAATTTATGACTACCTATTAATTGGTTTACATAAATTAAATCTTGATTAAATTGTATGTTTTGTTGGTAGAATCCTATTTGATCATTTACTAAAGATTGCGAATCTCTATTAAACCCATTTCCTCCAATACCATAATACCCAACTTGATCTGAAGAGCTATTAATAAATAATGAATTAAACTGTACTTTACTATTACTATCAATCTTATAATTAGCATTTAACATTGCTGTAGTAGTAGTAGAATATTCAAACTCTTCAGTCTCAGGGAATATTTTTTTAAATACAGAAGTAAAGTCTGTTTGCTTACCTTTTCTATATTCATAATCATTTTCAAAAGAAGCAGTAGCAAATAAACTTAAACGTGAATCGTTTTCAAAATCAAAAGATTTTCCAGCCGAAGCACCATAACCAACATTTATAGGAGAATTAACATTTACAGGATCTACACCATGAGATACAATAACAGCAAATGGATTATGATCATATCTTCCGTAATAACCAAAATAGCCAGTGCCTTCACTTCTTACAAAATTTTGACCAGCAGCTCTAGAATTAATTCCTGTACTTGCAGTAAAATCAAAAAAGCCTTTTCCTTTGTAATTTTTAGATGAGATATCTACATTGCCAGCAGCAAAATCGCCATAGAAACGTGAAGAATAGGCTTTGCTAATAGAGACGTTTTCAATAACATCTGATGCAAAAAGATTTAAATCAATATTTTTCTTGTTTACATCATTAGATGGCAGTGACAAACCGTTTAAGGTAGTATTTAAATAACGATCGCCTAAACCACGAACATAAACATTACTTGATCCTTCTTGTTTAGAGACTCCAGATATTTTTGCTACAGCACCGGCAGCATCGCTAACACCTTTACGAGATAATTCGTCCGCTCCAATACTTTGTTTGATTTCTACAGCTTTTTTCTGGTCTAATAATAATGCGGTTTCACTTTCACGTTTAGTAGTTGTTTGTATTACTACTTCGTCTAAAGTTGCAGTACTTGCAGCTAAAATGGCATTGATTTCTTTATTATCACCAGCTATAATTTCAAAAGCAATTTCCTGTGTTTTATAACCTATAAAACTAATCTCAAGAGTGTAACTTCCCGGTTCTATATTGTTTATAGTATATAATCCATCAAAATCTGTAGTGGCACCTTGAGTAGTACCTTTTATAAGAACATTACATTGTGGTAATGGCTCATTATTGAATTCTTTATCAGACACTTTTCCATAAATAGAACCACTGTTTTGGCTAAAAGAGAATAGTGTTGAGAGTAGAGTTAGAGTAAATAAAAATTGTTTCATTTTTTAGGTTTAATTTCTGGTGCAAAGAAACTGTTGGGTTGTAAAGTCAAGGTTAACTAGAGGTTAAAGATTCTTGAATAAAAGGTTAGTTTAATGTTACTAAAATTGATATTATTTTCTAATTTGTAAACATTAATTTAACATTGGATTTGTATATCTTGCAGGCACATAATGTTATACTATGAATTGGGAACAACTACTATCTCTTAAGCGCTTTGGCGATACTAATAAAAGGTTACGAAAAGAACAGGATGAAACACGTTTGGGTTTCGAAGTGGATTATGATCGTATTATTTTTTCTTCAGAATTTAGAAGTCTACAAGATAAAACGCAAGTGATTCCATTATCTCAAACAGATTTTGTTCATACACGTTTAACACATAGTCTAGAAGTTAGTGTTGTTGGGCGTTCTTTAGGTCGTAGAGTAGGACAAAAAGTATTAGAGAAGCACCCACAATTACAAAATATTCATGGGTACCAAGCTAATGATTTTGGAGCTATAGTAGCTGCAGCTGCATTAGCTCATGATATAGGAAATCCTCCTTTTGGACATTCTGGAGAAAAAGCAATTGGAGAGTTTTTTATCTCTGGAAATGGACAGCAGTATAAAACACAATTAGCTAATAAAGAATATCAAGATTTATGCGATTTTGAAGGTAATGCTAATGGGTTTAAAATTGTAACGCAAAGTAGAGATGGTCGTGAAGGTGGATTAAGATTGAGTTATGCTACATTAGGTGCGTTTACAAAATATCCAAAAGAATCGTTGCCTAAAAAGCCAACACAGCATATTGCAGATAAAAAATATGGTTTTTTTCAAAGTGAAAAGCAAGCTTTTACTGCAGTAGCAGAAACATTAGGGATGAAAGAAAGAAGTAACGATGCTATAAGTTACTCACGACACCCTTTAGCTTTTTTAGTAGAAGCTGCAGATGATATATGTTATACTATTATTGATTTTGAAGACGGTATTAATTTAGGATTAATACAAGAAGAGTTTGCTTTAGAGTATCTTATTAATCTAGTTAGGGATAGAATAAATACTAATAAATATCACGACTTAAAAAATACGCAAGACCGTGTAAGTTATTTGCGTGCTTTGGCTATTGGTACTTTAATTGATGAAGCAGTATCTATTTTTATGACTAATGAAGAAGCTATTTTAAATGGAGATTTTGACTGTGCCTTACTTGATAAAAGTAAATACGAAGCACAGATAAATGATATTATAAAATTAAGTGTTGAAAAAATCTATCGATCAAAAGAGGTTGTTGATAAAGAGATAGCTGGTTATGGTGTTATTAGCACTTTATTAAACGCTTATACTAATGCAGCGAATAATAATTATAATAACGTGGCTTCAAATTATGATAAGCTTATTCTAAAAGGGTTACCAAATACTATAAAAACAAACCAAGACAGTTTGTATGAGCGTTTATTAAGTGTATGTCATTATGTTTCGTTGCTATCAGATAGTCAAGCTATTTTGATTTATAAAAAGATAAAAGGATTTAGTTTTTAATTTAATTTATCGAGAATAAATTCTGAAAGTTTTTTAGCATCCAATTCAATCGATTGTTGCAGCTGGTCTATTGTGCCATGTTCAATAAAAACATCAGGAATACCTTTTAAATAGATGTCGTTTTTGTAATTGTTTTCTGCTGCAAATTCTAAAACAGCAGAACCAAATCCACCTTTTACTGAAGCGTCTTCAACGGTAACAATGATTGAATAAGTTTTAAAAATAGTATGCAAAACTTTTTCATCTAGAGGTTTTACAAAACGCATGTCATAGTGAGCAATAGCTGCTGGTTTATTAGCTAATTCAATAGCTTTTGTTACATTTTTTGCAATACTTCCTATAGATAATATAGCAAGGGTATTTCCATTACTAAGTTGTTTAGCTTTTCCAATATCTATTTTAGAAAACGGTTGTTCCCAATCAATAATAACACCACGACCTCGTGGATAACGTATAGCTATTGGCTGTTCTAGACCTAGTTGAGCTGTATACATAATGTTGCGTAATTCTATTTCATTCCGTGGAGCAAAAACAATTAAATTAGGAATACTTCTTAAATAACTAATATCAAAAACGCCATGATGTGTTGCTCCATCTTCTCCAACTAAACCGGCACGATCTAAACAAAAGATAACGGGTAAGTTTTGTATAGCTACATCATGTATAACTTGATCGTATGCACGCTGTAAAAAAGTAGAATAGATATTACAAAATGGAATTAATCCTTGAGTTGCCATTCCGGCGGCAAGTGTTACAGCATGCTGTTCTGCAATACCGACATCAAATGCACGATCTGGAATTTGTTCCATCATGAATTTAAGAGAGCTTCCTGTGGGCATGGCAGGAGTAATACCTACAATATTTTTATTTTGTTTGGCTAATTCAACGATAGTGTGTCCAAAAACATCTTGATACTTTGGAGGTTGAATACTCTTTGGTTTTATATATAAATCTCCAGTTTTAGCATCAAATTTTCCAGGAGCATGATAAGTTACTTGGTTTTCTTCTGCTTGTCGCAGCCCTTTGCCTTTGGTAGTAATAACATGTAAAAATTTAGGGCCTTTTATATTTTTTAAACGTTCAAATTCTAAGATGAGAGCATTTAAATCATGACCATCTATTGGACCAGAATACTCAAAATTTAAGGCTTCAAATATATTATCTTGTTTTTGAGTGCCTTTTTTTACATTAGTTAAATACTGTTTTAAGGCACCAACACTTGGGTCTATTCCTATAGCATTATCATTTAGAATAATGAGTAAATTGCAATTGGTTACACCAGCATGATTGAGGCCTTCAAAAGCCATCCCGCTAGCAATAGAGGCATCACCAATAACTGCAATATGTTGTTTGTTAATGTCTCCTTTTAATTGAGATGCTATAGCCATGCCTAAAGCCGCAGAGATTGAAGTAGAAGAGTGGCCAACACCAAAACTATCAAATAGACTTTCGCTACGTTTTGGAAAACCGCTTATTCCATTAAATTCTCTATTGGTGTTAAAACGCTCTTTTCTCCCTGTTAATATTTTATGGCCATATGCTTGATGTCCAACATCCCAGATTAATTCATCTTTAGGAGTATTAAAAACATAATGTAAGGCAATAGTCAATTCTATAACACCTAGACTGGCTCCTAAATGCCCTGCTTTTGCAGCAACGGCATCAATAATAAATGTTCTTAAATCTTCTGCTAATAATATGAGAGTCTCTTTTTTTAGAAGTCTTAAAGATTCTATTGACTGTAAAGAATTAAGTGTGTTTTTAGTCATAAATAGAAAATAGAGTGCAAAATTATCAAATTTCCTTTAGTATATATGTTAAAAAGCTAATAAAAGTAAAGCAATATTATAATATGTTAGACATGGAAGCTATATTTGCATTTCATTATATAATACCCTACATAATCTAAATTTTATATAAAATGAAAAAAAAATACTTTTTAAAGATTTTTATTTTGGCTCTTTTATTTGCACCTAAAGGTGTAGATGCCCAAAATAGTTTAGCGGATAATCAATATGGATCAATAATTCAGAATTGGTTAGATGCTAAAAAAGGTAATTTTAATTTAACAGATAATGATGTGTTAGATTTACAAGTAAGCGATGCTTATTTTTCAAATAAAACTAATATTAATCATGTCTATGTAAATCAAGCTTACCAAGGTGTTAAGATTTATAATGCTATTTCTAGTGTTGCTATAAGGGATAACTCTGTATTTCATTATGCAAACGCATTTGTTTCAAATATAAATTCAAAAATTAATACTACAAGCACAAGTATAAATCCTCAAGAAGCTATTAGTTCAGTAGTTTCTCATTACAACTTAGGGAATTTAAGTAATATAGAAACAATAAGCTCTAATGGGAATAGTTATTTGTTTTCTAATGGAGGAGTATCTAAAGAAGATATTCCTGTAAGTTTGGTTTATCAAGTAGTAGAAGATGGAACTTTAAAACTAGCTTGGGATTTAAGTATTCGTACTTTAAATGGCTCAAACTGGTATAGTGTTAGAGTAGATGCTGTTTCTGGAGAAGTATTGAATACTATTGATTGGATAGTCTCATGTAATTTTGGAGACGCTAATCATACTAATCATGAGTCTCATTTAGATGGAGGAACTCATGGAGTAAACTTATTTAAAGAAAATAGGTCTATTATGCCTGGTGGTACACAATACAATGTGTTGGCTCTACCTGCTGAAAGTCCAAATCATGGACCATTTCAATTATTAGCAGATCCTTCTAATGCAGTAGCTTCACCTTTTGGATGGCATGATACTAATGGAGTAGCAGGAGCAGAATTTACTATTACTAGAGGAAATAATGTATGGGCTCAAGAAGATGCTGATGGAAATGATGGAACAGGAATTTCAGCTGAAGGAGGATCTACATTAAATTTCAACTTTCCTTTTAATGAAAATCAAGAACCTATAGGGTATCGTGATGCATCTTTAACAAACTTATTTTACATGAATAATATCATGCATGATATATGGTATCAGTATGGTTTTGATGAGGCTAGTGGGAATTTTCAACAAAATAATTATGGCAATGGAGGAGCAGGAGGAGATTTTGTTTTTGCCGATGGACAAGATGGTAGTGGTTTAAATAATGCCACATTTGGAACTCCACCAGATGGAGGTAATCCAGGAATGACAATGTTTTTGTGGGCAGCTACAGGACCTCCAGGACAACCACTAACTATTAATAATTCTACTGTAGCAGGAGATTATACTGGGACAAAAGCAACATTTGGAACACCTTTAACAACTACAGTAACTGCAGATTTAGCTTTACTAACGGATGATAATTCTGGCGTAAGTACAGATGCAAATGATGCTTGTGATACAGTAACCAATGGACCTGCTTTAATGGGGAAAATTGTAGTTTTAAATAGAGGAGAATGTGAATTTGGTTTTAAAGTTTTGAGTGCTGAAAACCAGGGAGCAGTTGGTGTAATAGTGGTTAATAATAGTCTTGCTGATATTATCCCTATGGGAGGTGGAGCTGTAGGAGCTCAAGTAACTATTCCTTCTATAATGATTAGTCTATTAGATGGTCAAAATATAATAAACGCATTAAATAATGGAGAAACTATAAATGCTTCATTAGTACCAGCAGCGCCATACCAAAAAGATGGAAGTTTAGATAATGGAATTGTTGCTCATGAATATGGACATGGTATTTCTACTCGTTTGGCTGGAGGTCCAGGTAATTCTGGTTGTTTAGGAAATGCTGAGCAAATGGGTGAAGGATGGTCAGATTGGTTTGGTTTAATGATAACAATGACAGCTTCAGATGTTGGAGACGCTGCAAGAGGTATTGGAACTTTCGCTACAGGACAACCTATCACTGGTGGTGGAATTAGACCATTTCCTTATAGTACAGATACTACTGTTAATCCATTAACTTATGCGAATACTAACGATGCTAATATTTCTCAACCTCATGGTATAGGAACTGTATGGTCAACAATGTTATGGGATTTAACATGGAAGTATATCGAAAAATATGGATTTAATGCAGATTTATATAACGGTACAGGAGGTAATAATAAAATAATGCAACTTGTTTTAGATGGATTGAAATTACAACCATGTGGTGCAGGTTTTGTTGATGGTAGAGACGCTTTATTAGCAGCAGATATTGCATTGACAAATGGAGAAGACCAATGTATGATTTGGGAAGTATTTGCAGCAAGAGGTGTTGGTGTTAATGCGAGTCAAGGAACTGCAGCTTCTAGATCTGATCAAGTTGAAGACTTTACAATGCTTCCTGCTACAGATGCTTCATTGCAAAACTGTACAGCATTAAGTGTAGATGAATTTGCTTTAAATAGTCAATATTCAATATACCCTAATCCTGCAAATGACATTTTAAATATTAAAGTGAAGAAAAACTTTGGAGAAGTTACTATGTCGTTAACAGATATCAATGGAAGAAGTGTATTATCTAAAACAGTTAATCTTTCAGATGAAACTCAACTTAATATTGGAGCTTTACAGTCAGGAATGTACATTCTTACTATAAAAGGTGAAGGAATTAATACAAATGATAAGATTCTTAAGAATTAGAACCTATTTTATATAAATTATTAAAAAGGCAGCTAAATATTTAGCTGCCTTTTTTATTTTTACAATTATGATAAATCCATACGACGATAAATACTTCATGCGAAAAGCACTCCAAGAGGCAGAAGAAGCTTTCGATAAAGGAGAAATACCAGTAGGAGCTGTGATTGTTATAGAAGATAGAATCATAGCAAGAGCACATAATCTTACAGAGCTTTTAAATGATGTTACTGCGCACGCAGAAATGCAAGCTATTACAGCAGCGGCAAATTTTTTAGGCGGTAAATATCTTCAAAATTGTACATTATATGTTACTCTAGAGCCATGTCAAATGTGTGCAGGCGCATTGTATTGGAGTCAGATATCTAAGATTGTTTATGCCGCTAGAGATCAAGAGCGTGGTTGTATTAATTTGAAAACAAAATTACATCCAAAAACAAAAATTGAAGGAGGTATATTAGAAGAAGAAGCTTCTAAATTATTAAAACGGTTTTTTATAGAAAAACGTAATTTAAATTAATTGCGTTTATCTCCTTCGCGCTCACGCATTTTATCTAAGTTTTCTTTAGTTAGCATGTATTCTTTTGGATCTCTATCTTTCCATCTGTGGTAAGAAAATAATGGAATAACAATAAAAAAGAATCCTAAAACACCGAAACCAATAAGTTTTTGAGAATAAGGAGTGTCTAGAATATAGCCACAGATTACTACGGCTACAGTAATAATAAAGAAAAACCAAATTATATATTTCATTTTATTTTTATTAATGATATTGCAAAATTAATCAATTCCAAATTATGTTGTTGTATTAATTAATTCTCTTCGATATGCTGTTAATAATTTTGATTTTGAGACAAAACCAAAATATTTACCATTTCTAATAACCGGTAGATTCCAAGCGCCAGAATGCTGAAACTTCTGCATTACAGTTTGCATAGAATCGTTATTGTAGTATATGAAATCTGGAGGGTTATGCATTAGTGACTCTATAGAGGTAGTATTATATAAAGATTGGTCAAACATTATTTCTCTAACATCATCAAGTAAAATTATACCAACTAATTTTTTGTCTTCATCTACAACAGGAAATAAATTTCGTGTAGACTTTGCAACAGCTTTATAAAGCATATCTCCTAAGGTCATTTTAGGATTTAAAACAGCGAAATTATTTTCTATAATAGAATCTAATGTCATTAACGTTAATACATTTTGGTCTTTATTATGTGTTAACAGTTGTCCTTTTTCTGCTAATTCGCGAGTGTAAATAGTGTAATCGATAGCACCCTTTTTTACACTAAAAGAAATCCCCACAGCAATCATTAACGGGATAAATAATTCGTATCCACCAGTAATTTCAGCAATTAAGAAAATAGCTGTTAATGGAGCGTGTAAAACACCTGCTACTAATCCAGCCATTCCTATTAAAGTGAAGTTAGTTTCACTAACATTAAAACCAAAACCAATATTATTTATTACTTTTGCAACTACATTTCCAAGTGCACTTCCCATAACTAAAGTAGGAATAAAAATGCCACCAACTCCACCAGCAGCAAAAGTTGTTGTCATGGCTACAGCTTTAAAAATTGTAATACCTATCAGTAAAGTTATAATGACCCATATGTTGTCATTAAAAGCATCAAATGGTGTTTTGCCAAGGGCTAATAAGTGATTTCCGGCCAGTAAATTATTAATAAAACCAAAACCTTCTCCGTATAATGGTGGGATAAAATATAGCATTATACCAATAGCTAAGCCTCCAATAATTAATTTTTTAAAAGGTGTTTTAAAACGCTCAAAAAATTTTAAAATACTAAAATACATTTTAGTGAAATAGATGGAAGCTAAACCAGTACCTAGACCTAAAATAACATAAAAGAGTATGTCTTTAATTTCAAACTTATCTGAAAAAATAAAATTAAATAAAACATCATCCCCTAAAAAGAAATAAGAAGTAATTACAGATGAAACTGAAGCAATTAGTAGCGGTAAAAGAGATGCAAACGTCAAGTCTAAACTAAATACTTCTACTGCGAAAATAATAGCAGCTATAGGTGATTTAAAAATGGATGAAATAGCACCAGCTGCAGCACAACCAATTAAGAGTGTTCGGGTTCTTCTATTAATATGAAAAAGTCGTCCTAAATTAGAGCTAATGGCTGAGCCGGAGGCAACGGCAGGACCAAGCAATCCAACTGATCCTCCAAAACCTACAGTTAAAGGGGCTGCTATTAATGAGAAATATATTTTTGTTCGTTTTAAGAACCCGCTTTTACGGGTCAGAGAAAAGAGGACCGAGGGAATAGCATGTTCTATTGTTTTTTTAGAAATATATTTTACAAACACATAAACTAACAATAAGCCAATAACCGGTAAAATAAAATATAGCTGGTTTTTAGAAAAGACAATGCCTTTATCTAGTAGTGACTGTATAGCATAAGTTGTGTTTTTAAGGGTTACAGCAGTTAAGCCAGCTAATAAACCTACTATAGCACTTAGTATAAACGTAAAGTTTTTTTCAGAAACGTGTTTATATCTCCAAATTAGAAAGCGTTTTAAAAGTGTTTTTTTTGGCATTAACTAAAAGTAATAAAAAATCCTGCGAGAAGCAGGATTTTTTATTTATGACTTTAAATCTAATTTCAGATTTAATTCTTTTAATTGTTCTTTGTCAATTGGTGCAGGTGCATCAATCATGACATCTCTACCAGAATTGTTTTTTGGAAAAGCAATAAAGTCTCTAATGGTTTCTTGACCGCCAAGTATAGCAACCAATCGATCTAACCCAAATGCTAAACCACCATGCGGAGGAGCACCATATTCAAAAGCATCCATTAAGAATCCAAATTGAGCTCGAGCTTCTTCATCAGAAAAACCTAGGTGTTTTAACATAATAGCTTGAGTTGCTTTATCGTGAATTCTTATAGATCCGCCACCTATTTCATTTCCGTTTAAAACTAAATCGTAAGCATTTGCTTTTACTTCGCCAGGTTTAGAATCTAATAATTCTATTTGCCCTGGTTTTGGAGAAGTGAAAGGATGATGCATAGCGTGATAATGACCTGTTTCTTCATCTAATTCTAATAAAGGAAAATCAATAACCCATAATGGAGCAAAGATTTTAGGATCACGTAAACCTAAACGTTCAGCTAACTCCATACGTAAAGCGCTTAGTTGTGCTCTGACCTTATTGGTGTCTCCAGATAAGATACAAATTAAATCACCAGCTTTAGCACCTGTCACTTCAGCCCATTTTGCTAAATCATCTTGGTCGTAAAATTTATCTACAGAAGATTTAAAACTTCCATCGTCATTAACTCTACAGTAAACCATACCTAAAGCACCTATTTGAGGGCGCTTTACCCAATCGATTAACTTATCTATTTCTTTTCTAGTATAAGTATTTCCTCCAGGAACTGCAATGCCAACTACTAATTCAGAATTGTTAAAAACACCAAAATCTTTATGTTGTGTTATGGCATTTAATTCACCAAACTCCATTCCAAAACGAATGTCTGGTTTGTCATTTCCGTATAAACGCATCGCATCATCATAAAGCATTCTTGGAAATTTTTCAACTTCTACACCGTTAACTTCTTTTAGTAAATGACGAGTCAAGCCTTCAAAAACATTTAAAATATCTTCTTGTTCAACAAATGCCATTTCACAATCAATTTGTGTAAACTCTGGCTGTCTGTCTGCACGTAAATCTTCATCTCTAAAGCATTTTACGATTTGAAAATACTTATCCATTCCTCCAACCATTAACAGTTGTTTAAAGGTTTGAGGTGATTGAGGTAATGCGTAAAATTCACCTTCATTCATACGAGAAGGGACAACAAAATCACGTGCACCTTCAGGTGTAGATTTAATTAAATAAGGTGTTTCTACCTCAATAAAACCATCGTTAGATAAATAATTTCTTACTTCTTGAGTTACTTTTGCTCTAAAGATTAAGCTGTCTTTTACAGGATTACGCCTAATGTCTAAGTAGCGATATTTCATTCGTATATCTTCACCACCATCCGTATTGTCTTCAATAGTAAAAGGAGGTAAAAGTGCTTCGTTTAAAATGTTTAGTTCTGAAACTAATATCTCAATATCTCCAGTTGGTATGTTAGAATTTTTTGATGCACGTTCAATTACAGTACCTTTAACTTGAATAACAAATTCACGTCCTAATTTTTGAGCTAACTCCAATAGTTCTTTAGAAGTTCTTTCTTCATCAAAAACTAATTGTGTAATCCCGTAACGGTCACGTAAATCTACCCAAACAATAAAACCTTTGTCTCTTGATTTTTGAACCCATCCAGATAAGGTAACTTCTGTATTTATATGCGATGTATTTAATTCACCGCAATTATGACTTCTGTACATAGTGTAATTTTAGATGTGCAAATTTAAGAAGTTATTATGTTTTATAATTAGTAATAAGCAACTTATTTAATTAGTTCTAATTGTTTAATTTTCTGATATATGTATTTGTGTTTTTGTCTTAAAAACCTAAATAATATTTAATTATTAACATTTTTTATATTGATTGTTTGATATTTTGTTTAACAAAACTTTAATAATTTGAATATTTATTAAGATATTAGAGCTACTTAACAATCAAACAAACAATAATTATGAGTAAAACACAATCATTAAAAATGCTTTTGTTTTTATTAGTTTTCTTCCCTCTGGCTGTCCTTGGACAGGAAATCAAAGGGATGGTTACTGATGAGACAACAAACACACCTTTACCAGGTGCTAACATTATTGAAAAAGGTACCAATAATGGAACGACATCCGATTTTGATGGGAATTTTAGTATAAATGTTTCTGGTTTTCCAGTAACATTAGAAATTTCATCTTTAGGGTATGAAACAATTGAAAGAGTCCTAAATCAACCAGAGACAGTAAATGCTGCCCTTAAAGAATCTTCAACAGCTTTAGATGAAGTGGTTGTTACTGGTTTGGCATCTTCGACAAAAAGATCTAATTCAGCAAATGCAGTAGCTTCGGTTTCAGCAGAAGATTTAACAGGTGTAACTGTACAGTCTGGTTTAGATGGTGCACTTTATGGTAAATTTAACGGTGCAGAAATTAAAGCAAATTCAGGTGCGCCAGGTGGTGGTATTTCTATGAGATTAAGAGGTGTTACATCTATTTTTGGTGATCAACAACCGCTATTTGTTGTTGATGGTGTATATGTAGATAATTCATCAATTGGTTTAGGAAACAATATCGTTAGTCAGGCTTCTGGAGGAGGAAATTCTTCATCTAATCAAGATGATGCTTCGAATAGAATTGCTGATATCGACCCAGAGGATATTGAAAGTGTGGAAATTTTAAAAGGAGCTTCTGCTGCTGCTATTTATGGATCAAGAGCTGCCGGTGGTGTAGTAATTATAAAAACAAAAAGAGGAAAACTAGGAAAACCTACGGTACAGTTTTCTCAAGTTGTTGGTGTTAGAAGTCCTACACAATTATTAGGACTTAGAGATTATACGCAAGATCAAATAACTGCTCTTGGAGGACCAAATAATCCTGTGCTTAGAGATTATGAAGCAGAGATATTTGATCATACTAGAATTTCATCTACAACTCGATTTTCTACATCTGGAGCTAATGAAAAGTCGGATTACTTTTTTGGAGCAACACATAGAGATGAGCCAGGTTTAGTTGAGAATACAGGGTATAAGAAAAGTTCTCTTAGATTAAATATAGGACAAAGATTCAATGACTGGTTGGACCTTTATGTAACTTCTAATTATATTAACTCAAGATCAGATAGAGGGTTTTTTAATAATGGTAATGCCAATAGAACAGTAGGATACGCTTTAGCATTTACCTACCCTTGGGAAGATTTATCTCCTGTTAACGGTGCTTATCCTCAAGGAGGAGCTGGTTCGAATGTTTTAGAAACAATTGCGACTACTACTAATAGAGAGGACGTTAATAGATTTATTGGTAGTGCTACTTCTAATATAAAAATACTAACAACAGATAAAAATAGATTGAAACTTGTTTTAGAAGGAGGTTTTGATCAATATACTTTAAGAACAACTAGTATTTTTCCTAGAGCTTTATCTTATTTTTCTTCACCAACGTCTTTAGGAGGTGTTGCAGTTTCTGGAACAACAATAAATACTAATTATAACTTATCGGCTTTTTTAGTTCATAATTTAGATTTTGATAGTGGATTAGGATTTACTACTCAAGTTGGTAGTTTTTTACAGAACTTTGATAGAAATACTGTAATTACAATAGCTAGTGGCTTAAATGGTTCGCAAACTAATTTAGGACAATCTACAAACGTCTCAACGCAACAAACAATTGTGCCAGCAAGAGATTTTGGATTCTTTGTTCAAGAAGAAATTAATTATCAAGATAAAATTATTGGAACTTTTGGTATAAGAGGAGATAAGTCTACTAACAATGGAGATGCTAATAAAATGTATTACTTTCCTAAAGCTAATTTAGCAGTGAATATAACTAAGTTTGATTTTTGGGATTTTGACTTAGTTAATTATTTAAAACCAAGAATCGCTTATGGTGAATCTGGAAGGTTTTCTAATTTTAATGATCGTTTTACTCTAATGAATGCACAATTTGTAGGAGGACAATCTGGTTTAAGCCCAGGGAATTTAAGAGGTAATCCAAATATAGATCCTGAACGTCAAACAGAATTAGAATATGGTCTTGATTTTGGACTTTTAGATAACAGACTTAATTTCGAAGTGTCTTTTTACAATAAAAAAATTGATGATCTCTTAATTAGATCTCAGATACCAACATCTTCAGGTTTTACAAATCAGGTAGTTAATGGAGGTGAATTAGAGAATAAAGGTATAGAGCTTGGTTTAAATGCAAATGTTCTTGAAAATGACGATTTTTCATGGAACGTTGGTTTAAAGTGGTGGAAAAATAAATCTGAAGTAACACGTTTAGATGTTCCTGCATTTACAACAGGTGGTTTTGCAGCGTCTTTAGGAACTTTTTTAATTCAACAAGGGCAAAGTGCTACTCAAATTGTAGGTACTTATGATCCTTCTGCTTATACTGCAGAAGAAATTGCAATAAGAGATCCTGAAGGAGATGGATTCTTTGTTTATGGAAATGCAGAACCAGAATTTCAAATGTCTTGGTTTAATGAAATAAGTTATAAGAATTTTGACTTTACTTTCTTATGGCATTGGAAAAAAGGTGGTGATAATATTAACTTAACTACTTTATTATACGATTTAGCTGGAACAACATGGGATTATAATGATTTTGGATTAGATCCAAGTGGTCAATTATCTAATGGAGATTATAGAGCTAGTCAAGCATTTGTTAACCCAGATCCAGTTATTGAAGATGCGGGTTATATAAAACTTAGAGAAATAGGTTTGTTTTACACTTTACCAGACGGTTTGATAAAGTATACAAACAAAATTAAAGTTGGTATATCTGGAAGAAACTTAATTAACATTTTCGATTATAATAGTTATGATCCTGAAGTTTCAAACTTTGGAAATAATGTACTAGGAAATAATGTAGAAGTTACACCTTATCCTACATCTAAATTTGTGAACTTCCATTTAAATGTAAATTTCTAAAAAATTAATATTAAGAATTATGAAAAATAAAATTTTAAAAATATTCTTTTTTGGGCTAGTTGTATTGTTTGCTGGCTGTGAATTAGATGAAGTTGAGAATCCAAACGCTCCTACAGTGGGAAGTTTTGAAAATGGAGCTAGTCAAGCAGATGTTCAATTATTAGCAGTTGGATTAGAGGCTGTTATGAGAAATGATTTAGCATTTCATTATGATACAGTAAGTATTTTAGGTAGAGAATATTATGATTTAACAGGTGTGGATCCTCGCTATACAGGAGAGATTTTAAAAGGGCCATTAGATAATAATGGGTTTTTAACAACCCGATCTTATGCTGCATGGTATAAAGTTGTGCAATCTGCAAATGTGTTAATTACTGCAGTGCAAAATTCTTCAGCTGGATTTACTAGCGATGTTAAAGATAGTTATTTTGGCTATGCTAAAACTTTAAAAGCTTACGCATTATTAATGGTTGCAAATAGACAGTATAATAATGGTATTAGATTAGATACTGCAGATGCTGATAACCTTGGGCCTTTTGTTGGTTATGACGAAGCATTAACAGGAATTATGAATTTATTGAATGAAGCAAATACAGATCTTTCAACAGCTTCTGCAGATTTCGATTTTAATATTAGTACTGGTTTTGCAGGGTTTAATTCAGCAACTACTTATAGACAATTTAATAGAGCTTTAGCAGCTAGAGTTGCTTTATATCAGGGGAATAATACAATGGTGCTATCTTTGTTAAACGATTCGTTTTTTGATATTAATGGCGACTTATTTAATGGCCCTGCCCATATTTTTGGATTAACAGGGAATGATATAGCTAATACTCAATTTCATGTTCCTGATCAGTCTGGGCAAGAATTTATGATTCATGACTCTTGGATAGCAGATGCTGAAGCAGGTGACTCAAGAGTAACAGATAAATCTTTTCAACTTACGGGAGGAACAACAACGTTTGATGGCTTGTCTGCAGATTATCAAATAGCGGTTTATGATTCTAATACTGATCCTGTATATTTAATTAGAAATGAGGAGCTTATATTAATGTATGCAGAGGCTAATATAGGAGTGAATAATACAGAGACTGTAGTTGCTTTAAATACGATTAGAAATGCTGCAGGATTAGGAAATTATTCTGGTAGTACAACAGATGCTACAGAGTTATTAGATGAGGTTTTAAATCAAAGACGTTATTCATTGTTAGCTGAAGGTCATAGATGGATCGATTTAAGAAGATTGAATAGATTAAACGCTACTAATATTCCTCTTGATAGAACAGGTGATAATATTATTGATGCATTTCCAACACCATTTACTGAAAACCAATAGTATTTAATATAAACTAAATAAAAAATCCGAAGTTTTAACTTCGGATTTTTTTGTTTAAATTAATTTACTTGTCTAACGCTAAATTAGTATTGTTTTCAAGTTGTTCTGTGTTTTCTTCATAGACAAATGTTTCTTTTGGAGTTGTTTGTTTCCTTAGCCACATTTTTAAACTCATAGATAAATAGAATAGTATTGGCACAACAATTAACGTTAAAAAAGTTGCTACAATTAACCCGTAGATTACTGTCCAGGCTAATGGACCCCAAAAGATAACATTATCTCCTCCAAAATAAATATGTGGATTGAATTCACTAAATAATGTAAAGAAATTTATATTTAAACCAATAGCTAAAGGAATTAAGCCTAATATGGTTGTTATTGCGGTTAATAAAACTGGTCGTAAACGCGCTTTACCAGCTAAGATAATAGCATTTAGTAAATCTTGTTTTTCAAGATAATCAGCTTTATCTAATCCTAAATCATTTTTCTTTCTGTCTATTAATAATTGCGTATAATCGAGTAATACTACACCATTATTTACTACAATTCCTGCGAGAGATATAATTCCCATCATAGTCATCATAATAACAAAAGGAGATCCAGATATAACAATACCTCCAAAAACTCCAATTAAACTTAAGAAAATTGCAATCATTATAATTGTTGGTTTAGAAATTGAGTTGAATTGGAAAATTAAGATTAAGAAAATTAGAAGTAAACCAGCACCAAAGGCTCCCATTAAAAAGGCCATTTGTTTATTCTGTTCCTCAATTTGCCCTGTGTAATCGATCTTAATCGTATTAGGTAAATTGTTATAATTTTTCATTTCCTCTTGAATTTGAGCGACAGCAGCAGCGGCATCTGTAAACCCAGGTGCTAAAGCAGAATATACTGTTACAACACGTTTAGTGTCTCTATGTTTAATAGCGCTAAAACCAGAACTGTTTTTTTGTTTAGCAACTGTAGAAATAGGGATTTCCCTAATTTGACCAGATGCCATATCTCTAAAAATAATTTTCTGATTAAAAATGGCACTTGTATTATAGCGGTTATCTTCGTTGAAACGAACATAAATATCATAATCTTCACCACTTTCTTTATAAATTCCTGCTTTGGCTCCAAAAATAGAGTTACGTAATTGTTGTCCAACTTGGCTTGAACTAACACCTAATTCACCCGCTTTTTCACGATCTACAACAACTTGCATTGCTGGCTTGTCTTTATTGACGTCAATTTTTAATTCATCAATAGCATCAATGTTTTTAGAGTTAATAAACTCACGCATTAATTCTGCAGTATTAATAAGCTCGTTATAGTCATCACCTTCTAATTCTATATTAATTGGTGCTCCTGCTGGTGGGCCATTAGCATCTTTTTCTACCGAAATTAGAACACCAGGATAAATACCTACTAAAGATTCTTGAACTTTTTTTAGTAACTCTTGGCTATCGGCTCCATTTCTATATTTATATTCACGCATGGATGCAGTAATTTTACCTTTATGGGGCATTTCGGCAGCAGATCCGCCATCAGTTTGTGGGTTTCCTGCACCTTCACCAACTTGAGAAACAGCACTTTCTACTAAGAAATTTTCGCCATCTTTAACATATTCTGATGCGTTTATAATACTATAAACTTTGTTTTCAATTTCTTTAGTAATACTATTAGTCCTATCAATATCTGTCCCTTGAGGATACTCTATATATACAATAATTTGATTTGGTTTGTTTTCAGGAAAGAACTCAATCTTTGTTCGCTGCGAAGCGACTGAACCTCCAAATGACATAAATGCTCCCAATAATAAAATAAAAGTTAAAATAGTTATAACCGCTGGTCGTTTACCTTTTAAGGCAGTTGTAATTT
The DNA here is from genome assembly GCF_947500325.1 of uncultured Lacinutrix sp. Classification (GTDB taxonomy): domain Bacteria; phylum Bacteroidota; class Bacteroidia; order Flavobacteriales; family Flavobacteriaceae; genus Lacinutrix. The sequence goes on from NZ_CANMRQ010000002.1 coordinate 305,456, forward strand.
TTCTTTCATACCAATTTTCAAGCCTTACTAAGGTTTTGTTTTGAAAACGATTAGCCATTTTCCTTAAAATTAAACGATATACCCATAACATAATAGCTGTAAAAATCATTAGGGTACCAAGAGCTCTATAGTCTCCGCCAAAAATTAGTATTGTCAATCCAATACCTGCAACAATAACAGAAGTCTTTATAATCTTTTTTAAAGGCATTTCTTTGTCTTCAGTGGTCATAAATTGAGACACTAAAACTGAGTTGAAGAAAATGGCAACAAACAATGATGAGCCTAAAACTACTGATAGTGTTATAGGGAAATATTTCATAAATTGCCCCATAACTCCGGGCCATAATCCTAATGGAATAAATGCAGCTACTGTTGTTAATGTTGAAATAATAATAGGGAAAGCAATTTCTCCAATTCCTTTTTTTGCAGCAGAGATACGACTTAAACCTTCTTTTTCCATCAATCGATAGACGTTTTCTACTACTACAATACCATTGTCAACAAGCATTCCAAGTCCCATAATTAATCCAAAAAGAATCATGGTATTCATTGTGTAGCCTAGTAGGTTTAATATCATTAAAGACATAAACATAGACATAGGTATAGCAAAACCTACAAATAATGCATTTTTGAACCCTAAAAAGAACATTAAAACAGTTACAACTAATATGATACCGAATATAATATTGTTAACTAGATCATCTACTTGGCCAATAGTTTTTGAGGATTGATTATTGGTAATAGTAACTTTTAGATCTGTTGGAAAAACATTTTCTATGGCTTTAGCAACAATTACTTCTGTTTGATCTGCAGCAGCAACCATGTTTTTTCCTGCTCGTTTTTTAACATCAAGCATAACTACTCGATCACCTAATTCACGAGCAAAAGTAGTACGGTCTTTTTCCTTAAAAGTTACAGTTGCAACATCTTTAAGATAAATAGGGCTATTGTTTTCAGATTTTATAACAAAGTTTTCTAACTCAGATGGTTTTTCTATTTCACCAATAATTCTAATAGTTCTTCTTTGTCCACTAGTTTTTAAATTACCTGCAGACATAGTCATATTGCCATTACCTACAGCACTAATTATGTCATTGAAATTAACTTTAGAAGCCATCATTTTATAGATGTCTACAGCTATTTCAACTTCTTTTTCTTGTGCGCCTCTAATGTCTACTTTTTTAATTTCTTCTAAGTCTTCAATTTCATTTTCAAGATATTCACCGTACTCTTTAAGTTTAGCTACTGGATAATCTCCAGAAATATTAATATTAAGTATAGGCATTTCTTCACTCATACTTAATTCAAAGACATTGGGTTCTACTTTAGCACCATTAAAAGTTGGCCAATCTTCTCCCGATGTTACAGAATCTATTTCATCTTTTACTTTTTGCTTTGCTTGCTCTACAGTTATTTTTTCGTCAAATTCTACAATAATCATAGAATAATCTTCTTGAGAAGTAGAAGTGATTTCAACTTTATTACTTACAAGATTGAGTTTTTCTTCTAGAGGATCTGTAATTAATTTTTCTATATCTTCTGCAGTGTTTCCAGGGAACAAAGAGCTTACATAAATTTTTGTTTCTTTAATTTCAGGGAAATTCTCACGAGCCATACTAAAATAGGCCGATATACCTAAAAATAATATAAGAGCCATAGCCACATACATTGTTGTTTTATTGTCTATAGCCCATGAAGACAGGCCGAACTCCTTGTCAACTTGCTTGTTTCTTTTCTTATTCTTTGCCATAATTATTATGATTTAGAATTAATTATTTGCACTTTCTGACCATCTTTTACACTTCTAGCTCCTTCTTGAATGATTTCGGCATTATTTTCAATACCTTTTAATACCTCAATAACATCTCCTTGGGTTTTTCCTGTTTCAATAATGATTTTTTTAGCTATAGCTATGCTATCTTTTCTGTCTGTTAGTATATAGATGTATTGCTCTCCTGCAGCATTTTCAGAAATAATATTTTGAGGAACTAATAATGCTTTTTCATTAGTATAATCGTTAATTTTTAATTTAGCCGTTAAGTTTGGTTTAATGTTTCCTTTTTTATTTGGGACTGCAATTTCTACATTAAATGTTCTGTTTGCGGGATTAATAAAATTACCAGTTTGACGCACTTTAGAATTAAGTGTTTCTCCTAAAACAGGAAAATTAACTTCTACATTTTTATTTTTTGTAACGTTAGAAATATAGCGTTCTGGAACATCTACCGAAATATACATGTCTTTAAGGTTAACAATACGCATTAATGCTGTTTGACTTGGAGCAACGACGCTACCTTGTTCTGTTATAACATCATCAATAACACCTGTAAATGGAGCTCTAACGGCAGTTTTGTTTAATTGACTTTGTAATTGTTTTACAGCTTCTACTTGGCTTTCGTAAGCGGATTTAGATTGCAAATATTGAATTTCACTACCTATTTTTTGATCCCAAAGACGTTTTTGTCTTTCGTAAGTTGTTTTAGCTAAATCGGCTTGAATTTGAAGTTGTGTAACTTGTTGGCTCAAACCACCATCATCTATTCTTGCTAATAATTGACCTTTAGATACACGTTGACCTTCTTTAACAAAAACCTGTCTTAAGATGCCTCCCATTTCTGGAGTAATTACTAAATTTTGATCTGTAGCAACATTGCCTTGAAGTTCTAAAAAATGCTCGAATTTCTCTGCTTTTGTTATAAATGTTGTAATTAACGGGAGTTTTTTCTCTGGAGTTAATTCATCTATTTTTGAATCGATAGTTTCTAGTTTGGCATTTATTTCTTGTTGTTGTGCTACTAACTTATCGCGTTCTGCTTTTATTGCTTTAATATCTGTAGTTTTAGTGATATCAAATTTAGCTGTTGATTTATCACCACAACTAGTAATTACTAGTGTGAGGATTAATAATGTGAAGATATTTTTCATTGTATTGTGGTGTTTCTTTATTGATTGATTAATTTTTTGATGTATCATTTAAAACGGTTTCCAATGCAGCTTTTTTACTAATAACATCAAGCATAGTTTGTAATAATTCATTTTGGGCTTGATATAATTGTGTTTGCGCTTGGCGAAGCTCGAAACTTGTGGCGATACCTTCAAAAAACTTGGTTTGATTTTTTTTCTCTATACGTTCAGCTAGATCTAAGTTTTCTTTTTTGTTTTCATAATCTTCAATAGCAAATTGATAATCACTTTTTGCTGATGCTATTTGAAGTTTTAATTGTTGTTCTGTTTCTGTTAAATTTATTTCCGCTTTTTCTAAGTTTATCTTTGCTCTTTGAGTAGCGGCTTTTCTCATTCCAGAACTAAAGATCGGTACGTTTAAACTTACCCCAAAAAGAGATGAGCCAAACCATTTTTCTCCAGTGTTAGTAAAATTGAAAGATTCCCTATTAGCTACATAACCTCCGTTTAAGAAGGCACTTAATCTTGGTAAACCTTTACTTTTTTCAAGCTTTACTAGTAGCTCTTTAGCAGTTTTGTCGTTGTTTGCAATTTTATAATCTATTGTATTTGTGACGTCATTTTTAGACTCTAATAATGAAAGACTAATATTCTGAGCTGTTAATAATTCTAAATTTTCGGTTAATTCAGTTTTTGCATTTATATCTTTCCCTATTGTTAGATTGAACATTTGATAGGCTAAATCGCGAAGTCTCTTAACATTGCTCATGTTACTTTTTACTCCAGATAAAGTAATTTTAAGTTGTTCTACACTTTCCTCTTCTTCTAAGCCATTTTCATAAATCTTTGTTATATCAAATAAGTTCTTTTCTAATACTGTAATGTTGCGTTCTAGTATTTTTAAGCTTTCTTCAGCTAAAAGAATATTCCCATAAGCATCAATAACAGCTTTTCTAATTTCTAAATCGGTTTTTTCTTTAGCATTTTTTGAGATTTCTAAAAAGACTTTAGCAGATTGTAAGCCAACTAAATAAGAGCCGTCAAAAAGTAATTGAGAAAGAGTGGCCGTAGCAGTTAGAGACTGTTTTGGTCCAGCTTCAATAGTTTGATCTCCAAAAACAAAAACATTTCTTTTTAATGCATTTTGGTAATCTACTGTTGCATTGAGTTGAGGTAAGCCTGTAGCTGTAGTTTCCCATTTTTGTTTAACAGCAGCTTCAATGTCGAGCGCTGCATTTTTTGCATTTCGATTGTTTTCTAAAGCATAATCTATTGCTTCTTGTAAAGTAAAATTGCTCTTGTTTTCTTGAGAATAACCAAAAGAAAATAGTAGAGTAATTAGAATAATAATTAAGTTTTTCATTCTATTGTTGATTGATTGTTTTTTATTAAAGATGCTAATGTTTCAAGACCTTTAGGAGAACAAATGCCTCTTAAATGGTATTCTAGATAGTATTCCATAAGCATGTTTTGTGAAAAGATTTTTAGCGGAAATAAGTCGTTGTCTTTAATAGTAATAATTCCAGAAAAATACATTCTTGAAATAAATTCTACATTAATAGTTTCTCTATATAATTCTAATGCAATTCCTCGTTTTAAATTTTCAATTACACAATCTTGCATAACATCGAATTGTTTTTGTTTGAGTGATAGAAATATTTTAGGATAATACTTTTGAAGTTGATATTGTGGAGAAGATTTTTCATTCTTAAGATGCTCCATTACAAAGCGTTTTATATCGTAAATTTCTTCTATTGGGTTCTTTTTTAAGTCACAAATCATATTTATACCAGTAGATATTAATTCGAAAAGTGATAAAGCTGTAGTTTCAACTAATTGTGTTTTATTGTCAAAATGTTTATAAATAGTTTTTTTAGATATCCCCATTTCATTAGCAATATCATCCATTGTAACACTTTTAAAACCTAGTGTTAAAAACAGCTCTGTAGACTTATGTATTATTTTTTCTCTCATAATTTGACTGCAAATATACTGCAGGAAACTTTAAAAACATTAAAAGTTTCCTAAGTTTTAATAATTTCTTAACATATGAGATACATTGGGTTTAATTTGTTTAGGTTTTTACATTATTTTTGTGCGATGCAAACAACTCAAGACTACCAAAAAGCATTTATAACGTATTTAGAAACATTTTCTAGAGATAGAGAGCCAGAAAACTTATATACTCCTATTAACTATATTTTAAAATTAGGAGGTAAACGCTTACGACCAGTTTTAACATTGATGTCTGCCGAGATTTTTGATGTAGATTATAAAAAAGCACTTGATGCAGCTTTAAGTATTGAAGTATTTCATAATTTTTCGTTGGTTCACGATGATATTATGGATGCGGCTCCTTTAAGAAGAGGTAAACAAACGGTTCATGAAAAATGGGATGTAAATACTGGTATTCTTTCTGGAGATGCTATGTTAATTTTAGCATATCAATTATTTGAAAATTATGACGCAGAGACTTTTGTTGCTTTAGCAAAGTTATTTAGTAAAACAGCTTTAGAAGTGTGCGAAGGACAGCAGTATGATGTTGATTTTGAAACTCGAGATGATGTTACCATATTAGAGTATTTAAAAATGATTGAATATAAAACAGCAGTTTTGGTTGGAGCAGCAATGAAAATGGGAGCTATAGTAGCTAAAGCTTCAGAAGAAGATCAAAATAGTATATATGAATTTGGACGCTTATTAGGAATTGCTTTTCAATTACAAGATGATTATTTAGATGCTTTTGGTGATCCAGAAACCTTTGGAAAACAGGTTGGAGGAGATATTATTGAGAATAAAAAGACATACCTGTATATAAAAGCAATTGAGTTTTTAAATACTTCTAAGAGCAAACAATTACAACAATTATTTGGTGTTAGTTTAGAAGACAATGAAGAAAAAATTAATACAGTAAAACAATTTTTTGTTGAAAGTGGATCTGCAGATGCAACAAAAGAAGAAATTGAAAATTATACAAATAAAGCCTTTTCTGTGTTAGATAGTTTGAGTATTTCTAATGAAAAGAAAGCACTTTTAAAACAATTTGGGCATATATTAATGACTAGAAAGGTCTAGATTTGTAAATCTTATACAGGTAGACCTATTTTATGAAATTGCCACCAACTTTTGAAGATTTAATACTAGAAGCAAATCAATTAGATTTATATAAAAAACTTATAAATCAATTAAATAAAGATTTTTTATACGCTAATATCGATTTAGATTTTAACGAAGAAATATTGCCTTCTAGTTTAAAGTTGTTGTTGCACGAAACGGTATATAAATTAATTCAAGAAAAGTTTATGGAATACCTTAATCTATTATATATAATAGATGTTCCTGAGGAAGCTATAAAGAAATTAAACGGTGACGATACAATTGAACTAGCAGCAGAAGTTTCGTTTTTAATTTTAAAACGTGAGTGGCAAAAAGTTTGGTTTCGAAATAAATATTCTTCTTAAAAATAAACTCTAACAAAAGGCGCCCAAGCATTTGCATAAATACTTCTGTTATCATCAAAAAGTACATCATATCTTACGCCTAAAGTAATATTCCGTGTTCTATAGCCAGCACCAATAAAAAGCGCTGGAGACCAATAGCTATCATCAAGCAGTAAAGGGCTGTCAAAATTTCTACTAACATTGTTTTGTTCAAACTCAGCAGATAGTTGTATGTCTCTTATAGGGTTTACTAAACCAATTAAACTTCCGCCTATAATAGTTGATTTCACTAAGTTTTTTTGTCTAAAATAAGTGCCATTTAGTCCAATACCTAAAGCAACGGTCTCATTAAATTGATAAATAGCGCTTGGAGCCAAAGTAGCACTAAAAACATTACTACCAGTACTTAAACCAATACCGCCACCAAAGCGCACTTTCTTCCAAAACTCACTTTTTTGTTTAGGTTGATTATCTTGTGCAAATACAGTGTTTGTAGTAAATACAATAAGAAATAACATAACGAAAGACTTAATGTAAGATGCGGTGCTAATGGCCATAATTATAAAAATTAAAAGTTTAGTGAGATATAAATATACTAAAAGCATCTCTATATTTTGTAAATGTTGTATTTTTGATAAAATTTTGTTGAAGCGATAACAGCTTAAAGATTATAATGGATAAATACTCCTTTTTAAACGCAGCACACACAGCATACTTTGCTGATTTATACGAACAATACCAAGTAAATCCTGATTCTGTAGAACCAAGTTGGAGAGCCTTTTTTCAAGGTTACGATTTTGGTAGTGAAAACTATGGAATGGAAGGAGATATTATAGATGGTGTTTCTACTCAGATTCCAGAACATGTTCAGAAAGAGTTTCAAGTCGTAAAATTAATAGATGGTTATCGTAATCGCGGACATTTATTTACTAAAACTAATCCAGTTAGAGCGCGTAGAAAATATGCGCCAACATTAGAGATTGAAAATTTTGGCTTGACAGCTCAAGATTTAAATACTGTTTTTAACGCTGGAGAAATTCTTGGTTTAGGGCCACAAACATTACAACAAATAGTTGATCATTTAGAAAGTATTTATTGTGATTCTATTGGTGTAGAGTATATGTATATTCGTAAGCCTGAAGAAATTCAATGGATTCAAAATAAGCTGAATATTAATGATAATCAGCCTAAATTTTCTGCAGAACAGAAAAAACACATACTTAGAAAACTTAACGAAGCCGTTTCTTTTGAAAACTTTTTACATACTAAATACGTTGGGCAAAAACGTTTTTCTTTAGAAGGAGGAGAATCTCTTATTCCAGGTTTGGATGCTATTATTGAAAATGCTGCAGAAATGGGAGTGCAAGAATTTGTTATGGGGATGGCACATCGTGGTCGTTTAAGTACCTTAACTAATATTTTTGGAAAATCTGCAAAAGATATCTTTAGCGAATTTGATGGTAAAGATTATGCCGAAGAAGTTTTTGATGGAGATGTTAAATATCATTTAGGTTGGACCAGTGACCGTAAAACAGATTCAGGAAAGCAAATAAACTTAAGTATAGCTCCTAATCCTTCGCATTTAGAAACAGTTGGAGCAGTAGTTGAAGGTATTGTAAGAGCTAAACAAGACAAATTTTATAAAGATGATTTTAGTAAGGTATTGCCAATTGTAGTTCATGGTGATGCGGCTATTGCAGGTCAGGGTTTAGTATATGAAGTTGTGCAAATGGCACAATTAGATGGTTACAAAACAAACGGAACTATCCATATTGTAGTTAATAATCAAATAGGGTTTACAACGAATTATTTAGATGCGCGTTCAAGTACATATTGTACAGATGTTGGTAAAGTTACATTGTCACCAGTATTACACGTTAATGCAGACGATGCCGAAGCAGTTGTGCATGCTATGTTGTTTGCATTAGATTTTAGAATGCAATTTAAACGAGATGTATTTATAGATTTATTAGGGTATAGAAAATATGGTCATAACGAAGGAGATGAGCCTCGTTTTACACAACCAAAATTATATAAAGCAATTGCTAAACATCAAAACCCAAGAAATATTTATGCTGAAAAACTAATTAGCCAAGGTATTATTGATAATGGGTTTGTTAAACAATTAGAAGTAGAGTATAAATCAAAATTAGAAGAGAAGTTAGAAGATTCTCGTAAAGAAGATAAAACAGTCATTACTGCATTTATGCAAGATGCGTGGAAAGATTTTACGCGTGTTGATGAAACAGAAATGATGAAGCCTGTAGATACAACCACAACAACTAAGAAGTTGAAGGATATTACAAAAGTGCTATCTAATCTTCCAAAAGACAAAAAGTTTATACGTAAAATTGAACGCTTAATTCAAGGCCGTCAAACAATGTTTGATAATGATCAATTGGACTGGGCAATGGGTGAACATTTGGCTTATGGTGTTTTACTAGATGAAGGTTATCATGTTAGAATATCTGGACAAGATGTAGAAAGAGGAACATTTTCACATCGTCATGCAGTTGTAAAAGTAGAAGATAGCGAAGAAGAAATTATTTTGCATAACAATATTAGTGACAAGCAAGGTGATTTTTATATATATAATTCATTACTGTCAGAATATGGTGTAGTAGGTTTTGACTATGGTTATGCTATGGCTAGTCCAAAAACATTAGTTATATGGGAAGCACAATTTGGTGATTTTAGTAATGGAGCACAAATAATGTTAGACCAATATATTTCTTCAGGAGAAGATAAGTGGAAAACCCAAAATGGTTTAGTAATGTTGTTGCCTCATGGATATGAAGGGCAAGGAGCAGAGCATTCTTCAGCAAGAATGGAACGTTATTTACAGTTATGTGCAAAAGACAATATGTATGTAGCAGATTGTACAACACCTGCTAATTTATTTCACTTGTTAAGACGACAAATGAAATCTAATTTTAGAAAACCATTAATTGTTTTTACACCAAAAAGTCTATTACGTCACCCTAAAGCTGTCTCAAAAGTGGATGAGTTAGCTAATGGAAGTTTTCAAATGGTAATTGATGATGAAGTAAATAAAATAGATGAAATAAAAACATTAGTATTTGTTACTGGAAAGTTCTATTATGATTTAGATGAGGCTAGAGAAAATTTAAAACGTGAAGATGTTGCAATAGTTAGAGTGGAACAATTATTTCCATTACCAGTTGAAGAGATAAGAAAAATACTTAAGAAATATAAGCATGTAGAAGATACGGTTTGGGCACAAGAAGAACCAAGAAACATGGGTGCTTATAGTCATATGTTAATGCATTTAGAAGAAGCTAAACTCTTTAGAGCAGCAAGTAGACGCGCATATGGAGCACCAGCTGCTGGTAGTAGTACACGTTCTAAAAAACGTCACCAAGAAGTAATTGATTTTGTATTTGATAAAACAAAAAATAATCAGAGATAACCCATAAAAAAAGAAAAAGATGAAAAGAATAGTATTAATTATTGCATTTTTAAGTATTGGAGTAACATTTGCTCAAAATGCTAAAGTAGAATCGAAAGTTATTTCAAAATTTCAAAAAGCGTATAATGATTCAAATTATAAAGGCATATACGCAATGTATTCAGAAAACAAACAAGAAACATTTTCTTTAGAAGATACCAAAGCGTTTTTTGAAAGAGTTCATGCTGCTAAAGGAGATATTACATCATTAACTTTAGTTAGAAATCAAAAAGAGTATACTGTATATAAAGCAGTATTTACTAAGACAGTTGGTGAAGTTGTTATTAAATTAAATAATAAAGGCAAAGCCGATATATTAAGTACAAGAAATACCGAAGCGGTAAAACAATAAACAAACAGAAATAAAATTATAGTACAATGATTTTAGAAATGAAAGTACCTTCGCCTGGCGAATCTATCACAGAAGTTGAAATAGCGGAATGGTTAGTTCAAGATGGTGATTATGTTGAAAAAGATCAAACAATTGCTGAGGTAGATAGTGATAAAGCAACACTTGAATTACCAGCTGAAGCTAGTGGAGTAATTACTTTAAAAGCAGAAGACGGTGATGCTGTAGCTGTTGGAGAAGTTGTTTGTTTAATTGATACTAGTGCAGCAAAACCTGAAGGGGAAACATCTTCTAAACAAGAAGACAAAGCCGAAACATCAAAAGTAGAAGCTCCAAAACCAGCTAAAACAGAAACTAAAACATATGCTACTGGTACAGCTAGTCCAGCTGCTAAAAAGATTTTAGCTGAAAAAGGAATGGATGCTAATACTGTTTCTGGAACAGGAGTTGGTGGACGTGTAACTAAAGAAGATGCTGTTAATGCTGTGCCTTCTATGGGAACACCAACTGGTGGAAATCGTGGAACTTCACGTAGTAAAATGTCAATGTTACGTCGTAAAGTTGCAGAGCGTTTAGTTGAAGCTAAAAATACTACGGCAATGTTAACAACATTCAATGAAGTAGATATGTCTCCAATATTTGCTTTAAGAAAAGAGTATAAAGAAACTTTTAAAGCTAAACATGGCGTAAGTTTAGGGTTTATGTCGTTTTTTAGTTTAGCTGTAGTAAGAGCATTAAAAATGTATCCTGCAGTTAACTCTATGATTGATGGAAAAGAAATGTTGTCTTACGATTTTGTAGATATAAGCATAGCAGTTTCAGGACCAAAAGGATTAATGGTTCCAGTTATTAGAAATGCTGAAAATTTATCTTTTAGAGGTGTTGAATCTGAAGTAAAACGTTTAGCTATCAGAGCTCGTGATGGAAAGATTACTGTAGATGAAATGACTGGAGGAACATTTACTATATCTAATGGAGGTGTTTTTGGTTCTATGTTATCTACTCCAATTATTAATCCGCCACAAAGTGGTATTTTAGGAATGCACAATATTGTAGAGCGTCCTGTAGCTATTGATGGTAAAGTTGAAATTCGTCCAATTATGTTCGTTGCTTTATCTTACGATCATAGAATTATTGACGGAAAAGAAAGTGTTGGTTTTTTAGTTGCTGTGAAAGAGGCTTTAGAAAACCCTATAGAATTATTAATGAATAATGATGTGAAGAAAGCATTAGAGCTATAATAATTATTATTTAAGACATAAAAAAAGCGCAACTGTAAAAAGTTGCGCTTTTTATTTTCAATAAAAGATGTAACTAACTAACTAAAAAAATGTTACAACTATATTTATTGATATAACTATGATTGCGAAAACAACGATTCCTATAATAAAGGTTCTATCTCTGCTTTCTGTTTCTTCCATTGGGTTTATTTTAAAATCCATAAGACTCTCATTTTTTAATTGGTAATAAAAACTCTGCATCCTAGTGATGCAGAGTCTTTTTTAAATAATTCTCCCTAAGAACTAATTAATAGCATTATAAAGGTAACTAGTAAGACTCTAAAAAAAAATACGTAGAACTACGTATTTTTTTTTGAAGGAAAAAACCTCAAAAATTACTGTTAAGTATTGATTTTAAAGGATTTTTTAAAATTTGGGGTAAAATTGATAAAAAAAAATAAGATTAGTTTTTTTAGTAGAAAACGCAGATTTGGAGGTGTAAGCTTTTATTTTTTGTTAAAATAGATTTGTATATAAGACTTATTCGAGGTTGTTTTGATATGGTTTCAAGTAAAAAAAATTATAATAAACAATAATGTTTTTTTATATGTAAAAAAGATAAGTAAAAGAAAAGGTCTGTCGTAAAAAAAGAGAAGCTCTACATATAATATGTAGAGCTTATAAATTCTCTTAAATATAGATTGATTAATAGCAATATAAAGATAGAATGAAAAAAGCATAAAAAAAATACGTAGAACTACGTATTTTTTTCATTTTTCATTTTTATTAAATAAACTTGTTAAGTGCTGTTTTTACTGTTGTTTTCCTCTAATTTTGTGTAATTCAGTTGTTTTTCAGACAAAAACGTAAATTGACAAAAACGCTAAAATCTATAATTCTAACATTTTTTATAAAATTAAAAGATCCTTATTTAGATTGGCCCAAAGCATAAGTGCATTATGTGATTTTTGAAGTTTTAGTTTTTTTACAATATTACTTCTATGTTTTTCTATGGTTCTTATAGAACTTTGTAATGATTCTGAAATATCATGATTGGTTTTATTCTCAGAAAGTAATTGTACAACTTTAAGCTCTGTTTTTGTTAATAGTTCTGTGATATGAGATTTTGAATATTTTAGTTTAGAATTAAGGTATGATGCTATTTCTTCACTAAAATACGGTTCTCCTATTTTAACGTGTTCAATACAGTTTTCAATTTCTTCTATAGCAAACTCTTTTAATATATAGCCATAGACATTAAATTCTTTTGCTTTGTCAAACAGCTCTTCTTCATTATCGAAGGTAATAAGAATAACTTTTGTATCAATATCATATGTTTTGCAGGCTTCTGCTATATCGAGGCCTGTCATATATGGCATTCTAATATCTAGAATTGCAATATCAGGTTTGTGTTTTACAATAAGTGCGTATGCAGCTCTTCCATCTTCTGCTTTGCCTACAATATTGTAGCCTTTAGAAGCTATAAAGTCGCTAAGACCTCTAAGCATTAATGGATGGTCATCTGCTATGACAATAGTACTATTCATTTACGAGGGAGAATTATAATGAAATATAAAGTTATAAAATTTAATGTTATATAGGTTTTAAATACAGGTATTTCTTATTATAATCAATAATAGCTTTTCCTTTTTTTAGAATATCTGCTCCAATAATGCCATTAACTGGTTGTGCATTGTGCATTGTTAGTGCTGTATTTACATGAATTAAATCGAAAAGAACTAGAGTGGTTCTGTTTTTTTTCCATTTACCAATTTTTATAGTATTGTTAGATGCTGTTTGTGTGGCCATGTTTGTTGCGCCAGCACCTGCAGCTTTAATATCAGAATCTTTTACATTAAGATTAAATAACTTAGCATCATCAAGACCTACACAGCTGCTTGAAGCGCCAGTGTCTAGAATAAACAAACCCTTTACACCATTTATATTCGCTTTTATTTCAAAATGATTAGTCTTAGTTAGTTTTAATTTAATCTTTTTGAAATTCTTTTTAAGAAGAAACTCTTGTAGTTCGTTTTCCATTTATTATTTTAAATAACCTTGGTAAAAGTAAGGTAATTAAAACTGAAATTATAATGATAAAGATATATGGATAAGATATAGATTCTTTTTTATCAAAATCTCCATAAAATACAAAGGCACTCCAATAATAAGGCGATTTCTTTGTGTTCTGTATTGTTTTACTTTTTAAATAAGCGATTTTTGAATTTTGGTTTGCAAAAACAGCGGATTTAGTTTTGCTATACTCTTTATAAAAAGAAGTCATAATTTGCGATGTTGACAAATCACTAATTTGCCATAGTGAGAATAAAATGTTTTTAGCACCAGAATATTGAAAACCTCTAGCTAAACTCATAACGCCTTCACCTTTTTGTAATGAACCAATACCTGTTTCGCAAGCACTTAAAACAACTAAATCTGGACTTAAATCTAGATCATATAGCTCATTTACGTATAGTGTTTTGTCAATAAATTCAATATTAGCAGGTGTAATAAAATCACCACTACTAGCATGAGTAGATAAATGCAAGATATCATACTTTTTTGCCTTTTCTATAAAAGCTCCTTTTGTTGCATACTCTTCGAGTAATAAATTAGTTTTAATTTCTTTTTCAATGCTTCTCGCTTCATTTAAAGAGAAGTTTAAAGTTGTAGATGTATTATTAAATATAGGAAAAACACCTAGCAATTCTTGTGACTTGGAATGCGTTTTTGTTTGTAAATACAAATTAACACTACTATTAAAAGCAAGTGTGTGTTGTTTGACCATAAATGGCATTTTAGAAAAAGCATTACTATTTGTTTTAGAGGTTAACAATGCATCAAAAGGTATAAAATTTAAAAATCCATCTGGAATAATAATAAGGTTGTTTTTATCTTTAAGAGATTGGAGTTTTAGTGTTTGAAATAAACTAAAAGCGTCTGTTGTGAATTTTGAAATATTATTATTAATTACTGCAGAATTATCAAAATAATCTATGAATCTTGAAATAGAATTTTGTGTTTTTGGTGTTAATGGAATTTTATTAAATTCTGTAGCGTTTTCAGAAATTATAATTTGATAGATTGCTTTTTTTCCATAAAAAAACACTATTAATGTTGAATGGTCTTCTTTTAATTGTGCATTTAATTTAATAATATTTAACGAGTTGTTAATACTATTTGGGTATTTAATTTCAATTTTGTTTGCTAATTTTTTTAATTCAATATTAATAGTAGATAATTCATTTCGAATGTCTAATTTTTGTTTATTGTTAGAATTGTAAGGCGTTTTAATAAGTCTATTTGTTAGTTTTTCTTGTTTTTTAATAAGTGTTTCTTGTTGTATTAATAGGCTGTCTTTTGGATTCAATTTTAATAATTCTTTTTTGCTAATAATATCTTTTAATACATATGCCTTATAGCGTTCAGCTATTTTCAAAGCATCAATAGTGTATTTAGAACTATCACTAGTATTTTGAAGTGAGTAAAGTAGTTTTAAGCATTTTTCACTTCTATTTCTTTTTTCGTTTAATAAAATTAATTTACTCTCTTGAGAAGTTGTGTTTTTAGCTAATAAATCACTTACATAAAAACTCAAGTTATAATATAATAAAGCGTCTTTTGGATTGGTTTGTAATACAGCAAACAAATCAAAAATTCCTATAAATGCATTCTCAGGATATAAGCTAGTTTTTTTTAGAGTTGTATTTGAATTGTAATCTGGAATTAGAGTTTTTAAAGCAGTCTTTAGAATTTTAATAGCTTTAACTGGTTCATTTAGTAAATAATAAAGTTGCGCTTCTTCTAAACAAAGTTTGGCTAATAAGCTAGCAGAAGAAAATTTATTTTTCTTTAAGTTTTTTAGGCTTTTAAAAGCTTTTAAAGCTAAAGGGTAATCCTTTTTTTGCATAGCCAATTGATAGGATAATTCTTTAGCTTCAATAGAATTAATCCGATTTGGACCAACTATAACTTTGTCTATAATAGTTATTTTTTGATTTAAACGCACTTGACTACTGTGCTTTAGGTGTTTTAACCTGTTTTTTTGCTGATTACTAAGTTCCTGTATCTTTAATCCATAATTTGCAATATCAATAGATTGTTGGTGTCTTCCAATGGTTTGGTATAATCTAGATAAATTAATAGCACCAGAAGCGCGTTGTCTGTTATTATTCGTTTTTTCTGCTAAAGAGATATAGTTTTTTGTAATATTTTCTGCACTAGTATAATCACCAACTCTATTATAAAGTATACCTAATGGTTTCATGCAGTTTTCTATAATATCGTAATCATAAGTTGAGGCAATTTTCTTTTTTTTGTATAGCAACCAAGCTTTTTCATAAGTAGCTATTGCGGCATTGTTTTTATTTTGTTGATTAAGAAAATATGCTTTATTAACTAGAAGGTGAATAAAAGCCATGTGTTCATCAATAGTTGATAATTTGTTTTCAAAAACTGAAATGTTTTTATTTAAATTATCTAATGACTCAAGTGTTTTTTTAGTATTAAAAGCATCAGTTGCATCATAAATATCATTCTCCAAATTTTGAGCGTTAATACAATGGAAACTCAATAAGAATAAAATAATAAAACTAATATTTTTCATAAAACAAGAATTATCAATTAACCTTTTATATGTAAAGATAAATTGCCATAATAAGCTTCGTTTTAAAATTTCCAAATAGCATAGAGTTGTAAGTAATTAAAGTTGTCTTTAAAATTAATAACATAACGAGCACCAAGACTTGGGCCAATACGAACAAAACCAGCTGTAGCTTCTACTAAAAATCCAGTTCTAAAATTGGTGAAGGAATTACTAGATTCACTTCTATTTTCGTTACTATTAATTAAAGCTCCTGGCAACATGTTTATATTTTCAAACTGTTCTACTTTTATAGTTCGTTGTTCTTTTTCACTTAATGATAGCATGCCTTGTAAACCAGCGCCAAGTCCAATGTAGTTATTAATGTTATATCTCACTAAGACTGGTATTTCCCAATCTACATTATTATACGTATTTGTAATTATTGTTCTTTGGTATAAATTCCCTGTTGGCGTATTTATGAAACCTTCTGTTGTTAATGTATTTCCGGAGTATTGATGAAAGCTATTAAGTAATTCTACTTGCCAATACCATCGATACGATTTGTAAGGAGATAAAGTAGCTCCAACAAAATAACTTTTAGAATCTTCTAAGTCGCTAAAAGAGTTATATCCAGTTTTTACACCTACAGAAAGTCCAGGTAAAAAACGAGTCGTTGAATAATTAGTAATAATAGGGTCGTTTTTATCGAAAATAATGGCTGTTTGTGATTTTGTTTTTTGTTTATGAAAATCTTTACCAAACTTTAGGCTGTACTTTACAAAACCTTTAGTAGAATCATAATCCTTTACATTTTTTTGCTCGCTTCCTGGCAGGTAAATGTTTTTGAAAGTAAAAATGGCTTGTTTATTCGTGAATGTAGTATCTAAACAACTGTACTGGACTTCTCTTTTTGGGCAGATTTTAACTTTTGGATACATATCATCAACACGAATAGTCGATTTGTCAAACATATCTGGAATATCTGTTTCTAGACGTATAGTTCTTGCGGGTCCTTCTCCATTATTTTGAAATTTAATTTTAAATTTTGGGCGTTTAAAGCGAACAAGTCTATAATTTAAAAATGTAGAATTTGAAGACATTTTATTTGGATCATGAGAGGTTACAATTTCCATTTCCATATCTTTTACCTTATGTGTGGTGTAGTTTTCGTCTGGTATATATACACTTCTTACCGAAATAATGGCGCTAGTATCTTTTAGCATTTCGGGTGTTGTTTCTAAAGTGTAAAAAACATTACGCTCTTCATTTGGTTTCATGTTTTTGAATTTTAAGATACTAGACTTTTTATAGTTGCTTTTGGCTTCTGCTAAAGTGAGTTCTATGTTTTCTTTTTCTGTTGAATCTTGAAAACGTGTTCTTAAAATATTTACATTGTTGTCTGATGAAGCATAAAAACGAGCGTAGTCATTTACGTTTTGATTATAAACAAATTCATTACCTATTTTGGTTTCGCCATTATATGTTCTAGTGTCTGCTAGTTCAAAATTATCGGCCTTATATTTTTGTTCATTGTAAAATAAATATAGAGAACCATTTGTAGCATAGTCTTTTATATTTTTATAACTCAACACAATAACAATTTCTTCTTCAGGTATTGGTTCTCTGTTACGAATTAATGATAAATCTTCAAGCATAGATGTTTCGTTACTCGCGGTTTCATCTGCTTGGCTAATTTTAATTTTTTTAGGTCTAGATGTTGGAGGTTTTCCGGTGTCATAAACATTAGTAGCCCAGTGTTTTACTTCATATTCGCCTTCTTTTTTGTAGGTTTTGTTGGGCGCTTCTTCCTTACTATAATCTCCATCGCCAAATTCCCAAAAATGATTATAAAATGCTTTAGGAGCACCTGCAATTTGATTTAATGGCGGCGTTTTAGGAGTGAAGTTTACTTGAGTTCCATTTATGTTATATTCTATAGTAGCAGTTCGTCGTAATGTATCATTAACCTGAGTTTCTTGAGAAAACCCAATACAAACAAATACAGAAAAAAGGAGTGATAAAAAATGTGTTTTCATAATAGCGATGGTTAATAACTTTTAAATATACAAAACGGAATGTTTTAATACAGAGGTTTTTTAGTCTTTAGCTAAAGTAATTTAATAGTTTTTGTCTTTTTTATTTTAATTGTTTCCAATTAATAAAGTTGTAAATAAACATGTTAGTGTAAATAATACTAATGTCATTAAGAGGTATTTAAAAAATGTTTTTAAAGCTTTATTCATGACATCTTTGTTCTATAGTTTTTTAAAGGCCAGATAAAATTAATCTCTGGCCTTTTACGCTAAGTAGGAATTTATAATTATGGTAGCGCATTAATTATATTTATAAATTCAGCTTCAGTAGCAAGTGCTGTTTCACTAAAGTTAAAAGTTATAATGTCGTCTGCTACAATTGTAACAGCTTTCACAGCATATCTCCATATGCCATTATCTTCGGTTGCAAAAATTACATGGCATTCTAAACCAATAGGTATTTGTCCATAATGTTCACTAAATAGGTTTAACGTGCCATCATAAGTGTCTAAAGAAGCCAATCCGCTATCCTCACCATCATACGATAAATAAATAGCACTATTTGTAAAGTTATAGCCAACTGGAGCTTGTGCTTTAATTAAAGTTTTTGGTCTTGGATCATTATAAAAACGATCAATATTAGACCATCCAAATTGTCCTAAGAAAGCATAGTATTCTCCACCTTCTACAAATACACCACCTTGGCCAGTTGCATCATCTACTTCGTTCCAAGTTAAATTATCTTGAGTGTCAATATTGCCTTCCCAAAGTATCATTGCTGGATCTGCTCCACCAGTTAAATTGTTTGGTACAACTAACTGTAGACCACAGTTTGTGTTTAAAGGAATTCCGTTTTGTGTAGCTTCAACAAAAAATTCACCACCAGAAATTAACAAGGCTTTATCTCCATTTGGCATTGTTCCCATAGTTGGCTTATTAGTAGTAAGCATATTTCCCTTTTCAAATAACTCTACATATTCTAAATCTATAGTGCCAGTAACTGGGTTCCCATTTAATGTTAAGCAATTGGTGTTAATATTTATTTGAACACCATTACTAGATGTTAGTGTAATGTTTCCATCATTTCCATCAAACTGAAATGTTTGTGTGTTATTTGTTAAAGCTTCATTTTTTATGTTGCTAAAAGTTTGCGATGTTGGTACGTAACTATCGTTTTCATTAGTATCACTATCGTCTGATGTTTCACAGCTAGTGAATAAAGTTAATGTCAATAGTAATAGTCCAAAAAATGTTTTTAAATTTCTATTTATAAGATTCTTATCGTTTAATTCTTTCTTTGAATAGTTCATGGTTTCTAATATTTTATTGTTTTGTAACTTTATACAAACAAGGCAACGCTATTGTTACCTTGTTTAGTAATTATTTTATTTTCTGTCTCTGCTTTTTATAATTCTGTAAGAAGTAATATCTCCGCGAGTTATTAGGTTTATCATTCTTTTGGCATCAAATTCTGTTGAGGCGAAACCTTTAGCATAACCTTTAGCGCTTTTTGCTTCCCAGAAATAAACTCTACTAGATTTTAATTGCATTTCACTTTTTAATACTAAATAATTAGTGATTTTTTGCTCTAAAACAATAGCGCCTTGTCCTACCATGTTAGTTCTTCTTTTTGCATCAAATAGTGAGGTGGCAGTTCCAGAATATTCTCCTGTTGTTGTTGTTACTGTCC
The DNA here is from genome assembly GCF_947500325.1 of uncultured Lacinutrix sp. Lineage (GTDB taxonomy): Bacteria > Bacteroidota > Bacteroidia > Flavobacteriales > Flavobacteriaceae > Lacinutrix. The sequence continues at coordinate 325,146 of NZ_CANMRQ010000002.1, forward strand.
AATCAAAAACTTCTATAATTTCATCTTTTGTAATATCTACACTATCTGTTGTAGTATTTAAGTTCGTTTTTAAATTTGTAGCATTTACGTTAAGAAAACTTAATACTACTGCTGCGATAATTAAAATTGAATTTTTCATAATTTCTAAATGTTTATTGTTTTTATGTTTGTTTAATTGTTTTGCCGTTTTGGCTTTTACAACCTTATATCAAAAGCATTTAGAAATTGTTACCTCTTTTTTGTAAAGTTTTTTTAAATTCGTTGGGAACTAACCAATTAATAAGGGTTTATGGGGGATAAAAAAATACATGAAGACCAAAAATATATTGATGGCTTATTAAAAAACAACTCATTTATTATACAAACGATTTATGATAAGTTTGTGCCAAAGGTGGTTAATTATATAAAGCAGAATAGTGGAGATATAGCTCAAGCTCAAGATATCGTTCAAGAGACTATTATTACTATATACAATCAAGCAAAAGAAAAGGGGTTAAAACTTACTTGTCCTTTTGATGCTTATTTTTTTTTACTATGTAAGCGTAAATGGTTAAACGAATTAAAAAAGAATAATAAAAAAGAGGTAACAATTAATGAGGAGGTTTTATCTAAAGACGATGACGCGCAAGAACTCGCCTTTGAAACTTCATTATTTGGAGAAAAACAAGCTTTATTTAATGAGATGTTTTTAAAATTAGGTACAGCGTGTAAAGATTTAATAAAGGCAACTTTTAAAATAAAATCTATGGAAGAAGTAGCAGCTAGTTTGGGTTTAACATATGCTTATGCTCGTAAAAAAAAATCTTTATGCATTGGTCAATTAACAAAGTTGGTTCAAGAGTCGCCTAAATTTAACCAACTTAACTATTAATTGTTATGGAAGAACAAGACTACATTTTATTTGATCAGTATTTACTTGAAGAATTATCTGCTGACGAACGTTTGGTTTTTGAAAAGAGGCTTGATACAGATATAGAATTCAAAAAAAGTTTTAATACTTATAAAGAACTTTCTAATTTTTTAGAAAATAAATTTGAAAATGAAGAAGAGTCTAATGATTTTAAATCTAATTTGGAGCGTGTTTCTAATAAACACTTTAGTAAAACAGAAACTCCTGTAGATTCTAAACATAAGAGAGGTATCTTTAGAATAGGTCAACTAGCGATAGCGGCAAGTGTTATTCTTTTTTTAGGAGTTTTTATTTTTAATCAATTTTCAAACCCTACATATTTAGATTATAATAGTCATGAACCAATGACTGTTGTTCGAGGTAATGTTAAAGATTTAATTGAAGCAACTAAGGCATTTAACAATGAGGAATATGAAATTGCAAATAAGTTAATTAAAAAGGTGTTAGATAAAGATCCAGAAAATAGCGAGTTAAAATTATACTATGCTATTACAAATATAGAATTAGATAATTATAAAGTAGCTGATGAAAATTTAAATGAATTAATAAATGGGACTTCAGCATATAAAGACAAGGCTTTGTGGTATTCTGCATTAAGTAGGTTAAAACAAAGAAATATTGATGCTTGTATTATTTTATTAAAACAAGTTGAACAAGAATCTGAAGATTACAAACAAGCTCAAGAGTTATTAGATAAATTAGAGTAATTATATAAAACAGAACATAAATAAAATACACTTTAAAAAGTCATTGATAAATCGATGACTTTTTTATTTTTACAGCATGATAATAACAGATACACATACACATTTATATAGTGAAGCTTTTGATGAAGATAGAGTAGAGATGATGCAGCGCACATTAGATGCAAATATTTCTCGTTTGTTTGTGCCAGCAATAGATTCGAACTATACAGCGTCTATGTTGCAATTAGAAAAAGATTATCCAGATCATGTTTTTCTAATGATGGGTTTGCATCCAACGCATGTAAAAGATAATTATAAGGATGAGTTATTGCATGTTGAAGAGATGTTAAATAGCCATAAATTCTATGCTGTAGGAGAAATTGGTATTGATTTATATTGGGATAAAAGTACTTTAGCCATTCAACAAGATGCTTTTAGGTATCAAATCAAACTTGCTAAACAATATCAATTACCAATAGTAATTCACTGTCGTGAAGCATTCGATGAAATTTTTGAAATTTTAGAAGAGGAGAAAAGTGAAGATTTATTTGGTATATTTCATTGTTTTACTGGAACATTAGAGCAGGCAAATCAAGCAATTTCATATAATATGAAACTTGGTATTGGTGGAGTTGCAACTTTTAAGAATGGAAAAATAGATCAGTTTTTAAATAAAATTGATTTAAATCATATTGTTTTAGAAACAGATTCGCCTTATTTAGCACCAAAACCATACCGTGGAAAACGAAATGAAAGTAGTTATATATTAAAGGTCTTAGAAAAGCTTTCTGAAATCTATTCTATTTCAGAAGAAAAAATTGCCGATATTACAACGCAAAATTCTAAAGCTGTTTTTGGAGTATAACAAATACTTTGTTAAAACTAAAAGCTAATTCAATGACTAAAAATATACCTAACATACTCCTTATATATACTGGTGGTACCATTGGTATGATAAAGGACCCCGAAACAGGAGCATTACGCGCTTTCGATTTTGATAATTTATTGATTCGTATTCCAGAATTAAAATTGTTAGATTGTAATATAAAAACGACTTCGTTTAAAGAGCCTATAGATTCTAGTAATATGGAGTCCAAATATTGGGTTGAAATTGCAGAAATTATAGAAAGAAACTACGACACATGTGATGGTTTTGTGGTATTGCATGGAAGTGATACTATGAGTTACACTGCATCTGTACTTAGTTTTATGTTAGAGCATTTAGCAAAACCTGTTATTTTTACAGGATCTCAATTACCAATTGGTGATTTGCGTACAGATGCAAAAGAAAATTTAATAACATCTATTCAAGTAGCTTCTCTTCAGCATTATAATAAGCCTATTATTAAAGAAGTTTGTTTGTATTTTGAATATAAATTGTATCGTGCAAATAGAACAACAAAAATTAATGCAGAACATTTTGAAGCGTTTGCTAGTTTAAATTATCCAGATTTAGCAGAATCGGGAGTGCATTTAAAGGTTAATAATGAATATCTTTTTAAGCCAAACCAAAGAAAAAATTTAATTGTACATAAAGCATTAGATGAAAATATTGCTTTAATAAAATTGTTTCCGGGTATTTCGGAACAATTATTGAGGAGTATTTTTAACGCTCCTAATTTAAAAGGTGTTATTTTAGAAACCTATGGAGCAGGAAATTGTACAACTCAAGATTGGTTTGTAACACTCTTAAAAGAAACGATTAATAATGGAGTACATATAATAAATGTGACGCAATGTTCTGGAGGAAGTGTGATGATGGGACAATATGAAACTAGCGAAAAACTTAAAAAAATAGGAGTTATTTCTGGAAAAGATATCACAACAGAAGCTGCTGTAAGTAAATTAATGTATTTATTAGCGCAAGATATTTCTCCTAAGTTGTTCAAAACCATATATGAAACAGCTTTAAGAGGAGAAATGTCATAAAATTAACAGTCAAAATTTTATATTTAGCAATAGACTTGCTTTATTTGAAAAAAATTAACATTTAAATAATATATAAAGAACACCTTATTATATATAACTTTTTTAGAACTATATAATATTGATGAATACTTAAAAAATATAAGAACTTGAGTTTACCTTTTTTAAAGCTGTTTTTGGTTTTTTAATTTTTTAATTACATTTTTTTTATATCTTTAGCACCTTAACTAATAAATTTAACACTTTAACTAAAAATAAGATCACACACAATGAAAAGATTATTTTCTATCCTAGCCATAGTATTTTTAATGGCGTTTGGTACAGCTAACGCAACTACAAATGCAGCAAGAGTTGCAACTACAGTTGTAACACAAGAAACTACAGATGATATAGCAGAAGAAGACTTAGGGTTTCACCAAGAGCTTAAAAAGCGTTTTATAGAAGGTGGACCAGCATTCATGGGAATTGTATTACTATGTTTGATTTTAGGTTTAGCAATTGCTATTGAGAGAATTATCTTTTTAAACCTATCTTCAGGGAATTCTAAAAAATTAGCTCAAAATGTAGAAGAAGCATTACAGTCTGGTGGTATTGAAGCTGCAAAAGAAGTTTGTCGTAATACTAAAGGACCTGTAGCATCTATTTATTATCAAGGTTTAGATAGAGCTGATGATGGTTTAGAATCTGCTGAAAAAGCTGTTGTAGCTTACGGTGGTGTTCAAATGGGACAATTAGAGAAAAATGTATCATGGATATCTTTATTCATCGCTTTAGCTCCAATGCTTGGGTTCATGGGTACGGTAATTGGTATGATTCAAGCCTTTGATAAAATTCAACAAGCAGGTGGAATGGATGCAACTTTAGTAGCAGGTGGTATTAAAGTAGCACTTTTAACAACAGTATTTGGTTTAATTGTAGCGATTATTCTTCAAATATTTTACAACTATATTGTTGCAAAAATTGATAATATTGTTAACGATATGGAAGATTCTTCTATCACTTTAATGGATATGTTATCGAAGTATAAAAAGTAATATTAACTAATTTTAAAAACTGAAAGATTATGCATAAGATTTTAAAAATAGTTTTAGCAGTACTAGGTGTACTGGGTATTATATTCTTAGCAAGAATTGTCTCTACTGGAGATGAGGAAGTTAAAAAACTTGCAGCAGCAGGTGACACAGGATTAATGGAACCAATGACTTGGATTGCATATATTGTGTTAGCAATTGCAATTGCTTTAGTACTCGTATTTGTATTAAGAAACTTGTTTTCTAATTCAAATAATTTAAAAAAGACATTAATGAGTATTGGTGCATTTGTACTGGTTTTATTATTTGGCTATATAATGGCTAATGGAGTAGAAACACCAATGCAAGATGGAAAAATGTTATCAGAGTCTGGCTCTAAATGGGTAGGAACTGGTTTATATATGTTTTACGCTTTAGCAATTATTGCTGTCGTAACAATGTTGTTTACAGGAATTAAAAAAATGATTAAATAATTATGGCAAGAAGATCAGCACCAGAAGTTAATGCAGGCTCTATGGCTGACATTGCCTTCTTATTATTAATTTTCTTCTTAGTAACAACGGATATCGCAGTAGATTCTGGGTTAAGTAGAAAGTTGCCTCCAATTGATGATAATCCTGAACAAGAACAGGTTGTAAAAAAGGAAAAAAACATTTTTGCTTTAAATGTAAATTCAAAAAATGCCTTGTTTTTAAAATCTGGTGGAGAAGAAAAACGTATAGAGCTTAATGAGTTACGTGAATTAGCTGTTAATTTTATTGATAATGGTGGAGGAAAAGGCGACGATGCTTGTAGAAGATGTCAAGGTGCTAAAAACCCTAAATCTTCAGATAATTTTCAAACCGCTGTAATATCTTTAGCTAATGATAGATTGGCTGAATATAAAACTTATATTGCAGTACAAAATGAGATTATTGCAGCCTATAATCAAATTCGTAATAGAGAGTTTAGAAGAGAGTATCCAAAATCAGGTATGAATTTTGTTGAAGCTACTGAGAAGTATCAGGATCCTCAGACAAAGAAAGCAGAGAAAGCAGATTTAAAAGAAAAATTAGAAACTATAAAATTATTAGTGCCTCAATTTTTCTCTGAAGCAGAAACAAAAAATAAATAGATCATCTATAATTATGTCTAAATTTAAAAAGAAAAAAGATGGTGGTTTGCCACCAATTTCAACAGCATCTTTACCAGATATTGTATTTATGTTACTATTCTTTTTTATGGTAGCTACAGTGATTAAAGAAGATAATTTATTAATTGAAAATAAATTACCGTCTGCAAATCAAATTGAGAAGCTTGATAAAAAATATCCTATTAGTTATATATATATAGGTAAGCCTAATTCAAATTATGTAGGTACTTATGGTAAAGAAGATAGAATACAAGTAAATGACAAGTTTACTAATATAGACCAAGTTCAAGCTTTTATTGCTTCAGAAAGAGCTGCTATACCAGAAGAGTTAATAGATAAGTTAACGGTGTCTCTTAAAGTAGATCAAGAAGCTAAGATGGGAGTGCTTACAGATGTTAAGCAAGAATTGCGTAAAACTAACGCTCTTAAGATTAATTATACAACAAGAAAAGGTGATGCGGTTGAAAAACGCTAACTAAACTTGTTAAACTATAGCTAAGGCGTTTTGATATATATCAAAACGCCTTTTTGTTTTATATAACATCAAGATTATTTATATTGGTCTTAATTAATTTATTATAGCTACTCTTTTACATGAAAATTTTAATGTCCTTAGTCTTTTTTTTATTTTTTACGCCTTTACTATGGTCACAAGAAGAAGAGGGAATTGTAGCTCTAAAAGAAATTGATTCATTGTATAAAGAAGATCAATTTTATATAGGTGTCACTTATAATTTAATTGGTAAACAGCCAGAAGGACTATCTCAAAGTGGCTTTTCTACTGGAATTCATTTTGGTTATACCAAAGACATGCCTATTAATAAACGCAGAAACATGGCTATAGGTCTAGGTCTAGGTTTGTCATTTAATTCATTCAATCAAAATGTATTAATAAGTGAAACAAATACTAATGGTTTTGCTTTTAATATTATTAACGATGCAGAAATAAATTTTAATAAGAACAAGTTTTCTACTTACATGCTTGAATTACCTTTAGAGTTTAGATGGCGAACATCTACAGCTGTAGATTATAAGTTTTGGCGTATATACGCTGGTTTTAAATTAGGTTATGTGTTTGCTAATAATACTAAATTTATTGGCGAACCAGATACTATTAAATTATCTAATATTGCGCCATTTAATAAATTTCAATATGGTACTTCTATAAGTGCAGGCTATAATACTTGGAACTTTTATTTTTATTATTCTTTAAATTCCATTTTTGATAGTAATTCAAAAATTGAAGGAAAAAATATTGATGCCAATGCTATAAAAATTGGCTTGATCTTCTTTTTATTATAATTTATTATTTTTTACAACCAATAACTAAATACTAATAGTTGGGGTAATAAACCTATAAACACTCCAAATACTAATTCTACACTAGTATGTGCTTTTAAGTGTAATCTTGAAGTAGCAATAGCTCCAGCAATTAAGGCTATTAAAGCTAAAGAACCATTTATGTTTTTTCCAAAATGTAATGAAATGCCTACGGCAAACATAAATAAACCTGAGATAGCAATCATATGAATACTTGCTTTAAACTTAAAAATTGCTAGAACCAAACAAATTAATGTTGAAATTAAAATACCAATAAAGAAGTAATATAATTCTATGATTTGATTTGATGGTAGTACGCGTAATAGTATTAATAGTATAATTATACTATTAATAACTAAAGGAATAATACGCTCTTTAGGTGTTTTTAAATAAATGGAATGTGTTTTACCTAGTGTCTTTAATAGAAAGTAGATTAAAATAGGTAAAAGTATCGTTAAAATAGATAAGGAAACCAACTTGGCCCCAATAATTTCATCCGGAATATAGCGAGGTGATTTTGAAAAATAAAATAGCGTACCTAAAACAGGCATTATAATGGGATGAAAAATAAATGAGATGCTTCTAAGTAGCCAATCCATTATAGTTCTTTTCGTAAACGTGCAACAGGAATATCTAATTGTTCGCGATACTTAGCTACTGTACGACGTGCTATTGGATAGCCTTTTTCTTTAAGTATTTTTGCTAGTGCTTCGTCTGTTAATGGTTTCTTTTTGTTTTCTTCTTCAACTACTGTTTCTAATATTTTTTTAATTTCTCTTGTTGAAACTTCTTCTCCTTGGTCATTAGTCATAGATTCTGAGAAGAATTCTTTAATCAACTTAGTGCCATATGGAGTGTCTACATATTTGCTATTGGCTACTCGAGATACAGTTGATACATCCATATCAATTTCGTCTGCAATATCTTTTAAAATCATTGGTTTTAACTTGCGCTCATCACCCGTCAAAAAGAATTCTTTTTGATAATGCATTATAGAACTCATAGTAACAAATAATGTTTGCTGGCGTTGTTTAATGGCTTCTATAAACCATTTAGCAGCATCTAACTTTTGTTTTATAAATAGTACAGCATCTTTTTGTGATTTTGATTTGTCTTTAGACTCTTTATAGCCTTTCAACATATTATTGTATTCACGTGAGACATGAAGTTCTGGTGCATTTCTACCATTTAAAGTTAATTCTAACTCGCCTTCAACAATTTTAATTGCAAAATCTGGTACAACATGTTCTATCATTCTTGTATTACCAGAATAACTTCCACCAGGTTTTGGGTTTAAGCGTTCTATTTCATGTATGGCATCTTTAAGTTGTAGTTCGTTAACATCAAATTTAGACATTAACTTTTTGTAATGTTTTTTAGTAAACTGATCAAAAGCTTTATCAATAATACTCAGTGCTAATTCTATATCTGGAGTTTGTTCTTTTCTACTTAATTGAATACTTAGGCATTCTTGAAGTCCACGTGCACCAACACCAGCAGGATCTAATTGGTGTACAATTCCAAGGACTTTTTCAATTTTGTCTTCAGTAGTATATACGTTTTGAGTAAAGGCTAAGTCATCCATTATATCACTTAATTCGCGGCGGATATATCCACTTTCGTCAACACTACCAACTAAAAATTCAGCAATGTCACGTTCTTCGTCATTTAAGCGATATGTATTTAATTGGTTAACTAAATGTTGCGTAAAAGATGTTCCAGAAGCATACGGAATGCTTTTTTCATCATCATCTGCACTATAATTGTTTACACTGGTTCTATAGTCAGGAATTTCATCATCACTTAAATAATCATCAACATTAATTTCATCGCTTCCAATAGATTCACTATCATCAAACTCATCATGAGTGTTATCTAAATCATCAAATTCATCACCTTTTTCTTCTTTTCCTGTATCTAATGCTGGGTTCTCTTCTAGCTCTTGCTTTAAACGTTGTTCAAAAGCTTGTGTTGGCAACTGTATCAATTTCATTAATTGAATTTGTTGTGGAGACAACTTTTGCGATAATTTGAACTGTAGATATTGTTTAAGCATAATATGTTTTTGATTATACTAGTTATTTTTAAAGATTGTTCTAAGAGAAAATAATATTCCTTTTTAAATAATAAAATTAAGCATAGCCTTAGTTACGGTTTCTTTTTCTTAATAATGTAGAAAGGGAAAAGGCACTTCTTATCACAACTATTTTTAAAGATAAATAGTATTGGTTATAAAAATAAAAAAAACAATCTATATAATGCTTTTATATAGATTGTTTTATCATATTTTTTTATTGTATTAAGACAACTAAAATTCTGCGTTTTGTGGTGTACGTGGATAAGGTATTACATCACGAATGTTACTCATACCTGTTGTAAACATAACTAAACGTTCAAAACCTAAGCCAAAACCAGAGTGTACTGCAGTACCATATTTACGTAAATCTAAGTACCACCATAATTCTTCTTCTGGGATATCTAACACAGCCATTTTTTCTTTTAAAACGTTTAAACGTTCTTCTCGCTGTGAACCTCCAACAATTTCACCAATTCCAGGGAATAAAATATCCATAGCACGAACAGTTTTTCCATCTTCATTTAGACGCATATAAAAAGCTTTAATGTTTGCTGGATAATCAAATAGAATCACAGGACATTTAAAATGTTTTTCTACTAAGAAACGTTCATGTTCAGACTGTAAATCTGCTCCCCATTCTTCAATAATATAATTGAATTTCTTTTTCTTATTGGGTTTAGAGTTTCTTAATATGTCAATGGCTTCAGTATAGCTAACACGTTTAAAGTTGTTATCTGCAACAAATTTAAGTTTTTCAATTAATGATAATTCGCTGCGTTCTGCTTGCGGCTTTGTTTTTTCTTCGTCTAATAAACGTTTGTCTAAAAAAGCTAAATCATCTGCATTATTTTCAAGAACATAAGAGATAACAGATTTCATGAAGTCTTCAGCTAAATCCATATTTCCTGCTAAATCCATAAATGCTACTTCAGGTTCTATCATCCAAAACTCAGATAAATGACGTGACGTATTTGAATTTTCAGCTCTAAACGTTGGACCAAAAGTATAAACTTTCCCTAATGACATAGCATAGGTTTCTGCTTCTAGTTGTCCAGAAACAGTAAGGTTTGTGTCTTTTCCAAAGAAGTTTTGTGAATGGTCTATTTCACCGTCATCTGTTAATGGCGGATTTTTTTGATCTAAAGTGCTTACACGAAACATTTCTCCAGCACCTTCAGCATCACTACCAGTAATAATTGGTGTGTGCATGTAATAAAAACCGTTATCATTAAAGTATTTATGAATAGCAAAAGACAAAGCAGAACGTAAACGCATTACAGCGCTAAAAGTATTTGTACGCGTACGTAAATGTGCATTTTCTCTTAAAAATTCAAAAGAGTGCTTTTTAGGTTGAATAGGATAAGTTTCTGGATCGCTATCGCCTAAAATTTCTATACTTGAGACAACAATTTCAACATTTTGCCCTTTACCTTGGCTTTCGACTAATTCTCCTTTAATATGAACAGCGGCACCTGTGGTGATACGCTTTAGAGTGTCTTCTGGTGTATTTTCAAAATCAACAACGCATTGAATATTATTAAGCGTTGAACCATCATTTAAGGCAATAAAACGTTTCGCTCTAAAGGTTCTTACCCAACCTTTAATTTCTACTTCTTGTAACTTGGTTTCTTTTAATAATTGTGCAACTGTTTTTGAAGTCATTTTTGTACTTAATTTTTAAAACAAATATAATTTTTTAGTTGATTTATTATTCAGATTCTTCATCTAAAATATCATCATCGTTTTCTTCAGGAATAATATTGATTTTTGGTTCTTTTAATATCTCTTTATTTGCAATACTACGTTCTAATGATAATAATAATGATGGTAAGAGTATTAAATTCGACAACATTGCAAAAAGAAGCGTTACAGATACTAAAGCACCAAGTGCTACTGTACCACCAAAACTTGAGATTATAAATACAGAAAACCCAAAGAATAAAACAATAGAGGTATAAAACATACTAACTCCTGTTTCTCTTAAAGCAGCATAAACCGATTTTTTAATTTTCCAATTACTGGCCTGCAACTCTTGTCTATATTTCGCTAAAAAGTGAATAGTGTCATCCACAGAAATACCAAAAGCAATGCTAAATACTAAGATTGTTGAAGGTTTTATAGGTACACCTAGGTAGCCCATTAGCCCAGCAGTTACTACTAATGGTAATAAATTAGGTATAAGCGAGACTATAATCATTCTAAAAGAGCGGAACATATATGCCATAAATAGCGATATAAGTATAATAGCTAGTGATAATGATATTGCTAAGTTTTTTACTAAATAGGTTGTCCCTTTTTGAAAGACAAGTGCTTTACCAGTCATGGTAACATCGTATTTCTTTTTAGGGAAAACTTTATCAATTTTTTGTTTTAAATTTTCTTCAATACGCTTCATTCTATCTGTGCCAATATCTTTCATGAAGGTAGTAATACGAGCATATTGACCAGTGCTATCAACAAAATTCTTAAGTAAATCTACTTTTGAAGATGAATTTTTAGCATGTTTTAAAATAAAAGCTTCTTCTAAGCCAGAAGATGGTAATTGATAATACTTTGGATTGTTATTATAGTAGGCTTGTTTAGAATATTTCACTAAACTAACTACAGATATAGGTTTAGATAATTCTGGCGTTTCAGTAATTAAATCTTCAAGCGCATCCATTTTTTTTAGCGTTGAAGATTTCATTACTCCTTTTTTACGCTTAGTATTTATCATTATCTCTAATGGCATAATACCATTAAACTCTTCTTCAAAAAAGCGAATATCAGTAAAGAACTCTTCTTCTTTTGGCATGTCTTCTATTAAACTACCAGATATATTTATTTTATAGATACCAATAATACAAACTATTAAAAGGGCTAAAGAGGTTACATAAATAGTAATACGTTTTTCGCGTACCATTCGTTCCATCCAATCTACAAAACCGCCAATCCAACGTTTGTTTAAGTGTTCTAAATGACGCTCTTTAGGGTAAGGTAAAAAAGTATATATAATTGGAATAATAAGTATACAAAGTATAAAAATAGCAATGATACTTAATGAAGCAACAACACCAAATTCTTTTAATAACTTACTTTCTGTAATAATAAATGTAGCGAAACCAGAAGCAGTAGTTACATTTGTCATTAAAGTTGCATTACCAATTTTGGTAATAACACGTTGTAAAGATTTTACTTTGTTACCATGAGATTTTACCTCATGTTGATATTTATTAATTAAGAAAATACAATTAGGAATACCAATAACTATTATTAAAGGCGGTATTAAGGCTGTTAAAACAGTGATTTCGTATTTTAGTAAGCCAAGTATTCCTAAAGTCCACATTACTCCAATACATACCACTATTAGTGAAATAAATGTTGCTCTAAAAGACCTAAAAAATAAGAAGAAAATTAATGAGGTTATTAGTAAAGCAGCACCAACAAATTTGCCTATTTCATCTACAATATTTTGTGCATTTAATGTTCGTATATATGGCATTCCAGAAACACGAATATTTATGCCATACTTGTTTTCAAAATCAGAAACTTTTTGTTGTAAGTCTTCAACAACAAAATCCTTTCTAGCAGGAGTATTTACAATCTCTTTATTAAGATATATTGCTGTTCTTACAGTTTGCGTTTTAGCATTAAATAAAAAGTTGTCGTAAAAAGGATACTTATTAAAAAGTTCGTCTTTAAGCTTATCTATTTGGGCACTTGTACTAACAGAATCTTTAATAAAAGGTTCTAAATCAAATTTTTCGGCTTTTTTATTTCTTTTTAGTTTTTGTAAATCTTTAATAGAAACTACTGTTTCTACAGCTTCGGCTGCTCTAAAACTATCGGAAAGTGCATTCCATGCATTCAACTTTTCAACAGTAAAAAGTGTAGAGTCTTTAACGCCTAAAACAATTAAGTTGCCTTCTTCACCAAAAATATCTAAAAAGTTATTGTATTCTATATTTACCTCATGGTCATCAGGTAAAAGATTAGCTTCAGTATATGTAAAACGCATATACTTCCATTGCGTACTCAGTAAAATAGTGATGATAACAACACCAATAAGAATACTAATCTTGTTACGCAAAATGATCCTTGCGACAACATCCCAAAATTTTGATTTTTTAAGTTTTGACATCGTATCTGTAAAGTAGGGGCAAAGGTATATAAAACCTAAGTAATTAAGATACTAAAATTAAATTTATAATGTAATATTAAAGGTGAATTTTACAGCCATATTATCTTCTTCTTTTGGCAAGTGGTAAGCACCATATCTATAGGTGAAACTTAGTCCGAAGCCTAGAAGTAATTTGTTAATCTCGAAACCAGATTCTGTATAACCCTTATTTAATGTTCCAAAATTTACATTTTGATGTCTATTAATATTATTAATATCACCTACAGCATACCTTGTAATTAATACTAATTGAGGGTTAAAGCCTCTAAAAATTTTAAAAGGTTTTATATAATGTTTTAATACTAAAGTTGTAAATCTGTCTGAGAAGAATTCATTAAAATACATGGTTTCAAAACTATTGATTCCAGCTACAGAAAAACGTTGAAGTATGGTTTCTTTTGTATTATTATTAGGGTAAGCGTGGTAGAGATGCGTTAAAGGTGTATCTCCATTTGCTATTCCTGCAGAAAGTGTACCAATAGTATAGGAATCTTTATTATGGTTAATTTTATGTATAGTTCTAAAATCTATTTTTGAAAAATTAAAATCCGCATTAAATAAATTTTTAATGTTTTTAGTGTATTGCAATGAAAACTTAGGAAACGCATCTTTTATAATTTTTGTTTTCCCATCAACGGTTTCATGTTGAGTAAAAGGATCCCATTGAACAGAGATTTTTGCTGTGCTTAATTCAAACTCACGAAAACTATTATTTCCTAGTACAAAATTATAGTCATAAGTAGGATGCACATTACTAATAGCTAATTCTGTTTCTGTATATATATTGGGAGTAATTTCATGTTCTAGACTCACAGCCGAAGTAATATGTCTATGAAATAATTCAATATTTAATAAACGAGGTTCAAAAAAAGAAAAAGTACGGGCATCTGTTAAAAAATTAGAACTTCCGGTTTCTTGTAAATCATCATTATAAGACAAATTTAACCAAGTTTTCGTTTCTGGATTTAATCTTAAACCGCCACCAATTTTGTATTTAAATCTATGGTCTCTAAAACCATAAACAATATAGGAATCTATTCTAAATTTTTCAGAAAAACCTTCATTAGTGATGCCTCCTAAACCAGTTCTAAAGCCTTCGTATTGGTTGAATTTAATAAGATAGCGCAGGTCGAAATTCCATATTTTAGTAGGAAAAAAACCTTCACCAATACTTTTTAATAATTTTTTAGATTCTAAACTATCTAATACAGTCTTGGTACTATCTATAGGTACTTGAGCGCTTACCGAAATAGTAAAGCTAAAGAGTAGTATGGAGAGCCAATACTTAGGCATAAGTTAATTTAATAGCGATTTAATAGAAGTCGAAAGTACAGATTTTATATTAGTTCTATAACCTAATTCTTTTAAAACAATCTCTCCTTTTTGGTTTATAACGATACTAGTAGGAAAACTATTTACTCCATAACTGTTTACAACTCCATTTGCATTTGGAGCAATAGTATATTTAAATGGTTGCGTTTCTAAAAACTGTTTAACTATTTCTTTTTTATTAAAAGTAATAGCAATGAATTCAACATTTTTACCTTTAAACTCTTCTATTAATTTATTTAAACTAGGCATTTCTTGAATACATGGCGGGCATTTTGTAAACCAAAAATTAAGAACAACGACTTTACCTTTTAAACGTGATAGTTTAATATTATTACCATTCATGTCTGTTACTAAAAAATCTAATGCTTTTTCTCCTGGATCAAAATGAGCTTCTGGATTTTTTTCAATTAGTACAGGATGGTTACTTTTCTTTTGGAATACTACAGATTTAATTTTTGCATTAGCATCTGCATAAAACAAAGGTTTATAATCTGGATTTGTCATTAGCTCCATTTGCGACATAGGAAGTATTTTACCTTGTTCATTAAATAGTAAAACATCTGGAGTAATCATGATTTGCATAGTCTTGATTTGCTCATCAGATAATAAATGCTGATTCTTAGGAATGAATTTATAATCTTGAGAAAAACTTATTGTAGAAAACAATAAAGCACATAGAAATAGTATAGATTTTATATAGCGCATAGTATTATAAACGATAAAGTTAAGATTCTTGGTATAAAAAAAGCGACAATTAAGTCGCTTTTAACGTTTATACTGTCATAATCTCTTTGTCTTTATTAACAAGAAGTTCATCAATACGTTTAACAGAGTTATCTGTTAAAGTTTGTACGTCTGCTTCTGCATTTTTTTGTAAATCCTCAGAAACATCGTCTAATTTTTTAATGTCGTTATTAGCATCTTTACGGGCATTACGAACACCAACTTTAGCGTCTTCAGCCTCAGCTTTAGCTTGTTTAGCTAAATCACGTCTACGCTCTTCAGTTAATGGTGGTACATTAATAATTAATTGTTCTCCATTATTCATTGGATTAAAACCTAAATTAGCAATCATAATTGCCTTTTCGATTTCTTGAAGCATGTTTTTTTCCCATGGTTGAATAGTTATTGTTCTACCATCTGGTGTATTAACATTAGCAACTTGACTTAATGGTGTTTGTGAGCCATAATAGTCTACCATAACACTACCTAGCATAGCTGGACTTGCTTTACCTGCACGTATGTTTGCAAATTGTTTTATAAGATGCTGAATGGCATTATCCATTGCTTCTTTTGCTGTGTCTATTATAAATGAAATGTCTTCGTTCATTGTTAAAATTTTTATTACTATTTAGTTCCTTTCAAGAACTAAGCCAAACTAAAAGTACTATAAACTTACTTGAGTTCCAATATTTTCTCCAGAAACTACCTTCATTAAATTTCCTCTAGTGTTCATATCGAATACTATAATAGGTAATTCGTTTTCTTGACTTAGAGTAAATGCTGTAGTATCCATAACTTTTAAACCTTTACGTAAAACGTCATCAAAAGTAATGTGCTCAAATTTAATAGCATTAGCATTTTTTTCTGGATCTTCGTCATATATACCATCAACACGTGTTCCTTTTAAAATAACATCGGCTTCAATTTCTATAGCGCGTAATACTGCTGCAGAATCTGTTGTAAAATATGGATTACCTGTTCCGCCTCCAAAAATAACGACGCGTCCTTTACGTAAATGACTCATAGCTTTTCTACGAATAAAAGGTTCTGCAACTTCATTAATTTTAATTGCAGTTTGCAAACGTGTTTTAACGCCAGCATCTTCTAGAGCATTTTGTAAAGCTAAACCATTTATTACAGTAGCTAGCATGCCCATGTGATCACCTTGTACGCGATCCATACCATTCATGGCACCTGCAACTCCTCTAAAAATATTACCACCACCAATAACTATGGCAACTTCAATACCTTTATCTGTTACGGCTTTAATATCATGTGCATATTCCGCTAAGCGTTCTGGGTCTATCCCATATTGGCGACTTCCCATTAAAGCTTCACCTGAGAGTTTTAGTAGTATTCTTTTATATTTCATGTGTCGATTATACTTTTTTAGAGGTCACATATTGCTTCCGTTTAGTCATTGTCTTAGTTATTAAGAATAATTCGTTATGGAAGGTTCATGTTGGTATTAGCTGTGTTTTTTTCTTATTAGTGAAAAAAAGAGTTTTGCAAAACTAAGCGTTTTTAAGCATAAAAAAAACCACTAGCTCTAAAAATAGAGTAGTGGTTTTTAATATTATAGAAATTCCTGTTTCCACAGGAATGAATTTTCTATCCTAAAGAAACACGTTTAAAAGCTGTTACTTCAACATTTTTAGATGCTACGTAACCTGCAACAGTTTGCTTTTCATCTTTAATAAACTTCTGGTCAAGTAAACATTTTTCTTGATCTAAAGTTGTATTATCTGAAATAAATCGGTCCATTTTACCAGGTAAAATTTTATCCCAAATTTGTTCTGGCTTACCTTCAGCAGCTAATTGCGCTTTAGCATCTTCTTCTGCTTTTGCTATAACTTCTGGAGTTAATTGTGCCATAGAAATATACTGAGGAACGTTCTTTAATGTCTTACCTAAACGACCTAGTTCAATATTATCTTTTTCAATAACTGCAATTCTTGCTTCAGTTTCGCTAGCTACATATGCAGGATCGAAATCTTTGTAAGATAATGTAGTTGCTCCCATAGAAGCCACTTGCATTGCTACATCTTTTGCAACAGTTGCTTCTTCTTGAGATAAACCAACTAATGCTCCAATTTTGTTAATGTGAACATAAGAACCAACAAAATCTGCTTCTAACTTTTCAAAAGCGTTGATTTCTAATTTTTCGCCAATAACACCAGTTTGCTCAACTAATTTTTCAGCAACAGTCATACCACCAAAATCTGAAGCTAAGAAATCTTCTTTGTTATCAAAGTTGATTGCTTTTTCAGCCATTTGGTTAGCTAATGCTAAAAAGTTTTCATTTTTTCCAACGAAATCAGTTTCACATCCTAATACGATAGCAACACCAACAGTGTTAGCATCGTTAATTTTTATTGCAGCAGCACCTTCAGAAGAATCTCTATCTGCTCTTTTTTCTGCTACTTTTTGTCCTTTTTTACGTAATACATCGATTGCTGCATCAAAATCACCTCCAGCTTCCACTAAGGCTTTTTTACAATCCATCATACCTGCACCAGTTGCTTTTCTTAGCTTATTTACTTCTGCTGCTGAAATTTTTACTTCACTCATGATAAGTATATTTAAAAAAGTCGTTTAATTAATTTCTGTTACGAAAGAATTAAACGACTTGATTTGTAATAATTTTATTGTTTTATTCTTCTTCTTCTTTTACTGCTTCAGCTTTAGCTGGGGCTGCTTTTTTTGCTGGTGCTGCTTTAGCTTCAGCTTTAGCTGCTTCCTTTTCAGCTTTTTCAGCTTTACGCTCATTTAATCCACCAGTAATAGCTTCAGTAACATGCGTTAAAATTTTATCGATCGATTTAGAAGCATCGTCATTTGCTGGTATAACGTAATCTACTTGACGTGGATCTGAGTTAGTATCTACCATTGCAAAAATTGGAATGTTTAATTTTTGTGCTTCTTTAATCGCGATATGCTCACGTTTAATATCTACTACAAACAAAGCACCTGGAAGGCGAGTCATGTCTACAATAGAACCTAAGTTCTTTTCTAACTTAGCTCTTAAACGATCAACTTGTAAACGTTCTTTTTTAGATAAAGTTAAAAAGGTTCCATCTTTCTTCATTCTATCAATTGTAGCCATCTTTTTGATTGCTTTTCTAATAGTAACAAAGTTAGTTAACATTCCACCTGGCCATCTTTCTGTGATGTATGGCATATTAATGTTACCTGCTTTTTCAGCGACGATGTCTTTTGCTTGTTTTTTTGTAGCTACAAATAAGATTTTACGACCAGAAGCTGCGATTTTTGCTAACGCATCTCCAGCTTCATCCATCTTAGCTGCTGTTTTGTAAAGGTTTATAATATGGATACCGTTACGTTCCATATATACGTAAGGCGCCATGTTTGGATCCCACTTACGTGTAAGGTGACCGAAGTGTACACCTGCTTCAAGTAATTCTTTTACTTCTACTGCCATTTTGTAATAGTTTACGTTCTGTTGAATTAGCAATAATTAAGTGGTCATTAATATAATTCGCCTTAATTATTTAGATGCTAAACTAAATCCTGCCTTATTTAGACTAGGACAACAATAACTGTTTAATTTTTTGTTTTGTGTTGAAAATAAATTCAACAATAATATTAACGTTTCGAGAATTGGAATTTCTTACGAGCTTTCTTCTGTCCGAATTTCTTACGCTCAACCATTCTTGGGTCTCTTGTTAATAATCCTTCAGGTTTTAAGATTAATCTGTTTTCTTCATTTAACTCGCACATTGCACGAGAAATTGCTAAACGGATAGCTTCTGCTTGACCTGTAATACCACCACCAAATACATTTACTTTAATGTCAAAAGCACCATCGTTTTCAGTCATTACTAACGGTTGGTTTACTTTATACTGTAAAGTTGCAGTTGGGAAGTAGTCTTTTAATTCTTTCTTGTTAATCGTGATGTTACCTTTTCCTTTAGAAAGGTAAACACGAGCAACAGCCGTTTTTCTACGACCAATTTTGTGTAATACTTCCATTACTTGAATTCGTTTAAGTTAATTGTTTTAGGTTTTTGAGCTTCGTGAGCATGCTCTGTTCCTGTAACAACAGTTAAATTTCTAAAAAGAGCTGCTCCTAATTTATTTTTAGGTAACATTCCTTTTACAGACTTTTCTACTAATCTAGCTGGATCTTTTCCAAATAATTCAGTAGCAGTTAAACTTCTTTGACCACCTGGGTAACCTGTGTGACGAATGTACGTTTTGTCATTCCACTTGTTTCCTGATAAGTTGATTTTTTCTGCGTTGATAACAATAACGTTATCTCCACAATCAACGTGTGGTGTGAAGCTTGGCTTGTGCTTTCCTCTTAAAAGTTTTGCAACTTGAGTGCACATACGCCCTAATGTTTGACCATCAGCATCAATTAAAACCCACTGCTTATCAACAGTAGCTTTATTGGCTGAAATCGTTTTGTAGCTTAGTGTATCCACAATTATTAAATTTTATTATTAAACATTCCTCTCTCAAAAAGAGTTTGCAAATTTACGATTATATATTTGATTACCAAATACTGTAGTAGGTTTATTTCGTTTAAAAATTGCTTACTACTTACTATAGGTGTATCCTGATTACACAAAACCCTCTTAAGTCAAAAAATATAAGTGTAATCACGTTATATTTAGCTTAAGAGGATTCTGTTGTTTTTGTTTTTAAGCGAGAAGCTAATTTATTTTTTTAGACTGTAAATAATACCACCGGTATATGTTGTAGAGTTTCCTAAATTTCTACCATCTACTGTGGTGCCAATACCTGCGTTTAAACCTATTGTATTTGTTATTGGAACAAACACATTTGCTCCAACACGAGAATAATTGACTTGAGTTTCTGGGAAGTTACCGAAGAAATTACCATTTGCAATATCTATATTATTATTTTTAGAATATTGAGAATCAAACCAAGCATCTACATATATTTTTCCTGTAGCATAACCAAGCTTTATTAAAGAGTTAATACTGTTTGGAGCATCAAAGTTTGAGCCATCTCCTACATTTAAATTGTTGTCGGCTTCACCTCTAACAGTATACCCAAAAGCTAATGTACCAAAAAAGCCAGTATTATTTTTGTAGTGCATTCCTATTTTTGCATCTATACTTGGCGCTCCATTTCCAATAGATAAAATACCATTAGGTTCGTACCCTAGAGGAAGTGATCCTCCTGCAGCTACAAAGTAAGTTGTAGAACCATTTTTTAATTCTTCTTTAAAAAGAGCATATTTTACCATAACATTTAAATCTTGCAAGTCTGATTGCTCATTTGTTCCATTGATGGGATCATCAACTCCATCACCTTCAGCAGTAATATAAGGTAAACTAACAATTGCAGTTAGTCTATCTGTAATACCATAATTAGCATAAAAATTAAAAATGCTTTGTGTTATTTTACCATGGGCTGGAACACCATCAACTTTAGTTTTTCCTACAAAAAAACTATCAAATTGACTATTAGAATATGATAATGAAAAGTTGGCTTCTCCTTTATTAGTAAAGAATCCATCAACCAGACCTTGGGCATTTGTTTGGGAGATTGATGTAAAATAAATTACAGATAAAATTAGTGTGATTTTAGTTAAGTTCTTCATGATTTTATAAAATTTTAATATTGATGATTTACGTCGCTTTTAATTAATAAAAATTACTTTTCATTTTTGTTAAATATTTAATCTTTTGATTTTAAGTTGTTTGTTTTTTAAATCAGTTGCTTTTAAACCAACTTCTATATTTATTGATATTCTATAAGTTTTAAGAAGACTATTGAGACGATTAACCTATATATTCCAATAAAGACCCATTTTTTAACTATTTTTGCAGTCTTATGCAAGACTTAAAACTTTCAAGTTGGTTACCTACCACTAATAAAGAGGTTAAAATACGGGGTTGGGAAGCACTAGACGTCATACTTTTTAGTGGTGATGCTTATGTTGATCATCCAACATTTGGACCAGCTGTTATTGGGCGTTTGCTAGAAAGTTTTGGTTTGCGTGTTGCTATTGTACCGCAACCTAATGTTAATGATAATCTTCAAGATTTTGTAAAATTGGGAGCGCCAAAATTATTTTTTGGTGTTACTGGTGGTTGTATGGATCCTATGATTAGCAATTATAATGCTAATAAAAAACGTCGTGACAAAGATGCGTATACACCTAATGGTGATATTGGGTTTAGACCTGATTATGCAACTTCGGTATATTCAAAAATTTTAAAAGAAAAATGGCCTGATGTTCCTGTATTGCTTGGAGGTATTGAAGCATCACTGCGTCGCGTAACGCATTACGATTATTGGAGTGATAAGCTTATGCCATCGATTTTAGAAAGCTCTAAAGCAGACATGTTGGTTTATGGTATGGGAGAACAACCATTACGTGAAGTAGTACGTTTAATGCAAAAAGGTGTACCATTTTCAAGTATTACAACAATTAAACAAACTGCAGTTCTTTTAAATAAAGAGGCTAAAATTCCTAAAAATAGTAATTGGGAAGATGTTGAAATTGCTTCGCATGAGATTTGTTTAAAGGATAAGAAAAAGTATGCGTCTAATTTTAAGATTATAGAACAAGAATCTAACAAGTTAAAAGCAAGGCGTATTTTTCAAAAAGTAGGTAATAAAACATTGATGATTAATCCGCCATATCCAACCATGACGGAAGAAGAAATTGATGCTTCTTTTGAGTTGCCATATACGCGATTACCGCATCCAAAATACAATAAGCGAGGGCCAATTCCTGCTTACGAGATGATTAAGACATCTATAAATATTCATCGTGGTTGTTTTGGTGGTTGTAGCTTTTGTACCATTTCTGCACATCAAGGAAAATTTATAGCAAGTCGTAGTAAAGAATCTATATTAAGAGAAGTTGATAAAGTTGCTAATATGCCAGATTTTAAAGGCTATTTAAGTGATATTGGTGGGCCAAGTGCTAATATGTATCAAATGAAAGGTAAAGTACAGTCTATATGCGATAAGTGTGTTGCGCCAAGTTGTATTTCGCCAGTAATATGCAGTAATTTAGATACGTCTCACAAACCATTAACGGAATTGTATCAAGCAGTAGATAGTCACCCAAAGGTTAAAAAATCGTTTATAGGTTCTGGTATTCGTCATGATATGTTAGTGCCAGAATTTAATAAAAATGCAGATCCAAAAGAGTTAGACGATTATACTGAAGAAGTCATGACTAAGCACGTTTCCGGTCGACTTAAAGTAGCGCCAGAACATACTAGTGATCCTGTTTTAAAATTGATGCGTAAACCATCGTTTACTTATTTTCATAAGTTTAAAGAACGTTTTGATAAGATTAATGTAAAGAAGAATTTAAAGCTACAATTGATTCCTTATTTTATATCTAATCATCCAGCATGTGAGCAAGAAGACATGGCAAACCTAGCTGCCGAAACCAAAGACATGGGATTCCAGTTAGAGCAAGTGCAAGGGTTTACGCCAACGCCTATGACGGTTGCTACTGTTATTTACTATAGTGGTTATCATCCTTACACACTTAAAAAAGTAAATACGCCAAAAACGCGTAAGGAGAAAGACGAACAACACCGTTTTTTCTTTTGGTATAAAGATGAAAACAAAGCTTGGATAAAAAAGACCTTGAATAAATTAGGTCGTCAAGATTTATTAAAAGTATTATTACCAGAAAAAAACGAAAAATGGCGTAAAAACAAACCTAATGGAGAAGCTAAAAACACTTTTAATGATGCTGTGCCTTTTAACCAACGCAAGGATAAAGCTAAGTTTAGAAAGAAAAGACGATAGTTAGCTTTATAATTTTTTTGATGGCATCATTTGACTTCTACTATAATATTACCTCAGTATTATATCTGTAAATGGGTTTAAAAAAAGTATCTTTGTTATAATATTATTTATCTGTTGATATTAATTATTCTTTCGCACGACTTCAGCGAAATCTTAGGCTTATTTCTTAAGTCTCTTTTTTGATTAATTTAAACTCTAGTGAGCAACTTAATGCCTGATTGCTAGTCAATAACTATAATAGTGATTTTAATCTTGAGCCTTGCGAACCTCATTACTCTGCAATTCGTCTCCATTCAAAATAAACGATGATAAAAGATATAAGTGTAAACAAACCAGAACCTTTTTTTCCAAAACAGCCATTAGTGCAATTTAATAGATTGATAAATATAAATCGTTCGATTAAAGGATTGGAAGCTGGCAAAGCTATACTTATAACAGAGTTTTATAGTAACGGTTTAGTTTTACTTAGCGAGTTACAGAAGTATATTAAGAAAACGATGCCTAGCGAGACGTTTCAAGAACAGCGTGAGTATCGTTCTACATATCAAAAACTATCAAATCTAATTTATATACAAGTTGTAGATCATAAATTAACAGTAAAAAAAGCACCTTTTATTGGTTGGTTAAAGAAACTCTATCCCGGAACTAGCGATTTTTTATTGCCTTTTCCTCAAGTGCAAGGGTTGAATAGTGCATGGCAATGGTACCAAAACGGTATTTTAATTCCTGTATTGCGAAACAAACTCCATCCGTATTACGGCGTTTATTTTCCTACTCGTTTTGATCATTTAATACTTTTAGACAACTGGTTGAAACGGTATAAAGGATCTAAAAAGTCTGCAATAGATGTTGGAATAGGAAGTGGTGTATTAGCATTTCAAATGATAAAGCATGGTTTTCAAAAGGTTTTTGGAACAGATACAAACCCAAATGCCATTGTTGGGTTAACAGAATATATGGGAGGCACAAAACTATCTAGAAAAATCCAACTCGATTTTGCACCTCTTTTTGGTCAATGGGAAAAGCAGACTGAACTCATTGTTTTTAATCCGCCGTGGTTGCCTGCATCTCAAGAACTTGATAAAAATGACCAAGCTATTTACTACAATGAAACTCTGTTTTTAGATTTTTTTACTGAAGCTAAAAAAAGACTGTTGCCAGAAGGGAAGCTTGTTATTATATTCTCTAATTTGGCTCAAATTACTGATGTTACAAAAGAGCATCCTATAGAGAACGAACTAGCAAATGGTGGAAGGTTTAAATTAGATACTTGTTTAAGAAAAAAAGTGAAAGGAGCTTCAAGTAAAACAAAGCGTGAGCAAAATAGGCGTTCTAAGGAAGAAGTAGAACTTTGGGTTTTGGTTAATGAATGATATTTTAAACAGCTTCGTTTGTTACAAGCTATTTAAGGGATAAATTAATATCTAAAAACTATAGAGCTAAGGTTCTTTAATTCATAACTCAAGAATAGTTTTTAATTCAAATCAATTCTCAGGAATTTCATTAATAGAGAGGAAAGAAACGGTTTAATTATTTATCTAATTCGTCTTCAAAATAATACGAGCCATTATAATTTCTAGAGACCTATTCATTTAAAAGCATTTTAAGTAAAATGAACTTTGGAATCGTTTTTGTAAATAACTTAAAGACAATAATTAATTTGTTATTTAAGTTATTAGAATATGCGAGTATTATTAACCATTATATTTTTACTAACTACTATAGTTTCATCTGGGCAGTTAAAACCTGGTTTTAATACCAATGAAGCTAAACAGACGATTGCACTTTGTAATAGCTTTAATTTTTTAAAGCAATTTGGTTCGACTAGTAGTATAATTCCTGAAAACTTTAATTTAAGTTATACTTCCGATATTTTAAGTATGGATAATAAATTTCAGGTATATGAAAATGGAGAGATAGGCATTATTAATTATAGAGGTTCTACAAATAAAATTATTAGTTGGGTTGAGAATTGTTATTCTGCTATGATTCCTGCAAAAGGAAAAATTAGTTTAGATGGAGAAAAAAAAGACTATGCTTTTTCAAAAAATAAAGCAGCAGCAGTTCATGCTGGCTATGGATTGACTATAGTTATTTTGTCTCAGGAAATAAAAGAACAAATAAAGATATTAAACACTAAAGGTATTTATAATATTATTTTAACTGGGCATAGTCAAGGAGCAGCTTTAGCTACTTTAACTCGAGCTTATTTGGAAAATTTGCCAAAATATGAGTTGTCTTCAAAAAATGTATATAAAACTTATGCTTATGCTCAACCTATGTCTGGTAACAAAGAATTCTCAGAAGATTATAATAAAAGATTTAGTAAAAAAGGCACAAGTTACTCTATAATAAACCCCAAAGATCCAGTGCCATATATGCCATTTAATTATGAAGAAGATAAACTAATTACTAAGGATAAGATTAAAGGTTGGTTATTTGGTGGAAAAGAATTCAAAGTTAAGAAGCTAGGTAAAGATGCATTTATAAGATTGTTTGAAAGCGGTCTAACAAGTTATGTGAAAAATAGTAATACACTTCTAAATAAAATTCTAGGATTGAAGTTTGGGAAAATAGAAATGCCTTCTTTTGTTAATGATATTAATTATTATCCTACAGGAAAACTTAAAGAAATACAAGCTTTTAAATATCCAGATATTGAAGTGGATGTTAATGGTTTAACGGAAAAAGAACTTGAGGGTTTTAAATATGGAAGAGATGGGAAATGGTATAAGAAAGAAACTAGATTTTTTCAACATAGTGCTTATAATTACTATGTTGGAGTCCTGAAAAAATGGGATAAAATTTCTTTTGATAACTTGGATATGACTTATCTCGTTTCCGACTTATAATTGATTTTTTATACTACTTATTGTAATAATCTTCCAAAATAGAATCAATTGCTTTAACTACTATATTGGCGTCAGTTTTTGAAAAACATAATGGTGGTTTTGTTTTAATAACACTATCATTTGGACCATCTGTGCTAATAAGAATAAAACGATTTCTTAATTCGTTTTTAATGTAATGCGCTAATTTTGGATTAGGTTCTATAGAATTTTCTTTTACTATTTCTATACCAATAAATAAACCAGAACCTCTAACATCTCCAATACAGCTATACTTTTCTTTTAGTATTTTAAATAATGATTGGTAGTAATCGCCTACTAGTTTTGCATTTTGTTGTAGTTTGTTTTTCTCAATTTCTTTTAAAACAGTTAAAGCTATTTTGCATGATACCGGATTTCCACCAAAAGAACTAAAAAATTCAACCCCTTTACTAAAAGAATTAGCTATTGCTTTAGTGGTTACCACAGCACCCATTGGATGACCATTAGCAATTGGTTTTCCTAAAATAACTATATCTGGAATAACACCTTGTGCTTCATACCCCCAAAAGTAATCGCCTAAACGTCCAAAACCTGTTTGTACTTCATCGCTAATACAAAGGCCGCCTTGTTTTCTAATTGCGGGGTATATTTTTTTTAAATAGCCTTTTGCAAGTGGTACTTGTCCGCCACAACCAACAATTGGTTCTGTTATAAAAGCAGAAATGGGAGTTTCACTTTTTTCAATTTGTATGATAGCATCATTTGCATAAGATTCTCCTGCAGATCCATCATTATTTGTATGTATTCCTCTGTAAGTGTCTGGAATTACTGTTTTAATAATATGATTTTTTTGACCTTGCCCTTTTTTATTATTGTATTTATAATGACTAATATCTATTGAAGCTTGTGTGTTACCATGATAGCCATGTTCCATGACCATTATGGTGTCATGTTTTGTATGAGCATGTGCAAGTCTAATAGCTAAATCACTAGCTGCACTTCCAGAATTAACAAAAAAAACAGTGTCTAAAGGTTCGGGGAATTTAGATAATAAAGCCTCTGCATATTCAGGGAAAGCATCAAATAAATACCTGGTATTAGTATTTAATGTTGCTATTTGCTGTGTCGCAATAGTTGTGATTTCTGGATGCGAATGTCCAATATGTGGAATGTTATTATAGGCATCTAAGTAAGTGTTTCCATAAGCATCATACATGTATTGGAATGCCGATTTAGTCATGTATATTGGGTTATCATAACTTAATGATAAATTAGGGCTCGAAATCTGAAGCCTTTTTTTTATTACATTATCAATAGCTTTTGGTGTTTCAATGGCAAAATTGGCAGCTTTGCGAAATTCATTTTTAGCTTTTATCGGATTTATTTTTATCCAATTGTAAAGCATTTTCAATGCATTTTTTTCACTAACGGATGCATAACTGTTTTTAGGATCTGATTTTTTTGCATGCGCTGAATTACATAGACTTGTACATAATCGTCCTGCAATTAGATAATATAAAATGTCTAATTCTTTTTCCTCGAGAGGAAGTGTTTTGTGATATCCTTTTATTAGATATATAGCCCATTCTAAAGGATTGTCTTTGTCGTAACAAGCATATGTTATAGCTATAGCGAGTTCATTAATTAATGGAGAATGAGCTAAATCACCAAAGTCTATAAGTCCAGAAATAGTACCGTTTTTTATTAAAACGTTCCATTCGTTAATGTCATTATGAATAATGGATTTTCTTAATCCAGCTAAAAAAGGAGTTACATTTAATTGGTATTGTTGAAAAAAATACAAGACTAAATTTCTATTTCCCTTGTCTGGAATGTCTTCAATATATTTTTTATTGAGCTCTAAGTATTGCAAGTCCCATTCCCATTGCCTTGCTTTTAAAACATAGTTATTTAATTTTAAAAGCTGAAGATCCATTTTAGCAGTAAAAGCTCCAATAGATTCCATTAAATTATTTGTGTGTTTGATATCTCCTAAAAATGAACCATCTAAAAAAGTGAGTAATCTACAGATGGTTTTAGTGTTGTTTATGTCAACTATTTTTAGAAAGCTACCGTCTTTAAAAGCTATTGGTTGAGGAAAAGTATTATTGTTTTCAAATGCATTTAATATGCTATTCTCGGCTTCAACTAACGCTAGAATATCTTCTGAAAAGAGGTATGTTTTAAAGATAAATTTATCGTTATTGGTTTTTAGTAGATAATTTACATTATCGTAACCATTTAGTTTTTTTAACTCTACGATATCAAAGGGAAACCAATCTTTAATTATACTAATCATTATTATATTTTTAATGCGCTTCTAACCAATTCAAACCAGTATCTAACTCTACATCTAATGGAACATCCATTTTAAAGGCATTTTCCATTTCGGTTTTTATTAAGATTTTCATGTCTTCCAATTCAGGTTTGTAAACATCAAAAACCAGTTCATCATGGACTTGTAACAGCATTTTAGTTTTGTAATTGCCTGCTTCTAATTTGTTGTGGATGTTTATCATAGCGATTTTAATAATATCTGCTGCACTTCCTTGAATAGGAGCATTTACAGCATTACGCTCTGCAGCACCACGAACAACAGCGTTGCGAGAATTAATATCCTTTAAGTAGCGACGGCGCCCTAAAACAGTTTGTACATAGCCATTGTCTCGAGCAAAATCAACTTGCTCGCTCATATAAGCTCTTAGTTTAGGGTACGTTTCATAATAAGTGTCTATAAGTTCTTTAGCTTCACTACGTGACAAATCGGTTTGGTTACTTAAACCAAAAGCAGACACACCATAAATAATCCCGAAGTTTACGGTTTTAGCATTGCTACGTTGCTCACGAGTGACTTCGTCTAAAGCAACGTCAAATACTTTTGCAGCTGTAGACGCATGAATATCTTCGCCGTTTTTAAAAGCTTCAATCATGGTTTCTTCTTTACTTAATGCTGCAATAATACGTAGCTCTATTTGACTATAATCTGCAGCTAATAAAATAAAATCTTCATTTCTAGGAACAAATGCTTTTCTTACTTGACGGCCACGTTCTGTACGAATAGGAATATTTTGTAAATTAGGGTTGTTACTACTTAAACGACCAGTAGCTGCTACAGTTTGCATATAATCTGTGTGTACGCGACCAGTAGCTTCTTCTACTTGTGTTGGTAAAGCATCGACATAAGTACTTTTTAATTTCGCTAATCCTCGATAATCTAAAATGTTCTGGATAATTTCGTGGTCTTTTGCTAAATAAGACAAGATGTCTTCTCCTGTTTTATATTGACCAGTTTTGGTCTTTTTTGGTTTATCAACCAGTTTTAATTTTTCAAATAAAATAATACCTAATTGTTTTGGTGAAGCAATGTTGAATTCCTCTCCAGCGACCTCATAAATTTTAGCAACTAAGGTTTCAATGTCATTATTCAATTCTTCAGATAAAGTATTTAAAAAATCTACATTTAAGTTGATACCTTCAACTTCCATTGCAGCCAAAACACGTAATAAAGGCACTTCAATATCATCAAATAATTTTTGAGTATTAGCATCACCTAATTCTGTTTGAAAATGCTCTTTTAATTGTAAAGTAATATCTGTATCTTCAACGGCGTATTCTGTTTGCTTGTCTAAAGGAACTTCTCTCATAGAGAGTTGGTTCTTACCTTTTTTACCAATAAGCTCCGTAATAGAAATAGGTGTGTAATTTAAATAGGTTTCAGCTAATACATCCATATTATGGCGCATATCTGGATTAATTAAATAATGCGCTAGCATCGTATCAAAGAGCTTGCCTTTTACATTAATATTATACTTGCGAAGTACTTTAATATCGTATTTTAAATTCTGTCCAATTTTCTCTATGTTTTCAGCTTCAAAAAATGGACGAAGTGATTCAATTATGTTTTGAGCTTCATTTTTATCTTCTGGAAATGGTAAGTAAAATCCTTTACCAACTTCCCAAGAAAAAGCAATGCCAACTAATTCTGCTGTTAATGGATTTAAGCCTGTAGTCTCTGTATCAAAACAAACACTAGTTTGGCTCATTAAATTTTTAATAAACAATTTAGTAGCCATTCCAGGAGCAACACTTTGGTAAAAGTGAGCATTAGTATCTATAGTATTGCGTTGAAATGTGTTTTCTGTTGCTGTATCTGCCGAAGACGTTTCTCCTCCAAATAAAGAAAACTGTCCAGCTCCAGCAGATTTAACTTCTTTTGGTGTCGCTTTGGTTTCGGTTTTTGTTGGAGTATTTCCAGTAGTAGTTGACGTTGCTTCTGTAGCAAATGTTTTATTAAAATTATCTATTAAACGTCTAAATTCTAGCTCTTGAAAAATCTCTGTTACTTTTGGTATATCTGGTTGGTCTAATTCAAAATCTTTAGCATTAAATTCTACAGGTACATCCAGCATTATAGTCGCTAATTTTTTAGATAGTAAACCTAATTCTCCATTAGCTTCAACCTTTTCTTTCATTTTTCCTTTTAGCTCATGTGTGTTAGCTAATAGATTTTCCATAGAGCCATATTGCGCTAAAAACTTCTTTGCTGTTTTTTCTCCAACACCTGGTAATCCAGGGATGTTATCTGATGAATCTCCCATCATTCCCAGGAAATCAATCACTTGTAAAGGATCTGTAACTTCAAACTTTTTTTGAACTTCTGGGATTCCCCATGTTTCATAACCACCACCAAAAACAGGTCGATACATAAAAATATTTTCGCTTACTAATTGCGCAAAATCCTTATCTGGTGTAACCATAAAGGTTTGGTAACCTTCTTTTTCAGCTTGTTTGGCTAAAGTTCCAATAACATCATCGGCCTCAAAACCTGCTTTTACCATAATTGGAATATGCATAGCTTTTAAAATGTCTTGTATTATTGGTACTGCTATTTTTATAGCTTCAGGTGTTTCATCTCTATTAGCCTTGTATTCTGCATACATTTCTACACGATCTGCACTTCCGCCTTTATCAAAACAAACAGCCAAGTGGTCTGGCCTTTCACGTTTTATAACATCTAAAAGAGAGTTCATAAAACCCATTATAGCTGAGGTATCCAAACCTTTAGAATTAATTCTTGGATTTTTTATAAAGGCATAGTAGCCACGAAAAATTAATGCGAAAGCATCAACTAAAAAGACACGTTTATTATCAGACATTTGTATAAATTTGAAAGAAATCAAATCTACAAAAACTTCTGCTTTTAATTTAAATTAATTGAATTACAATTCGTAATTTTCGACACTTAAATTATTAGAATGAATACATTTTCAATCGCAATTCATGGTGGTGCAGGAACTTTGGTAAAAGGAATGATGACTCCTGAATTAGAAGTACAGTATAAATTGGCTTTAAAAAAAGCATTAGATGCTGGATATGCTATTATAGAAAATGGCGGAACAGCTATTGATGCTGTTGAAAAAGCAGTTGTCTTATTAGAAGATTCTCCACTATTTAACGCTGGGAAAGGAAGTGTTTTTACTGCTACCGAAGGTCATGAAATGGATGCCGCAATAATGGATGGGAAAACTTTAAATGCAGGTGCTGTTTCATTAATAACTGGTATTAAAAACCCTGTATCATTATCAAGAGATGTTATGGAAAGAAGTGAGCATGTGTTTTTGGCTGGAGAAGGCGCTATGCAGTTTGCGAAAGAACTAAATTATAAACTGGAGAATGAATCGTATTTTTACGATGAATTAAGACACAATCAATGGTTGGAAATTAAAGGCACTGATAATTTTCAATTGGATCACTCGTTAAAAAAAGATTCAAAATTTGGAACAGTTGGAGCTGTTGCTTGTGATAAAAATGGAGATATCGCTGCGGCGACTTCTACTGGAGGCATGACAAATAAAAAATGGGGAAGAGTTGGAGATAGTCCAATGATAGGTGCTGGAAATTATGCCAATAACAAAACCTGTGCTGTGTCTTGTACAGGAAGTGGAGAATTCTTTATTCGTGGTGTTGTAGCTTATGATGTAGCTTGTTTAATAGAGCATAAAAATATGTCACTAAAAGAGGCATCAGAAGAAGTTATTAATAAGCGTATTCTTGACATTGGTGGTGATGGTGGACTAATTGCAGTTGACACCAAGGGTAATATAGCCATGCCTTTTAATACTGAAGGGATGTATAGAGCATCTAAGTCTTCAGCTGGAAAAGAGGAAATAGCTATTTATAAAGATTAAATAAAAGGCTCTTCAATAGGCAGAACTTTAACCTTTTTCTTGTCTATATGAAAACGGTCACCATTAGATAAAATATGTGTGCGCATATTAGTTAATGACATAGGTGTACCTTCAGAAAGAATTTTATGCTTATTATGTTTAATTCGGCGACCATCAAAAATAATAACCATTCCAGAGCCAATAACTTTACACTTATTATTTTTAATAATCATACCAGTATCTTCTGCTAAACCAATACCAATAAGCTTTGGGAATTGGGCTACAGCTTCAGATATTCTTCCAAAACGGCCACGTTTAATAAAATGAGTATCGATAATTAAACCTGGAATTAAACTTAACCCTTTATACATTTTTACAGCGCCTTTAATAAAAGATTCTGTAGCACTTCCACCAGCAATCATTTCATGAGACATCATCATAGCTCCTGCACTAGTACCAGCAACAACAAAACCCTTTTCGGTTTTATAGCGATGTTTTATTATCTCATGAATTTCTGTACCACCAATTTTATTGGTAATTTTAGATTGGTCACCGCCAGAAAACATAACGCAATTAGCTGCCTTAATTAAGTCTATGGCGTCTTTTTTTTCAGAATCTTCTTTACTTCTAATATCTAAAACTGTAACATTTTTACAACCTAAAGTAGAAAAAGCTTCTAAATAATTCTCTCCAACTTCTACAGGAATGCTTGACGCAGTAGGTATAACTACAATATTTGCATCTATTCCACCAGCTTCTTTAACTACATGAAAGAGAATGCCTTCGTCAATGAACTCTAAAGTATATTGTTCGTTCTCTTCTATTCCCTTATCTTCATTTCCACCAATAGGAATTAGTGTTCCTTTATTCGTAAGCATAAATTCGTGATTATATTATTTAATCTGGGCAAAAATAAACTAAATTTTTAGAGAAAATTGTATATATTTATATTCTTTCCTCCATACTAATAAATAAACCAAATAATATGAAAATAATAAGCATAAATGCTATGAGAGGGCCAAATTATTGGTCTATACGTCGTCATAAATTAATAGTAATGGTACTTGATCTTGAAAAAATGGAAGAGTATCCTACCAATAAAGTTGATGGTTTTTCTGAACGTTTAAAAGCAATGTTTCCCAGTATGTATTCCCATAGATGTTCTGAAGGATGTGAAGGTGGTTTTTTTATGCGTGTAGATGAAGGGACTTGGATGGGACATGTTATTGAACATATTGCTCTTGAAATACAAACACTTGCAGGAATGGATACAGGCTTTGGAAGAACAAGAGGTTATGGCGAAGAAGGTGTTTATAATGTGGTGTTTTCTTATATGGAAGAGAGCGTTGGCCGTTTTGCGGCTAAATCTGCTGTGCGTATTTGCGAAGCATTAATTGCAGGAGAAGATTATGATTTAGCTGAAGATATTCAAGAAATGCGAGAGCTTCGAGAAGCAGATAGATTAGGCCCAAGTACGGGTTCTATAATAGCTGAAGCAGAAGCGCGTGGTATTCCATGGATTCGATTAAATAAGTATTCTTTATGCCAATTAGGTTATGGTGCAAATCAAAAACGTATTCAAGCTACTGTAACTAGTGAAACCAGTAGTATTGGTGTAGAATTAGCATGTGATAAAGAAGATACTAAGTTTTTATTAGAACAAGCTGAAGTTGAAGTCCCTCGTGGTGATATTATACGCCGAGAAAGGAGTCTTGCAGAAGCTTGTGAGTATGTAGGAT
This sequence comes from uncultured Lacinutrix sp., assembly GCF_947500325.1. Lineage (GTDB taxonomy): Bacteria > Bacteroidota > Bacteroidia > Flavobacteriales > Flavobacteriaceae > Lacinutrix. The sequence goes on from NZ_CANMRQ010000002.1 coordinate 358,955, forward strand.
TTCCTTTAGTAATAAAACCAATTGATGGTAATCATGGCCGTGGTATTACTGTAGATATTCAAAATTATGATGACGCACTTGTTGCTTTTAGACATGCAAAAGATAGTTCAAGAAGTGGAGCAATTATTATTGAAAAATTTATAGTAGGAGAAGATTATAGATTATTAGTAATTAATAATAAATTAGTTGCAGCTGCAATTAGAACACCCGCTCATGTTATAGGTGATGGGAAATCTACTGTTCAAGAACTTGTAGATAAAGTGAATGAAGATCCAAGACGAGGCTATGGTCATGAAAAAGTATTAACACAAATAACAATTAACGAGCTGACGCAGAAACTTATAAAAGATGCTGGTTATACTTTAGATTCTGTAATTGCAGATGGAGAAAGACTGGTTTTAAAAGATACTGCAAATTTAAGTACAGGAGGAACAGCAGAAGATGTTACAGATATTGTTCATCCAGCCAATGTGAGTATGGTAGAGCGTATTTCTAAAATTATAGATTTGGATATTTGTGGTGTAGATATTATGACTACAGATATTACAAAGCCACTAGCAGAAACAGGTGGTGCAGTTTTGGAAGTTAATGCTGGACCAGGCTTTAGAATGCATCTAGCTCCAACAAGCGGATTGCCTAGAAATGTTGCAGCACCAGTAATTGATAAACTCTTTCCACAAAAAGGGGATACTGGACGTATTCCAATTATTGCTACTTCTGGTACTAATGGCAAAACAACAACAACGCGTTTAATTGCTCATATTGCAAAAATGAAAGGTTATCGTGTGGGATATACTACAAGTGATGGTGTTTACATTCAAAATAGATTATTAATGACTGGAGATTGCACAGGTCCTGCAAGTACAGAATTTGTACTTAAAGATCCAACTGTAAATTTTGCTGTCTTAGAATGTGCTAGAGGTGGATTGCTACGTGCTGGATTAGGATTTAAAAAATGCGATGTTGCTGTAGTTACTAATGTTGCAGCAGATCACTTAGGGCTAAAAGGAATTCATACTATAGAACAATTAGCTAAAGTAAAAGCAGTTGTGCCAGAAACGGTATTACCAGATGGATATGCTATTTTAAATGCAGATGATGATTTGGTTTATGATATGAGGCGTAATGTAGATTGTAACGTTGCATTATTTTCTATGGATGAAAATAATCCTCGTGTTAAAGCTCTTCAGCGTAAAGGAGGTATTACAGCTGTTTACGAAAATGGTTGGGTTACTATTTGTAGAGGTGAATGGAAAATGCGAATTATGGAAGCGATAAATATTCCATTAACCTATGGAGGGAAAGCAAAATTTATGATTCAAAATGTTCTTGCTGCAGTATTAGCTGCTAATGTGCAAGGTATAAGTAATGAAGATATAAAAGCAGGATTGGAGACCTTTATACCATCAGCTTCACAAACTCCTGGACGTTTAAATTTATTTAAGTTTAACGATTTTTCAATTCTACTAGATTATGCACATAATCCTGCAGGAATGAGAGCGTTGCAAAAATTTACAGATGAACTGGATGCTACTGTTAAGGTTGGCATTATTGCAGGAATTGGAGATAGAAGAGTCGAAGATAATAATGAAATGGGAAGCATCGCTGCAGAAATGTTTGATGAAATTATTATTCGACAAGATAAACGCTTACGAGGAAAAACAGAAGAAGAGCTTATTAAAATGTTAGATGATGGCATTAAAATGAAAGACCCGAATAAGAAAACAACTATTATTCCTTCTGAAAAGGAAGCAATCACTTTTGCTGTAAAAAATGCAAAAAAAGGATCGCTTATTATTTTATGTAGTGATGTTATTCCAGATGCATTAGATCTTGTAAAGCAATTTAAAGAACAAGAAGCTCGAGGCGAATTAAATTTTGCAAATTAACTAAGCTATTAATTTTTAATAAATTAAAACGTCGAAAATTAAGTTTTCGGCGTTTTTTATTATTTGGCTTTTATAATAAATTTAGATTGGATATTTTCGTTTTTTCCATCATGAAACTTAGTCATGCTAAACCATTCGTGTATAGCAAAACTACCAGTTTCACCCTTTTTATTTACAGCAATGTAACCTACTTGAAAGTTTTTATAATCACTATTGGGCTTGTTTATAATACGTTTAATAGCTTCTTCACAAGCAGCTTGAGGTGATTTGCCTTGACGCATTAATTCAACCACAAGAAAACTACCAACAGTCTTAACAACTTCTTCTCCCAAGCCAGTTGCAACACAGCCTCCAATTTCATTATCTATAAATAAACCAGAACCAATAATTGGCGAATCTCCAACACGACCAGCCATTTTGTAAGCTAATCCACTAGTAGTACAGGCACCAGAAATATCACCATTCTTGTCTATGGCTAGCATTCCAATGGTGTCGTGATTTTCTATATTAATAATTGGTTTATATTTAGAAGTGATTTTCCATTCTTCCCATTTTTTCTTTGAAGCTTCCGTTAGTAAGTTCTCTTTTTTATAGCCTAATTTGTACGCATATTGCTCTGCACCTTTTCCAGAAAGCATGACATGAGGCGTATTCTCCATAACATTTCTAGCAATAGATATAGCATGCGTTATATTTTGCAAATGAACAACTGAACCACAGTTTCCATTTTTATCCATAATACAGGCGTCTAAAGTTACGTTTCCGTCTCTATCAGGCAAGCCACCTTTTCCAACAGATTGGTTGTTTATATCTGCTTCCTCAACTTTACAACCTTGCTCAACAGCATCTAAAGCATTACTCCCTTTTTGAAGTATTTCCCAAGCTTTTGTTGTAGCATTTGGCACATTCCATGTAGCTATTACTAATGGTAATGATAGCGCTGATCTGGTTGTAGATGCCAAATTTTCTGTTTTAGAATTTTCTGAACAGTTGGTTAACGTTGTTCCAACAGCGAGTCCAACACCAGTTAATGACGTGCTTTTCAGGAAGTCTCTTCTTTTCATTTTAAATTATTTATAGTTACAATATATAAATTCTATTGTTTATGTATTTTGAAAGAAATAAAAAAGGCTCACTTTTTAGTGAGCCTTTTTTATTATTACTATACTTTACTAGTATTCTACTCCTTGTTTATCTAAAACAGTTTTTGTTATAAATGCATAGAATAATAAATATGCAAAACATAATACTGCAATCCAATAAGAAGATTGTATATTAAAAACATCTGCTAATTTTCCTTGTAATGGCGGAATAATAGCGCCACCCAAAATCATCATCACTAAAAAAGCAGAACCTTGAGATGTGTATTTTCCTAAACCAGCAATACTTAATGTAAAAATACAAGGCCACATAATTGAACAGAATAAACCACCAGATAAAAAGGCGAATAATGCGATATTTCCTGATGTAAATACACCAATTAGCATAGCTAAAACTCCAAGGAGGCTAAATGTTTTTAATGTTTTTGCTGGATTGTCTTTTGCAAAAAAGAAACCGCCAATTTGTACAGCTACACAAATAGCAAAAAATAGTATTTCATTAGTTGAAAATATTTTTCCTCCAATCCAATTTGATAAAATAATCACAGCTAAAGCTATATAAGGCACAATAATTAGAAGTGCTTTTTTTAAACCTTTACTTGGGCTAAAAACAGTAATGGCACCAACCCAACGGCCAACCATTAATCCTCCCCAATACAAAGAAATAAATGGTGCGATTTGTGCATCGTTTAATGCTGTTAAACCGAGTTCGTTTAAACCTGTGTCATCAACTACTTTTTTAAGCAGTTCTCCTAAATTACTACCAACTGTAACTTCTACACCAACATAAGTGAAGATGGCTAACATTCCTAAAACCAATTGTGGATATTTCATAGCTCCCCAACCGTCAGGTTTTTTAGAAGAACTTGAATACGCAAATAATATGCAGCCAATAACTGCTGCTAATGCAATAATTAACAAGGTTAGTCTTTTGTTTTCTAACGCTTCTGAAACTTCAACATCACCAAAATATGTACTAAAAATATAACCAAAACAGCCAAAAATTATGATGGTTAAAACAATCAATAAGTTTTTTGCTTTGTTAGCAGGTTCAAAAGCAGTTTCTGATTTTAAAGCAGGTAATTTTTTTGAAAAATGAAATAATGCAGCAGCAAGTAAAAATAGTACGCCAACACCTATATATAGCATTTGTACTGTGTTTAATGTAATCTCGTTATTTTTAATCATTCGGGTTAATTCTTCACCAGATATTGGTGTTGAGCCAAAGATTATAAAAGCGACTACAATTGGTGCTATTGTTGTTCCAAAAGAGTTTATTCCTCCAGCTAAATTAAGCCTGTGAGAACCTGTTTTTGGATCGCCTAATGCAATAGCAAATGGGTTTGCACTTGTTTGTTGTAAAGAAAAACCGAGACCAACAATAAATAAAGCGACTAATACAAAATAGAAAACAGCTGTTTGTCCTTGTTCTGCACCTGCAGTAGCAGGATACATTACAAATGCCCCAATTGCTGAGAGTAATAAGCCGTAAACAATTCCGTTTTTGTATCCCCAAGAATTTACAATGTCTTTTTTTATAGTACTAGATAAAATAAACAATAGCAAAGCTCCAATATAATAGGCGCCGTAAAATGCAAAATCGACTAATTGCGATTGGAATTGGTCAATATTAAAATACGTTTTACAAAAAGGAATAAATACACTGTTTGATGCAGCTATAAATCCCCAGAAAAAGAAGACTGTAACTAAAGTAGTTAAAGCCGATTTGTTGTTTTGGTTTGACATAGTATATTAATTAGTATAGATTAATGTAATTAATAATGTGTTAATCAATGAAATGAACTTTACACATTATGTTTTTATTTTACGCTTATTTCATCAACAAACACCCAGCTTCTTCCATCATGTTTGTGTCCTAAATGCCATTCTGGTAATTTTCCTAATTTTTTTGCTACAAGCTTTACATAGCGGTAGTTTCCTTTTTGGTTGAATGTTATGTTTTTTATTGAAACATCTTCAGATTCTATTGTTGCATCAATTTTTTGATTTTTTGCTAAAGATTTAAAGTTTTTCCCATCTTTAGAGACTAGACATTGTACTTCGGTTGGATAAAAAATCCATGAGCGTTGGTCTTGTAAAAAGCCGACATTTACACTGTTTATTTGTTTTTCACTACCTAAATCTACAGTAGCTATAACATCTTTGTCAAAATAGCCTTGCCAGGTTCCTGTTCTAAAATCTTGCGCACCAACTATGCCGTCAATTAATGCATTTTTGCCTCCACCATTATACTGATTAGCATATTCTGAATCTAATTTAATTGATAGATTTGGATCTATTTTGAAGAATTGAGTAGTGATTTCGGGACTCTTTTTTCCATTTAATTCAGCATATACTTTTAATGTGCCAGCTTCAGAAATAGAAAAAGGTTTTTCGTATTTTTTATACTCAGAATCATTTTCAGAATAATAAATTGTAGCGTCTTTGGTATTACTTTGTAACTCAATATTTGTAGATCCATTAAAAGCAGTCTCTCCTTTTGAAATAAATGGAGATGATACAATTAAATGTTCTTTAATTTCAGTTTTTGGCTCTTCACCTTCTTTTGTTGCCCATGAAGAAGGTATACTAGACATTTTAAAATGAAGTGTTCCCCCATTAATAATATCGCTATGCGATATATAAGATTGTTTTAAGGGTTGACCATTTAAAGAAGCCGATTCTATATATTTATTAGTATCGCTTAAGCCTTCTGTAGAAACAGTAAATTGGTTTCCATTTTCTAAGTTAAACGTTCCCTTTTTTAATAAAGGCGTTCCAATTATATATTCATTAGAGCCAGGTGTTACAGGGTAAAATCCTAATGAACTAAAAATATACCAAGCACTCATTTGCCCGCAATCTTCATTCCCTGAAATGCCATCAGGTGTATTGGTATATAATTCAGTTAAGATTTGATGAATTTTCTCTTGAGTTTTATGAGGTTTATTTACAAAATTATATAAATAAGCCATGTGGTGACTTGGCTCATTGCCATGAGCGTATTGGCCAATCAAACCTGTAATATCTACTTGATGACTTCCAGAGGTTTTATCTTTGGCAACAAATAGTTTGTCTAAATTAGATTCTAATTTATCTTTTCCTCCTAATAAATTTATAAAACCAGTAACATCTTGCGGAACATAATAACTGTATTGCCAAGAATTGGCTTCAGTATAATTAAAGTTTACTTCATAAGGATCGAAAGGTGCAAACCATGTGTTACGGAAGCGGCCACGCATAAATTGTGATTCTGGATCATAAATGTTTTTATAGTATTGTGCACGTTCACTGTATTCTTTATAGATATCATTTTTATTCATTGCTTTTGCCATCTGTGCTATAGTCCAATCATCGTATGCATATTCTAATGTCTTAGATACCGATTCACTTTCTTCTTCTACAGGTATAAAACCGAATTCTTTATACGTTTTTAGCCCTAATTTATCACGGGTAGCACTATGTAGCATTGCTTTAAGTGCTTTTTCAGCATTATAACCTTTAATACCTTTTAGGTAAGCATCTGCAATTACAGGTACTGCGTGATAACCAATCATGCAACCTGTATAATTAGCAGCTAGATCCCAAATAGGCATAATACCGCCTTCATCTTTTTTGGCTAAAAAAGTATTGATGAAGTCGTTTGTTTTATCTTGCTCAATAATTGTATATAAAGGATGTGTAGCACGATAAGTATCCCAAAGAGAAAATACAGTATAATAATCAAAATCTTTGGCTTCATGTATTTTTAAATCCATACCTCTGTAGCGTCCATCTACATCTTGATATAAATTTGGAGCAATAGAGACATGGTACATTGATGAGTAGAAATTTGTTTTATAATCATCATTATCACTTTCAATTATAATTTTTTCTAGTTGCTTTTCCCAAAAGTCTTGCGCTGTTTTTTTTACTTGTTCAAAAGTTTGATTCCCTATTTCGCCGTCTAAGTTTTTCTTAGCCCCAGCTTCATCTACAGCAGAGATTCCTATTTTAACATACACAGGTTCATTATTTGGGTTGTTAAATTGAATGGCAGCTTTTTTACTTTCGAACTTATAGTTTTTAGAAGATATAGCATCACCTATATCATAACTTATAGTTTTAATTTTATGAGAAAACGTAATGTAATAATACAATTGCTGGTTTTTTGCCCATGCTTTAGAATGTCTAAAACCTTGAATTGTATTATCATTAAGCATATTGATTTTATAATCAAGCACTTCATCTCGATGTTCTAAATCTAAAATTAAGATTTGGTTTTCAGCAGATGGAAATTCATATTTATGTACACCACTTCTTTTTGAAACGGTTAATTCTACATCAATATTTGTGTCATCTAAATGCACTTTATAAAAACCAGGTTCTGCAGTTTCCATTTTGTGAGAAAAATGAGATTTATATCCTTTTTTATCATTAGAACCATTATTGAAAATTACTTCATTTGTAGGCATTAATAAAATATCGCCATAGTCGCTAACACCAGTTCCACTTAAATGTGTATGCGAAAAGCCATATATGTATTCGTCACTGTAATGGTATCCAGAGCATCCGTCCCAACCATCTAATCGTGTGTCTGGACTTAGCTGCATCATTCCAAAAGGCATTGTTGCACCTGGATAAGTATGTCCATGACCTCCAGTGCCAATAAATGGATTTACATAAGAAATTAAAGGTTTATCTTTTACTGCAGCCGCGATATTATCCTCTTTTTTACAGTTAGTTAAGATTAGAAATAAACTAAAAAGGATTACTAATTTGTGTCTCATTAAAAAATAGATTACTAAATTTAAAGCTTCTAATATACTAAAATGCAATTCACTAAACTGCTATCTGTTTTTGTTTTATTATGCGCGACTATAAGTTGTTCTCAAAAATCAAAAAAAACTGTTGCTCCTAAAATTATTCCAATACCTTTAAAACAGGAGCTTGCAAAAGGTCAATTTATGTTGAGTTCAAATACTGAATTGCATTATGCAGAGACTTTTAAAGTGTCTGCTCAATTTTTAAAGTCTTATATAGCTAATTCCAGTCAAATTAAATTAAAAGATAGTAATGGAGAAAATACTATTTTGTTTATAAGGGATACTTTATTGTCAAATAAAGAAGAATATAACATAGATATTACTCCAAAAAACATAAAAATTACTGCAGCAACTAATAATGGCGCATTCTATGCCGTGCAGACTTTAAGACAGTTACTGCCTTTAAGTTTTGAAAATGGGACTGAAAAAGAAGATCGTATTGCTATTCAATGTTTAAAAATAGAAGATAAGCCACAATTTGTTTATAGAGGTATGCATTTAGATGTTGGGCGCCATTTCTTTTCTACCAAATTTATAAAACAATATATAGATGCTCTAGCGATGCTGAAAATGAATACATTTCATTGGCATTTAACTGAGGATCAAGGCTGGAGAATAGAAATAAAAAAGTATCCTAAACTAAATAAAATTGCAGCTTATAGAGATGAAACTTTAATAGGACATTATAATGATGAACCTCAAGAATTTGATGGAAAAAAATATGGAGGCTATTATTCTCAAGAAGAAATAAAAGATATTGTAAAATATGCTCAAGAAAGACATATTACTATTATACCAGAAATAGAAATGCCTGGACATTCTCAAGCAGCAATTGCTGCATACCCTCATTTAGGATGTAGTGGGAAGCAGGTTGAGGTAGCAACAAAATGGGGTGTTTTTGAAGATATTTATTGTAGTAAAGATGATACTTTTAACTTTATTGAAGATGTATTAGATGAGGTTGTTGAATTGTTTCCAAGTCAATACATTCATATTGGAGGAGACGAGGCTCCAAAAACGAGATGGAAGACTTGCAGTGATTGTCAGCATAGAATGCAAACAGAAGGTTTAAAAGATGAACATGAATTACAAAGCTATTTTATTTCAAGAGTAGAGAGTTATTTGAATAGTAAAGGCAGGCAAATTATTGGTTGGGATGAGATCTTAGAAGGTGGTTTGGCTCCTAATGCAACGGTTATGTCATGGAGAGGAACAGATGGAGCTGTTGCTGCTGCTAAGCAAAAACATAATGTTATTAATACACCAACGTCTCATTGTTATTTTGACTATTACCAATCTACAAATAAAGATGAACCAACAGCTATTGGTGGTTTTTTACCATTAGAGAAAGTATATAGTTTTAATCCCATTCCTGAAGAATTAACAACAGAAGAATCACAATATATTTTGGGAGCTCAAGGTAATGTATGGACTGAGTATATGCCAACCGAAGCGCAAGTAGAATATATGGTGTTTCCACGTATTCTAGCAATGAGTGAAGTTGTTTGGTCTAAAAATGAAAATAAAGACTATAACGATTTTATATCAAGAGTTGAAAATTTTAATAAACGATTAGATACTTTAGGGATTAATTATGCAAATCATTTATATGAAGTGGAAGGCGAATTATTTACTAAAAATGAAAAACAAAATTATGCTCTAAAAACATTAACAAAAGGAAAAGACATTCGTTATACTTTAGATGGAAATGAACCAACTTTAAATTCAAAAAAATATAAAGGACCAATCCCTATTTTTGAAAGTAAAACTATTAAAGCAGCCGTTTTTAATCAAAAAAAGAAGTTAGGTTTAACTTTTATAGAAACCATAAATTACCACAAAGCAATAGGTAAGAAGATTACATTAAATGTTGCTCCTAATAAAACATACAGTGGTAGTGGGAAAGAAGGAATGATCAATGGAATTAATGGTAGCAATGAGCGTTTTGGAGATAAGGAATGGTTAGGATTTTGGGGAGATGATTTGGAAATTACAATAGACTTTGGAGAAATCACCAAAATCAATGCTATAGAAACTCGTTTTTATAACGCTAATGGACAATGGTTATATTCGCCAAAAAAGATAAATATAGATTTTTCTCAAGATTGCAATGTAAAAGGAAAGCTGCCTAGTATTGAAGTGAAAAATAGAGACTCAATAATTTCTACTTTTAATACTACTTTTAAAAACCTTTCGGCAAGTAAAGTCATATTGAGAATCCCAAATTACGGTATAATTCCAGAAGGATTTCAAGGTGCAGGAAATAAAGCTTGGACATTTATAGATGAGATTATTGTGAAATAGTGAAAAAAAACAGGCCTAAAAGACAAAATTGTATTAGCATAGATAAATACATAGTTGTTAATTTAGAAGCATATAATTTTGAGTACTAATAAAATATTAACCACTTAAAAAGTTTTCGCTTTTTGCGAATCAATAAAGGATGATTTTAGAAATCTGTGCTAACTCATATCAATCGGCAAAGAATGCTCAAGATGCGGGTGCCCACCGTATCGAATTGTGTAGTGAATTAGCAATTGGAGGCATTACTCCTAATTATGGTTTACTTAAACAAGTTATTAATAATTTAAGTATTGAAACATTTGTTTTAATTCGCCCTAGAAGTGGCAATTTCACTTATTCTAAAGAAGAATTTGAAATAATGAAAAGTAACATTAAACTCTGTAAAACGTTTGGGTGTGCTGGTATTGTTTCAGGTGTTTTACATGCAGATAATACAATTGATATAGAACGCACCAAACAATTAATTGAATTATCTAAACCATTACCATTTACCTTTCATCGCGCTTTTGATTGGGTTTTAGATCAAGAAGAAACATTAGAGCAATTAATAGAAATTGGAGTAAAAAGAGTGTTAACATCTGGACAGAATGTTACCGCTGAAAAAGCATTAGAAGTTTTAAAAACATTAAAACACAAAGCTAAAAATAGAATAACTATTCTTCCAGGTGGAGGTATTTCTGTAGATAATGCAGTTATATTTAAAAAGGCTGGTTTTAATGAGATTCATGCCTCTTTAACACAATTAGGGAAAGTAAATGAGCAACCTCAAATTGCAATGAATAGTGATAAACACTTTAATGAAACAAGTTTAGCAGTTTCAAGTTTAGAAAAAATAAAAGAATTATTAAAAATTATTCAATAATATGAAGTTTAAATTAGGGCTTTTAAGTTTATTCATTTTAACAGCTTGTAAAAAAGAAGTAAAACCAATAGGTGACCATTATATATCAATTTTTGATAATACTAATCTATATTTTGATATGGGTTTTAAAGATGGTTCAAAAAAATTAAACGATTCTATATTACGTTTAGATGCTGGGCGAGTGCTAGTAAAAAAAATAAAATTACCTAATTACAAATTACAACCAAAAGTAACAGTAAATGTTACTTTAACGTCTAATGGAGATCCATGGGATAAAGCGGGTTCGTTATTTGTAATACCAAAAAACTCAAATTTAAATTTAGTAGATTTTGAAACAGGTAAGTTTGATTTAAAAACATTAAAACAAGAGTATCCAGTAATTACTTTACTAGAGAAAGATAGTCTTAATTATAAGCCAAATATTGAACTTATTCGATTTATGACGCCATTTGGTGTTGGTCACTTTACTAATGATGAACGCGTAAAAGATAGAAAACCACCGTATATCCCACATTGGGAAGAGAACGTAAAATGGTCTCAAGAGATTACGCATTTATTACCTTTACTAGAAAATGAGGTTTATATTGGAGTTTATGTTGATACTTGGACAAAAGAAGGTTATAATATTTCTGTGAATTTAGATTTTAAAGAAAGTGAAATTCCTAATCATATAAAAAATAAACAAACAGTTATACCATTAGTTAATACTTCAAAGTATGCCGCAGAGCAAAAACTATATGATGATTTTTCTAAACAACCATTAAGTATCACTTTTACAGCAAAAGAGCAATATAAAAACGCGAAGCTTTATTTTATAACAACAGGTCATGGCGGACATTCTGGAGGAGATGAGTTTGTTAAAAAAGAACATCAAATAGATTTTGATGGCAAGAATATAAAAACATGGATACCTTGGCGCGACGATTGCGCTAGTTTCAGACGTTTTAACCCAACTTCTGGGACTTGGTCTGCTAAAGAATTTATGCCAGATGAAAAATCTGATGATAAAATAGCCTCTTCAGATTTATCACGATCAAATTGGTGTCCAGGTAGTCAAGTATTACCTGAAATTATAGATTTGGGAGATGTTGCTATAGGCGATCATACACTTAAAATTCAAATTCCAGAAGCACAAGTTGCTACTGAAACAGAAAATAATTATTGGATGATTTCCGCATATATTTTATACGACAATGAATAAACTATTTTTAGTATTACTTATAGCTATAATGTATAGTTGTAAGAAAGACGATTCTCCAAAAGCAAATAATTTAAATCAAAATTGGGCTTTTAAAAATGTAAAAGATACAATATGGCATGCGGCTGAGGTACCTGGAGAAGTGCATTCCGATTTATTTAGAAACGGAACAATAGAAGATCCTTTTGTGGCTAACAATGAATTAGATTTACAATGGATTTCTAGTGAAGATTGGGAATATAAAACCAACTTTAAAGTTGATGAAGAAACATTGTTAAAAAAGCATCTCGAATTAGATTTTAAAGGCTTAGATACCTATGCAACTGTGTATTTAAATGGAAAAGAAATTTTAAAAACTAATAATGCATTTCGTGAATTTTTAGTGGATGTAAAATCAATTATAAAGGCAGAAAATGAATTACATATTGTTTTTGAGAGTACTACTAAAGCAGAAAAAATAGAAAAAGAAAAACTACCATACGAGTTGCCTGCTGGAGATCGTATTTTTACGAGGAAACCACAGTTTCATTATGGTTGGGATTGGGGTCCAGTGTTAACTTCTAGTGGAGTATCTAGACCAATAATTTTAAAATCATGGAATGATTTTAAAATTGAAGATGTCTATTTTAATCAAAAAACATTAAATGATACGTTAGCAGAAATAGAAGCGCAGTTTGAAGTTAAAACATTGTTCAAAGATCCAATTACAGTTGAGATTTATGTAAATAATATATTAAACACTAAAACAGAATTAGAAGAAACTTCTAAAACCTTTTCTATCCCAATACAAATTAAGAATCCAAAAAAATGGTGGCCACATAATATTGGAGAACCTTATTTATATAATATAAAAACGGTAGTAAAACAAGGTAGAAGAACTTTAGATTCCTATACCTTAAAAAAAGGATTAAGAACGATAGAATTAGTGACAGAAAAAGATAGTATTGGTGAATCATTCTATTTTAAAGTAAATGATATACCAGTATATGCAAAAGGAGCTAATTATATTCCGCAACATAGCTTTCAAAATCAAGTAAAAATAGAAGATTATAAACGTATTTTGGGAGATGCTGTAGACGCTAATATGAATATGCTTCGTGTTTGGGGTGGCGGCATTTATGAAGACGATATATTTTATGAGTTGTGTGATGAAAAAGGTATTATGGTTTGGCAAGATTTTATGTTTGCATGCGCTATGTATCCAGGAGATGATAATTATCTAGAAAATGTAAAACAAGAAGCTATTGATAATGTAAAACGTCTAAGAAACCATAGTTCTATAGCTTTATGGTGTGGTAATAATGAAAATAATGAAGCTTGGCATCGTTGGGGATGGCAAACAGGAAGAAGTGAAGATGAAAAAAACGAAATATGGGGTAATTATCTTAAGTTGTTTGACACGCTTTTACCGCAAGTTGTAAACGATTATCATAACGAGATAGACTATTGGGAAAGTTCACCAAGATATGGAAGAGGAAATCCTTTATATAAAACCGAAGGAGATGCCCACGATTGGTGGATTTGGCATGACGAATATCCTTTTGAACATTTACAGGATGCTGTGCCTCGTTTTATGAGTGAGTTTGGATTTCAAGCGTTTCCAAGTTATGAAGCTATAAAATATATTAACGGTAACGAAAGTACTTCGGTATCTTCTAAGGCTTTCGATACGCATCAAAAACACCCAAGAGGTTATTCTATTATAAAAAACTATATGGAACGTGATTACCCTGTGCCAGATAATGATGAAGATTATGTCTATATGAGTCAACTAATGCAAGCTAATGGAATGGTAATGGGTTTTGAGGCGCAACGCCGTGCTAAACCATATAATATGGGCACATTGTATTGGCAACTTAATGATTGTTGGCCTGTAATATCATGGTCTAGTATAGATTTCTTAGGAAATTGGAAAGCAATGCATTATAAAACAAAGAAAGCTTTTGAAGATGTTTTAATTTCTTCAAGAGTGGTTAATGATACTTTAAATGTTTACTTAATTAATGATGATTTAGAGTCGTATAAAGGAGATTTAAAACTTAAAATAATAGATTTTAACGGTAATCTTTTACATGAAGTCTCTAAGCCAATAGATGTAGAAGCAGATAGTAGTGAGATAAAATATAAATTAGATATTACAAGGTTTAATAAAGATGAAGTTGTTGTAATCTCAACATTTAAAGATGAGATTTCTCTTTTTTATCTAGGTAAGTATAAGGCATTAAAACTTCAAAAGGGAGATATTAAACAAACTGTAACAAAAACAGATGATGGTTTTTCTATTGAATTATCAAGTAAAATACTTCAAAAAGACGTGTTTTTAATTTCAGAAGCAAAAGGTCATTTTAGTGATAATTTTTTCGATATACTACCTAATGAAACAAAAGTGATAGAGTTTAAAAGTAAGGCAAACGAAATTAAAGATTTTCGTATAAAAACCTTTAACAATTTAGTAAGATAAAACAGTCTGTAAATGGTTAATTTTGATAAAAATTAATTTATCTATGATTCGGTTAATTATCTTCATTGTCATTTTTGTTATTATAGATATATATGCTTATCAGGCATTTAGAACGCTATTTAAATACCAATGGTTACCTTGGGTTTATTTTATACTATCTATAGCTGTTTATAGTTATTTTACTTATGTGTTTTTAAATTATGATCGAAGTGTTGGTCAAACGAGTAAAACACTTTGGGCAATGGGATTGTTTTTATTGTCGTTTATTCCAAAACTAGTCGTGTTTTTTGTGATGTTTGGTGAAGATATTATTAGACTTCTAGTTGGTGGTTATAATTATATTACAGATAATTTTTTCTCTGGAACTTCTGAAAAGTATTTACCTAGTAGAAGACAGTTTGTTAGTAAAATAGCTTTAGGTATAGCTGCTATGCCATTAGCTTCTTTACTTTATGGTATGTATAAAGGACGCTATAATTATAAAGTACTAAAGTATACGCTACATTTTGAAGATTTACCAAAAGCATTTGATGGTTTTAAATTAACTCAAATAAGTGATATTCATTCTGGGAGCTTTGATAATAAAGAAAAAATTGAATACGCAATAGATTTAATAAATGAACAAGAAACGGATGTAATATTATTTACTGGAGATATTGTTAATACTAAAGCGGAAGAAATGGACCCATGGATTGATACTTTTAAACGTATTAAAAACCCAAAATTTGGGAAGCATTCTGTATTAGGAAACCATGATTATGGAGAGTATGCCTCTTGGCCATCAAAAGAAGCAAAACAAGCTAATTTTGAAGCTATAAAAAATATTCATAATAAAATAGATTTTAATTTATTGTTGAATGAAAATACATTCCTTGAGAAAGATGGAGAACGTATTGCTTTAGTGGGCGTAGAGAATTGGGGTAAGAGTTTTAAAAAAGCTGGCGATTTAGATAAAGCGATAGCTTCTGTTTCTAGTGAAGATTTTAAAATATTAATGAGTCATGATCCTTCGCACTGGGAATATGAAGTTAAGTCTCATAAAGAACACTTTCACTTAACATTAAGCGGACATACACATGGTCTTCAATTTGGTATAGAAATACCAGGTTTCTTTAAATGGAGTCCAGTACAATATGTCTATAAGCAATGGGCTGGATTATATAATGAGGCAAGTCAATACATAAATGTAAATAGAGGTTTTGGTTATCATGCTTATCCTGGACGTGTAGGTATTTGGCCAGAAATTACTGTTATAGAGCTTAAAAAAGGCGCGAAAGTTGCTTAAAATGAACTGGATAAATCTATAAGTTGTTAAAAAATTGTAGATTTACAATAACAAGTTTGAACTAATACTTTAAATAATGTCAAAATTTGGAGAATTAATCGATGTAAACATTCCTGTTTTATTAGATTTTTTTACAGAATGGAATGAGCAATCTACCGCAATGCATCCAGTACTTAGGGATGTTGCTGCTGCGCTTGGAGATAAGGCTAAAGTAATTAAGATTGATGTTGATAAAAATAAAGAGTTATCTGAGGCGCTGAGAGTAAAAGGTTTGCCAACACTTATTATATATAAAAATGGTGAAATGAAATGGCGCCAAAGTGGTGAGCAAGATGCTAATACTTTAATAGCTTTAGTGCAGTCTTATTACTAAGTTTTAATTGCTTCAAATGTATAGTTTTTATTACTAAAGTGTTCTAGGAATTTTGGTAATGAATACATCATGTTTTTAGATGCTTTTACGCTGTCATGAAACACAATAATATTTCCTTTTTTTGTTCTTGAAATAGCGTTTTTTAAACATTGCTCTTTAGAGACCTCTTTTTCCCAATCGAAAGTAATAACGCTCCACATAATTATTTTATAACCAAGCTTAATTAATGCTTTTCCTTGACTATTTTTAATCTTGCCAAACGGCGGACGAAATAAATTGACTGTACCTTTTTCTAATTGACTATTTATAGCTTTCTCAGCTTGAATTACATTTTCTATGTAACTTTTAGTTTCTGTTTTCCAGCCTATTATATGGTCATGAGTATGGTTGCCAATACTATGGCCATTAGCTAGTATGTTTTTAAATATTTCTGGGTGTTTTATAACATTATTACCAATACAAAAAAAAGTAGCTCGGGCATTATATTTTTTTAAAGTGTCTAGTGTCCATTGGGTAATTTCCGGTGTTGGTCCGTCATCAAAAGTGAGATAGATAACTTTATCTTTAGACGAAAAATCCCAAACATAGTTTGGGAAAATTCGCGTTATAAATTTAGGTATTTTAACAGGAATAAAACGCATGCTTTATTCTTCAGGTTCTACAACTGGAATGCTACTATCTCTATTGATATCGCGATCTTCTATCATATCTGGTCTTTCCATTTCTTCTCGTTTAGGAAAAAGATCATCAAAAAGACTTTCATAATTACCAAATACCTTAAATTCTTTTTCTGCAAAGTCTTCATCGTATTCAACTAGAACTATTATTAATGCTCTATAACGCTCTAAATCTGTAATAATGTTTTCACCATTTTTAAATTGATTTTCACGAGTAAGCTCACTATAATATTTTAGATTTTCTTGATATTTTACAGCAACATCCTTAAAAAGTTGTCTGGCTTTATCTTTAGCATTAGCTTCGTAATAACCACTAATATATGGTTCTAATAACGTGTAATAGCCAAATTTATCTACAGGCATGTTTTCCATTGCTATGTCTGCAACTTCTTCAGCTTTGTCTAATTTCTTTTCATTAATTAAAGCTTCCATTAAGCGTGCTAAATTACCTCTGTAAGTAATAGAATTTTTACGTGTTTCTGGATCGTGATAAATATTGTCACTACCACTATTTCCCCAATCCCAGGTTTTAACTTTTTCATACATTAGGTCACTATCTACTCTACCCATATCAAAAGGGTTTGCACGTTCTACAGGTGTTTTAATAGGTACTAATTTATAACACATACCATCAAGTTGCAGGTAATCTTTCATCCAGATATAATCATCTTCACCAAAGGCACCACCAGTAAAGTATAATGGGCGTTCCCAATTATTATTGGCAACGATATCTAGCATTAATAAACGTTGTTTATATATAGCGCTTTCATCTATTTTTATATCAATAAAATCTACAATTTCATCAGCATCTTTTTCTTTTACTAATCCATTTCTAAGGACTTCTGCTTTATTTACAGGTACTCTAATGTTTTCAACAGGGAAATAATTAGTATTTAATAGTTGCGAAGGGTATTGTGACTCATCTTCACCTTGCAATTGAATAATACGCTTAAATTTTGTTTTTGGATTATCGCTCGATACAAAATCCATAAATTCTTTAATCGTTAATGTATCACGACTAAATGTTGGTTTGTATTCTTCGGTTTTAGGGTCGTGATAACTGGTTCTCTTCATGATATATTCACGTGTACCTTTCTTGTATTGATAATGGGTAAGCTGCGATGGTATAGGATCACTTTCGTAAGCTTTACGTTTCATTTGGTCTATATACCAATCGGTTTGAAATAAACTGGTGTTTACTACCCGAACATCGGTTCTATAGTTTTCAATTTCTTGGGCATACCATAAAGCAAAGGTATCATTATCTCCTATAGAGAATAGAATGGCATTCTCTGCACAGGAATCAAGATATTTTTTTGCCATTGCTAGTGCAGTATACTTATTAGATCTATCGTGGTCATCCCAATTGTTTGCAATTAAAACTCCAGGTACTAATAGTAAACAGACCAAAGCTATAGCGGGAGCTAATAACTTCCCTTTTACTTTTGTTCTAAGGACATCAAAAATTGCATAAACACCAAAACCAATCCAGATGGCGAATACATAAAAAGAACCTACAACAGAGTAGTCACGTTCACGAGGCTCAAATGGTCTTACGTTTGTATATACTTGTATCGCTAAACCTGTAAATAGGAAAAAGACGAGTAAGACCCAAAATAGTTTTTTATCCTTATTAAATAGGAAAAGCAAACCAATAAGTCCTAGAATTAGAGGCAGGAAATAGTATGTGTTTCTTGCTTTGTTATCCTTTACATCACTAGGTAAATTATCTTGAGATTGTCCTAGATGTAATGAGTCAAATGCGTTAATACCACTAATCCAGTTACCATGATTGTTATATTCACCTTGAATATCGTCTTGCCTTCCAGTAAAATTCCACATAAAATAACGCCAATACATATAGCCTAGTTGGAACTCTAATAAGTAAGATATGTTGCTTCCTAAAGATGGCTTTTTTACATTAAGGTATTGTTGCCCATATTGTTTTAAGAAATTATGATACCCTTTGTAATCAACATTACGTTTAGCTACTTCATTTTTAAACTGCTTTATTAGCGCAATCTCTTTTTGTATTCTTGTATTAAGATAAAGATTTAGTTTGTCTCCATATTGAGCCATAAAACGATCATATTCCGTTTCAGTTAACTGGTTGCTTTGGTATTTGGTTACAAAATCTGCTATTTTCTTTTCTGTAAAAGGGTCAACAATGTATTCGTCTTTTAAGCTAAAATCTAAAAAACCAGAAAAGAGCATATAGTTTTCTGCATTTTCACCACTCCACATTCTTGGTAAAATAGCCGCTTGTTCACTATTAAAGTTTTGATTTGCGTTTTTATAATCATTAACTATAACATATTTTCCTAAAGCCTCATCCTTTTCATATTTAGGTTTATCATCTATGTAGGGTTTATCTTCATCTAATCCAGAATATTGATCTGTAAATAAAGGTCCATAAAACAAGTGTGTCTCTGGATATTGCTCTAGGTTATAATACGCTAATAACTCTCTTGCGCTTGATGGGTTATTTTCGTTAACTACCACATTAGCATTCGCTCGAATAGGTAACATTATCCATGAAGAAAAACCAATAACAACAAAAGTAATACATAAAATACCTGTGTTTATATGCTTGTAACCTTTTTTTCTAGTATAATTTAAACTAAAATAGATAGCTGCAATTAATAATAACCCTGCGATTATAGAGCCAGAATTAAATGGTAAACCTATAGAGTTAACAAAGAAAATTTCTAATACACTAAAGAACCTTAAGATGTTTGGCGCTAGTAATTTGAAAATGAATAATAATATAGCTATAGAAACAACATTTGCAATTATAAAATTAGCAATGGTAACAGTCTTATAATTCTTAAAATAATAAATTAACCCAATAGCAGGGATTGTTAATAACCCCATAAAGTGTACACCAAAAGATAATCCAATTACAAAGGCTATTAATACTAGCCATTTATTGCCTCTAGGTTTGTGCATGTCTTTTTCCCAACGTAAGGCTAAATAAAATAAGATAGCCATAATTAATGTAGCCATGGCATAAACTTCAGTCTCGACAGCATTAAACCAAAAAGAATCTGTAAAGGCAAAAGCCAAACTTCCTACAAAAGCACTACCTAAAATAGCTTGTGTTTTTCTATCTGAATAGGCTTCATCTCCAACCATTTTTTGTAGTAGTAATGAAATACTCCAAAACATGAATAAAATAGTAAAAGCACTACTAACTGCACTTACCATATTAAGCATGAGTCCAATATATTGAGGTTCTATTGCTAATGTTGAGAACATAGCACCTAACATTTGAAATAAGGGCGCCCCAGGTGGATGACCAACTTGTAGTTTAGCTGAGGTTAAAATGTATTCGCCAGCATCCCAATAACTAACAGTAGGTTCTACTGTTAAACTGTATGTAATTAATGCTATTAAAAAAGCGAACCAACCTAGAATGTTGTTCCATTTTTTAAAGTTGATTGAAGTCATATATGGTATATTTAATACTATGGCGAATTTACTAATAAATATGAAATGAGCATAACAATTAAATTTCTAGCATGAAAAAGATTGTAATTCGAATTCCATTCAACAAAATAAAGGAAATAAAGATGAACAGATAAAATGAAAATGCTAAATTTTTCTTAACTAAAAAGTTGTTATGCTGTCTTAATTAAGGTGTTAAACGTGGTTTTTTAATTAAGAGTATATTTTTATGTTTTTTTATTGAAAAATATTTGCTCAAATAAAACTTTGTTTTAAATTTGCAACCTGTTAGAAACACTGGCCCATGGTGTAACTGGCAACACGTCGGTTTTTGGTACCGAAGAGTCTAGGTTCGAGCCCTAGTGGGCCAACAAAATTAATCCTAATTCAAATTGAATTAGGATTTTTTGTTTTTAAGAATAAAAAAAGCTTCTCACATTGAGAAGCTTTTCTGTTTTCAGATATACATCCTACAATAATTAGACTACAACTTTATAAGCTTAGTGGTTGCTGTTGTTCCTAATTTATTTTCCGTTTTTATAATATACATGCCATTAGAAAGGTCTTCTATATTGAAATTTTCACCTTTTTTAAAATCACCACTTAAGGCTTTTATTAGTTTACCTGAAACATCATAAACTTCTAGTTTAGAAATCGCTTTGTTAATAGTAAATGAATTTTTAGTTGGGTTTGGAAATAATGTTAGTTTACTTTCTAAACTATAATTGTTAGTAGACAAGGTTTGAGAATTTTTATTCCCATACATTTTAAACTGTCCTGCAACTACGTTTATTGGAGTTGAGGTATCTGTAATATTAATTGAAGTTGTTCCTGTAGGATCCATTAAATCATACCAAATGCCAGTATATGGGAAATTTGGAATTATGTTTTGAGAATTAACATCAAAGTTTGCTAGAATAACAACATTTTTAAGCTCAGATGATAGTAATGTATCATCCCAAATATAAATTTTAGGCGTTAAATTTCCAGAATCTATAGAATAATTACCTTCAAAAACAGCTTCCTCAGTTTTTAAAAGATTAATTCTAGCCCAATCATTATATATTTTGTTTCTATTTGTATCTGCTAACCAATTATTACTCCATTGCGGTTGCGGTTTTGTATCTAATTTGCAATCTCCAGAAGCTGCATCACTATCTGTATTAACACTTCCATTATTACATGTGAAAATTGAGTTTTCCATGCCTAATGCTCCAAAATGCCATATCATTTTTGGACCAGGAACAGTTAAAGTAACGGCTCCCAAAGCAGACATTCTAGACAATGCCGTATTTAAATCTTGTACATCATGAGATGGATTTGATTGTTGTCCAAATTGAAGGTTTTTATACATTAATCGTTCTTCATCATGACTTTCTGCATAACCAATTAATCTAGGCGCAATAAAGTTGCGACTATCATGACCAACACCAGAAATATCATTATTAGAATTATAACCCATAGTTAATTGGTTATAATTAGTAGTCATTTTGCCCCAAAGCATAATACCTTTTGGTTCACTTTCATTTACTCTGTAATCTGCCCATTCTTTTTCTTCTTGATTACCTCCTAAATGTTCAAAAATAACATAATGTGTTGGGTCCAAACTCCATGAATAATCTGCATATTCTTTTAGAATAGCAACACGATCTGCTTGATAGCTATTGGTACAACCTTCGTCATTAGCTGTACAGTTTTGGGTAAACCCTTTTGTTAAATCCCAACGAAATCCATCAATTTTAAAATTGTCTACCCAATGTTGTATTACACGTTTTACATAGTCTTTAGTTCTTGGGTTTGAATGATCAAAATCATAACCCACGTTATAACTGTGTCTTGCATCTTCATTTAAATATGGGTTTTCGCTATTTGGTTGTCCCCAACCATCATTGTCTGAGTCGTTCATCCACATTCTTACCATAGGACTTCTTCCAAAAGCATGATTTAAAGCGACGTCTAAAATGACAGCAATATCATTTTGGTGGCATAAGTCTATAAATTCTTTTAACTTGTCTTCGGTGCCATAAAACTTATCTAAGGCCATATGATAAGAGGTGTTATAGCCCCAACTTTCATTACCTTCAAACTCCATTACGGGCATTAATTGAATAGCATTGATATTTAAGTTTTTAAAATAATCAATCTTATCAATTAAATCTTGAAAGTTTCTATCTGCATCAAAATCTCTTACTAAAACTTCGTAGATAATTAAATCTTCTTTTTTAGGCTTTTGAAAGTTGGTTACTTGCCATGGATAATTACTTTGACCAGTTTGTAAAACTGTAACTTCTCGTTCTTGTCCAACAGGGTAACTTGGTAGATTTGGGTATGAAGTTGAAGGGATAAACGGATCGTCAAAAGGAGATAATACCAGTGTTGAATATGGGTCTGCTGTTTTTACTAGAGCTGGAGAATTTGTAGCAGCTGTTTTATCTACTACCCAGTATTGATAAGTTTCTATTTGACCAGGAGTTAAGCCTGTTAATTCGATCCAGAATTTATTGTTTCTAGTCACATCTTTTTTCATTGCATAACTAGTGTCTGGTTGCCAATTGTTAAAACTTCCAGCGACATAAACAAAGTCCTTGCCTGTAGCGTATAAGACTAATATAGCTGTGTTGTCATCAATATAAGTTATGCCATCTTCATAGGTAGTTGGCATAATGCCAACATTACTTCCAGGGTCTATAATTACATTAAAAACATTGGTTACAATATTTCCTGCTAGATTTACTTCTAGTTCATAATTTTGATTGTCTATAATGTTAGTATGAGTATAAGAGTAAGTAGATATGTTTGATTGAGAATCTAAAACCACTCCATTTGCTCTTAAAGTATAATTTGCATTTCCTCCAGTATTATTAGCATTTATAGCTAACATTTCTCCTGCATTAATTATAGTAGTAGAATTAGTTTGAGGCGTGTTTTGTATAACTTGAAACGAGCCAACATCTAATGTTATATCTTGAGATTTCTTGTCGCCTGAACCATCATTTGCTTTTATTAAAAAGCCTATTCTCCCAATACCTGTTCTGCTATAAAAAGTGTTAGGTGTAAATGAAATCGAATAAGTGTCATTACCACTATTGTAGGTTAGTTTGTTTGTTTCGTTAGAGTCTGTCCACATGCCGTTAGTAGGGCAGTCTTGTATGTTTTGCAGATTTAAGTCAAAAGACCAAGACCATATATAAAGGGAGTTGTCTGTTATTCCCCAGGTCGCTTCGTTAATACTATTGCCATCAATAGTAATAGTAATTGTTTCATTTTCTTCAAATGGATTTGGGCTTACAGAATATGTTATATTTTGTTGTTGTGCGTAGCTTCCAAGCGTAAGAAGAATAAATAAATATAGTATGTTTTTTTTCATGTGATTAATAAATAAAAGGCTGCTAATATTTAATATTAAAACAGCCTTTATGGTTTATATGAATTTATTATTTAGTTAATAGAATAAGTACTATTAGTAATATCTAACTTGATTCTATAATCTCCAGCTGTAACTGCGATGTTGTCTCCTCCAGCATCTAAAGTTCCATCTGCGCCAGTATCACCAAAATCTGAAGCCCAGTCATCGTTTACTCTAAATTTAATTTCTCCATCAATCAGTGTTACAATGTCACCAACCCAAATATCATTACTTAGTGGTGTTAAAGTGAAATCTTGTGTAGCTCCCCAATCATTATAACCAGAACCAACAATACCATATAAATCTGAAGTTTCGATAGTGTATGTGTTAGCATTAAAATCTAAAGTTATTGTGTAGTGTCCTGCGGTTACTGCAATATTATCACCACCAGCTTCTAAAGTACCATCAGCTCCTGTGTCTCCAAAGTCTATATTCCATTCGTTATTTTGACGGAATTTGATTTCACCATCAACTAATCTTATACCAACTTTAAAAGTGTCAGTAACATAATCATAGTAAAATTTACCATCTGGTGTTGCTCCCCAATCGTTATAACCAGAACCTACAACTCCCCAAGAAAATGGTTCAATAGAATAAGTATTGTCATTTAAATTCATTGTAATTTTATATGTTCCAGCGGTTACTACAATATTGTCTCCGCCAGCATCTAACGTCCCATCTGCTCCAGTATCACCAAAGTCGTTATCCCACATGTCATTCTCTCTAAATTTAATCTCCCCATCAACAAGTGTTGCGTATGTAACAAATATATTAGCTTCACTAGTTGAGTAAAATGTTTGGTCTTCGTAAGCGCCCCAATTATTATAACCTGAACCTACAATTCCCCAACTTACTGGTTCAATTCCAGAACTACCACCACTAGACGCTGCTTCTAATAACCTTACCGTTAAAGGTTGATTAGAGCTAAATTGTTCTGTTGTAGACCCTGTGTCGCCAGGGTAAGCTCTAAGTCTAAACATTAAGTCTCCAGTATCTGGTTCTGTAGTATCTGGATCATTATCTAATCCAGAAAGAGTAGCGATACTTTTTAATTGACCAATATTTATTGTGATTTGGTTTTCTGAAGTAGCTCCTAAATTATCTAAAGTAGCAGCATCTGAGAAGTCTCCTAATAAAGAATATTGTACTTCGTAAGATATATTTGTTTGTACATTAAAATTTGCTGGGTTCCAGGTAAATACTACACCTATGTTATCATCTGCATCAGTAGAAGCTGGTAATACATATTCTGGTAATATAGTATTTGTTAATTCAAAACCTCCTTGAGGAGCAGCTGTAAATACTAAATCATCGTTTTGTTCGCAAGAACTTAAACCAACAATGGCAAAGACTGCTAATAGTAATAGTGTTTTAAAATTTTTCATAATTCTTTTTTATTAGTAACCAGGGTTTTGTTGTAAGTTTGGATTAACCTCTAAAGCAGTTTGAGGAATTGGGAATAGTCTATAGGTATCTGGAATTGATGTTCCGCTAACGGTTCCACCTTTCCATGGCCATAAATAGCTTCCTCCTGTAAACTTTCCAAAACGAATAAGATCTGTTCTTCTTTGTCCTTCTAAATTTAATTCTCTACCACGTTCATCAATTATAAAATCTAAATCTAAGTCACCCATTGTAATTGGGTCTGCATTCGATCTAGTTCTTACTTGATTAACATAAGAGAGTGCGTCACTCATATTAGCGTTAGAAGCTCCACGAACAGCACATTCTGCATACATCAAGTAAGCATCTGCTAATCTGTAGAAAGGGAAATCTGTTCCAGAAAATGAAGTTGGAGGCGTGATTTCGCCAAAATTATTATTTCTAAATTTAATAGAAGGATAACCATCGGTCCATACCGTATAGTCATTCATTTCATAATTATGTCCATTTGTCCAAAACAGCTCGGCTCTATCATCATTAGTTGTAGCTAAGTCACCATAAAGACCATACCATGCTTTGGTTGCTCTGTGACCTTGCCATCCTTCTGCAGCTCCAAAATCTGAAATGGTTATAGTATCTGGGCTTAAATTTCCATTCACGATATAAGTAGTGTTACCAAAGCTTTGACTTTCAATTGGATCAGCTAATAGAGGGAAAATAATTTCTGAAGACATATCATTATCGCCAGAAAAGTTTTCTAAAAAGTTAGTGGTTAACATATATGGTCCTTCAGTAATTACTTTATTTGCATATGTACTAGCATCATCCCATCTAGCTGTTCCTGAATAAACTTGAGCATTCAAATATAGTTTTGATAGTAACATATCTACTACATATGTATTTGCTCTTCCATAACCATTATTATTTCCAATAGTAGATTCAATTGCTAATAACTCAGACTCTACATAGTTAAAAAGATCAAGTCTTGAAGCTTCTGGTAATGGTGTTGTAACTCCTAAATCATCTTCGGTTACAAGAACACCTTTACCAAAGGTATCCATTATGTTGTAATAAGCTAATGCACGCAAGAAGCGCACTTCACTTTTAATACCTTCTTTATTTGGAATATCAACATTATCTAAGACAGGAATTAAATTATTACACTGAGGAATTGTGTAATATGCACGATCGTAAAACAATCTAAAAAATTTGTTGTTACTATCCCAATTTGATGTTGTTGTTAATTGATCTAATCCATCATCTCCCCAGCGATTTTTCATTGAGTCTGAAGTGAAGTCTTGAAGGTTAATTATAGCTCTTAGAAATGCACCTTCACCAGCATCAGGGCTTGTAATATCTGAGCTTCCAGGTCCATTTGTGCCTGATAATGCATATGAAGCGTATAGTCTAGATAGAATACCTTCAACAGCATTGGGGTCTTGAGCTAATAATTGTTCTAAGGATAATTCTACCTTAGGTTCTGTATTTAGATCGTCTGTACATGAGACCATTCCTAAAGCAACGATTCCCATAAAAATTAATATTATTTTTTTCATAATCATAGGTTTTTAAAAATCTAAATTGATACCAAAAGTATAAGCTGTTGGTCTTGGATAGAAATTATTATCAATACCTCCAAAATTTTCAGGATCTTGACCAGAATACTCAGTAATAATGAAAGGATTATTTACAGCAGCATATAATCTCATACGTGTATTTTTAATAAAGTTATCTTTAAACTGATACCCTAAAACAATATTTTCACATCTTAGAAAGGCAGCATCTTCTAAATAATAATCTGAATATTGTTTGTTTTGTATCACATCTTCAAATACAATATTTGATTCGCCTTCATAGAAGTCTAATACATTAGCTAAACTATTATCTCTAGTAGGTATAGCTCCATCTCTATTACCAAAATTTAAAGTATTAAAGTTGTATGTTTTTCCATCTAATTGACCTCTAAAGGTTGAGCTAAAATCCCAGTTTTTGTAAGAGACATTAAAGCCAAATCCAAAAGTCCAGTTTGGTACTGTTTTAACTAAGTATTTATCATCATCAGTAATTACATTATCACCATTTAAATCTGCAAATGCTCCAGGTATTGGGTTACCATTAGCGTCATATATTTGTTTGAAAACTGCAGCTTCTCGAATTTCTCTTCCTACATTGTTAAAATACAAGTTAGATCCTGTACCTGTTAAGCTTCCTCCAGCTCTAAGTGTTGTAATGTCTTGCAGGTCTGTTATTTCTGTTTTTGCATATGCTAAATTTCCGTTTAATGAGATATTAAGATTATCACTTTGTATAGGGTTTAATCCCAATGATAATTCAAATCCTTCACTTTCTGTAGATCCTACGTTTTTAACAAATTCGTTTGTTAAAAACTGTCCAGGAGGAATAGCGACTCTTGCTAATAAATCTGTAGTCTCTCTTTTAAAGATGTCAAATGATCCAGTTATGATATTATTTTGAAAAAAATCAAAGTCTAAACCAAGGTTGTAGGTGTCTGTTTTCTCCCATGTTAAATCTGGGTTAAACGGTAATGCAGAATACAAGAAAACACCTGGTAAATATTGACTGTTTTGATTACCTGCAGCAAAGAATGGTGTCGATGGATAGAAACCTACATTACCAGTAATATCTTGTTGTCCAGTTTTACCATATCCTAATCTTAATTTTAAATCATTAATATATTTAGAATCATTAATAAAACTTAATTTATTCAATTTCCATGCTACTGCTCCAGCAGGAAAATATCCCCAACGATTATCTTCACTAAATAGAGACGAGCCATCTGCTCTTAAAGAAAGTGTAATTAATAATTGGTCTGCGATATCTAAATTAGCTCTACCAAAAAATGACTGTAAATTTAATTCGTTAAAATAACGGTTAGTAGGGTTTTGAGGATCAATATTTAATTCTCTAACACCAGTTGTAGGATTGTTTATAAAACGATCTTGATTACCATCTGTTTTAAAATTTTGATAAGAATAACCACCTTGAATATCGAAACGTTTTAAGAAGCTGTTATCTAATTCTTTATTATATAATAGATAACCGTCTAAAGTTGTATTTGTAATGTCTTGTCTTTCTCTATAATTAACGCCAGGATTAAAAACAATAGCATTTGCATTGTCTGTATCAATTCCAAAGGCAGATAAAGCATTATTAGTAAAACGTTCCTCAATTTTTACTTTTGAAGCGTCTAAACCTAAGTTTACAACAGCTTTTAAACCATTAATAAAAGGTAGTTTATAGTCAAGTTCAATATTTCCTAAAAGTCGTAACGCACGTTCTGGTCTTGTACGTTCTTCGAGTATGGTTACTGGATTAGATCGGCCTTGAATTTGAATAATACCAGCATTATCGATTAAACTATTTACATAGTAGCCATTAAATATTGAGTTGTTATCTAAAATAGGTTTCGTAGGATCAAATCTTAATGCTCCATCTATAGCTCCACCAGTATTAGCATTGTTTTTATCTACAAATGTTGCTTTTGCATTAACGTCAATTTTTAAATTGTCATTTAATAATTTAGGGGATAATCTTAAAGAGCCGCTAAATCTCTCATAATCATCAGTCCTAACGACACCTTCAGCATTATTGTAACCAACAGAAGCTCTAAAAGGAATGCTTTCTCCTAAGTTTGTTCTAACACTAAAATGTGTATTAGATGTAAAAGCTGTTCTAAATACTTGATCTTTCCAATTAGTATCATATATAGCTCTATCTTGAAACTCTACAAAATCCCCATTCTCATCAAATATACTTACTTGAATAATTTGACTAACTGGTTGATTTGTAGAAACAGATCCTACGGGTACACCAAGCCTAAAAGCTTGATCTGGGTAATATTCTTGAATAAACCGGACATAGTTTTCACTACCCATTACGTTTAAACCTTCTCCAGCACTACTTACTGTCGCATCTGTAGAAAAATTAAATTTTATATCTCCAGATGTTCCTTTCTTAGTAGTTATAATAATAACACCATTAGAAGCTCTAGAGCCATAAATAGCAGTAGCAGAAGCGTCTTTTAAGATAGTGAAGCTTTCTACATCGTTTGGGTTTACCAGTGCTAAAGGATTACTTACGCCAGCAGGGTTTTGATTTCCAATTGGTATACCATCAATAACAATTAGTGGACTACTGTTAGCGCTTAAAGAAGCACCTCCTCGTATTCTAATATTTGGAGCAGAATCAGGAGAACCACCATTATTAGTGATTCTTACACCAGCAGCTTTACCGGTTATCAATTGATCTGTAGTTAAAATAGCACCTTTGTTAAATTCTTTCGAGCTTACAACATCTACAGAGCCAGTAAGATCTTCTTTTTTTACACTACCATAACCTATAATGACTACCTCGTCTAATTGAGATGTATCATTAGCTAAAATTATATTTAACGTAGTTTGTCCAGTATAGCTGATTTCTTGAGTAAGATAACCTACGTATGAGAATTCTATAATATCTCCTGTATTTACTGTTATTTCATAATTTCCATCAAAATCGGTAGCGGTTCCATTGTTGGTGCCTTTAACAAGTACATTTACACCTGGAAGTGGTAATGATGAAGATTGTTCTGTTACTGAGCCCGAAATAGTATTCTGCGCAATTAGTATTGAGGGCAGAAAAACTAAAGCAAACAGTAAACTATTCAAAATTGTTTTCATACAATATTATTAAGTTAGTTTTTAAAATATCTTGTTTATATTTTTACTTCTCGGTGTTAAATCTATGTAAATTTTATATTAATATTCTAGAAACCCTTGAATTTAAAGGCAACGCAAACGTTTTCGTGTTGACAACTTTTTTAAATACTAAGACTTTTTCAATAAAAAAGATGATTTTTTGAACTTTTAGTTGTAAAATGTGTCGATTTTAACAAATGAATAATAAAAGCTCATATTTTTGAGATTATTCTAACATCTTATCTTGTAAAATGAAACGAAAAGTTACCCTAAAACAAATAGCAAAAGAATTAGATGTGTCAATTTCTACAGTTTCTAAAGCTTTAAGAAATAGTAAAGAAATTAGCGAAGATACTAGGCAGAAGGTCCAAGCCTTTGCTAAGTTGTATAACTATAGGCCAAACAATATTGCGCTAAGTTTAAAAAATAGAAAAACGAAAACAATAGGTATTATTATTCCAGAGATTGTACATCATTTCTTTTCTAAGGTCATTAGGGGTATTGAGTTGGTAGCTAATAAAAGAGGATATAATGTAATTGTTGGGCTTTCTAATGAATCTTTTTCTAAAGAGGTTATTAATATGGAAATGCTAGCTAATGGCAGTATTGATGGTTTTATTTTGTCTATCTCTAAAGAAACTTTACAACAACAAGATTATCATCATTTTACAGAGACTATAAATCAGGGTATGCCTATAGTTATGTTTGATCGCGTTGTAAACGAAGTAAATTGTGATAAAGTAATAGTTGATGATTTAAAAGGTTCGAAAAAAGCAGTTAATAGATTAGTTGAAAAAGGTTGTGAAACTATTGCTATTATTACAACTAAAGATTACGTTAGCGTTGGTAGACTTAGAACTCAAGGTTATATAGAGGCATTAGAAGAAAATAATATAAAATTAAAAGGGAGTCTTATTTTAAAAGTTGATGATGCTTTAGTATCTGATGATGATTTAGAATTTTTAGAAAAAGACATCGTTACACTAATTGAAAGCAATAAAAATATTGACGGTATTTTTGCAGTAAATGAGTTATATGCAATTACAGCAATGAAGGTAGCAAGAAAACTAGGGTTGAGAATCCCTGATGATATTCAAGTTATTGGTTTTACAGATGGTGTACTGTCTAAACATGCTACGCCTAGTTTAACAACAGTAAGCCAACATGCACAAGAAATGGGTGAAAAATCTGCAGAATTATTGATTAATAATCTTGAAATAGAGGAAGATGAAGATCACTATCAAACAGTTGTAATAGAAACAGAATTAATAGAGCGAAATTCAACAAAATAAAAAATTAACATTGCCTATTTAAAATCTTTTATATCTTTACAGCCAATCAAAACTTATATTTTTACTTCTCAGGTAATTAAGTTTTGATAAGTATACCGCTTATCAAATAGTAATAATTTAAACTTACTATTTATGAAAAAGCGTAAGCTAAGTTTCTTGGAAATCTGGAATATGAGTTTCGGTTTCCTTGGTATCCAATTTGGAATGGCCTTAACTGGCGGTTTCATGTCTAGAATTTTTCAAACTTTAGGAGCAGAGATAGATGCTATCCCTATTTTATGGATTGCGGCACCCTTAACTGGTTTGTTAGTTCA
This sequence comes from uncultured Lacinutrix sp., assembly GCF_947500325.1. Classification (GTDB taxonomy): domain Bacteria; phylum Bacteroidota; class Bacteroidia; order Flavobacteriales; family Flavobacteriaceae; genus Lacinutrix. The sequence goes on from NZ_CANMRQ010000002.1 coordinate 390,448, forward strand.
ACCTATTATTGGATATATGAGTGACCGTACTTGGAGTCCAAGATGGGGACGCCGTCGTCCATATTTTTTAATAGGAGCAATATTGAGTTCCGTTACTTTAATATTTATTCCACATTCTCCAAGCTTATGGATTGCTGCAGGTTTTTTATGGATTTTAGACGCTTCTATTAATATTTCAATGGAACCGTTTAGAGCATTAGTTGCAGATAAATTGCCTGGTTCTCAAAGATCATATGGTTTTGTTGTACAGACTTTAATTATAGGAGTAGGTACATGGGTTGCTAGTAGTTTACCATGGATGGTTTCTAAGTTAGGAGCAAGTGATTCTGCACCTTCAGGCGTGTTGCCTGCCTCAGTTAAAGTTGCTTTTGCAATAGGAGCTGTCGTTTTTTTAGTAAGTATACTATATACTGTTTTTACAACAAAAGAATATCCTCCTGAAGATATGGAAGCTTTTGAAGAAGAAAAGAAACAGAAGAATAGTTTTATTTCAGATATTTTAGAGAATATCGGGAGTATGCCATTAACCATGAAAAAACTTGGAGTCATTCAATTTTTTAGTTGGTTTGCCTTTTTTACTATGTGGACATTGGCAAATCCAGCACTTACAGAACATGTGTTTAAAACACCTGCTCCAATTGAAAGTGCATATGATATGGCAATTGCAACTCAAGTTGAAACATATAATATTGCTAACACTGCTTTTCAAGAATCTTCAAATCAAGTTGGTAAGTATATGGGAATATATGGCTTGTCTTCTATGGTATTTGCGCTAATATTAGTGCTTTATACTTCGAAAAGGAGAATAAATAGAAAATATGTACACATGTTTTCTTTAATAGCTGGAGGTATTGGGTTTATATCAATGTATTTTATTCCTACTCCAGAATACCTAATACTATCTTTTATATTAATTGGTTTCTCATGGGGAAGTGTTCTTTCTATGCCTTATGCAATGTTGTCTAGTTCTGTAGATCCAAAGAAAATGGGTGTTGTAATGGGGGTTTTTAATATGTTTATAGTTATTCCTCAAATTATTGCTGCGCTTGGAGGTATAAATTATGTGTCTAAACTTTTTGGAGATAAAACAATTAATGCAATGCTAGTTGCTGGGTCTAGTTTAATTATTGCTGGGTTTTGTAACTTTTTAATTACAAACAAAAAAGCAATTACATATCAAACAAACGAAGAGTAGTAAAATGAATAAAAAAGGATTCATATTCGATTTAGACGGCGTTATTGTAGATACCGCAAAATATCACTTTTTGGCTTGGAAACAACTAGCAAAAAGTATTGGTATAGATTTTAATCATGAGCAAAATGAACAGCTAAAAGGAGTTAGTAGAGTACGATCGTTAGAGAAAATATTAGAATGGGGAAATAAAGAGATCTCGCGAGATCAATTTATGGCATTAATGTCAAGAAAAAACGATGAGTATCTAAGTTATATTTCAAAAATGAATGACTCCGAAATTCTTCCAGATGTTTCCAAAATGTTAGACTTTTTAATTAATAAACAGCAACCTATTTCGTTAGGTTCTGCAAGCAAAAATGCGAGGCAAATATTAAAAAAAGTATCGCTTTTAGAAAAGTTTAATGCTATAGTAGATGGTAATGATGTTTCTAAAGCAAAACCTGATCCAGAAGTGTTTTTAACAGCAGCAAAAGTATTAGAAATTGAGACGAAAGACTGTATTGTTTTTGAAGATTCTGTCGCTGGAGTTAAGGCTGCAAATTCTGCAAATATGATATCTATTGGTATTGGAGATAAAGATGTATTGCGTGAAGCAAATTATATTTTTAGTGACTTCACTGAAATTAGTGAAGATTTTATAGAGCAATTAATAAACAAATAAGAAGAAAAATTCTGTTCATTCAGAAACGATAATATAATATGAATTTAGATTACATAAAACCAGATAACTGGTCGATTATAGAAGAAGGATTCAATCCAGAATATGTTAAATCATCCGAGAGCATATTTAGTATAGGTAATGGAGCTATGGGGCAACGTGCTAATTTTGAGGAAACCTATTCGGGTTCAACGTTTCAAGGTAGCTATATTGCAGGAGTGTATTATCCAGATAAAACACGAGTTGGTTGGTGGAAAAATGGCTACCCAGAATATTTTGCTAAAGTTTTAAACGCACCAAATTGGATAGGTATAAGAATAATTGTTAATAGTGAAGAATTAGACTTATATGCATGTCAGTCTGTTAGTAATTTCCGTAGAGAACTTAACATGAAAGAAGGTTGGTTGTCTAGAACGTTTGAAGCTACATTACAGAATGATACTATAGTTAAAGTAGAAGCTAAACGTTTTTTAAGCCTAGATATTGACGAGTTAGGTGCAATTCATTATGAAATTACACCATTAAATAAAGACGCTAAGATTGTTTTTCAGCCCTATTTAGATAGTGGCATTACAAATGAAGATACTAATTGGGATGATAAATTTTGGGATACTATTAATGTAAGCCATGAAAATCATCAAGCATTTATACAAGCTAAAACCATGAAAACAGATTTTTATACCTGTACATTTATGGAGTCTGAGGTTTTTATTAATGGAAAATCTGTTTTAATTGAACCCAATATTAATGCAGATGCTAATTATGCCTCTTTTAGTTATGAGTATCATGTAAAAAAAGATGAAACCTATTCTATTAATAAATATGGAGGTTATACTGTAGATAGAAACCATGACAAATCAGGGTTAGTTACTGTAGCAAAAACTATTCTCAATAAAGCTACAACAACTGGATATCATACTTTATTAAGCCAACAAAAAGTAGCTTGGGATAAGATCTGGAACATGGCAGATATAACTATAGATGGAGATATTAAAGCGCAACAAGCTATCCGATTTAATATTTTTCAGTTAAACCAAACTTATTCTGGTAAAGACGCTACTTTAAATATAGGACCTAAAGGGTTTACTGGTGAAAAATATGGAGGTAGTACCTATTGGGACACCGAAGCCTATTGTATTCCGTTTTATATGGCTACTAAGAATCAAAAAGTTGCTAGAAATCTATTACAATACCGCTATAATCATTTAGATAAGGCTATTGAAAACGCTGCTAAATTAGGATTTAATAATGGAGCGGCTTTGTATCCAATGGTAACCATGAATGGAGAAGAGTGCCATAATGAATGGGAAATTACTTTTCAGGAAATACATAGAAATGGTGCTATAGCATTTGCTATTTATAATTACTATCGTTATACGGGAGATTTTAGTTATATACTAGAAATGGGACAAGAAGTCCTTATTGGTATTGCACGATTTTGGTATCAACGTGCGACATTCTCATCAGAAAAAAATCAATTCGTCATTTTAGGTGTTACAGGGCCAAATGAATATGAGAATAACATTAATAATAATTGGTATACAAACTATATTGCTAAATGGTGTATTAATTATGCTATAGAGACTTTAGAAAAAATAAAAGAAGATTATAATAAAGACTATAATAGAATTATTAATAAAACTAAAGTAACAGATAACGAATTAAGGTTATGGGATAATGTATCTAACAATATGTACTTTCCATTTTCCGAAGAACACCAAGTATATCTTCAACAAGATAGCTTTCTAGATAAGGAATTAATTACAGTGGAAGGTTTAGATAAATCACAGCGACCAATAAATCAAAAATGGAGTTGGGATCGCATCTTAAGGTCACCTTATATTAAACAAGCAGATACTCTACAAGGTTTCTATTTTTTCGAAGACCATTTTTCGATTGAAGAATTAAAACGACATTTCGATTTTTACGAACCATTAACTGTACATGAAAGTTCATTATCTCCTTGTGTACATAGTATTCAAGCAGCTAAATTAGGACAAATGGATCAAGCATATGCTTTTTATTTGCAAACGGCTCGTTTAGATTTAGACGATTATAATCATGAAGTAGAAGAAGGTTTACATATTACTAGTATGGCTGGAACATGGATGAGTATTGTTGAAGGATTTGGAGGTATGCGAGTTAAAAATAATAGCCTGTCTTTTGAACCAAAAATACCAAAACAATGGAAAGGCTATTCATATAAAGTCAATTTTAGAAATCAAGTTATAAAAATAAAAGTAACTCAAAATGAGACCACTTTTGAGCTAGATGGAGAACAAGAGTTAACTATTTTAGTTAATGGAAAAGAATTGAAAGTGTCTCCAAATAAAGAAGTAACAAAATAGAAGTATGTTCTATATGAGGCAAAAACTATATTATTTTTTTCTTTTAGTTGTAGTGTTCTCGTATGCGCAAAATCCAGATAGAATATATAAAGATTCGGCATTTCAAGATGAGAGTTTTTTAATAATTAATGTGAATGATGGAACGTATTGGATTAAAGCATACTCAAAAGAAATAATCGAAACTACTTTTGTCCCTTTAGGGGAAGAATTGGATCTTAAGTCTCATGCTGTAGTTTTAAAACCAGAATATACTGGAGTAAAACATAGTAGTGATGATGAAAAAGTATATTTTAAAACGCAAGGTATTTCTGTAACAATTAATAAGAAACCTTTCCAAATTTCATATTCTTATAAAGGAAAATCTATCATTTCAGAAAAAGAAGGTTATGTAAAAAATGATAGTTTAGAAACCATAAAATTCAACTTAAAAAGTGATGAGGTTTTATATGGTGGTGGCGCTCGTGCATTAGGAATGAATCGCCGTGGCAATAGATTACAATTATACAATAAAGCACATTATGGTTACGAGACTCGAAGCGAATTAATGAACTATACCTTGCCAATTGTATTATCTTCTAATCAATATATGCTTCACTTTGATAATGCTCCAATAGGTTTTCTAGATTTGGATAGTAAGAAAGATAATACACTATCTTATGAAACTATTTCTGGAAGAAAAACATATCAAGTTATAGTAGGAAACACATGGTTAGACATTATTAAAAATTATACAAGTTTGACAGGTAAACAACCCTTGTTGCCACGTTGGGCTTTAGGTAATTTTGCAAGTCGTTTTGGGTATCATTCTCAAAGAGAGGTTGAAGCTACGATAGCTAAATTTAAAGAAGAGGAAATACCAGTTGATGCTGTGATTTTAGACTTATATTGGTTTGGTAAGGATATTAAAGGTACAATGGGGAATCTTGAAGTTCATAAAGATTCTTTTCCCGATTTTAAAGGAATGACTTCCAGATTGAAGCAACAAGGAGTTAAAACTATTGCTATCACAGAACCATTTGTTTTAACAACGTCTAAACGATGGGAAGAAGCAGTAAGTAAAGATGTTTTGGCAAAAGATTCTATTGGTAACCCTTATCGTTATGATTTTTATTTCGGTAATACTGGCTTGATTGACATCTATAATCCAAAGGGAAAATCGTGGTTTCAAAATATATATAGAGAAATGTCAAGTATTGGTATAGATGGTGTTTGGGGAGATTTGGGTGAGCCAGAAGTACATCCTTCTAATTTATTGCATGTTAGAGGAACTGCAGATGAGGTTCATAATATTTATGGACATGATTGGGCGAGATTAGTACAAGAGTACTATGAGAAAGATTTTCCAAATAAAAGACCATTTATTTTAATGAGAGCAGGAGCAGCTGGTTCTCAAAGATTTGGTATGATTCCATGGTCTGGCGATGTTAATAGAACTTGGGGAGGATTACAATCGCAACCAGAAATAGCAATTCAAATGGGTATGCAAGGACTTGCATATATGCATAGTGATTTAGGAGGTTTCGCTGGTGCTAATTTAGACGATGAATTATATGTACGTTGGTTACAATATGGAGTTTTTCAACCAATTTATAGACCGCATGCTCAAGAGGAAGTACCAGCAGAACCAGTATATAGAGCATCTAAAGCTAAAATGTTAGCTAAAAAGGCTATTGAATTACGTTATAAATTGCTCCCATATAATTACACTTTGGCATTCCATAATTCTCAAACAGGAGCACTTTTAATGCGCCCATTGTTATTTGAAGAAGCTAATAACAAGGAATTATATACTAATGCAAACACCTATTTATGGGGTGACGATTTTTTGGTAACTCCAATTACAAAGCAAGGTGTTAAAACTATAGAAATATATTTCCCAAAAACTAGCAATTGGTTTGACTTTTATACAGATAAAAAAGTAACAGGAGGACAAACAAAAACGATAAAAACAAAAGAAAATAGTATTCCAACTTATATTCGGGGAGGCGCTTTTTTAGTCATGGCAAAACCAATGCAAAGTACTAATGAATATAACGGAAATACATTTAATCTCCATTATTATTTTGATACTTCCATTAAAGAAAGTAAACGAGAATTATATAATGATGATGGTAAAACCAGAAATGCATTCCAAAAAGGGAAATATGAACTTATAACCTTTGAAGCTGAAACAAAAAAGAAATATTTAGAATTAGAATGTAATACGCAATTGGGTTCAGAATATTCAGCATCAACTAAAAATATTAATGTAGTTATACATAACTTCTCTAAGAAACCTAAGTATATAGAGAGAAATGGCAAGAAACTTCCATTCGAGTATAACACGTTAAGTAAAACACTCATGTTTAAAATAATATGGAATACTTCAAAAGAATTAGAAACGAAAATTAGATTTTAAAAATGAAAAATAACGTATTAATATGCCTCACTTTATTGTTCGTTTTTGCATGTAAACCGAATAATGAATCTGAAAAAAAAGAAAAACAAGAAAGAGAAAAGGCACCTTTTGTTTGGGAAGGCGCAAATCTTTATTTTTTATTGACAGATCGCTTTAATAATGGAGATACGAGAAATGATGTTAATTACAATAGAACAGATGAAACGGCAAAATTACGTGGTTTTGAAGGTGGCGATTTAAAAGGAATTACACAGAAAATAAACGAAGGTTATTTTACAGATTTAGGAGTTAATGCTATTTGGATGTCACCTATTTTTGAACAAATTCACGAAGGTACAAATGAAGGCACAGGAAAAACGTATGGGTTTCATGGTTATTGGACAAAAGATTGGACGAATTTAGACGCTAATTTTGGTACAAGAGAAGATTTAAAAACATTAGTAGAATCTGCACACAAAAAAGGTATTCGAGTAGTTCTAGATGCTGTAATTAATCATACAGGTCCAGCAACAGATAAAGACCCTGTTTGGCCAAGCGATTGGGTTAGAGTAGGTCCGCAGTGTGAATACACAAACTATGAGAATACTATTGCTTGTACATTAGTAAAAAACTTACCCGATATAAAAACAGAAAGTAATGAGACTGTCAATTTACCTCCGGAATTAATAGAAAAATGGAAAGCAGAAGGCCGTTATGAAAAAGAAATAGCTGAACTAGATGCCTTTTTTAAGCGTACTGGATATCCAAAGGCGCCAAGATTTTATATTATAAAATGGTTGACTGATTATATTTCAGATTTTGGAATTGATGGTTACAGAGTAGATACTGTAAAACATACCGAAGAATATGTTTGGCAAGAATTTAAAAAGGAATGTGACTTTGCTTTTTCTAACTGGAAAACGACAAATTCGAATGCAGTTTTAGATGATAATAAGTTTTATTTAGTAGGTGAAGTATATAATTACGGAATTTCATCTGGTAAATTATTCGATTTCGGTGATAAAAAAGTAAATTATTTTGATAATGCGTTTAATCAACTTATCAATTTTGAATTAAAATGGAATGTAAAAGAAAAGAGTAAAGAAGAAGTATTTAAACGTTATTCTAATATTTTAAATAGTGATTTAAAAGGTTATGGAATTTTAAATTATTTAAGTTCTCATGATGATGGACAGCCGTTCGATCCAAAACGAGAAAAACCATACAAAACAGCAACAATGTTGTTGTTAACACCTGGAGCATCACAAATTTATTATGGAGACGAAACTGCAAGATCTTTAGTTGTAGAAGGAACTGTAGGAGATGCTACACTTCGTTCATTTATGAATTGGAAGGCGCTTACAGAAAATCCCGAAATCCAAAACATATTAAAGCACTGGCAAAAATTAGGGCAATTTAGAAAGGAACATCCTGCAGTTGGAGCTGGTGTGCATCAAATGATTAGTGAAACACCTTATGTGTTTTACAGGAGTTATATAAAAGGTGATTATAAAGACGTCATTGTTTCAGGGCTAGACCTGCCAAAAGGAGAAAAACAACTAGATGTATCATCTGTTTTTAAAAATGGAGACATATTACACGATGCTTATTCTTACCAAGATGTTGAAGTAAAAAACGGCAAGGTAAGTTTAACTTCAGAGTTTGATATTGTATTACTAGAAAAGAAATAAACTTATTTTAATGAAAAAACTAACGCTATTATTAGCCACACTATTAATAATTGTGGCTTGTAAAAAAGAAAACAAGACAGAAGTCGTAGTACAAAACAAAGTCCTAAATACTATTGCACCAGTATCTAAAGAAATAATGGAAAGTGCAGTGATCTATGAGGCTAACATTCGTCAATATTCTAAGAAAGGTGATTTTAAATCTTTCACTAAAGATATACCAGAGATTAAAAAATTAGGAGTAAAAATAATTTGGTTAATGCCTATTTTTCCTATTTCTGAAACGAAAAGAAAAGCAACTGGCGGAGAATTTGCGTCTTTAATTGAAGATAAAACCACACGTGAAAAAATGTTAGGAAGCTATTACGCAGTGTCAGATTTCACTAAAATTAATCCTGAATTTGGGACCATTGATGACTTTCGTGATTTAGTGAAAACGGCACATGATAATGGTATATATGTTATTTTAGATTGGGTGCCAAATCATACCGGTTGGGATCATACATGGCTTAAGACAAATCCAGAATTCTATACTAAAAATGCTAAAGGAGAAATTACAGATCCATTAAATGAAGATGGAATTCCTGTTGGTTGGGCAGATGTTGCAGACTTAAATTATGATAATAAAGATCTTAGAAACCAAATGGTAAAAGATATGAGTTACTGGATTGAAAAAGAAGATGTAGACGGCTTTAGGTGTGATGTAGCTGGTTCTGTTCCAACAGATTTTTGGCAAGAGGCAATCCCTCAATTAAGAGAGAAGAAAGATTTGTTTATGTTGGCAGAAGCATGGGAACCAGAATTATTAAAAAATAACTTGTTTGATATGGCTTATGGTTGGGATCGTCACCACGTAATGAATCATATTTCAAAAGGAGAAAAAAGAGTTATGGAATGGGATGAGACTTTTAAAATAGATAATGGGAGATATGAAAGTGATGATATTATAATGAATTTTGTAACTAATCATGATGAAAATTCTTGGAATGGGACAGTAAAAGAAAGAATGGGAGATGCTGCTGAAGCTATGACGGCATTAATTTATGCTGCGCCAGGAATGCCTTTAATATATTCTGGACAAGAATACGATTTAGCGCATAGGCTATTGTTTTTTGAGAAAGACGAAATTCCTCATGCTAAAGGAAATATGTGGGCTGTTTTAGAAAAGTTAGGAAAGTTAAAAAATACCAATATAGCTTTACATGGTGGAAAAAATGCAGCATCTTATTCTCGTTTAGACACAAAAAATGAAAACGTTTTAGCTTTCGAACGCAGTAAAAAAAATAGCTCATTAATTTATGTAGCTAATTTCTCTAATGAAGAAGAAATAGTTTTACCTTTTTTTAATGGTACTTTTTTAGATTATATGGCTAATACTAAGATTGAAACAGGGAAAGAATCAATGATATTAAAACCATGGGAATATAAAATATTGATTAAATAAAAAAGATACATCATCATAATATATGATTAAAGCTTTGCTAAATTAGTAAGGCTTTTTTTATAAACATATTTTTAGAAAAATGAATATTACTAATGAATCTAAAAATAGATTTTCGGTATACGGTAAATTATTTCGTTACATTATTGCTTTGATAGAGATGTCCTCTCTGAAAAAAGGAATACTTTAGCAAAAAACTTAAACAATGAAAACAAGAATAAACGCTATTTTATTTATGTTACTGAGTATTAGTGCCTTTGCTCAAATAGATCAAGATGTTCCAGTGGCAGGAGCACAAGTAATTACTGATGATTTAGTAGTTAATGGAAGTTTAGCAGTAGGTATCGATGCACCTAATGCACCAAGCTTTGGCTTCGATACTTTTAGACTACAAGAAAACAACTTAAGAATTCACTTCGATGATACATCTTCAAGTGCTAGCTTTCCAGGCAACGATTGGAGAATAGCCATAAATGATACTGGAAACGGAGGTGCAAATTATTTTGCAGTAGAAGATGCAACAGCAGGTAATACCCCTTTTACAATATCTGCAGGTTCTGGAGCTAATGCTTTATATGTAAGTAATTCTGGAGGTAACGTAGGATTAGGTACAGCAAGCCCTGTAGTAGAATTACAAGTTACAGATGGAGACTCGCCAACAATTCGTATTGAACAAAACGGAGCTAATGGATGGACACCACAAACATGGGATATTGCAGGTAATGAAACTAATTTTTTCATTAGAGATGTTACCAATGGAAGTAAATTACCTTTTAAAATAAAACCAGGCGCACCAGATAATGCTTTGTTTATTGCAGCAAGTGGAAATGTTAGCTTAGGAGATACATCGGCTTCAGAAAAACTAGAAGTAAATGGTAATGCGTCAATTATTGGTAATTCTTATGTGTCTGCACAAATTGGAGTAGGAACTATAACGCCTAATGCTAATGCTTCTTTAGATTTAAAAAGTGTTACGCAAGGACTATTAATAAATAGAATGACTACAGCCGAACGTACAACCTTTACTGCAAGCTTAACTGGAGATGAAAACGGGATGTTAGTATACGATACTGAAGAAAATATTACTTATTCTTGGAATGGAACTACTTGGGCTAATATAGCTGGAGAAGACGCTCAAGGTGCAGATATTTTTCAATTAGATAATCAATCACTATTGCTATCTCTAGATAATAATGATAATCAATCTACTGTAGATTTATCTCCTTTATTGGCAGATGTAGAAGCAAGATTAACTGCGTTAGAAGATGCACAATCTATGGGGTCTGGACAGGTTCCAGAATTATTGAATTACCAATCGTTATTAAGAGATAATACTGGTGCTGTAATGTCTAATCAAGATGTTACTTTTAAAATAAGTGTACTTAAAGGATCTAATGCTGGAGCTGCTGTTTATACAGAATTTCATCAGGTAACAACATCAGACCAAGGATTAGTTAACTTTCACATAGGTAGCGGTTTTGGTACTGGAGGTACTCAGTTTAGTGCAATAGATTGGGGAGCAGATAATTATTTTATGCTAGTTGAGATAAATACAGATGGTGGTATATTTTTTAATACTATTGGGACAACACAATTTGTAAGTGTGCCTTATGCTTTAAGAGCAAAAACGGCAGATACAGTTAATCCTGCATTGTCTAAACAATTTTCTAATAATGTAAAAGAATTAGAGTTAACTAAACAACAATTAGAAAAAACTACTAAAGACTTAGAAGCATTAAAAGAAGAAAATAAAATGATGAAAAAACAAATAGATACTATTCTAAAAAGAATAGGAAACTAAAAGAATATTTCATCAATAATAAAAAAGCCATTTCTTATAGAAATGGCTTTTTTATTATTGTTTAGTTAACGTATTGGGGTAGCTTATAAGATAAGTGTTATTAGCGATTACATCTTCAATTAAATAACTTTCACCATTACTCCATTTAACAGTAATATCAACTTTATTATCTTCTCCTAAACCGAAGTGTTGCATTTTTGGATGACCAGATAAATAACCTGTTGTACTATGTATTTCGCGCCATATGTTTTTGTGATGTTTACTATTTAAAATAAGAGTAGAACCTATAGCATCTCTATTTATCTTTTTATTAATATTACCTATAAGCTTAATCTTTATCCAATGACTAGAATTTTCAATTTTATTCTCTAGTAAGTTAGCGCTATCGTGGTAATTATTAATAATGATATCTAAATCGCCATCATTATCATAATCTAAATAACTAGCGCTTCTAGAATTAGAGTTTATAGCTAAACCTAATGTTTCAGCTTTATTTGTAAGCGTATTATTTTCATTTACAAAAAAGACATTCTTTTCTCGATTACTTTTTGCGTAAAAGACAGACTCAGACTTTCTTTCAAAATAAAAAGGGTTTTCACTTGCATAAACACTAAAATCGTTCATCCCGTTTAAACAATATAAATCTTCATCTCCATCGTTATCATAATCAAAAAAGTCTGCATCCCAAGACCATCCAGTAGCAGAATAGCCTCTTCCAATGTTTGTAGATAATTTATAGTGCTTAATCTCCTTATTTTCTACCTGAGATAAAAATAAATCATTAGCTTCAATAGTTCGCATAGTTGTCATTTTTTTAGAATCAAACTTCATTTGCGTGTCAGCATTAGGGCTTACGTATTTTTCATCTTTTTGCATGACAACAATATTAGAAATATAAAAGTCTGGGTATAAATCTTTATTTAAATCGGTAATACCTATATTCATAGAGTAAGACGGTTTGTCTGTGCCTAATTGTTTGCTAACTTCTTTAAAAAGACCATCACCTGTATTGTAATAGTATTTGTTTACTCCAAAATCATTTCCAACAATAAGATCCTGTAAGCCATCTTGATTAATGTCTGAATGCCCAACGGCTTGCGTCCAGCCAAAATTTGAATTTTCTGTAAATGTTACTTCTTCAAAAGTAAAATTGCCTAAGTTTTTGTAGAGTTTGTTAGGAGATCCATTTTTATTATCTCTACTTAGAGTAGGTAATATGCCGTCTATATAATTTCCAAAATAACCAATAAAAATGTCTAGTAATCCGTCATTGTTATAGTCAAAGGCAGTAGCTGGTCCAGCTACCGCGTTTTCACCTTTTAAATCGCTAGAAGCACTTACATCTTCAAATTGGGTTCCGTTTATATTCTTATAAAGTTTGTGAGAATCGTTAACATAAGTAATAAAAATATCTTGTAATCCATCATTATTAAAATCGGCTATAATAGGTTGTCTTGGTTCGCCATAGGAGTTGAGTTTGGCATTCCAGTGATTTAATTTACTTTTTTTAGTGACATCAATAAAGCGATTGTTTTTTGTGTTGAGGTACAGTTTGTTTCCAAAACCGCTTAATAATAAAACATCAACTAGACCATCGTTATTAATATCTTCACAAGCGACTCCAGAGCCTCCAAAAGCAGGAGGAATAGTTAGTTTTATCTCTTTTTCTTCAGTATTAGTACTATAACTTCTAATATGTCTACTTAACCAATCTGAGGATTTGTGTTCAAATAATATATTTGCTTGTTGCGAAACATCAATAAAACCTTCATTACTATTATTGGTGGTATTAGAAGAATTGATATTTGTATTATTCTCTTGTTTTTTATAAGAAGAGTATGAGTTTATTAGTTTCTGTACTTTGGCAAAACTTGCTTCTATGTCTTTATTATCAAGAGCTTTTTTTTCTTTTTCATGAGAAATTTCACCAGCAATACGAAGTGTTAATACGCCTAATTGAGCAATACCTTCGACTACTAATTCTGCAGCATTGGGATCTAGGTTTTTAATTGTTGTATCGTTTAAATCGTTGATAGAGTATTCTAAAATCTTCCAATGAATACCACTATCTCTATAAGCATCTAAATCGTAAGACTCAATATTAATGCTTTCTAAAGCGTTATTTGGAAAAAAAAGAACATCTTCAAAGGCATTAGTAGAATATGGTAAAAAACTACTTAAAGCTAACTGTATATCTGAAACTCTTATTAATGTATGTTGGTTTTTTGTCGATGTCTTGTTTGCTTCTTTAAGTAGGCTATTTGAAAATTGAACTAAAGATTCTATATAATAGTTTTTTAATTGATCTGAAATAGTTTTTTCTACTGGCCACTTTTGTCTTGCAAAATAAACTTGAATATTTCTAAGAAAAACATTTGTAATAATAGCATTGTAGGTATTGTATGATTCTAATTTTTGTTTAATTATATCTTTAATAATTGCATTATTCTTAATAGCAGCTTCTTCAGTGTTTTTTAATTTTGGATAAACAAGTTTAGTGATTTTCTCTTCTTTAGATTGCTTTAAAACAGCAATCCAGCTATTTTTTATAAGCGTTTTATTTATTTCAGAATGATTGTTTTTTCTAGCAGTATTATCTGCTATTTTTAGAACAACGAGAGTTACTAAATTTATATAATCGCTAATAGATTGTATTACATCAATATCAAACGGTAGTGTACTTTCTTCTGGTATAAATAAAAGGTCTTGTTCTACAGATAGAATAGATCTATAGGCATAAGAAACCGACGAGTATTGATCAAAATCTAATTTCGAAATAGGTATGTATCCAGTGCCATATTGGTATAAAAAATCACCGTTAGTATCTCTTTTATATCTTGAAATGCTATTTACTGTAGGTTTTAAATCATCAAATCGTATAGTTTTAGATTTTGCAGCAATTGCATTTTTTGTGCCTTCTCTTTTAAGATGTAAAATGAGTGTTTTTTGTATTTCAATTTTTAGATTACGAGCGTCTTCGTCTAAAGGCGTACCGTACATAAAATCTTCTAAACGATTTGCTGTTGCATAACATTTTGGGTCTTTCTCTTTTTCTAAAATGTTTATTTTTTCTATAATGTTAGAAATACTATTGTCTTGTTGTGCAGTAACAGCTACAGAAAATAGAATATAAAAAAGTGAAACAATGTATAGAAGTTGGCGCTTCATAAGTTTTTAGGATCTAAAATAATAACGTCCAAATGTACTCATATTTAGTTTTTAATTCATGTACTTTCTATTATATATAAAAACAGTTGTAATTTTTAGAAAAAGGAAGGTAAATTCTTATTGATTAAGTTTATTAAGGTAAATAAAAATCTTGTCAAGATGTTAAATAAAATACGACCAATACAATAATTCGTAAATTTGTTATAAATCATATATAATGATAGACTTAAACGACAACCTAGAATCCCCATTTACACTTAAAGTAAGCTTTGATAAATTCTTAAATCGTTATGAAGAATTAGCTAAAAGTGATGATGAGTTTGTTTCGGCCAAAGCTAAACGAATTTTAAAAGTGCAGGAACCGTATCCAGAACTTCGCGATGGGTTTAGTGATATGTCTTTGTTAAAAAAGTATGAAAAGGAAATTAAGTTTATACTTCAGGATTCTTTTAGTGAGGTTTTGACTTTGAATGAAATTAAAACAGCATCTGTACCTTATCATAATCTTATTTTTAATTCTTCTGAGCGTTTTAAAAATATAATTAAAACAGCAGGAGAAGATTTTGAGCTTACTATAAAAAATATGCCAGAAGATGATAAATACATTATAGCATGTACTATCATCCTAGCATTTTGTTATGGCCATAATATTAATTTTAAAAGGCCATTTTATTATGAAATTCCTGATGCTAATGGTGTCATGCAATTTTATAAAATATTATATAATGCAGATTTTACTGAAATTATTCCAACTAAGAATGCTCCTAAAATAACGCAAGCAGATGTTGATCAGTTATTAGATAATTATGAGAATATTGAATTATGGAAAGAAAAATTTCCACCACAGAGTTATATCTTTAAAGGCTTTGTGATTTCTAATATTTTTAATGTAACAGATGATCAATCAATCTCTAATATTAAATCAAGCCTAATAGGAGAAGATAAAAGAAAAGATGAAGGGTTTATGGAAGATTTTCATGAGATTTTCCGTTCATTATTAGGGCTTAAAGATATAAAGGTTGGGTTTTCTATATACAATGAAGAAGAAGATACGTTTGAGCATGTCTACGGTACAGGAATGAATAGTTTTCTTTTAAATCAATTAGAGACAGCTCAATGTTCAGATTCTTTATGCGATTGGTCATATAATCGCTTATTGAAAGAGAAAAAGTATTTTTCTGTATCAGATGTAGAAGCGCTATACGACAAGTCTAAAGGTTACGCACCACATGTAAAGTTATTACATGATCAAGGTATACGAAGTGCTATTTTTGCGCCTATAGCTAATGATGATGGGTTAATGGGTATTCTCGAAATTGTTTCAGAAAAAGCGAAGGTTTTAAATAGTATTAATGCTAATAAGCTTTTAGACATTATGCCATATATTATTTCTGCAGTTGAGAGATCAAAGAGTGAAGAAAAGAATTTAATAGAAGCCATAATTCAAACAGAATGTACATCGATACATCCAAGTGTACATTGGAAATTTGAAAAAGAAGCAAAAGATTTTATTAAAAATCAATTTAATGAAAAAGAAGCACATTTTAATAAAATTGCTTTTGAAAACGTGTATCCTTTATATGGTCAAATAGATATTAAAGGCTCTTCAGAAGCTAGGAACTCTGCAACTAAGCAAGATTTAAATATTCAATTAAAAGCTATAAAAGCTATTGTTGAAGATGCTATAAAAGTTGAAAACCTTCCAATATACGAGCAGTTTTTATATCAAATAAATAAACATTTAGAAGGATTAGAGTCTAATTTTCAGGTTGATAGCGAGCAACAAATCTCTGCGTTTATAAAGCAAGATATCGATCCGTTATTAAGTCATTTAAAAGCTGTAGAGTCACTAAAAGGTAAGATAGGAGCTTATTTTGATAGTATTGATGATAAAGTAGAAGTTTTATACAAACATAGAAAGGATTATGATGATACAATTACTTTAGTTAATAAAGAAATGGCTTCATTATTAGATAAAAAACAAGTTGAAGCACAAGCCATGTATCCTCACTTTTTTGAGCGTTTTAAAACAGATGGTGTTGAGCATAATATGTATATAGGCGAGTCTATTACTAAAGAAGATAGCTTTAATGCGATATACTTATATAATTTAAGACTTTGGCAATTACAAGTCATGTGTGAAATGGAAAATGCATTTTATTTAATGCAACCAGAATTTCCTGTAAAATTAGATGTAGCTTCAATGGTTTTAGTATTTAATCAGCCTTTATCTATTAGTTTTAGAATGGATGAAAAACAATTTGATGTAGATGGTACTTATAATGCGAGATATGAAATTGTTAAAAAACGTGTAGATAAAGCGTATATAAAAGGCACTCAAGAACGTGTTACTCAAAAAGGAAAAATAAGTATTGTATACTCTCAAAAACAAGACGAAATCGAGTATTTAAGATATATAAGGTTTTTACAATCTAAAAAGTATTTAGATGAAGATGTGGAAATTGTTGAGCTTCAAGATTTACAAGCAGTAACAGGTTTAAAAGCAATTAGGGTAAGTGTACTATATCATAAAGATAAAGATGATAAATCATTCTATACCTATGATGATTTGATGAAGGAAATTAAAAATTAATTGTTTTTTGTATCCGTATCATAATAAAATAAAATCGAGAATAGCTAATGGCGAATTGATTAAATATGAATATGTGGAAACATATAAAAAAATAGCGCCTTGTTTAGTATTGTATTTTAATACAGAGCCATACATTAGACCTATTAGAGAACATCGTTTTGAACAGTATGAAACACTTTTTAAAACTTTAAAGTAATTTCTTTATGTTACTTCTTGTATTTTAAATGCAATAGCAAAAGCAATAACACTTACTATTATACCAATCATAAAAACACTATAAGTTAATCTTAATAAGCTGTATTTTCTATTTAAAACTAAGCCTAAAAAGTATAAATCTTTGGTGAGTGATCCATATAGGTAATCTCTGTCTTGCATCATTTCATTCATAGCCCATTCAAACTCATCAAGTTTCATTTTGTGAAAATTTCCAAAGAATAATAAGTTTACTTTTTTATTAGCAACATCTTCTTTGTTAAATTTTCCACTAGTTACATTTGGACGAGTTGCTAAAACAGATAATACAATCGAAATAACTGTAAATAAAGCAAAAATGGCAGTTGGCCATATTAAATAATCATTAGTAGGATTATCTAGTTTAGAGACTAAATTTGATAACACTAATGAAATAATAATAGCATTTACAGAGAGAAGAATATTAGCTTTAGTATCTGCAATATCACTTAACGTAATATGATTACGAAGTGCCACTCTAAACATCGTTTCTATACCGCGTTCTGGTAAGTCTAATTTGTGTTTTTTAAAGTTTAATTCTTCTTTTTTCTGTTCTAACTTCTCTTCTTCTGCTTTTATTTTATTTTGACTCTGTAGTAAAGTAGCTAAGTTTTTTCCTTTTCGTTTTTCCCACTTACTAGCTGCTAATGGAGAATAAAAGGAATGGTTTGTTATAAAGGAAATGTTTTCTTGAATCCAATCATTTTTAGATACCTTTTTACCTAAAGTTAACTCCCATTCTTTTCTTAAAAGTGCAGCGTATTCATCATAATTTTTACTGGATATATGAGAACAATCCGCATCTTTAATAAGACCTTCTAATTTAGTTTTTGGCGTATGCATCATTTGAGTCGCCATTATAATATTAGAAATGATTTCAATATCTTCTTCAGATACTTTTTGAGATTTTAAAAAGGTGGTAGCAATTTTTACACTTTCTTTTTCATGATGTTCTATAGTTTTAGTAAAACCTGTGTCATGAAACCAAGCGGCGATTAATAAATTCTTTTTTTCATTGTCGTTTAACTCACTTTCATTAGCCAGTTCAAGAGCCTTTTCTACAACACGCTGCGTATGAGATAAGTTGTGATATACAAAAGAGGAATCTAAATGTTCATTTAGAAAACTAACAACGTATTTTTCGACTTCTGTAAGTATGTTTTTCATTTAAAGAATTATTTTTACTAATGTAGCTAATTAATCTAATAGTATGAAATTACGATTAGGTCTAACAATTAATATTATTTATGCCATATATCTTAATATAAAGACGAGAATTATACTCAAACCTTTCTTGATACTATATTGGTCTATGGTGATACTATATTAACCTATGTATTTCCATTAGATTAAGGTTTTATTTTGAATGGTAAAAGATTGCTATATTTATCGAAAATTAATAGAAATCATGAGAGATTTATTGTTATGTGTCGTTTTAATGTTTGTTACAATAAGTTATGGGCAAAGGTATTGTGGACAAGATATTTATCAACAAAAAATATATAATGAAGATCCTTCTCTTCGACCAGAAAACAATCCTTTCCATAAGGAATTAGAAGATTTTACAAAAGCATTCGAATTAGAGCAGTCTAATAATGAATATAAGCGAAATATTGAAGGTCTTACTATAGGAACAGATTATATTATACCAGTTGTAGTTCATGTTATACATGATAATGGTTCGGAAAACGTATCTGATGAAGTCGTTGAAAGAGCTATTGAAATGATGAATATTTTTTTTGAAGGCAAATCGGCTTATGATAATAATATAGACTCTGATTTTTTAAGTGTAAGAGGTGCTTTTACAAGTAAACGGTTAAAGTTCGTATTAGCAAAATTTGACCCTAATGGAAATCCAACAAATGGAATAGACAGGCAGCAAGATGCTTTTTATACTATACGAGGAGATAATTTTGGAATGCGTCAAGTTTATAATTGGCCAAGAGCTAATTATTTTAATATTTATGTTGTGAGACAAGCAATAGAAAATAGTAATACTTCTGCATTTGCTACTTTTCCTCCAGATGTTGCTAATTCTATAAATGCATTTAGTGATGGAGTTGTAATGTCTGCTTGGAATTTTGGAGAGCATACAGAAATGTGGCAAACTTGGTACCATAATTTATCTCATGAAGTTGGCCATTGGATGAACGTATACCATATATGGGCAAATGCTGGAGGTAATGGTGATGCAGTATATTGTAGTCAAGATGATTCTGTAACAGATACACCCAATACAGTAGGAAATTCACTTTCAGATTTAGATGATTCTCCTGGAGTAGGAACTGTTTTTAATTGCAGTACTAAAGATAATTATACAAATATGATGGATTATACGGCTCCAGTATATGCAATGTTTACTAATGGCCAAAAAACACGTATGGAAGCTGCTTTAAATTCTAGCGTGTCTGATAGGGATAACTTATGGTCTGTAGATAATGTGTTAACTACTTTATATGGATGTACTACAGGAACAGATACAGATAATGACAATATTCCAGACGCCTGCGATACCTGTCCAAACGATATAAATAATGATAGTGATGGAGATGGTGTTTGTGATAGTTTAGATCAATGTAATGGGTATGCAGATGTTAACTTAGATGGTAATCCATCTGCTATGGATGCCTGTGATACTTTATTACCTATAATTGATTTTGATACGCAAACAATTTTGTCTTATGATTCTTCTGAAGATAATGGGGTTTCTGTTGTGTATGATAATGGTTCTACATTACACCTTTCTACTAATGCTTGGAAAGCAATTCCTTTAAATTATACAATTACACCAAATACTGTAATAGAATTCGATTTTAAAAGTACAATAGAAGGTGAGATACATTATATTGGATTGGATAATGATTTATCATTAGATCCTTTAGTAGGTTTTGTGTTATTTGGTACGCAAACAAATGGTTTTCCTAATAATACTAATTTAGATTTTGATAATAATTATACACCTTTCTTCGATTTTTATAACTTTAAACACTACTCAATTCAAATTGGAGCATATTATACAGGTAATGCACCGTATTTAATTTTTGGAGCCGATAATGATGTAGAAAATGAAGTCTGGACTTCAGGAACAACATATCCAGGTGGAGGCAGTTATAATGAAGCTACTTCATTTTATAGAAATGTAAAAATTTATGAAAGTGATGTGCTTTCTAATCCAAGTTTTGAAAACATAGAATCTAATATTTCAGTTTTTCCAAATCCAGTTAATGATTTAATGGTTGTAAAAGTTAATAATGATATTCATTTATCTCAAATGATAATGTATGATATTAATGGAAGAATTGTAAAAACAATACCTCTTATAAAAGAACAATCTCAAGAAGTTAATCTTGAAGCATTAGCATCAGGTGTTTATTTTGCTAAAATTAAATCTAATAAAGGAGTCGTTACAAAAAAAATAATTAAGCTATAAAAAAACAATCAGTTGAATAATTGAGAGTATAATAGAGTGTTTTAATTATTCTAGTTTAAACTCATAAATATTACCTCCTGTTTTATTGCTGTATTCATCAGTAATAAAAACGGTAAAATCATCTTTATAACAAATACCTTCTTTTTGAGACTTGTGTTCAAAATCTAATAAAGTGATGGTTCCAGTTGAAAAATCATCATTTTTAAAGTTGTTTATTTTTATGATTTTGTCATGATTTAGCAGTATTATTTCGCGTTGTTTTGCATTAATATCTGCAGAGGTAATTCGGTTATGTTTGCCTTTAAACTTTATTTCGCAAACAAATTCAGCGACTTGATCACCAATAGCGTTAGGTACCTTTATAACTATTGTTTTTTTATTTTCTTTACTAAAAATATAAAAGTAGTTTTTCCATAAAAAAAAGGATTCGAAATCTTTAGACTTTATAGTTTTAGGAAGCTTGAAGTTAATTATTTCTGCTTTTGTTTTCTTTTCAAGCGAAGGAACATTCAATACTTTATAAATGGTAAACAGTTTTCTTTTTCTACTATTATTTCCAAAATCACCTATATATAAATTGCCAGATTCATCGCTAGTTAAATCTTCCCAGTCAATATTCTTAGAATTACTAATGTCAATATCTTTAATAATAGAGCCATAAGTATCTAAACCATAGATATTGTTTTTATTACCAGAGTCTTCTATAGTCCATATAAGATTAGAACCAATTACCGTTTCGGTAGCAGAAGCTTCTTCAATACTTTTAGAAAGGTCACCAAGGAGTATCAATTTTCCAGTTTGACAGCTAAAAACGGATAATAAAAGAATAAAGAAAGGATATAAATAGAAACGCATAGTCTGTATAATAAATGCTAAATTTACTGAGATATTTTTCAGTATAAAAATAGAAACGTATTTATGAGTAAAAAGGTATTAGCAATTGGTCATCGAGGCGCAAAAGGTTATGTTGTAGAAAATACTTTAGAGTCTATTAAACGCGCAATAGAATTAAATGTAGATGGTATAGAAATAGATGTGCATTTATGTAAAAGCGGAGAATTAGTTGTTTTTCATGATTTTACTGTAGACAGATTAACAAATGGTAGTGGAGAGATTTCAAATTTCACACTTCAAGAATTAAAGGCCTTGAAATTAGAAGGTGATT
This sequence comes from uncultured Lacinutrix sp., assembly GCF_947500325.1. Lineage (GTDB taxonomy): Bacteria > Bacteroidota > Bacteroidia > Flavobacteriales > Flavobacteriaceae > Lacinutrix. The sequence goes on from NZ_CANMRQ010000002.1 coordinate 412,543, forward strand.
TAAAAATACCAACGCTTCAAGAGGTTTTGTCTCTTATTGATAGGCGATGTCATGTTAATATAGAATTAAAAGGACATAATACGCCAAATGAAACCTGTAAACTTGTTAGGCAATATATTAAAGAGTATCAATGGGAAACCAATAGCTTTGTTGTATCAAGTTTTCAGTTAGATATACTTGAAAAAGTCTTTAAAATAGATAATAATATTCCAATTGGAGTGCTCACAGATACTAACTTAGAACAAGCCATTACTTTTGGAAAAAAGATTAATGCTAAAGCAATACATCCCAATTATACAATGTTAACTAAGGCTAATGTAAAAAAAATGAAAACGGAAGGCTTTAATGTAAATACATGGACCGTAAACGAAATAGAAGCAATAAAAAGAATGCAAGACTATAAAGTTGATGCTATAATAAGTGATTTTCCAGATAGAATATGATTGTAAAAGATATTATTATTGTTGGCGGTGGTGCTGCAGGTTTTTTTGCAGCTATTAATATAGCAGAGCAATATCCAGATTTAAAAATTGCTATTTTAGAAAGAGGTAAGGACGTGCTTACCAAAGTAAAAGTGTCTGGTGGTGGACGATGTAATGTAACGCACGCAGAGTTTATACCGCAAGATCTTGTGCAAAACTATCCTAGAGGAGAAAAAGAATTACTAGGGCCATTTCATACGTTTATGACTGGAGATACTATAGAATGGTTTGAAAAAAGAGGTGTAGCACTTAAAATTGAAGACGATGGTCGTATGTTTCCAATCTCGAACTCTTCACAAACCATTATAGATTGCTTTATAAATGAAGCTAATAAATATGGCGTTGAAGTTCTAATTAATCAGCCTGTGCAAAATATTATTAAGGAGGCTGATGAATGGGAAATAGAAACAAAAACAGAATTATTTAAGAGCAAAAAACTTATAGTTGCTACAGGTAGTAACCCTAAAATATGGAAACTGTTAGAAGGTCTTAATCATTCTATTGCCAAACCAGTGCCATCTCTTTTTACATTTAATATTAAAGATAAGCGTATTAAAGACATTCCTGGTGTTGTAGCTAAAGATGTGGAAATAAAAGTTATTGGAACTAACTTAACATCTTCTGGACCATTATTAATAACACATTGGGGAATGAGTGCTCCAGCGATATTAAAATTATCTGCTTTTGGTGCTTTAGAGTTGGCAAAACGTGATTATAAATTTGATATTGAAATTAACTTTATATCTAAAGAATATGATGCAGTTATAGACCTTTTAAAAGACTATAAAAAAACACTATCCAAAAAGGCAATTTATAATTATACGCAATTCGAATTGCCAAAGCGATTATGGCAACAATTAGTTTTGGCAGTAGGAATCAACGAGCAATTACGATGGGCAGATGCCAGTAAACAACATATAGATGCTTTAGCTAAACAGTTAACAAAAGCTATTTTTAGTGTCGATGGAAAGAGCACTTTTAAAGAAGAATTTGTTACAGCTGGAGGTATTAATTTAAGAGAAGTAAACTTTAAAAAATTTGAAAGTAAACAACATGAAAACTTGTTTTTTGCTGGGGAAGTTTTAAATATTGATGCTGTTACTGGAGGATTTAATTTTCAAAATGCCTGGACAAGCGCCTATATTGTTTCACAAAATATAATGTAATAGAATGAATACTTATGTTGCACTCTTAAGAGGAATAAATGTTGGCGGTCATAAAAAAACACCAATGGCAGCGCTAAGACAATTATTAACAGATTTGCAATTTGAAAACGTAAAAACGTATATACAAAGTGGTAATATTGTTTTTAATTCTATAGAGAAAGAGCCTGTTGTTCTAGAAAATAAAATTTCTGAAGCTATAAAAAAGTATTTTGGTTTTGAAGTGCCTACATTAGTAAAAACTAAAGAAGAATTCGAATCTATTTTTAATAACTGCCCTTTTACCGATGAAAAAAAACAGCAAAGTTATTTTACATTATTACAAAGTGTACCTAAAAAAGAGTTGCTTTACTTTATAGAGGAATTAAACTATCCGGATGAAGAGATTGTGCCAACCAATAGATGTATCTATTTTTTTTCAGATAAACCGTATGGAAATGTAAAGTATAATAATAATTTAATTGAAAGAAAACTTAAAGTATCTGCTACTTCCAGAAATTACAAAACAATGAAACGATTATTAGAATTACTATGAAGGATCATTATTCTTAATACAATCCCACGACATTTGTAAAGCATCATTAATCTGCTTATCATTCATTTCTAATTCTCCTTTAAACTTTAATCTAGCGGCAGAAATAACATTACCAAATGTTATTTGTAGCATTAATCTAAGGTTAACATCTCTTAATTCTTTACTTAATATTCCTGCTAAAAAGAATTCTTTAATATTTACAAAGTGAGGAATGTTCTTTCGTCTAATCTCTGGAGTAATAATAGGCGGCACACCAACAAACTCCATAAATTTAAATGCTAAAGGGTTGCCTATAAAATAATTGTATAGGTTTAACCACATGATTTCGTATTGTTCTTTTAGATTTTCTTCTGGAAGATTAGCCATTAAAACAACTCCAAAATCTTGACAAATCATAGAATATATTTCTTCTATAATTTGCTCTTTATTATTAAAATAATGATAAATAGTGCCTACAGCAACGCTTGCTTCCTTTGCAACTTGAGACATAGGAGTAGCATGAACGCCTTGTTCAACCACCAGTTCTAACATGGTGAGAATAATTCTTTGTTTCTTATCCATTTAAAAGTAGTCCTAATTTAAATTAAGACAATTTTTAAGCTTATAGAGGGAGATTAAGGGATCTTAAATAAAGCTAGTGTTAGTTATTATATTACCAACAATCAGTATAACAATGGTTTAATTAGCGGCAAATTATACTTTTATCGATGAACGTTACTAAACCGAATGAAAATATTTTTCGCGATGCGAAATATAGAAAATATTAATAGAATTAAAAACTATATTTGTGGAAATTTAATTTTTAAATGACATTAAATCAATATATTCCTACAAATTTAACAAAAGAAATTAATAAAGGAGAAGCTATATGGACATCGCCTAGCAATATCGCATTGGTAAAGTACTGGGGCAAAAAAAAACATCAAATTCCCGAAAACCAATCTATTAGTTTTACTCTAGATGCATGCAAAACTAAGACTAAGCTTAGCTATGAAAAAACAAATAAAGTTATAGATAATTACTCCTTTGATGTGTATTTAGACGGTGAGGAAAAATTAGATTTTAAACCAAAAATCAATACTTTTTTTGAAAGAATAGAGGTCTATCTCCCTTTTTTAAAAGACTATCATTTTAAAATTGAAACCTCAAATACATTTCCTCATAGTTCAGGAATAGCATCGTCTGCTTCAGGAATGAGTGCCCTTGCATTATGTCTAATGAGTCTTGAGAAGGAATTAAATCCAGAAATAACACAAGAGTATTTTAATGAAAAAGCTTCATTTTTAGCTAGATTAGGTTCTGGTAGTGCTTCTAGAAGTATTGAAGGCGATTTAGTAGTTTGGGGTGCGCATAAAGCAATTGAAGGTAGTAGTGATTTATATGGTATTAAATACCCTTATAAAGTTCATGATAATTTTAAAAATTACCACGATACTATATTATTGGTAGATAAAGGAGAAAAGCAAGTAAGTAGCACGGTTGGGCATAATTTAATGTATAATCATCCTTTTGCTAAAACACGTTTTAAACAAGCAGAAGAAAACATTACTAACATTAAAGGGATATTAGAAACTGGGGATTTAGATGGGTTTATAGCGCTAATTGAAAGCGAAGCATTAACACTCCATGCAATGATGATGACTAGTATGCCGTATTTTATTTTAATGAAACCCAATACGTTAGAGATTATTGATAAAATATGGGCTTTTAGAAAAGAGACAGGATTGCATATAAGTTTTACTCTAGATGCAGGTGCAAATGTTCACGTTTTATATCCTGAAAAAGAAGCAGAAGCTATTTACGATTTCATTAAGACAGAGTTAGTTGCATATTGCCAAAACGGTCACTATATTTGCGATAGAATTGGTTTTGGTGCAAAACAATTGTAACTTTATAAACCAAGACATTAATAACTACTTATGAAAGGTCCACTGTTTTATTCAAAAATCCTTCTCTTTGGAGAGTATGGAATCATTAAAGATTCTAAAGGATTATCTATACCATATAACTTTTATAATGGTGCTTTAAAAATGGATGAAAATCCTTCGAAAGAAGCTAAAGATTCTAATGCCAGTTTAAAGAACTTTGCAACATATTTAGCAGAAATAAGTGATGAGGTAGTTGTTTTTGAAAATGAGAAATTGAATAAAGATGTTCAAGCTGGAATGTATTTCGATTCTTCTATACCTCAAGGTTATGGTGTAGGAAGTAGTGGCGCATTAGTTGCAGCTATTTACGATAAGTATGCTCAAGATAAAATTACAGTACTTGAAAATTTAACAAGAGAAAAGCTTTTAAAATTAAAAGTTATTTTTTCTGAAATGGAATCGTTTTTCCATGGTAAATCTTCAGGTTTAGACCCTTTAAATAGTTATTTAAGTTTACCAATATTAATTAACTCTAAAGATAATATAGAGGCTACAGGAATACCAACACAAAGTACCTCTGGAAAAGGAGCTGTGTTTTTACTAGATAGTGGTATTACTGGAGAAACAGCTCCAATGGTTAGTATTTTTATGGAAAACATGAAACAAGAAGGGTTTCGTAAAATGCTTAAAGACCAGTTTATAAAACATACAGATGCTTGTGTAGAAGATTTTCTTAAGGGCGATATAAAATCATTGTTTAATAACACAAAGCAATTATCTAAAGTTGTGCTTAGCAATTTTAAACCTATGATACCAAAGCAGTTTCATGATTTATGGAAAAAAGGTATTGAAACTAACGATTACTATCTAAAACTATGTGGCTCTGGTGGTGGTGGATATATTTTAGGCTTTACGCAAGACTTTCATAAAGCACAAGATTCACTTAGCGATTATAAATTAGAAGTGGTATATAACTTCTAAATTTTAAATCATGCTTTCTCGTAAACAGAAACATATATTGCTTAAGTTTTTTAGTATGTTTTCTGTAGTTAGAGGTTACAATATTCTCATTATTGTAATAGCACAGTATTTAACATCCATATATATTTTTGCGCCAGAAAAACCCCTGCGAAAAGTACTGTTCGATTTAAACTTATTAATGCTAGTATTAGCGTCTGCAGCAGTTGTAGCAGGAGGTTATATTATTAATAATTTTTACGATTCGGAGAAAGACTTAATTAATAGACCTAACAAATCTATGTTAGATAAGTTGGTAAGCCAGAATACAAAACTATCATTCTATTTTGTACTTAATTTCTCGGCTATAATTATGGCCAGTTATGTAGATTTTAAAGCTGTACTATTCTTTTCTGTTTATATTTTTGGAATATGGTTTTATTCTCATAAGCTTAAAAGATTACCTATAGTAGGTAATGCCGTTTCTGCATTATTAACAATTACGCCATTCTTTGTTATTTTTATTTATTATAAAAACTTTGATACTGTCATTTTTGTACACGGTTTATTTCTGTTTTTCATTATTGCTATTCGAGAACTCACTAAAGATTTAGAAAATATAAAAGGGGATTTAGCATTAGATTACCAAACCATTCCTATAAAGTATGGCGAAAATGTTTCAAAAAAAATGATTACGCTTTTAGTAGCATTAACATTAATCCCCGCTTATTTATTGGTTACTAAATATAATATTGGGGATATGTGTATTTACTTTTATTTATGTATTGCCCTATTAATGATTTACCTTGTCTTTTTATGGAAATCTAATACTAAACGCCAATATTTAATTCTTCATAATATCTTAAAGTTTATTATTGTAGCGGGTGTTTTTAGTATCTTGTTGATTGATATTAATCTCGTTTTAAAACGTATTATATAAATGGATAACACCCTTAAAATTGCAATGGCACAAATTTCACCAGTGCTATTGAATAAAACAGAAACATTAAAAAAAGTAGAACAATCAATAATAGATGCAGGTAAACAAAACTGCGAGCTTATTGTTTTTGGCGAAGCATTAGTACCAGGTTATCCGTTTTGGCTAGCTCTAACTGGAGGTGCAGAATGGAATACAGAAGTAAATAAGGCATTGCATGCCACTTATGTACGTAACTCTGTTCAAATAGAAGCAGGAGAACTAGATTCGGTTTGCGAATTAGCAAAACAAAATAATATCGCTGTGTATTTGGGGATTATGGAACGTGCTCAAAACCGTGGCGGACATTCAATCTATGCCTCGTTAGTGTATATAGATGCATTAGGAGAGATAAAATCTGTGCATCGTAAGCTTCAACCTACCTACGATGAGCGCTTAACTTGGGCGCCAGGAGATGGCAATGGTTTGCAAGTACATTCGCTAAAACAATTTACTGTAGGCGGATTAAATTGTTGGGAAAACTGGATGCCTTTACCTAGAACAGCCTTATATGGTTTAGGCGAAAACTTACATATAGCAGTTTGGCCAGGTAGTGATCATAATACAAAAGATATTACACGTTTTATAGCTCGTGAATCAAGATCGTTTGTAGTTTCAGTATCAAGTCTAATGATCAAAGATTTGTTTCCAAAAGAGACACCACATCTTGATAAAATATTAGAAAATTGCCCAGATGTTTTAGCAAATGGCGGAAGCTGTATTGCTGGACCAGATGGCGAATGGATTATAGAACCTGTATTACATAAAGAAGGTTTAATTATACAAACAATAGATTTTAATCGGGTTTATGAAGAGCGTCAAAATTTCGATCCAGTAGGACATTATTCAAGACCAGACGTTACTAAATTAACAGTAAATAGAGAACGTCAATCTACAGTAGAATTTGAAGATTAAACAAATGATTAATCAAAAAATCGTCAATCTCAAATTATAACCTATCTTTGCACCCTCAAAAATAGTTGGTATCATTTGTTTTTGAAATGATTACAAGGGTATTAAAATTAAATTATTAAGTAATGAACAAGCAAGGCGGACAACGACAAGGAAAATCTAAAGCACCTAAAAAAGATAAAGCTTTTGGTGCTAGAAAGACACAGCCTAAAAAGAAAGCTGCTCCTAAGAAAGCTGCAGATTCTAATGAGATTCGTTTAAACAAATATGTTGCAAACTCAGGTATTTGTTCACGTCGTGATGCAGATGTTCATATTGCTACGGGCTTAGTAACTGTAAATGGTAAAGTAGTTACAGAAATGGGCTACAAAGTGAAGTTAGAAGATGAAGTGCGTTATGATGGTGCACGTATCAACCCAGAGAAAAAAGCCTATGTGTTATTAAACAAGCCTAAAGGTTTTGCAACCACAACAAGTGACCAAAAAGGTAAAACGGTTATGGATTTGGTAGCCAACGCTACTAGATCTCGTATTAAACCTATTGGTCGTTTAGGAAGAAACTCTACTGGCTTATTGTTATTTACAAATGATGAAAAAGTAGTGGCTCGTTTTACAAATTCTAAAAAAGGAGTAGAGCGTTTATTCCATTTAGAATTAGATAAGAATTTAAAATTAGAAGATTTAAAGAAAATTCGAGAAGGATTTAGAGTTGAAGGCAAACAAGTTACAGTTGAGGAAATTGACTATGTAGATAATAAGAAAAACGAAATTGGCATAAAAATTAAAAACACAGGTAACTCTATTTTACATACTATTTTCGATTACTTTAAATACGAATTGGTTAGAATAGATTGTGTGCAAATTGCGCATTTAACTAAGAAAGATATTCCTAGAGGTAACTGGAAAATACTAACAGAACAAGAAGTTAATAACTTGAAAATGATGTAGTCATTTTACATGTTGTTTTTTAGGAAACAGAAAAAGTAAACATGAATATAACACCACCTTTTAGGTGGTGTTTTTGTTTATATAAGGTTCGTTTTTTAATTTAAATATAATCGGTTATTATTTGTCTTTACAAACCTATTTATTTGTTAAGTGTTTTGTAGTTAATGTGTTATAAGTTGTATTTTTAAAAATAAGATCAATATTTAATCAAAAATATTGTAACAAAGACTCTAAAATACAGTCTTATAATAAAACCAATCAAAATACATGTTTATATGAAAAAATTAATCGTAGTATTCTTTTTAGCAGCTTTAATCGTGTCTTGCAAAGAAGAACCAAAAAAAGAGGAGTTAAAAGAAAGTGTAGCTGCACTTGAGCCAGCTCCAGAAATTCCAGTAGAAGATTTCTTTAAGAACTCAGAAAAAAGAACATTTCGTCTATCTCCAAATGGCGAATTTGTAGCTTATATGGCGCCATACAAAAGCAGAATGAATATTCACGTTCGTAAATTTGATGGCGAAGAAGTAACTAGAGTAACTAGCGTAGAAGATCGTGATCTTTCAGGCTATTTTTGGGCTAGTGATAATCGTTTAGTTTATATTAGAGATAAAGGCGGGAATGAAAATTTCCATCTTTTTGCAGTAAACAAAGACGGTAGTAATGAAAAAGACTTAACACCGTTTGATGGTGTGAGAGCTCAAATTATTGATGACCTTTCAGAAGATCCTTTACATATGATAGTTGGATTAAACCAAAGAATACCTCAAGTGTTCGATCCTTATAGAATTAATATTGAAACAGGAAAGCTTGAATTGTTATACGAAAATCCAGGAAATATAACAGGATGGCAAACAGATCATGATGGTAAACTGCGTTTAGCTTATGTTACTAATGGTGTAGACAATACCATTATGTATCGTAAAAACGAAACAGATGCCTTTAAAGAAGTTATAACAACTAATTTTAAACAAACTTTAGCACCACAGTTCTTCGATTTTGATAATGGATCTATAGTTTATGCGGTTTCAAATTTAGGAAGAGATAAAACGGCTGTTGTTAAATACGATTTAGAACAGAATAAAGAATTAGAACAAATTTTTATTAATGATGAAGTAGATGTAGACGGAATGTCTTATTCTAGAAAACGAAAAGTACCTACAACTATTAATTATACTACAGCAAAATTAAATAGAAAGTTTTTAGATAAAGAGACCGAAACAATATTTAAAAACTTAGAAAGCAAACTAGGTAGTAATAATGAATATTATATAACGTCGAGTAATAAAAATGAAGATAAGTTTCTTGTGTATGCTGGAGATGATAAAACCAGAGGTGCCTATTACCATTACGATAAAGCAACGGGAAATATATACCATATGGCAGATTTAAGCCCTTGGATTAATCCAAAGCATATGGCCGATATGAAACCTATACAATATACTTCAAGAGATGGATTAACTATTAACGGCTACCTTACACTACCAGTAGGTATAGAGGCTAAAAGGCTACCAGTTATTATAAATCCTCATGGCGGACCATGGGCAAGAGACAATTGGGGCTTTAACTCAGAAGTACAAATGATGGCCAATAGAGGTTATGCTGTTTTACAAATGAATTTTAGAGGCTCTACAGGTTATGGAAGACAATTCTGGGAAAGCTCATTTAAAAAATGGGGGCAAGAAATGCAAAACGATATTACAGATGGTGTTAAATGGCTAATAGAAGAAGGTATTGCAGACCCAAAAAGAGTGGCAATATATGGTGGTAGTTATGGTGGTTATGCTACGTTAGCAGGTATAACCAATACGCCAGAATTGTATGCAGCTGCAGTAGATTATGTAGGTGTGTCTAACTTATTTACGTTTATGGAAACGATACCGCCATATTGGGAACCATATAAGGAAATGTTATATGAAATGGTAGGAGATCCAAAAACTAAAGATAGTATCATGATGAAGGCAAACAGCCCTGTGTTTCATGTAGATAAAATTGAAGCAGCTTTATTTGTAGCTCAAGGTGCTAACGATCCAAGAGTAGTACAAGCAGAATCTGACCAAATGGTAGAGGCTTTAAGGAAAAAAGGCATTATTGTAGAATATATGCTTAAAGAAGATGAAGGTCATGGTTTCCGTAATGAAGAAAACAGATTCGATTTTTATAAAAGTATGATCACTTTCTTAGACGATAACTTAAAGAAAAATATTAAAATGTAACACGTTATTAAATGTCAGTTCGAGTGATTTTGTCCCGATAGCTATTGGGATTAAAATTCACTCTAATTAACACGTTTAAGCTTCTAGGTAATAAAGCATGTAAAAGCCGTAACTATATAGTTGCGGCTTTTATAATAAATATTATCTCCATTTCGTCATTTCGCACTTGATGCGGAATCTACTTACAAAAATAGGTTACTGCTAAAGCGAATCTTAATCGCAGTCGAAAGGCAGGAATAATTTATATTATTAATTGTTTTACTCTATAACCCCTTTAAATCTTTTTAATTGACTATAAATCTTAAAACCAAATAAATGCCATTCTAAAATACCATAAACATCGTATGTGCTTTTTTCATTAGGAGTATAATTACTAATACTCATACCTATTAATTTCCATTTATGTCCAGAAATAACCCCAGCCATTCTAGCGCTACCATTTATTGGGACAAACGTATTATTTTGAGAAGAGTATTTAACAGACAGAACAAAATCACTAACAAAATTGTTTTCTAGTGTTACGTTTTTTACTACACTCTTTTTTTGGTTAAAAGCATTTTCATTTATACTAATATAGTTTTGGTCTTTGTCGTTGTCGTCTACATGTGGTATAAGTATTTGTATGCAGCCTAAAACTATTATAAGTATTGAAAATTTTTTAAAGCGGTTTTTAAAAATGCGCTTACCTATTAGAATTAACCCCATAATTAAATACAAAAAATAGATAAAGAGAATTGTATTTATAATAGACCAAATAATGTGTAGCATAGTGTTTGTTTATGGTTAATTTATAATTATGTTAGTTTTTAGAGTAAACATTCTGTATACTTATTTCTATTTGAAAAATGGCCTAAAGAACTAATGTCAACCGATGGAGCGATAAACTTATTTATATGTTATTGTTTTTATAAAATAATCAAACTATTACTCTTTTAATTGATAATTTGGATGACCTGTTTGCCAAAGAGCAAAAGAAAAAACATTCCCCCATTCTTCATAAGAATACTAAAAGTGATAATAGTAAAAAAAATATAGTAGTTTGTTAAACTTAATATTAAAACTATATAAATATTTTATTTAATTCTTATTCTGACTTTAGATTTGACAAAACAATATTATTAATTATTTTATAAAAAAAGCACTTAGAATCGTGATTTATAAATCACGATTTATTTAACTGTTTAATAAAGTATGATGGATAGATACCTTTTTCTTTATAAAAAGATTTAGAAAAAGATTCTGCCGTTTTAAAACCGACTTCTAGGGCGATAGCATTAATAGTATAATTTCGAAATTTTATATTATGCTTTAACTCATTAATAGCATAATTAATTCTAAGATTATTTAAATAATTAGAAAAAGATTGTTCTTTATAATGATTTATAATTTTTGATAAATAAGATGAATTTGTATTTAATTCTTTTGAAATACTATTTAGTGTAAGTCCTTTCTCTAAGAAGTTTTTATTTTTTTCAAACTGTTCTAGTTTTTCTAATACGTCATCAACAATATCTTTTGAGATACTTATGTTTTCATTATTAATTATTTTTACTCCCTCTTTTTTATTTAAAGATTTAGTTTCGTTTACTATTTTAAGGTAACGATTTTTATAAGTGTTTTGAGTTTTATAAAATTTATAAATGAATAGTAAAGCAATAATTATAATTAGGCTTAAAATGATACTAATTATAAAACTGGACTTTTTTGTTTTAACTAATTTTTGCTCTAATTTTTTTTGCTCAACTTTGAGTTTAGGTATGTCATATTTTTTAATAATTTCATTTTCAGAATAATGGTGGTTTAAATCTAAAATACTATCGACAACAATAAGTTTTTTTACACTATTAAGTTGTTCTTTTTCTATTCCTTTTGTTGAGTAATAATTAAATAAACTTTTATAAACATCTCTTAATTCTATAAAAGGGTTATTAGTTATTTGATATAAAGAATCTACTTGATTAAATAGTTTAACACTTTCATTAATATTATTTAGTTGATGGATTTTTGCCGTATAATATAGGCACATAGCAAGCCTATTATTATCGTCTTTAATCTTAGGTCTTAATTTTTCTAAACTATCTAAAGCTTGGGTATATTTTTTTTTATAGTAATAGGCACTTCCGCTTGTTGAAAGAAAGCGATTATACATTTCATTGTCATTAACTTTTAAACTTTTAATTATACCTTCTTTTATATATATAAGAGCTGAATCTGGTTGTTTTCCTCTTAAAAACGTTTTAGATAAGTCGTCTAAAGCAATCAAGTATATTGAAGGATATCTATTTACATATTCTGGTTGATTTTTTAAAAACACTAACTGTTCTTTAAAAATTAACAACGCCTCTTTATACGCACCAAAGTTATATTTTGTTCCTCCTACAAATTGTTTAATTTGTATTTGTTGTTTTAAATTGTTGTTTTTTACAGCGTACTTATCTGCTTTTAAATATTCATCTACTGCTTTTTTATCTTTACCCTCATTATAATAATGATAACCTTTAACCATATAGCCAAAAGCAGGAAAATCTTTATGTTTTAAATTAACTGTTAATTTAATTATACTATCAGAATATTTAATAGCATCGGCATAATTGCTTACATATGATTTATACATATATCCATTTGCTATTTCTACAATATTCTTCTCTTTTTTTGCAAGTTTAAGTTGAATTTTTGCATATTTATTTGCTAATGAATCTACATCCATAGACTCAAAAAAGGACTTTTTAAGTTCCTTATAAGACATTTGTGGTATAGTATCTATGGTCTTTTCTTGAGAGAATATATAATTATTACTAAAGATTATAATAATTATTGTTAGTATGGAGTTTAGTCTCATTATTTAGTTTAGATAGAATTGTAAATCTACACTTTTTTAAGAAAACCCTTTAAATCAAAGGTTTTAAAATATTTTTAGTTAGTCGTGTTTTATGAATTACGACTTGTTTAATTGCTTTATAAAATAAGATGGGTAGATTCCTTTTTCTTTAAAAAAAGATTTAGAAAAAGATTCTGCAGTTTTAAACCCGACTTCTTGAGCAATAGCATTAATAGTATAATTTCGAAATTTTATATTATACTTTAACTCGTTAATAGCATAATTAATTCTAAGGCTATTTAAATAATTAGAAAAAGATTGTTCTTTATAATGATTTATAATTTTTGATAAATAAGATGAATTTGTACTTAATTCTTTTGAAATACTATTTAGTGTAAGTCCTTTTTCTAAGAAGTTTTTATTTTTTTCAAACTGCTCTAGTTTTTCTAATACTTCATTAATAATCTCTTTTGAGATATTTAAATTTTCATTATTAATTATTTTTGTGTTCTCTTTTTTATTTAACGATTTAGTGTCGTTTACTATTTTAATATAACGTCTTTTATAAGTATTTTGAGTTTTATAAAATTTAAAAACAAATAAAAATGCAATCACTATAACTAGGCATAAAACGATACTAATAATAAAACTAGACTTTTTTGTTTTAACTAATTTTTGCTCTAGACTTTGTTGCTTAACTTTCAGTTTAGGTATATCATATTTTTTAATAATCTCATTTTCAGAATAATTATAATTTAAATCTAAAATACTATCGACAACAATAAGTTTTTTTACACTGTTAAGTTGTTCTTTTTCTATTCCTTTTGTTGAATAATAATTAAATAAACTTTTATAAACATCTCTTAGTTCTATAAAAGGGTTATTAGTTATTTGATAAATTGAATCTACTTGTTTTAAAATAAATACCGCTCTATCTGGATCTTTCTTTTCGTGTATTTTTGCCATATAATATAAACACATGGCTAATCTATTGTCATCTTTAATTTGAGGCTTCAGTTTTTCAAGACTGTCAATAGCTTGATTATATTTTTTTTTAAAATAGTATGAGCTTCCACTAGTTAAAAGAAACCTGTTATACATTACATCTTCATTTTGTTTTTGGGCTTCTATTATACCTTCTTTTACATATTTAAGTGCTGAATCGATTTCTTTTCCTCTTAAAAATGTTTTAGATAAATCATCTAAAGCAATTAAATAATCTGTTTTATACTTATTCTTATAATCAGATTGTTTCTTTATAAAATCTAATTGTTCTTTAAAAATAACTAATGCATCTTTATAATCTCCAAAGTTGTATTTAATCCCACCAATAAACTGTTTTATTTCTATTTGCTGTTTTAAATTATTACTATTTACTGCATATTTGTCTGCTTTTAAATATTCATCTACAGCTTTTTTATCTTTACCCTCATTATAATAATGATAGCCTTTAAGCATATAACCCAATGCAGGATAATAAATATGATTCTGATTTATAGTTAAGTCAATAATACTATCTGAGTATTTAATCGCTCCCTCATAATTGCTTATGTAAGATTTATATAGATAACTATCAGCTATTTTAATAATATCATTTTCTTTTTTTGCTCTTTTAATATGGACCTCTACATATTTATTTGCGACAGAGTCTATATTCAAACTACTAAAGAACCCAGTTTTTAACTCCTCGTAGGATAATTTTTTTAGTGAATCTATACTATTACCTTGGCAAAAAGCATTTTGGAGAGCAAAAAAAGTAATTATTAAAGCGAAAATTTGTTTAAATCTCATTAGATAGTCTAAATAGAATTGTAAAACTACACTTTTTTAAGTAAACCCTTTTAAAACCATTGTTTTAAAATATTTTTAATATATCGACATTTATAAATGTCGACTCGATATTTACAAATACCGATATACACCACTTGCAAATCACTTAATCCTGCCGCTACATTTGCCACGACACTAATTTTAAAAACCAACGTTTTATGGCATTAGAAAATTTAATAAGCATCACTTTTACAGACGAAGAGTTAACACAATATGATGCACACCTTACAGGGATACAAACTTTACTTACAGGTAAAACAGTAAACCTTACTCCAGAGCAACGCCAGCAATATGGACGTATTGCTAACCAAAATAAACTCATTGTAGATAAAGCCAAAGGTTATATGGAGCAACACCCACAATGGGTCCCTAATTTTATAGATAAGGCAGAGTTTGATCGCGATTATAATGCCCGCACTCAGGTAGAAACCAGAGCCCAACGTTTAGAAAATTTAGCACAGCAATTATTAGATACCAAAACCTTACTAGACCACGACAATTATACTAATGCTTTAAGCTTTTACCGTATGCTTCGTTTTTTAGCAGGCGAAAACGAGCCAGGCACCAAAACAGTATACGAAGACATGAAAGTACTATTTGCAAAATCTACTAGTGCTACAAACAACACAAATAATAATACAAGTACTTAAAGCTACGTCAGTTCGAGTGAAATTTTGCAAAAATTTAGCCTGCCCTCAACTTGATTGGGGTATCGAGAACTAGCATTACTGCTCTAAAAGCAGCTCTCTAAATATATTTAGCAGCATTGTGTAAGCTGTAAAACAATCTAACAGACGATTGTTACCCATTGCCAAAGTACCTATAAAGCAACGAAAACGGCTACCTGCCCTTTTGTGTATGGGCTTATAGCATATTGCTAAGGGCTATAAGACCAAATATAATGCCTTGAGGTGATAACAAAAGGGCTTTTTAGGCTTAATAATAACAGTAAACAGTATAAGAACGTGGGGCTAGTACTATAGTATTACTGCCAAAACCCATAAACCAGAGTGGTTTTTATAAAAGTAACTGGTTCTCGATACATTCTATTGGCTTTACAAGCCAATAGAACACTCGAACTGACGCTACTTTTAGATCACAATTAGAAAAATATAATTAAAACCAAATGCGCTTAAAATCGATACATTTTTTAAAAGTAGGGGTACTATTTACTGGTATTGGTTTACTGGCATTTGGTTTTAATTATATCACGCTTAGCCTTATAATAAATGGTAGTGCGATACTACTTATTTGTTATGCCATATTTAGAATAAAAAAAGATTAATAATACATAAACACTAATAATCATGACACAAAACATTTTAAAACTTTTATTAAGTCTAACTTTAATTTTTACAATATTTTCTTGTGAAAAAGACGACCAAGCAGTAATAGACGAATCTCAATTAGAAAAAAAAACACCATTAGTACTAAATAAAAAAATACCATTTGAACATGCCTTACATTTTAATACAATACAAGAAAAAGTAAGCGATTTACAAACAAAAATAACTAACTTACAGTCTTTAAACAGAACTAGCGAAGACGATATTACAATACTAACAGACGAAGTCTTGTATGTTACTTATGCTAGTACGCATACTTATACATTTAAAATTTTGCGAGAAACACCTCAAGCCTATATAGAGAATATTACACTGCATTATGATATAGATACAGACAATTATAAAGAGTACTTAGTGCAGTATCACGTACCAGCAGACCAATACGAAGCATTGTATAACGGTAGTATGCTAGAAAATTCAAATAATGTGGCTATTACGTTATTAGATACTGGTTTTTTTGAAACCAATACCCAAGCCAGAGATTGCGAACGGGTTTGCCAAACTATTTTTGTAGACTGCTCTTCAGGAGCACACCATGCTGGAAATGTAGGGAGTTGGGGAGGTTGTACTGCAAGTGAGGCGCCTTCTACTTATCAGTCTTGTGGCTCTGTTTGTGATGCAATCACTGCACCAGATGGGCCTTCTGGCGGAGGTGGTAACGATGGAGGTACTGGTGGTGACGTTGTTATCATTTCTAACCCATTACCTAATGAACCTTGTGCAAATAGTAGTACTGGAGATACGGGTGTTAAAGACAATAATGGTGGTTGTGTAACGCTTGAAGAGGATGATTGTCCACCAGTATCATCAGATGTCTTGTCGCAATTAGAAGAAGCTTTTGGAGAGGATAACGTATCTACTTTATGTGATGATGAATTATTAGAAAACGCTCCTGTAACCAATAGTATTGAAGATATTAATGCTCTTTTTGATGAAATAATGCAGCGTCAATTTCAATCAACAAGCCAAGGAGAGGTTGACCAAAACAACGTTAGAGCAGACACACAGTCTATTCGTCTTTCCGATCCACCTGTTGAAGCAAATATTGTAACAACAGTAAGATTAAATGAACCGATAAATCCAGACGATGAGTGCGTTAATATAATTTCTGTAACATCTGAGGCGTCTGGAAACACAGCACTAACTAAATGGGAACAATTAGACTCAATAGATCCTAACGACCCTCTAAATGGAGTTTTAGTTACTAATAAAGATTTATTGGATGAGATTTGGATTGAGGTACGAGGCAAGTTAACGGTTGGTTCTCATTATGGAGATTTAGGTAAATTAGCAATTATTACAAGAATTGTAACGGTTAAATTATACTATAACTACACTACAGGAGAGTTTATGAATGGTAGAATTTTAAGTTCATTTTAATCACTTATTTTAATTAATTACTCAAGTCTTTTTTAAGGCTTGAGTTTAAATAACAAATCATGAAAAATCTATTTTTATTATCTATACTACTTTTTCTATTAAGTTGTAAAACCGCACAACAAAAAACAGTTATAAAATACTTGTCATTAACAAGTAATGAATATAAAACAATTAAAAAAGATAAAGAAGTTGTTAATAATTTATATTTTTTAATAAAAGACTCTGTGCAAACAAAAAAATTAAGTAAAGCTTTAAACCTGTACTTAACAGGAAAAGACACTAGAAAACAACTAATACAAGCAATGGAAATGTATAGTGTTTTTGGTAACGATGTTGAAATAACAGATATTAAAATAGACTCTACAAATAACAATTATATTAAGTTTAAATCTTTAGAAGAACTTAAAGCTTTTGAAAAAAAATTAACTAAAGGGCTTGAAGCTCGTGGCGGTAATATTCGAGACCTTAAAAAAGACACGTTATAACATGAAACAATTATTTTTATTATTAACATTATTTTTTTCTTTTTAACTGTAAAACATTAGAACAAAAAAGCTTTTAATGAAAAACACAAGAAAAAAGATTTTCTTTAAACAGTTTACAATACTAACAAAACAATAACGCAACTATGGATTTAATTACACCTGATTATGGATTAGTTATTTGGAGTATAGTACAAATACTAATTGCTATAGCTATTCTTTATGTACTATATAAAGTAGTAAGAAAGTATCTAAATACTAAATAAGTTAATACATTAAAAGAGCCTGTTTTAAAAGAGATGCTATAAAAGTATACTTTTTTATACAGGCTCTTTTTTAATAAAAACACTAAAACCATGGAAAATAGCTTTTACACGCTAGGAATATTATCAATATTAATAATCGTTTTTAAGTTTATAATGATGCTATTTGCTATTACAGCAGGCTATTATGTACTTAAGTTGCTTATGCTATACCAAACGTATTTAAAGCTAAAAATTCAAGATTTAAATCGTAAAATGGGGCAAGAGTAAGCTATATGTCTAAATAATAATAATAAAACCATAACTATTTAGTTATGGTTTTTTTGTTTCCAATCATGCTTTAAATACTGTAATGCCTCAATTAATGCTTGTTTAGACGACTTGGGGTTAAAACCCAAGTCCTGTCTAGATTTACTAATATCGTAATCTTGTTTTAACCCGTAAAACATATCTAAATAGTGTCTTTGTAATAAAGGGGCTTTGCCTGTTATTTTACTTCCAAATTCCATTATACTAGCAATGGCATATAACAACCATTTTGGAACTTTTTTGGGAATCTTTAATTTTAATTCTGGATATAATTCTGAAGCTATTTTTACACTATCTTGTAGTGTAGTATGTTGAGTGTTAGCTAAGATATAACGCGCTCTGTTTTTTCCTTTTAACATGGCTTGATAAGCACCAAAAGCAACATCTTTTACATCAATCCAATTTAAGGTAATATTAGTGTCTATTGGTATTTCTCCTTTTAGAATTTGATAGACTAATTTATTAGAATAACTTAATTTATATGCTTCGCTACCAATCATTGCAGAGGGTAAAATTAAAACGGTTCTAATGTTGTATTGCTCGCTTAATTTTAGTGCAAGCTTATCTGAGTCATTTTTAGAATTAAAGTACCAATTTCTTCGGTCTTGATTATAACCATGATCTACATGTGCTGGTAGTTTTGTAAAATCTAATGCCGCTACAGAACTTACATAAACAATGTTTTTAATGCCACAAGCTTTTGCTGCATCAAACACGTTTTGTGTGCCTTGCATATTAGTATCATAAATTTCGGCTTTTGGCTTTTTTGCCCACATATTAAAATTAGCAGCTACCGCATAAATATTTGTAACGCCTTTAAATGCCTTTTTTAACGAAGCTTTGTCTGTAATATCTGCTTGCACAACGTCACAATCTAAACCTTCAAAAGGTGCTTTGTTATTAATGTTTCTAACAGTAGCTCTTACTTTTATGTTTTTAGAGAGTAATAACCTAACCAAGTTATTTCCTAAATGGCCATTGGCTCCAGTTACTAATGAAATGTCGTTGCTCATATTTTATTATTTATATAAGCAAATGTCGTGAGCTTCTAGAATGTAAAAAATAACATTTGTTAGAAAGTAACCTGTTTTCTAATACGACTTAAAGATTGTGGTTCTATACCTAAAAAGGAAGCCATGTTTTCAACCGAAACGTTTAGTGCCAAATTAGGAAACTGGTTTATAAATTTAAGATAGCGCTCTTTGGCTGTTAATAATTGAAAATCTTTAACGCGATCTAATTTACAGTTTAAATGTTCATTGGTAACAAGCTCTACAAACTCGTTCCAAAACGAGGTATTGTCTCGCATGAAATCGAAATCTTTTTTTGAAATTCTTAATACGGTACAATTGGTAACGGTTTCGTAATAATCAATTGAAGGTGTTTTAGTCATGAAACTCTCTAAAGACGTAAACACATCATGCTGCTCTATAAGATGCTGAATAACTATTTTGCCATCTATATTTTGATAACCTTTTACAATGCCACTACTTAAAAAATAGATATAACGTTCTACTTGTCCTGCTTCTAAAAGTTTTGTGTTAGCAGAAACACTAAGCGTAGTAAAATAAGTTTCTATTAATTTAATATCACTTGCTGTTATAGATACTCGTGATTTAATATAGTTAAGTAGCTCTCTCATTTGTTATCATTTCTGTTAGTTAAATAAAGGTTGTCATTTTAATGATGATTTAAAAGAAATAAGTAGTTGTATAGCGTTTTTAGTTAGTTTTTATAAACTTTGTTAGCAAATGCTATTTTGTCTTTTTGGAATATAGTTGGCTCAATTTCTGTATTGTAGGGAATTGTTTTAAAAATTATAGGCTTTTCTTTGTCTCCCCTATAAAAATCAAAAATTTGTTCTCTACTATTAATTAATCCTCTTGTGGCAGCTAAAAAAATGATATAACTATCAAAGAAAGATACTTTAGTGTTATCCCAGACTATATAATAATCAGATAAATAAACAACTTTTGGTTCTTGATTATCTTCGTCTGGAAGAAAAGACATACAATCTGTTTCACTGTATAAATCAAAAAGGTATAACATATTGCCAAAGGAATTACCTTCATATACATAGTCCCCAAAATGAGTAAAGAAATCTCCTGTTTCCGATTTGTCAAAATAATCTTGCTCGTATATAAAAACATCTTCAAAGGGTAGAATATTAATACATCCTATCTCAATATCTCTTTTAAAAGGGAGTTCTAAGTCTGTAAATAGCTCTGGTAACTTTTTGTATGATAACGCATCTAATTTTGATGATAGTTTCCATTTTATAGTTAAACCATTAAATTGACTATAAAAATTAAAAACAGATTCCATTTTTATTTTTTTATAAAAACTTGAAGACTCATGCAACTCCGTTATTAACTTTTCTAATTCTTTGGAATTGAGTCCTTCGTTGAATTTATATTCAGTCAATTCTAAATAGGGATTAGTTTTAATATCTATTATAATTTGTTCAAATAATTTTTTGTAGTCCATTTAAATAAAAGCATATTTTTTATAAACATAATACTAAACTGTACTTCTAAGATTAAATTTAGTAATTAATTTTAATGCGTATGGAAGTTCTTTTTTATTGAATATATTTTGTGTTAAAATTAACAGAATTATGTTAATTCTCTTAGATGCGAAATCTAAAATAAAAAGAGCGGCGTATATAATATTGTAATTACAAAACTACCTGCAGTTTCATGAGACTGCTAAAAGATTCTCGGACTTTGTGGTAGACGATTTTCCGATATTTATTTTAACTCAATAGAATTTTATCGAAAATGAAACTTTTCATTTTAAGGTAAAAAATCAAAAAAATTACAAAACAATGAAAACAAATTTTAAAGTAGTAGTATTAGTAATATGTATCTCTTTTTTTAGCATATCAAGTTTTGCAACTAATACAGTAGAAACCCCTATAATAGAAGACGTAACAGTAATTAATGCACAAAAAAACACCGTAAAAGGCGTGTATAAAGGGCATGATGCTTCTGGCTATGTTTTTAGTATTGTTGACGAGTATGGAAGCGAAAGTAAAATGGTTTTTGAAAAAGTAGATGATGCCGTTTTAAAAGCTAATGACTTAGAGTCTAAATCTTTAATTGGAGAGACATTTGAAATTACTTTTGAAAAAACAATGGCAGAACAATTAGATAGTAGTGGCGAAGTTGTTAGTCAAGAAATTAAAACAATAAAGGGATTAAAAGCATCTAGATAAGAGGCTTAAATACAATCTAAAAAAAGGCTATCTATTTAATGAGATAGTCTTTTTTGTTTTATAAATACTTCCCAAATAAAAAAACCATAGACTACTAGATATTCAAAACCAATAATCCAGAGGTTTTCTGTATGATCTGTATTGGCATAAGCGAGATAACTTATTATAATTATAAAACTCCAAACTAAAGGAAATTTGTACGTTGTAAAAACACTTAAACTAAGAATAGTTGCTATATACCAAGGATGTACAGTAGTGCTTGTAAATAAATAAAAGGTAAAAGCAAAAAGCATTACTGTTATTAATTGCTTTGTATTTGAGTTCTTTTTAAAGTATGATAAGTATAAAATATAGAGCACGGTTAGTATGGGTAATATTTTACCAATAATAGCAATTTCATTCCAACCTCTAAATAAATAACCTATTTCTCGAGCCACATAATATATACTAGCATTAAACTCAAAATTACCAAACCATAAACCTACAGTTTTAGAATAGTTGTCTATAAATTGTGTTGAGAAAAAAGGTGCAAATATTATAAGTGTTGTAATACCAACGATTAGGTAAAAACTAATTAGTTTTATCATTCCTGACTTTTGACTGGGCTCAATGTGAACTTTAGCAGAAACTTCCATTGTGTCATTGCGAGGAGTTTGCGATGTGGCAATCTCATTAATTGAAACAGATTGTTTCATTTTACTCTCGATAACGTTGTTTTTTTTCTTTGTTAAAAACCACCAAAAAAATAATGGTAAAAACATAAGTGGAACCAATTTTGTTGCAATAGATAAGGCGAAAATAACTGCTGCTAATTTCCATTTATTGCTATGTAATAAATACAAACTCCATACTAAAAAGAAAATCATAACACCTTCAAAATGCAGGTTGCCAGTAAGTTCAATAATAATAAATGGGTTAAGAATGTACCAGAAAATATTATGTATTGGTAATTTAAGTTTTTCTAATAATTTTTTACCAAAGTACAGTGTTCCAAAATCTGCAGCGATAATTAGTAAACGTAATACAGCAGCAGACCCAACAATACTTTTTCCTGCAAAGAGTCCAGCAATAATAAAACACAATTGATTTACTGGAGGATAATTAGTATAATGGCTAGCATTTAATTCTCGCATACCAATATAGAGTTCTTGCGCTTGTGCTATTGGTAATTCTCCATTGGATATAAAAGATTGGGGTGTGTGTAAATAGGGATTAAAACCTTCAAGAACCATACGGCCGTCCCAAATAAAACGATAGAAGTCTTGCGATAAATTAGGAATAGCAAGAATAAAAATAGCTCTAAATACAAAAGCTAATGCCGTTAAAAAACGTGTGTTATCTTTATTGCTTTCTACTAATTTGTAAAACAGAAAAAATAACGTAACATAAATACTAATAAGTTTTATATAGTCTGTTCTTGCTAAATTATATGCAAACACAACATAAAGTACAACACTTATAAGTGTAAATAAAAGTGGTAATTTATTGGTTTTAAATAAAGCTAAATTGAACATTTAATTTGCGTTAGCGGTTGAAACGTTATCCTTTTTAAAAATAATTAAATATTAAGTATATTTTAATTGTAAATGTAACAGATTACTATATTGCTTATGCTTTGCAATACTGTTTTAAAAAGATTTAAGTGGAAAACGCGACCTTTAGGTAACGCCCAAAACATTAACATTATGCTTTAGAGGTTAGCGATTTAAAAAACACAAAACCAAAACCTATAGTTAGCATTAAGTGAAATGGGAATAATCCAAAATCACCACCTTGATCTCCTACAATAAAAGCACTGTACATTCCAAAGGCGAAATACAACATTAATAGTCCTTCGAAAATGACATTAACAGATATGTTTTTCTTTAAATATTTATTGCCTTTCCAGCTGTCTTTTAATGTGCTAATATTGAATTTTGGAGTACGAACAAATTCACTTCGCTTACCAATATGTCCTTCTAAAACAGCGATAGAGTTATGTAAACTAAAGCCCATTGCTATTGAGAAAAAAGTAAAAAATAGCACGACATATTGAACAAAGTTTTTAATATCGCTACCATATGTGCGTTTATACATAACCCAATAGCATATAAAGAAAATGATAGTACTTACAACAAAGAAACTCATGACATAGAAATAGGGCTTTAAATGCGCATATTCATTTTTAATATATAGCATTGGTATGCTTAAAACGCCAACTATAAGTACATTTAAAAACATGGTGCTGTTTAATAAATGTAATAAGCCATGTAATTTTGTTTTAGATGAAATGTTTTTGCTTTTTAGAACGCGCCACATCATTTTTCTAAAGTTTTCTGCACCACCTTTGTTCCAACGAAATTGTTGCGAGCGTGCAGCGCTAATAACTACTGGTAGCTCGGCTGGAGTTTCTACATCTTCAAGGTATTTAAACTTCCAGTTTTTAAGCTGTGCACGGTAACTAAGGTCTAAATCTTCGGTAAGTGTATCGCCTTCCCAATTACCAGCATCTAGAATGCATTGCTTGCGCCAAACACCTGCAGTACCATTAAAATTAATAAAATGTCCTTTGCTATTTCGTCCAACTTGCTCTAATGTAAAATGGGCATCTAGTGCAAAGGCTTGGATTCTTGTTAGTGTAGAATAGTCTCTATTAATATGTCCCCAACGGGTTTGTACAACACCTATATTACGATCTATAAAATGCGGAATGGTTTTTTTAAGCCAGTTTTTTTGCGGTAGGAAATCGGCATCGAAAATAGCTATAAATTCGCCTTTAGCAATTTTTAAACCTTCTTTTAAAGCACCAGCTTTAAAACCCTCACGATTAGTACGACAAATGTGTACAATGTCTAATCCTTGTGCTTTTAGAGTGTCGATTTGAGATTTAGTTGTTGCTACTGTTTCGTCTGTAGAATCGTCTAAAACCTGAATTTCTAATTTCTCTTTTGGGTAGTCTATTAGTGCAATGTTTTCTAATAAACGTTCCATAACATATTGCTCATTAAAGACTGGCAATTGTATAGTGACATAAGGCACTTCTTCTGGATTGTTAAAATTTAAATGCGGTGTTTTTATTTGCTTTTTTTGAGCAGATAAATAATTAAATAGCAAGTTTAACTGCGCTAGAGCATACATGAAAATAAGCACTAATGCTATCGAATAAATTACTATTATAAATAAATTTAAATAAATCACTTTTTAAAACTGTATTTAAAAATCCAACCTAATATCTTAAAGCCTGCAAATATAGTACCTTTTACCGTTCCAGACACCTTAGATACACCTATTCTTTGTTTATACCTTACAGGTATTTCTATATACGATAGTTTCTGTTTCAAAGCCTTAAGTTGCATTTCTACTGTCCAACCATAGGTTTTGTCTTCCATATTTAAGCTAACTAACTGGTTATATTTAATTGCTCTAAATGGCCCTAAATCTGTGAATTTAGCATTAAAAAACAAGGCCATTAAAGTTGTGGCTAACCAATTACCAAAAACTTGTTGCGGTGTCATAGAACCACCTTCTCTAAGTCGTTTTACTCTAGAACCTATTACAAAATCTATATTATCATTAATAATTGGGCTTACTAATTTTGTTAACTCTTCGGGGTAATCACTATAATCGCCATCAAGAAATACAATAATATCTGGTTTAGAATCTTGTTTTGCTATATAGTTCATGCCTTTTAAACAGGCATAGCCATAACCTTTATTGTTTTCTGTAAGTACAGTTGCTCCTGCATTTTTTGCATTCTCTACTGTATTGTCTGTAGAGTTATTGTTAACTACAATAACCTCTTCAACATGTTTAGGAATATCATTAATTACATTTGCAATAGAATCTTGCTCGTTATAAGCAGGAATGATGACTTTTATTTTGGTCATTTAAGGTCGCTAAGTTTGTTTTCTTTTTTAAAAGTGGCTAAATCTGTCCATTCTTTTATTCTTTTTCCTTCGGAATACTTTACTGCAGAAATTAATTTTTCATTTTCATACATTAAGCAATAGCCATTTTTTTGGTTGTTTTTTAATTGACATTTATGGTTTACCTTTTCTTCGGCATCATAAAACAACCACCAATTTGCTTTTTTGCCATTAACAAAATGGCCTTCTTTAGTTTTCTTTCCGTTAGAGCTGTAAAATTGCCAATAATTTGTGAATTTTCCTAAGTTGAAATCGCCTGCTTTTTCTAATTGGCCATTTTTATGATAGAATTTCCAGTACCCTTTTTCTTTTCCGTAACTATATGCACCTTCTTTTTGAAGCTTTTGGTTGTTGTATATTTTCCAATAGCCTTGTTTTTTATTGTCTTTAAAAGTGCCCTCTTCTTTAAGTTTTCCTGTATTAGTATAGGCTTTCCAATAGCCCGATTTTTTTCCTCTACTACATTGTCCTTCGGTTTTTAAAGTACCATTGTTATGGTAGAATTTCCAATGCCCAGTTTCTAAACTATTTTTATAATGTCCTTCTTTTTGAAGTGTTTTATTTTTAAAATAAAATTTCCAGAAACCAGTTTGTTTTCCATTTTCAAAACGCCCTTCGGTTTTTAAAACTTTATTTGCATAATATGCTTTCCAGTAATTTACTTCTTTATCATTTTTAAAAAGACCTGCTTTTTTTAGGTTTCCATTATTGTGGTAAAAGATCCAATAGTCTGTCTTTTGATTGTTTTCTAACCAACCTTCAGATTTTAACTGCCCATTGTCATAGTAGGTTTTCTTATATACCTTTTCTGCAGTAGCATTAAAGCTTATTATAAAAACTAATATGTAAAGTATGTGTTTCATATTCATTTTCCGCGAAAGCGGTAATCTGTTTATTGTTTTAATACCTTTTATGGATACCTATTCCCTAATAGATTTTATTGAAACTTATTTCTGATTTACTAATTCCATTAAATCAACATCGTTTCCTAATAATACTTCAGTCGGATTAATTCTTCCTTTCATACTATCATTCTCTAATTTTAATACACCACGAGGACAAACAGCACTACAAACACCACAACCAACACAACTAGAACGTACAATGTTTTCTCCTTTTTGAGCATATGCACGAACATCTATTCCCATTTCGCAACTGTTAGAACAATTTCCACATGAGATACATTGTCCGCCATTTGTTGTAATTCTAAATTTAGAGAATAAACGTTGTTGAAATCCTAGAATTGCAGCCATTGGACATCCAAAACGACACCAAGATCTACTTCCTAATATTGGGTAGAACCCAGTTCCAATAACACCAGAAAATATAGAACCAATATATATACCGTAAGCCGATCTTAGCGCACTACCTTGTACAAAGAATACATTGTCTGTTGTGCCTGTAAAATGCATGGCTAATAATAGTGCGATAACTACAAAATAACCAATAGCACCCATTTTAGCGTCTTTACCTAATTCTTTGCCTCTAAAATATAGTACAGCAGCAAATACTAGCGTTAAAAAACCTATTACTAAAGCTATAAATACACCTCGAGTTAACCAGAAATTATTACTATCATAACCTAAATAGGTATATACCATTGCTGTAGTCATAACTACCGAGAATACTAAAACAGTATGTATTAACCAACGCTCTAATTTCCATGCAGACATCTTTTTAGATGATAATTGTCTAAAAGAATCGCCTGCAGTTTCTGCTAAGCCACCGCAACCACAAACCCACGAACAATACCAACGTTTTCCATATTTATAAGTTAAAATTGGTGTGATTACAAATATTGAAATAATACCAAAAAGAATTAACGCTAACCCAATATTACCATTAGAAAGAAATCCATTTACAGACCATTCATCAAAAATGTAATAGTTAAGTGGCCATACACTTTTTAAGTCGTAGTATGGTAAATCGCTATTCATTACATACATGAATTCAGGAATTAAATAGGCGAAACCTAATTGGAAAAACATAACCGAAATTGTACGTAATTGTTGATATCTATTATGGCGATATTTTAATATAAATTTATAACCGAAAGCAATAATTGCCACAGTGTAAAGTGTACCGTATACAAACCATTGACTTGCATTTCTGCCGCTTAATAAATTACTTAACGGATCGAAAAGCGATATAAGACCTGTATTAGCTGCACCATCTTTACCTAGGCCTAGATATTGCGGATAAAAATATAATATTACATAAAAAGCGGTTAGTATAATACCTAATGCCCAACCCAAAGCACCACGAGAGGAAATGGATTTAAACCAAACACCATCGTTTTTTATGCCTTCTAATTTTGTTAAATATGCATCTCTAGAATAAATAACTGTTCCTATTGTAATTAAGCCTAATGATAAAGCTAAAAACAATGCTCTATTGGGTAAGTCTACATTAAAAAATGCTAAGACTAATATTAATAATCCAATTAAACCTGTTGCTAATGCTACTTTCTGTTTTGTTGAAATGTCTTGCGCATCTGGTGTTGCTAAAGACATACTATGATTTATTTTATTGCTCATTTTATTTTTGGATTATGCGGTTTGTAAATTGTTGTTGTAAGCAGACAGAATGTCTTTTTCAAAATGCTTGTAAAACTCTGGATCGAAGTTGGCTTCAGGTAAATGTTGCATAACATAATCAACATCACGTTCTTCTGTTAGCCAGCGGTCAAAGACATCGTGCCGCATTCGTATTCCAAAAGTATTGATGCCTAGAAATTTATTATTTGTAGTATCATAACATACTGTAATACATTTAGTATCGTCTTCATGTTTCCAATGGAAATGTGCTTCATTTTCTCTTGGTTTAGCAAAAACCCATCCATAAGTTTGGTATTCTATATCTAAGAATTTAGCAGAGTTAAACCAATGCCCTGGTTTATATTCAAGTTTGTTTCCACATATGGTTTGGGCTAAAGTTTCGCCCATCATTCTACCAGTGTACCATACAGCTTCAATTGGTCTTCGTTGTCCAATACCACCATCACGTTGCTCTGCGCAATCGCCAATAGCATAAACATCTTTTATGTTTGTTTCAAGGTGTCTATTTACTAAAACACCACGATTGGTTTCAATCTCGGAGTCTTTTATAAAGTTGATGTTTGGAGACACACCAGCAGTTAAGCCAACAACATTACAGTCTATTTCCTCATTAGTTTCTGTAATAACTATAGATTTTGCACGTCCATTTTCATCTGCTTTTATTTCTTTTAAATTTACGCCTAAACGTAAATCTATGTGGTGATTTTTTATGTGCCTGTTAATCATTGCACTTTCACCTTCAGGTAAAACACCATTCCAAAAACTGTTTTCTCTTACTAAAAATGTTACTGGGATATTACGAGAGTTTAACATTTCGGCTAACTCAATTCCAATTAAACCACCACCAACAATTACTGCACGATTACATATTTTATTGTTAGGTGCATTGCGTTCTAGCGTATCTAAGTCTTGCTTACTATATAAGCCTTGTACGCCTTCTAAATCTTGCCCTGGCCAACCAAATTTATTAGGTTTACTACCTGTAGCAATAACTAGTTTATCGTATTGTAGTGTGTCGCCTCCTTCAAAATGAAGCGTTTTAGATGTCGTTTCAACGGTTTTTACGTATCCTTTTTTTAGTTCAATTCTATTTTTTTTCCAAAAATAATCTTCATAAGGTTTAGTATGTTCATATTTCATATGCCCCATATATATGTACATTAATGCTGTACGTGAAAAAAAGTGCTCTGTTTCGGCAGAGACAATTGTTATTCTTTTATCAGAAAGTTTTCTAATATGTCTAGCAACTGTTACTCCCGAAATGCCGTTTCCTATAATAACTATATGTTCCATATTTTGGTTTGGTTTTTGAATCCTATTTGTGAATACGTCGAGACTAAAGATAAAAACTTAATTCTAAGGCGCGTATTTAGAATTTATATAAATAAAGAAGACGTTGTAAGTTTTAAGAAAGAATGATGACGTGAATTTTTTTGTTTTTTTTTGAAAGTTTGCTGAAATGTTTCAGACTGAAGGCAGAGTTGTAACGTAATTAAAATAGTTTGTTTTCCGCTTATATGTCGGGATTTAAATAGAAAAATAAAATAACTTATGAAAAGAGTAGCACTTATATTAACAATGATTTTCTTCGGAAGTTTTCTTGGAGAAGCACAAAACTTAGAATCGTTCTTTAAACAATCTGATGCCTTTTTTAAGACTAATGTTGCCAACGGAAAAGTTGCTTATGCAAACATTAAAAAAGACACCAAAGCATTAGAAGATGTTTTAAAAATAGCAGAAGGTATTAAAGTGTCTAAAAGTGATGCTAATAACTATCAAGCTTTTTGGATTAATGCATACAATTTATCTGTTATTAAAGGAATAATTGATCATTATCCAACAAAATCACCATTAAATCATAAAGGGTTTTTTGATGGGACAAAACATAGTTTAGGAGGAAAAAAAATTACTTTAAATGATATAGAACACAAACTATTACGAGCGCAATTTAAAGATGCTCGCTTTCATTTTGTATTAGTTTGTGGCGCTATAGGCTGTCCGCCATTAATTAATAAAGCTTATTTACCAAGTACTTTAGATGCACAATTAGAAAAACAAACAAAATTAGCATTAAACGGTAATTACTTTATTAAAGTAAATACTAAGAAAAAGAGAATTCAAGGTTCAGAAATTCTTAAATGGTATAAAGAAGACTTTACTATGAATGGCACTACAGAAATCGATTTTATTAATAAATATAGAACCGAAAAAGTACCAGCAAAATCTAAGTTATCTTACTTTCCGTATAACTGGAATGTTAACAAGCAATAAAATAAGCAAACAAAAAATAATAATAAACCAATTCTCTTTTAAGAGAATAAAATAAATTTTAAATGAAAAAACTAGCATTAGTATTAATAGCATTAACTATAAGTTTTATAGGGTTTTCTCAAGAAGAGGAAGAAGCAACAAGAAGTAATGTACAAGAGTTTACACCTTCAAAATTATTAAAAAAAGGACAATGGGATATCAAGTTTTTTAACAGCTTGTATACACAAACAGAGCAAACAGATAGTAGAAGTAAATCTCTAGAAATTGCTAGACAAAACTTTTTTACAAATACTACAGAAGTGTATACTGGAGTAAGTAATAACTCAAGAATTAATGTAGGTTTAATTTTTCAAGTACGATCTAATACTTTAGGAGGTCAATCAATTTCAGATGTATTTAAATTTGAAGATAATGGTAATGACTTAAGATCGGGTTTAACAACAATAGCACCTTCAATTCGTATTCAGCCATTTAAAAACATTAGTAACTTTTCTTTAACGAGTTCTTTTTATATTCCTGTTTTTAAAGATCAGGCAGATACAGTTCCAACAGATAATGTGTTTTCATATTTAGATTTAAGAAGTTATGCTTGGGAAACTAAATTTTTCTACGATAAAACGTTTGGAGGAAATAACTGGCAGTTATTTACAGAAGTCGATTTTAAATACAATTTTGGAGACGATGAAGCTGAAGCTGGAGAAAATTCATCTGAAAGATTTGCAAATAATAGTTTAAATCTTCCTATAAGTATCTTTTTAAGTTACTTTCCAAGTTCAAAATCTACAATATTTGTAAATACACAGCAAGCTTTTTTAATTGATTTAGGAAATGATTTTGCACAAAATTCAACAGCATTTGGTTTTGGAGGGAAATACCAATTAACAGATGTTTTAAACATAGAAGCGTCTCTTAGTAAAATTGTAAGAGGTAATAACTTCCAAGGATTAGGTCAAACATTTAGTATTGGTTTAAGAGCTTTATTATAGTATTAATAGTAAATTAGGGGTTTAATATTAGATCAAAATGAAATATACTAAACTCCTTTTTCTTTCTATTTTTTGCTTATTACAATCTTGTAATTCTCAATCTAAAATTAATGGTGTAAGCTTTGTAGCCTCAGGAATTCCTGTTACAGATGAACATGTTAATCCTGTAGTTAAGGTAAATGCAAACTATGCAGCAGTAATGCCTTTTGGGTTTATTAAAGATTTAAAAAACCCAGATATTGTTCATAATACTAATCGACAATGGTTTGGAGAAACCAGAGCAGGCGCTAAGCAATATGCAGAGACGCTACAGGCTAAAGGCATTAAAATTATGATTAAACCTCAAATTTGGGTCTGGCATGGAGAGTTTACTGGCTATATTAAAATGGAAAACGAAACCGATTGGAAAAAGTTAGAAGATTCCTATTCTAAATTTATTTTAGAATATGCAGATTTAGCCCAAGAAGTAAAAGCGGAATTATTTTGTATTGGTACCGAGTTAGAGCAGTTTGTAAGTAATAGGCCAGAATACTGGAACAGTTTAATATTAGAAATAAAGAAAAAGTATAAAGGCAAGTTAACTTATGCCGCTAATTGGGATGAGTTTAAACGAACACCATTTTGGAGTGACATAGATTACATAGGAGTTGATGCTTATTTTCCTGTAAGCGACAATAAAACACCAACCGTAGAAGAATGTTTAGTAGGGTGGAATAAGCACAAAACTGTTATTAAAGAAATGGCAGACAAATATAAAAAGCCCATTTTGTTTACTGAGTTTGGATATAGAAGTGTAGATTTTTCTGGTAAAGAACCTTGGAAATCTGATAGAAGCATGACAAGTGTAAATTTAAAAGCACAGACCAATACAACTAAAGCCTTATTTGAAACCTTTTGGAAAGAAGAATGGTTCGCTGGAGGATTTATATGGAAGTGGTTTCATGATCATAAAAAAAGTGGAGGAGAGAAAGATTCTCAATTTACACCTCAAAATAAACCTGTAGAGAAAGTGATACAATCACACTACAGTATATATTAAATGAAAAAGTTAAAAACCATATTTTTTATTGTAGTTGTCTTTTCTTGCGCTTCAAGTGATGATGTGGTTTTCTCTAATCTTTTAAATGATTATTTAAATAATCGAACTATAGAAACTGGTGCCGTTATTGCATGTGCAGCTAGCGATCAAGAAACAAATGCCGTTTTAGCATTTTATTATCCAGAAAATGGAGCTTCCAATATTAGGTTTTATGAAACGAACACTACAGATGTTGACAAATTAGACTATTCAAAATATAAACGTATAGATTTAGAAAGTGATCCTTTTTTTAACGGGTATTTAGGTAAATTTACTAGAGTATCTCAAATAGAAAAATGGATTATAATTACTTACGAATTGAATAACGAGATTAAAATATCTAACCCTATTCGTTCTAAACAAATTACTAAACCAACAGTCTGGAATGAGAATGTTACCATTAATACGGAAACGACACTAATGCCAAAATTTACATGGCCAAATAATGCATTTGGAGATAATGCTATTTATTTTGAGGTTATTGCTACGGCCGAAAATAATCTCTTATCTGGAACTTATACTTATGAGAATAATTTTCAATATTACAATACCAGTAATGTGGTTTTAAATATTACAAATGGAGAACCTTCCCAGCTTATTCAAGATGCCGAATATAATTTCACATTGATGGATGTGAGTGAAGATAATTGGGTGAATTTAGTTACACGTAAAACATTTATAGCACAATGAATAGACTGTTTTTTTTAGTTTTTATTATAAGCTTATTTTCAATTAGTGCTATAGCGCAAGACAATCAAGTCCATGATGTAAAAGTACAAGGCAACAAAAAAATAAAATCGTCCTTTGTAAAGAATATTGCTAAAGTAAAACCTGGAGCTGTTTTAGATTCTACTATTATTGAAGAAGATATTAAGCGATTAAAACGATTACCAGCTGTTGCACATGCATACTATCAAGTGTTTAAATCTCATGATAATTTATATAATGTCTTTTACAATATTGAAGAGAACTTTACTATTATTCCTTCTGTAAATGTATATACTTCAACAGACGATGAATTTGCCTATCGTGTAGGGTTATATGAGTTTAATTTATTTGGACGAAATATGGTTTTTGGAGGGTTTTACCAAAAAGATATTTATAGTTCTTATGGCATTAATTTTAGAGCACCGTATTTATTTAATAGGCAGTTTGGATTGGCTATCAATCATCAAGATTTAACAACTCAAGAACCTGTTTTTTTTAATAATACTACTTCAGATTATCAATACAGAAATAAGTCATTTGAGGTTCTAGGTTTATATGAATTAAACTTTAAAAATAGATTTGAATTAGGTGTAAATTATTTTACAGAAGACTATCAATATAAGTTTGGAGCAACAGATCCTGCTGTACCACAAGAATTAAAAGTGAAAAAATTACTTTACAAATTGATTTATGAATATAATAGTCTGGATTACGATTATCAATATGTATCTGGTTTTAAAAGTATGTTTAACTTTCAATACGTTACGTCTACTAGTGACGACTTACCTGAGTTTTTAATTGGTTGGAACGATTTTAATTATTTTTTGCGTGTTGGAAGCAAAGGTAATTGGGCGAGTAGATTACGTATTGGTTTTGCAACTAATAATGACACGCCTTTCGCACCGTTTTCGGTAGATAATAACCTAAATATTCGTGGTGTAGGGAATACAATAGATCGAGGTACTGGAGCTGTTGTTTTAAATACGGAATATAGACATACTTTATATGAAAAAGATTGGTTCGCTTTACAAGGCAATGCTTTTGTAGATGCAGGTTCATGGCGAAATCCAGGAGGAGATTTAGGAGATTTTGGAGAGTCTCAAAATATAAGAATATATCCTGGAGTAGGTTTGCGATTTATACACAAACGTATTTTTAATGCTATTTTTAGAATCGATTATGGGTTTGGAATTACTAATGGTGATACGCAAGGATTAGTTTTTGGAATTGGTCAGTATTTTTAAGAAATATAGATTATAGTTAAATCGATTCGAACATTAATAAAAAGTTGTGAATAATTTGCTTATCCAGTTTTCTTTGTGTTTTTATAAAATCAAAAAAAGAAATCATCTAAAAAACTACTTTTTAAATGACCTCTTTTTCTAACTTATAATATTTATTGTTTAACCAAAGTCATATTTGCTGGAATAACAAAATCTGTTAAATCTTTTGATGTCCCATCTGCACATTTATCTTCAGATCCATATAAATGGTTATTAATTCTTGACCAATTTATAGTAGGTGTAGAACCGTCAATATAATTTAATGTTAACTTACCACTGGCGTAACGTTCACAGCTACCATCCAAAGGCGGTTCGTCATACATTAATTCAAGAGAGGTGGTGCTTAAAATTCTACTTCCAAATATGTATTTATCGATATTAAAATTTAGTCCTCCATTCGTAAGATAGGTATCATAAATAGTAACCCCGTTTTCTTTGTATAAAAATTCGCAATTTAATTGATCCATAAAAAACCTAGTTGAAGAAATTCTTGCTCTTTCTTTTTTAGTAAATGAGATTTTCAAATAAGTAGTACCATTATCATACACCCATGTATGTAAATATTTACCAAAAATATTTGTTAAATCTTTATAATAAACGTCTTGATTTCTATCATTAACTCTTGGGTCTTGAGAATCACTCATAGAACCACCATCTAATGGAATAATTACATCTTGAGCTAATACACCTGTAATGCTAAAGCTAGTAATTAAGAGTATTAATATTTTTATTCTAAACATATTTTTATTTTTTAAAGTTAATATAAAACAACATTCCATGTAAAGTTACCATCACTATCTTCAGTAGCTTCATAAAGTGTTAAACCAGAATATACCCTAACCAAATAGCTTGCCAAATACTTGTTTATCAAATCATTAAATACGGCATCACTACAAGTTCCTGCACATTCTTCATTTGCCTTATCTATAACTTCCTGTACATAAATTATTTCCATCGTTTTAATTTTGTCTTTATCTGGCTTATTGTTCGTTAAATAGTTTTCTGCAAATTCTGCAGCTAGGGTAACATTGTTAATTTTTAGAGCATACACTTTCAAATTAGGCGCGACTAATATAGCTGCTATATCTGGATTATTTGAATTATTAGTTTGTTTAACAAAGTTAAACAAATCTCTTGAAGTAAAAGCACTTGCTGCTCCCGCATAATGATTGTGCATTTGTGCATCTGTTAAAAAACTTGCTGGAGGTTCAAATTTAAAACCATGATTATCTACATCTGGTATTCCAGAACTTATGTTGTAATAATTTGATAGATTAGTATTTCCATTGCGATTAAATTGAAAACCATACTCAATGTCTCCTGTTGTTTTGGTTTTTAAATAAGCAATCTTATCTTTAATTTGTGGTTTTTCGGTAAGTCTATTTAAACTTTTAATATGGCTTGAATTAATAGTGAAAGGAGAGGTAATAACCGTAGGAGAAATATTTGTACTCCCAGTATTTGAGCTATTGCTGCCTCCACCACTCGTCCATATTGTATTGTTCCATTGAGATCCACTATCTGGGTTTGTTCCAGTAGTAGTTATTCCACCTCCACCAGCACTAGGTCCAGCAACAATTGCTTCACTTTGATCACAAATTTGATTATAGGTCACACTTGTACATATCCATTCTGTATCTTCGGGATTATCACAATTACATATGTTTATCCATTCGTTACATGAAAACCAACTTACACATTCTCTTTGCTGTATATCATTCAAAATAGTACTACTATCTAAATCTATTTCTTGGGATTTAACACCTATATTGTCGAAATCTGGAAAATAGTAAGCGACAATAAATGCTTTATATGTACCATCAGCTTGTAATGACAATACTAAGTTTTCTGTTATTTCATTGGGTTGATCTCTTATAATTGGAAAAGTATAGGAATGAGTATTATCTTCTAAAAACTCAACATATTTGGCATAATCAGTATCTATTGTAAAACCATATTCAGAGTTTTGTACATCTCTACTTTGTTGATTGGTTTTTACTTTTTTAAATTTTTCAAGCTTATTTGCAAGCTTTAAGTTTTTATAAAAATCACTTTCAGTCTTAATTTCTATTTTATATTTAGATTCAGTTATATTTTTCTCGTCAATTAATACTTCATCGTCATTACACGAGGCAAAGCATATACAAATGATAAAGAAAGAAATACCTGTTTTCAGATACCGTTTAAATTTTTGTTCCATTTAGTTAGAGTTATATTGATTAATACTAATTCGAAATTAGGGTATATAGTTAATATGTAAAAATAATAACTAGTAAACCATTCTTTTTATTGAGTAAACAAAGCTTTTTAATGAGTGAATATAATAAGTTGAAAATCAAGACAACAGCAATTAAAGTTTATTTAAGAGCCTTTTTACGCTAATTATTATTAAACAGCGCAATTTAAAAAATTATTTTAATAACACGTAATATATTACGTAATTTTTAATTAAGTGAATAATGACTTTTGTATGTGGTTTACAAAAAAAATAAAAAGCGTATTAAAATTATTGCAGAGCGTATAAAAGCATTACGTTTTAAAGCTGGCTATACTAGCCATGAAACGTTTGCAAACGATAATAATCTAGATCGTAAAGGTTATTGGCGATTAGAATCTGGACACAACTTTACTATAAATACATTGTTTAGAATTCTAGATATTCATGGGGTTTCTATAGAAGAGTTCTTCTCTGAGATTGATACAAAACAAGAAAAATAATATAATAGTTAAGAATTTGCTTCCTATTTTGACAATACTTATTATAATTTAAAGACTAGTGTTTTTATTACTAAATTGCAAAAACCATATATTACAGAATGAAAATACTAGTTGTAGACGATCATGTTATTTTAAGAAAAGGACTTATTAGAATTCTTAAAACAGACTACAAAGCGTATGAATTTGTTGAAGCTTCAAATGGTGTTGGTGCAATTTCGGTTTTATTAGAAAATGACGATATAGCTTTAGTGTTATCAGATTTATCAATGCATGTAATGAATGGTATTGAGATGTTAAAGCAAATGAAAATTCTTAATATAAAAGTACCTGTAATTATGTTAACAATGCACAGTGAAGATCATTATGCAATAAGAGCGTTAAAGGCAGGAGTTTATGGTTTTCTAAATAAAGATATTAAACCAGCCGAATTAAAAGCTGCTATAGACAAAGTACTTACAGGGAAAAAACATATTACAGATAGATTAGCAGATCTTTTGTCTGATAGGATTTCTAATGATTTAAATGATGATTTAATAGCTTTACTATCTGATAGAGAAATGGAGGTTGTAAGACTTATTGCTACTGGAAAAACAGTTTCTGAAATTGCTACAGAAATAGGTTTAGGTGTAAGTACAGTAAGTACATACAGAACAAGAATACTAAAAAAATTAAACTTAAAAAATAATGCAGAAATAGTGATATACGCTTTAGAACATGATCTAAAGTAGTTAGGTGTAGTAGAAAAACTACATAATAATTATAAGTATTACTACAGCATTATTCTAACTAAGTAAGTTAATTTGTAGAAGTTTGTTTTAAATAGCTAAACTATGTTATGTTATTCTAATAATAACTTTCTTCATTATAGTTTAGCTTTAGGGATAAGTTAATTTAGATACAAACTATTTAAAGGTAAATAAAAGCCATTAGCTATTTAGGGATATTTGCGCTAATGGCTTTACTATTTTTTACAAAAGCGATTTAATTTTATAGGTGTCGTTATTTGTACTACAAAAGAAATCATAAGCCAACTACATTAACATAGGTTATTAAATAGAATCTTTGCATAAAGTTTTTGTGCCCAAATTTTATGTATATATATAGATAGATTAATAGCAAATGGTATAAAAACAAAATGAATCTCTTGATTCTTAAAAAAGCCACTGTTAGTATTATGGAGAGTTTTACTACAGTGGTATTTTTTATAATTAAAGTTTTTAAGTGATATGTTTTAAGTAATATTTATGTAGTTCTTCTGCGCTAGCTCCAAACCATTTCTTTACATAAATAGTCCAAAAATGATACTGTAATTTCCATATGCCATTGTCTTTATAACGTCTTGCAGATGTTGTAAGCCATTGTTGTATAACAACAAATTCATTAATTGCGTAAAGCTTATTAATCAAGTCATTGTCTTCGTAAATGGTGAATTTTTCATTAAAACAACCTAACGTTTCAAATAATGTTTTAGTTATAAATTGACTTTGATCTCCTCCACGACAAGCACGCCAGCTAAACTTTGTTAACCAACTAGCTAAACGTAGCCACCAATGCGAATGGTCAAATTTCATTTTAAAACAACCCGCTAAATTGTTGTTTTTAACCTCGTTTATAATAAACTCATCATAACGATGAGGAGGATAAGAATCTGCATGTAAAAAATAAAGAATTTTACTTTTAGCAGCTTTAGCACCAACATTCATTTGCTTAGCTCTTCCTTTTGGAGACGTTAATAAAGTAATACTTAAATCTAAACTTTTAATAATGCTTTGAGATCCATCTGTGCTTCCTCCATCTACAACTATAATTTCTGATATGTTTTCTAATGAAGCATTATCTATTAAATGATAAAGTAAATCTTTAATAGTATCCGCTTCATTCAAAATTGGAATAATAATAGAGATCTTATCTTTTTTCATAAACTAAAACAATAAATATTTTATATTAAGATTTAGATGCAACCCATTTGTTTACTAATTCTTCTAAAATAGTTAGCGGTACAGGACCGTTTGTTAAAACAACATCATGAAATTCTCTAATGTCAAATTTATTCCCTAATGACTTTTTAGCTTGCTCGCGGAGTGCTAATATCTTGTTCATACCTATTTTATATGCTGTAGCTTGGCTAGCCATCACGATATGGCGTTCTACCATTTTTACAGCATCGTTTTTAGCATTTGGTGTGTTAGTTGTATAATAGTTAATACCTTCTTCTCTAGTCCATTTTTTAGCATGAATTCCTGTATCTACAACTAATCTACAGGCTCTCCATAATTCCATTGCTAAACGGCCAAAATCTGAATATGGATCACTATACATACCTACTTCTTTTGGTAAATATTCATTATATAAACCCCAACCTTCAATATACGCTGTGTAGCCTCCTAATTTTCTAAACATAGGCACATCTTCTAGCTCTTGAGCAATAGAGAGTTGCATATGATGTCCAGGAATACCTTCATGATAAGCTAAGGCTTCCATTTGGTAAGATGGCATAGACTTCATGTCGTATAAATTAGCGTAGTAACGGCCAGGTCTACTACCATCTGGTGTGCCTCTTTGGTAGAATGCTTTGCCCGCACTTTTTTCTCTAAAAGCTTCAACTGCTTTTACTTCTATATCTGCTTTTGGTCTTGTAATAAACAACTCATCTAACTTAGATTTCATAGTATCTATTAATGCTACTGCATCTTTTAAATATGCTGCTTTACCTTCATTTGTTTCTGGATAATAAAATTGTTTGTCTTCTCTCATAAATTTAAAGAAGTCTTGTAAGTCTCCTTTAAAATTTACTGTATTCATAATAACTCGCATTTCATCATGAATTCTTTTAACTTCATTAAGTCCTAACTCATGAATTTCATTAGCAGTCATAGTTGTAGTAGTTGTTCTCTGTAATGCATTATTATAAAAAGCTTCTCCGTTTGGAAATTTCCAAACACCATCTTCTGTTGTAGCATCTTTTTGATGAGTTTCTAAAAGAGAAATAAGAGAGGAGAAAGCAGGTTTTACATTATTAAGTAACGCTGTAGAAGCAGTTTTAATCAAGTCGTTTTTTTCTATATCCGAAATGTCAAGAGTATTAACTTTAGTTTTAAAGTCATTTAATAAAGTACTTTCTTCTTTAGAATTATCAAAAGGTAACCCAGTTATTATGTTTTTAGAATCATCAATTATTTTTTCAAAAACAAATTTTGGTGGTAGAATCCCTTTTTCCTTCCTAGTGTTAAGTTGTTCTTCTATAGTAGCGAACAGTAATTTCATATTATTTAATCTAGAAATATAAGCTTCTGCATCTGATGTATTTGAAATAGAATGCATATTTATTAAAAAAGCAGGTATTTCGGCTTGTGCCCCATGCATTTGGTTTAATGGGTAATTATGGAACCTATATTTAAAGTCTGAAATGTTATTTTCTAGATTCTGTTTGGCAAGTTTATAGCTAAGTAAAGTACTTTCGTTAAGTAAAGAGGTATCCACTGAATCTTTTAAAAAGGCTAATCTTTTTTTACTTTTTTCTAGCTCTTTTTGGGCGTTAGCATCCGAATAGTCATCCCATTTACCATAATCTTTAGTTTTTTGTCCTAGTCTAGTTTGCATCATCGGTGACTCGGCAACATCTTCTTCAAATGTTTTTTGAAATACATCGTTAAGTTTCTTCGATTCAATAGCTATTAAATCTGAATTACTAACTTCTGATTTTGATTCTTTTTTACAAGAATTTATAAATAACAATCCTATAAAAAAGAATAATAATTTTGAAAATTTCATAAAGTAAATGATTTGATGTTTATAATGATAACTTACTACAAAGCATAATATGATTATAGCGTTTAATTATTCGTTTAAATCCCAATTATAATCTTTAAAACTTTTTTTTGCTTTATTAGAAACGCTAATATCAGAATAGTTATTTATAAAATCAATAATAGAGCCTCTGGTTTTAAAATCTTTAGCAAACCATTTAAAGATTTTAGAAAGTTTAATATTGTTCTCTGAAATATTATTACGTTGCGAATCACTTAAAAATTCTTTAGTGGCATTGGTAAGTAAGCTTTCTAAATTAGAAGCAGTAAACGCCTTGTTTTGTAGTTTAGGACAAGAAAATGAAGCGCAAACTATACCAAAATGGATACGAGGTTCGTTCATTTTACGAAGTATTTGATGTTCTATCTCATCTAAATTATACCACTTGCTACCTAACTTCCATAAGCGTTGTTTCCAAGGATCTTTAATGTCTTTTATGCTTTGTATAGGATAATTTCTAACAATAAGATCAATAGTCATAGCATTGTATGCATTAATCCAATAGGCTAGTTTATCTTCTTTACTCCATGTGTTAGTTGGCATATTCTTGCTTAAAGAAGAAATGTAATTTGTTAATGATTTTCTATTGCTTTTAAAACCTTTATAATTTACGTTTCCTTTTTTAGTAACATAGGTGTTAAGTAAAGTATTCCATGAAGTATGGTTAAATGCTTCTGGACTAGCAATAATAGTCTCAGGCTCTTTAATTTTAATAACGTCAACAGGTGCTGGTGTCTCTACTTTTATAATTTCTTCTTCTACAACATCTTGTTCGGTTTCTTGAATTGGTGTTTCAATTGTTTCAGGAGCTTTTGTGTTTTCGCTTACAACTTGTGCAACTTCCTTTTTAGGAGTATTTTGTACTACTCGTTTTGTACTACAACAAGAAGACAGTATTATAGCTATTAAAAATAGTGTTAAGTATTTCATTTTTTATTTAGAGGATATAATTCTTGACTAATAAAATCTTTTGGAAATGTTTCATCGTTTTTAAAGCCTAATTCTATATCTCTTCCATCTCGAGGAATATAATTGGTTTTAAAAAGATAGTCCCAAATGCTTAGTGTTAGTCCGTAATTAACGCCAAACCTTTCGTTTTCTGGTAAATCTTTAGCATGATGCCATATATGCATTTTAGGATTGTTAAATATGTATTTTAAAAACCCATAATCCCAACCTAAATTCGCATGATTTAAATGTCCTACTGTAATAGCAAAAAAGTGAACAATAGCAACATGTTGCGCGTCGAATCCGCCAATAATGGCAATAGGAATATAAAGTAATGATTTATATACTATTGGTTCCATCCAGTGGTAACGTAAATGAGCAGCAAAACCCATTTCTTTAACACTGTGATGTACTTTATGAAAGTTCCATAAAAAAGGAATACGATGTAATAAACGATGTGTATTCCATTGTGTGAAATCACTAACAATAAAAAAGATAAATAAACCTAGCCATAAAGGTAAATTGTCTACATCAAAAAGTTGAAAGCTTGAGATGGATAGGCCTACTATGCTTAAAAGATCATTAAAAAAAGTAGCTGTTGTATTTGTCAATGCAATTAAAACGATAAGATTTAAAATGAAAAAGTTAAAGAACATATAAAAAGTATCTAGCCAAAAGTCTTTTCTAAAAATCGATTGGTTTTTACGCCATGGGAAAGCAATTTCTAGTACCCAAACCAATAATGAAATAACAATTAAACCATAAAAAAAGTTATCCCAATGATTGATAGCGATAATTTCATTTTTAAGATAATTCCAATAACCAGAATAAGAATTCTTAATGATATCTATATATTTGTCCATATAAAATATTAGGTCGTATGCTTATTGTAAAAATAACATATTTTAGAGCTAGTATTTATATATAATAATTCATTTAACAGATAGTGGTATGCGTAAAATAGATAGTTTATTAAGCGAGTATGGAGAAAGTCATCAAACAAAATTTAATAAAATAGTACATTATTTTTGTGTTCCTGCTATTTTTTTTAGCCTTATAGGTTTGTTGGCTAGTATACCAACTGGAGGTTTTTTACAAGATAGTGTTCCAGCATGGATGGCGCCGCATATGCATTTGGGAACTGTAATAATTATTTTGGGACTATTATATTATTTACGTTTATCTGTAGTGC
The DNA here is from genome assembly GCF_947500325.1 of uncultured Lacinutrix sp. Taxonomy (GTDB): domain Bacteria; phylum Bacteroidota; class Bacteroidia; order Flavobacteriales; family Flavobacteriaceae; genus Lacinutrix. The sequence goes on from NZ_CANMRQ010000002.1 coordinate 455,695, forward strand.
TTTTTATAGGAATGGTTTTATTTTCCGTATTAGTACTCTTCGGAATTTATTCTATAAGTAAATTAGATATTGCTCCACTATGGGTTATTATGATTGCAATATTTATTGTAGCATGGATTGTTCAATTTATTGGGCATAACCATGAAGGTAAAAAACCATCGTTTTTAAAAGACGTTCAGTTTTTAATGATAGGTCCAGCTTGGACTATGAGTCATTTGTTTGAAGCACTAAAAATTAAGTTTTAAAGTACTGTTTCTAGAGTTTTAAATATTAAAGCACTTATAATAGCAGCCATTGGTAAGGTTAGTAACCATGATAATAATATCTTACCAATCATTTTGTAATCGGCTTTTTTAGTTACAGTACCAATTCCAAAAATCGATCCAACAGATACATGAGTTGTAGATACAGGCATACCATGAATACTTGCAGTAGTTACCAGTAGTCCAGTAATTAAATTTGCTGTAAATCCTTGGCCAGAGTTCATAGGAGTGATTTTTTTACTCATTGTTATACCTACTTTTTTTGAGTTTATTAAACCTCCAGCTCCCATAATTATAGCTATAATTATCATACTCCATTTAATATCAATCGTGTTTATTATTAAAAGTAGTCCTACTATTTTAGGCGTATCGTTTAAGCCTCTAGCAAAACTTACAATACCAGCACTTAAATAATGTAAGCTATCTAATAGTTTTTGAGATTTGAGCCCGAAAATTTGTCCTTCGTATGTCTCAATAGTATTATTTATAGATGCGCTTATTATTGTTTTTGTTTTTAGAGAAGCAGAATCCATAGACATTGCATTAACAGTAGGAACTTGATTTTCATGAATGCTTAGTTTTGTTTTTTTAGTAACACCTAATTGTTTTCTAAAAAATCTAAAAATAATATATGCTATAAAGCTTACTACTGCTGCCATTAATGGGCTTACAATTAATGGCATTAAAAAAGTGTTTCCTAGTTTTTCAAAATTAAATTGAGAGCCTACTGCCATGACACCAGCTCCAAATAAAGCCCCAACAAGACTATGAGTAGTAGAAATTGGCATTCCTATTTTTGTAGCAATAAATACTGTTACAGCAGCTCCAAGGGCAATGGAAATAGCAAAAACGGGCATGGTTATTAATTCATTTGGAACTAATCCCTTTCCAGAAAAATTCTTTACTAATTCATTTGCTAAAAAAATGGCAGCTATAGATCCTGAAAAAGTTGTAATAGTTGCCCAGTTAATTGCTTTTTTGAAATTTGTAGTACCGCTTCCAAAAAGAGTAGCTACTCCTTTAAAATTATCATTGGCGCCATTACTATAAGCTAAAAAACAAGCAGAAATAAATAGAAGAATTAAAATCATATGATTAGAGATTTAGTACTCTTTTTTGACGTAATCTCTACTATATACTTACTATGCTTTTTTGAATTTAATGTTAAAAAAAAGAGCTTCTTAATTAAGAAGCTCTTTTTTATTTTCTAATATTTATTAGCAACATCCGCCACCATCATAATGGTAAGTAGATTCACTAATAAAAATATCGTCTCTTCCTAAATTTGCGATATCGCCTGCAGTTTTGTCGCAAATGGCTATAGGTTGATTTTTAAGTAAAACATGTCCTTTTTTATCATCAAAGAAATCTTCTTCTCCATAATAAATGGCAGCTTTACCAGTAAAAATACATGGTCCGTCTTCTGGCATAGGGTCTTTAATGGCAGCTACTTCAATAGATTCGATATAGATTAATTCATCTGTTGGATAATTTTTGGGATCTAAAATACGGTATGGCTTTCTTGCGCGAATTTCTATAGTTCCAAAACCGGCATCGGTTAAAGCTTTAACATATTCTGCAATAGGTAGACTGCCACTTAAACACAGTGCACGAAGTCTATCATCATTGCGTAATGTCTCATTCATTGGTTGTTCGCATGTAGGATCACTCATTACTAATCTTCCATGTGGTTTTAATACACGGTACATTTCATCAATTGCTTTTTTTAAATCTTCAGCTTTAAAGATATTAAACAAGCAGTTTTGAGCAGCAACATCAATAGAATTGTCTTCTACAGGTAAGTTTAGTGCATCCCCTTTTTTAAGATCTACAAAATCACTTTTAAACCAATCGTTTTGTGCTTCAGCTTCTATAAAGTTTTTACGAGAGGCTTCAAGCATTTCATCTACAACATCAACACCAATAACACCTCCTTTTTGTCTATTAAAATAAGAGAATTGTAATAATTCCATTCCGCCGCCAACGCCAACATATAGCATTTTGGGATTATTAGTTAAATCACGTGCATTAACAGTGCTACCACAGCCATAGTTCATCTCCTGCATGATTCTAGGGATTTTTAATCCTGGCAATTCCCATATTGGGTTAGTTGTACAACATAATCCTACATCTGGTGTTAATGCAGCTTCTTTATATAAATCATTTGTGGCATTTAAATAGCTCATATCCTATTTTATAATATTTTTATTAATTCTTTAAAAAGTGTAATCATGTCTGGTTCTGCTTTAGCAGCCATTGCAATAATTTCACCTATATTAACTGGTTTTAGATTACTTGGGTCGCATTCATCTGTTAAAACTGACACCGCAGCTGCTTTTAATTTTAAATGATTTGCAACAATAATCTCTGGAACAGTACTCATGCCTACAGCATCTGCACCAATAATTTTTAGCATTCTATATTCTGCTCTTGTTTCAAGCTGAGGTCCAACGACACTTGCATAAACACCTTTATGTAATTTAATATTATTGTTTTTTGCAATATCTTCAATAGCAGTATTAATGTCTTTATTATATGGAGCGCTCATATCTGTAAAACGTTCTCCAAAAGCTTCAACATTATTAAATGCTAAAGGAGAACTTCCTTGTAGGTTGATATGGTCATCTATAAGCATCAATTCGCCTTTTTTGAAGTCTAAATTTACAGCTCCAGCTGCATTAGAAACTAATAAGGTTTTTATGCCTAGTTTTTCCATTATTCTAACAGGATACGTTACATCTTGTAATGAGTAACCTTCATATAAATGAAAACGTCCTTGCATAACAACGACGTTTTTACCTGCGATCTCACCAAAAATGAGTTTGCCTTTATGAAATTCTACAGTTGCTGTAGGAAAATGTGGAATATGATTATAACTAACTTCTTTTATAATATTAATATGATTCGTTAGTTGGCCTAAACCTGTTCCTAATATAATTCCTATTTCTGGGTTTTCAAATCCTTTACTTTTTAAATACTCAACTGTTTTTTCAATCTGTTTTATCATTTAATCTATTGCTTTACAAGCTTTTTTGTAATGCTATTACCACCAGCTTTTATTTGTGTCAAATATACGCCAGTTTTTAATGATGATAAATTAATTGTTTGTTTTCTTAATGAAGAATTTTTTGTTTGTAATACTTTTTTTCCTAGAACATTATAAACTTCAATACTTAATTCTAATTGCTTGTCATTATTAACTGTAATAACATCACTTGCAGGGTTAGGATGAAAATTTACTGCATTTAATAATGTGTTTTCTTCAACACTTAATACGTTACAATCTGGGCCTGTGTTAGCACCTAATGTTACATGTCCCCATCGTTCATTAATTATTATGCATTGTATAACAATATAATTATAAGTATCTAGTTCTGCATTTGCAGCTGCAGGAATAGTAAAAGACATCATGCCAGTAATTGGAGATACTCCTGGACCTCCAAATCCACCAGCATCATTTTCAAGTGGAGAAACCGATACTTCAAGAGCGTCAGAGTTTGTTGCTAAGATATCATCAGTTTTAGACAGGTATACTCTTAAATCTGCTCCTTGAACAGTAGCAAAATCTGCTTCAAAAATAACCTCTTTAGTCCCACTTGTAGTAAAAGTAATATTTCCAGTTCCACTAATACTATAAGCTGGGTCACTTTGAACAAATGTTCCAGATCTTGAACATTGCGCATTTGTAAATTGAAAAGAAACAGCAAATAATGCTGCAAATAAAAGTAGTTTTGTTTTCATAATAATGTGTTTATTTTTTGAATATTACTCTATATACGATTTAAAGGCCTCGTAAGGTTTTAAATCTTCGACATAATCTATGTCGTTAAGAGTTTCTAAAACATACACATTATTATTAATTAATTTTGAAATTGTTTGTTGGTATACTGTTTCTGTGCCCCAGTTTTCTATTTTAAAAACAGATGGATGTAGTGTTTTCATACCTAATAAGTAGTATCCACCATCTTCAGCAGGGCCAATAACGTTGTCGTGATCGTCTAATTTTTGAAAGGCTTTATTGATGATTTCTTGATTTAGATCATATAAATCACTTCCTACTATTATTATTTTTTCATAGCCTTTTTTAAAACCATTTATGAAAGCATTTTGCATGCGCTCACCTAAATCATCTCCAAATTGTTGATACTTTTGATAGATATCAGGGTTCCATATGTCATTTTCTCTAATTTTTACAGAATAATAAACCGCTTTATCACAATTAAGATTTCTTAAAACATTTTCTGTATGTTTAAGTAATATTTTATAAACTTCTAATGCAGAAACTTCACCTATACTTTTAGCTAGTCTTGATTTTACTTTCCCTAGTTCAGGATTTCTAGTAAAAGTTATAATGAGATTTTTGTTATTCAAAATAATTTAGGCTTTTCAATCTTTATTTTTTTTCAGCGACTTCTTTTTCATAGACTTTAATGCCTTTTTTTAGCCACTTACTCCAATCTTTATTGAAAGTATGTATACTATCGGTTTCTTTATTCGAAGTGTTATAAACTGAGAAGTTTTTATTTTTCCATTCAAAAATACCTCCGTAAAGGTTTTCAACATTTGTATAGCCTACTGCTTTTAATCTTTCAGCAATAGTTTCAGATCTAATACCTAATGAGCAATACACAACGATTTTTTGATTTTTATTTGGAAGTTGGGTAGTTACAGAATCTAAGTTAAAATTGTCATAGCCAACGCAAATAGCACCTTTTAAATGGCTAACATTAAATTCTTTAGGTTCACGAGAATCAAGTAGAATAACATCTTTTGTCTTTGGCATTGCTAGCTCTTCGGCCGAAATATAAGGAACGCCATTATCATTATATTGTTTTAATAATTTTTCTAGAGTATTTTGAGAATAGCTAACACTAGAAATTAAAACTAATAAGTATAAAATAATACGTCTCATAACAAAAATATTGAAAATTAATTAGGCAACAACACCTTGACAACTACTGCCAGCTCCTGCTGTACAGCCATAACAATGTTGAGAAATAACGATATTTCTACCTTCTAATAGTTCTTCTTTGTATTCGCTAATATGTTTTGCTTTACTATTAACTGGCAGTTCTAACATTTGATTAAAATCACAATCAAATAAATAACCATCCCAACTAACAGAAAGTGTATTAGTGCACATAACGTTTTTAACTGCTTCAGGATTATAAGCTTCTACTAAAGCATACATATAATCTTCATAATTTTCTGATGCAATTAAATAATCTAAAAATCTTGAAATTGGTAGGTTCGTTATTGCAAATAAATTATGAAATTGAATGCCAAAGTCTTCTATTAAAGCTTTTTTAAAGTCTTTTTCCATAGCCATTTGGTCTCCTGGTAAAAAAGCACCACTTGGATTATAGACTAAGTCAAGTTTTAAATTACTGTCTGGCATACCATAACCACGATCATTTAATTCTTGTAAAGCTTTTATAGACATATCAAAAACGCCTTCACCTCTTTGCTTGTCTGTTTTTCCTCTTGTCCAATGTGGCATAGATGACACAACATGTATATTATGTTTCTTAAAAAAATCAGGCAAGTCATAATACTTTTTGTTAGCTCTAATAATGGTTAAATTAGAACGTACAATAAAATCTTTTATTCCAATTTTAGAAGCTTCTTCAACAAACCATCTAAAATTTGGATTCATTTCTGGCGCACCACCTGTTAAATCTAATGTATGCGCTCCAGTAGTTTTAATAACATCTAGAATTTGTTGCATGGTCTCACGTGTCATGATTTCTTTTCTATCTGGACCTGCATCTACATGACAATGTTCACATACTTGATTGCACATATAGCCTACATTAATCTGTAATATTTCTAGTTTTCTTGCTTTTAATGGAAACTGATCTGTTTTAGATATTTGACTTTTAAATGTAGGTAGTTCTCCACTTTGAAATATACCATTAGATAAAATTTCTAATTGTTTATTACTATTTGCTAAATGGCTATCACGTTTCTGTAGTGATTGGGTTTTTAATTTCGTCATTTCTTATTTTGACTATTCTATAATTAGATAGTTTTAACCATCTAATTTATTTACTTTATTCATCATTTGTACACCATGTACTAATGTTGCTCCACTTTTAATAGCAGCACCAACATGTATGGCTTCCATCATTTCTTCTTTAGTAACACCACGTTGTAACCCATCTTTAGTATAAGCATCAATACAATACGGACACTGTTCTGTATGCGCTACAGCTAATGCTATTAATGATTTTTCTCTAGCAGTTAAAGCACCTTCTTCAAATACTTTGCCATAGTATTCAAAAAACTTACTTCCTAAAGCCTCGCTCCACTCCGTGATTTTACCAAACTTCCTCAAATCCGCCGGATCGTAATATGTTTTTGACATAAGATTATAAATTTTCAGCTAAGGTATAAATCTAATTGAATTAGTCGAAAAGATTAATAATACTTAACAGAATCTTTAAAAATAGGGTTTTAAATTTTTAACTTTGGCACCGAAAAATATAAAATTATGGATAGTTCTTTTTCTATTATTACAATATTAGTCGTGCTTTCGGCTGCTTTTGGATATATTAATGTTCGTTTTTTAAAGCTACCAAATACAATAGGACTAATGTTGATTACCATTCTTTTTACATTAGGAGTTTTTGGATTAAGCTATTTTGACGATACATTACTTGAAGCAGAACTTAGTATTATAAATCAAATTGATTTTAAAACAGTCTTATTAGATGTAATGTTAAGTTTTCTATTGTTTGCAGGTGCTTTGCATACTAATTTTCAGCAATTAAAAATACAGCGTTGGCCAGTTTTAGTCTTTTCTACTTTTGGGGTTTTATTATCTACATTTTTAGTAGGTGGAGCCGTTTTCTTTTTTCTTAAATTAATTGGGTTAGATATAGCTTTTATTTACTGTTTATTATTTGGAGCATTAATATCTCCTACAGATCCTATTGCGGTTTTAGGAATCTTAAAAAAAGCAGGAGTGCCTAAAAAATTAGAAGCTAAAATTGTTGGAGAATCACTCTTTAATGATGGTGTTGGCGTTGTAGTATTTTTAACTATTTTTCAAATTGCAAAAGTTGGAACAGGCGAGATAGAAGCTTTAAATGTATTTAAATTGTTTGGCCAAGAAGTGTTTGGTGGTATTCTCTTAGGAGGCATTCTAGGTTGGATAACTTATAGACTAATGAAATCTATAGATGATTATGATATTGAAGTGATTATTACTTTAGCTGCTGTTATGGGTGGGACAGTTATTGCCCATAAACTTCATTTATCAGCTCCATTAGCAATGGTAACAGCAGGCTTGGTTGTAGGTAATGATACTGTGAGAGGCACGGCAATGAGTGAGATAACCGAAAGTTATGTGGATAAATTTTGGGAGCTTATAGACATATTATTAAATACCATCTTATTTGTTTTAATAGGAATGGAAATGTTAGTGCTTACCTTTAAAATGGAGTATGTTTTAGCTGGTTTAATAGCTATTCCTGTTGTTTTAGCTTGTCGTTATCTGTCTTTATTATTACCAATAAACTTATTTAAAAAGAAATTAAAATTTGTTCCCAAAACGAATCTTATAATGACTTGGGGTGGATTACGAGGAGGAATATCTATTGCTCTAGCATTGGGTCTAACCGATGCAATGAATAGAGATTTATTCTTAGTTATTACCTATATAGTTGTTGTCTTTTCAATCCTAGTACAAGGATTAACAGTTGGAAAGTTAGTTAAGAAAGTAGAAGTGAAGTAAAATTAAAATAATGGATTTAACTAAAAAACTAGAGTCAAATCCATTACCCGCTATTAATCACAATATATATCTATATTGATGATGTGTTTATACTGTAGGCCTACCTTTAAGACGCTTTTCTATTTTACGCTTTTTTTCTGTTAAGCGTTTCATCATGTCCATGAGTTTTGCATCTTTATTTTTTTTATATATTTCATTAATGCCCAATATTAATGCTTTTGCTTTTCTTGAAGCTACCACACGATCACTTGTTGACATATGGCTCATCTTAGATTTTTCAAACTCCAGAGCTTCTATTAAAATATCCATATAATTAAATTGTTTAACTTTTTATAAAAATAATTAAACATTTTAACATTATTACTAATAAAATCATAAAATTAACTTATAAGTCGATTGTTAAAGCTAATGGAGAGAAATGGTTAGCATAAAAGCGATTTATCAAAATTGTTTTTGCGAAGTTATTTCTAGTAGATTATTACAATACATTTATGTTTATATGAGTCTAATTTTTATAGAAATAGGTGTTTTTCCCCCTGTAGAAAAGGGTAAAATCCTTCTTAAGATATTTGTTTGTTAGGTGGAAAATATACAATTTTACATCTATAAATCAATAGGTTATATAATTGTCCATATGGATCAAACTGCTACGTTTTTAAAATATTTCTCTATTGGCGATGATGCTTTTGTTTCAAAAATCTCCAAACTTATTTATGCTTGCGAGTGTTCAGAAAATTTAATGATAAGTGTTTATAATATAGATAAGAAATGCTTTCTATATCATAATAAGAAGTTTGAAAAAAATATTGGTAACTATTATAACGCATTACTTCATGAAGATTTAAATTTTTGGTTTTCTATGATTATGGTAGATGAGGTATTAGAAATAAAATATAAACTTTTTAGTTTTTTAAAAACTCAAGCAGATCAAGACTCACTTACACTTAGATATACGGTAATCAATCAGCAAGGAAAAGAAATGTTTTTAAAACATGAAATTTCACTTTATAAAATGGAACAAGAAAGAATACTAGTAAACTATTTTTTTGATATATCTGATAAAAAACAAATTGAAAGATGTATAAAGCCATGTGATAGTATTAATAACTATAATCATATAAAAAAAACTAAGGCACTCATTTCGCCTAGAGAGAAAGAAGTATTAAGATTAATTGCTGATGGTTTTTCTTCAAAACAAATTGCTCATCAACTTTTTATAAGTAATCACACTGCAATTTCTCACCGTAAGCATTTAATTGAAAAATTTAAAGTAAAAAATACGGCTCAGCTTATTAAAGAAGCTTCTAAAATTATGGAGTTATAGATTTTTAATACTAAACTCAATAAAATCCCCATTTTTAGGGATTGATTTGAAATCTATTTTTTAAGAGCTTAGTATCAGCGCGTTTGGGTAAGTAAATAGCGTAAAATAACCAACCTCTTTTAGTTTAGAATATGATAAATAAAGCTTTATCTTTTATAGAAGATCAAACTAATTTGTATTTGCAAGGTTTGCTTGGAGCATCAACATTAAAGTATGCCGTTTTAGGAAATATTGCAAATATTTTAGACAATGGCGATACTACTAATTCTCAGAATACTACAGGAGTAGTAATTACTTTAGTTAACATTGAAGAGGATCGTATTTCTAAAAGCCCAGATGGTGTTTACCGTCAATTAGATGGTGTAATAAAAACGAACCCAAGAATTCCACTTAATTTATATGTATTGTTCTCTATTAATATGAATAGTTATACAACAGCTTTAAGTAGGATTTCTAATGTAATTCAATGTTTTCAAAGCACAAATTTTTTCACAAGAGACACATTTCCTTCTCTTGATTCTGGTATCGAAAAACTGCATATGGAATTGTACACTATGAATTTCGAACAAGTCAATCATTTATGGAGTACACTTGGAGGTAAATACCTTCCTTCTGTCTTGTATAAAATGAGGATGGTTGTAATTGCAGATCAAGATAATCAAACGGGAGCTGGATTAATACAAGAAATAATCACAAATAAAAATGTCATTTAAAAGAACTTTAATTAAATAATTATGCGATACTCGCTCATTTTTACTATAGAACTTGAACACGATTATTATTCGGTAACAACTCCTTCGTTGTTACGAATTGTTCCTACTGTAAAGACGAGAAAGATATTAATTGGTGCAGGTTTAATTGTAAAGTTTTTTCAAAATAAACTTTATGTATTAGTTAAACATATAGATGATACAATACCACTTCTAAAATTGAGTAACGATTTTAAACTTCAATTTTTTATTGAAATTATTGACTCTAATTTTTCAAGTATAACGAACTATACTTCAATAGATCCATATAATGTTAAATTATATTTCAGCAATACAAATTCTATTATTGATGGAAATAATAAATCTATAGATAATATTCTTTTTCTAAATGAAAAACTCCCAATATTTGATGCAACTCAGGCATATGCATATAATGATTTAGTGCGTAACGGATCTGATGTAGCTTATGAGTGTTTAAAAAAAGTAGATGCAAATACAGGTAATCTAAATGATGATGAACAATTTAGGGAGTTAGAAGAAGTGAGTTATGTTACTTCAGAGACAGCAATACGATTTACTGGAACAGCCACAACAATATCATTAAATAATCCTTCGACGACAATTGAGATAACTTATTATAAGTATAATATTATCACTAATGACTTTGATATTGAATTGAAAAAAACAACTATTGGTATTATCGAAAACCCTACAGAAGATATAATAAATAAAGTGTCTCTTAATTTCTTAGATGAGTTAAATATACCTTTTCAGGAAGGTATATACCGAGTAACAATAAATTCTCAAGAAGAATATTTTTATTTCAGGTTAGAAAACGATTGGCAGCCTTATATAGGACTTATTAATATTCACAATAATAGTCTTGCTACCGAGGATGAATATCGCATTTTAAAAGAAGATGGAAGCTTCTACACCATTGCTCCAGAAAATACAGAAATAGAAGTTCGAAATTATAAAATCAGATTTGCGCCAGCTCAATATTTGCTAAAATATGTATGTAAAACAAATTTAGTAACCGATATCGTTGATGACGATGGAAATATTGAATTTGATAATCTAGGAGGAAACATCTTTCGAAGTAGACTTCCTGTAAGAATGAATGAACAGGCAATAGATACTATATCTGTAACCTATACAGGATCAGATGCATTAAAAAAAACAAAAGTACCAGGACATCGAGAGTTATCAATTCTTGATGATGAAAATAAATATATAGTAAGTGAAACATTTTTGAATCTATAGAATAACTAAAATCATAAATTATGGCCACAGTTTTTAAAACACCAGGTGTATATGTTGAGGAAATACCAAAATTACCACCATCGGTTGCTCAAGTAGAAACCGCAATTCCAGCCTTTGTAGGTTATACGGAAAAAGCAGAAAAAAGAGGAGAATCTCTTCATTTAATACCTACTCGTATTTCATCTCTTATAGAGTATAGAAATTATTATGGTAATGACAACCCGGTAAATGAAATAGATGTGGTTGTAGATGAGAACAATAATTTTGCAGTAGATAGTATTGATATTGCTAATACAGAGAGGTATCTCTTGTATGATAGTTTACGTTTGTTTTTTGATAACGGCGGTGGAGATTGTTATATAGTATCTGTAGGAACTTATGGAACAGCTCCAGTCTACGGAGATGAAAATGATAGTGCAAGTCCAGGATTAAGAAGTGGAGTAAAGGCTCTAGAAAAATATGACGAACCAACTATTATTCTGTTTCCAGACGCAATAAATGTTGTCGTTAATGGAAATGATGATCCAGGTTTTTATAGTCTACAACAAATGGCCTTACAGCAATGTGCAAAGTTGCAAGATAGAGTGGGACTTTTCGATTTAAAAGAGAATATTACAGGCTCAGATTTGGATGAAGCTATTTCTAATTATAGAAATAATATTGGAATAAATGATCTTAAATATGGTGCTGTTTATACACCTAGAATTGTATCAACCTATCCTAGAAAAGTTAATATCAGTGATTTTAGGGATAACATCGAAGATACAGGAACTAATCCAATAACATTAAATGATCTGTCATCAGATGCAGAACACTTATCCTTAATTGAAGCTTATGATGCGGCAGCAGCGAATTCAACTTTAGTAGCAGACCATATTACTTCTTTAAAAACAGCAAACGAAACAACAGGTGCATTATTACCAATTGGTACAGAAGCAACAACATTAAAAGAAAAGTTTTTAATATATAAAAGAGCTGTAGATAGTGCTAGCGATTCTGTAGCTGTATTACCTGCAATTCAAGCACTTTTCTCGTTTAGTAGAAATTCATTAATGGTATTTCAAGATATTTATGAAGAATTAGACGCTTCTAGTTCAGTAGCTATGGATATTAATTCTTATGCAATTTCAAATAATTTATGGCGAGGCGCTATAAACGATTTAGTAGCAATCGATAAAAATACAGATGTCATGGCATTAAATGCATTATCTCCTATTGCTAATGTCTATGCCGAATATGTCGATGGAGATGGAGATAATGTTATTCCGGCGAGTCAAACATGGGTAGGATCTACTTTAGCTTCTATTACAGCTTCAATAAAGGATTATGGAGATAATACGGATACAGGGGAACATGTTTTTATGGCAAAACAAATGGCTAATGATGTATTAGGAGCCTATGAAAAGCTTATTGCTTTTGCAGATACAGTAACTAATGCAGCGAATAGTTATACAAAAGCAGCTCAAGATGCTCTGTATGAAAAGCATTCAGTTATTAGCAATATTGTAAAAAATATTGAAAAGACTCTTAATACGTTGCCTCCTAGTGGACCAATGGCTGGCATATATGCTAAAGTTGATAATGCACGAGGTGTATGGAAAGCTCCTGCAAATGTAAGTGTGTCTTCGGTTAGTCAGCCATCAGTTCAAATAAGCCATGAAGAGCAGGCCAATATTAATGTAGATGCAGTAGCAGGAAAATCAATTAATGCTATTAGAAGTTTTACAGGAAAAGGGACTGTAGTTTGGGGAGCTAGAACATTGGCAGGAAATGATAATGAATGGAGATATATAAGTGTAAGGCGTTTCTTTAATATGGTTGAAGAAAGCTGTAAAAAATCTACAGAACCTTTTGTTTTTGAACCAAATGATGCTAATACATGGATTAAAGTACAAACTATGATTGAAAATTTCTTGACAAATTTATGGCGTCAAGGCGCGTTGCAAGGCGCAAAACCTGAACACGCATTTTATGTTGCCGTTGGTTTAGGAAAAACGATGTCTGCTGTAGACATATTAGAAGGAAAGATGATTGTTGAAATAGGAATGGCAGTAGTAAGACCTGCAGAGTTTATTATCCTGCAATTTTCTCATAAACTGGCAGAATCTTAATTTTTTAAAATCGCAAAGAGAATTTATAACTAAATAATAATAATTATGGAAAATTATCCTTTACCAAAGTTTCATTTTAAAGTAGAATGGGGTGGAAACAAAGTTGGCTTTAGTGAGGTTTCAGGGCTTGACTTTCAAACAGATGTTATTGAGTATAGACATGGTGATAGTCCGGAGTTTCACAAGATTAAAATGCCTGGTATGCAAAAATATAGTAATGTCACTTTAAAAAGAGGGACGTTTACTGAAGATTTTGATTTTCATGAGTGGGTTAATTCAATAAACATGACTACTGTAGAACGAAGAGATCTCACTATTAGTCTATTAAATGAAAATCATGAACCCGTTGTATCCTGGAAAATTAAAAACGCATTTCCTATAAAATGGCAACCTAGTGATATGAAGGCAGATGGAAATGAAGTTGCTATCGAGACTTTAGAAATAGCTCATGAAGGAATGACATTGGCAGGTAGATAACAATTAAATAAAAATGAGTGGCTAAAGTAGATTTACATACTGCTGGAGGATATTTTCCTCCTGTAGGGTTTCATTTTAAAGTAGAGTTTATCAATGTTGGAAATGACAATGATGTTCGCTTTCAAAGTGTTGGAGGACTAAATATGGAGTTGGAAGTAGAAAGTATTAAAGAAGGTGGGCAAAACCTCTTTGAGCATAAAATTCCTGGTCGAAGTAAGTTTTCAGACCTCACATTAAAAAGAGGGCTTCTCTTAGATTCTGAAGTTATTAAGTGGTTTAAAGATGCATTATATGATAAAGAGTATAAACCCATTTCTATGAATATTCATTTGCTAAATAATGAACATAAACCATTATTAACATGGAAAGTGTTTAGAGCATGGCCAAGAAAATGGAGTGTTAGTGATCTTAACTCTACCGACAATTCAATTATGGTAGAAACATTAGAAATAGCATATAATTATTTTAAAGTAGACAAAGGATAATGGCTTTAAGTATTAAAAATTTAAAAGTAAATGTTTCGGTAAATCAGGCACGTTCTGAAGGTGGAGAAGGTAGTAGCACGCCTGTTTCTGAACAGAGCACAGAAAAGAAAATGGATGCCGAAAAAATTGCAAAAGATGTAATTGAACAGATAATTCAAATTATCAATAGTAAAACTGAAAGATAATGGCTCTAGGTAAAATTGAGAAGCTTAAGATTATTGCATTTAAGAATGCCGATTATTCAGATTCACCTTCTGAGCAACAAACCTTTACCGCTATGTTAAATCCAGAAACGTATGATCTGGATTATAAAATTGAATATCAGGATGGTCAAGGACAAGGGACAAGTAGTTCTCAACAGCGTTTTACTGTCTCTAAACCAAACGAAATGAGTTTTGAGTTTTTAATTGATAGTTATGGAATACTAGACGATAATCCACGAGAATCTATTGAAGATGATATTACAGAATTAAGAGATCTTTTATTAAAATATGAAGGAGACATACATGAACCTAAACATTTTCAAGTATTATGGGGAAGCTTATTATTTAAAGGAAGATGTACTGGTTTAAACATTAATTTTAAATTATTCAATCCAGATGGAAAACCAACTAGAGCTATTTGTAAAGTTACTTTTACAGGTAGTATAGAAGATAATTTACGAACAGCAGAAGAGCGTCGTGAATCTCCAGATATGACACATTATCGTTTAATAAAATCGGGAGATACATTACCTATGTTGTGTTTTAAAATTTACGGAAGTTCTAGTTATTATCTTCAAGTTGCAAAAGTAAATAAACTTTCAAGTTTTAGAGAGCTGTCACCTGGAGACCAAATTTTCTTTCCTCCAATCGAAAAAAATACACCTGTGGCATGAGTGAAGTAAACACAATACCAAGTACGCAGCCTAAATCGGTTTCAACCTTTACTATACTTCTAGATGGTAATAAGTTGTCCGAGCAATTTAAGGTATTAAGTATTGTAGTCGAAAAAGAAATTAATACGATTACCAAAGCGACAATTTTATTTCAAGATGGTTCTGCTGCAGAGCAAGGCTTTCCAGCTAGTAATAGTGAAGAGCTCATTCCGGGAAAATCAATAGAAATACTAGCAGGTTATCAAAATGACGAGGAGACAATCTTTAAAGGTATTACAATAAAACATAGTATTAAAGTAAGGAAAAGTGTTTCTGTTTTAGTTATCGAATGTCGACACGAAGCTATTAAAATGACAACTCAATTAAAGAGCAACTATTTTCATGATTTGAAGGATAATGAGGTGGCAGATCAATTATGCAATGATTACGGTTTAAGTTTAGATAGTGATACTTCTGAAATAACAAACAAGAAACTCGTACAATTTAATTGTACAGATTGGGACTTTATGGCTTGTAGAGCAGAAGAAAATGGTTTTTGGATAACTACAGAGGCTGGAACTAATGTAGGCTTTAAATCTCCAGATTTTTCTCAAGACCCCATTCTTACATTAGCATATGGAGCTACGATAAAAGAATTAGATGCAGAAATTGATTCTAGATATCAATATGAAGTTTTAAAATCAATTAGCTGGAATCCAGCAGATCAAGAAGCAATAACTACTGAAGCTAAGGATCCAAATGTTCCAGCTGTTGGAAATATAGCAGCATCTAATTTAGCCGAGGCTACTGGTAATTCTCAATTAGAATTACGCCATACAGCCTTAGGAGAAGCAGAATTACAAGTTTGGGCAGATAGTATATTTAAAAAACAGCGTTTGGCAAAAATACGAGGTACACTAAAAATTGACGGTACTCAGCTCCCTTTGCCGGGGCAATTAATAGCATTGGAAAATGTAGGTGAACGGTTTGAAGGTAAAGTAATGGTTTCTGGGGTAAGACATCATATAGAAAAAGGTAATTGGGAAACCTTTATTCAGTTTGGTCTTCCTATGGAGCGTTTTGCAGAAAAATTTGTATTAGAACAACCTAAGGCGGCAGCCTTATTGCCAGCAGTACAAGGATTGCATATTGGAGTAGTAACAAGTTTGGAAGACCCAGATGGAGAAGAAAGAATTCAAGTAAGACTTCCAATGGTGCATGATAGTGACGAAGGCGCATGGATGCGACTATGCTCACTAGATGCTGGAAATGAGAGAGGTTGGGTCTTTAGACCAGAAGTAGGTGACGAGGTAATTACTGGGTTTTTAAATACTGATCCTCGATTTGGTGTGATTCTCGGTAAAGTACATAGTAGTAAAAATCCAGCTCCTTTTCCTGCTGCAAACGATAATCCTGAAAAAGGATATCAATCTCTAGAGAAATTAAAATTATTATTTGACGATAGTAAGAAATCTATCTTATTAGAAACACCTGGTGGACATAAACTTTTGTTTAATGACGATGATACTAGTATTACCCTAGAAGATAGTAATGGCAATAAAATAATTATGAATGATAGTGGAATTGAAATTGAAAGTATAAAAGACCTTAAAGTAAAAGCCTCGGTAGATCTTAAAATGGAATCTGGTTCTAATGCAGAACTTAAGGGTGGAACTATGACTAAAGTTGAAGGAGGCACTGGAGCCGAATTGTCATCTGGAGGATCAACAGCTGTTAAAGGAAGTATGGTACAATTAAATTAATAATTATGGGAGCGCCAGGAGCAAGAATAGGAGATCTTCATGTATGTCCAATGGTAACGGGAATAGTTCCGCATGTTGGTGGACCTATTTCATTAGGAGCTGCTACAGTAACTATAGCTGGTGTTCCAGCTGCTAGGGTAGGAGATATGTGTACTTGTGTTGGACCACCAGATACAATATTAGCTGGTTCGTCAACTGTTATGATTGAAGGTATGCCTGCTGCTAGATTAGGAGACTCAACAAGTCATGGAGGAACAATTGTTTTGGGAGCACTCAACGTATTAATAGGATAAAATATACAATATGAATAATGCGCAAGATTTTATTGGAGTAGGTTGGAGTTTTCCTCCCGAATTTAATCGTGAAACCGGTGAGGTTGAGACAACCAAATTGTATGATGATATTCAAAAGAGTTTAGAGATTCTTTTAACAACAAGACCAGGAGAACGTGTCATGCAACCTAAATATGGCTGCCATATGGAGCCTCTTTTATTTGAATCATTAGATACAGGTACTAAAACAATGATTAAGGAACGCATTAGAACTTCCATCTTATATTTTGAACCACGAATTGAGGCAAAGAAAATAACGTTAGATGATTCTAATCAAAATGAAGGCGTCTTGCTCATCTCTATTGAATATATAGTGAGTGCAACTAATAGTAGATTCAATTTTGTTTTTCCTTTTTACAGCTCGGAAGCAACAGAAATAAATAATGAAACCAACAACCACCCTTTAGCTATATAATTATGAGTGACTGTTCGGAAAATAGAAACCCTTTAAAAAGAAATGGCACCAGTCAAGGACAGAGAGTTCTTGCTAAATTAAGTCCGTCTTCTGTTGAGGTTTTAGATAAATCTACTGAAGATTGGATGGTTTGGGCGAGCAAGTTTTCTAAGCACATTGGATATACTTCTATAAATAATGATATGGTTGGTAGTATGGAGCCTTTCTTTACTAATAATGTTAGTGCACAACTAGCTCTTGTGGCGAGTTATCCACCAGAAACATTATCTAAATATATTAGAGAGGTGTTATTGTATATAGAGACAAATGAGAATGGATTAAAAAAAGCATATACCCAACTTTTTGACATTATTCTATCTTATTTAGCTATAGTAGATCAGTTATTCCAAGTAACAAAAGCAGACGATGAGTATAACAAGATTCTACTTTATCATATACAAGCGAAGCTTTTACCTTTAGAATCTAGAACTTTTGCATACTATAAAGCTTCTTTAGAAGGAACTGTAGCTCAACGACTAATTGTTCAAAGTCAAGTCATAAATACAAATATTTTCAGTAGATCAATTTTAAGTCACAAAGATGTGATCAATAATGGTTTTTCTAATCTTTCCGAACAACGTTATATAAGTGGAGTTGATTTTGATTCTTATTTCGGAGCTATAGCCTCAGATACTTCAATTTTTGGAGGGCTTACTGGTTTTAAAAAAAGGATTAAATATGTAACTCAACATAATTTTTTTACAAGTATTCTTGATGAGATAAGTGCTTCAGTTAATTTTATTGTAAAGCTTTCTCAAAAATATATAGAAAAGTATGTATCTAATTGGCCTCACCATAAACCAAATTATGCGCTTTACCTAACTTGGTTACAAATTCTTGACGATACCAAGTGGCATTTAAATGAATTAACAGGGAGACATCTTGACTTCTATTATAAGGATGTGTTGAAATTGAGGCCTCTAGAGCAAAACCCAGACAAAGCTTTTTTGTCTATTGAGTTAAATAAAGTGACTTCTTCATATGCTTTAAAAAATAACACTTTGTTTATGGGGCCAAAAGATGATAATGGAGAGGTTATCATTTATAAAAGTATAAGAGAGACTGTTCTTAATAAAGCAAAAATTAAACATCTTTCTTCTTTGTATTTTGGAGATGAGGATGATAATATTGGTACAACTATTAATAATAGACGTTTATTTTCAGCTCCTATAATAAATAGTGCAGATGGATTAGGGGAAGTATTGAGTGAAGATGCAATAGCTTGGCATCCATTTCATATTAAAACATTCGAAAATGGCGAATTAAGTGCTGTTAATATGCCAAAAGCAGAGGTTGGTTTTGCGATTGCATCGCATTATTTAAGATTAAAAGAAGGAGAAAGAGAAATTCAATTAACCTTACAATTAAGCAAATCACTTACATTAAATAGTTCAGATTATCAAGCGTTTATAACTACTGAAAAGGAATGGTTAGAGTTAGATACGCAAGCAACAATACCTCCTAATGGCGCATTAAATAAAATGCAATTCACATTTACAGTTCCGGCCGATAAAGATCCCATAGTAGCTTATAATAAAGATGTTCATTTAGGAACACTAACAGCTACCGAACCTGTTTTAAGAATTGTATTAAAACATCAAAATAACCAACCGTTTTTATACGATTCGTTAAGTAGTACAACTTTATATAGAGTTGAACTAAAAGTGAAGGTTGGAGAAACCACAGGATCATATAATGAAGGAGGAATTAAAAATTTAGAATTGCATAATGATACGAGTCCACTTAATCCTTCAAAACCCTTTCATCCATGGGGAGCAGAACCTACAGTAGGTAATTCCTTTATTATTGGAAGTGATGAGGTTTTTTATAAACAAGGAGCTAAGGTTCAATTAAATTTTAAGTGGAAGGATATTCCTAGGAATAATGATGGAGATATGAGTTTAATTCCATTAGACTATGATGCGTCTACGAGTTCGCTATATACTCCCTTTTATAGTTCAGATAGAACCCAATATGTACCAAGTGTGGAGATATTAAAATTAAGTAAGAATAAATGGGAAACAATTACAGGAAAAGAAAGTGAAGCTGTATTGAATAATGATATTGTAGATAAAGTAATTGGAACAATTCCTGTATATAAGGTTGTAGATAAATTAGGTCTTGTACTAGATTTAACAAATGATTTGCATAAAGAAATATTTCTTGATAAATCTAAAACCTGGAACTCTTATAGTAGTAATTCAACTAATGGCTATATCAAAGTTAAACTTAATCATGATTTTGGACATCGAGACTATTATTTAGCATTACAAAGTTTTTTTAAAGAGAACGAAAAAGGAGCTAGTGCACCAGCTTACCCATATAAGCCTACTTTAGAGTCTTTTAGTGTAAGCTATGAGGCAAGTTGTAATTTAAGAATGTTTACTAATAATGTAAATGTATTTTCGAAACGGCCATTAGAATTTTTTCATACTGGGCCATTTGGAGATAGTGAACAACATAAAGTTTTACAAAAAAAGAACCCAAAATTACTTAGCAAGTTCATAAGCAAAACTAATGGAACGTATAAATCTCAGGGAAGTTTTTTTATTGGAATTGAGAATATAGAACCTGGTGATACGCAATCGATTTTATTTCAAATACAAGAAGGTAGTGAAGATCCATTATTAGAGAAGCCAGAGAATCACTTGGTTTGGCAATATTTAATAGCTAACAATAAGTGGGTGAATTTTAGCGATGATGGTGTAGGAGACAATACTAGTGGATTGATAGAATCTGGTCTTATTAATTTTATAATCCCAGAAGATGCAAGTTTAGTGCATACTGCCTTTGAAAACAATCTTATATGGATTCGCTGTTTAGTTACTAAATCACCAAATGCTGTAGCTAAAATTATTGGGGTATATCCAAATTCGATTATTGTAGAAAGAGTAATACCAGATGGTACAGAATATAAAAGTATGATGTCGGTAGCTGGTGAAATTAAAAAGCTATTGATTCCTGATGCGAAATTGAAAAAAATAACACAAAATTTCACCAGTTTTGAAGGGAATTCAGAGGAATCTGATGAAGCATTTTACTTAAGAGCTTCCGAACGCTTGAGACATAAAGATAGAGCAATAACGATATGGGATATAGAAAAGCTTATACTACAGGCCTTTCCTGAAATTTATAAAGTAAAATGCCTAAATCATACAAAAATTGAAGGCTCTTTAAATGAAGCTAATTTAATATATAATGAAGTAGCTCCTGGTCATATTGCAGTAATAACCATTCCTAATCTTTCGAATAGAAATGATATAGATCCATTAAAACCATATACAAAGAAAAGTACTCTTAAAGCTATAAAAGAATTTTTAAGAAAAAGAACATCTTGTCATATAACCTTACATACTTCTCAACCAGATTTTGAAGAAGTAAAAGTGAAATGTAATATCACATTACGAAAAGAATTTTCTGATATTAATTATTATAAAAGCGTAATACAGAATGATCTTATGAACTACTTAAGTCCTTGGGCTTTCACATCAGATACAGATCTTAATTTTGGAGGACGTATTCACAAATCAGTGCTTATCGATTTTATTGAGGAATTGGGATATGTAGATTTCTTAACAGATTTTGAATTAATTCATATAAAATCTAATGGAGATACTACAAAAGTTGAAGAAGCTGTTGCTTCAACGGCTAGGTCAATATTGGTTTCGGTTCCAGCTAGTAAACATAATTTAACGGTGTTGTTAAAAGCGCCAGAAACAGTTTTAGAGATAGATTGCGTAGATGAATAATCATGTAACCATATTAAAAAAACCTAATTTTAGGGAAAGTGAAGATTATATTACGCTTCGCAAAAAAGGCATAGAGCTAATTGAAAAATTAGGTAGTACCTATTGGACCGATTATAATATTCATGATCCAGGTATTACTCTATTAGAATTATTGTGTTATTCGCAAACTGAGATTGGCTTTAAATTAGGCTTCTCCATAGAAGATTTATTAGCTTATAGGACAGATCAAGAATTAAAATGGGATGATCAGTGCTTTTATACTGCTCGTGAAATTCTAACTATTAACCCTTTTACAGATAATGATTGGCGAAAAGTACTTATAGATCAGCCAGGAATTGCAAATGCTTGGATGCAATGTACACCTTGTCCATGTCATCCTTCTTTTTATGGCGACTGTAGTGAAAGTGAATTAACATATGAGGAAACCGAACATCCTATTCATATTAAAGGTTTTTGGGATACATTATTAGAACTAAAAGTAGATACTCAATATGGTGATTTAAATGGGGGAAAGATTTTTCATCAATTTTCATTTACTGGAAATATGCATAGAGCAACGGCTGAAATAAGATTTAGTCCATGGCATCAAGCTCAATTAAATGATGCCTTAATGCGTGTTATAGTTGCTGGAGATATTAGTGATTTTACTTTAGAGTTAACACATTATCATATTGATGTGGCTGATGCTGCATTTTATAAAGCACTTAGAAACCCTTTACGTATAGATGTTACATATGAAGTAACTACACCGAGTGGCATAGAAACTATTACTTTGGTTGAATTACCTGTAAAAGTTTGGTTTAAAACCAATAAAGGTAGAGATGCTATTCAAAAAAACGACTTGCAAGTTGTTTTTGAAGATATTACCCTCACTGGACCTTTTAGTCAGTATTTATATCAACTTCAGAAAGCTAATGAAGCAGTAAAAGAAGCAGAGTCTAAACTTCATGAGCATAGAAATTTAGCTGAAGATTATTGTAAAATAACTACAGTGCCAATTGTAGATGTTGGAGTATGTGCGGATATTGAAATGACTCCAGATGCAGATATAGAAGAGGTTTTAGGGGAAGCTTATTATTTAATATCAGAATACCTAAACCCAGTAGTGAAATTCTATACACTAAGTGAACTACTTACAGACGGAAAATATACAGAGGAGATTTTTCAAGGACCCAAATTAGAGCATGGGTTTATTTTGGATGAAGAATTAGATAACTCAAACTTAAGAACGACTATTTATACTTCAGATATTATAAATATTTTAATGGATGTAGAAGGTATTGTTGCGGTTAAGAATATAGTTGTTACTCGTTATGATAATACAGGAAAGTTAGTAGAATCTCAGCCATGGGAGTTACATATTGAGCAAGGTCATCAACCAAGACTATATATTCATGCTTCAAAAGTTCTGGTTTTTAAAGATGAATTACCTTTTATACCACATCAAGATGAGTTGCATGATACTTTGCAAATGTGGAGAGGAATTAGACAGCAAAACAAGGTAAAACAAACAGATAATGATTTAGGAATTCCAACGGGTGATTATCTTAACCATGATGGACATTATCCTATGCAATATCATTTGCCAGAAACCTATGGTGTTGGACCTCATGGATTAAAAGAACCATCAACTCTTCAGCGTAAAGCACAAGCAAAGCAGTTAAAAGCATATTTATTATTATTTGAACATTTACTCTCTATTTTTATAAAACAATTGGAAAACTTTAAAGACATTTTGTCTATAAATCCTACTATTTCCAAAACTTATTTTGCCGATTTATTTAAAGATGAAGAATTAAAAGGTGTGTCCGAGCTTTATCTAGATGTAGATGATAATTCTTTTCATGATCTTTTAGAAGCAAGAGAACAATTTTTAGAACGTAGAAATGGATTTTTAGATCATCTTTTAGCACGATTTGCAGAATCTTTTAGTGATTATGCACTTATGTTATATCAAGCCTATGGGGCTGAACAAAAAGCAAAAGAAGAACTTATATTCGATAAGATTAATTTCCTTGAGAAGCTTCCAGTTATTTCAGCTAATCGAGCGAAAGCATTTAACTATAAAGACGAAACTAAGGTGTGTAATTCAGAAAATGTATCTGGATTAAGTGAAAGAATAAAGGTTGTACTCGGCTTGAATGGAGCGAACTCTTTTATGAAGTATGAAGTTAATAAAAATACTACAGGAAAATGGGATGGAAATTGGAAGTTAGAAGACAACCTAGGAGAACAGCTTTTAAGTGGAGTAGAGTTATTAGATGTTAATCAAGAATATGATTTACGAAATCAATTAAAAATCGCAGGGCAACTTGCTATAGAATTACTTGCTTTTAAAACAAATCTTAATGTTGTTTCAGATGGAGGATCATTTGTAATACAATTAGAAAATGCAGATGGTGAGGTTATAGCTAGTTCCTCTAATACTTTTGCTTTAGAAGTAACAGCAAATAATCAAAAAGATAAAATTGAAGCTTTTATCGACAAAATAATACTAGCGGAGAAAGTATATTTAGTGGAGCATATCTTACTGCGACCTAGAAATAATGCTTTAGCTATTCCGCCAGATGGAGATCCATTTCTTCCTATTTGCATAGATAAGGATTGTAAGTTATGTGGAGAGGAAGACCCTTATTCGTTTCGAATTACTGTAATTTTAAATGGAGAACAAGGTGTTGCCAATGGAGGTATAGCTTTTAGAAAATTTGCAGAAAAAACAATCCGTTTAGAAACTCCAGCTCACCTTGGCGTGAAAATTTGTTGGGTTTCAGAAGAACAATTACAACAATTTGAGACAGATTATTGTGACTGGCTATCAGAATTGGCAAAACCAATACCAGATACACTTGATTTACATAATAAACTTGTTCAATTAATAGAAACTTTTAAAAATTTAAAAAGCGTTTATCCTCAGGCCACTTTACATGATTGTGAAGATGGAGATGATGAAAATAGGGTAAGGCTGAATAGTACTATCATTTAAAATAAAAATCTTATGGCACAATCTATTCAATATGATCGGTATCCAAAATTTGTAGCAGATCAAGTGCTTACAGAGAAAAGCCTTAATCAAATGTTTGGCTATTTGGAAGAGCAACAACGACTCACTAGAAGTACCTTGATTGGTATAGGTATTTTATGTGGCATGAATGTGAGCGTAAACAATACAGGTACAGCTTTAACTATATCTCAAGGTGTGGGAGTCACTTCAAAAGGCTATTTAGTCCCTTTTCCAGAAACCACGTATACTTTTTATAATGATAAATTTTCTGCTGAGCAAGAGTTTTTTTACAGGCCGTTTTTAAATCCAGATGATACTCAAAAATTTCCGTTGCATTTATTACATAATGATGGTGCTGCCGAAATTCAAATACCATTAAGTGCAGATTTTCTAGAAGATAAGGTTGTGGTTATTTTTGTAGAACTACTTAAAGTAGATAATAAAAACTGTGATCCTGATTCTTGTGACGATAAAGGATGTACTGTTGAGGTTGCTCATAGGCCTTTATTGATAGCTAAAGATCATATTAATGAGCTCATTTTTAACGAAGATGATGTTCCATTCTTGCATGAACCTTCTTGCATAGAGTGGCCAGAGATAAAAATGCCAAAGTATAATGTGCCATCCACATTATTATTAAGTTCACCAGCTATTCTTAAGGGGTTTTTAAATGTATTGACTAGTGATTTTATACTTAATATAGAAAATGTATTGGGAGCTGCTTATAATTCTTTTGGTTATTATATTGAAGAAGAATTTCCTAGTAATCCATTTTCAGGGCTTAGAAATAACTTCGCTTTTTTGTTTAATGGAACTATTACCGCACAGCAATTATTACATATTCAATATTACTATGATTTTTTCTCAGATTTAATAATGGCTTATGAAGAGATGCGTAATATGTGTAACGATTGCCTTTCTCTTTGTTGTCCTAATGAAGCGTTGTTT
This sequence comes from uncultured Lacinutrix sp., assembly GCF_947500325.1. Lineage (GTDB taxonomy): Bacteria > Bacteroidota > Bacteroidia > Flavobacteriales > Flavobacteriaceae > Lacinutrix. The sequence goes on from NZ_CANMRQ010000002.1 coordinate 481,169, forward strand.
CCAAGACATCTTATTTTAGGAGATGTAGTGCCTTCTCCGGATAATTTTAGACATCATTGGATTCCGTCTCCTGCCTTTTCATGTGGCCATTGTTCTGAAGGACGTATTAAGTTTCTGTTAAAAAAAATAGCACTACTTATTCAAAAAGTATCTATTCCAAGAACAACTTTTCAAGCTACCAATCAAAGAAGAGGAGTTCAAATTACCCCTAGTAATTATGGTTCTATTCCTCTTTCTGATAAGGCGATTCCATACTATTATGATATTGTAGGAGCTCCAAATGAGTTATATAATAATTGGAATCTTAAAAAAACTAAAACTAAAAAAGGGAATACTAATTTGTCGTTTGACACAGCATTATATAATACTAATCCATATTTCAATGATCCATTGAGTTATGATTTAGAGCCTTATAATTTTTTAAGAGTAGAAGGGCATGTAGGAATGGATTGGAAAGCTGCCTTATCTCAAGTAAACGAAATTAAAAAAGAAAAACGACTACCAATAGATGTAGTAGCACTTAATGGAGATATTTTTGCTCTTATTCAAAGTTTATTGACAAGCGCAGCTCCTTTAGCAGAAATTATTTCTGGAAACAAAGATATAGTAGGAGAAATACGATGCTATTTTGCAGATATTGAATCACAATATGATGCTCACGCAGCTGAACTACGTTGTACTATAATTAAAGTAATGGCATATTTCTATAACCTGAAAAAAGTTAATGCAGATCAAGGGCCAGTACCTACAAATAATTTGCCTCAGTCTGAATTAGTTAGGAAAGAATTTCCAAACTACAGAACTCCAGCTAATACCTATGGAGCCGACTTTGACACATTATACGCACCATTTAAAAATCAGCCATATGTTGTTCCAGAAGTTTTTATATCTTCTGCTGTAGTGCCAATTCAATTATTAAGTCCAGTATATGTAATGTATTATTTGGAAAAGATATATGAAGCGCTTCCAGATGGTTTAGTTGAACTTCGTATAGCAGATATAACACAACGATTGGAAGACGCTTCTCAATTTGCAGCTTACACGTTATTAGCAATAGATAATGCAGATACAGGTAATTCAGATTTTGAGTTGCCATCACTTTGGGAAGAAAGTCTTGATGCAGTCATTAGAATATGTAAAGCAGAAGTGTTTAATGTGCTATATCGAAATTTCTTGATTAATTATGTTTTATTTATTGCTAATCAAACATTTGCATTATATGCCTATAAAAACCCAGGTGTTCAACATAAAGCAGGAGTTACTACTGGAGGTACATTAATTTTAGTGTACCATGATAAACCTGAAATTAGAGATACAACACGTCGTGTAACTGGTTCTGTAAGAGCAGTAACAGGAGCGCCTATTCCTGGAGTTAGTGTTATTGAAAAAGGAACTACTAATGGAACTATAACAGACGTAGATGGGAATTTTATAATTACTGTAACCAATGCAAATGCCATTTTAGTAGTCTCTTTTGTTGGTTATAAAACAGAAGAAGTTTCTACTACTGGTACTAATTCTGTAGTAATTATTTTATCTCAATCAACAGTTACTTCAGCTACAGGTTCTTTTGCTAGTTCAGCCTCATTTGAGGCAGCTCAACCTGGAAGTTCTGCATTAAATCAAGTCTTTGGAGCTACAAGGTCCGGTAAAAGAACCAGAAGATCTTTTATGGATTTAAAAAACAATAATGAATCTGTACGGGCCACAGGATTAAATGATGTTTTTGAGATCATTGATGGAGCTAAAGAAGACGATTTATCCAACCAAGAATTGGTGGGATTAATTAATCAGTTTCAGGAAGGAACAGTCATAGCAGATTTCTTTGTGCCAAATATGTGTAAGTCATCTTGCACTCCTATGAATTTTATGGTAGTAAACCCTGAAGATTTGCCTGAATTGCCAACCCCAAACCCTGATACAGAAACACCTACAACCGAAATTGTAAGTAGTGATTTACCAACCATAAACCTTAGATGGGGAGTCGAGAAAAGAGATTTTAATTCTTTAATAGCCTTTCCAGCGGATAACAATTGGGATGGTGGAAATCCTCCTGAAGAAAATAGTATTGATGGGGAAGTACATTTAATAGAGGTAAATATGCTAGGAAGTAATAGAAAGTGGTTAGAATACAACCCTAAATTACATTTATTAAGATATAAACCAAAGAAAAGAGAAACAACAACTTCAGGTTCTGGATTTAGAAAAGAAGCTTCTAGTACGCTTAATTACTTTGGTCGTATAAATGAATTTGATGTGACAGATACTAAAATGACTATAGATATAAGGCCAGACAGGTATTTTTCTGTAGAAAAAGGAAATAGAACTATAAAAGCAATGGGACTAAGTTCTATACACCATAATATGTATTTTTATTTGGTGTTGTCTATTGAAAAAGATGGAGAATTAATTTTTGGAGAACATTCAAAAACATTTAAAGTAACTATTAATGAGGGTAATTTATTAAGCTTTCATATAAGTTAGATATATAGTACAAGAAGCGTTTTTGCTTCTTTTTAGGGCCTTTCGAGGCCTAACCCCAAGAAGAGTCCATTTCTATGTGAAGTGTTCTTCTTTTCTTGGGAAAGGTGCAAGCAATTGAACCTATAAGGACCTTACGAGGTCTAATCCTCATAGAAGGTGTGTGTTTACACATCTTCTAGAGGATATTTTAATTAAAAAAATGATAGCAGCTAGAAATCATACTATAATATTTGAAGCAGAATTCAATATCAATTTGGGTGTTGTTGATCAATTTTCAAATGACTTGGTTAATGAACATTATTTTGTTGATTGGGCTAAGAAAAATATTTTGGAAGCTATTGATCATCATGCAGAGAATTTAATAGATCCAAATTCAGTTATAGACATTGAAAATTTAGAAATAGAAATAGATATTACCTCGGCAAACTTTTTTGGAAATGACAAACAAGGATTGAAAGCTGTTATTTGGGATAAAATCTATTACGAATTAAAAAAAGCAATAGATGCAAGTAATACTGTTTCAGTTTCAATTCAACAGTACGAATCTAATCGTGTGCTTAAGTTTATTAATACTGGGCAATTGAGAATCGAATTGTCAATGCATGAATGGGACCAGAGTATAGCATTATTTTTTAGTGAACTTTTAATTAATAAAGCGGTAAGACAAGAATGGTTAATTAGTATTCAGGAAAAGGATGCTTTTATTCGGTTTTTTAACTTAAAAAAAGATTATATAATAACACAATGGATTGATGATTTAACGGAAATAAAAAATGTTTCCAAAAAATTAAAAATCGTATATAGACTAATTTGTAGTAGTCTTAATTATTTTTCTCATATAACTGAATTAGATTTCTATCATAACTTCTTCAAACAAATCTTTCATACTCATAGAGAAGAATATTTAACAGACGAATCAATCGATTCTATAATACAAAAAATAAGCAGTCAATTATTAAAGGTAGATGAAGTGAATATTGTTGAATTTATATCAACAAAAATAACCAAGCAAGAGATTAAAGAATTGTTTAATAAAGAAACAATATTAAAGAAATCATCATTAGAAACAGAAATTAAATTTAATGATAAAAATCTAGTAAAAGAAGTTATAGAGGATGGCACACATGTTTCTTTAGTAGGCCTTGTTATTGTATGTGCGTTTTTACCTCAATTTCTAAAAACTCTTGGTTACATAGGTAGTGAAGGAGAAATTCAAAATCAAAAAGCAATTCCAATACTATTACACTATCTGGTTACTGGAGAAAAAGAGGCGCCAGAATGGAAACTAACCTTAGCAAAGGTGCTTTCGGGTTTAAGGCCTAATGAATACTGTAATACTCAAATAAAACCATCTGAAATTATAGATGCTGAAATAGATAAATTCCTTAAAGCAATAATACATCACTGGGATACTTTAAAAAATACAAGCCCGGACGGTTTTAGAGAGGCATTTTTGAAAAGAGAAGGTGTGTTAAAATTTAAAAATGGATTTTATTATCTCTATGTGGAGGGACAAACAGTAGATATTTTACTCAACTATGTAACATGGAATTATACAACAATAAGATTAAATTGGATGAAACAAATCCTATTTGTAGAATGGAATAAAAATTAATTTGTTTTCAAAGGCAGACAAAACAGTTAAACCCTCTGTTAAATTACAACGCAAAACAGAGCAGTCTTTTTTTGGTTCTCAAAAAGAGCAGAGAGTTTCTGCGCCTGAATCTACCTTTTTTAAACCAGCTGTCCAAGCTAAGTTACGAGTAAATAAACCTGATGATAGTTATGAAAAAGAAGCTGATGCCGTAGCAGAAAGCGTTGTTAATATGCCAGAACCTCAAAAGCAACCAAATATTACAATAGGACTTCCTGATGTACAGCGTATGGAGGAAACAAAGGATGAAGAGGAAGAAACTTTGCAAATGTCATCTATGACTATTCAGCGTATGGTAGAAGAGGAGCAAGAAGATAATACCTCTATTCAAGCAAAACAAATTTCATTTATTCAAAGAGATGTTAATGATATAAATCCCTCATCTAATGAGGAAGATGAAACTGTACAAACTTATTCTAGTGAGCGGCCAACGATGTATCATTCAGATGTAATACAACGTAGTGGCCGCGGACCTCCAGCTGGTGCTGGGCAATTTCAAAGTCAATTGCACAATTCTACCTCTGGCGGGCAGCCAATGGCTAAGCCTGTCGGGAACTTCATGTCGTCCCGGTTTGGGGCAGATTTCAGTACGGTAAGGATACATACTGATACGAGCGCTCAACAAATGAGTAAGCAAGTGAATGCGCATGCCTTTACCTATGGAAATCATATCTACTTCAATAGTGGAAAATACGACCCCGATTCAAAATCGGGGCAGACACTTCTTGCTCATGAGTTAACACATACTATTCAACAAGGAGCTAGTCCAGTATACTCTAATGTACAACGAAAACACAATTTTACTGCTGTACAACGTAAATCTATTTTACAACGTCAAGGTGCACCACAACTCACAAAAGCTGTTGAACTTGCCGAAGCAGAACAAGGCAAGGTAATAGCGAATAAAGAAGGAGCAGATGGCTACCGTTACGGTTGGGAGCGCCTTATGGAATATTTTGAAACTACTTTTGGAAAAGATAAAATTGTATCTCAACCTACTGGAGAGAAAAACATAGTGCCTAAACAGAGTATAAAAAAGAAATCAGAATTTTACGGGGCAGTTGTTGAGGCTGATGCAGACAAAAACGGAAAAGGTATGAGAGATGTTATGCCTAGTTGGTGTGGTATTTTTGCTTTCTGGGCTCTAAATAAATCTGGAATACCTATGCCTAAATGGCAGCTTGGAGAATCTTTTATTCCGCCAGAAGCAGCATATCCTTCAGGTCATATTCCTAAACCTGGAGACATCGCTTATAAAGAAGAGCGTTCTCATTATGGGTTAGTAGTGGGTATGGAAGGTGCTAACAGGGTTAAAAGTGTAAATGGTAATACTGCTGGAGACGACCATATGGGAGGTGAAATACAGGTACAAACACATGATCTAAGTAATTGGCATGCTTTCTTTAATCCATTAGTTGCAAAAACGGGGAACCTCAGAGATCCGTCTGAAGGAGATAAAGATACCGAGCCTAAGACCTTTAAAGAGCTTAGAAAACTTAAATATAATGTAAGTAGAAAAGCTGAGAATGAAAATGAAGAAGAAGACATTCAAGCAAAGTCTGAGAACCCTCAAAAGGGGAAAGAAGAGGAAGAAGTAGTTCAAGCAAAACAAGAAGTTAATGAAAAAGATAATGAAGAAGAAGCTATTCAGCGTTCAGAAATAGGAGGAGCAGGAGGATTTGCTTCCAAAGGAATAGAAATGGAAAGTGATGATTCATCAGGTTTTATCCAAACCAAGGCAGAATCAACACCAGCAATGCAAATAAGAAATAAATCTCCAGGTAAATTAATTCAAGGAGGTTGGTTAGGAGATGCATGGGATGCGGTTTCAGGTTTAGCTTCAGATGTTGCCGACTTAATAGAAGAAGGGTTAGATGCTGCCAAAAATTGGCTGCTTGATAAAGTACGTGATTTTGTTGTAGAAATACCAGGATACACACTCTTGAGTTATATTTTAGGATATGATCCTATAACTGGCCGAGGTGTAAATAAAACACCAATTACCTTATTGGATGCTGTACTTGATATCATTCCAATTGGTGGCGCTATGGTGAAATGGGTTTTAGAGTATTTCGAAGCCATTAACCCTGTAGCTGATTGGTTATTCGAATCCGTACAGCGTTTTTCAGATTTAATTGCAAGCGTAGAATCTAGATTCGAAAATTTCTGGAATAGATTGAGTATTGATGATGTGGCCAATCCTGAACAAGTGATGAATAATGTGGCAAATTTATTCCAATCTATTGTCACAGATATAGTTGATTTTGTAGCAGAAGTAGGAGGAGATTTTTTAACTATGGTGAAAGATATAGCTATTTCAACCTTAGTTACTTTTGTTAAAGAATACTTTCCAGATGCTTATGATTTATTGGTCCTTTTACTAGGAGAAGACCCTATTTCAGGAGAGCAAGTAGCGTTTAATGGGACTAATATTTTAAATGCAGCATTAAAAGTTTTAGGAGAGCGCGGCGCTCAAATTAAATCTCAGATGCTTGAAAACGGCATTTTTATAAAATGTGTTGAATGGATAGATAGAAGTATTGGATTGGTTCAAGACATTATAAGTGATGTAGGTAACATATTTAGTACAGTTTGGGAACTAATTACTTTCGATTCACTCTTTAGCCCAATCGAAACTTTTACAGAAATAGCCCAAGCGTTCCTTACTCCAATAAATAGAATTATAGATTTCTTTACAGATGCTATGATAATACTTATAGGTATTCTTAGAGAAGCATTATTAGAACGATTAAGTAATTATGCAAAAGAAACTAGAGGGTATTTCCTTATTACAGTTCTTATAGGTAGAGATCCATTTTCTGGTAAAAGAGTATTAAGGAATACAGAGAATATGATTCATGGGTTCTTTAGTCTTATGGAAGGTGGAGAAGCACAATTTCAACAACTTAAAGAGAGTGGAAAAATTGATCAAATGACGCAAAAGGTAGATAAGGCAGTTAAGCGCCTTAATTTTACTTTGGAATATGTTGTTGGATTGTTTACGAGCTTATGGGAGGCTTTAGATTGGAATGACTTCTTAAACCCTTTTGAAGTTTTTGCTAGAATTGTGGCTACGTTTGGAGATCCGGTTATTCGACTTGTTCGTTTTGTAATTACTATTGTCCAAATTGTTGTTGAATTGTTGTTAATCGCAATGAATTTCCCATTCGAAACGGTCAATAATATTATTCAACGTTCTTTAGAAGCCTTTGGAAATATTAAGCGAGATCCTATAGGTTTTCTAAAAAATATTTTACGTGGAATTAAACAAGGATTTACTCAATTTTTCGATAATATTTTAAAACACCTTATGTCTGGTTTAGCCAATTGGTTATTTGGTTCTTTAGGAGAATTAGGTATCCAAATGCCTCCAGATTTAAGTTTTAAGAGTATTCTAAACCTTATTATGCAGATTCTAGGGATCAGTATAGAGCATATTATGGAACGTGTTTGGCTTAAATTAACAGAGCAGATTGGTGCAGAAAAAGTAGCTAAAATTAGAGGAGCTATTGATAAGTTAACGGGTATTTGGACCTTTATTAAAGATGTAATGGATAGAGGGCCAATTGCAATTTGGGAATTTGTACAAGAGAAACTTAGTGAATTATGGAATATAGTTTTAGCTGCTGCTAGAAACTGGATTATGACTCGAATTATCGCAAGCGTAACAACTAAACTGTTGAGTATGTTAGATCCTACAGGTATTATGGCAGTTATTAATAGTGTAATTGGTATTTATAGAGCTATACAGTCGTTTATTGAACAGTTAAGAGCAATGCTTGAAATATTAAACTCTTTTGTAAATGGTATTGCAGAGATAGCGGCTGGAAATGTACAAGCCGCTGCCGATTATCTAGAAGGTGCTATGGCAAGAGGTATTCCAGTATTAATTGGTTTCCTTGCGAATCAAGTTGGTTTAGGAGGTATTGGTAGGCGTATAGCCGAAATTATAACCAGTGTGCGTGTAAAAATAACAGAAGGAATAGATTGGTTAGTAGCTAAGGCATTACGAATAGGGAGGCCAATTATAGATGGCGTAATTCGAGTAATAGAATTTGGTGAAAGAGTCGTAGGGGGAATAAGGGCTGCATTTGGGTCTATATTTGGATTCACCGCAGGAGGAGAGTCACATCGTCTTTGGGTAGAAAATAGTGCTGGTTCAACTCGTATTAAAGTAGCTAGTACTCCAATGAATTTGGATGCTAAAATTAATGAATGGAGAGAAGCTGCCAATGGAGATTCACAAAAAACTGCAGCGATTAATGAAGTTGAAACGGAGCATAGTATTGCAACTCAAAAGGCAAATGCTCTTGTTCTTGCTGATCAAGCTAATGATGAACAAAGGGTTACTACAGCTCAAACAGAATTAGACTCTCAAATGAACATATTAAAAACTAAAGTTATGGTGGTATTTAATTTAATGCCAGAACTTATAGGAGATAATATAGAGTTGTATTTAAGTGGTAGTGTTGGTTCTGTATTCTTGAATGGTTCTGGAGCGTTAAATCAACAAGGTATTGAGCTACAGACTAACCTTAGAGGAAAAGGTTATGCTGTTATAGGTAAAACAAGTGAAAGAAGAAGCCATATTAGAAGAACTGGAGGTACATCTAATCAAGCTTATCATTTTGATAATGATGGGAAATTACAGATAGGTAGTAGTAGCGGAAATCACGAAGAGTATCAAATATCAAATATAGATTTTATGGATTTTGAAGGAGATACTAGAGATGCATTTAAAATTAATATAACAACTCAAAATGGTAATAGTTTTGAAGCTTCATTAATGGAGAATGAATTAGAAACTACTACGCAAACTAATGTCGAAGAGCAAGAAATAATTGGTAGAGGCTTGGCAAGACAAAGAGACACAGGTGTTTCTGGAAGATCAAGAATGAATTCAACTACAGCCACAGGATTGCATAGGGCTCATTTAATAGCAAACAGATTTCAAGGCCCAGGAGAAGCTCAATCGTTAAATATTATTTTAACGAGCCCTACTTTTAATACCAGAACAATGGCTGATGTAGAAAATTCGATAAGTGATTGGATTGGAGATAGAATTGAAACAAATAGAGATAGAGGTACTTTACATGAGAATAGTATTTTGAGGTTCACAATGAAGGTGAAAGCGACCTTAGAATTTAATGAAGGAAGATCGTTAGCTAGGTCAATATTTAATAATCTAATTGCTAATCAATTTATCGAAGGTGAAATAAATGAAACCGAAATGATGAATCAAATTTTTGAAAAATTAATGCAAGAATCAAATACTTCAGGAACTGGAGATGGTTTTAGAAGGCAAACTAGAAAAGTAGAATATTTTGTAGATAGTAGTAAAAGAGCAGAAATTGGACCAGATTCTAATATATAGTATTATTTAATAAATTATATCATGAAAAATAAATCATCAAACCAAAGACGGAGAATAAGGCGTCAAAAACCGGCACAGAAGCAAGTGCAAAACGATAATTTCTTTGAATCACAAGTACAGCGCAAATGTGAAAAATGTGAAGATGAAGAAAAGAAAGGCGTTCAAAAAAAATCTAATGGAGAAACCAAAGGATCTAGTAAAAGTTTTTTTGGACATTATATGAATAACATAGGAAGTAAAGGAAATGGTATGTCTATACAAAATAGAGCTTTTTTCGAGGGGAAAATGCAAGATAATTTTGGGGATGTAAAGTTGCACAAGGATAAAGAAGCCGCTAGTGCAGCCAAAGAAATTGGAGCTAAAGCATTCACTTATAAAAACCATATAGTACTAAATAAAGCTCATTTTGAAGCGGGAAGTATAGAAGAAAAAAAGTTAATGGCACATGAATTAAAACATGTTCAACAACAAAAAAACGGAAGGCATGTTATTCAAATGATGCCTGAAGAAGAAAGTACTGAACCTACTAAAGAAGAAAACGAACAGCAAACTAAAGAAGAAGATGTTCAGGAAGCTTCAGAGGCAGATAACGTGATGATGGAAAAAGAAGCCGAACAGGAAGAAGAACGTATTATGACTCCTGAGTCTGTACCAGATTTTCAAACCTTTGGTATGCAAACAACCAAAAGAGTATATGCCAATTCAGTCACATTTGAAGGAAGCACAGATGCGACATTTGATGGAGGTATTGGATCTACTCGAAATTTAACAAGAACACCAAGTGAAGATTGTGTTGGATGTGCAGAGAATGATTGTTATCATTATACAGGGCAATTACAAATAGACTATCATGTTGCTACTAGTGTTACATTGCCAGATGTACCGGAAGGATTAACAGATTGTCAACATGAACGTGTTAGAAATGCAATTGATAATGTGTTGGCACCACATGAACAAGATCATGTGACGGCTTTTAACCAGTATAATGGCACTGTGACTTTAGCTATAGATTATACTGGCTGTAGTGCTGGAATTCAGGAATTTGTGCAGCAATTACATGAAACTAATGAGGTAGCTCGTAAATCTTCAGCGCAGAGTGCTAGCGATGCGTTAGATCCTTTTCATATTTCGGTAGATATGGATTGTGAAGACCAAACATCAGCTGCGCCTCCTGAAGAACCAGTAGATTAAAAGTTAATCTGTTTGTTTACAGTTGAATATACTGTATCTTAACATTGTAAACTTCAATTGAATGATTGTAAAATATTCGTTAACGAACTTTTTTAATTAAAAAAAATGAAAACCGTCAAAAATAATGTAAAACCTATTACTATTCCGAGAAATAAATTTGATGCATGTATTAAAGGAATGAGCGAATTAATTATTCATCGTATTACTGCTGAAAATAATTCATCAAATTTAGATTTAGAGTCTAGTATAAATGAAGAATTTAGTATTGGGATGAATGCGCTATTACAACTTGAAGATGGATTTTCTTTGGCTGAAAAAATAATTCTTCTTTTAGCAGTACTACCACATATACAGCCTGGATTTGTAGAAAAATTAATGAGTCAAGTGTTACCAAATGGAGGTGAATTTGTTGCATTTGGAGGAGTTAAAGGGCAACAATATCGTGGTATAATGCCTACAGGGGAAACCGCACTTTATATTTTAGCAGGAACTAATATTGAGGAGCGATTAAAATACCAGCAATTATTTAATAGTGATTGTTTATTTGCAATTCATGGTTTACTTCAATTACATGGTGCGGCACCAGGAGAACCAATTATGAGTGGAAAATTAATTCCAGATCCAGATTGGTTAGAAAAAATATTACTAGGTAAAGAATCTGCTCCAGTATATAGTGTTGAATTTCCAGCTAGAAAAATTCAAACTGAAATGTTATGGGAAGATTTGGTTTTACATCCACAAACATTAGAACAAATTAATGATATTCAAATATGGATGGAGTATAATCAACATGTTTTGAAAGATGTCTCCTTTGGAAGAAAAATAAAACCAGGCTATCGCGTATTGTTTTATGGGCAAGCTGGTACCGGGAAAACCCTTACAGCTTCTTTACTGGGTAAAAAATTCGATATTCCTGTTTATAGAATTGATTTGTCTTTGGTGGTTTCAAAATATATTGGTGAGACAGAAAAACATATAGAAATGGTTTTTAATAGAGCCGAACGAAAAAACTGGATCCTCTTTTTTGATGAAGCAGATGCTCTCTTTGGAAAACGAACAAGTGTCCAAAGTTCAAATGATAAATTTGCGAATCAAGAAGTTTCGTATTTATTACAAAGAATAGAAGATTTTAAAGGGTTGCTTATTTTGGCTTCAAATTTCAAGAATAATATAGATGATGCTTTTCTTAGGCGTTTTCATAATATTATTCACTTCCCTATTCCTGGAGCGAGCGAAAGGTATAAATTATGGACACAGAGTATTCCACAAGACATGTTTTTAAAAACAGAAATAGATTGGAAAGCAATTGCAGAAAAATATGAAATGACAGGAGCAGAAATTATTAATGTTATGTATTATGCATCTCTAAGAGCATATGCTAAAAAAAGTAATGCTTTAAAGTTAGAGGATATTTATAGTAGCATAAAAAAAGAATTTGCAAAACAGGATAAAATTCTGTGATATTGGTAGTTTTATAAGTGTTCATAATTATATTATATCTAACTATCATTATAGAAAACCAAAAAACCCGATCAATTTGATCGGGTTTTTAGTGGTGGTGCCTCCAGGAATCGAACCAGGGACACAAGGATTTTCAGTCCTTTGCTCTACCAACTGAGCTAAGGCACCAGTTGCATAAAAATGCGAGTGCAAATATAGTTTCAATTTTAATACTTGCAAAAGAAAATTTGTAAAATTTCATTTTGTAAATTAGCTTTTTTCAATTTAGACTATGAATTTAATCATTGATGTAGGTAATACGTATACTAAACTAGCTGTTTTTAAGCGTGATAAGATAAAAGACAAAGAAAGAGTTAAAACCAAAAAAATTATTGAAGTAATTGAAAAACTTCAAGAAAAATATGACGATTTAAAGGTTGGTATCGTTTCTTCTGTTGGAAAACTTGATCAAAAAACGCTAGATTTTTTAGAAAAAAACCTACAATTAACCATTTTAAGTCATAAAACAAGAATACCATTTACTAATTTATACGGTACTCCAAAAACATTAGGAATTGATAGAATAGCTTTAGTTTGCGCTTCAGTAGAACAATTTCCAAATGAAAATGTATTAATTATTGATGCGGGTACATGTATTACTTTCGATTTTATAAATCATAAAAACGAATACTTAGGAGGCGCTATTTCACCAGGAATTAGAATGCGTTATAAAGCTATGCATAATCAAACAGCCAATTTACCGTTATTAAAAACAGAAGTTCCAAAAACTATTGTTGGAAACTCTACGGCAAGTTCAATGCATTCAGGAGTTGTTAACGGAGTTTTAAGAGAAATAGATGGTAATATTGAACAGTATGTTAAAGAATTTGGAGATTTAACAATTATTTTAACAGGAGGAGATGCTAAAATGTTGTCTAAACAATTAAAAAGTAGCATATTTGCGAACTCGAATTTCCTTTTAGAGGGATTGAATTTTATTTTACAATATAATACACACTAATGATAAAAAAACTTGTATTAGTTTTTATTGCATTATTTGCAATTCAAAGTTACGCCCAAGAAGGGACAGCATCTCCTTATTCTTTTTATGGAATAGGATCTTTAAAATTTAAAGGGACAGTGGAGAATGGAAGCATGGGTGGATTGAGCATCTATAAAGATAGTATTCATGTGAATTTAAGGAACCCAGCTACTTATGCTGAAAATAATTTGTCGATCTTTCCATTTAACGGAGAAAGTAGACCTGTGAAATTTGCTGTTGGAGCAAGTACAACTTCTACTAATTTAGAAAGTAATTCTGGAGAGGCTAAAGTAAGTTCTACTACATTCGATTATTTGGCCTTATCTGTGCCTATAGGTAAATTAGGTTTTGGTTTTGGTTTATTGCCATATACTGCTGTTGGTTATAAGTTAGAAAATAGAAATAGCGATGGAGATTTAAATGAAAGATTTAGAGGAGAAGGCGGTTTGAATAAAGCATTTCTTTCAGTAGGTTATCAGTTTACAAAAAACTTTAGTGCTGGTATTGATGCTAATTATAATTTTGGAAACATTCAAAATAGTACTATAGAATATAGATATAATAATGAAGGAGAGCCTTTACAATCTCAAACTCGTGAAAATAATCGTTCAGATTTAAGTGGTATAAATATTAATTTAGGCTTCCATTATAAAGGTATGGTTACAGATAAATTAGAATTGCAATCTGCTTTTACTTATACTCCATCTAGTAGTTTAACATCTAAAAACACGCGTTCTTTTTCTACTATTACAATCGATCCTTTAACAGGTTCAGAATTTGATATTGATACCATAGAAGGAGATTTAACGTCTTCTGGTCTAGACGAAACAGATTTAAAATTACCATCACGTTTTTCTATTGGTGCTGGATTAGGAAAGCCTAACAAATGGTTTGCTGGTATAGAATATACTACTCAAAACACTAGTAAATTTTTTAATGAACTGTATAATGATGGCGTCTCTAATTTTGAAAATGCATCAGGACTATCTATAGGAGGATTTTATATTCCTAAGTATAATAGTTTGTCAAGTTATTATAAAAGAGTAGTTTATAGAGCAGGTATGCGTTTTGAAAACACTGGTCTAAACATACAAAATCAGTCTATAAAAGAGTTTGGCATATCTTTTGGAGTAGGATTACCAGTTGGAAGATTATTCTCTAATACTAACTTAGGTTTCGAAATAGGAAACCGTGGTACAACAAGTGCTAATTTAATAAAAGAGAACTTTGTAAAATTCCAATTAAGTTTATCGTTAAACGACAGATGGTTTAACAAAAGAAAGTATGACTAACAGAGTAAAATTTAATATTATGAAAACTAACATTACATTATTAATAGCTTTTTTGTTTTTAGGAACAAGTATAGGCTTTGCACAAGATACCGAAGAATGTAGAACAAACTTATCTATAATGAGTGAGTATGTTAAAGCAAAAAACTTTGATGCCGCTTATGCTCCTTATAAAAGTTTAGTAGCGACTTGTCCTAAGTATAATTCAGGATTATATAAATATGGAGAAGATATGTTTAAGCATTTTATTAAAAATGCTACTGGTGACAAAAAAGTGGGGTATATAAACGAACTTATAGCTATGTGGGATACAAGAGCTTTAAATTTTGCAAGTAAAACTCCTAAAGGTAAATATGATGCTAAAAAAGCAGAGTTAAGATATGATAATAGAGAGTTATTAGGTTTAAATGATACTATGATTTATAATGAATTTGATGCAATCTTTAAATCAGATTTAAAAAACTTTAAAAGCCCTAAAGGTTTATATGTTTACTTCAAATATATGGTTAAGTTGTTTGATGCTAAGCAAAAAACGGCGCAAGAGTTATTTGATAAGTATGATGATGTTGTAGGTAAGTTAGAAACTGAGGTTGAAAAGAATTCTGCTGAATTAAATAAATTAACAGCTAAAGAAGCTTCTGGAGCAACATTAACAAAAAAGGAGAAAAGATATAAGAAGTTTTATACACAAACATTAAGTGCTTTAGATAAGATTTCTGGTAGTGTAGATAGTGAAATTGGAGGAAGGGCAAATTGTGAAACTTTAATACCGCTATATCAAAAAGATTACGATGCTAATAAAAATAATGCACAGTGGTTACAACGTGCAATGAACAAATTACATGCAAAAGGATGTAAAGATGATCCAATGTTTGTAAAAGTTGTAAAGCAAAAGAATACAATAGAGCCAGATGCAGATACAGCATACTATTTATATTTAATTACTGGAGAGCAAAAGTATTTTGATCAATCATTATCATTACAAACAGATCCTTTTAAGAAAGCAAAATTGTATAAGAAAATTGCTGGAGGCTTTAAGTCTAAAGGAAAATATGGGAAAGCAAGACAGTACTATATGAAAGTTATGGAAATGAATCCTTCAGATAGAAGTCCATATTTACAGATAGCAGATATGTACGGTAAAAGTGCTAAAAATTGTGGAGGAGATAATTTTTCTCAACGTGCAGTATTTTGGTTAGCAGCACAAGCGGCAGAAAAAGGAGGAAGCTCTAAAGCTGCTAAAAGTTATAGAGGTTTAGCACCTACAAAAACTGAAATATTCAATAAGAATATGAGTGGAAAAACCATAAAAGTTGGATGCTGGATTCAAAGAAGTGTTACAGTGCCAAATGTATAAATGAAAAATAAAAGTTTACATATTATAAAAAATGGAGTCATAGCATTAGCTGTGACTTTATTTTTTTCTTGTAAAAATAACTTTCAAGAGGTTCAAAAAATAGGGGTTTCTGCTAACGAACCTCAAGGGATTGCAGAGAAGATAAATGCTAAAAGAACAGATTCTGGTCGTGTTGTTGCTAATTTAATTAGTAAAAAAATGTTAGACTACGGTAATAGAGACTTTGCTTATTCTGAGTTTCCTGAAGGTGTAATACTTCATATTTATGATGGTAATAATAGTAAAACGAAAACTACTATTGTTTCAGATTATGCTATTTTATATTCAGAAACAGACGTTATAGATTTACAAGGAAATGTTATTATAGCTACTTCTCAAAAAGACTCATTATTTGCAGAGCAGTTATATTTTGATCAAAATAAAGAATGGTTGTTTACAAATTCAGCCGTAACCTATAAATCAAAAGATTATATCACTCACGGTAATGGTTTTGATTCTAATCGAGATTTTTCTAAAGCAGAAGTTCTAGAAATAAAGGGTACTTTTGCTGTTAGTGAATAATGTCTAAGATCTTAATATCTATTCTCACTCAAACTTTTTATATATCTTTACTATTGTAAATTAATAATCTTATTACATTGAAATATTTAAAATTCTCACAATTTATATACTTAATCGCTGGTATTTATTTTTTATACGATGCAATAATGACCTGGAACAGTGATAGAAATCACGCTTACTTGTCTTTATTCTTATTTGCATTAGCAACATTTATGTTTTTCTTTAGAAGACGATTCCATAAAAAATATGATGAGCGTAATAATTCTAAATAGATGACTACAGCAGCAGTTATTTTAATTATTGTTGTATCATTATTATTATCTGCATTCTTTTCTGGAATGGAGATCGCTTATGTTTCTGCCAATAAAATTCATATTGAAATTGAAAAAAAACAAGATGACTTTTTAGCGAGAATTCTTTCGAAATTAACATCTAAACCATCAAAGTTTATTGCCACTATGCTTATTGGTAACAATATTGCATTAGTTATTTATGGTTTTTTCATGGGTGATTTACTCATGAAATGGTTTCAAAAATTAATTCCAACGCGTTTTGGTTTTCTAGATGTTTTATTAATCGATTTTAGTTTGCTATCTCAAACGGTTATCTCTACTCTGGTAATATTATTTACTGCAGAGTTTTTGCCTAAAGTGTTTTTTCAAATTTATAGTAATACCTTAATTAAAGTATTAGCTTTTCCTGCTTATTTATTTTACCTCGTGTTTACTTTTATTTCAGATTTTGTGCTTTGGATTTCAGATTTTATACTTAAAAAATTCTTTAAAACAGAAGGAGATCAAGTTCAATTAGCTTTTACTAAAGTTGAGTTAGGTAACTATATAAGTGAGCAAATGGAATCTGTTGAAGCTCATGATGAAATTGACACGGAAATTCAAATCTTTCAAAATGCCTTAGAGTTTGCAGAGGTTAAAGCTAGAGAGGTTATGATACCGCGTACAGAGATTGTAGCTATAGATATAAACGATTCTGTGTCTAATTTGAGCGGTTTATTTACAGAAACAGGGCTTTCTAAAATATTAATATACAAAGAAACAATTGATGATATTGTAGGTTATGCTCATGCTTTCGAGCTTTTTAAAAAACCCAAAACAATTAAATCTATGCAATTACCTGTAGAGTTTGTGCCAGAAACTATGTTGGTAAATGATATTTTAAATGTCTTA
This sequence comes from uncultured Lacinutrix sp., assembly GCF_947500325.1. GTDB lineage: Bacteria > Bacteroidota > Bacteroidia > Flavobacteriales > Flavobacteriaceae > Lacinutrix. The sequence goes on from NZ_CANMRQ010000002.1 coordinate 498,745, forward strand.
ACTAAGAAAAGAAAAAGTATTGCAGTTGTTTTAGATGAATATGGTGGGACATCTGGTATCATGACTGTAGAAGATATAGTAGAAGAACTCTTTGGCGAAATACAAGATGAACACGATACTATATTACTAAAAGAAGAAAAAATAGACGATTTAAACTATGTGTTTTCTGCAAGATTAGAAGTTGACTATATTAACGAAACTTACAAGTTAAATTTACCTGAAGGAGAAAACTATGAAACATTAGGTGGTTTAATAGTAGATCATACAGAAGAAATTCCGCAACAAAACGATATTGTTGATACAGATAAATTTTTGTTTAAAATTATTGAAGTCTCTAATACTAAAATTGATTTAGTAACACTTGAAATAAAAGCAGACGATTAGTCTATATAACAGACTGTTAAGTCTGGATTTTTACTAAAAATCTTACGTAATATTAATTAATTTCAATTAATGCAAATTTCTGCTTTTATAATTAAGCAGAAAATGGTATTTTCGCCCACTATATTACATAAAATCTAATTCAACAGATGGCAATTTTAAATAAAATAAGACAGAAAACAGTTGTACTAATATTAGTAATCGCATTAGCATTATTTGCTTTTATATTATCAAGTCTTTTTGATAACAAGGATGCGTTATTTAATAAATCACCTAATGTGGTAGCAACTATTAATGGAAAGGATATCTCTCGTGAGGCTTTTATGGCTCAAGTAGAAGCTAGAAACAATCCAAATGCTACGCAAACACAAATTATGAATCAAGTGTATGAAGCTGAGGTTCGTAAAGCTGTAATGCAAGAGCAATTTGATAAGTTAGGTTTAACTGTTGGTAGAGAGCAAATGCGCGATTTATTAAAAGATAGGTACGCTACATTGCCACAATTCTTAAATGCAGATGGAGTATACGATGAGTCATTAATGAATCAGTTTATAGCAGATTTAAAGAAAAATTCTCCAGCACAGTATAGTAGGTTTGTAAGCGAGGAGCAAGGTATTGCCTCTGGAGCTTTACAACAAAACTATATTAATATGGTTAAAGCGGCAACTACTGCAACGTTAGCAGAAGGCGCTTTAAGTCATAAATTAGAAGGAGATAAAGTAGATTTAAAATATGTTTATGTACCATTTACATCTATAGCAGATAGTACTGTAACGGTTTCTCCATCTGAAATTAAGACGTATATTAATAATAATAAGAAAAAATACGAAGTTGAAGCTTCAAGAGATTTGCAATATGTTAAGTTCGAAGAAGTAGCTTCTCTTGAAGATGAAAATGCATTGCAAAATGATTTAATTAAGCTTATTAAAAACAGAGTAGAATATAATAATGGTAAAAATGATACTATAGCTGGTTTTGCCGAAATGAGTGTTGATAAAGCTGAAGCTTATGTAAATGCTAATTCTGATGCAGAAATAAAATATCAAGACAAGTTTGTATATGCTACAGCTTTACCTAAAAATATACAAGATAGTATCTCTAAATTAAATGTTGGAAATGTTTATGGACCATATAAAGATGGACTTACATTTAAGATTACTAAATTATTAGAAAAAAGACAATTGGCAGATTCAATTCAGTCAAGTCATATTATTATTCCTTTTGTTGGTTCTCAAGCAGCAAATACAGAGACGTCTATTACTAAAGAGCAAGCTAAAGCTAAAGCTGATAGTATTTTTGCATTAGTAAAAAATAATAAAACTAAATATGCAGAAATTGCAAATGAAATTAATACAGATGGTTCTAAAGGTAAAGATGGAAGTATTGGTTGGATTCGTTTAACGACATATAATCCTGCAGCCTTTGATCCAGATTTTGCTAACTTTTTGTTTTTTGAGGATAAAGGAAGTATTGATGTAGTTCTAACTAAATTTGGTTACCACATTATTAGAATAGATGATAAGAAAAATGTTGATACAGCATATAAAGTAGCAACTATAGAAAGAACTATTGAGCCATCAGTAGAAACAGAAGATGCTATTTTTAGAAATGCATCTAATTACGAAGTAGCACTAGAAAATAAAAGCTTTTTAGACGTTGCTAAAGACAATAATTTAAAAGTTAATCCAGTAACATCTGTTAAAGAATTAGATGAAAACATACCTGGAGCAGGTGCTCAAAGACCAGTTGTACGTTGGGCATTCGAAGAAGGTACAAAAGTAGGTAGCTCTAAACGTTTTGAAACTACAGATGGGTATATTATAGTGCAATTAACAAGTAAAAATGAAGCAGGTTTAATGAATGCTGAAGATGCTTCTGTAACTGCATTACCAGAGATTAGAAAAGAAAAGAAGGCTAAAATAATTAGAGATAGAGTAAATGCTTCATCTTTAGAAGATTTTGCAGCGGCTGAGAAACAACAAGTAAGAACAGCATTAGCAATTAATATGAAAAATCCAACAGTTTCTGGTGTAGGTAGAGAACCAATGGTTGTAGGTTATGCTTTTGGTCTTGCAGATGGAGCAACATCTAAATTAATTACAGGAGATAAAGGTGTGTTTATGGTACAGGTAACTAAAAAGACACCTGCAGTAGAATTAGACAACTACCAGTCTTTTGCTAACCAAGTAAGCACAGAAAAATTAAATGCTGTTAATACAAGGTTATATAATGCTTTAAAAGAATCAGCAGAGATCGAAGATAATAGAGCTAAAACAGTTCAATAGACTTCACTACATATAAAATAAAAAAGCCTCGCATTGCGAGGCTTTTTTATTTTATTAGACTTCTTCATTTTCAGAATTAATGGTAGTGGTTTGTACTTCAAAATTTCACCTTGTTAGAATATCTAATATGAATTTTATTAAATCTATTAATTATTCGTGTTTTAGTTCTTTTGAGCTCTCTATTATTAGTCTGTATCGCGTTGTTTTATTACCTCATTTTGAATAATATAGGGTTCTTTTTGTTTTATATCATTTATTATACTATTACTTTAGGTTTACTAAAATTTATATATTATGAAAAACAAGAACCTTAAAACATTATCACTAAATAAAAATGTGATTTCAAATTTAAAAGAAACTGAAACAAGAAGAATAAAAGGAGGCGAATTTAGAGAATCTAGTAATGATATTTTTCTTTGTGAAGCGCAGTGCTTTTCTGTACCTTGTTTATAATTAATATTAATTCTGATTTAAAAACTGCTAAAGTGAAATTAAAGATTTTTAAATGGGAATTTATATTAGAAATGTTATTAAAGGCGAGGTAATTCTCGCCTTTATTTAATTGCTTTTGCGTTCTATAAATCAAATTAGCTAACTTAAATTAGATGATTTAAGTGTTTGTCTTTTTTTTACCTGTTTTTAGTTTTCTAGATTTAATCATTATTAATTTTAAAACTTTACTATTATGTTAGAGCAATTAAAAAAATTTCAAATCAAAAATTCTAAAGTTATTAAAGGAGGGCTTCCAGAAGGTTGGTATGCGGTATGTAATTCAGATGGGACACATACTGCCTATGGTCCTAATGGGAGTAGTTTTACATGGACGCCAGAATAATTATTTTAAAAGCGAACTCTGGTTCGCTTTTTTACTTTTCATTTTATTAACTACAGTTTTAAGTTATGTTTTATTGGTTTTAATAAAATTCATTTTTTCATAAAATATTCTCTTATATTTGGTAGGCTTATTATATTTTAAATTACACTTAGCTTAATTAATGATAAAAAAAGAATTTCCTTTTTTCAGGCAGTTAGATCAAATGGACTGCGGTCCAACATGCTTAAGAATGATAGCTAAGCACTATGGGAAATCTTATACTGTAGATTTTTTAAGACGAAAAGCTAATATTACCAGAGAAGGAGTGTCTTTAGAAGGTATTGCAGAAGCAGCGGAAGCTATAGGCTTACATACTCTAGCGGTTGCTATAGATTTTAAAACTCTAAAAGAAGAAGTGCCATTTCCTTTTATTGCGCACTGGAGGCAACGTCATTTTGTTGTAGTTTATAAAGTTAAAAAGAATACTGTTTATGTAGCAGATCCAGCACATGGTTTAGTAAAGTATTCTAAAGAAGATTTTATTAAAGGTTGGATAGGTAAAAATGCAGACCCAGAAACTGCTGAAGGTTTTTTATTACTACTAGAACCTACTCCTGAGTTTGAACAAACAGAGCCAAGTGATAAAAAAGAGTACGGTTTCAAGTTTTTATTCTGGTATTTTAAGCCTTATAAAAAACATATTATTCAGCTTGTACTTGGGCTTTTAGTAGGTAGTATATTACAGCTTATTTTTCCGTTTTTAACCCAAGCAGTAGTAGATTATGGTATTAATTATCAAAATCTAAATTTTGTGTATTTAATACTTATTGCGCAACTTACCTTATTTATATCTCAAACCTCTGTAGAACTCATTAGAGGATGGATATTATTACATATGACTAGTAGAATAAATATTAGTCTCATTTCCGATTTTTTACTAAAGTTAATGCGATTACCTATATCGTTTTTCGATTCTAAAAATACAGGAGATATTATGCAACGTATCTACGATCATAATAGAATACAAAGTTTTTTGTCTTCAACAACATTAAATACACTCTTTTCTGCGTTTAACCTTGTTGTTTTTGGAGTCGTATTAGCCTATTACAATCTAACCATTTTTACTATTTTCTTTATAGGATCATTTTTATACATTGGATGGACATTATTATTTTTAAAGAAAAGAGCCGAATTAGATTATAAACGATTTGATCAATCATCAGATAATCAAAGTAGTTTATTTCAGCTTATTTCTGGAATGCAAGAAATAAAATTAAATGGGTCTGAACGTAGGAGACGTTGGGAATGGGAAGCTATACAAGTGCGACTGTTTAAGATTTCTATTAAGGGTTTAGCACTGTCGCAAACTCAAAATACTGGAGGTCGCTTTTTAAATGAATTAAAAAATATTTTAATTACGTTTATTGCAGCTAAAGCGGTTATAGATGGTAATTTAACATTAGGTATGATGTTATCTGTTCAATATATAATTGGGCAATTAAATCTGCCAATAAATAACTTTATTACTTTTATTCAAACAGGTCAAGATGCTAAATTAAGTATAGAGCGACTTTCAGAAATTCATAATAAAGAAGATGAAGAAGATCGTTTTGATGATGCTATAAAAGAGCTACCAAACGATAAGACTATAAAAGTAGTTAAAGGGAACTTTAGATACGGCGGTAAGAGTGCTCCTCTAATTTTAAACAACTTAAATTTTGAATTTCCCGAAGGAAAAGTAACAGCTATAGTAGGAGCAAGTGGTAGTGGTAAAACAACATTAATAAAGTTAATGCTTAAGTTTTATGAATTTAATGAAGGAGATATGCTTATTGGTCAAACCAATTTAAAGAATATTAGTACTAAATTTTGGAGAAAATGTTGTGGATCTGTTATGCAAGATGGGTTTTTATTTAGTGATACTATTGCAAAAAATATAACCGAGTCAGATTCTGAAGGTCTTATAGATAAAGAACGTTTAATGCATGCAGTTAAGGTAGCAAATATTGAGTCGTTTATAGAAGATTTACCTTCAGGATACAATACAAAAATTGGTGCTAGTGGTGTTAATGTAAGTGGCGGACAGAAACAACGTATTTTAATAGCCAGAGCGGTATATAAAAACCCTAAATATATCTTTTTTGATGAAGCTACAAGTGCATTAGATGCTAATAATGAAAAGGTGATAATGGAGAACCTTCAGGAATTTTACAAAGGAAAAACAGTTGTAGTTGTAGCTCATAGATTAAGTACAGTGAAAAATGCAGATCAAATTATTGTTTTAGATAGAGGTGAAATTATTGAAAAAGGAACACATGAAACGCTAACAAAAAAACGAGGATCTTATTACACATTAGTTAAGAACCAATTAGAGTTAGGTAATTAATATGTCTGAAAGTAAAAAGAAAATACAAAGACGAAAAATAGATGACTTAAATGAGCGCTCAGATCAAGTTAAAGAAATTCTTGGTCAGCCACCAGGTTGGTTAATATCTAGAGGTATTTCATTGGTCTTTATAATATTACTAATTTTAATATTAGGTTCTGCACTTATAAGTTATAATGATATTATACAGGCTAGAGTTACTATTACATCAAAAAACCCACCAGCTTATCTAGATGCCAAAGCATCAGGGAAGTTAGAAGCTATTTTTGTTGAAGCAGACAAAAGCGTTAAAAAAGATGATGTTTTAGCGGTTATTGAAAGTACGGCAGATTATAAAGACGTAAGAGCTGTTAAGCAAAGAATTTTAGAGTTTTCACCAAGTCTTTCTGACTATGATTCTATACGAAATAAGTTTCCTTCAAATCTAAGATTAGGTGCTATACAAAGAAGTTATCATGCTTTTAGATTACAGTATCAAGAGTATTTAAAATATAATACACTTAATCCTGAAAAGAATGATGTTGTTAATTTACAATTGCAGATAAATACCAGAAAAAGTGGACTTAGGAATAGTAAAAATCAATTAGAACAATATAAAATAGAATTGGGTAATGCCGAAAATCTTTTTAGAAAAGAAGAAGAATTATATAAAAAAGGGATTCGCTCAGAAAAAGAGTATTTAGATCAACAAAGTATTTTATACTCTGCTAAAAGAAGAAAAGAATCACTCGAGTCTAGTATTAGTAGTGAAGAAAATGGCTTGTTAATGCTAAAAAATCAATTAAGGCAGGCTAGAATTGGAGATAAGGGCTCATCTTTTTCAACAGATCAAAATCTTGAAGAAGCTAAACAAAATTTAGAAAATGAAATTTTACAATGGGAACGACTATATCTTATTAAAAGTCCAATAAAAGGAAAAGTAACATTATTTGATGTATGGAATAAATACCAAAATGTAAATTTAGGTGATGTCCTGTTTACTGTAGTTCCAGATGATATTGAAGGTATCATTGGCCGTGTAACTATGCCTGTACAAAATTCTGGAAAAGTAAAACCAGGTCAAGATGTAATTATAAAATTAAATAATTACCCTTATCAAGAATGGGGTAGTTTAAATGGAACGATAAATAATATTTCTGCCGTACCAAAACAAGTTGGACAAGGTGAAGCTAGTTACACCATATTTATTGATGTTTCTAGTCTAGAAACTTCATTTAATAAAACTTTAGACTTTAAACAAGAAATGCAGGGTACAGCCGAAATTGTTGTAGAAGAACTTACTGTAATGCAACGTATTTTTTATCAATTGCGAGAAGTTTTTAGTAGGAATTAAGTTTCTTTTATTTAATTCTTTTTCGATATATTTTTCTCTTAAGATAATACAGATTATTATAAATAACATAATAAAAGCGAGCCTAAACTCGCTTTATAATTAATAATTACAGCACATAGAAACTAGACTATAGTCACAAGATCTTGCAGGTGTAGTAGGTTTACCGCATTGAAATACTGTATTCTCTGTAGTGTGGCAAGCAAACTCATTAGTTGTTAAAGCGTTTCCTCCATTTAATTTCCCAATATTAGATATTGTTTTTTTGTTAAGCTTTAGATGTTTTAATTTCTTTTTTTTCATAATTATTAAAATTGAATTCTTAATACATTGAAAATAAGGAGCTATTTAAATATTTAAAATAGGAAATGTATAAACGTTGTACTTTTTTTCAAATTCGTTAAAGGCTATTTAATAATTGATTTATTGAGAATATAAAAGAAACGAAAACCGAAAGAAGAATCTTTATATGTAAATATTACTTTACAGTACTCTTCTGCCTAGCAATCATAGATTTATAATAACGGCATAAAAAATCATAGCAAACCATTTCATGCATTCTGTTTTTAGATTTAAATAAACGATTCATCAACATGTGTATGTAGCTAGACATTAGGTTGTTGAGATTCATTTCTAAAGCGCCTCTTTTATTGTGATCTAAGATAGCGTCTACAATCTCTTTTATGGCATTTTGTTTTTCATTTAAAAGCTCTAGAAGAATAGCATAATCTGGGTTGTTTTCGGTAGTGAATGTCATAAACTCTTGAAGTTTACTACGTTCATTTCTATACTTGTCGTTAAGTTGTTTTCCTAGAAATTTTGTAGTATCAAACTCACTCCTAAAACCAATACTTAAACTTTCTAATAAGTTTTTCTTGTCTTCATTACTATATTTAAAGCTATCTAATAAAGAATCTATTGCTCTTATAGAAAAAAGCCAACGTAATTCTTCACCTTCATCGCCTTCAATTAAATTTAAGAAGTCTACAATCATTTTACTATCATGATAAAATAAAGTTTCTCCAATATCTATAGTATTAGAGCCATAACGTTCTATTTCTCTTTGGTATGTTTCTAATTGTATTTTCCAAATAAGGTCTTGCTCTATAAATGTTTTAAAATGAGGATAGAGACTGTTAATAATATGGCCTATATGTTCTGGGTTATTATAATGAAAACGAACACGGATATGATGTTTAGGATCGGCGTACCTTATAAAAAACCATTTGTCTATAATGTTATCTTCTATAAGTTTTTCACTTATAGGTTTAATAATTTCTGTTAATATAGTATCAGATGTTTTAGGTCCAGTATATATTTTATAGTATAACCAGCTATCTCCTAAGATGAAATTTCTCTGCGTCTTATTATGCATTAGAGTTTGTTTTAGCGTTATTTAATTTTTGCGCATTGTAGAAAGACACAATAACTTGGTTTGTATAATATTCTTCTTTTTTAGTAACAATACCTTCATTACTAAAAAGAAATTCTGTTAGTTTAAACGACGATCTTTTGTTAACTGTATTAAGCAGCATTTTTACAGATGTTATGTTATCAAAATTTATAAGAAGTTCATTATCTCCATCTGCTAGCATAACAAATTGAGGTATTTTTAACGTATCTCTAAGTGTTTGTATAGCTAATAAGAGATCTTTATCACTATTAATTGTTTTTTGTAAAGGTTCTATATGCGTTTTCTTTAAATTCCATGTGGCATCATGTAATATTAAATTTAGATACTCTATTCTGGGTAAAAACTCGTAATCACTTGCAAATGGGCCTAAGTTTAATGCTATTCCTCCTCTAATATTTTGGGTTTGTAAATCTGAAAGAAAATGATAAATAGGTAATGATGCGTTACCAGAATAATTATGCGCATTAGTTAAATGCGGTCTTACTTCTTTATTATGTTTTTTAGATCTTAAATAAAGTGTTCTATTATTTTTAACCGAAAGCATTAAATCGTCTATAGGTAGTTGTTGTGCTTTAGGTTTAATAGATTTTGCTAAATAAGGAATTTCGTATTCTCTTAAATCTGGACGCATTAAAATATTGCCAACTCTAGATTCTGGAAGATGAGCAATTTCTGCTAAAAGTTTATTGTTATTTATTTTAGTTTCTGTGTCAATAATCTTTTGAGTATAATTATGTAATTTCTCATCTCCATGGCAAAAACGACCTAAAAGATTAGCGGCACTAGAACCGCCGGCACTACTAATTTTTATTTTCTCTTTTCCGTTTTCTATTATTAATTCAACCATACTAGAAAAAGTATCAGGTAGATCATTCCAGTTAACATCTAGATCTTTAAAGTCGTTTGCGTCTAATGTAATGGTATAGGCATCTTCTTTAAGTGCTTTAATTAGTAGTTTTTGAAATAATGCATTTATTGAACTCCATTTAATATCTGAAACATTGTGTTTAGATGTTTTTCCTGGAATTATTAAATCATCAACCAAAGGGTTTACATCTCCAGAGTTTTGACCTTGCTTATAACCAATGCCAATTTCAACATCTAAGGCATTAGATAACATTACTTCTCTTTCTTCGTAGCGTTCATAAAAAGCATCTTTAAATTTACTTAGTAAAGTAGTTTGAGGTGGGATTGTAATTTTATTAAAAAGCGTTAACCCTTTCTTTATGTCTTCTATGATTTCTTTGTTAATAGTATTTTCATTACAATTAAGAACTAGGTCTGATTGGAATAAAAACTTAAGATCAAATGTGGTTTTTAATTGTTCAAGAAATTCACTTAACTTTATATAATCTTTAGGGTTGTTTCCTATCGTTTTATCAATGATGCTTAATTTCTCATCAGCTTTTTGTAGTGTAATTAGAATGTCGTCTATATTATCTAACTTTTTTAATACGGAATAAATTTGATCTAAAAATTCTGGTCCTGAAACAGCTGGTTCAAGTTCGCTAATTAGTAATTGGCTATAGACAAGTTCGTCTATAAATTCTTTAGCTTCTTCAATGGAGATGTCGTCATTTACTAATATTTTTGCTAAATCTTCCAATTTAGCACCTTCAGAAGCTTTCTTTAAAACGGCATTAAGATATTCGCTGTCATCTACTGCAACAATTTGATGTTGTCTTTTACTATTAAAGTATTTGTATTCTATATAGCGTAATTGGTTTCCTATATTGTATATACTGGAATTTGGAGTGAAAAGAAGTTGTGCTCTTATAGTATCATTTTTTACTAAATCTTGCGATAATGAAACTAAATAATTCATATCTAACCTTGTATGTCTCTCGTTTTTATTGGCACCATCAACTTCAATTTTAGTGTTTTCCCCAAACGAACCAACTGCGCAACCAGCAAATAGACCAAAAGGAGTGCATCTAGAAGACATTCTCGTGATGTATTTTAAGATAGAGAACTTTAGTTTTTCTACCTTTTTTTTGTCTTCTATTTCTCCATTAAGCCATCTCTTTATTTCTTCATAAAATGATGGTGAAGCCAGGAATAACGCTTCATTTATAACAGGGTTGTTAAATAAATTAATAAAATCATCATCTCCAATAATTTGGTTTGATGTTAATAGTTTATATGAACTAAAAGAAAATAGAGGTGTTCTTAATATGTAATTTGTAAAGCTTTTGTATGGATTATTTTTGCTCATATAAAAATTAACTTATCATTAAACATTCGTCCCAATTGGTTTCAAAACTTGATAGTTGATCAATAATAACTAATCCAATACCAGTAATACCTTCTAAAAGATTTGTTTCATTTTGCCATTCTCTATCTTTCCCAATACATTGTTTGTAGCCAGCATATCCATCTTCATGAACAGCTTTGTCTAGACCATCTTGAATCCAAAAATCGGTAGCATCCTTAAATTCTTTTACTCCAGTTTCTTTATACATTCTATTAAATATTTGTGCATTGCCATAAGAACCATGACAAATAGCAGCATCAATAACCATAGAATCTTCTGCATTAGTTCTTAAGGCTGTATGTTTTAAAATTGAAATAGCAGTAGTTTTTAATGCTTCATCGTTTAACGCTTTGGCAGCAAACCATAATCTTATTGCAACACCTAAATCACCATAACACCATGCTACTCGGCTATTATAGCTTAAGTCGTTATTTGTAGTTGGTATTGTACTAGGAAAAACAGATAAATCATTCTTATTAGAGCTTCTAAAACTTAAAATGTAATGTATAGCACTTTTAAGGAGATGCTCTGTTTTGTCTTTAAATGGTTCGTGTTCGTAGAGTTTAGTTAGTATTCCAATGATACTAGACATACCATGCGATAAACTTAAATTATACACTTTTTCTTCGGTTTCACTACTTATAGTTGAGATCCATTTAGTTTTATTTTCGTCTTCATTTGTAGATAAGTTTTTAAGTTGGTCTATAACCTCAAATAAAATAACTTGGTATTTTTCCTTTAATTCTTTAGAATTGGTGTTTTTATAACGCTGTAAAAAATAAAAAGCATAGCCTATAGCTCCATGTAAAAAATCGTAATTACCTTTTTTAAAGTCGTTTATCATAGATTGATATAGGTAATCATCTACTTCAGGGAGTAGTTCATCAGCATCAATTTCAATAAATTTTTCTTGCTCTAAATGATCACAAACCCAGCCTAAGCCTGCAATTCCTGTGCAAAAAGTAGGATAATTGTAACCATCGTTAATTTTTTCTATGCAATTAGAAATTATATCAACTCCTATATCTGCATTAGTTTCAATATCTAAGTATTTTGAGTAATAAAATTGAAATAAAGAAATACCAGATAACCCAGCTAAAACACCTAAATGCTTTTCTTGTTGGTACTTCGATTCTATAATGCGATGTATTTGAATTAGTTTTTTTTCTAAAATGTCTTTTTGCATGCTTTTTATTAATGTTTAAATAGGAACTGTTGTAAAGTTAAATTTATTTAAAAACTTAACGGTATAAATATGTTATTCTTAACCCAAATTTATAAATCTATTGAATGAATCATTTGTTTTAATAAGTTTAGAATAGGAATACTAATATAAAACTCTAGAACTAACTTATTCATTTTTAGTTTTGTTTAGCGCCTTATATTAGATGATTTATGGTGTTTACCATTTGTATTTAGTCTTTTTTAATTAATTCTAATTTTTAAAATTCAATAAAAACCTTACTTTAAGTATGCTTTTTCACTACTCGTGTGCTTTTTATTATGACTAATTTTAAATACTATTAATTTTTAAAATTTACATGATGAAAAAAAAGAATCTTAAAAGCTTAAAGCTTAACAAAAAATCTATTTCTAATTTTAAAAGTGAAGAAATAAGTGGAGGGACAGGTAAATCTGTTAATCAAACATGTACAGGAATGGCAGGATGTACATTTGACTCCCTAGAATGTCTTACTGCAATGAATTTTTCATGTATGCCTTGTTCAGGTCAACAATAATTAAAAGCGAGCTTCGGCTCGCTTTTCTTTTTTAAAGATATATTTTATAAAATCATATCTTTAAAAGAGAGAATAGTATTGTAACCCTTTTGTTTAAAATAATGAGTTACATATTCTTTTGTCCCAGTGACTAATACAAAATCACCATTCCAGCCACCAAGGCTTTTTATTTGGTTTTTATAATCACTAAATAGACGTTGTTTAATTGGAATTTGTTTTGTGATTGTTCCAATTAATGTTTCATGATTGGCAATCAGTATTTCAAAATCATCAATAGTATTCGCTTTAATTATTTTATTAGTGATTGTATTTACTTTAGTGATAATTGTTTCAATATTATGTTTATTACTTTGATAAGTTTTTATCGCTTCTCGACTATCTTGCTTCCTATTTAAATGAACAAAAAATAATTTATCTACAAATATTTTATTGAAACTAAGAGCTTTTATAATAGGTTTCCCTTTATCTAAAGAATATAATATTGGAGAATTGTTTTGTGCACAAGCAACATCATATCCACTACCTCCAAATGTTTTATTTGATAACTCAAAAACGTTAATATTTGCCCATTGTGCAATATTGTTTAGTAATGTAGAAGAAGAACCTAATCCCCAATTATTTGGAAACTCCAAAGTAGAAGTTACTTTATAGCCTTTTTCTTTAGTTAAAAACTCTGGATTAAGTGCTTTTGCTGTTAGTAATATTTCAATTAATCTTTTTGAAATATTATTAGCTATTTGCGATGATGTAATCTCTTTATTTGAAAGAGTAAATTCATCTGAAAACCAAATATTGCCTTTATTATCAATGCTTTTCCAACTAATTTTAGGCTCGTTAATAAATTCTACAGTTAATATTTGTCCAAATTTGGTTGGTAAGGCAAAAGCTTTAGCGCCGTCAAGAACAACATATTCAGCTGTAAGTAGAAGTTTTCCATGGCTATAAAACGTTTGCATTATCGTCTTAGTTTTTCAATTTCAGATACTACAGCACTATGTGTTACTGTATTATTTTTAAAATGGTTGACAATAACATCTTTTTCTTTATTTGTAGCATTAAATTGATTTAAGATATTCATTAAATGCATTTTCATATGGCCTTCTTGAATACCAGTGGTTGTTAATGAACGTAATGCAGCAAAATTTTGAGCTAAGCCAGCTACAGCAACAATTTGCATCAATGCTTTAGCATTTGGTTTGCCTAAAATTTCTAAAGCAATTTTAACTAAAGGGTGTAAACTTGTTAAGCCTCCAACGGTACCAAGAGCTAAAGGTATTTCTATCCAAAACGAGAAAATACCATCTTCAATTTTAGCATGAGTTAGACTCGTATATTTTCCGTCTTTAGCAGCATATGCATGTACGCCAGCTTCAACTGCCCTAAAATCATTTCCTGTTGCTAAAACAACAGCATCTATACCGTTCATAATGCCTTTATTATGAGTTACAGCTCTATAAGGTTCAACTTCAGCAATATTAACAGCTTGTACAAATTTCTCTGCAAAAGTACTTGGGTCTATATTTTTTTCTGCTAAATCTTCAACTTTACATGATACTTCAGCACGAACTAAACAATTTGGTACATAATTAGAGAGAATACTCATAACGATGTTTATTGGTGCCTCTAAAATTGTTTCGGCTTCAGTTTTAAAAGTTTTTGCAAACTGTTCTAAACAAGAGTTTATAAAATTTGCGCCCATAGCATCTAATGTTTCAAATGTAGCATGCAGTTGGTAATAGCCATTTATAGCTTTAGTTTTATCTCGTAATTCAATATCTAGAATGCCGCCACCACGTTTTTCCATATTACATGTAATGGCTTTAGTGTCTTCAATTAATTTGGGTTTAACCGTATTGAAATATTTTTTAAGAATGTTAAAATCACCAGAAAATGTAAAATGAACTTGTCCAATTTTAGTAGTAGAAATAACTGTTGTTTTAAATCCACCGCGGTCCAGCCAAAATTTTGCAGCTTTACTAGCAGCAGCGACTACAGAACTTTCTTCAATAGCCATTGGAATAGCATATAATCTATTATTAATTAGAAAATTTGGGGCAACACCAAGAGGTAAGTAATAATTAGAAATAGTGTTTTCTATAAATTCATCGTGTAATTGTTGAAGTTTATCATCATCATTAGCATATTGCAAAATGGTCTGTTTTGCAGTTTCAGAATTTGATAGATAATTGGTAACAATCCAATCTATTTTTTCAGATTTGGTCAATTTAGAAAAACCAGAAATTGATGCGTTCATTCAAAGTATATTAATTCTACAAAGATACTATTATCAATATCATATATAGCAATGGACAGTTTTATTGCATATTTAAGTGTTAATAAATAGGGTTTTTTGCTTATTTTTTAGTAAACTTGGCATTATTTTATTAAAATTTTAATCTTAATGGCATTTAATAAACTTTTAGCACTTTTCTTCTTTCTAGTTTCAATTCCCTTACTCTCAGCTCAAAATAAAAATATAACATTAGAAGATATATGGACTAAAGGTACTTTTAGAACAGAGCGATTAGATGCTTTACACTCCATGAATAATGGTAAGCAATATTCTGTATTGAATCTTAATAGAGAGGCAAAAAATACAACAATTGATATTTACGATTATAAAACACTAAAAAAAGTGAAGACTTTGGTTAATTCTTTGGAGATTGACGCTATTCCAATGTTTTCAGATTATACATTTAGTGAAGATGAGAGTCAAGTGTTATTAGCAACTAATGAAGAGTCTATTTTTCGTCGTTCAACATTAGGGAATTATTTTGTTTTTAATACTAAAACAGGACAAGTAATTTCTGTAGCTAAAGAAAAAATACAGGAGCCAACGTTTTCTCCTAATGGGAAAATGATTGCTTACGGCCTAAACAACAATCTTTATGTTAAAAACTTAGAGTCTGGAGAAACATCACAAATCACTTTCGATGGTGAGAAAAATAAAATAATAAACGGCATTACGGATTGGGTTTATGAAGAAGAATTTGGTTTTGTTCGTGCTTTCGAATGGAATGCTAATAGTGATAAAATTGCATTTATCCGTTTTGATGAAACTAATGTGCCAGAGTTTTCAATGGATGTTTATGGTCAAAACTTATATCAAACACAAACTGTTTTTAAATATCCAAAAGCAGGTGAGACTAATGCAAATGTATCTTTACATGTGTACGATTTGAAGAAAAATAAAACTAAAGACGTTAAAGTTAATAAAACATATAAAGATTTTTATATCCCAAGAATTAAATGGTCTAATGCTCCAAATATGTTAAGTGCGCATTATATGAATCGCCATCAAAATGAATTAGACCTTTGGATTATAGACACAGAAGAGAATAATGCCTATCTGGTTATTGAAGAAAAAGATAAGGCTTATATTGATGTAACAGATAATCTAACCTTTTTAAAAGATAAGAGTTTTATATGGACTAGTGAGAAAGATGGTTACAATCATATATACCATTATAGTAAGAAAGGGAAACTACTAAATCAAGTTACTAAAGGAAATTGGGAAGTGACAAATTATTATGGATACGATGAGAAAAACGATAGAATTTATTATCAATCTGTAGAAAATGGTTCTATTAATAGAGATGTGTATTCTATAAAACTAAATGGAACAAATAAAAAACGATTAACAAAATCAACAGGAACTAATAGAGCCGATTTTAGTGCAGATTTCACCTATTTTATAAACACTTTTTCTAATGCAACTACGCCACCAGAATATACTTTAAATGATGCAGTATCTGGTAATTTAGTTAAGAGTATTAAGGATAATGATATTCTAGCAAAAACAGTTTCAGAATTTAAAACCTCTCAGAAAGAATTTAGTACTATTAAAGTAAATGGTAACGATTTAAATATGTGGATGATTAAACCTGCTAATTTTGATGCTACAAAGCAATATCCTTTATTCATGTATCAATATTCTGGTCCAGGTTCTCAATCTGTAGCAAACCGTTGGAATGGAGCAAACGATTATTGGTACCAAATGTTAGCTCAAAAAGGATATATAGTAGTTTGTGTAGATGGACGTGGTACGGGTTTAAAGGGAGCCGATTTTAAAAAGATAACACAAAAAGAGTTAGGGAAATTTGAAGTTGAAGATCAAATTGCAGCAGCAAAATTATTAGGACAAAGAGCGTATATAGACCAAACGCGTATTGGTATTTGGGGATGGAGTTATGGCGGATTTATGTCTAGTAATGCGTTATTTAAAGGAAACGATGTGTTTAAAATGGCAATTGCAGTAGCTCCTGTAACAAGTTGGAGGTTTTACGATTCTATTTATACAGAACGTTACATGACAACACCGCAGGAAAATGCTAGTGGATATGATGATAACTCACCAATTAATCATGTAGATAAATTAAAAGGAGATTTTTTATTAATTCATGGAACAGGTGATGATAATGTGCATGTACAAAATACAATGCGTATGATAGATGCTTTAATTAAAGCAGATAAGCAATTTGAATGGATGATTTATCCAGATGATGCACACGGTATAAGAGGTACAAATAGACGAGCACATTTGTATAAAAAAATGACCAATTTTGTAGATCGTACTTTAGGTGATAAAATAGAATCACCAAAAGCGTCTAAAATGGAAAAATCAAAAATTAAAGGGTAAGCTAACTAATTAATATATTAAATATGGAATTTAAATTTGGAGGTTCAGAAACTAATCAAAGAACCGTATTAGGACATCCGTCAGGATTGTTTGTTTTGTTTTTTACAGAAATGTGGGAACGCTTTTCATACTATGGAATGCGTGCATTATTAGTACTGTTTTTAGTTTCCACTTTATTAGATGGTGGTTGGGAATGGGATAGAGCTGATGCTTTAGTGTTGTATGGATGGTATACTGGATTGGTCTATTTAACTCCAATTATAGGCGGTTTTATTGCTGATAAATTTATGGGCTATAGAAAGGCAATTATTTTGGGAGCATTAATAATGACTCTTGGACACGCCTCTATGGCTTTAGAAGGCATGACTTCTATGTTCTTTTATGCAGGTTTAACATTTTTAATTATTGGTAATGGATTGTTTAAGCCAAATATTTCTTCAATGGTTGGACAATTATATAAAACGCAAGGAAAGGAGAAAGATGCTGGATATACCATCTTTTACATGGGAATTAATGCAGGTGCTTTTTTAGGGATTCTTTTATGTGGGTATATTGGAGAAAATGTTAGCTGGCATTATGGTTTTGGGCTTGCTGGTATTTTTATGTTTTTTGGTATGGTACAATTTTATTTTTCGCAAAAAATATTTGGTAAAATTGGTTTAACACCTATAAAAACAGGAGATGTTGATGATGTAATTGAAGATAGTATAGAACAACTAGGTGAAGATATTGAAGATGCTGTTGAAGAAGCAGAAAGCTCTAAGGTAGTTAGAGATAGAATGATTGTTATCGGAATTCTTTCATTATTTGTAGTGTTCTTTTGGTGGGCATTTGAGCAAGCTGGTGGCTCGATGACTATTTTTGCTGAAGATTATACGGATAGATCTTTAGAAGGTGTAGCAGCAACAACATTCAAAATAATAAACACTATAATAACAATTGTTCCAATGCTAGTTATTACATGGGTTTTAGCTATGTTATTTAGGCAAACCTTTAGTAAGTACTCTTTTGCTAATATCATCTTAGGATTAAGTTTTGTTATTATTTGGGGTATTGTAATTTGGATGTTAAATAGAGAGTTTCAATCGGATACAACTGAGGTGCCAGCCTCTTGGTTTTCAGTACTTAATTCTTTATTTATTATTTTATTTGCACCATTGTTTTCTAAAATTTGGGAAAGTAAATACAATCCTTCAGGACCAGTTAAATTTGCAATTGGATTATTTTTAGTAGGCTTAGGGTTTGCAGCTTTATCTTATGGAGCTGCTGGTATACCCGATGGTGCTAAAACAGCATCTGTTAGTTTAATATTTTTGGTTATTGCTTATTTCTTGCATACTATGGGAGAACTATGTGTGTCTCCTGTAGGTTTATCTTATGTAAGTAAACTGGCACCTGTAAAATTTGTAAGTTTGATGTTCGGAATTTGGTTTACAGCTAATTTCTTTGCTAATCTTTTAGGAGGTTTAACAGGAAGTTTTATTGATCCAATATCAGAAGAACATGGATTATCTACATTCTTTTTAATATTTACTATAATACCTATAGTTGCTGGATTGATTATGTTAATTCTTAATCGTAAGTTATTAAAAATGATGCACGGTATAAAATAACATTCTATAAACTAAAACTACAAAGCGACATTTTAGTTTTATGTATATAAAGAACATATAGTATATTTTTAATACTAACTAAACTTAATTATATGAATACAGATATCGAAAATCTATTTAAAGACAAAGTCTTAGGTCATCCTGCAGGATTATTTGTCCTGTTTTTTACAGAAATGTGGGAGCGTTTTTCTTATTACGGAATGCGTGCTCTATTAGTGTTGTTTTTTACAGCTTCATTGTTAGATGAAGGATGGGGTTGGCCTCGAGAATGGGCATTTGCTATTTTTGGAACTTATACTTCTTTAGTATACCTGTCTACAATGGTTGGTGGCTATTTTGCAGATAATGTTATTGGCATTAGAAAAGCAGTAGTTATTGGCGCATTGTTGATGACCTTAGGTCATGCATGTATGGCTGTTGAAACCTCTTTTTTTATATACTTAGGCCTTGGTTTACTAGTAATAGGGAGTGGCTTTTTTAAACCTAATATGACTTCTATTATCTCAGAAATGTATGAAGGAAAAGAAGAAAAGAAAGATGGTGCTTATACTATTTTTTACATGGGAGTGAATGCAGGGGCATTTTTAGGAATTTTACTTTGTGGTTACCTTGGAGAAAAAATAGGATGGTCATGGGGATTTGGAGTTGCAGGTATTTTTATGTTATTTGGATTGTTACAATTTTGGTTTGCCCAAGGTATTTTTGGTAAGATTGGAGATGGACCAAAAAATAAAAATGTAGATTTAATAGATGATATTACTGCACCTGAAGTGAAAGATGAGGAAGGACGTAATCCATTTACTGGACTACAAAAAGCTTTAATCGGAATATCGTCAATATTAGGTTTAGCTTGGATTTTTAATGATCCAGTCTCAAAAATATCCGAAGGAAAATACAACTTGTTTCCTTTTGAATTTGCTGGTCTATCAGGATCTACAATTGTTATTTTAGTTGCGCTTGGTATTTTTGTTGCATTACTATTTATGCGTATTCCTAAATATACGCCTGTATTAAGAGATCGAATGATAGCTGTTGTGTTTTTTGCTTTTGTTACTATTTTCTTTTGGGCGATTTTTGAACAATCACCAAGTTCACTTACAGTCTTTGCTAAAGATTATACGCAAAGGACTTTAGAAGGTAGTGCAGGAATGACTTTTAAAATTGTTAATTCATTAATGACAATAATACCACTTGGTATTATTACTTGGGTGTTATATTTATTATTCAAGAAGACTTTTGCTAAATATGCTTTATCAAATATATTTTTAGCTATAAGTTTTATAATTGTATGGGGTATTGCGATATGGATGCTTTATACAGAATTCTTAAAAGATACTACAGAAGTTCCTGCTTCATGGTTTTCAATATTAAATTCTTTATATATTATAACTCTAGCTCCATTGTTTTCTAAATGGTGGGAAAGTAAATACAATCCAAATGCTAATATGAAATGGGCAATTGGTATGATTTTATTAGGAATAGGAATGGCATTTGTCGCAATTGGTTCTTCTGGAATTGCTCCAGGAGCAAAAACAGCTTCAGTAAGTATGATTTGGTTAATTCTAGTATACCTTTTCCATACTATGGGTGAATTATGTGTTTCTCCAGTAGCATTATCTTATGTGTCTAAACTGGTGCCTGGACGTATGATTGCTTTTATGTTTGGTATTTGGTATTTAGCTGTGGCTATTGGTATGAAACTAGCAGGTGTATTCGCAGAGTCATCTGAAGCTATTGCTAAAGAAAGTGGATTAAGTAGCTTCTTCTGGATATTAACAGCTGTTTCTATAGGTTTAGGAATATTATCAGCAGTATTATACCCTGTGATTAAAAAACTAATGCACGGCGTTAAATAATATAAAATAAACTTTAACAAAACGCCTCTTTTGGGGCGTTTTGTATTTTTGTAACTTTGGAACGCTTATTGCGACTACAATAAAAAAATACAAACAACATGAAAAAATATATTGTTTTAGCATTATTTACAGTTTTTGCAACTGTATCTATGTCTGCACAAAAAGGAGAAATAAACTGGGTAACACTTGAAGAAGCTGTTGAGCTTCAAAAGAAAAAACCTAAAAAGATTATCATGGATATGTACACAGCTTGGTGCGGACCATGTAAGATGTTAGATCGTAATACATTTCAAAACAAAGACGTTGCTGAGTATGTAAATAAACATTATTATGCAGTAAAATTTAATGCAGAAGGAAACGAAGCAGTGAATTTTAAAGGAAAAAAATATGGGAACCCAAGATATGATCCTGCTAAAGCGAAAAGAAGAAATTCTTCACATGAGTTAGCTCGATATTTTAGTATTAGATCATATCCAACCATGGTGTTTTTAGATGAAAAAGCAGATTTTATTGCGCCTATTATAGGATACAAAACACCCCAACAATTAGAGCTATATCTTAAAATGTTTAAAAAAGACGAGCATGTAGGTATGGATACTCAAGCAAAATTTAATGACTATTACAAAAAGTTTAAAGCAGAATTTGGTAGTTAAAAAACTATTATTTTTTAAATATAAAGGCTCCCTTTTCACCAGTATAGTGAAAAGGGATTTTTTGCTTTTTACAAGTGGCTTTCCAGCGTTTAATATAAGTTTTGTAGTTGCTGCCATCGGCAATTATAGTTATAGGTTGTAGAGAATCAATCATACGTTTTAGATTTAGTTTTGGAGACTGAGTTAGCAAAATATAATCGGGTTTAAATTGTTTTACTTGGTAAGTAGAAAGACTGTCAATAATTAAAAGATGGCTTTTTTTTATTTTAAAAATTGATGGTATATCATTTTTAGAAATCGTCGAAATAAAGTTTCCAATTTTATAATCGTTTAAATTATAAAACTGCTCTATACTATCTAAACTTGAAAATATTTTTAAATCAGTATTGGTTTTTTCTCCAATAACAGTATGCATGCTTTTGTGAAAAACAGTTAATTCATGTGTTGAGTTTTTATATTTTACATATAAATACGAACCATAAAAAAGTAAAAGAGCTACTAAAATTATGCGAAACCATTTAAAATTCTGCTTAATTCCAAATTGAACATAAGCAACAATTATAATGTAAGCCGAAAACACCTGTAAAATAGTAAAAGATATATCTTTAAATAGAAAACTGTCTTGAGAAGAAATCCATTCCATTAATGTATTCATACTTAAAATAATATAATTAAAAGTAGATACTAAAAAAGATGGTAACGCATTAAATACAGCTAGTATAATAATTAAAATGCCAATACCTAAAATCAATCCTAAAAACGGTATGACAATAATATTCGCAATAAAAAATAACCCTGGAAATTGATGGAAATAAAATAAACTTATAGGTAATACTCCTAATTGAGCAGCTATACCAACGGTAAAATAATCCCAAACTCTAGCAGTTATATAATGTTTTGGCTGGATTAATTTAGCTAACCTTGGTTGGATGGCAACAATAGCAATAACGGCTAGATAGCTTAATTGAAAACCAACATCAAATAAAAGAAGTGGTTTAAATAAGAGTAAAATAAAAATAGAAATAGCTAATGTGTTGTAAATATTTGTAGGCCGGTTTAAATGCATAGCGATTGCAATAATACTAAACATAGTAACAGCTCTGGTTACTGAAGCAGATAGACCTGCGATAATGGCAAAACCCCATAGAATAGCTACTATCATGATAATAGTTGTCGTTCTGCCATATTTAAAACGTCTTAAAGGTTTAAAAATAAAATTTAGTAATAATAAAATAAGAGCCACATGTAAACCAGAGATAGCTAAAAGATGAACAGCTCCGGCATTGGTATAGTGTCCATAGATATCTTTATCTAAATTTTGCCGTTGACCTAAAAGAAGTGCATTA
This sequence comes from uncultured Lacinutrix sp., assembly GCF_947500325.1. GTDB lineage: Bacteria > Bacteroidota > Bacteroidia > Flavobacteriales > Flavobacteriaceae > Lacinutrix. The sequence goes on from NZ_CANMRQ010000002.1 coordinate 521,455, forward strand.
AGAATAGATAAAACATCGGTATCAAAATCATGTTGTTTCAACTTAATATTGATCTTTTTTCTAACTGCATCTGCAAAACCATAAATGGTGTGTTTATTTTGGCTTATAGCAAGTAATTGGTTAGGTTTAATATAAAGTTGTTTATAGACATATTGTTTGGCTAAATGATTTTTGTAATCAAACTGATATGGATTTATTATTCCTTTTATATCTTGAAAACTTTCAGAGGTAATAAGAATATCATCCACATTAAAAGCATTAGATAGGCTATCTTTTGTAACGTTTAGTAATGCTTTTCCAGTTACCGAAAGTGAATCGATCTTTAAAATATCAACAATATATTTATCATTATAAATCCCAGATTTTAGCGTGCTTTGTATTTTAAAAGTTATTAGTTTGTTATTTGAAATGACATTTGTATAATGATTTTTATTTCGTTTTTCTTCATGGAGGTTAGTAATTGTAATTCCAATCGAAATCATAGTCGCAAAACTAAAAATGCCAAACCAAACCGTTTTTAAAGATTTAGATTTAGAAATAAAATAGATAATACTAGTTAAACAGAGTAGAAAGCCTGTCACACATAGAGAAGTAGTATTAGGAATAGCTATATAATAAGCGATTAATATTCCTAAAACTAGGCAAGCCGTTAGTTTTATTACAGTGAAGTTTAGGAGTTTCACTCCATCAAGGTAAGTAAAATACTACTATAAAACACGTCTAGCTTGCACAAAAGCGAAATACCAGTATTTTTCTTCTAGTTTAGAGGTTATAACACCTTTACTTGTGCTAGAGTGAATAAATTCAACATTACCAAAAGAAGCTTTAGTTACTATACCAACATGGTTTACTTTTCGGCTGTTTTTTGCAGTTGCAAAAAATAATAAATCGCCTATTTCTACTTTTTTTAAATCAATCCAATTACCGTGAGTAGCCATAGCACTAGAAACTCTAGGAATATTAATATCAGCTTCTTTAAATGCAGTATAAACTAAACCAGAGCAATCCATGCCCTTTTTTGTTGTTCCTCCGTATTTGTATCTAGTCCCTTCGTATTTTTTTGCATTTTTAACAACTGTTGCTACTGTTTTTTTAATTGTAGTAGTTTTTGTAGTAAGCCTTTTTGTAGCTTTCCTTTTTGTAGTACTTTTTTTAACAGTCTTAGTGGTGCTCGATTTTTTTGTAACTACTCGTCTGCTTTTTGAGCTACCACAAGAAGTAAGTGTAATTAGTATAAGTAGGATAAGGACTTTTCTTGGCATTTAAACTTTAGTATTTATAAAATTATAAATTAATTTAGCTGTGTTTTCACTAGCACCTTTGCCTCCTAAATCCTTTTCTAAATCATAATAATTAATAAAAAACTTAGTGCGCTCATAAGTGTCAAGCACTGTGTTTAATTCTTTTTTTAAACGTTTAGTATTAAAGTCACCTTGAATCAATTCTGCTACAGCTTCTTTGTTTAAAATTAAGTTAACTAAAGAGATATAGTCTAAATTTACTACGCGTTTTCCAATTTGGTACGAGAGCCAACTTCCTTTATAGCAAACAACTTGAGGAACCTTAAACAAAGCTGTTTCTAGAGTTGCAGTTCCAGAGGTTACTAGAGCAGCAGTAGAAACACTTAATAAATCGTAGGTTTTATTAGATAAGAAGTGAACGTTAGTCTTTTTTATAAATTGTTTGTAAAAACTAAAGTCTTGACTCGGCGCTCCAGCTATTACAAATTGATAATTATTATAATCATCAACTAAACTTAACATTACCGAAAGCATTTTTGTGATTTCTTGTTTTCTACTTCCTGGAAGTAAAGCAATAATTGGCTTTTCACTTAATCCGTTTTCAGTTCTAAATTCGTATTCGTCAACTTGTTGTCTATCTGAAATTGCATCAATTAAAGGATGTCCAACAAAATGCACAGGGAATTTATGTTTGTCTTCATAAAATGATTTTTCAAAAGGTAAAATCACATACATTTCATCAATATCTTTTTTTATAGCTTTGATACGATTTTCTTTCCAAGCCCATATTTGTGGGGAAATGTAGTAATGGTTTTTATAACCTTTTTGTCTTGCCCATTTGGCAATACGTAAATTAAAACCTGGGTAATCTATATATATAATTACGTCAGGATTAAATGCTTCTATATCTTTTTTACAAAAAGATAAGTTTTTTGTAATTGTTCTTAAGTTCATTATCACTTCAGCAAAACCCATAAAGGCAAGCTCACGATAGTGTTTTACTAAAGTTCCTCCAACGGCTTCCATAAGATCTCCACCCCAGAATCTAAAATCGGCATTAACGTCTTCATGTAATAATGCTTTCATTAAATTTGAACCATGCAAATCGCCTGAGGCTTCACCAGAAATGATATAATATTTCATTAGTATTTATTAATTCTTTTATTTTAAAACTTATTTATAATGAATATAATAGCTATAATAACAATAGCTATTAAAACACCTTTGGCATAATCTTCTTTTTTCTTATTTAAAAAATAGTAAAAAACAGGTAGATTTAGTAAAACGCCTATGCTTGCACGCTTTCCTAAAACACTTGTCGATACAATTTTATTTGCAATTTCACTCATGCTTATATCTAATTTTATGCCAATAAATAAAGTGTAGATAGAAATCCCAATAAAAGTTGTAATTAAACCAATTACAAAACCAATGATAATTGCTTTTTTATTCATTAAAATCCCATGTATTTAATTTCTGGATACTGTGATGAGCTGTTAAATCGAATTGTACAGGTACAACAGAAATGTAACCATTTTCTAATGCCCATTCATCTGTGTCTTCTCCTTTGTCTTGGTTTTCAAATGTGCCAGTAAGCCAATAGTAATCTTTGCCTTGAGGTGTTTGACGTTTGTCAAATTCTTCTTTCCAATTAGCTTTTGCTTGTCGGCAAATTTTCACGCCTTTAATATCGTGTTTTTCAGAATTAGGAATGTTAACGTTTAATACAGTGCCTTCAGTTAATCCATTTTTTAATACATTTTGGGCAATGTTTTTTACATAGTTTTTACAATGCTCAAAATTAGCATTCCAACTATAATCTAAAAGTGAAAAGCCAATAGCAGGAATACCTTCAATTCCAGCTTCTATAGCTGCACTCATTGTACCAGAATATATAACATTAATTGAAGAGTTACTACCGTGGTTAATGCCCGAAACTACTAAATCGGGCTGTCTATTTAGTATTTCGCTTATAGCTATTTTTACACAATCTGCAGGTGTTCCAGAACAACTAAATGCTTCGTAATTACTTTCTTTTATATTTATTTTTTCAATATGTAAAGTAGAATCTAGAGTTATAGCATGGCCCATGCCACTTTGCGGACTGTCTGGCGCAACGACTATAACATCTCCAATACTTTTCATGATGTCTACAAGTGTAATTATTCCTGGTGCAGTAATACCATCATCATTAGTTACCAGTATAAGTGGTTTTTTCTTCATAAAATAGCCTGATTTACACGCTAAAATACATAAATTCTTATGGATTTTATGTATTTTAATGGTTTAACAAAAAATTAGGTCATCATTAAATTGTTGGCACGGTTTTTTCTGTTATTTTAGTGGAAATTATGCCTTAACCTATAAATTTTAGACAGACAGCTTATGAAAAGGAAATATAATGTTTTAATGTTAGTGCTTTTATTAGCATTTGGCTCATGCAGTTTTACTACAAAAGTGAATAATGATCCTGATAAGGATAAACTTTTAGTTCAAATAATAACTTTAGCTTTAGAGCAATTGCACTTTCAGCCAAAAGATTTTAACGATGATTTCTCTAAAGATGTTTATAAAACATATTTAGATAGAATAGATCCTTTAAAGCGCTTCTTTTTAAAATCTGACATAGAGGAGTTTGCTGAGTATGAAACATTAATAGATGACCAATTACGTGATTATGATGTAACATTTTTTAATATAACTAATGAAAGATTACTTCAGCGTATGGCTGAAGCTCAAAATTATTATAGGGAAGTGCTAGAAGAGCCTTTCGATTTTGATAAAAAAGAATCTATTAATACAGATTATGAAAATCATACTTACGTTAAAAGTAGAAAAAAATTAAAAGAGCGTTGGAGAAAGTTATTAAAATTTAGTACAATTTCTAATTATGATGAATTAATCACAGCTCAAGAAAATGATACGGTTGCAATTAATAGTGATGTGCCAAAAATTAAAAAAACTTTAGAAGAATTAGAGGCAGAGGCTAGAGGAGAAACGTTAAAGAATCTAGATGTTTATTACACAGATTATATTGAAGATATGCAACGTAAGGATTGGTTTTCTATGTATGTTAATGCTGTTGTAGAAGGATTCGATCCTCATACATCGTATTTAGCACCAACAGATAAAGATCGTTTTGATCAACAAATGTCTGGGAAATTAGAAGGTATTGGTGCAAGGCTTCAAAAGCGAATGGATTATACTAAAATAGTAGAAGTTATTTCTGGTGGTCCAGCTTGGAGAAGTCAGAAATTAGAGGTTGGTGATATTATATTAAAAGTGCGCCAACAACTTGAAGAAAATGCTGTTAGTATTGTTGGTATGCGTATAGATGATGCTATTAAATTAATTAAAGGACCAAAAGGGACAAAGGTTGTTCTTACAATTAAAAAAGTTGATGGATCTGTAAAAGACATTACTATTACACGTGATTTAGTTGAATTAGAAGAGACATATGCTAAATCGACTACAGTTAATAAGAATAATAAGAAATACGGGTTAATTAACTTACCAAAGTTTTATATAGATTTTGAAGATTATGATAAGCGTAATGCAGCTTCAGATATAAGACAAGAAATAGAAAGATTAAAAGATCAAGGTATTGAGGGTCTCGTTTTAGATCTTAGAAATAATGGTGGTGGATCTTTAAAGACTGTTGTTGATATCGCAGGTTTATTTATAAAAGATGGGCCAATTGTTCAAGTGCGTTCTACAAACCAACCAAAAGAAATCTTGGAAGATGAAGATAAGTCTATAGTTTGGGATGGGCCACTAGTAATTATGGTTAATGAGCTATCTGCTTCAGCATCAGAAATATTAGCTGCTGCTATGCAAGATTATAAACGAGCAATTATTATTGGAAGTAAGCAAACTTACGGGAAAGGGACTGTTCAAAATATTTTAGATTTAAATAGAATGGTTCGTAATAGCTCTCATGGTGATCTTGGAGCGATTAAAATTACTAGACAGAAATTTTATAGAATTAATGGAGGATCTACTCAATTAGAAGGAGTGAAAAGTGATGTGGTTGTTCCAGATCGATATAGTTTTGTAGATATTGGTGAACGTGATCAAGATAATCCATTAGAATGGGATAAAATCGATGCTGTAGAGTATGATCAATGGAATAGTTATTTTGATTATGAAACTACGATTAGTAATAGTAAAGCTAGAATGGAAAATAATTTTCAATTAAAATTAATTGAAGAAAATGCAGAATGGATAAAAACTCAAATGGATGATAATACCTATTCTCTTAATTATAAAACATACAAAGCTGAGCAAAATGAAGATGAAGAACAAGCAAAAGAGTTTGAACTAATAAATGAATATCAAACTGCTTTGATATTTAATTCATTGCCTTATGAAAAGGAATTGTTTAAAAAAGATACAATATTAAAAGAAAAGCGTGTACGTTGGCATGAGAATTTAAGTAAAGATGTATATGTTGAGGAGGCTTTAAATGTCTTAGACGATTTAAAAATGACCTACGAGATTAAGAAAGTGGCTACTGTAAAAAGAATAAAAAAGTAAGTGAGTATAGATACAAGCTCATTAAGTAAATTAGCGCTCCAAAAATTTAAAAAGAATTTTTGGGGCGTTTTTAGTTTCTGTTTTATTGCGCTTGTTGGTGTTGTTTCAATCTTTTCTTATGTCTTAGCTCCAGATAATTCTCAGCATGCTAACCAAATGCATCTTTCTATTCATTCTAAACGACCAGGATTTAATGTAATGATGTTGTCATTACCATTAGAAGTAGAAAGTAACCAAAATGGGTTTGATAAATTATTTTTTGGCACTATAAATACGCAAACAGAAATCCCTATTTCTGGATATACAATTAATAAAGACATTATAAATTATACAGAATATACTTCAGATGGAATTGAAGGTTTAAATAAAGTTTATCAAGTTAAAGGTCATCAAAAACCAGAAGCATTAATAACTAACAAAACATTCTATTTAGGAACAGATAAATATGGGCGAGACTTATTAAGTCGGGTTTTAGTGGGTGCCCGTATTTCGTTTTTTATAGGGTTTGTAGCGGTTTTTATATCTTTAATTATAGGTGTTTTTATGGGAAGTGTAGCTGGTTATTATGGAGGTAAAATAGATGCTTTTATAATGTGGATTATTAATGTTACTTGGTCTATTCCAACATTGTTATTAGTAATTGCTATAACATTAGCTTTAGGAAAAGGCTTTTGGCAGGTATTTATTGCTGTGGGTTTAACTATGTGGGTAGAAGTGGCTAGAGTTGTTCGAGGTCAAATAATTAGCGCTAAAGAGTTGCAATACGTTACTGCTGCAAAAGCATTAGGGTATAATAACTATAGGATAATCACTAAGCATGTTTTGCCAAATATTATGGCCCCAGTAATTGTTATATGTGCAGCTAATTTTGCTGCGGCAATTTTAATAGAAAGCGGCTTAAGTTTTTTAGGTATCGGAGCGCAACCACCAATGGCTAGTTGGGGAGCAATGATTAAGGATCACTATAATTATATTATTTTAGGTAAGCCTTATTTAGCTATTATTCCAGGATTGTGTATTATGACTCTAGTTATGGCATTTATGTTAATAGGTAATGCCTTGCGCGATGCTTTAGATGTGAAGAGTTAATTGTAGCGTTGATATAGTATTTTACCTTTATGATTGCTGTTAATAGTTGAATAACAATAAAATAGATATAATTCTTTAGTTGTAGAGCTTTACTAATCTGTAATCATGTTCTCATTCAATTCTCCAATAAAGTTTAAAGTTTCTTCTTTTCCTATATTTTTGGAGCTTGATGTAATAAAGTATTGAGGCATTTCTTCCCAAGTTTCTAATAAGATGTTTTTATAATCTTCAACATGTTTGTCAATAGCATTAGGTTTAAGTTTATCTGCCTTTGTGAAAATAATACAAAACGGAATACCACTTTTTCCTAAGTATTGCATAAATTCTAAATCTATGGGTTGCGGTTTATGTCGAATATCTACCAATACAAAAGCACAAACTAATTGTTCGCGTTGCTCAAAATACTTGGTTATAAATTTTTGAAACACCTTTTTTGTGCTTTTAGAAACACGAGCATAACCATAACCTGGTAAATCTACTAAATACCAGTCTTTATTAATAATAAAGTGATTTATTAATTGCGTTTTCCCAGGTCTTCCAGATGTTTTTGCTAAGCTTTTTCTACTGGTTAGCATATTAATAAGAGATGACTTGCCAACATTACTTCTACCAATAAAAGCATATTCGGGTATCATGCCTTTTGGGCACTTAGTCACATCGGAATTGCTTATTACAAATTCAGCAGATTTTATTTTCATTTCCTAATTGTTTCTATATAAACAGAAAGATTAATTAAATTAATGTTTAGATGCCAAAGGTAATCACATAGTTGTAATCAACCAAGTATGTGTTACTAAAAGGGAGAAGATAAGATTTGTTGTTAAGTTTTAAGGGTTTAAAATTTTCTAGATTTAAACCATTCATGAAGGATGTCATTAAAACGATCTGGGTGCTCCATCATTGCTGCATGGCCACATTTGTCTATCCAGAACAAATCAGAATCTGGTAATAATTCATTAAACTCATCAGCAACTTCTGGCGGGGTTACTGTGTCGTTCTTTCCCCAAATAATACAAGTTGGTGTGCTCATATCTGGCAAATCTTTTGCCATGTTATGTCTTATGGCGCTTTTAGCAATAGCTAATGTCTTTATTAATTTATTGCGATCGTTTACAGTTTCGTATACTTCGTCTACAATGTCCTTTGTAGCTACTGCTGGATCGTAAAAAACATCTTGAGCTTTTTTCTTAATAACCTCATAATCACTGCGTTTTGTGTAGCCGCCACCCATTGCACTTTCATATAGTCCAGAGCTACCTGTTATAATTAGAGCTTTAACTTTTTCTGGATTAAGCTTTGTAAAGTATAAGCCTATATGTCCTCCTAAAGAGTTTCCTAGAAGTATTACTTTGTTATATCCTTTGAATTCTATAAACTGATAAAGGTACTTAGCAAAAGCTTTAACATTGGTTTTTATTAAAGACATTGTATATACAGGAAGCTCAGGAATAATAACTTTATAACCGTTCTCACTAAAGTAATTAATAACAGCATCAAAGTTACTTAAGCCTCCCATTAAACCGTGAAGTACTATAATTGGCGTGCCTTCTCCAGCTTCTATATAATTGTAACGACCTTCGGTTTTTAGTGTATGCGACATTCAGTTTTTTAGTCAATCTATTAATAGCAAATATAGGTATTTCAATTAAAAAATGATAGTATTCTTAATATACTTCGTAAAAGGAAGGGATAGGACATATTAACATCTGTTGATTAATATTTTTTGTGTTTTTCAACCTATTGAAAGCTATTGTTTTAGGGGTTGTTACTTGTAAATCATGGTATTGTATGTCAGGCTTTAGTGAATATTTATCAACAATGTGGTAAAATGTGGTAAAATGTGGTAAAATTTTCAATATATTTGAATTTCAAACTATAACATCGCGAAAATCCGTTTTGAACTCATTAATAGGTACATACGAATGTAAAGCTGACACTAAAGGACGGTTGATGCTGCCGGCTGCTTTAAAAAAGCAGCTAGCTCCTGTGTTACAAAATGGTTTTGTTTTAAAACGAGCGGTGTTTCAGCCTTGTTTGGAATTGTATCCAATGGCTGAATGGGAGGTGTTGATGCAAAAAGTGAATAAGCTTAATCGGTTTAAGAAAAAAAACAACGATTTCATTCGTCGATTTACTGCTGGTGTTAAAATGATTGAAGTAGATGGAAGTGGAAGATTGTTAATTCCAAAAGATTTAGTGGTTTTTGCAAATATTTCAAAAAACATAGTGTTGTCTTCAGCAATTAATATTGTTGAGATTTGGGATAAAGAGAAATATGAACAAGCCATAGATGACGCTGCTTTAGATTTTGCGGATTTAGCAGAAGAGGTTATGGGTCAAGATGAAGAAGGAGATGGAATATCATAATCCAGTATTGCTTAAAGAAACCGTAGCAGGTTTGAATATTAAAGAAGATGGTGTTTATGTTGATGTCACTTTTGGAGGTGGTGGTCATAGTAAGGAGATTTTAAGTCGTCTTGGAGATAACGGGAGATTGTTTGCTTTTGATCAAGATTTAGATGCTCATGAAAATAAAATAGATGATCCTAGGTTTGTGCTTATACATGAGAATTTTAGATATATAAAGCGGTTTTTGAGATTTTATGGCGCTAAAGAAGTTGATGGGATTTTAGCTGATTTTGGAGTGTCTTCACATCAGTTTGATGTTGCTGAACGTGGGTTTTCAACACGATTTGAGGCTGAACTGGATATGAGGATGAATCAAAATAATGAGTTGTCAGCGTATCATGTAATTAATGAGTATGATGAAGATCAAATTAGTCAGGTGTTGTTGCAGTATGGAGAATTAAGAGCAGCACCAGCAATGGCTAGGCTAATTGTAGAGTTTCGGGAGAAAGAGCAAATAAGGACTAGTGATCAGTTAAAAAAGGTGTTAAAAAAGTTTTTGTCTCCTAAGCATGAAAATAAAATTTTGGCACAAATATATCAGGCTATTCGTATAGAGGTTAATCAGGAAATTGAAGCTTTAAAAGAGTTTTTGATGCAAACGCCAGAGATATTAAAACCAAGTGGTAGGTTGAGTTTAATAAGTTATCACTCTTTAGAGGATAGATTGGTGAAGCGATTTATAAGAAATGGGTTGTTTGAAGGAGAGCCAGAGCGAGATATGTTTGGAAATTTTGAAGTGCCGCTTAAAAAAGTTGGGAAATTAATTATTCCAACGCAAGAAGAAATAAAAAATAATAATAGAGCTAGAAGTGCCAAGCTTAGGATAGCTGAAAAAAATATAAATGAAAAAAAACATCTATAGCATATTAAGAGGGACGTTTTTGGTTAGTGATGATTCTTTTAAGAATTGGAGAATGATTCTCTTTATCTCTGTTTTAGCTATAGTAATGATTGCAAGTTCACATAGTGCAGATAAAAAAGTACATGAAATTGCAAGGTTGAGTAATGAGGCAAAAGAATTGCGATCTGCATTTATAGATGGAAGAGGTCGATTGATGGAATTGAAAAAAGAATCAGTTGTCTCTGCAAAAATGAAAGAAAAGGGATTGAAGACCTCAGAGGTGCCGCCTCAAAAAATAAAAGTAAAACCACAACAACAAAATTAAGTTCTCTCGTGGCAGTAAACGAAACGAACATATTAAACCGATTGTATTTTGTAGCTGGATGTATGTTCATCTTCGGCATAGCTGTGGTTGTAAAATTATTAACCATTCAATATGTTAACGGTGAGAAGTACCGTGATTTAGCAGAGAAACGTACTGTGGAAAATAAGATTATTCCAGCTAATAGGGGTAATGTGTATTCTGTAAATGGAAACTTATTGGCGACCTCGATTCCTAAGTATGATATAAGAATTGATACTAAAACACCTAAGAAAAAGGTATGGCAGGAGCAGTTGGGGCCTTTGTGTGATTCACTGTCAAAATACTCAGGTAAGTCAGCGAGTTATTATAAAGAGAACTTAAGAAAAGCTAGAGCTAAGGAAAATAGGTATTATTTGCTAGCTAGGGATATTGGTTATTCAGATTATTTGAGGTTACGTGATTTTCCTATGTTGAAGTTAGGGGCTTTTAAAGGTGGGTTAATAGTTGAGCAAACAACCAAGCGAGAGCATCCAATGGGCGGAATTTCAATGAGAACTATAGGATATGAGCGTGTAGATGAAGATGGTAACGTTACAAGGGCAGGGATTGATGGTGCTTTTGGAGATAAATACCTTAGGGGAAAAGATGGGCAAAGATTAAAGCAAAAAATAGGTAAAGGCCAATGGAAGCCTATTGTTGATTATAATCAAGTGGAGCCACAGGATGGTTATGATGTCTATACTACTATAGATGTAAATGTTCAGGATATTGCGCATCACTCGTTGCTAGAGCAATTGGAGAAGTATGATGCAGAGCATGGTTGTGTTGTGGTGATGGAGGTTGAAACTGGAGAAATAAGGGCGATTTCGAACTTAGGAAAAAGTAAATCTGGGAAATATTATGAAAAAAGGAATTATGCAGTTTGGGAATCTCACGAGCCTGGATCTACCTTTAAGTTAATGGCGATTATGGCAGCTTTAGAAGATAAGGTTATTGATACTGCTACGGTTGTCGATACTAAAAATGGTTCAAAAAGATTTCATGGTAGAAATATTACGGATACTAGAGGGTATGGTAAAATTTCTGCAGGGAAAGCCTTTGAGAAATCTTCTAATATAGGTTTGGCTACAATTATTGATGATAATTATGCTAAGGCTCCTGATAAATTTATTGATAGGTTGAAAGGATGGAAGCTTCATGAAAATCTAAACTTGCCAATTGTGGGAGAAGGTAATCCTGTAATTCCAGAGCCTGGAGATGAGATTTGGAGTAAGAATGCTTTGCCATCAATGGCTTATGGTTATAATTTACAATTAACTCCGTTGCAAACATTAACATTTTACAATGCAGTAGCGAATGATGGTGAAATGGTGAAGCCTCGTTTTTTACGAGAAGTAAAAGAATTGGATAAAGAAATTGAAAGTTTTGATAAGAAGGTTAGGATTAAGCAAATTGCTTCAAAAGAAACCATATTAAAAGCGCAAAAACTTTTAGAAAATGTTGTTGTAAGAGGAACAGGTAAGAGAATGTATTCTAAGTACTTTTCAATGGCAGGTAAAACGGGGACAGCAAGAACAGAATACGGTATGAAAGGTTGGGCTGAGAACCCTAGATATATATCGTCGTTTGCAGGTTATTTTCCTGTAGAAAACCCAAAATACTCTTGTATAGTTGTAATACATAAACCAAGTATAGAAGTCGGTTATTATGGAGCAGATGTTACAGGTCCAGTGTTTAAAAGAATAGCTCAAAAGATTTTTACAGATACACCAATTATAGATGAAATAGAATCTTTGGAAGTTAAAAATGCTTCAGTAGAAAAAGAGTTTCAGGGGTATTATGATACAGCAAATACGTATTTAACTATTATGCCTAGTGTTATTGGTTTACCTGTGATGGATGCAATTGCATTATGTGAGAATATGGGGTTAAAAGTGAAAATGCAAGGCAGTGGTGTTGTGAAATCGCAATCTATCCCCAAAGGACAAAAAGTAAAGAAAAATCAAATAATAGTTTTAAAATTATCGTGATCTCATTAATCGACATATTATATAAGGTAACTATCAATGCTGTTGTAGGAACAACAAACGTGTATGTTAGAAATATTCATTTTAATTCACGTAATATAGCTGTTAGTGATTTGTTTGTGGCAATAAAAGGCACTGCGGTAGATGGTCACGATTATATAGAAAAAGCCGTGCGTCAAGGTGCTATTGCTATTGTATGTGAATTTTTACCAAAAACACTTAAAGAAGGTATTAGTTATATCGTTGTCGAGAACTCAAGTTCAGCATTAGCAATTATGGCTTCTAATTTTTATGGAAATCCATCAAAAAATTTAAAGCTGGTTGGTGTTACGGGTACTAATGGAAAAACTACAATTGCTACATTATTATTTCAGCTGTTTAAAAAGGCTGGTTATAAAGTTGGTTTGTTATCAACAGTTGTGATTAAGGTAGATAATAAAGATTATAAAGCCACACATACTACACCAGATTCATTAACTATAAATCGCTATTTAAAGGAAATGAATGATGAAGGTGTGGAATTTTGCTTTATGGAAGTTAGTTCACATGGTATTCATCAAAAAAGAACAGAAGGACTGGATTTTAAAGGCGGTATTTTTACAAATTTAACACATGATCACTTAGATTATCATGATACGTTTGCAGAGTACCGAGACGTTAAAAAATCATTTTTTGATAATTTAAGCAGAAATGCCTTTGCATTAGTAAATGCCGATGATAAAAATGGAACTATCATGTTGCAAAATACTAAGGCGAAAAAACATAAGTATGCACTTAAGAGCTTTGCTGATTACAGAGCTCAAATCCTTGAGAATTCTTTCAATGGAATGCTTTTGAAAATTAATGAAAATGATGTTTGGACAAAGCTTATAGGTGGTTTTAATGCATACAATGTCTTAGCGATTTTTGCTACTGCAGAATTACTAAAATTAGAAAAGAACGAAATACTCCGATTAGTAAGTGAATTAGAAAGTGTAAGTGGTAGGTTTCAGTATTTTATTTCCGAAGAAAAAATAACAGCTATAGTAGATTATGCGCATACACCAGATGCATTAAAAAATGTATTAGAAACTATAAATAGTATTCGTACTAAAAACGAAGAATTAATTACAGTTGTTGGATGTGGAGGAGATAGAGATGCAACTAAACGCCCTAAAATGGGGCATATAGCATCAGCATTAAGTACTAAAGCGATTTTTACTAGTGATAATCCACGAACTGAAGAGCCAGAAACAATTATTGAGGATATAGAAAAAGGAGTAGAGCCTCAAAATTTCAAAAAAACCCTGTCAATAGTTGATAGAAAGCAAGCTATTAAAACGGCTTGCCAATTAGCGAATGCAGGAGATATTATATTAATCGCAGGAAAAGGGCATGAAACGTATCAAGAGGTTAATGGAGAGCGTACCGATTTTGACGATTATAAAATAGTAGAAGAATTATTAAAACAATTGCAGAAGTGAGCATGTTTATAAAGCTCATATTAATAACGATGTTTAATGGTGAATTATATCAGGCCATTAATAAAAAAGGCATTAAAAAATAATAGATGAAATAATATGTTGTATTACTTATTCGAATATTTAGAAAAACATTATCAATTAGCAGGAGCTCAAGTGTTTCAGTATATTACATTTCGTGCTGCATTAGCTGTTATTTTGTCATTGTTGTTCTCTACAATTTTTGGAAAAAAGATTATTGTATTTCTACAAAAACAACAAGTAGGTGAGTCGGTTAGGGATTTAGGGTTAGATGGTCAATTAGAAAAAGCCGGAACTCCAACAATGGGTGGAATTATTATTATTCTGGCAACATTAATACCAGTGTTGTTATTAGCAAAATTAGATAACATATATGTTATAATGTTAATAGTGACTACACTTTGGATGGGATTGGTTGGTTTTACAGATGATTATATAAAAGTTTTTAAAAAAGATAAGGAAGGTTTAAGTGGTAAGTTTAAAATTTTAGGCCAAGTAGGGTTAGGTATTTTTGTTGGGGCTGTAATGTATTTTCATCCAGGAGTAACTATTAAACAAGATACAGAAATCAATAATATAGAAGTCGTTCAAGCTGTAGATGGTGAAATTAAACAGCAAATTAGGCCTGAAGAAAAATCAACAAAAACGACAGTTCCTTTTGTAAAAGATAATGAGTTTGAGTATTCAAAATTAATCACTTGGATGGGTGATGATTATAAAAAATATGCTTGGTTAGTTTTTATTCCAATAGTGATTTTTATTATCGCTGGAGTGTCTAACGGGGCAAATTTAACAGATGGCATAGATGGCTTGGCAGCAGGAAGTTCCGCCATAATTGTTTTTGCGCTAGCCATTTTTGCTTTTGTTTCTGGGAATATTGTTTTTTCAGATTATCTCAACATTATGTTTATCCCAAGATTGGGGGAATTGGTGATTTTTACAGCAGCATTTGTTGGAGCTTTAATTGGTTTTCTGTGGTATAATACGTATCCAGCTCAAGTGTTTATGGGAGATACAGGTAGTTTGACTATTGGAGGTATTATTGCTGTGATCGCTATAGCGGTAAGGAAAGAATTGTTGATTCCATTATTATGTGGAATCTTTTTTGCCGAATCACTTTCAGTTATTCTTCAAGTGAGTTGGTTTAAATACACAAGAAAAAAATATGGTGAAGGACGACGTATTTTCAAAATGTCACCGTTGCATCATCATTATCAAAAATCTGGTTATCACGAAAGTAAAATAGTAACACGTTTTTGGATTGTTGGAATTTTTCTAGCGATTCTCTCTATTGTTACGCTGAAGTTGAGGTAAATGAAACGATTAGTAATTCTAGGAGGAGGCGAAAGTGGGGTTGGAACTGCGCTTTTAGGGAAGGCGAAAGGCTATAGTGTTTTTGTTTCAGATAAAGGAGAAATAAAGAAAAAGTACAAGGAAGTTCTTATACATAATGAGATTGAATGGGAAGAGCAACAGCATACAGAGTCTAAGATTCTAAATGCAGATTTAGTAATGAAGAGCCCTGGAATTCCAGATAAAGTTGAGTTAGTTCAAAAGTTAATCAGTAATAAAATTACTGTGATTTCTGAAATCGAATTTGCAGCTAAATATACCAGTGCTACTATTGTTGGAATCACTGGTAGTAATGGTAAAACTACAACGGCATCATTAACGCATCATATTTTAACTCAGGAGTTAAATGTGGGTTTAGCTGGGAATATAGGAGATAGTTTTGCTAAGCAAATTTTAGAAGATGACTTTAAAAATTATGTCCTTGAAATAAGTAGTTTTCAATTAGATGGGGTAGTCAAATTTAAACCTAGTATTGCTGTGCTAACCAATATAACGCCAGATCATTTGGATCGCTACGACTATAAGTTTGAAAATTATATCGATTCAAAATTTAGAATAGCATTAAATCAAACAAAAGAAGATTATTTGATTTATGATGCAGATGATGAAGTGATTTCGAATTGGTTAAAAGATAATACTATTCAATCCACATTATTGCCATTTTCTTTAACGAAAATTATTGAAAATGGAGCGTATTTAGACAATGAAAATATAAAAATAACCATAGATAATAACCAAATAATTATGCCAACAAAAAATTTAGCTTTAGAAGGTAAACATAACATTAAAAATGCAATGGCTGCATCAACTGTAGCGCATTTGTTAAAGATTAGAAAGCAAACTATTCGGGAGAGTTTAGAGAATTTTCATGGAGTAGAACACCGTTTAGAGCAAGTGCTTAAAATTAATAAGGTGCAATATATAAACGATTCTAAAGCAACTAATGTAAATGCAACATACTATGCGTTAGAAAGTATGGATGCACCAACAGTTTGGATTGTAGGCGGGACAGATAAGGGTAACGATTATACAGAGTTATTTCCGTTTGTAAACGAAAAAGTAAAAGCTATTATTTGTTTAGGCATAGACAATGAAAAGCTTATTGAAAACTTTGGTAATATGGTAGATGTTATTGTTGAAACTCAGTTTATGACAGAGGCAGTAAAAATAGCCTATAAAGTAGCAGAAGCTGGAGATAATGTATTGTTATCACCTGCTTGTGCGAGTTTTGATTTGTTTGATAATTATGAAGATAGAGGACGTCAATTTAAAAACTCAGTAAGGAATTTATAAATCGAAGTATGTTGTTTAGAAGTTGGTGAAACGGAATAATCTAAATAGATATTTTATTTCACTCTGAATGACAAAAAAACAAAATGCAACAACTGTTTAAAAACATAAAAGGAGATCGGTTAATATGGGCAATAGCTGCTTTATTAGCTATTTTTTCGTTCCTGCCTGTTTATAGTGCGGCAAGTAATTTAGCGTATGTTGGAGGTAATACAAATACATTTGCTTTTTTTGTTAAACACTTTATGCATTTGTTTTTAGGCTTTACAATAATGTATGGCGTGCATAAAGTGCCTTACCGTTATTTTAGAGGATTGTCTATGGTAATGATTCCAATTGTATTAGTGTTATTGGTTGTCACTATTATGCAAGGAACTACTATTGCTGGAGCCAATGCAAGTCGATGGATTCGTATTCCTTTTGTAAATATGTCATTTCAAACCTCAACATTAGCTTCTGTAGTGCTAATGGTTTATGTGGCGAGATATATGTCCAAAATAAAAGATAAAAAAATATCTTTTAAAGAAACAATATTGCCACTTTGGATGCCGGTTTTTTTAATATTGGCATTAATTCTGCCTTCTAATTTTTCTACAACTGCATTAATTTTTTTAATGGTAGTCGTTTTAGTGTTTTTAGGAGGTTATCCTATAAAATACTTAGCAGTTATAATAGGGACTGGAATATTAGCTTTAGTGTTATTTGTATTGGTGGCAAAGGCCTTTCCAGATGCAATGCCAAACCGAGTAGATACTTGGATGAGTCGTATTGAGAATTTTTCAGATGGTGGAGATACTGAAGCGGATTATCAAATAGAAAAAGCAAAAATAGCTATAGCGTCTGGGCAATTAACAGGTGTAGGACCAGGGAAAAGTACGCAGAAAAACTTTTTACCTCAGTCTTCTTCAGATTTCATATTTGCAATAATTATTGAAGAATACGGCTTGATTGGAGGCTTGTTTTTAATGGTTTTATATATGTGGTTATTATTTAGAATTGTAATTGTTGCACAAAAATCTGACACCATTTTTGGTAAGCTATTAGTGCTTGGTGTTGGGTTTCCAATTGTGTTTCAGGCTATGATAAATATGGCAGTTGCTGTAGAACTGTTTCCGGTTACAGGGCAAACATTACCATTAATTAGTAGTGGTGGTACATCTATTTGGATGACTTGCTTGGCTATAGGGATTATATTGAGTGTAAGCTCTAAAAGAGAGGAGATTAAAGGTAAAGAAGGTTTGGAAAAAACAGAAGATAATCCGTTAGAAATTCTTTCGGAAACAATATAATGAGTAAACACAAAATCATATTATCAGGTGGAGGAACTGGAGGACATATATATCCTGCCATTGCAATTGCTAATGAATTAAAGTCGCGTTATCCAGATGCAGAGTTTCTTTTTGTTGGAGCCAAAGATAGAATGGAAATGGAAAAAGTGCCACAAGCGGGATATAAAATCAAAGGTTTGTGGATTACAGGAATTCAAAGGCAACTAACACTTAAAAATTTAATGTTTCCATTCAAACTTATTAATAGTTTGTGGAATGCTAGAAAAATTGTTAATGAATTTAAACCAGATGTAGCTATAGGAACTGGTGGTTTTGCAAGTGGACCTTTATTACAAGTAGCAGCGTCAAAAGGTATTCCAAGTTTAATTCAAGAACAAAATTCATATCCAGGAATTACAAATAAATTGTTGTCTAAAAAAGTACAAAAAATTTGTGTGGCTTATGAGGGTTTAGATCGGTTTTTTCCAAAGCATAAAATTATTAAAACAGGAAATCCAGTACGTCAAGGTTTATTAGATATTAATTCGAAAAGAGCAACTGCAATAAAACATTTTGAGTTGGTTGAAGATAAAAAAACATTATTAGTGCTAGGGGGAAGTTTAGGAGCTAAGGCTATTAATGAATTACTTAAGAGAGAATTAGATTTTTTGCAAACGCAACAGCTTCAAATTATATGGCAAACAGGAAAATTATATTACAATGACTATAAAATTAATGGCGATATAAAACATGTGCATGTTCACGAATTTATAAATAATATGGACTATGCATACGCGGCTGCGGATTTTATAATATCTAGAGCAGGTGCAGGTTCAGTTTCGGAGTTGTGTATTGTTGGTAAACCTGTTGTTTTTGTGCCTTCTCCTTATGTGGCAGAAGATCATCAAACAAAAAATGCAAGAGCTATTGTAGATGAAAATGCAGCTTTAATGATCTCTCAAGCCGACTTGGAAGTAGATTTTAAAAATAAATTTTCACAGTTAGTTTCTTCGGTAGAGAAACAACAGCAATTAAGTGAGAATATAAAAAAACTAGCATTAGTAAATGCAACAAAAGAAATAGTAGATGAAGTTGAAAAACTTCTAAATAAATAATATGAATTTAAACAACATACATAACATCTATTTTGTAGGTATTGGAGGTATAGGTATGAGTGCGATAGCACGTTATTTTAATGCTACTAATAAGTATGTTGCGGGTTACGATAAAACTCAAACAGAAATCACTAATGTTTTAGAAGATTTGGGTGTAAAAGTTCATTTTGAAGATTCGGTTGCTAATATAGAAGAACGATACTTAAATATTAAAGAGACATTAGTTGTTTATACTCCTGCGATTCCAAAAACTCATAAAGAGTTAACGTATTTTATAAATAGTGGCTATACAGTTTTAAAACGTTCAGAGGTTTTAGGTTTAATTACTAAAAACACATTTTGTTTAGCGGTGGCAGGAACACATGGGAAAACAACTACTACAAGTATTTTAGGTCATATTATGCGAGAATGTAATGTGCCTTTAACTGCGTTTTTGGGAGGGATTAGTGAAAATTATAATTCTAATTTAATATTGAATGGTAGTGAAGTTAGTGTAGTAGAAGCAGATGAATTTGACCGTTCTTTTTTAACGCTTTCACCAGACTTAGCATGTATTACGTCTATGGATGCAGATCATTTGGATATTTATGGAGATGCTTCAGAGTTAGTGAAAACATTTGAAGATTTTTCTAAAAAATTAAAGGCTAACGGAAAATTATTTATTAAAAATGGCTTGCCCTTAATGGGCATTACATATGGTATTGAGGATGATTCAGATTATACTGCTAAAAATATAAAAATAGAAAATGGAGCATATGTGTTTGATGTTAAGACACCAAATGCGCTGTTGGAAAAAGTTCAATTTAACCTACCAGGTAGACATAATTTGTCGAATGCATTAATTGCCTTAGCGATGGCTGTAGAATATGGTCTCCCTCAACCGCAGCTCACTAAGGCTTTGGCATCTTATAAAGGTGTGAAAAGACGTTTTACGTATCAAATTAAAACAGATGAGTTGGTGTTTATTGATGATTATGCGCATCATCCAGAAGAGATTAATGCTGTACATCAAGCTGTTAGAGAGATGTATCCAGAGGAAAAAGTGTTGGCGATTTTTCAGCCACATTTATTTTCAAGAACAAAAGATTTTGGAACCGATTTTGCAAGAAGTTTGTCTCAGTTTGATGAAGTAAAACTACTTGACATATACCCAGCAAGAGAATTACCAATAGAAGGTATAACCTCTAAGTGGTTGTTGGAGCAAATAGATAACCCAAAGAAAGAATTAATTAGTAAGTCTGAAATGATTCAGAAAATAAAACAAAGTAGTGCGAAAATAATTCTCACTATTGGAGCAGGAGATATTGGAGCCGAAGTACAAAAAATAAAACAAGCATTGGTTAATGAAAATTAATTGGAACTACATAAAAATGTTTCTATTACTAGCTTTAGTAATATTTCTATTTGCTTTTGCGTCTAAGAAAAATGGTAATCGAAAGATCGTAAAAACAACCATAGAATTTGTAGATGAGCAAAAACCATTTATTACTCATGCGACTGTTAGTAAATTGTTAATACAAAATCAAGAAGCTGTTACGAGTGTGCCTAAAGAAACTTTAGATTTGAATACTATAGAATCTGCCCTAAACGCTAACGCAATGATTGAAAAAGCTGAAGTTTTCTTAAGTGTAAATGGAGATTTTTCAGCTAAAATAAAACAAAAGAAACCTATTGCAAGAGTCAGTAATTCAGGCTCTTATTATATAGATGATAAAGGAGGTTATATGCCTTTGTCATCAAATTATACTGCGCGAGTACCCATGGTTACTGGTAAAGTGTCAAAGAAAGATTTAAGTAATGTTTATGCTATTGCTAGTAGAATTGATACTGACGATTTCTTAAAAAAGAATGTCGTATCGATTCATCAAAATGAAAATAAGTCTATCAATTTAAGATTAAGACAATGTCAATTTATAGTGCAATTAGGAAACCTTAAACATTTAGAAAAAAAAATAAATAACCTTAAAGCGTTTTATAAAAAAGCGATTAAGGATAAGAGTTTAAAAAAATATAGCAAAGTTAATTTGCAATTTGAAAACCAAGTTGTTTGTACTAAAGTATAAATTATGGAACAGAATTTAGCAGTTGGATTAGATATTGGAACCACAAAAATTGTGGCGATGATTGGTCGTAAAAATGAATATGGTAAAGTAGAGATTTTAGGCATTGGAAAGTCTAAAAGTTTGGGTGTACATCGTGGTGTAGTAAATAATATTACGCAAACAATTCAATCTATCCAATTAGCAATTCAAGAAGCAGAAGCTGCAGCCGCACTTAAAATAGAAGGCGTAACTGTTGGTATTGCAGGGCAACATATTCGTAGTCTACAACATAGTGATTATATCACACGACCAGATTCTGAAACAGTAATTGATGAAGAAGATATTGACCGTTTGGTAAATCAAGTGCATAAGTTGGTAATGTTACCTGGAGAAGAAATTATTCATGTATTACCACAAGAATATAAAGTTGATGGTCAAGCAGAGATAAAAGAGCCTATAGGAATGTATGGTGGAAGGCTGGAAGCTAATTTTCATGTTGTAGTAGGTCAAGTGTCTTCTATTAGAAATATTGGGCGCTGTGTTAAGAGTTCAGGGCTAGCTTTAGAAGGCATCACGCTTGAGCCTTTAGCTTCAGCTAACGCAGTATTGAGTCAAGAAGAAAAAGAAGCTGGAGTAGCGTTAATTGATATTGGAGGAGGAACTACAGATTTGGCCATTTTTAGAGATGGAATCATACGTCATACTGCAGTAATACCATTTGGAGGAAATGTTATTACGGAGGATATAAAAGAAGGCTGTTCTATCATTGAAAAACAAGCTGAATTATTAAAAATAAAATTTGGCTCTGCATGGCCAGGAGAAAATAAGGACAATGAAATTGTATCTATTCCAGGATTACGAGGAAGAGATCCAAAAGAAATTACATTGAAAAATTTATCTAAAATTATTCATGCAAGAGTTGTTGAAATTATAGAGCAAGTGTATGTAGAAATTAAAAACTATGGACATGAAGAACAAAAGAAAAAACTAATTGCAGGTATTGTATTAACTGGAGGAGGAAGCCAGTTAAAACATTTAAAACAATTAGTTGAATATATTACAGGAATGGATACCAGAGTAGGTTATCCAAATGAACATTTGGCAGGGGATAGCGATGATGCTATTACAAGTCCATTGTTTGCAACTGCGGTTGGTTTAGTAATGGATGGTTTAAAACGACAAGAAAGAGTTAAAGCAGAAGCCGTTGTTGAAGAAATAGAAAAAGAAGATTCTGAGTTTTTAGTTGAAGAAGAAGAGATAGTAGAGCCGCCAAAAAAACAAAAACGCTCCTTTTTAGATGCGTTAACAGAGCGTGTTAAAGATTTTTTAGACAACGCAGAATAATTAATAAATAAGTATGACGAAGGTATGTATCGTCAATAAAAATAGTAATTGATCCAAATAAATAGAATTTTATGAGCAACAAAGAATTCGAAAGTATCGCCTTTGATTTACCTAAAAATCAATCTAACGTCATAAAGGTTATTGGTGTTGGTGGAGGTGGTAGCAACGCTATTAACCATATGTTCCAGCAAGGTATTAAAGGAGTGGATTTTGTAATCTGTAATACAGATGCCCAAGCACTTCAAAATAGTGGTGTTCCAAATAAAATCCAATTAGGTGTTAATTTAACCGAAGGATTAGGAGCTGGAGCAAACCCAAATGTAGGTAAAGAGTCAGCAGAAGAAAGTTTTGATGACATTCAACAAATGTTAGGAACCAATACAAAAATGGTTTTTATAACTGCAGGAATGGGAGGAGGAACTGGAACTGGAGCGGCACCTATTATTGCTAAAATGGCTAAAGAATTAGACATTTTAACTGTAGGTATTGTTACAATGCCATTTCAGTTTGAAGGGAAGATGCGTAATGAGCAAGCGCAAGAAGGAATTGAGAAATTACGTGCAGAAGTAGATTCGTTAATCGTAATCAATAATAATAAATTACGAGAAGTATATGGTAATTTAGGCTTTAAGGCTGGTTTCTCTAAAGCAGATGAGGTCTTATCAACAGCAGCTAGAGGTATAGCAGAAGTTATAACACATCACTATACTCAAAATATTGATTTACGTGATGCTAAAACAGTTTTAAGCAATAGTGGTACAGCTATTATGGGATCTGCAACGTCATCAGGTCAAAATAGAGCACAAGAAGCAATTTCTAAAGCATTAGATTCGCCGTTATTAAATGATAATAAAATTACTGGAGCTAAAAACGTATTGTTGCTAATCGTTTCGGGTTCTCAGGAAATTACTATTGATGAAATAGGTGAGATTAATGATCATATTCAAGCAGAAGCCGGTCATGGAGCAAACATTATTATGGGTGTTGGTGAAGATGAAGCTTTAGAAGAATCTATAGCAGTAACAATAATAGCTACAGGTTTTAATATTGAACAACAAGATGAGATTTCTAATACTGAAACTAAAAAAGTTATTCATGCTTTAGAGGAAGATCAAAGTATAGAAAAAGATTTAAGTAATGAAGAAGATTCTCCAGCTATAATAACGCCAGATATTGTTCTTGAAAAACCAAAACCAGTTAAGGTGGTTAAACATACTTTAGACTTAAATGAAGATGCTGAAGACACTTTGAGTAAGTTTGAAATGGATTTAATCAATAAACAAAGAAGTGTAACATTAGAAGATTTAGGATTAGTAACAACAACAGAGATTATTAAAAATATGGATGTTGTTTATGATGAAGTGGTAGCGACTTTTGATACCGAAGAAGATTTTGTTATTACATCATCTACTGAAGAAAATAATCAAAACAATGTAATTGAAGAAGAGGAGAAAAAACAACAAATAACGTTGAGTTTTGATTTACCTATTAATGAAAAGTCTATTGAAGATGAAGAGCCTATTACTTACGATTTAACAAGCGAAGTAAAAGATATAGAAGTTAATGATCATGTAGAGTTAATTCCTGTTACCGAAGTTCGTGAAGATGAAGAAGTACGTTATGCTTTGGATGATTATATAGAAGTTAATTCTGCATTAAATTCTAATCAAAAAACAACTGAAGTCAAAGAAGAAGTAGATGCTGAGATCGTTTTTGAAAAAAAATCTGTAGAAGAAAAAGCTCCTAAAATAACTCCAGAAGAAGATTTAGATCCTACGAATAGTTCTATTTCTGATATTCTAAAAGAGCGTGCAGATGATAGAAGAGAAAAGATGAAAAGTTTCAATTATAAATTCAATAATGCAAAGATTGATGATATAGAAAAGATTCCTGCATACAAACGTCAAGGAATGACTTTAGACGAAACACAGCATTCATCCTCAGAAACAAATGCATCTAAAACTAGTTTAAGTATAGATGATAATGATGATATTCAATTAAGAAATAATAATTCTTTTTTACACGATAACGTAGATTAAATATTTTAAATAGCATATTTAGTCGTATTAAGACCCAGCAAGTTTCCCAACTTTCTGGGTTTTTTAATAAAGTCAATTACGATTTATACAAATAGTGAATCCATTTTTCTTAGTATCTTCGCAATTCAATAAAATCAAAATAAAATGAGTTTATCGCAAAATATAATGACTGCCTTAAAAGAGGCAATGAAAAGTAAAAATACCGTAGCATTAACAGCTTTACGAGCAGTTAAATCTGCTATTTTGTTAGCGCAAACAGAAAGTGGAGCAAAAGAAGAATTAACTGAAGAGCAAGAGCTTAAAATTCTTCAAAAACAAGTAAAACAACGTAAGGATAGTGCTGCTATATTTGTAGAGCAAGGGCGAGAAGATTTGGCGGCACCAGAATTAGCTGAAGCAGAAGTGATAGCTCAATTTTTACCAGAAGCTATGACAGAAGAAGAAGTAGCTAAAGTTGTGGAAGAGATGATAGCAAAAACAGGAGCAGAAGGCATGAAAGATATGGGGAAAGTAATGGGTATGGTTAATAAAGCTGTTGCAGGTAGAGCAGATGGTAAAACAATATCTACAATTGTGAAAGCTAAACTAGCGTAATTTATATTATTCCTAATTAGAATAGGAATCAATGGCCTCGTAGTTCAACTGGATAGAATATCAGATTTCGGCTCTGAGGGTTGGAGGTTCGAATCCTCTCGAGGTCACGAATGAAAAGAAAACGCTGATAAAAATAATCAAGCTTGCTTGAGATTATTTTTATCAGCGTTTTCTTTTGTCAAAACGGAGTTTTGAGGATCACGAAGCAAAGCGAAGTAATCCTTTTAAAAATGATTTGCGTTAATCAAGCTTGCTTGAGATTATTTTTATCAGCGTTTTCTTTTATCAAAACGGGGTTTTGAGGATCACGAAGCAAAGCGAAGTAATCCTTTTAAAAATGATTTGCGTTAATCAAGCTTGCTTGAGATTATT